>NZ_BAAGFO010000001.1:0-1999786 GCF_059728505.1 Blautia sp. St.27G3 | reverse complement strand
ATTACCTTTTTGTTACCATTAAAGAAAGAAAAATAGTTTACGTAAGTTTATCCACAATTTGTTGATAAGTTGTGGATAACTTTTCAATAGTGTGTGAAAAAGTTCTTGAACAAAAGAAAAAAGGCAAGAAATAAGGATATTTTATCTATGTGTATGAAGTGAAAGAAGGTTATCCACATATTTTTTATAAACCGTGAAAGCCTTATAAAATGCTTGACTTCCCTTATATTATTGAATATAATTGAAGCGATGTTTTCTTAAAATATACATGACCAATCAATACCATTATTACCATAGATTTGGTTAGAAAAAAGGAGGTGCCCGTTTATGAAAATGACATTTCAGCCGAAAAAGAGATCCAGATCAAAAGTTCATGGATTCAGAGCGAGAATGAGTACAGCAGGCGGAAGAAAAGTCTTAGCTGCAAGAAGAGCAAAAGGAAGAAAAGTATTGTCAGCATAGGCCGCAGATTTGTGGCCTTTTCTTTTATCAGAAAATTTTTAAAGGAACGAAATATGGTATTTTCAGAATCCTTAAAAAAATACGGTGATTTTCAGCGTGTTTACCGAAAAGGAAAATCTTATGCAAACAGATATCTGGTCATGTATATGTTAAAGCAGGATACGCAGAGAAACCGTATTGGTATATCAGTCAGTAAAAAGGTTGGCAACAGTGTAGTAAGACATCGAATTACAAGGCTGATTCGTGAGAGCTATCGTTTAAATGAAGAAAAATTTGTTGATGGCCTTGATCTTGTGATTATTGCAAGGCCCAGCGCTAAAGAAAAAAATTTCTTTGATATCGAGAGCGCACTGCTTCATCTTGGACGTCTGCATGGTATTTTGCATGCAGAACAGGAAAAAGAAGCGGAAAAAAAGGTTTAAGAAGAAGTAAAAAATGAAAAAATTATTGATTTATCTGATCAAATTTTATCAGAAGTATCTTTCGCCGATGAAAAGAACAAGATGTCCTTATATTCCGACTTGTTCCCAGTATGGTCTGGAAGCGATTCAGAAATACGGAGCTCTCAGAGGAGGTATTTTGGCTGTATGGAGAATCCTACGGTGTAATCCTTTTTCAAAAGGCGGATATGATCCCGTTCCATGAGGAGGAATTTAAAGAATGTTATTGACAAAAAGTACAACATTCATTATAGGACCTGTGGCCAGTCTGCTTGGTTATATTATGAATGCGATATTCTTGCTTCAGGAAAAGATCGGTATCGCAAATATCGGTCTTTGTATTATCTTATTTACGATAGTCATTTACATGATCCTGATGCCGCTTACGATTCAGCAGCAAAAGTTTTCAAGACTGTCTGCAAGAATGAATCCTGAATTACAGGCAATTCAGAAAAAATATAAAGGTAAAAATCAGGATCAGGCAGCCATGATGAAAATGAATGAAGAGACACAGGCTGTCTATGCAAAATATGGTGTAAATCCGATGGGAAGCTGTTTGCAGCTTATCATACAGATGCCGATTCTGTTTGCACTTTATCGCGTGATCTGGAATATTCCAGCTTATGTTACCTCTGTAAAGAATGCATTTCTTCCTCTGGCACAGAAGCTGATGACAATGTCTGGTGTGGAAGAATTTATGGCAGAGATGGCAAAGGCTAATTCTGTTACATTCAAAGAGATGACAGAAAACACACTGATTGATGTCATGTATAAATTCAAACCGGATAACTGGACAGCGCTTGCTGATAAATTTCCGGATATTGCAAAAACAGTAACAGATACACAGACACATGTCGATAAGATGAATTATTTTCTTGGACTAAATATTGCAGATGCACCTATGCAGATTTTTATGCGTGCAATTTCCACGGGAGCAATTCTTCTTGCGATAGGAGCAGCCTTGATTCCGATTCTTTCCGCATTATCTCAGTGGTTAAATACAAAGCTGATGACTGCAATGAATCCAAATTCAAATGCTAATACGAATGGACAGGCGGATACCATGGCAAATACCATGAAAACCATGAATACAGTAATGCCGCTGATGTCCGCAGTATTCTGTCTGACGCTTCCTGTCGGTATGGGTATTTACTGGATTGCCGGTGCAGTAGTAAGAGGTATTCAACAGTTCTTTATCAATAAAAAAATTGATAAGCTTGATCTGGACGAAATTTTGAAAAAGAATCTGGAAAAAGCGAATAAAAAGAGAGAGAAAAAGGGGTTGCCGCCCCAGAAGATATCAAATACTGCAAAGATCAATACGAAAAATATTGAACATGAAGAAATATCTCAGGAAGAACGGGATGAAAAGATAAAAAAATCAACGGATTATTATAAAAATACAACGACTGCAAAGCCTGGAAGTCTTGCATCAAAGGCACAAATGGTAAAACAGTTTAATGAGAGAAACGGAAAGAAATAAGAGGGAGGCCGATTATGGATTCTATAAAAGTAACAGCAAAAACAGTGGAAGACGCGCTGACAGAGGCTTCCATTTTGCTTGGAACAAGTAAAGATAATATTGAATATACCGTAATTGAAAAAGGATCAGCAGGGTTCTTTGGAATTGGCGGAAAAAAAGCTGTAATCGAAGCAAAAAAGAAATATACGGACGATGATCTGTTAAAAGAGGTATTCGGGAACAAGGAAGCAACAAAAAAAGAGATTAAAAAAGAGGCAAAAAAAGAGATCAAAAAGGAAACGAATAAAGAATTTAGCAGAGAAATAAGTAAAGAGAAAAAGGAAGAAAAAGAAGAAAAGAAAGAGGAAAAGAAGGAAAACAAAGAGTTCCACAAAGAAGTAAAAAAGGAATTCAAGAGAGAAGAAAAGCAGGAAAAGAGAAGAGAGAAAAAACCTGAAGCAAAAGAAATCACCAAAGAAATAAAGGAAGAGACGGCAAAAGAAGAGAGTACTCCAAAGCAGCCAAGAATACCGGCAAATCCGGAGGAAGCAATTCGCAGAGCTGAAACGTTCCTGAAAGATGTTCTACGTACAATGGAAATGGATGTGGAAGTGAAGTCTGTATATGAAGATGATACTCTGTCCGTTGATCTCTCCGGCGAGGATATGGGTCTTCTGATTGGAAAGAGAGGACAGACGCTTGATTCACTTCAGTATCTGACAAGCCTTGTTGTAAACAAAGGAAAAGCTTCCTACGTAAGAGTAAAGCTTGATACAGAAGATTACAGAGAGAGAAGAAAAGCAACTCTGGAAAATCTTGCAAAGAATATTGCTTTTAAAGTAAAGAAAACAAGACGCCCAGTATTTCTTGAGCCGATGAATCCTTATGAGAGAAGAATTATTCATTCTGCACTTCAGAATGATCCTTATGTCACAACACATAGTGAAGGGGATGAGCCGTGCAGAAAAGTGGTAGTTACATTAAGGAAGAAACAGTAGATTAGTTATAGTGTGGTAAGAGGATGACCTCGTATCCTACAGAAAAAAAGGAGTTTCAGAAAGTATTCACTCCTTCTTTTTCTTGCAAGATACGGGGTCTTATTTTTTAGACGCTTAAAAAAAGTTAATTGTATAAGCGTAGTGATAAGATTCTTAAATAAAAAATAATTGGATAATCTGATGAAAAAGTATGTTAAATGTGATATGATAGGTTGGCATAAAACAGGAGATGGGGGCAGAAAGATGAAGGGAGATACGATTGCAGCAATTTCTACTGCGGCAGGTGGTTCAGGAATCGGAATTATACGTGTAAGTGGAAGTGAAGCAATTTCTGTTGTGGATCGCGTTTATCGTTCCAAAAAGAACAGAAAGAGAATCGCAGATCAGGATTCTCATACAGTTCATTATGGATATATATATGATGGAGATGATCCGGTGGATGAAGTTCTTGTTGTTCTGATGCGTGCCCCTAGAAGTTTTACTGCGGAAGATACGGTGGAAATTAACTGTCATGGCGGTGTGTATGCGATGAAAAAGGTGCTGGATGCTGTCATTAAGCATGGAGCAAGACCTGCTGAACCCGGAGAATTTACAAAACGTGCTTTTTTGAATGGAAGGCTTGATCTATCCCAGGCAGAAGCGGTTATGGATATTATTCAGTCTGAAAATGAATATGCCCTTCAGAGTTCTTTAAGCCAGTTAAAGGGTTCTGTTTTTCAGAAAATAAAAAGGTTAAGAGAAGATATACTTTATGAGATCGCTTTTATTGAATCGGCGTTAGATGATCCGGAGCATATCAGTTTAGAAGGTTATCCGGAAGGACTGGCGGAAAAGACAGGGAATATGTTGAAAGAATTGAAAGATCTTATTGTATCCGCGGATAATGGACGGCTCATCAAAGAGGGAGTACAAACGGTCATACTGGGTAAACCAAATGCAGGAAAATCCTCTCTTATGAATGCTTTGATTGGTGAGGAAAGAGCAATTGTCACAAATATAGCAGGAACGACAAGAGATACGCTTGAAGAGACCATTCATTTCGAGGGCATTACGTTAAAACTTATAGATACGGCTGGGATTCGTCAATCAGAGGATATGGTAGAAAAAATTGGTGTGGAGAGAGCAAAAGAAAAGGCGGCGAACGCTGATTTAATTCTTTATGTAGTAGATTCTTCCACACAGCCGGATGAAAATGACAGAGAAATTCTCAATTATTTGTCAGACAAAAAGGCAGTTATTTTGTTAAATAAATCAGATCTTGTACAGGAAACTACGGAAGAAAAGATTCAAGATTTTATCGGAAAAGAGTATCCCATTATCAGTATTTCTGTAAAAGAAAATAAAGGAATTGATCTTTTGGAAAAGAAGATTAAAGAAATGTTTTATACAGGAAATATTTCTTTTAATCATGAGATTTATATTACGAATGCCAGGCAGAAAGCGTCGCTGATTCGCGCAGAGGAAAGCTTGAAAAAAGTACAGGAAAGCATTTCGTTTGGCATGCCGGAGGATTTTTTTACGATTGACCTGATGAGTGCGTGTGAAGCGCTTGGAGAGATTACAGGCGAAACAGCAAGTGAAGACCTGATAAATGAAATATTCGGAAAGTTTTGTATGGGGAAATAAAGTATGGGCAGAGTAGAAGAATTTATTGATGTTGCAGTAATAGGAGCAGGACATGCCGGATGTGAAGCGGCTCTTGCAGCCGCGCGGCTCGGAATGAAAACAGTGATGTTTACCGTAAGTGTTGACAGTATTGCTTTGATGCCATGCAATCCCAATATTGGAGGAAGCTCAAAAGGACATCTTGTACGCGAGATAGATGCTCTCGGCGGAGAGATGGGAAAAAATATTGACAAAACGTTTATACAGTCTAAAATGCTGAACAAATCAAAAGGACCTGCCGTCCATTCACTTCGCGCACAGGCGGATAAATCCGACTATTCAAGAAGTATGAGACAGGTTCTGGAGCAGACGGAAAATCTGATTATAAAACAGATGGAAGTGACAGAGCTTCTTGTTTCAGAAGGAATACTGACAGGAGTAAAAACATATTCAGGTGCCGTTTATCACTGTAAGGCTGCTGTGCTTTGTACAGGGACATATCTGAAAGCAAGATGTATTTACGGAGATATCAGTTCTTATACGGGACCAAATGGATTGCAGGCGGCAAATTATCTTACCGATTCGCTCAAAAAAAACGGAGTGGAGTTATATCGTTTTAAGACAGGTACCCCGGCCCGTATTTCCAGAAAATCCGTAGATTTTTCAAAAATGGAAGAGCAAAAAGGCGATGAAACAATTGTTCCTTTTTCTTTTACTACAGAGCCGGCATCTGTTCAGAAAGAGCAGATATCGTGCTGGCTTACTTATACAAATGAAAAAACACATGAGATTATCAGACAGAATCTGGATCGTTCGCCGCTTTATTCTGGCATGATCGAGGGCACTGGCCCGAGATATTGTCCTTCAATTGAAGATAAAGTTGTAAAATTTGCGGATAAAAACAGGCATCAGGTATTTATCGAACCAGAAGGAATACATACGAATGAAATGTATATTGGAGGAATGTCAAGTTCCCTGCCAGAGGATGTCCAGATTGACATGTATCGAAGTGTCAAGGGACTGGAACATGCTGAAATCGTTCGCAACGCATATGCAATTGAATATGACTGTATTGATGCAAGACAATTAAAGTTATCGCTGGAATTTAAAAATATTCAGGGATTATTCAGTGCCGGTCAGTTTAACGGTAGCTCAGGATATGAAGAAGCAGCGGCACAGGGATTGATTGCAGGAATTAATGCAGTACAGAAAATAAAAGGGAAGCTTCCGTTGATTCTGGATCGTTCAGAAGCTTATATTGGCGTGTTAATTGATGATCTGGTAACAAAAGAAAATCGGGAACCTTATCGAATGATGACTTCTCGGGCAGAATATCGACTATTATTGCGACAGGATAACGCAGATATTCGTCTTACAGAAAAAGGATATGAAGTAGGACTTATTGATAATAATAGATATGAAAAACTGCTTCAGAAAAAGGAAGCAATAAAAAAAGAAATAGAACGAGTCAGGAAAGTACATATTGGGGCAGGAAAAGAAATTCAGGAATATTTGAAAGTTTGTGGAAGTACAGAATTAAAATCCTCTGTTACTTTGGCAGAATTGATAAGGCGCCCGGAATTAAACTATGAGATGCTTTCTGATTTGGACCCGGAAAGACCGGATCTTCCCTGTGATATAGGAGAACAGGTGAATATTTATATAAAATACGAAGGATATCTGCAACGCCAGTTAAATCAGGTGAAACAGTTTCAAAAGCTGGAACAGAAGAAAATACCGGAAAATATGAACTACGATGAGGTACCAAGCCTTCGGATTGAAGCGCGGCAGAAATTAAAACAGTACCAGCCAGCCTCGATCGGCCAGGCATCGCGTATTGCCGGAGTTTCGCCCGCAGATATTTCCGTCTTGTTGATTTATCTGGAAAAAAATCTTCATTTATAAAGAGGTCCTGTTTTGCATGAAGAGGCAGGTTTTCATGATTTGAGTTTTGATTGAGAGATGGCAGTAGGGGAATTGAAAGGATTGGAAGGCTTTTTTATGAAAAAAGTGGAAGAATATCAGTTAGTTTTAAAAGAAAGCTTTGAAAAAATAGGCTTAAAATTAAACGAGCAACAAATGGAACAGTTTCTAATTTATTATGAATATTTAATTGAAAAAAATGAAGTTATGAACCTGACTGCGATAACAGAATATGAGGAAGTCGTATTAAAGCATTTTGTTGACAGTGTATCACTTATAAAAGTTATTGATCTGGAAAAAGTAAATACACTCATAGACGTAGGAACAGGGGCAGGCTTTCCTGGAATTCCGTTAAAAATTGTATTTCCTCATTTAAAAGTTGTGCTGCTTGATTCCTTAAATAAGAGAATTTTATTTTTAAATGAATTAATCGATAAACTTCGATTTGAAAATATAACAGCAATTCATGCAAGAGCAGAGGATGCAGCAAGAAAAAGAGAATACAGAGAACAGTTTGATTTGTGTGTTTCCAGAGCAGTAGCAAATCTTTCTTCTTTATCAGAATATTGTCTTCCTTTTGTAAAAAAAGATGGTTGTTTTATATCTTATAAATCGATAAATATCGATATTGAAATTGAAGGAGCAAAAAAAGCATTTTATCTGCTTGGTGGAAAACTAAAGGAAAAGAAAACTTTTTTACTTCCTGATAGTGAGATTGGTCGTGCTTTGATTGTTATAAAAAAAGAACGAGGGACACCCTTAAAATATCCAAGAAAAGCCGGGATGCCATCAAAAGAGCCTTTAGGATAGAAGAATCATGAACAGAGCTATTGCATGAAAAATAAAAACATATCAGATAGAAAAAAATCTAAAGGAAATTTTTCATTTGATATGTTTTTATATGAATGTAATAGCTTTTTTATTTTATGAACATTAAGAATGTATCAGGATCTTCTAATTGTGGAAGAAGCTTTGTATTTTTTATAATCTTTGTTGATATTTCCGGATTTAATCTGGTATAGGAATTTTCAATATCCGTTATATTTTCATTGTGATCTCCCAAAATCAAAGTTATATTTTTACCTGCATGTTTTAAAGCTTTGGTAATGTCGATGTTAATATAAAATCCATCTACACTGGCAAGCAGCATTTTACCTTTCCCGCTGCAAGTATGAGCAGCATCATAATATGCTTTTGTTATGGATTGTGTTAAATGAAATGGATTGCAAAAGCATTTTTCTGTCAAATAGTATTCTGTGTTTTGCTTATTAACAGCCATATAATATACAGTTTTTCCGACAATAGGAAGGTTCAATAATTTTTTCAGTACTTTTGAAGAAGTATCAGGTGCCTTTTTCAATAAAGTAAGTGATTTTGGATTAACTATAACGATTTCAGAAAATAGATTTTTGTTCATAAAATTGGCCATTAAAACAAAAGAAGAGGATAATCCCGTTGCAACAACTTTTGTTGGAAGACCAATGACATCAGTAATAAAATCGTTTATCATTTGCACATAAAAGTAATTTGTGTAAGTAAGTTGCGGTTTATCTGATCTTCCGCAGCCAATGAGATCAAGTGTAAAAACAGTATACGATTTTGATAATTCTTTTATAATTGAATGCCACTCATATTCAGAAGAAAATACAGTTAAATCATGAATCAAAAGAATTGGACTTTTCAATGAATCATGATCAGAGACAGTGTAATAGATATCTCCATGTTTCCAATGATAAAATTTACCCCCGGATTTGTGGATCGAGTGGGAAATAAATGTAGAATTAATATATTCATTCATACAATGCATTAAACCAAGTGCAGTAATACAAGTTTTAAAAAAAGATTTTGATTTTTTCATAAGAGTCTCCTTTTGGATTTAAAATTAATGCAAAGGTAAGTATTGTAATATAGTAGGCTAAATATAGCATCATGTAAATAATAAAAGAAAAAAAGTTGATTATTTTATATGATGCCCTGTGTCTACTTTTAGAAATTTATACAATCTTATTGAGAATATAGTCTCACATAAATTTTGAAATTAATAAAAGAATATATTGGCTCATATTTCGTTAAATAGTCTTGAAAAATCTTAAATACTAATAGTATTTGAAATAATTAGTTATTATATTATCAAAACGGAAATAAAAAAAATTACGTAACAAATAATAATATTAATTATATCACAATACCTTTTATTGACAAGTATATATGGAATAAAAAGGCTAAAATAGCAACATAAATATTGATTGCAAATAATGAAATAATTGAATCCTAAAAATAAAATATAAGATAGAATTGTAAAATATTCAATCTCAAATGTTTCACGTGAAACATTTTAATCTCCAATAATTTCCCTTTTATTTTAACTCTTTTTCATGTATGATATAAATAACAAAAAAATGTATGCCAGGATTTTTTATATGGAATTAGCATAAGAGATTATAGTTAGAGTCTTATAAAATACCTAAAAAAATTAATCAATTAAGTAGGTGTGAATTTATTTATGATAAAAAAGTATATTAACAAATTAGCAGATGAAAATGATCAAACTTTAGATAAATTAAAAAAACAGATGAAAGATTTATTAAACGAACTTTCAAGCGCAGAAGAATGGTCTGAGTCATTACAAAGGGAAAATAATACCCATACGAATATTTTTTCTCCGAGAAATAGAGATACTGAGATTGGTCAAAAAATAGAAAAAGCAATAAGTTCTGTTTCTCAAATTAAACAGCAGATTGAATATGTTCGTGATTTAATAGAAACTCATTTACAAAAAAAGGCAGAATATGAAAAAATGTTTGCAGAATTAGAAAATTCTGAAAAGGAAGATGCGAATGATCAGAATGAATTTTTTAGTCCAAAAAATTTTATTATAGAGGATGAGAGCAAAGAGGAAGAAAAAGAAACTAATAATAACTCTGTTAATAATAAGCAGGAAAACAGTCTAATAGATTTAAACCGTGAGTTGGATTATGAAATATCCGATCAAGTATTACAACAATTCTTATCTGAATTATATGCAAAAACGGAACTATGTTTAGCTCTTTTAAATGGAAATAAAAATAGATGTAAAAAAGAACTTAACAGTATGAAACAGGAAATAAAGAGATATAGTGAAATAATAAAAAAACAAAATGAGTGACTTGAGTATCTTTAAAAGAATTTATAAATGAGGTTCGTCATATTTTAATATCCTTTCATAATTATGATATTATTTTTGTGTAAAAGAGAGGAATGTTTCACGTGAAACATTTTTTATAGAATAATAATTAAATTAGTGATATACTTATAAAAGCTAATAATGAAGGGAGAAATAATTATTATGGGGAGAATAATAGTAGTTGCCAACCAGAAAGGTGGAGTTGGAAAAACAACAACTACGATTAATTTATCTGCCTCCCTTGCTGAAAGTGGACAAAAAGTTCTTGTTATTGATATGGATCCTCAGGGAAATACAACGAGTGGGCTTGGCGTTGATAAGGATACAGAAGAAAATACAGTATATGAGCTTTTACTCAGTGAGGCAGAAATAGGTCAATGTATAAAAGAAAATATATATGAAAATTTATCTATTATTCCTTCTAATGTTAATCTTGCAGGAGCAGAGATTGAGCTGATAGGAGTAGAAGATAAAGAAAATCTTTTAAAAAATGCTTTGAAACTAGTAAAAGATAAGTATAATTTTATTCTTATTGATTGTCCACCTTCGTTAAATATGCTTACGATCAATTCAATGTGTGCGGGGAATACAGTACTGGTGCCAATACAATGTGAGTATTATGCATTAGAAGGATTAAGTCAGTTGATTCACACAATTGATTTAGTGAAAGACCGATTGAACCCGGATCTTGAAATAGAAGGTGTAGTCTTTACAATGTATGATGCCAGAACGAATCTTTCTTTACAGGTAGTTGAAAATGTAAAGAGCAATCTGGAACAAACTATATATAAAAGTATTATACCGAGAAATGTTCGTTTGGCAGAAGCGCCGAGCTATGGAATGCCTATTACTGCATATGACAGCAAATCTGCAGGAGCAGAAGCATATCGCCTTTTGGCAGAAGAAGTAATACATAGGGGAGATGAAGAATGGCAGTAAAAAAAACAGGATTAGGGAAAGGATTGGATTCTCTAATTCCTAATAAACAGACAAACAATAAAGTGGAAACGAAAACTGTAAAAGAAAAGGAAACTGTTGTAAAGACAGTAATTAAAAAAGAAGAAATTAAATTAAAAATAACAGAGATTGAACCAAACAGGGAACAGCCAAGAAAAAAATTTGATGAAGATGCTCTCATTGAACTGGCAGATTCAATAAAACAGTTTGGTGTCCTACAGCCTTTGATTGTTCAGAAGCGAGATGGCTATTATGAAATAATAGCTGGCGAGAGAAGATGGAGAGCAGCAAAATTAGCTGGTGTAAAAGAGGTTCCTGTTATTATTAAAGATTTTACGGAACAGCAGATTGTAGAAATTTCTTTGATCGAAAATATACAAAGAGAAAATTTAAATCCAATTGAAGAAGCAATTGCCTTTAAACGGCTTCTTACAGAATTTCATCTAAAACAAGATGAAGTGGCAGAGCGTGTTTCAAAAAGCCGAACAGCTGTTACAAATTCAATGCGACTTTTGAAGCTGGATGAACGTGTACAGCAAATGCTGATCGATGATATGATTTCGACAGGTCATGCCCGTTCTTTGTTGGCTGTTGAGGATAAAGAACTGCAATATCGACTGGCGCAGCGCGTATTTGACGAAAAACTCAATGTGCGCGATGTGGAAAAGTTGATGAAATCCATGACAAAGGAAGCAAAAACGGATAAGAAAGAAAACAAAAATGAATTTGTTTATGAGGATTTTGCTGAAAAGATGAAGGCCTTGCTTGGAACAAAGGTTTCCATTAATCACAAAGCGAACAATCAGGGAAAAATAGTAATTGATTATTATTCAAATGAAGAATTGGAACGATTGCTCTATCTTTTTCAGTCGATTCACAGTGATCAATCATGAAAAAGTCATAGATTCGAAATATCACTTATTATATTTACTAAAACAAATGCAATTTGTATAAAAGGGGAAGATAAATGCAGAGTAATATTTTAAATTCATTGGGGATTGACCCGGGCATCATAGTAATTATTATGATGGGAATTATGATATTTGTGCTTCTTTACATGGTAAGGGTATCCATGAAGATGACACGTTTTATGAAACGATATCGCATTTTTATGAAGGGAAGAGATGCAACATCACTGGAAAAAGCTTTTGCACAAAAGTTTATTGAAGTAGATAAAATTGTGGAGCTGAACAAGATTCATGCAAATGAAATTCGCAGAATCAAAGATGTGCAAAGCCGTACAGCCAACAAAATAGGGATCGTAAAATATGATGCATTTCCAGATGTCGGAGGAAGGCTGAGTTTTGCTCTTGCTATGCTGGATGAGAGTGATTCAGGATTTGTACTGAATGCAATTCATGGGCGGGAAGGTTGTTATACCTATATTAAAGAAATAGTAAAGGGTGAGTCTTACGTCGTTTTAGGACAGGAGGAAAAGGAGGCGCTGCGTCAGGCTGTTAATTATTTTAACGATATGCCAAGTTAGCCCCTTTACTTGTAAAAATAAATGTTATATGATTAAGAACAGTGGCATAAATTGCCTGGAAGTTTGCAATATTAGATTCTTTGAGTATTTTTGATTTTGAAACGATTGTATGGAAGCTATGAGAGGCTTCTGAAAGATAAAATGTTAATGGAGGCAGAACATGTTAGATATTAAATTCGTAAGAGAAAATCCAGAAATAGTAAAACAGAATATTAAGAATAAATTCCAGGATGAAAAACTGGCTCTTGTAGATGAAGTTTTAGCGCTTGATCAGGAAAATAGAGATATTAAAAAGGAAGTTGAGGCACTTCGCGCAAACCGTAATAAAATATCCAAGCAGATTGGCGCGTTGATGGCTCAGGGAAAAAAGGAAGAAGCTGAAGAGGTAAAAAAACAGGTAACAGAGAATGCTGCACGGACTGCTGAGCTTGATAAGCGTGAGAAAGAAGTGGAAGAGAAGCTTCTGAAGAATATGATGGTGATTCCGAATATCATTGATCCATCTGTTCCGATCGGAAAGGATGACAGTGAAAATGTGGAGGTACAGAAATTCGGAGAACCTCTGGTACCTGATTTTGAAATTCCATACCATACAGAAATCATGGAAAAATTTAATGGTATTGATATGGAAGCTGCAGGAAGAGTGGCAGGAAACGGATTTTATTATCTGATGGGTGATGTGGCGAGACTTCACTCGGCAATTCTTTCTTATGCAAGAGATTTTATGATTGGAAGAGGATTTACGTACTGCATTCCTCCTTATATGATTCGCAGCAATGTTGTGACAGGAGTTATGAGCTTTGCTGAGATGGATGCTATGATGTATAAGATTGAAGGAGAAGATCTTTATCTGATCGGAACAAGTGAGCATTCTATGATCGGAAAATTTATTGATCAGATTCTTCCGGAAGAAAATCTTCCATACACACTGACCAGCTACTCTCCTTGTTTCCGCAAAGAAAAGGGAGCGCACGGCATTGAAGAACGTGGTGTTTATCGGATTCATCAGTTTGAAAAGCAGGAAATGATCGTTGTCTGCAAACCGGAAGACAGTATGATGTGGTTTGACAAGCTGTGGCAGAATACGGTTGATTTCTTCCGCACACTTGATATACCGGTTCGTACTTTGGAATGCTGTTCCGGCGATTTGGCTGATCTGAAAGTAAAATCTGTAGATGTAGAAGCGTGGTCACCGAGACAGAAAAAGTATTTTGAGGTAGGAAGCTGCTCCAATCTTGGCGACGCACAGGCAAGAAGACTTAAAATTCGTGTAAATGGTAAAGATGGCAAAAAGTATCTCGCACATACTTTAAATAATACAGTAGTAGCTCCGCCGAGAATGCTGATTGCATTTCTGGAGAATAATCTGAATGCAGATGGAACTGTGCGCATTCCGGAAGCATTGCGTCCATATATGGGTGGCATGGAGTTGATTACTGTCAAATAGTAAATCTGGAGAAAAACATGCATTCTTATTTAAGAGCAATAGGCTTTAGCAATTTAAAAAAAGAAGCCGAGGCAGAAAATCTTCTGGATGAAATTTATCAGAATTTTGATCGCCGGGAAACGATAAAAGAGGAACAGAGCGTTTTTCTGGAGATGGAGAAAGAATTTGCCCCGGATATGGGTATAAAACTTTGTGGAAACCTCGATCAGGATGGTTTCCACAGACAATATTATTTTCCTTATTTTAAGGGAAATGGTATTACAACAAAGGAAGATGTGACGGTAGAAAAAAAAGTCAGCGGAAACGCATATTCTGGTGTCTGTGACGATGGACGTATTGGCGTTTCTCTGATCTTTTATCTTCAGAATGCAGCCGTTTATTGTCGTGAGCAGCTTTTGAATGAACTGTTCACCAGAAAGACAGCAACGACTTTGTCAGGGCTTTCGACAAGCGGAATGGTCCTGCTTCCGGTCTGCAAAAACAGCGATCAGATAGATTCACAGAAGAAAATTTCGGCAAAGCGCAATCAGCTGCTGAGCGCTGCCAAAAACGGCGATCCTGAGGCAATGGAGAGTCTTACCATTGAGGATATGGATTTGTATTCTATGCTCTCGCGAAGGGTATATGAAGAGGACATTTATACTATCGTAGATACCTTTTTTATGCCATATGGAATAGAATGTGATAAATACCAAATCATGGGAAATATTAATTCCTATATGAAGGTGAGAAATTCTGTTACAAAAGAATATATCTATCAGTTAAATGTAGAATGTAATGATATGAATTTTGATATCTGTATCAATGAAGCGGATCTGACGGGCGATGTAGAGGTTGGACGTCGTTTCAAAGGGACCATATGGCTGCAGGGAATCATAAATTTTGAATAAACGCCTGCTTGTAATTTCAGAAAAAATATAGTATACTGTACCGTGCGAAGAAAAGCATCTTTCAGTATACTATACTTTTAAAAGCTATAAGGTTTGCAAGATATATTTTAACAATATAATAGATAAGTTCCCTTAGTTAAATGGATATAATAAGCGCCTCCTAAGCGCTAGTTGTGAGTTCGATTCTCGCAGGGAACGTATAAAAAACAGCATTTTTCAGGGATGAAAAGTGCTGTTTTTTATGTGTGTGAAGGGTTAAAGGTAAGCACAAATGTAAGAAATTTGATTTGCTACATGCAAATCAGCAAAATAGTAAATGAAAGATAAAGACGATATACGAACAGGAGAATGAAAATGGAGAAGGAAAAAGAAAATAAAATATCAGTACAAAGCATCGAAATGTTTAAAAAATATCTTTTTGAAGAAGAAAGGAGTGCGGCGACAATTGAAAAATATGTACGAGATATAAAAGGATTTTACACTTTTCTGGATGAAACAAAATGTATTACAAGGGAAAAGGTCCTGGACTACAAAATAAAAATAAGGCAGGAATACAAAGTAACAAGTGTAAATTCAATGTTGGCAGCCCTAAACCAATTCTTACAGTTCTCAGGATTAAGCCACTATAAAGTAAAACGAATCAAGGTCCAGAATTCAGGATTTAGAGAGGAAGAGAAGGAGCTTTCCGAAAAAGAATACAAGGATCTGGTAAAACAGGCTTATGAAACAGGGGAGAAACGACTGGCTTTGATTATGGAAACAATCGGTTCTACCGGTATACGAATCAGCGAACTAAAATATTTTACAGTCAGCGCTGTAAGACAGGGAAAGATTCAGATCAGTAATAAGGGAAAAGTCAGAATGATCCTGATACCTGACAGATTAAAAAAGAAATTACTCTACTATGCGAATAAGGCTGAAATTGGGAAAGGTAAAATATTTATAACGGCGTCAGGAAAGCCAGTCAATCGAAGTAACGTATGGAGAGAAATGAAAAAAATGGGAATCAAAGCAAAAGTTTTAGAAAAAAAAATTTATCCGCACAATTTACGCTATTTGTTTGCGAGCGTATACTATCAAAAATATAAAGATATCATAGGGCTTGCTGATATATTGGGACATACCTGTGTGGAAACAACAAGAATCTATACGACGACAAGTGCAAAAGAATATAAAAAGAGGTTAGATCATCTTTCGTTGCTTACATAATTATAGTTATGTTGTTTGTTTTATGTAATATCTGAATTTGAAATAGTTTCTATCGTTATGAATCTGAAATTCCATTCTAAATATATTTTGTACATTTTTATTAGGAAACTCAGGCATGTACACAATCCCTTGCATTAACTTCAGAATATCCCAAAAATTGATCTATTACACTTAAATTTACCATGTTTTAACATTATCATAAATGGCATGATTTGTACAGAAATTTTTGGATTTATATGATTTTAAGTTCGTTTTTCGTTAAAAAACTAATAAAAAATAAGCCGATCTATGTAATACAACATAACTATAATTATGTTGTATTACATAGATGCCGAAAAGGCAAATTTTAAACATATAGAAAGGAAGAAGAAAGGTGGAAAAAAGAACAAAAACAAATTTGATCAAACGATTTTTGGTTTCGTTTGTTATCTGCAGCATCGTGATAAGTAATGTCTCCGTAAATGCTTTTGCAGTTGAAACGGTTCCAGAAATGCAGTCAGAAAACACGCTGAACGAAGACCCCGTCTTAACAAATGGGATGGTAGACGGGGAGCCGGAAGATATAGAGGGGAATCCAGACGATGATACATTTGAGGATATAATGGAAAACCCTCTGCTTGATATTGTTACTGAAACAGACAGCGCGTCGTTTATGATAACTACATCTGTAGAAGGTGGAACCATCGATCCGAGTATAACCGTAAATAAGGGTGATAGCAAGACAATCAATTACCAACCGGACAAAGATTCGGGAGAAAATTATGTCTTAGTAAGTGTGACGGTGGATGGCATAGATGTAGATATCACGAAGTATCCTGATAGCTATATGTTTGAGGATATAGAAGAAGATCATGACATCCATGTTGTGTATAAAAAACAGTATACAATATATACTACAGCCGGAACCGATGGGGGAACCATCGACCCGAGTATAACCGTAAATGAGGGAGATACTGTAACCATACACTATGCGCCGGATAAAGGATGCGCCTTATTCCGGGTGATAGTGGATGGCAAAGATCTAGATATTAAGGAATATCCGGATAGCTATACATTTGAGAATATAGATGGGAATCATTTTATCTCAGTTGCATTTGGAATAATGTATTCAGTAACTACATCAGTAGAAAACGGAACCATTGACCCAAGCGAATCTATAATTATTGGGTTACCATGGGAGGTTCACTATCAGCCAAACCCAGGATACGTCATAGAAAGTTTGACAGTAGGCTATGAATCACGTTTGAGCGCTTGGGAATGGGTCGAGCGTGTGTATGACAAAAACGAGATAAAAGAGTACGGGTATACATCCAGCTATGGCGAAGGGCCTATATTTGGTAACTATTCAATCCATGTTGTGTTCAAAAAAGCTAATTATATTATAACTACATCCGTAGAAGGCGGAACGATTGATCCGGATGCAACCGCAAATGAGGGTGATAGCAAGACGATCAAATATCAGCCGAACGAAGGATATGTATTAGTAAGTGTGATGGTAAACGGTGAGCCTGTAGACATCACGCAGTATCCGGACAGCTATACGTTTGAGAATATAACAGAAGATTATGGCATTCATGTTGTGTATGAGAAGAAAAAATATCCTGATGACCTGGATAAACCGACAGATTCGGAAGATACGAATAAACCAGAAACACCTGACGAGCCAGAAACATCTGATAAGCCAGAAACATCTGACGAGCCAGAAACATCTGACGAGCCAGAAACATCTGATAAGCCAGAAATATCTGATAAGCCAGAAACATCTGATAAACCAGAAATATCCGATGAGCCAGAAACATCTGACAAGCTGGAAACATCTGACGAGCCGAAAACGCCTGAAAAACCAGAAACACCTGACAAGCCGGGTAATTCAGATATCGGAAATTCAAATACAGTGGCTCCGAAGACAGGCGATAGTACAAACATTGCACTTTGGGTTTTCCTCATGCTGGCAGCAATCGTATTTATTGGCGTACTGGCAGGGGAAAGAAGTAAGAAAAAAGCTTCAAAATAGACAGAGTAATAAAAAAGCTTATCTTATATAAATTTTTTGGAGGAGTCGTTGTAAAATAGATGAGTTACCATCTATGGAGCAATGGCTCCATTTTTAATAGAAATGTTTAAAATTGACCAAAGAGCGAATTGTCGGGGTTATCTGTAATTTTATTTTCCAGCTGGTGCTGTGTTTATACTCCATTCCTTCTTTGTAGGTTTTCCCTTTTACTCTATGAGGGCAGAATGCACTCTATCTGGACAGGAACAAGGGAGGAGACATTGGACATAATTAAAAAAATTTATTTCTATTTATGTGATTATGAACACAGAATTTTAACATCCTGCGAGTATACTGTTTCTGGATACATAGATTCCTGGTATAAAAGGAAAAGTATTTTGGTGATTGCGAAACTGTGTGAAGATGGACGAACCCAGATAAAATAAATAGAAATAAGAAGCTAAAGTTAAGAGGTAACTTTTTTATTCATTTTATATTGGTTTTGACTTTGGAAAAATTTTGTAATTGCCCAACCACAATTATAAAATGGAAGGAGAAACAACATGAAAAGAAAGTATTTGATGGCAGTGCTGGCTTGCAGCCTTTGTCTTACAGCAGCATCTGTTCACGGAATGGCAGCAACAGCAGCTTCTGCAAAAACGGAGAGTAAAGAGGAAACGGAAGAGAAAAACACCGAGGTAGCAGAAGCGGAAACAGAGGCAAAGGAAACGGAAACAACGACAGAGAAAGCTTCAGAAGCAGAGACAGAAGAAGCAGCCGATGAAACAGAAACAGAGACAAAAGAGGAGGAAACGGAGGAAGCAATGGAGCGGCCGACGTACAAGGCTCTTGATTTTGTAACACTTGGTGATTATAAAGATCTGGTAATTAACCAGAAGGATTTGGGATTGCCTGATGTATATACGGATGAAGAAATTAACGAATATGTGGAAAGCAGTTTAAAAAGTATAGCTGCTTCTGTGGATGGCGTAGCAGAGGAATTGACAGAAGGAACAGTTGAGGAAGGCGATACTGCTAACATTGATTATGTTGGAAAAAAAGACGGAGAAGCGTTCGACGGCGGAACAGCAGAAGGCCATGATCTGACAATCGGTTCCGGGATGTTTATTGAAGGATTTGAAGAAGGACTTGTTGGTGTAAAGATAGGGGATACGGTGGATCTGAATCTGACATTCCCGGAGGGATATAAAAATGAAGATCTGGCAGGCCAGGAGGTTGTATTTACGGTAACTGTGAATTCCGTAAAAAGAGTACCGGAGATAACAGATGAACTTGTAAGTACAGTAACAAATGGTGATTTCAGTGATCTTGCGTCATACACAGAATATGTGCGCAGTTATATGGATGGAGATCTGGAACAACAGAAAACATCAGCTTTGCATGATAAAGCTTTTTCTATGTTAAAAGAAGCCTCAGAAATCAATGGTTATCCGGAAGGGCTGAAGGAATATACCGAAGCGTTTATTCAAGATTATTACGAAGCAAGCGCTGAAAGATACGGTATGGAATTACCTGAGTTTCTTGAGAAAGCTATCGGCATAACAGAAGAAGAATTCCAGAAAGAGCTTGTAGATATGGCAGAAGAGAATATGGATCTGGAACTGTATTTTAATGCGATTCTGGAAACAGAAAAAATAGAAATTACTGATGCGGATTATGAACTTATGGCTCAGAATTATGGATATGAGTCTTTTGAAGCAATGTACGAAAGTGGTGGAGATCCGATCAAAGAGAGCGCTTATCTGAATATGATTCAGGCAAAGGCACTGGAAGCACTGACAGAAAATGTAACAGTACAGGAGTAATTAAAAAAATCTTATTAAATTGAATGAACAAAATGGGTTGTTGCAAAGCGGCGAATCCATACAATCTATGACATAGATGTAAGAGTCATCAAAATCATAGGTTGTAGGAATGCTGCATGTTGTAGCAGCCCATTTTTGCATATCAGAAGATTAAAAAGAATATTTTTTCTGTAATTATGTAAATAATTACCAAAAAGTGACAGTTATCACGGTAATATGAAAAATATTATATATAATTTAAATATAAATGAAACGTTATTCAGAAAAATATAAAAAATTATCCGAAAATTTTAAATTCTATATTAATGATAAGATTTTGTCAAAAATTAAAAAACGTTTCGTTTTTAAAAGAGAAAAGGAAAGAAAAGGAGGGTTTCAAAATGAAGAAAAAAATAATGATGTTGTTAACAGTGGCGTTACTGTTGATCTGTGGAGCTTCCGCAGTGGCAAGTGAGGAGAATTCTGAAAAAATGAAAGTTATTTTTGATACTGATAATGGAGTATTCGGAGATGACACAAAAGCTCTGTTTATGATGCTCAATTCCGGAAAGATTGATCTACTGGGCATTACAACGGTAATTGGCAATAACTGGGTGGAAGCAAGTACAGCTTATACGCTTCGCCATCTGGAACTTGCAGGACGTACGGATATTCCGGTTTATATGGGTATGGGAGAGCCATTGATGGGAGATCATACGCCTTATCTTGAAAATGGTATGCTGACAGGCATTGTGGGCGGAAATATCGGATATATGGGGGGGCCGCGTCCGGATTCTTATCTGAATCTTCCGGAGGAGCCTGTGATTGGTTATCCGACAATAGAGCCTCAGGAGGGACATGCAGTAGATTTTATTGCAGAACAGGTAAAGCAGTATCCCGGAGAAGTGACGATCATCTGTGTTGGAGCTGGAACAAATCTTGCGATGGCAGTAAAACGTTATCCGGAAATCGTTCCTCTTGTAAAACAGGTTGTTTATATGGGTGGTGCGATTGATGTTCCAGGAAATACAACAGCGGCTGCGGAATTTAACTGGTGGGCAGATCCGGAAGCAATTAAGATTTGCCTGAACAGCGATTTTGCCCGTCAGGTAATTGTACCGAAGGATATCTGTGCGAAGGCTCGTATTACGTATGATACGTATGAAAAGATAAAAGCTGCTCCGGAAACGTATGCAACGAAGTTGTTTATGGAAATTTCCGGACCGAATCACGAAGGAAATCCAGATTATACCAATACACTCTGGGATGAGGTAACAGTACTTTATCTTCTGGACCCATCCTTTGTAACTGGTTCTGAGGAACGATCTCTGGACATTGATACAACGATGGGGATGAATTACGGTCGTTCGATTGGATACCGGGTAAATCCGCGCAGACCGGATGATTTTGTGATCAATCCGCTTGCAAAGAAAGTAGAAGTTCTTCTTGATATGGATGTGGAACATTTTATGGATCTGTATGTAGAATATTTTACGATGGCGCCTCAAGAATAAGAAGATTGAAAAGGAAGATCTGCTGATCAGCAGCAAAAGGTAAATTCTGATTGGTATAGAATAAAAATTTTCAGGGATAATCATATGTAGGGAGACAGAAAGGGCTGTTATTTGTGTGAAATAGATAACAGTCTTTTTCTGCAAAATATGATTTCCAATATATGGAATAATACAGTAAAAGTGGAAAAAAATCGTTATTAGTTGCACAGCATGGCTTGCAATTTTTTTCGCTTTCCCCTATACTAATAGTGCTATGTTATTTCATGCAGTTTGCCAGATTTTGAAAAATTTGACAGTGCGGCAAAATAGCGCAAAACAGAATATGAGGAGAATTGGAATGAAAAACTGGAAAGCCTTGATTGCAGGATTTTTAGTTCTCTGTCTGACCATTTTGTCAGTGCCTTATGGTTTGGTGAGAGCAGAAGACGGAGAGGAAGAGCAGGAAACCGAGGAACCTATTCCAGATTCCTATTACTACGAGATAGAGTCCAACAAAATTCCGCTCTGGCCCCAGGGTCCGTCTATAGAGTCGGCGTCAGCAGTGGTGATGGATATGGATACAGGCACTTTTTTGTACAGTAAAAATGCAACGGCGACAATGTATCCGGCCAGCGTTACAAAGATTATGACAACGCTGTTACTGGTTGAAAATTGTGATTTGGATGATGAGATTACATTTTCTGAGATTGTTTATGACCTGGAGGAGGGAAGTTCCCATCTGGGTATTCAGCCTGGAGAAAAGATGAAGCTGCGGGATGCTGCATATGGGATCATGCTAGCTTCAGCTAATGATATTTCAAATGGCGTTGCAGAGTATATGGGAGGAAGTATCAGCGGTTTTGCTGATATGATGAATGCCAGAGCAGAAGAGATCGGATGTGTGAACACACATTTTGCAAATCCACATGGATTGTATCAGGAGGATCATTATACCTGCGCGCATGACATGGCATTGATTGCACAAGCAGCATATCAGAATCCTGTATTTAAAGAGATTGCCACCACAACGGAACATACCATTCCGAAGACAAATCTTGTAGAAGAAGAGCGTTCATTTTTGAATCATCAGAAAATGATGCTGAGGGATGAAGAATATTATCGGGACTATTGTACCGGAGGTAAAACAGGTTTTACCTCACAATGTCTGAATACGTTAGTTACTTTTGCGGAAAAGGATGGGAAAAGCCTTGTTTCGGTTGTATTTCGTGTTAACGGAGCAGGAAAGGCTTACAATGAATCCGCACAAATCCTTGAATACGGACTTGAAAATTTTAATACAAAGAAGTTCGAAGCAGAGGCTTCCAAGCGTACTTTTTATGATATAATGGGTCTTGGATATCTTGGGGAGGCTTCGAAATTCCAATTATCTGCCGGAAAACAGGTTCCTGTATCCGGTTGCAGTGGAAGCATTACGCTTCCGAATACGGCAGCTGAATCAGATGTAACATATGAGGTTATGGCAGAAAATGGTAATCAGAAAACTCTTTCTTATAAATATAACGGTGTTTCAGTAGGAAGTTTTCAGGGCAGCTTCAATACTGCTTTTGTTCCTGCGCAGACGCTTCTTCAAAAGAAAACGGATCTAGTCGAGGAGACGATAGAAGAAGCATCAGGAGCAAATATACAGGTAGAGAGCCTGAATGAGGTATTGAACCAGGCTGCGGGATTTTTCCAGACAGGCTACCGCATGTTTAAAGAGTACACGGAAAAAAATACAATGACAGTAGTAATCAGTGGGATTGTTATACTACTGCTGTTGATTTTATTTATTGTTTTACTGATATTCCGTAGTACCTCAGAATCCAGAATAAAAAGGCGCAGAAGACAGGAAGAGGAAGAAAGGAGAAAACGCGAAGAGGAAATCGAACGAATGACGACTGCGGAAATTGAAGCTGAGCTTCGTGCGGTTATGGAGCAGGAACGCCTGCACAGGGAGCAGGAGGAACTTGCCAGGGCTGAGGCAGAAAGGGCTGCCGAGGAGGCCCGTATTATGGACGAAAAAGCTCATGAGACGGAACGTCTTTTGGATGAGCTTGAAAGGGAACGCCAGGAAAGACTGGCAGAAAAAGATAAGGGATAGTATAAATAGTTAAGGAAGGGACGGATAAAGTATGAACTGGGTTGCGCCAATCAAAGACGATGAAACATTAGAAAAGTTCAAAGCGAAGCTGCGGGAGATGGATGACAAATATTATATTATGTTTGAAATCGGAGTGGGGACCGGTCTTCAGCTTCAGGAGATTTTGAAATTTAAAAATAAAGATATCAGGGGAAAAGACAGCATTGAAGCAAATATCGGGACAAAAAATATCAAGAGAACATTTCTGATTCCCGCTGATTTAAAGGAAATTATCAATCAATATACAGAAGGCAAAGATCCGGATGCATATTTGATTCTTGGACATGCCAGTTCACCGGCAGCACTCTCACGAGAACAGGCATACCGCGCGTTAAAAAGTGCGGGAAAGAGCATGGGGCTTACTTCGATCGGCGCGCAGACGATGAGAAAGACCTTTGCATGGCGCTACTACAAGTCCACAGGAGATATTTATTATTTGCAGAATCTTCTTAATCATGCTTCTCCTTCCATCACGTACCGTTATATTGGTGAGAAGCCAAATGTGGAGGTTTATCTCCGCAAAATGACACCGGAGGAGAATGAGCGGAGCCGTTATATCCTTTACAAAAACGGAAATGGCAAAAAGCGAATTGAAGAGCTGAAAAAAGTTCTGGATGATATCAGTAATGAGATGGATAATCCGCTGAATAACGACGCTTACTTTGGTAAGGTGGAGTGTCTGTTAAAGGAAATGGAAGAGCTCGTAGCAAATTTTAAACGAACAAAATAAAAAAATAACAGATCAGAAAAACAAAACGAAAAGTGTGGGTGCTGTTTTTCTGATCTGTTTTTATTATGCAACGAACTACAACAGATGGAAAGATAACAAGTTAAATTTGCTTATGAAGTTTTTTCTTTACTTTCTGGATTTTTCTCTTTTCCCGAATGGCAAAAGCATCTTCCTCAGAAATTAATTTTGTTGTTTTGATCGCGTAATATTTTTCATCTTTATTTTGACGCATCCGGATTTTGCTTTTCAGATATCCGTGAACCGGACAAAAGGCCAGAGCACAGTAATTATTACTGCCGATCGGAAACCATCGCATTTTTTTTGGAACATTTTTCTGGCAAAGATAGCAGGTGGTAGCCGATACAATACGATCCTTCATGGCCTGAGATTTCGATTCAAAAGGTTTCGACACATATTTCACATACGTACTGTAGGTAAGATGGATTTCCTGACGCCGTCTTGCTGGAGTACGATAATAATCGACCGAAGAGTTCTCTGCAATCTGTTTAGGAGTAAGATGCTGCATAATGAGCGACGTATAAAGGGCATCACTCAGGGCACTGTGAAAAGCAATGTCTTTTGGAAACTTCAAAAAGTCAATGGCGTATTCCAGTGAGCGTCTTGTTTTCCGGTCTTCATAAACGATACTGAATATTTTCTGTATATCGTAATAAAGAAAAGGAAAAGGAAACGGCGAAGGAATCTTATGATAAGCCAAATTTCTCTGCAATTCCATTAAATCAGCAGGGCCCCAGGTACAAAAGGCAGGCTGATCTCCGCACCAGGCAAGAAAGTCTGTGATAATTTCCGGAAAATATCTGGCTGATTCAAAATCAATAGAGCGCAAAGAGACAATCTCTTTTGTACGGAAATGTAATTTTTTGTATACCTGTGGTTTTACAATTTCACGGAACTGATCAGTTTCCTGTAAAGCATCGTTTAATTTTACAGCGCCAATTTCTATAATTTCAAAAGGAAGATTTGTTATTTCATTTGATTTCCCAGTAGGACACTGATTCCATTCCAGATCCAGGACAATATAATTCATGTCAGATTCCTCCTTTCTTTTTACCTGAGATGTTTTGTTTGCGTATCATATTCAGTATCATCAGAGGCAGAGTATAGTATACCGAATGATCGAATAAAAAACAAGCCTTCGTCAAGATGTACAGGAAAAACTGAAATTTTCGTCATTGTGACAGGAATTGAATATTTGGTTTACTTTCATACACAGAACTGCCAAGGAATTTAAAAAAAGTTTGTACAGTTGTGGTATAGCCGGAAAAGAAAAATTCAGCTATACTCATGTCATCACTTGAATGGAGTAGTTCTAGCGAAACATTTCAGAAACGACAATAGCAGTATTGCATTTCAAAGTAAGAATTACAATCAGAAATTACAGTCAGGAGGATTTTATCATGGCAAGTTTATCACTGTCTCATATTAATAAGACATACCCAAACGGCTTTGAAGCAGTAAAGGATTTCAATCTTGAAATCGCAGATAAAGAATTTATTATTTTTGTAGGACCGTCCGGATGTGGAAAATCTACAACACTTCGTATGATTGCAGGTCTGGAAGAAATTACAAATGGTACACTGAAGATCGGCGACAGAGTAGTAAACGATGTAGAGCCGAAAGACAGAGATATTGCGATGGTATTCCAGAGCTACGCACTGTATCCGCATATGACTGTATACGATAATATGGCATTCAGCCTTAAGCTGAGAAAAGTTCCGAAGGATCAGATTGATAAAATGGTAAGAGAAGCAGCAAAGATTCTTGATCTTGAGAAGTTGCTTGATCGTAAGCCGAAGGCTCTTTCCGGCGGACAGAGACAGCGTGTTGCCATGGGCCGTGCTATCGTGCGTGAGCCGAAGGTATTCCTGATGGACGAACCACTGTCCAATTTGGATGCAAAACTTCGTGTACAGATGAGAACGGAGATTTCTAAGCTGCATCAGAGACTTGGAGCTACGATTATTTACGTAACACATGACCAGACAGAGGCTATGACGCTTGGTACGAGAATTGTTGTTATGAAAGATGGTGTTGTTCAGCAGGTAGATACACCTCAGAACCTTTACAATGCACCGGGCAATCTTTTTGTGGCAGGATTTATCGGTTCCCCGCAGATGAATATGGTAGATGCTGTTGTTGAGGTTCAGGGCAGCGACGCGTATCTGAAAGTGGAAAACACAAAGATTAAACTTCCGCAGACAAAGGCGAAAAAACTGATTGACGGAGGATACAACGGGAAAAATGTTATCATGGGTATCCGTCCGGAGGATCTGCACGATGATGAAGATGCACTTGCAAAAGCTGGTGATTCAACATTGGAAGCAAAGATTGAGGTATATGAGCTTCTTGGTGCCGAAGTATATCTGTATTTCACGGTATCCGGCAGCAATTTCACCGCAAGAGTAAATCCGCGCACAGCTGCAAGAACAGGCGATGTTGTGAAATTTGCACTTGATGTTGATAAGATTCATGTATTTGATAAAGAGACAGAGCTGACAATTACAAACTAGTACAGCGAAAAGCAAATGCGCTGCTCCACGAAAAGGTTATTATTTTGTGGAGCAGTGCTTTTTTGCATTTTTTTTATGGCACTGATTCATTATTGAGGAATGAGAATTTATAAAATTTGTAGTTCACGACGAAAAAATGCACTTGCCGACATAGCACTTGCAGAAGAATATTGGTGAATGTTACTATAATTATGTATAAAAGAATAACCTGATTTAGAAATATTTGCGCAAAATTTCCGAAAAAAATCAAAAGTTATTTACAAAACTATCATTTTTTGTGGAAAGGGGTCAATGCTATGAAAAAACTTGCTGTATTACTCTCAACAGCTATGGCAATAAATGCATTTGCTGTTCCGGTATTTGCAGGAGAAGAATCTGATATTCAGTACAGTGCATCTGATTTTTATTATGTAGAAGCAAACGGAGAGCAGATTCGTTTGAGTAACAAGAGGAAAGAAGGTTTTCTGAAGACAGATAATCTGTATTTTCGGGATTTGGATAAGGATGGAGAATTAGATATTTATGAGGACTGGAGACTTGATCTGGAAACGCGTGTTCAGGATCTTATCTCACAAATGACGGATGAGGAAAAAGCGGGAACGCTGGTATTTTCCTGTATTTTTGGAAGCAATGGCAGTACCGTTACAGATCTGGCGAATGATGTGGAAGAACGATCCAATGTGTCTGTTCATGGAATCCCATATGTAGATGACCCTGAAACCTGCCTGTATTCAACAGATACGGTTGTTGAAGTCAGCGGAACAAAGGTAGTTCCTATGGCTTATCAGATCCAGGAAGCGAAAGTAACAACTTTTATCGGAGCCTTGACAGGAAATCCGAAGGATCAGCTTGGCCTGTTTAATTCAATCCAGGGTATTGCAGAGGAATCACGCCTTGGTATTCCGGCTGTATTTTCTGGTGACCGTTCTTACAATACATGGGGCGGCATGATTGATATGCCGCATTATGCGTTTGGCATTGCGCATAATGAGGAGCTTCTTTACAATCTGGTTTCCGAGTATTCAAAGGAATCAGCGGCACTTGGCTATCATCAGGTTTTCCATGGATATGGAAATGAAATCGGAAGTTTTTATGGTGATAATCCAAATTATATTGCAAAAATGTCTGCAATCGAAACAAAAGCTTATCAGGATAACGGATGGAGTGCGCATTCCAAGCATTTTATCGCCCGTGGAGGCCGCAACGCTTATGTAAATGCGAAATCTCCGGCCAATCTGCTTGACAGCTGGATGGTAGGATGGAAGGCAGTCGTAGATGCTGGTACACATTATATTATGACAAACAACAATGAAGGCATCACACCGGGCGTACAGGGGTATATGGACAAAGATACATATGATATCCTCCGTAAGGATCTCGGATACAACGGAGTTGTCTGCCTGGACTGGCCGCTGGATATTAACAAGCTTATGGAAATGACAGGTGTTACATCTGACGGTGTGGATATTTCTACCTTATCAGTAGAAGAGCGTTACGCAATGATTCTGAATGCAGGAGTTGATATGTTCAGCTGCGTTGGACCGGTTCTCGGAGATGATCTCAGCAAATATTCAGAAGATATTAAGTGGCGTGCTTTCCCAGATGTAATTACTGAAGCTGTAAAGGAAGGCCTTGTTACGCAAGAAGATTTGAATGAGCATGTCGCACGTGTACTGAGAAATAAATTCGAACTTGGAATTTTTGAAGATCCATATTCCGACTGGGAAGAGGCAGTTGCTCTGATCGGTTCTGAGGAATATCAGAAAGAGCCGTTTGCAGTATTGAATAATAATGATATTAATCTTGCACGCCGCAGTGAAATTACGGAAATGGAAGAACAGCTGATGGTAGAATCCACTATTTTGCTGAAAAATGAAAATAATATTCTTCCGCTCGCAAATGATACAAAAGTATATGTGGATGGAACAACAGAAGAGATAAAAGAAAGTGATATGCAGGCGCTCGGTCTTTATGGTACCGTTGTTGCAACAATGGAAGAAGCAGATGTATGTGTATTCCATGTAACAATCATTGATGATAATTATTACTATATGGTAGAGGACGCACAGGCAGCAGGCAAACCGATTGTTCTTGTATTTGAGGGTACTGTTGATACGGAGCCAGGGCTGGAAGAGGTAGAAAATTCTGATGCAATTCTGATGCAGACTTACAGTAATACACCGGACCATGGTTCATCTGTAGGAAGTTTTTACCGTTATGCAGCGCCGGAAGTGACAGCATCCATGTTGTTTGGAGAAAAGGAACCTATGGGAAGCACTGTATATGAGACAGCATATGATGCAGATGCTTATACGTTGTCCTGGGGAGAACTGCAGAATGATATTGGAGTAGATGCTCAAACACGTCTGTATATGGCAATGATGGCAAAGAAAAATCCGACAATAGACATGCCGAATAATCTTGGAGACGTTCTTTGGACAACGAATTATGGAATGAGCTACCATAATCCTGCAGCAATCGAACTCAGTTTACTGACAGTACCGCAGACAGTAATAGATGTTGAGGCTACGTCGAAAAGGGGAATCAATTTAGGAAAAGCGGCAGCTATTGCAAATCAGAAAGCCGGTGTTCCATTTGAAATCTGTTTTGTGGCACAGAACAATGGAGGAGACGGTCATGTGACTGTTCAGGTGATGGACGGCGATAAGATTGCGGCTGAGAAGTTTGTAGCTCTTGATCAGGATCAATTCCGTGTGATTACGGTTGCACTAACGTTAGAAGCAGGCGAGCATACGATTACAGTCGGCGATATGAGCGAAACAATTATTGTTGAATAATTCTTTCTTGTTTTATGGGCGCTGCTGGAACAGCAGCGTCTGTTTTTATATCATGAAATTGTACAAACGATACTTTTTAATTTCTTATATAAATAAAAAATAGAAAAGGAATGAGAATTATGAAAAAAGCAATTATAGGGGCAGGACTTTTGATAACATGTTTGGGCATAGTTTCTGTCAGTGCATTTGCAGAAGAGAAAATGGCAACAGCATACCGGGCAGAGAATCCGGTCAGTATAGATGGAACATTGGATGACTGGAATCTGTCTTCACCAATTAAAATTGAAGATGCGTCCCAGATCATTCGTGGTGAGGATTTCTGGATGGGAGAGAATGATGTCAGTTGCAGCATTTATGTCATGTGGGATGAAGAAAAACTATATCTGGCAGCAGAGGTAAAAGAGGCATCTCCCTTTGGCGCTGTAGGTCTGCTTGAGCATAATATGGAGGATAACTTTAAAGTTTATATTTCAACAAATCCGGATGCAGATCCGAACCGGACAGAATATGATACAAATGATTTTTTAGTTTACCTGATGATGGACAATCAAAATTGGTATACAGCATTTGATCGTTCAATGATTGACCGGTCAAAGCTGGGGCGATTTACCTCTCAGGGAATGGAAGACAGTCTCCAGGTTTTAGAGGGATATGAAAAAGGCTATACTATGACAGGAGATGGATTTCTTCTGGAACTGGCAATTCCATGGTCAAACTTTTCTAATGAGTATATGGAAACATACTTGCCTATTGCTGGTGACACAGTAAATTTTGATATTTGTATCACAGATAATGATTATCCATTCCCGAATACACAGGGCAGCGTACAGATGAGTTGGTGTGGGACAAGAGAAATTGATAAGAATCCGAGTCTGTGGGGACGCTTGCGTTTTGAGTAAAACATATTCTGAAACAGTGCAGCAGGTTTTATTTGTTGCACTGTTTGTGATATAATTAAATACTGTAAATAGTATGGCAAATGTTACGAGGGTAATATTATGGAAACAACAGTACGGATTATTGTCTGTGACGATGAGATAACTGCGGTACAGAGAGTAGTAAAAGAATTAAAGCATTTTTTCCATAATGCAAATATAGAAACAGTTTTTTTTTCCTGTACATCTGCTTTTCAGATATTTGAAATCATGGACAAGCAGGAAATTACCGTGTTTTTTTTGGATATTGATATGCCGGAAAGAAACGGGATTGACTTAGCGGAGGAAATAAAGAAAAAAAGTCCGGAAGCATTATTGATTTTTGTTTCCGGCAGAGAGGAGTTCGTATTTGAAAGTTTTCGCGTTCATCCTTTTTCATTTGTAAGGAAAATGTTTTTAGAAAGTGATCTTTGCAAAGTGGTGCGTGAAATAAAAGAAGTGATCAGAGAAAGAGAAAAGTACAGGCGGATTATTATAACGGATGAGACGGGATATGAATTTGTAACAGACGTAAATAAAGTACTATATCTGGAAGCAAAAGATAAATATGTTCAGGTGTTTACGGAAAATGGAGAAAGATTAATCAGGAGTTCTTTGAAAGAACAGCAAAAGAAATTAGAACAGATTAATTTTCGGCGATGTCATAAGTCTTTTCTGGTTAATATGAGGAAAGTATATGCGGTACGATGCGATAGGGTAATTTTGGTGAACAGAAAAGAACTTCCGCTCGGCAGAGGAAAAGCGACTGAGCTGAAACGGGAACTTTCAAGATATCTTCTGGAATGAGAGGTATTTATGAGTGAATTATTAAGACATCAGGATATCGGTTTTATTCTTATAAATATACTGGGGCAGTTTCTGGAAAGTTTTTTATTCATGTATTTTATTCACTCTATGTTCAGCCCTAAAAGGTATGATTTTGAAAGACTTTGGCTTCCGGGTACGGCAGTGATGTTATTATCAGCTATTGTTTGTGATGCGGTGACAGATAATAATATATATGCTTGGATGGGAAGTGTCGTCCTTGTGCCTTTTATTTATACTATTGTATTTTGCAAAGGAGATTTGAAAATAAAATTTGTCCTGATTATTTTATTTTCTGCGGTTTTATTTGCTCTTGAAAATTTATCTGTAACACTTTGCCATGCGTATATCGGGATAAGAGAAGCGTGTTATACGGAACTGTTGCTCGTTTATATTTTTCGAAGACTTTTTATGAAGATATGTCTTTTAATAGCTCTGAAAATGTTGCTTCAGCACAGGGTGAAAGCGAGTGAATATCTGCAGGGAAAATCCTGGTATTTTCTTGGTATTATTTCTGTACTGGAAATATGGATGATTTTTTGTTTTGACAGAAAACATCAGGCATTTAATATAGAAATTGCGCTGGATGCCTTTTGTGTTGCTGTTCCGCTGCTTCTTTACTATGCGTTAAATTTGATGGAAGATAATATTGAAAAGACCAACATTGCCGTGCTGCAAAGAAATTTTATTGATATGCAAAAAGAGTATGTCGGTCAGATTCTTGACGTGGATCACTCTTTAAAAGAATTTAAACATGATTATAAAGCGCATCTTTTTTGTATTGATGCGCTTATACAGGAGAAGGATTACACTTCTTTACAAAACTATTTGAGCGAGCTCCATAAGATCCAGCAAAAGTTGGATTATGGCAAAACATATATGGAAGACCATATTTTAAATGTAATACTGAATATAAAAAGAACAAAAGCAATAAAAAGTAATATTGCATTTGATATTTGGATAGGCACATGCAGTTTAAAAGAAATTTCATCGTATGATCTGGGCGTAATTTTAATGAATCTGTGTGACAATGCAATTGAAGCAGCTGAAAAAGCGCAGGAAAAATGGGTAAAACTGGAACTTGAAAATCGGAGAGGTTATATAAAAATTATTATCCGTAACAGTACATATGCAAATATTCTGCAAAACAATCCAGATTTGCTGACCGATAAAGAAGATGGAGATTTCCATGGATATGGAATGAAGATTATTCAAAATATTGTAGAACAGTATCAGGGAGTGATGAAACTAAATGGAGGAGAAAATTGGTTTGAGAGCAGAATATTGCTTTTAAATGATGGAAATGAAGCAGATAAATCTGTTAATATTTAAAGCTATTTTAAATTAAATAATCTTAGATCCCTTTATTCTGAGACGGAAATAGAATAGAAATCAAAGAGATAATTTTGTCTTATAAGGGCTTAGAACGTAAAATTAAAAGTTGATATAGACGAAGAGGGAATAGGTTTAGTATCGTTTGAATTGAGCTTGCACAATATATAGAGTACATGAAAAAACAGGAAAATAAAACAAGAAATATATAAATAATTATTGACAAAACAATACTTCATAGATATAATAATAAATGCGCTATGAGTGCTGACTTAAATTAATTATGGAGAAATACTCAAGAGGCTGAAGAGGCGCCCCTGCTAAGGGTGTAGGTCGTTAACGCGGCGCGAGGGTTCAAATCCCTCTTTCTCCGTTTTATTCTGAAGAGAATAAAAAGTTAAAAAAGGTCAAAAAAAGTTAAAAAAAGTTGTTGACAAACCGAAAAAGACATGATATGATATCAGAGTTGCTCCGGTAGAGAGACAACAGAAAAGACGAAAAGTCACAGATTGAAAAACTGATAAATCATCAGGAAAAACGATCAAGAAGCACCTTGATAACTGAACAGTGAGACAACCTTGAAAAGATTCTAAGAGATTTTTTTCTAAGGAACTGACCTTTAAAAACAGTAAAAGGAAAGATAGCCAAGACGTTATCTGACCGGATTGAACAACACTTTATTAGAGAGTTTGATCCTGGCTCAGGATGAACGCTGGCGGCGTGCTTAACACATGCAAGTCGAACGAAGTATTTTAAATGAGACTTTCGGGTGGATTTTAAAATGACTGAGTGGCGGACGGGTGAGTAACGCGTGGGCAACCTGCCTTACACAGGGGGACAACAGTTAGAAATGACTGCTAATACCGCATAAGCGCACGGGAACGCATGTTTCTGTGTGAAAAACTCCGGTGGTGTAAGATGGGCCCGCGTTGGATTAGGTAGTTGGTGAGGTAACGGCTCACCAAGCCGACGATCCATAGCCGACCTGAGAGGGTGACCGGCCACATTGGGACTGAGACACGGCCCAAACTCCTACGGGAGGCAGCAGTGGGGAATATTGCACAATGGGCGCAAGCCTGATGCAGCGACGCCGCGTGAGCGAAGAAGTATTTCGGTATGTAAAGCTCTATCAGCAGGGAAGAAAATGACGGTACCTGACTAAGAAGCTCCGGCTAAATACGTGCCAGCAGCCGCGGTAATACGTATGGAGCAAGCGTTATCCGGAATTACTGGGTGTAAAGGGAGCGTAGACGGATGTGCAAGTCTGATGTGAAAGGCGGGGGCTCAACCCCTGGACTGCATTGGAAACTGTAAATCTTGAGTGCCGGAGAGGTAAGCGGAATTCCTAGTGTAGCGGTGAAATGCGTAGATATTAGGAGGAACACCAGTGGCGAAGGCGGCTTACTGGACGGTAACTGACGTTGAGGCTCGAAAGCGTGGGGAGCAAACAGGATTAGATACCCTGGTAGTCCACGCGGTAAACGATGAATACTAGGTGTTGGGGAGCAAAGCTCTTCGGTGCCGCAGCAAACGCAATAAGTATTCCACCTGGGGAGTACGTTCGCAAGAATGAAACTCAAAGGAATTGACGGGGACCCGCACAAGCGGTGGAGCATGTGGTTTAATTCGAAGCAACGCGAAGAACCTTACCAAGTCTTGACATCCCTCTGACAGACGAGTAACGTCGTCCTTCCTTCGGGACAGAGGAGACAGGTGGTGCATGGTTGTCGTCAGCTCGTGTCGTGAGATGTTGGGTTAAGTCCCGCAACGAGCGCAACCCTTATCTTCAGTAGCCAGCATTTAAGGTGGGCACTCTGGAGAGACTGCCAGGGATAACCTGGAGGAAGGTGGGGATGACGTCAAATCATCATGCCCCTTATGATTTGGGCTACACACGTGCTACAATGGCGTAAACAAAGGGAAGCGAGCCTGCGAGGGGGAGCAAATCCCAAAAATAACGTCCCAGTTCGGACTGCAGTCTGCAACTCGACTGCACGAAGCTGGAATCGCTAGTAATCGCGAATCAGAATGTCGCGGTGAATACGTTCCCGGGTCTTGTACACACCGCCCGTCACACCATGGGAGTCGGTAACGCCCGAAGTCAGTGACCCAACCGCAAGGAGGGAGCTGCCGAAGGCGGGACTGGTAACTGGGGTGAAGTCGTAACAAGGTAGCCGTATCGGAAGGTGCGGCTGGATCACCTCCTTTCTAAGGAAGAATCGAGAAGTAAAGGTTGTATCACTGTTGAGTTATTAAGGGAGACAAGGGAGTTCGATTGTACTAGGCTCGAAAAGACCTCGCCAAGTTGCAACGAACAGCTTTCGCACTAAATTCGTGCGGCGCAAAACTTGCACTCAATAAGTGCTCAATGCTTCTGGTGGCGATGCGCTTAGGGGAAACACCCGTACCCATCCCGAACACGATGGTTAAGACCTAAGCGGCCGATGGTACTGCACTGGAGACGGTGTGGGAGAGTAGGTGGCTGCCAGATTAAAAAAAGAAAAAACGGGAGGAATCCTGTTTGATATATATACCGGCGTATCCAATGACAGTGGGATGAATACCACGTCTGTGAAAAGCGATATGCTAACCCAATCAGCAGGGAAGTGCTGTTTCGATAACTGGTTTTACCAGTGATTTAAAATCAAAAATAGTTTTGGTTTTAAATGGCTGATAAAACATTCAGTCAGAAACGTACCTTGAAAACCGCATACAGAAAAAATATCCGATGAATCTGATTGAACAAACATTTATAGATCATAAATGGATGGAACAAGAAAGAATTCATCACAAGACATCCGAGGATAAGTTCAGGGAAACCTGAGCTTAGAAACAAGCAAGTAAAGCAGCAGGAACCGAAAGGGGAAGGCTGCGGAGAGAAAACTCAGAAAAACAACCCAACCACACATATAACGCTATATATGTGAGAAAGTAGAAAGCGACGAAAACACCTCGAGAACTGTGTTTTCTCCGCGATTTACAGGTTAAGCGAATAAGAGCGCAGGGTGGATGCCTTGGCACTAAGAGCCGATGAAAGACGTGATAAGCTGCGAAAAGCTTCGGGGAGGAGCAAATATCCATAGATCCGGAGATATCTGAATGGGGAAACCCACTGGAGGAAAGCTCCAGTATCCATACGCCAATCCATAACGTATGGAGGGGAACCCGGTGAACTGAAACATCTAAGTAGCCGGAGGAAGAGAAAGAAACATCGATTCCGGGAGTAGCGGCGAGCGAAACCGGAAGAGCCCAAACCAGGGTGCGTGCACCCTGGGGTTCGGACCGCATAATTGATCTTCTGATTGTAGGGGAATGGTTTTGGGAAAGCCATCCAAAGAGGGTGAAAGACCCGTACCCGAAACGAAAGGAAGCATGGCGGGATCCAGAGTACCACGAGACACGTGGAACCTTGTGGGAACAAGCGGGGACCACCCCGTAAGGCTAAATACTACTTAGTGACCGATAGCGCATAGTACTGTGAAGGAAAGGTGAAAAGAACCCCGGGAGGGGAGTGAAAGAGAACCTGAAACCCTGTGTTTACAAGCTGTGGAACTACGTTAAGGTAGGACCGCGTACTTTTTGTAGAACGGTCCGGCGAGTTGCGATCACTGGCGAGGTTAATCACGGAAAGTGAGGAGCCGGAGGGAAACCAAGTCTTAATAGGGCGTAAAGTCAGTGGATGCAGACCCGAAACCGGGTGATCTACCCATGTCCAGGTTGAAGCTGCCGTAAGAGGTAGTGGAGGACCGAACGCACATCCGTTGAAAAGGGTGGCGATGAGGTGTGGGTAGGGGAGAAATTCCAATCGAACCCGGAGATAGCTGGTTCTCCTCGAAATAGCTTTAGGGCTAGCCTCGTATTAGTCTAGTGGAGGTAGAGCACTGAATTTCCTAGGGGGCGTCAAAGCTTACCGAAGAATATCAAACTCCGAATGCCATATAGATGATGTACGGGAGTCAGACTACACGAGATAAGTTGGGTAGTCAAAAGGGAAAGAGCCCAGACCTCCAGCTAAGGTCCCAAAGTGCGTGTTAAGTGGAAAAGGATGTGGGATTTCGAAGACAACCAGGATGTTGGCTCAGAAGCAGCCATACATTCAAAGAGTGCGTAATAGCTCACTGGTCGAGAGGTCCTGCGCCGAAAATGTCCGGGGCTAAAACACGACACCGAAGCTGAGGAATCCGCAAGGATTGGTAGAGGAGCATTGCATACACGAAGAAGCAGTACCGAAAGGAGCTGTGGAGCGTATGGAAGAGAGAATGCCGGAATGAGTAGCGAGAGGAAGGTGAGAATCCTTCCGGCCGAATATCCAAGGTTTCCAGAGTAAAGCTGATCTGCTCTGGGTAAGTCGGGACCTAAGGCGAGGCCGAAAGGCGTAGTCGATGGACAACAGGTTGAGATTCCTGTACTACGGTATAACAGAACTGTGGGGACGCATGTGGAGAGCATGGGCGCAGAATGGAAAGCTGCGTGCAAGCGAAGGAGCTGTGCGGGAGGAAAAACCCCCGCATAAGGCAAAGACGTGAGGCGGACCGAATACAAGTAGGGAAGCATGTGAGCCATGTGCCAAGAAAAGCCGCTATTGCTTATATCGTACCCGTACCATAAACCGACACAGGTGGATGAGGAGAGAATCCTAAGGCCGACGGAAGAAGCATTGTTAAGGAACTCGGCAAAATGACCCCGTAACTTCGGGAGAAGGGGTGCCTGGGAGACCAGGCCGCAGAGAATTGGCCCAAGCAACTGTTTAGCAAAAACACAGGTCTATGCAAAACCGAAAGGTGAAGTATATGGGCTGACGCCTGCCCGGTGCTGGAAGGTTAAGAGGAGAGCTTAGCGGCAACGCGAAGGTTTGAATTTAAGCCCCAGTAAACGGCGGCCGTAACTATAACGGTCCTAAGGTAGCGAAATTCCTTGTCGGGTAAGTTCCGACCCGCACGAAAGGCGTAATGATTTGGGCGCTGTCTCGACAATGCATCCGGTGAAATTGAAGTACCAGTGAAGATGCTGGTTACCTGCGCCAGGACGGAAAGACCCCATGGAGCTTTACTCCAGCTTGACACTGGGATCCGGTAATGCATGTACAGGATAGGTGGGAGGCGAAGAAGTGGGAACGCCAGTTTCCATGGAGCCGCTGTTGGGATACCACCCTTGCGTTATTGGGTTTCTAACCTGCAACCGTGAACCGGTTGGGGGACAATGTCTGGCGGGGAGTTTGACTGGGGCGGTCGCCTCCGAAAGGGTATCGGAGGCGCCCAAAGGTTCCCTCAGAATGGTTGGAAACCATTCGAAGAGTGCAAAGGCAGAAGGGAGCTTGACTGCGACACCGACGGGTGGAGCAGGTACGAAAGTAGGGCTTAGTGATCCGGTGGTATTAAGTGGGAATGCCATCGCTCAACGGATAAAAGCTACCCTGGGGATAACAGGCTTATCACTCCCAAGAGTTCACATCGACGGAGTGGTTTGGCACCTCGATGTCGGCTCATCGCATCCTGGGGCTGTAGTAGGTCCCAAGGGTTGGGCTGTTCGCCCATTAAAGCGGTACGCGAGCTGGGTTCAGAACGTCGTGAGACAGTTCGGTCCCTATCCGGCGCGGGCGTAGGATATTTGAGAGGAGCTGCCCTTAGTACGAGAGGACCGGGGTGGACTGACCTCTGGTGTACCGGTTGTTTTACCAAAGGCATGGCCGGGTAGCCAAGTCGGGAAGGGATAAACGCTGAAGGCATCTAAGCGTGAAGCCCCCCTCAAGATGAGATATCCCAAGACCCCTTGAAGAACACGAGGTAGATAGGGCAGAGGTGGAAGTGCAGTAATGCATGGAGCTGACTGCTACTAATAGGTCGCAAGCTTATCCAAGCGTGGAGAAAGGAAGAAGAAGACTTTCGAAGCGAAAACGGAAGGGTTAGAAAGAAAAGAGAAAAAAGGACTTGCAAAAAACGGAAAGATATAGTATCCTGTATGTGGTTTTGAAGGTATGTTGAAAGATATACTTTTGTGGCCCAGTGGCTCAGTTGGTTAGAGCGCCGCCCTGTCACGGCGGAGGTCGAGAGTTCGAGTCTCTTCTGGGTCGTTGATTGAAGAATATGGGGTCTTAGCTCAGCTGGGAGAGCATCTGCCTTACAAGCAGAGGGTCATAGGTTCGAGCCCTATAGGCCCCAGTTTCAATCATTTGCCGAATGGTTGGCAAAACAAAATGCCGATGTGGCTCAATTGGCAGAGCAGCTGATTTGTAATCAGCAGGTTATCGGTTCGAGTCCGATCATCGGCTTATAAATTATATGGATGGGTTCCCGAGCGGCCAAAGGGGGCAGACTGTAAATCTGTTGTCGACGACTTCGAAGGTTCGAATCCTTCCCCATCCACTCACTAGATTCCTATAGTGAAAACAATTAAATATCGCGGGATGGAGCAGTCTGGAAGCTCGTCGGGCTCATAACCCGAAGGTCGTAGGTTCAAATCCTACTCCCGCAACTCAGTATTTTTTACTGTAAGATAATATGCCCAGATAGCTCAGTTGGTAGAGCAGAGGACTGAAAATCCTCGTGTCACTGGTTCGATTCCGGTTCTGGGCATTCTGTTTATAATAAACAGATGGGATATTAGCTCAGTCGGTAGAGCACTTGACTTTTAATCAAGTTGTCCGGGGTTCGAATCCCCGATGTCTCATGACTCGCAAAGCCGTATAAATAAAGGGTTTTCGCAAAAGTAAAGCACCTCATAACGGGGTGCTTTTTTCGTGGTTGACTACCATTTGACTACCAAAGACTTATGCTTTCTTTGTAAGTATATTGTCAAGTGTATCTGCTGCTTTTTCATCCATCTTCTGGAGGCTGTGCGCATATATGTTCATAGTGGTGCTTGTCTGTGCGTGCCCTAGCCTACCGGACACAGTACGGACGTCAATATTCTGGCTGATCAGCAGCGTGGCCGATGTGTGGCGGAGTCCATGCAATGGAATGTCCGGGAGTGCTTCTGATCCATCCGGTAGATTCTGGTTGTATCTGTGCAGTACATCCTTAAATACGTGGTAAGGCGTTGAAGGGTACATTTGTTTACCGTCTGTCTGTACGAATACGTAATTTGACCCTTTCCAGTAGGTGCCAAGACTTAACCGGATGCGCTGCTGCTCTGCCTTGTATTGCCGCAGGAGAACAGTCACGCTCTGGGGCATGGTAACGGTTCGGACAGAGGTTTTGTTCTTTGGGGGCTTTGTGATCGGGTTCCCGTCTACGATTCCCGTACTTTTGGTGATGCTGACAGTATTGTTATTGAAATCGAAGTCAGACCATTCCAGCGCGATCAGTTCGCCGCGTCTGAGTCCGCAGAACAATGCCAGGTGAAAAAATACTTTATGTTGCAGTAATATCTTTCCATCGGCGAGCTGTGTGTCTATTGCCTCAAGGAACGCGTTGCACTGCTCAAGGGTAAAGAACTTCACGTCTGACATATTGCGTTCCTGTTTTGGCGGCCTGACGCGGTCACAGGGGTTCTCAAGAAGTATATTCCATTTTACTGCTGTGCTTAATATGCTGCTGATCAGGGCATGGACGCGTTTGATTGTGGTTGGTGAATATCCTCCCGGCTTCCCGTCCTTCCTGCTTTGCAGCATGGCGTTATACAGCTTATTCAGATGTACCGGCTGGATACGTGCCAGCTTGATATTTCCAATCTCTGGCAGTATGTGTACTTTCAGAAGCAGCTTGTAAATATCGACGGTGGTGAGCTCCAGCTGCTGCATGGCGTAGTCTGCGATCCATGTGTCAGCAAATTGCTGGAATGAAACCTTTTCCCCGTCAAGATATTTTCCAGATCGCACTTTTTCCTCAAATTCAAAGATGAATTTCTCAAGGGCCTTCTGGTTCTGTTTTTCAGTTCTGTTCTGATCAGGAACAAACGTTGCAGTCTCTACAAGCTTTCTTCCAAGCGGATCACGGCCATTACTGACAGTGATCTGATATGTATTTCCTCTTTTTCTTATACTTGCCATATTGTTTTTTCCTCCTATCTTGCCGGGGCAATGGCATGAATGAAGAAAATAACTATGTCATAGCTTAATTCATTATATTCGTGTATTTTCGTATATCGTTGACTTTCTTCTTGAATTGTCTTATAATATGCTTAACAAGACAGCCGGAAGATAGATGAAGCCTATCCGACCCGGCGAAATCAATTAACAGTTACAATAAGTAAGCCGCCTGGACTCGCCAAAGATCAGGGCGGCTTACTTGTTTTTTAAATTCAGAATTGAAACGATCAACAGACCAACGGTCAAGATAACCATAAATTCTTCGTATGTACTCACAAGCATCATCCTCCTGTCAAGACTCAGGTCGGATGGCATGCACGCCCTCCCGGCTGCCCGGGTAAGCATATTATATTGTTTTGTAATTTCCTCTATCTTCGTATATCGTTGACTTTTTTGCAGTTTCGTCATATAATATGCTTAACAAGAGAGCCGAAAGCTAGAGTACACCTAGCTGCCGGTAAAATTAAAGTTCTAAAAAATAGCGCCTTAGTTTACCAGACCGAGGGCGCTATTTTTTACGTGTGCAATAAATAACAAGAGTTATTACAGCGCAAAGCATAATCACAAACTGGATCAGATCCGAATATGTAACCATTGGCACCAGCTCCCTTCTATAGCATCCGGCAGCTGACATAATCACCCCTTCGACTCCCCGGGTAAGCATATTATATTGTCATGGTGCGACTCGGCGATATTGCCGGATCAGCGTCAAGTTAGACTTTCATCATTTGAAATGAGCAAAGGGTGTCGCATTTTGTTACCCCCTTTTGCTCAAAAATGAGCGAAAGTACATATTACCCACGTCCTCTATGACTTCTGTTCGGAGTTGAAAAGTGTTGCATTAGTTTGGATTAGTCTGTTTCTTCTTTTCTTTTACTCTTCACAAATTCTGCAAATTTCCTTATTTCCTCCAACTCTGCTTCAGTATATTCATCTCCATCAAAATGAACAGCGTAGGTAGTGGGAGGAAGTCCCATTGCAGCACGCACTTTTTTAATAAGATCATTTCGTTCGGACGGAGCAAGATACAGATCGGCAACATCTATATTAAAATAATCTGCGATCTTATCTAATAAGTCCATACGTGGAAGACTTTTGCTTGTAAGCCACATAGAAACCGTGGAAGGACTAACATTAATAGCCTTTGCAAATTCTTGAGCGGTTACATGTTTCTCTTCTAATAATTTTTTCAAATTATCAATAAATATTTCATTTACATTTTTTTCTGGCATATTAAACCCTCCTTCAAATTTAGAATACAATATTATTGAACAAATGTAAATAAAAAATTCAATATAATTTAATTTACAATTGACAATTCAAAATAATTGATGTAAAATAAAGAAGAAATACAATTTAATTGAATTTAGGAGGAGGCGAAACAATGAGAATCGACAGAATAAAGTTTGTCGCAGAGCTTACCCGGCAGGATATGACACAGAAACGGCTTGCAGAGCTGTCTGGTGTATCAAGGGCAACGATCAACTACATACGTAGCGGAAAGTCCTGTTCTGATGAAATCGGGCAGAAGATTGCTGCTGCGCTCAACGTAGACTTAAAGAAACTCGTAGAATAACAATATTGCCGGGGCAATGGCATGAGTGAAGAAAAGAGAAAGGGGGAGCAAATGACAATTCCAACAATGATAACAATTAAAGAGGCCAGCAGTCAGACAGGCTTAAGCTATGAATATATCCGCAAGCTGTGCCTACAAGGTAAGATTGTGCACATTCATGCAGGGCGCAAGGTTCTTATCAACATGGAAAAGTTGGTCGCGTTCTTGAATGAAGGCGAACAGGCAGCAGGCGCATCATGACATTACAGGATGAGCTGGCGGGCATATTGCAGGAGATCAGGGCGTACAGATGGACGCCGGAACTGTTCCAGCGCGTCAATGATGCACTGAATTACACGAACGTTTTCCGCTTCTTGAGAGCAAACCTAGTGGCAGCAGAATACGAACAGTTTGACCTGGAATACTGCGAATATTTCCGCCCAGGGCAAAAGGAACTAGCAAAATACATACGGAAAGAAGGTGAAAAGGAAGAGTGGAAAGAGAAGAAAAAGGACTTTCTTCAGAAGAAAAGGCAGTTATTGAAGCAGAAATTGCTGAAATAGACCGTCAGCTTGCAGAACTGGAAGAGGACAGGCCAGGCAAACGCGTAACTGCAAAACCAGATGGAACAATAACGCCAGTCCATAAGATAGACCTTGTATGCTTGGAGGACGTGGAAGAGACAAGCACAAACTGGTTATATCAGCCATACATCCCACGCGGGAAGATTACTTTGTGCGCTGCATATCCCGGTTCCGGCAAAACGTACATGCTTTGTTTTATCGCTGCGTGTGTGTCTACTGGGCGCCCGTTTTTTGGTATTTCAATGAATAACATACCTTTTGAGCCAGTGCCACCGGAAAACGTAATCTACCTGACAACGGAGGACGGCCTTGGAGATACGATAAAAGCACGTATGCGGATATGTGGCGCGGATATGAAAAAAGTATTTTCTGTTGAAACTGGCAAGGCATCCCTTACGTATGACAGCCCGGAGATTGAGAAATTTATGCAGGAGAAACGGCCGGCCCTCATGATTTTCGACCCGTTCCAGTCGTACATTGGAAAAGTTGACATGAATGCACCGAACCAGACACGCGAAAAGTTGAACTATATAGCAGAGTTGGCCGAAAAATATGATGTGGCTGTTGTCCTGATCTGTCATTTCAATAAGAATCAGAAAGGCGATGCAATTACAAGGATCCTCGGGTCAACGGATATTGTTGGTATCAGCCGCAGCTATATGGCGATCGGGAATGTTCCGAACAATGAAGGCGATGAAGAGATAAAATTTATGTCACATGAGAAGTCGAGCCTTGCAAAGCGCGGCAAAACAGTTTTGTTTCAGATCGACCCGGCGAAAGGCGGAATAGTCTACTGCGGAGAGAATGCGCTCACGATGGACGATTATACAGCGATCAGGAATAAAGGGCGCAGCAGATCAGCACCGGCGCTGGAAACTGCAAAGGATTTCATTATTCAGCAGATGCCGGAAGGGAAACGGCCAGCGAAAGAGATATACAAACTGGCGGAAGCTGTGAAAATTCCTGATAAAACATTGAGGAGAGCAAGGGAAGAGCTTGGAATTATAATCAAACGGTATGGATATCCAGCACAGTCAATGTGGTATCTACCAGGTCATGAAAATGATGACAATGAAATTGAAGAAAAAGAAGAAGCACCGTAACCACCCCGCACTAACTGACCCAACTGTAAAAAATACTTATTTTAAGGCACTTCTACAGTCCGGTCAAACTGACCTAACTGTGATCGCACTGATAGTTTTTTGTGCAGTTTAGTCATGTGGTTGTATAAGTCCGGTCACTTTGACCGCACTGTACAAAGCCTTTATTTATGCGGGTTGTGCCAGTTGGGTCATGAGGTATAGAGGGTTCTACGGAGAGGAGGACAGCATGAGCAATAAAACAAAAAAAGGGAGCAATAAGGGATTCAGGACAATTACAGAACTTGGGTGCATTGAGCTGCCGCAGGAGCGGGCAAAGATACAGGCGAAAATGTTCCAGTTTATGAAGACGAAGAAAGGCGGAAAGAGAAAATGACACGTGATGATCTTTTAAAAGAGTTTTTTGAAACACAGTCAGTACATGTGAATGATCGTGCAGCACTTGGTCTGATGCAGGTTGCACGGTTTGACCGGATTGCTGAAGCATTGGAACACATCCAGCAGGACGCGGCGTGCCTTTCTGGCTGCATATCCCCTACAGGAAGCTTTTGCATTGCCGGGGATATTATATCATCTGACTACTAAAAACGCCCCATAGGTACGCCAATACCTATAGGGCCAAGCATAGCCGGAGCCATGTATGCACATGAAAATTTTATCATGGTTCCCGGCAGAAGGGAAGGAAAAAATGACGGAAAAAGATTTATTTGTTTCCTGTATTCCGGATATAGCAAAAATCGTTATAATCGTATCTGATTTTGATGATACAGAGTATGCGGAGTGGAGAACTGAGACGATGGAGGAATCCAGGCAGGTATTAAAGGATACATGTTTTATAGAGAAGGTTCTGCTGGTTATTGATTCGTGCAGAGCAAAGAACAGAGAGGCAGCAGGATAAAACGGCCTTACATAGATGAAAGTCTGAGCCGCAGGCCCCGGCGATACAGGGGCAAACTGTTCCCATTTAAAGGTGTTGCCAAAATGGAAACACATAAATAGCTGCCCTTCCGGTAGGTGCGCCAACACCGAAACCGGACGGCAGCACAAAAGGAGGTGATGATATCGCGGTAAAGATCAAAGTATCATATGAACAGAACCATGAGCTTCAGCGCATATTGAAGCAGCTGATGCCGCTGGGGATTACGTATAAGGTGGCAAAGCGGCAGGACGGGCGTTTTAAGCGGGCGTATATCAATGTGAAAGAGTGATGTAAGAGAAAAAGCAGATGAACAGTAAGTGAAGCGTGAGCGAACAACGGGAGGAAGCAAGAGAATGAACGATCATAATTTGATACCAATGTCACAAAGAAGCCATGAAGAAAGACGGGAAATAGGCCGGAGGGGCGGTATAAAGAGCGGGAAGGCCAGACGGAAAAAGAAACAGATCAGGGAGATCGCGAAAATGATTGTTTCTATGGTTTCGCCACCGAAAAAGTAATTGCAGTATATCAGCTTCTTTGCTATAATAAGAGCAGAACAAACAGAGTACCCCGGCATCAGTCGGAAGCTGTAAAGCGTGGGAATAGTAAAGGTCGTAAAACGCGACTTTAGCTATTCCTGCGCTTTTTGTTTTGTTCCGTCTATATAAGTAGCCGACCGGGCGTAAAGCGGGAGAAAGGGAAACGAATATGGAAAATACAAATACTGTGGGAAACCAGAATCAGGGAAACAATACAGCAGCAGATACCGGAAACGGGAACCAGCAGCAGGAAAAAACATTTACGCAGGAAGAAGTGAACCGCATTGTGCAGGAGCGCCTTGCACGGGTAAAGGCAGCCGGAACCCTGGATGACCGGGAACTTGCATTACAGGAACGGGAAAATGCACTGTATGCGAGAGAAGCAGCAGATGCGGCGGGACTGACGAAAGAGTTTGCGGAAGAACTGCGGGGAATGGACAAAGCAACCGTTGACAAAGTAATTAAAATAGTGACTCCATACGCACGGAAAGCAAGCGAGCCGATTTTTAATGCTGTAGGCCCTACAGGGGGGACAGGCTCCGGCGTGGATGCAATCCGGGCTGCTATGGGGCTAAAAAGATAGGAGATTAAGTAATGGCAATAGAATTAGTAACCAAGTATCTGCCGTATGTAGATGAATTATTCGCGGCAGAAAGTAAAAAGTCACTTTTAACGAACAATGATTTCAGTTGGACAGGTGCGCACACAGTAAAGGTCTATAAGATCGGCACGTCTGAAATGAATGATTACGACAGGGACGGAACCGGATCGGGCGCGACTGGCTCCAGATACGGGGCAATCGGTAATCTGACAGCAGCTACGCAGACAATGCTTATTACAAAAGACCGCTCTTTCACCTTCGTGATCGACAAGCTTGACAGCGACGAAACAGGCAGAACGCTTGAAGCAGCAACAGCACTCGCGCGGCAGCTCCGGGAGGTGGCTGTGCCGGAGGTGGATGCCTATGTATACGGCGAGATGTGCGCCGGGGCTGGAACAAAGCCTGCTGCGCTGGCATTGACTGCGGAAAATATCTATTCTGAGATTGTTAAGGCAACAACTGTACTTGATGATGCAGAGGTAAATGAGTCAGGGCGTGTGCTGCTCGTTGTGCCGGAAGTATACCGGTTAATGAAGCAGAGCAAAGAAATCGTGCTTAATACGAACATCGGTGAGGATATGCGCTTGAAAGGCGTGATCTCCAACCTGGACGGCATGAACGTTATTAAGGTATCGTCTAAGAGGGTGCCTGAGAATTTCGGGTTTATGGTGGCGCACCCGTGTGCTGCCGTGGCACCGACGAAGCTTGAGGATTACAAGATTCATCAGGACCCGCCGGGAATCAGCGGTACTCTGGTAGAAGGGCGTATTGCTTACGATGCCCATGTGCTGGATAATAAGAAAAAGGCGATCTATTACCAGGCACAGCCGACAGCAACACAGGAATAAAATGGATGCCCTGGGCTTTCTGTATGGATGCCTGGGGCGTTTTAATAAATAGGAGTAACGGCATGACGAACGAGCAGCTTGTAATCCGGATCCAGGCCGGAGAGGATAGGAACGGGGAACTGATGGCGCAGCTTTGGGAGCAGAACCAGGGCTTTCTTTCTATGCTGGCCAGAAAATACCAGTGGGCATCTGAATATGATGACCTGATGCAGGAGGGGTTCCTTGGGCTGTGTGCTGCCGTGGAGCACTTCGAACCGGGGAAAGAAGCATCATTCCTCACGTATGCAAAGTTTTGGATTCAGCAGCACATGCTGCGGTATATCGCGCGTAATTCGCCTGTAGGCATCAACCTGTACCAGAGGGCAAGGAAATACCGGCTGTTCGTGTCACAGTACGCGCAGAGATACGGCAGGGAGCCGGAAGATGCTGAGGCCTGCTATTATCTTGGGATAAGCAAGCGGGAGCTTCAGACGGCAAAAGAAGCGGCGCACAGGCTTGATACAGCGAGCCTTGACATATATGTCGGGGAAGATCAGGAAACGACGCTTGCAGACCTGCTGCCGGGCGATACGGACGTAGAATCCGGCGTATTGGATGAAGTCAATAGGGCGGAACTTTCCGCTGTACTTTGGCCAATGGTGGATGCGCTGCCGGGGCAGATACCTACTGTGCTGCGTGCCAGATATCAGGGGAGAAAGACCCTGAAAGAGATCGGCGAAGCAGAAGGGTGTACGTTGGAAAATATCCGGCAGATCGAACGGAAGGGAATCTATGAGCTGCGCAGATCGCACCGGGTGCGCCAGCTTAGGCCATTCCTGACAGAAGAACAGGAGGCAGCAGCGTACCGGGGGAATGGGGCGGAACAGTTCAACCGGACATGGACGAGCAGCACGGAGAGGGTGGCGCTTGAGCTGGTGTGAGCTGTAATTTGACTACCATTTGACTACCAAAGACTTGAAAAAATAAAGGAAGATACATTATAATAGAAGAAATAGGTTTTCAAGAATGCCGTATTTATGCGGTTTTGCAGGAAAAGAGGAAATATACGAAAAGACATTCCTTTGACTTTTAATCAAGTTGTCCGGGGTTCGAATCCCCGATGTCTCATGAATGAAAAGGAAGGTCTGGAAGGGCTTTCCTTTTTTAGTATGTAAAAAGGAGGACGATATGAAAGTACTGGTAGTGATTGATATGCAGAATGATTTTATTGATGGAGCGCTTGGAACGAAAGAAGCGGTGGCAATTACGGGGTGTGTAAGAGAAAAAATTGATGAGTATCTGAAGGAGAAAAATACGGTACTTTATACAAGAGATACACATTTAGAACATTATATGGATACACAGGAAGGGAAAAACCTTCCTGTGCCGCATTGTCTGAAAGGAACTCACGGATGGGAAATTAGGGAAGAGATTTTTGTACAGGGTTGTGTAGTTATAGATAAGCCTTCTTTTGGTTCATTGGAGTTGGCGGAATACATTTCGGGCTTGGAGGGAATTGAGGAAATCGAGCTGGTTGGGCTTTGTACGGATATATGCGTAATTTCAAATGCTATGATTCTGAAAGCTAAATTTCCGGAAATTCCGCTATTCGTTGACGCTTCATGTTGTGCCGGAGTTACGCCCAAGAGCCATAAAAATGCAATCGAAGCGATGAAAATGTGTCAGATTAAGATAAGAGGCTGCTTCAATCACCTGTAAGGTACTGTTTCTGTGATTTTTTAGATGCAGGAGACAAAAAGGCTATTATTTGATAATGCCACGTTTTAACTTCATAATCAAAATTCTTTTTACGGACTCATTAATTTGGGCCTTGCTGATTTTTCCATCTTTAAATGCCTTGTATACGGCCTGAAACTGATCTTTGTAGCGTGTTGTGCAAATCATATCATTTCCGGCCTGAATGGCCTTTACCGCCGCTTTGGAGCTGCTGCCTGCAAATGCGGCGGCGCCAGTCATAGAAAGTTCATCTGTAATGATAACGCCGTTAAAATTCATTTGATTGCGAAGATACTTGTGGACTTTTTTTGAGAGGGAGGCAGGAGCGTTTTTGTCAAAACAATTTACAATATTGTGGCTGACCATAATCATATCGCAGCCTGCGCGGATACCGGCAGAGAACGGCTTCAGATCACGGCTGGTAAAAGTTTTTTTGGAACGCCGATCAGTAATGATTAGCGTATGGGTATCTCCATTCCCTCCATAGCCTGGAAAATGTTTCAGGGTACTCACCAGATTGTTCTTTTTCATTTCTGTTACGACAGTTTTTATGTATTTGGAAACAGAAGTCACATCAGTCGAAAAACTTCTTTTATAAATAAAATCAGAACTTTTATAAGGAGTGTCGGCAACAGGAGCAAAATTTGTATTGATACCGAGATTTTTTAAGAATTTTGCTTTGTCGGTGGTATCTTTACGGATACCGTCCCATCCTTTTTTCTTATATATAGTCTGTGGAGACGCGAACGGCTTTTTGCGAAATGTAGTGAGTTTTGAGACGCGGTTGACCGTTCCGCCTTCTTCATCTATGGCAATCAGCATTTTGATTTTCGATGCTTTTTGTATCTTTTTAATCTGTGCTCGCGTCTTTTTTGGTGTGCTGCCTTTGAAATCATTTTCAAAAAATACGTAGCCTCCGAATTGGTACTTCTTTTGAACTTTTTCCGCATCCTTTGCAGGAACGGCAACGACGAACATTTGTGCAATTTTTTCCTTCCAGGTCATTGTTTTCAAGATTTGTTGTGCACGGGTGCTGTTGTCGGAAGCTGCAGATACTTCACAGTGCATGAAACCTGTGAGCAGACATATGGCCAGGCCTGTTGTAAGACAATGCAGTAAATAGCTTTTTATTTTTTTCATTTTTTATTTTCCCCTGGATTATGGCTGTGATGAGTTTTCGTTTTGGAGCAATACAATTTTGATAAATTCCTGCATACTTCGTGTCAGATACTTGCTGTTTTTGTAATACAGGGTGACATATCGGACGGTATTGGGATCTTCCAGCTTGTAATAGATGACATTTGGGTTGTACGGAAGACATTTGATGAGTGTGTCGCTGACAAAGGAAAGTCCGAGACCGTACTCAATCATATGGTACATGGTCAGGAGTTGGTCCAGTTTCAGAATAGGGGAAAATTTTACGCCCGCATTCTGATAGATGGCCTCCATTCGTTTGCGTGTGTCATTTGGCTGTCGTAGTGTGAGCAGAGGTTCGTTTGCAAATTTTTTGAGGGAAATACCGGGACGTGTCGGATTCAGATGAACGTTGTTTTTGACGTCTTCCCATGACAGCTGATAACGGGTTGCACTGCGGTTTGCATGAAATGAAGCAGGAACGGCGAGCAGCAGATGTTCTTCGGTCAGGGTATGTGTTTTGTACTGTTTGGGATCGACCTGATAATTATCAATTACAAGATCAAGTTCACCGCTGGCTGCTTTCTGTTCTAATTTGTAGGAGTCACTCTCAAAAAGGTTTATCTTTACATTTGGGTATGCAGAAGAAAACGCGGAAATATATCCGGGCAGAATATAGGACACAAAAAAGGAGGCACTTCCAATGGATAAATGCCCGGTTTTTAGTTCGTCAAGATTGTCTGTGTAATAGGCAAACTCGTCTTCGAGGTCCATAATTTTTTCTGCAATTTTTATGTAGCGTTTTCCATATTCTGTGAGCTGCACCGGATTTGTGCATCGGTCAAAGAGAGGAGCGCCGACCTTCCCTTCTATTTTTTTAATCATAGCGCTCAAAGCTGGCTGGGAAATATAGAGATTTTTCGCCGCTTTTGAGAAACTTTTGGTCTTGTATACCTCGTATACATAGTGCATTCCACTAAACATAAAACCTCCATAAGTTAAAAGTTATACATTATATACTAATATAGCTATTTGACGGTATATCCTTGATTCTGATAAAAGCCAAAAAATGTAAAAAAATAGTGGGAGAAATGTCAGACACATAAATAAATAATTATGATATTTATCTTGAAATAAGTATTTGCTGATATTATAAACTAGTTTTATAATAATTACAAGCTAAGAAGACGGCAAAAACATCAAAACATCAAGTAATGTGAAGGAGAAAAATATGGAGGGAAAGCAGCGGGTCTCTAAAGAAACACTGGAAGTGAATCTTCGTGAGCTAAAGCGTCAGTATAAGGAAATTCTGGCATTGAACCTGAGTTTGAATATGGCCAGAGGAAAGCCATCACCAGCACAGCTGGATAAAAGTATGGAGTTACTGCAATATCCGAAGAGTTTTACATTAAGAGATGGGACAGATGTAAGAAATTATGGAATACTGGAAGGAATCCCTGAGTGCAGGGAATTTTTCGGCGAGCTTCTTGATCTGAATCCGGATCATATTATTATGGGAGGCGCATCGAGCCTCAATCTGATGTTTGATACGCTTGCATCTCACTGCCTTTTTGGCACAGGCGGAAGCAAACCATGGTCTTATTATAAATATGAAGGAACTCCTGTGAAATTCCTTTGTCCGGTTCCGGGATATGACAGACATTTTACATGCTGTGAGGAACTGGGAATAGAGATGATTACCGTACCGCTTCTGAAAGACGGACCAGATATGGAGCTGGTGAAAAAGCTTGTAAAAGAAGATCCTATGATCAAGGGAATTTGGTGTGTTCCTCTGCATTCGAATCCGAGCGGCGTATGCTACAGCGATGCAGTGGTGACAGAGCTGGCATCCATGGAGACGGCAGCAGATGATTTCCGTATTTTTTGGGACAATGCATACGGTGTACACCATATATATGAAGAAGTACCGTTAAAAAATATTCTGAAGGAATGTGCAGCGTGCGGACATCCGGACAGAGCATATTATTTCTTCTCAACTGCAAAAATTACCTTCCCGGGAGCAGGTGTTTCACTTGTGGCATCCGGAGCAGGCAATATTGCAGAACTGAAAAAACATATGTCTGCACAGACAATCAGCCATGACAAAATCAACCAGCTGCGTCACGTTCAGTATTTCGGAACTCCGGAAAAGCTGAAATTACATATGAAGGAAATGGCGGCAGAGCTGAAACCGAGATTTGACGTGGTCCTTCGCAAACTGGAAGAGGGCTTAAGTGAAACGGATCTGGCAACGTGGAGTAATCCGAAGGGCGGATATTTCGTATCCGTAGATACGATGCCAGGCTGTGCAAAACGTGTGGTAAGTCTTGCAAAAGAAGCCGGCGTTGTGCTGACCGGTGCGGGTGCAACGTATCCATATAAAAAAGATGAGGCAGACAGCAATATCAGAATTGCACCGTCTTATCCGACTGTGGAAGAGTTGGAAAAGGCTATGGATATTTTTGTACTGTGTGTAAAAGTAGCCGGAACAGAAAAACTTTTAAACGAGCAGTAAAAAATTAAAGATAGGTAAAGGAGAAAAATGATGGCAGGACAGACGTACAATCCGTATGATAACGTACTGAAGGTAATGGATGATGCTGCAGCACTTCTGGGATATTCAAGCAGTGATATTGAAGCACTGAAATATCCGGAGCGTGAGCTGAAGGTAGCGATTCCGGTCGTTATGGACGACGGAACAACGAGAGTATTTGAGGGGTACCGTATTCAGCACTCTACATCAAGAGGCCCGGCAAAGGGTGGTGTTCGTTTCCATCCGGCAGTAAACCTTGATGAGGTAAAGGCGCTGGCAGCATGGATGACATTCAAATGTGCAGTGGTAAACATTCCTTACGGCGGCGGCAAGGGCGGCGTGGTTTGTAATCCGACCGAGCTTTCTGAGAGAGAACTGCGTGCAATCACAAGAAGATTCACGGCAGCAATCGCACCGCTGATTGGTCCGGATCAGGATATTCCGGCACCGGACGTAGGAAGTAACGCAGCTGTTATGGGCTGGATGATGGATACATATAGCATGCTGAAGGGACATTGTGTCCATGGTGTTGTAACAGGTAAGCCGATTGAACTGGGCGGAGCTCTGGGACGTAATGAGGCGACAGGCCGCGGCGTTATGTTTACAACAAAAAACATCATGAAAAAACTCGGCATGGAATTTAAGGGTACAGACGTAGCTGTACAGGGTATGGGAAATGTAGGAAGCATCACTGCAAAACTGCTTGACGAAGAAGGAATGAAAGTTGTTGCAGTCAGCGACGTATCCGGCGGTATTTATAAAAAAGAAGGTCTGAATATTCCGGCAATCCTGAAATTCCTCGGTGCAGACCGCAAAAATCTTCTGAAGGATTATGAGGAAGAGGGAATGACGAGAATTTCCAATTCCGAACTGCTTGAGCTTGACGTGACAGTACTGATTCCGGCAGCGCTGGAGAACCAGATTAACGCAAGCAATGTAGACCGCATTCGTGCGAAGGTAATCGTAGAAGCAGCAAACGGACCGACTGCAGCAGAGGCCGATCCGATTCTGAAAGAAAAAAATATCGTTGTTGTACCGGATATCCTTGCAAATGCAGGTGGAGTAGTGGTATCTTATTTTGAGTGGGTACAGAATATTCAGTCTGTTTCATGGACAGAGGCAGAAGTCAATGAAAAGCTGAAGAATATTATGGACCCGTCCTTTGAAGCAGTATGGAATATTGCACAGGAAAAGAACACGACACTTCGTATGGGCGCATATCTGATTGCCGTAGAACGTGTTGTGAAAGCGAAGAAAGCTAGAGCGATCTGGCCATAACATAATACTCCTAAATGTTGGGGCCAAGAGTGTATACTTTTGGCCCGACAGTCATAAGGAAATAGATAGGAGAGACAGGATGCCAAAGACGGAAATATCAGTATGGGAAAGGCTCGAAGACGGCGAATTCCTGGATTTAGAACAGAAAAAAGAGGTCTGTAACGGCCTGATGACAACGGAACCGCGAATGGAGGCGCTGATACTGAAATTCTTTACAGAAAAGGATTTCAAAAAAGTACTGCGCAACAGGATTGGCGGAGGGCTGATCGGCGGAAAAGCCTGCGGTCTGTTGATGGCGAGAAAAATAATTGAGAGGAAGCTGCCTGAATATATGGATATGCTTCTGCCACACCATTCCTGGTTTATCGGTTCAGAAATGTTCTGCCGGTACCTGGAAGAAAATGATTGTGTGGAGCTGCTGGAAAGGCAGATAAAGGAACAGGATGAATTTACGCAGGAGGAGGAGCTGTACGAGCGGCTTCGCAGCGGAACCATATCCTGTGAGATGGAAAATGACTTAAAGAAGCTTCTGGCCAGTTGTGGACAGGAGCCTATTGTGGTACGGTCCAGTAGTTTTCTGGAGGATGGGTTCGGGAATACATTTTCCGGTAAATATGAGTCTGTTTTCTGTATGAATCAGGGCAGCGAAGAAGAACGGCTGGAAGAGCTGAAGGATGCGGTGCGCCGTGTGTATGCCAGTACACAGAACAAGGAGGCGATTGAATACCGCAGGACGAGAAATATTATGGATACAAGAGAGCAGATGGCTTTGCTTGTTCAGCGTGTGGAGGGAAGATTTTTGGGCGAATATTATCTTCCTTTGGCAGCAGGCATGGGATGCTCTTACAATCCTTATAAATGGATGGAACAGATGAACCCGGATGCGGGTATGCTCCGCATTGTGACAGGGCTTGGAACGCGTGCCGTTGAGCGTACGCCGGGAGATTATCCGAGACTGGTTGGTCTTGACCGGGCAAAAGGAAATATTTATACGAGTGTTGCAGAGCGGCATAAATTTTCACAGAGACAGGTGGACGTACTTTATCCCGCAAAGGGAAGGCGGGTGTCGATCTGGCTGGAACAGTTGATTCCACTTCTTTCCCGCAGGGAAAAGAAGCTGGTGCTCAGTCATGATACGGATGCGGAGGCAAGGCTTGCCGAAATGAGACAGTACCGGGACGTATATTTTGCGGACTGTCAGGGGATTGCGTACGAAAATGAGTTTATCCGTATGATGTCGCAGATTCTGAAGACGCTGGAACGGGAATACGGCCGTCCGGTGGACATTGAATTTGCGCTAGAATGTGAAGAGGACGGAGAACTGCGTATTAATCTGTACCAGTGCAGGCCACAGCAACACGATGCTTCTGAGGAGGTAAAGATTCCGAAAGGAGTCGACCATGAGATTCTGTTTGATGTCCGCAGAACCTCTATGCGGCGTTCCAAGGAAGTTGCGCTTGATGTGATAGTGAGGGTTGACCCTCAGAAATATTATGAATATCCGTACAGTAAAAAGCCGGATGTAAGTCGGATGATCGGACGCATCAACAAGCGTTTTGGAAAGGAAGGAAAAAAGATGCTCCTGCTTGTACCAGGCCGCATCGGGACTTCTTCTCCGGAGCTTGGCGTTCCTGTGACCTATTCTGATGTGAGCAGATTTTCTGCTATCTGTGAGGTGGCATACAGCAAGGCAGGGTATAATCCTGCACTTTCGTATGGCAGCCATATGTTCCAGGATCTTGTGGAAGCGGATGTGTATTACGGTGCGATCAACGAGAACAGTAAGACACGACTGTATCAACCGGAATTGCTGGAACAGTTTCCGGAGATATTTGCACAGAATTATCCGGAGGCAGAGGAACTGTACGGGATGATTATGGTGTATGATCTGAGTGAAGATTTGGCGAGACTCATTTTGGATTCCAGAGAAGGACGTGCGGTCTGTCAGGTAAAAAAGGAAAAAATGAATAAATAAATACCTGCATCATAAAAATATAGTGAAGAGTTCTGGATAAAGTGAACAAAGTATGTTAAGAAAATATAAAAAAATTCAACAAAAAACTTGCCAATACGATAAAAAAATAGTAAACTTAGACATACGTGGTAAAAAATCCAGAAAGCGAAAAGGAGATTTTATGAAAAAGAAAGCAGGTATATGGGCGGTTGCTGCCGCAATTATGACAATAATGAGTGCAACAGCAGCGGCTGCGGAAAAAGATCCTGTACTCTTTACCTTCAACGGGAAAGACGTATTTCAAAGTGAGCTGGTACAGAGGACAGCTGCGTATGCGCAGGGCGGTATGATTTCTTCTGATACGGCTTACCGGGAAGCGATTGAATACATGATTGAGAATCAGCTGGTAGCCGAAGCAAAGGCTGCGGAGCTTGGACTTGATCAGTATACAGACGAAGAGCTGGAAGCGCTGAGAAAGGAAGCAGATGAATACTATGAGCAGCAGCTGGATGCGCTTGTGACCTACTATGAGGAGCAAAATGCTGCCGAGCTTTCCGATGAAGAAAAAGCTGAATTCAGAGAACAGCTGAAAACCCTCTGGGAAGAGATCGGAACCACAAAAGAGTCTGCAGAAGAGACGCACATCTTTAACAAAACGCGTGACCGTCTGCTTGAGACAATGGAAGTAGAAAATACAGAAGAAGAAATTCAGCAGGTGTTTGAAGAGCAGATTGAGAAAGATCGGACTCAGTTTGAAGACAACGTCAGGATGTATGAGTACTTTACATATTATCAGAATTACGATGTATGGTATACACCGGAAGGATTCCGCAAGGTACAGCAGATCCTCCTGAAGGTGGACGAGGAACTTACGGATGCGTACAAAAAGGCAGCCGACAGCGAAGAAGGCGTTGAGGAGGCTAAAGAAGCGATTCTGGCAGCCCGTCAGGATACGGTGGATGAGATCTACAAAAAGCTTGAGGACGGAGCCGAATTCAAGTCTCTGATGGAAGAGTACAGTGAAGATCCGGGACTTGATGAAGATATGGTGGAGAACGGATATCTTGTTCACCAGGAAAGTGCAGTCTGGGGCGCTGAATTTGCAGAAGGCGCATTTTCAGACAAGATGCAGAAAACAGGCGATGTCAGTGATCCGGTTGTCAGCAAATACGGAATTCAGATTTTGTATTATCTGAGTGATGTGCCAAGCGGCCCGGTAGAGATGAGCGATCCGATCCATGAAAGCATCGAAAAATATCTGACAAGCCAGAAGCGCGCGGATATGCTGAAGGACTGGGCAGAAGAATACGAAGTAACTTACAACGAAGAAGCGCTGAAAGCACTGGAAGAAGCAGTGCCAGAGGCAACAGCTGAAACACAGCATCATTAAGCTGTCACTTTACTATTGATCATGTTGTTCAGATAAAGATCTGAAACATGCATATAAAAACAAAACCAGGAGGAAAAGATTATGCGAAAACTTATTAGTGGTGCTCTTTGCGCAACAATGGCACTTAGTCTCTCAATGACTGCTTCTGCAGCAATTACCGGAGACGAAATCAAAACTTACGGAACACCGTTCCTGATCACAAATGCAGGACAGGGCCCGGGAGGAAAAATGGCTCGTCTGCTGGTTAGCCAGGCAGGTACTGTAGAGCTGGATACAGACTACTTCTACAAATCAGAGCCGCAGCCGGAAGATCTGGAAGATCTCGAGTACTCAAGCCTTGTAGTAGTTATCGGTTCCACAGACAAGGGTTTGGGAGCATCCGGTATCACAATCGAAGATGAGCTGAAGCGTCTTGAGGTTATGGTTGAGCATGCAGAGAAGATCGAGCTTCCGATCGTAGCAGTTCTGCTTGAGAAAGACAAACGTTCCGATATCGAGACAAACGCAAATGAGCGTTGTATCGATGCTATCTGCCCGCATGCAGAGTGGATGATCGTTGTTGCTGACGGAAACACAGACGGACGTTTCGACAAACTGAAAGAGGAGTATGATATTCCGCTTACAGTTATTGATACGACACTTGACTTTACAGAGCTTGCAAAAGAAGCTTTCGTAAAAGAGTGATCGATTGAGAATGTAGAAACTATAGGATAGAGAAGAATCTGCACGGCGGTGTAAAAGCGCCGTGCAGAGGGTTCTTATAAGGGAGGAATTGTATGAACTATTCAGTAATGGATATAGTCATTATCCTGATCGCGATGGTCATAGCATTCGTGGTATGCAGCAAGCTGTTGAAGTCCACAGAGATCTCTATGGCAATCGCAGGTGTTGTGGCTGTAATTTTCACTGCAGCTCATGGCTGGACAAATGAGCCGGTCAAAATTATCGTAGAAGGTCTGTTTACAAACCTGGACCTGGCTATGACATTCTTTTTTGCAACTTTGTTTATTAACATTTATTCAAGCAGCGGCGCGATGACCGCTGTAACAAGAAGTGTTGTTAGTCATGTAAATAACAAATGGCTTCTTCTTGCACTTATGGCAGTTCTGATGATCATTCCGGGCGCTATTTCAGGCGCAGGTAGCGTATCTGTATTCGTGCTTGGAGGAATTGTTTATTCGATCGTTCGTTTCATGGGACTTTCCGATAAGAAAGCAAGCGCTTTCGTATTCGTGTTCGCTATCATGGGTGCGGCAGCACCGCCAGTTAACCTCTGGACGATGCTGATGACAGCTCAGGCAAACATGCCGTACGTTGGATTTGAGCTTCTGCTTATTATCCCGATTGTCATCGCAGGTGCATTTACAATCATCTACCTTGGCTGGGGTTCCAAACGTACTCCGAAGGAAGAAATCCTGGCAACCATGCCGGAGACAGATGCAAAACTGCAGGGTGTTGGCGGCCTGGTACGTATTCTCCTTCCGCTGGTAGCACTGATTGTTATGTTCGTTCTGACTCTGGTAATTCCGTTCAGCTTCCCGGTACTCGGACTTCCGCTTATGTTCGTAATCTGTGCAGTTATCGCAATTATCTGCAATCCGAAGAAGATGTCCGTAAAGGATTACTACAAGATCCTTACAGGTACGATGGATCAGGCATTTTCTCTGATCGCAACCGTTCTGAGTATTGGTATCATGCAGAATGCTATGGCAGCTTCTGGTGTTAAGGGTCTGATCGGTACAGCATTCGTACTGCTTCCGTTCATCTGGATCTACATCCTGATCCTCATTGTCGGACCGTTTGCACAGGGTGCTATGAGTTATGGTAGTGCTATCGTTATTGGTACTCCGCTTATCTTCATGTTTAACACTGCTGGTATGAACACGACAGTTGTCGTTGCAGCAATGAGTCTTATGTTCCCGATCGGCGACTGCTTGCCGCCGTCAAGAATCGTAGGACGTGTTACACTTGAGACAACCGGCTACGAAGGCAGCTACATGTCATTCCTGAAGCAGATTTTCCTGCCATGTCTCGTACTTGGCTTACTGGCACTGTTGATGTTGGTTAAACCGGCTTGGTTTGCTTTCTTAGCTTAAGGAATGGAGGTTAGAATATGACATTAATTGAGGCTATTATTCATTATACATACTTCATTATGGCAGCCATTATGGGCTTGCTCCTTTTGAGGAATTTCTTCAAGAGGGAGAAGAAACTGGGATTAGTATACGACATTGTTTACATCTACTGTGTTATCCCGTTCCTTCTTCGTGTCTTGTATATTAAGTGAGAGAGGGAGGAAAAGGTATGAATGCATTGAAAAAACCGATGACACAAAAGATTATCTGTATCGTAGTGGCACTCGTACTGACTGTTATTTCAGGATACAGTTTTTATGAGCAGCGTCATTATAAAGAGACCGTTGTTGTTTCTGATGCGCTGACTGAGGTTCAGTGGCTCAGCGATTATGTTCCGGAACTGAAAGGAACATTTGGTGATACACCGATTTTTGTATTTGATTCAGGCGTAGAGGGCGGTTCTGCTCTTATTTGCGGCGGTACACATCCATACGAGCCGGCAACCAGTATTGCCGCATATGTTCTGATGGAGAACATTCAGGTAGAAAAAGGTAAGGTTTTTGTTATCCCGCAGTCAAGCTATTCTGCTACAACGCTTGGAGTACAGGGTAACGCATACCCGGCAACCGTTGGCGTAACAACTGAATGGGGCGAAGTAAGATACAAGATCGGCGAGCGTAACACGAACCCGCTGGATCAGTGGCCGGATAACTTTACTTACATCAACTACCCGTCAGGACAGTCTCAGGCTTACAACGATCTTCGTAACCTGAACCGCTGTTATCCGGGACGTCTGGATGGTACTTTCACAGAGCGTGTTGCTTATGCAATCATGGAAGTGATCCGCCAGAACAACATTGATATCTCCTTTGACTACCATGAGGCTTCCATTATGTACCCGGTAGTAGGTACTTATGTAGCGCATGACAGAGCAATGGATATCGCTATGATGGCAGCAATGGATCTTTCTTCTTCCGAGTTCGATATGAAGATCGAGCAGTCTCCGGGAAGTCTGAAGGGCTTCACACACCGTGAGTGGGGTGACTACAGTGATACACTCGCTATCCTGATGGAGACTCCGGAACCGTTCATCGACCGTATTGTAGGTCCAATGACAGAAGAACTGATGACAACTGGTCAGGACCTGTTCCTGTCCTTTGCAGGCGAAAAGGGACTTACCTACGTACCGTATGATCTGGAAACAGGTTGGCCGATGGAAACTCGTGTAGGTCGTCATCTTTCCGGTTGTGCTAAGGCAATCCAGTATATGGGTATGTTCTATCCGGAAAAAGAACTGGTGGCAACATGGCCGCTGTATAACGAACTGGTAGAAAAGGGTGTAGGAGCATTCCTGCACGATCCGTCTACCGCAGATCCGAACTTTGTATACGAAGTTTAATCGGTACTGTATATCACAGGCCGGCGGATACTTCCGGCCTGTTTTATAAAAAACAATCTAGGAGGAAAGAAGTATGAAAAAAAGATTGAGCATGCTGCCAATCGCAGTAATGACAAGTGCCCTCGCACTTTCTCTGAGTGCAAGTGCTTGTACCACGTTCCTGGTAGGTAAAGACGCTACAACAGACGGATCTACCATCGCAACACACAACGACGACTCAACAAGTGCAGACTTCCGTCTGTGGCTGACACCGTCTATGAAAGGCGGCGAAGGCATGAAGCGTGATCTCGTTGTTGATTCACACAACTACGGTGATTTCACGAACTTCCCGGAAGTAAAAGATTACGGTAATGGTTACGCTGTAGCTGAAATCGATCAGCCGGAAGATACTTACGCTTACTTCCATTCACGTTACTCCTTCCTGAACGAGAAGGGTGTGGCAATGGGTGAGTCTACATTCAGCTATGACCGTGGAACAGAGCATGCTGACAAGGTTATGGAAGTTCTGTTTGGCAGCAACAATGGTATCATCGACTGCTGGAATGCACAGGATATCGCTCTTGAGCGTGCTTCAACAGCTCGTGAAGCAGTTGAAATCATGGGTGAACTGTGTGAGACATATCTCTGGAAAGATTCCGGTGAGACAATCAACATCTGTGACGGAAATGAGTGCTGGGTATTCGAGGCTTATGGTCTTGATCTCTGGGCAGCAGTTCGTATTCCGGACAATGCTTTCTTTGTAGCAGCTAACCGTGCTCGTATCAATGAGTTTGATTTCGAAGATACAGAGAACTATCTGTGCTCCCCGAACCTGAAGAGCTTTGCAGAAGAGAATGGCCTCTGGTCAGCAGATTCTGGCGAAGAATTCAGCCCGGCACAGGCTTATGGTCCGTGTGCTAACGAGTACTGCTCACTTCGTGAGTGGCGTGCAATTGATCTTGTAGCTCCGAGCCTTGGCGTTGAAGTTACTACAGGAACATACCCGCTTTATGTAGTTCCGGAAGAGAAACTGTCCGTACAGGATGTTTTCGAACTGGCTGGCGACTACTATGAGGGAACAGAGTATGACGTTTCTATGACAGCATACGCTGGCGATTATGGCAACCCGCTGAACATCAACAACCCGAACCGTCCGATCAACATGTTCCGTACATGTTATGTAATGCTTGCTAACATCAAGAGCTGGCTTCCGGACGAAGTTAAATGTCTTGTATGGCACGGATATGGCGCTCCGGATTCTACATTCCTGACTCCGCTGTGGGCTTCTCAGACAGCTATGCCGGAACTGTATGACCATGGCAGCCGTTACGATCTGAAACTTGACCGTACAGCAGGATGGTGGATCGCTTCCTACGTACAGCAGGCAGCTACATCTAACTATGACTATGCAATCGAAATCATCAAAGAGCGTCGTAGTGAGCGCATGGCAGCTCAGTACGAAGAAGTTGCTAAACTCCAGGAAGAGTGGGCAGCTAGAATCGAAAACGGCGAGACAGATGCAGTTGTTGCAGAGCTGACAGATTACGCTTGCAAGACCGCTGAAGAGTGGTACGAAATTTGGCTTGACCTCGGCGATGAGCTGATGGGAAGACTTATGTGGGATATCGTAGAGTTCAGAAATCCGGGATACTCAGACTGGTACAAAGAAGTTCTGAACGCAGCACCGATGAAACCGGTTGAGGAAGAAGTAGAAACAGAAGCAAAATAATTGATTCTTAAAACTGTTTATTAAACCACAATTTAAACGGGGTTTCCGAGGGTCTTACGGGCCCGTCGGAAACCCCGTTCCTATAAGCTTATGAAAAATTATACAGTTACAGTCATTTTAATTCTTTGTATTCTTATGCTGATTGCGGGAGTAATGGAAAAATGGTACCACAGACGCAATCTGAAAGGAATTCCGATTCGAATCATGGTAAACGGCACACGTGGAAAGACGAGTGTGACCCGGTTGATTGCTGCCATTTTGCGCGAAGCCGGTATTCGGACATGGGCGAAGACAACAGGTACACAGGCCGCATGGATTTTACCGGATGGTTCGGAACAGGAATACCGGAAAAAACGTCCCGTAAATATAAGAGAACAGATTCCGTTTATTAAAAAGGCAAAAATGGATGGGGCAGAGGCTATAGTCGTAGAATGCATGGCGCTGCATCCGGAAAATCAGCGTATGATGGCTGAGGAGCTTGTGCAGCCGACGATTGGTGTGATCACAAATGTCCGCGTTGACCATGTGATGGAGATCGGGGCTACGGAGGCACAGACGGTTCGTACGCTTGCGCTGTCAATTGGAAAAGACACAGCTCTTGTATGTGATGACGCGCGGTTCGATGCGTATACGTCAGAACGCGTAGATGCCATGGACGAGCCGATTGATCCGGCGTACATAGAATCTTTTGAGTATCCGGTATATGAGGACAATATCCGTCTGGCGCTGCGTGTAGCGCGTATGCTAGATATTGACCGGGTGACAGCGCTCCGGGGGATGAAACGTGCGCTTCCGGATATTGGTATGCGGGGACCCTTCCGCGTAGGTAAATGTTTGATTATTAATGCATTTGCCGCGAATGACATCGAATCTTCACGCACAGTATTCCGGAGAAATGTAGAAAAATATAAGCTAGAGCAGGTGCCGGTTTACGTGCTTTTTAATAACCGCAGTGACCGGGAATTCCGGCTGCAGGAGTTTGCTCCGTTCGTTCAGGAGCTTGCCCGCGAAGGGGCAAGTATGGTGGTGACGGGAGAAAACAGGAACAAGGCGGTCCGGTATTTTATCCGAAAGACAGGGATTGCAGCAGAAAAACTGGCAGTTCCGGCCATGGACTGGCTGGACGGCATTTCAAAGAAGGAGTGCGCGGTGCTCTGTATCGGAAATATTGCAAACGACGGAAAACAGATAATAGAAGCCCTTGAGGCGCTGGGAGGATCGGATCTATGTTGCAGCAGGCTATAACGCTCAGTATTATTTTATCATTTTTATCAACGGAGCTGCTCGGTGTTTTTACCGGGGGTCTGGTTTCAGCCGGATATCTGGCCTTCTTTATTGAGCAGCCTTATCGCATATTATCGACGCTTGTGCTTTCTGTAATCGTATATGCCATTACGAAGCTGGTGAGTAAGGTGGTCATTCTTTATGGGCGCAGGCGTTTCATGGTAACGGTAATTGTCGGCATTTTGCTGGGATGGCTGTATGAAAGTCAGGCATATTATATCAGCAGCATTTCGCAGGATCTGCGTATTATCGGTTACATTATTCCAGGACTTCTTGCAAATGATATGTGCAAACAGGGAATTGTGCGCACGCTTGGAATGGCGATGGTGAGTACGTTCCTGATTCGCCTGATTTTGACGGTGGTGGTACGTATATGAGAAAATATGGTTCAAATGCAAAAATTCACCAGGGATATCTGATGCTTGCGCTTGTCATTGGTTTTTTGGGCGTACTTCTGACATGGGCGCTGCGCAGAAGTACGCCGACGGAGTATTCGGAGCTGCAGCTTGCTGCAGCAAAACGTATGCAGCAGGCCGAAGCAGTGTTGCTGGAGGTTGTGCAGGAGGAGAATATTCCGATTGAGGATATTGACCTGAATAAGACAGGACTAATCGGGCCGGAGTGGACGCCGCTGACGACCACGCCGGGTATTGAGGATGCAAAACGGACGTCTCTTGATCCTAACATTGCGGCGGTTCTGGTGCGCTATTTTAAAGAGGCAGGACTGAATCAGGGCGATACGGTTGCTGTTGGTACGAGCGGTTCCTTCCCGGGGCTTCTGATCGCGACGTTATGTGCGGCAAAAGAAATGGATCTGGATGTGAAGGTGATTTTGTCGTTCTGCTCTTCTATGTATGGCGCGACGCGACCGGAGCTTAATGTGTACCGTATGATGAGCATTCTGGAAGAAAATGATCTGATTACATTTGATCTGCTGGCGGTTTCGCCGGGCGGAACAAATGATTACGGAGAGAGCGCGCTTTGGCCGGATTCCAGAGAACTGATCTTTGAGATGGCGGCAGAGACAGGCGTTGAGTTTATTGATTACAATGATATTGAAAAGAGCATTGCAAGGCGTCTGGAGCTGTTCGGCGAGGAGATTGACTGCTTTGTAAACGTGGGAGGCGCCAGTGCAAACAGTGGTACGAGCGCGTACACGCTTGACTTCCCGATGGGGCTTGTACTAGATCCGCCTAAGATTCCGACAACGAAAAACCGCGGACTGATGTATGAGTATGCTGCACGCGGCGTTCCGGTTGTTAATATGCTGAATATGCGCCAGATGGCAGTTGACAATGGCCTGGCATATGATCCGGTTCCAATGAGTGAGCCGGGAGAGGGTGGCGTTTATTATGATGTCGCGTATCCGCTGTGGCTATCAGTGATTGCAGCTGTACTTATGCTGGCGGTTCTGATTGTGGGCCGTATGCGATGGAAAGCTGAAATCTAAATGTAAAAGCAAAGAGTAAATTTAAAAGTTAAAAAAGTAAAACAAAGTTGCCTTAAAGGAAACATTTTGATACAGATGGTATGAAACGATTTCCTGTGAGGCAGCTTTTTTCAAATAAATTTTTGTGTATGACAGTACTCATATTGATATGCTATAATTGGGCGCATATGTAACAGGGGACGTGCAGTCCAATCCGGGCGTGGGAGTGACCGTGAAACATTTCTTTGCCAACAGCCAGGAAAATAACCAGAATGCGGAAAACAATGTAATTAGTGAGAGGACAGCACGCGAGATTGATCTGAAGATTTTTGAGCAAGTACGTCATATTCGAATTCCTATTCAGAAGCAAAGGGTGCTCTGCTGGCACAGGGATAGACACAGCTTGATACTTGACATCTGATATACCGAACGGTATAATAAATGCATTAGAATTCATTGAAAAGAGTGATGAACAGACAAACTTTGGGGAAAATAACGGGAGGGGAGGCTTTCATGGAAAACAGAATGCGTATCATGGAATGCGCGAAGGAACTGTTTTATGCAAAGGGCTATGATGCAGTCGGAGTACAGGAAATTGTAGACCGGGCCGGAATCACCAAGCCGACGCTTTATTACTACTTTGGCAGTAAGCTCGGGCTGCTGAAGACGCTGCTGGAGACGAAGTTTGAGGAGCCGCATGCAGCGGTCAGGGCGGCAGCGGAATTAAAAGAGGACATCCGTTCGGTTCTGTATCACATGGCGAAGGCATACTGTGATTTTTTTGAGAGGGACCGGGAATTTTATATGCTGATGATGGCTTTGTTTTATTCCGCCAGGGAGAATGAGGCCTATCAGGCGGTAAAACCGTATGTCACAGAATTTTATGAGACCGTGGTACAGGCGTTTGAGCGTGCTTCCGGACAGCTTGGCAACATGTATGGCAGGCAGAGACAGTTTGCGATCGGATTTATCGGGACGCTTACGCACTATCTGCTGCTTCACAGCGAGGCGGATGCAGGGGAGCGTCTGGAGGAGGAAAAAATCACCTCTCTCGTGAATCAGTTTATGTATGGAATATTCACGTAAGCGCACTGTTCGCTGTGAAATGAAACGTGTAATTAGAAGGGAGAAAAAATGGCTGTTTGGTATGACAATGCAGTTTTTTATCATATGTATCCGCTGGGTATGACCGGCGCGCCTTTTGAGAATAAGGAAGAAGGGATTGTACATCGGTTTGAGGAGCTTAAGAAGTGGCTTCCGCATGTACGCGCGCTCGGGTGTGATGCGATTTATATCGGACCTCTGTTTGAATCAACCACGCATGGGTACGATACCAGAGATTATAAAACCGTGGACCGCAGACTGGGGGACAATGAGGACTTGAAAGAGTTTGTCCGGCAGGCTCATGAGCTGGGAATGCGGATCGTTGTGGACGGTGTGTTCAATCACACAGGCAGAGAGTTTTTTGCTTTTCGCGATATCCAGCAGAATCGCGAGAACTCCAGGTATTGCGGATGGTATAAAGGGATTAATTTTGGCTGGAATAACCCTTACAATGACGGTTTTGGCTATGAGGCATGGAGAAACTGTTTTGAGCTGGTGAATCTGAACCTGCAAAATCGGGAGGTCAAGGACTATCTGTTTGATGTGATTCGTTTCTGGATTCATGAGTTTGACATTGACGGAATCCGTCTGGACTGTGCAGACTGTCTTGATTTTGACTTTATGAAAGAGATGCGCTGGATGACAGGGAATGAGAAAAAGGATTTCTGGCTGATGGGCGAGGTAATTCACGGAGATTATGCGCGCTGGGCGAATGCGGAGGTGCTTCATTCTGTAACGAATTATGAGCTGCATAAAGGGCTGTTTTCCGGGCACAATGACCATAATTATTTTGAGATTGCGCATACTATCCGGCGGCAGTTTGATGAGAACGGCGGGATATACCGCGGCAGAGTTTTGTATTCCTTTGTGGATAATCATGATGTGGACCGTATCGCGTCAAAGCTGAATGATAAGCGACACCTGAAACCGGTGTACACGCTGTTGTATACGCTGCCCGGGAATCCCTCTGTTTATTATGGTTCCGAGTGGGGTGTGGAAGGCACAAAGGCGAATGGCGGAGACCCGGCACTGAGGCCGCAAATTGTTTTAGCGGAAATGGAGAAGCATGCGCCGTATCCGGAGCTTCCGTCATATCTTGCTTTCCTTGGAAGATGCAGGAGAGAGCATCCGGTGATCGGAGAGGGACGGTACAGAGAGCTTTTGCTTACTACGCGGCAGTTTGCGTATGCGAGAATCGGAGATCAGGAAAGTGTACTGGTGCTTGCCAACAATGATGAAAATGAGGCCTACCTTTCTGTTCCGCTTCCAACGGGGGCTTCCCAGATAATAAATCTGGAAACAGGGGAAATGGTTTCTCAGGAAAATGGAAGAGTGAACCGGACGCTTCCGGCAGGGGGCTGTGAGCTTCTTCTTTTGAAGCCCTGATTGGAACTGAGTATGTTTTCGAACAGGCAGTTGTGAAACACCCGGAAAACCGGCGTTCCTGAAAAAGAGTTTTGCAATTGTCTGATATTTTTAAGTAAAACGAGGAGACGTGAGTATGGCAGAAAATACGAGAAAAGAAACGGAGACGGGATTCATTACGGAACTGGATCAGTATCTGTTTGGAATGGGAACGCATTACGACATTTTTAAAAAGCTTGGCGCGCATCCGACGAAGCAGCAGGGGAAGCAGGGAACGCATTTTGCAGTGTGGGCGCCGCATGCCCAAGAAGTTTTTCTGATTGGTTCTTTTAATGAATGGGATGAACAGAGTCATCCGATGCAGCGCCAGGAACCGCTTGGGATTTATACAGCGTTTGTGCCGGAGGCCCGGGTGGGGGATCTGTACAAATTTTTGATTCTTACACCGGATGGAAGAAAGCTTTACAAGGCAGATCCGTTTGCCAATCACGCGGAATTCCGCCCGGGAACGGCGTCAAAAGTTGTAGATCTTTCAAAAATCCGCTGGTCCGATACCGTATGGATGGACAATCGAAGTCTGTTTGATCAGGACAGGAGCCCGGTGGCTATTTATGAAGTGCATCCGGGAAGCTGGAAACGCCATCCGCACGGCGAAGAGGAGAGCGGTTATTATAATTACAGGGAATTTGCGCATGAGCTGGCAGATTATGTAAAAGAGATGGGATATACGCATGTGGAGCTGATCGGTATTGCGGAGCATCCGTTTGACGGCTCCTGGGGATATCAGGTGACAGGATACTATGCGCCGACATCCCGTTACGGTACGCCGGAGGATTTTGCATATTTTGTGAATTATCTGCACAGAAAGAAAATCGGAGTGATTCTCGACTGGGTACCGGCGCATTTCCCGCGGGACGCACAAGGTCTGGCTGAGTTTGACGGTTCCTGTCTGTTTGAATATGCGGACCCGCGCAAAGGGGAGCATCCGGACTGGGGTACCAAAATATTTGATTACAAGAAAAATGAAGTGAAAAATTTCCTGATCGCAAATGCGATTTACTGGGTGGAACAGTTTCATGTGGATGGGCTGCGCGTGGATGCGGTGGCGTCCATGCTGTACCTGGATTATGGGAAAAATGACGGGCAGTGGGTTGCGAATGAATACGGCGGAAATAAAAATCTGGAAGCAATTGAGTTTTTCAAACATCTGAACAGCCTTATGACCGGCCGCTATCCTGGACTGATGATGATCGCGGAGGAATCTACGGCATGGCCGAAGGTTACAGGTAAACCGGAGGAGGATGGGCTTGGTTTTACGATGAAGTGGAATATGGGCTGGATGCATGATTTTCTCGAGTACATGAAGCTGGACCCGTATTTTCGTCAGTATAATCACAATAAGATGACGTTTGCAATGACATATGCTTATTCGGAGCGATACGTGCTCGTCTTATCGCATGATGAGGTGGTGCATCTGAAATGCTCGATGATTAACAAGATGCCGGGACTCTACGATGACAAGTTTGCAAATCTCAAAGCAGGTTACTCGTTTCTGTTCGGGCATCCGGGCAAAAAGCTTTTGTTTATGGGGCAGGATTTTGCGCAGCTTCAGGAGTGGAGTGAGGAAAGAGAGCTTGACTGGTATTTGCTGGGGGAGGAAAAGCACCGGCAGATGCAAAATTATGTGCGAGCTTTATTGACCCTGTACCGGAAACACCCGGCCATGTATCAGGCAGACGCCAATCCGTCCGGTTTTGAATGGATCAATGCGGATGACTGTTTCCGCAGTATTTTCAGTTTTGTACGTCATTCAGAGGATAAAAAGAGCAATTTGCTTTTTGTGATTAATTTTACTCCGGTGGCAAGACCGGATTACCGTGTGGGTGTGCCGAGAAGAAAACAGTATCGGCTGATTCTGAACAGCGATGATTTGCAGTTTGGAGGCAGTGGGAAGGAGCAGCCGGTCATTTATAAGGCAGTAAAGCAGGAATGCGACGGAAGAGATTTTTCCTTTGCATACGATCTGCCGGCGTATGGAGTTGCGGTATTTAAATTTTAAAAACAGACTGCCAGAGAATGGGCAGCCGTGAACAGGGGAGACAGTGACTTGTACAGATCACTGCCTCCCCTGAAATTTATTTAAAATATATATTGACACTGTGTAAAAATAGAAGTATCATATATTTACACAGTGTCAATATGCGAGATGAAAGGAGGAAACGATATGCCGAAAGGTTCACCGGAACGAACAGAGAGAAGAAAGTGCGAGATACTGGATGCCTGTGAAAAGGTGTATAAGGCCCAGGGATTTTATGGAGTCAATATTAAGGAAATCAGTTCTGAAGTCAGTTTGACACGTCCTGCAATCTATAATTATTTTGAAACCAAGGAGGAGATTCTTCTTGGCCTGCTTGCAAGAGAATATGAGATTTGGTGTGGACAGTTAGAAAAAATAATTCCGACGGCCTGTGGATATACAGCAGAAACGCTCTCAGAAAAGATTGCACATACGCTGGAAAATAAAGAAATCTTGCTGCGGATTCTTAATATGAATCTTTTTGAGATTGAACTGAACAGCCGTGTGGAACGATTGGCGGAATTCAAAAAACTTTACTTAAGGTGTATCACTGCTCTTTCGGATATACTTCGTGCCTATAAGCCGGATGTGACAGGTATGGAATGTGAGGATTTCTGCAACAGCTTCTGTGCGTTACTGTTTGGCGTATATCCTTTCGCTTTCCATACCGAAAAGCAGAAAGAAGCGATGAAATTAGCAGGTGTAAAATTCAGGGAACCAACGATTTATCAGATGGTTTACAAGAGTCTGTTAAAGTTGATTCCAAACAAATAGCTCAAAGAGAGTATGTAAAAATGAAACTACATATGAGCTGAAAAATAAAAAAGGATCGGTGCTGTTGCAAAACGGCGAATTCATACAGTATAGGACATATGAGTTAGCAAATTTATTTTTTCAGGAGGGATAAAAATGATGAAAAACATATTAGTCGCATATTTTAGTGCAACAGGCACAACCGCAGAACTGGCAGAAAAATTGGCAAAGGTAACTGGAGCAAAATTGCATGAGATAAAACCTCAGCAACCATATACCTCTTCTGACCTGGACTGGATGAATAAGAAGAGCCGCAGCAGTGTGGAAATGAACGATAAATCTTTCCGCCCGGCTATTGCAAATCAGGTTGAGGACATGACACAATATGATACAATCTTTCTTACATTTCCCATCTGGTGGTACGTAGCTCCGACCATTATCAACACATTTTTGGAGCAGTACGACCTTACAGGTAAGAAGATTATTCCCGTTGCCACATCTGGCGGTAGTGGTATGGGGAATACAAACAAAGAACTGTTGCTGTCCTGCGTTGGTGCGGAACTGAAGGAAGGCAAAGTGTTTCCAGTTCATGTAAACGAAAATGAATTAAAAGCATGGGTGGAAAAATATAAATAAACAGTATGGAATGAAAATTTATTACCGTTAAAAAAGAGAGGCTTCTGTTAGATTCAGCGTTCTGTAGGTTCTGAATCTCAGGGAAGTCTCTCTTTTCGGTTTCTGCGATCAAAAAAAGTATGAACTGAGAACTTTTTCTGGATAAATTTTGGTGCTATTGATTATTTTCCATAAAATTCATGTAATTTGTGACCATCATGGCAATTTTGAAGGTCAGCGCATCGTCAAAGACACGAATGTCGAGACCAGTACTTTTCTGAAGCTTTTCCAGACGGTAAACGAGCGTATTTCGGTGAATATAAAGCTGCCTTGCCGTCTCTGAGACATTCAGGCTGTTTTCAAAAAATTTGTTGATGGTAGTCAAGGTTTCTTCATCAAAGGCATCCGGAGTTACATCTGCGGTAAACGCTTCTTTCATAAACATCTGGCACAGCGGTACCGGAAGCTGGTAGATCAGCCGGCCGATTCCAAGCGTATTGTATGCAACGATAGAGCGCTCCATGTAAAAAATTTTGCCGACATCAAGAGCCATTTTTGCCTCTTTGTAGGAGCGGGATACCTGAGAGATTTCGCTGACAATCGTACCATAGGAGATTCGGACACTTGACATGGCCTCTGTATTGAGCATGTCGCGTAGCATACGCGCCGTCTGTTCCACATCTTCGTAGTCGTCGTGTTCCCGTAATTCCTGAACAATAATAATACTTTTTTCATCTACCGCTGTGATGAAATCCTTTGTGCGGCTGCCAAACAGTCCTTTTACGATTTCCATCGCCGTGTTGTCTTTTTCGTATTTGGTCTCAATCAGATAAACAATCCGGCGAACCTCTGTTTCAATATGAAGCTTTCTGGCGCGGTTATAAACGTCGATCGAAAGCATATTATCCAGAAGGAGATTCTGGATATAGTTATTTTTATCATAACGTTCCCGGTAAGCGACGATCAGATTTTGTATCTGGCAAACCGCTACCCGCCCAAGCATATAGGCATCTTCGGAAGCGCCCTGTGAGATCAGAATATATTCGAGCTTTTTATCATCAAATACTTGTAACTATTCAGCACCCCGTTTAGTGCATATTGATTTTTGGTCAAAACAGAGAAAATAAAATTTCTGTTTTACCATTACTTTATCACGAAAAGTGGATAACTTTTCAATATAACTGCCAAGTGCTTTTGGCCTGTGGATTATGGCATCATCAATCCTTGATCACAGCCTAATAATGGACTATTTGTCAATTTTATCCGAGAGTTATCGGCAGTTAATCTCTGATTTTTTCTGGTTATCCACCGTCATTTTGACAGTACACCAAAACGATATGATTCGCTTTTTGGCTCATTTTCCGTTAAAATAGAAGTATCAAATTTTATCGGAAGAAGGTGGTCCGGTTGACAAACGATGAACTGATTAAACAGTTATTACAACAAAATGAAGCATTATCAACAACTATCGCTGCTCAGACTCAGTTGATTGCCCAACTCAATCAGACCATACAGGAACTGAAGGAACAGCTTAACAAGAATTCCAAAAACAGTTCCAAACCGCCATCCAGCGATGGCTTTAAAAAGCCTGCCCCAAAGAGTCTCCGGAAGCCATCCGGGAAAAAAGCTGGCGGGCAGAGCGGACACCAGGGAACACATCTGGCGGTGATAACAGCTCCGGACGAAATCGTCAGGCATATGCCATCCTCATGCGGAGGATGTCCGCACTATCAGATGTGTAAAGGCACCGCATGCATCGCAGAAAAACGCCATGTGATTGATGCGGTTGTTACAGTCAATGTAACAGAACATCAGGCACTGGAACTTCCAATCTGTATGCTGCATGGGGACACCCGCAGAGGAGAATTCCCTTCTGATGTAAAAGCAACCGTACAATATGGTGAAAACCTGCAGGCACTATCTGTCGCATTAAACACCGTGGGTGCAGTCAGCATCAAACGCACTCATGAGATTCTTTCCGGAGTATTTAACATTCCGATTGCAACAGGAACGATCAGCAGCATGGTAAAAAGATGCGCTGACAGCCTGAGTGAAACAGTCGGTAAGATAAAGGATAAGATGATCGGTTCCTCACTTGGACATTTCGATGAAACCGGAACCAGAGTGGATAAAAAGCTCTGGTGGGTTCATGATGCCTCAAACTGTGAATATACCTATCTTGATATCAGTCCCAAACGTGGGACCGAAGGCATGGAGCAATGCGGTGTTCTCCCAGAATTCAGAGGGATTGCCATGCATGACTGCTGGGCTTCCTACTGGAACTACTTGGATATACGGCATGCAGTCTGCTGTGCCCATCTACTCCGTGAGCTGACAGGGATAAATGAAAATCATCCTGACCAGAAATGGACATCTGCGTTTATAAACCTTTTACTGGAAATGAAAAAGGTCAAAGAGAAAGCGATAGAGAAAGGCAAGGACTCTCTGAGCTATTATCACTATCATAAGTTCGATAAGAAGTATGATGAACTCCTCGAACTGGCAAGGAAAGAAAATCCTCTTCTGGAAACCACAGAGAAAAAACGTGGACGGAAGAAAAAGGGAAAAATCCTTGCCTTGGTAGAACGCCTTGCGAATCACAAGGCCTCGGTCTGCCTTTTTATCCATAACTTCATGGTTCCGTTTGATAACAACCAGGCAGAGCGTGATCTTCGGATGATAAAGGTTAAGACCAAAGTATCCGGCTGCTTCCGAACTGAAGAAGGCGCCAGAGATTATCTGAAAATCATGTCCTACGTTGGTACGGCACATAAGCAGGGATACAATGCTTACGAAGCAATCAAAAATGCAATTTCAGGCCACCCTAATTTCATCTTTGAATAGTGTTGGCTCTGAATAGTTACAAATACTTTAAAAAAGTGAGAACTCTGCACGACCTGGCTGTCAGCCGGAGATCCGGCAAACTGTACGACGGCTGTTCTGTCTGTACCTTCGGTTGAAACTGTGGATGCAACTTCATTTCCATCTGTATCTGTCAGAAGAAAGTCTACCCTGGTAATCGTATGCAATTCATCTAACGTATTCTGTAAAATCTGACTGGAAATCATGCGTTCACATTCCTCTCTTTCTTTTTTATGCGGACTGAAAGATGTTCCGTATCCGGTATTAATTTTTTCATAATCATACCTTATTTCCATAATATTTACAATCATTTTATTCCTCTGGTCTGCCGGAGCACGCAGCAGGTTGAAGGGAATTATAAAGATCACAAAAAATATTTATAAAATCACAAAAAATACTTTACAAATGAAAAAAGTATGATATAATACATTTATAAATAATAAGTTGCATATAATATAAATAAGAGAATAAGAAGGGCTGATAGTAGGAGTTCAAATAAAAAACGTTAATGTTAAATAAAAATATTGGGGAATTTTTAAATATTAAAAAAGTATTTTAATAAACAAAATAAAAAAATATTTAAAAAACTTGGAAGGGGGATGAAAGGCTATTGATAGAAATACAGCTTTTAGCTTTGTTGTGTGTAGTGATGACGGCAGTGCTTTTTGATCTGCAACGGGGGCGTATCCCAAACAGTGTTATAGTTACAGGAATTTTACTGGGAGGAGCGTACCATCTGTTTACAGGAGGGATATTGGGCACGATGATTTTTTTGGGCGGAGTGTTTCTTCCAGTTGTACTGTTTGGAGCATTTTATTATTTTCGTATGATAGGAGCAGGAGACGTTAAGCTTCTGTGTGTTGTGGGCGGTTTTCTTGGACCATCCGCGTGTTTTTCCTGTATTGTGGCTGCTGTTCTTTCCGGCGGTGTGATTTCCATGGTACTTATGGCCCATCGACACAATTTTAATCAGCGGCTTGTCTGTTTTTCGGATTATGTAAGCCGTTGTTCAAAAGACGGAAGGTGGAATTCTTATCTGGAAGGTACGCAGGAGGATGCGAAACTTTGTTTTTCGGTGCCAGTATTGTTGGGGATTCTTTACTATATGGGAGGTATTTAATGAAAAAAAGTATATTTGCGGTCTGTGATCTGGAAGCAGCTTATGCCTGCAATCTTATGGATTACCTGAATAAAAAGCGTACGACACCTTTTGAAGTCCAGGCATTTACAAATGTGGAGAGCTTACAGGAGTTTACGAAGGAGCATGAAATAGAAATTCTTCTGATATCGACAAGGGCGATGTGCAATGAAATCCGAAATCTTCCGGTAAACCGTACCATCATATTGTCGGAGGGGGAGCCGCTTCAGGATTATCTTGAGGAGTATCCGTTTGTATATAAATATCAATCTTCGGATATCGTTCTGTCCGAAGTGATGGAGTATTATGCGGAAGCAAATCCTCAGCCGTATGTACTGGCGAATGCATGGCGGAAAACGAAGTTGTACGGCATATATTCACCTGTTGGCAGGTCGAGAAAGACTTCTTTTGCACTGACACTGGGTGAGATTCTGTCAGAAACAAAGAATGTACTTTATTTAAACTTTGAGGAGTTCGCAGGCTTTGAGGAGTTGTTTCAGACAACGTATCGGGCGGATATTTCCGATCTGATTTATTTTTCCAGGCAAAAGGGAGATGGTTTTATTTTTCGTCTAAATTCCGTGATTCAGACATTTCATGAGCTGCAATATGTCCCGCCGGCGATCTCACCGTCTGATATCCGGGATGTTTCCGGCAAGGAATGGCTCGATTTTCTGGATGAAATTATAAGGTGCTGTGAGTATGATGTAATAATTCTTGACCTTAGTGAACAGGTAGACGAGCTGTTTCAGATTATGAAACATTGTGACAGAATTTATACGCCGATTCAGGAGGACGTGATTTCTCAGGCAAAACTTGCCCAGTATGAAAAACTGCTCCGGATGCTGGACATGACCGAGATATTAGAGAAAACGCACCGCCTGAGGCTGCCTTTACAGATGCCGCAGAAGGAAGGAGACTTGGTACAGCAGATGGTATGGGGAGAAATGGGAGAGTATGTACGGAGTTTGTTGTGGGAGGAAAAACAGGATGGGAGAGAACCGGTAAATAATGGATCAGAAAAAATTTGCCATGCTGCGGGAACAGCTTATGGAAAGTCTGGAAAAGCACAGGGAGGTTCAGGATGAGGAAATTTATCAGAGCATTGATGAATTGATTCTGCGCACCGGTGTGGAGTTTTATATCCGGCTTTCTGAGCGGGGAGAGCTCCGTCGGGAGCTGTTTAATTCCGTTCGACGCCTGGATATCCTTCAGGAATTAATTGACGACAATTCCGTGACAGAAATTATGGTTAATGGAACAGAAGGTATTTTTATTGAGCGGGATGGTCATTTGATGTTATGGGACAAGTGTTTTGTATCAAAAGAACGTCTGGAGGATATTGCTCAGCAGATTGTAGGAAGCTGCAATCGGATTGTAAATGAATCCGTACCGATTGTAGACGCCCGGCTGAATAGCGGGGCAAGAGTAAACATTGTGATGCCTCCGGTTGCATTGAACGGCCCCATTATCACAATTCGACGTTTTCCGGAGCAACCGATTCAGATGGAACAGCTGGTACGGTGGGGCGCTGTATCCCGGGAAGCTGTAGACTTTTTAGAAAAACTGGTTCGTGCTGGCTACAATATTTTTATATCAGGTGGAACAGGTTCCGGAAAGACGACATTTTTGAATGCACTTTCTAATTTTATCCCGAAGGATGAGCGGATTATTACCATTGAAGATAATGCAGAGCTACAGCTTCAGGGCGTGAAGAATCTTGTGCGGCTTGAAGTGAGAAATGCAAATGCGGAGGGGGAGAAGGAGATTACGATTCGGGATCTTATTCGATCAAGCTTGCGCATGCGACCTGACCGGATTTTGATCGGAGAAGTAAGGGGAAGTGAAACGGTTGATCTTTTACAGGCATTAAATACCGGACATGACGGTTCTTTTAGTACCGGGCATGCCAATAGTCCGGAGGACATGCTGGCAAGACTTGAGACCATGGTATTGATGGGGCTTGAGATTCCGCTTACGGCGGTACGTCGGCAGATAGCATCCGGTATTGATATTATGGTTCATCTGGGAAGGCTGCGTGATAAGAGCAGGAAGGTATTGCAGATTTTAGAGATTCTCGGGTATGACAGCAAAAGCGGAGAGGTGCAGACACAGGTATTGTATGACTTTGAAGAGGAGGGGGAAGATGCATGCGGCAACATAATGGGGACATTGAAAAAACGGCGGGAGCTGATGCGACGGCAAAAGCTGCAAAGGGCAGGGTATCAGATCTGAAAGAAAAGATACTGCCTGTCTGTCAGGATTACAGTGTTTATCAGTTTTCATTCAGAGAATGGATAAAGTATCTGATTTTATATACTGTGCTGGATGCATGCATCAGTTATTTATTCTTTTTTTCCTGGGTATCTTTTGTGCTGTTGCTTCCAGGTGCAGTACCGTTTGTTCGGGAACGGAGATTGGCATTGCAGAAAAAGAGAGCAGTAGAGATGAAACGTCAGTTCATGGATAGTATGCAGATGTTGACAGTTTCTTTGCAGGCTGGATATTCTGTGGAAAATTCCATCCGGGAGGCCGTGAAGGAACTTGCCAGAGTATATGAACCAGAAGCTTTTATTTTGCAGGAATTTCAAATAATGGAAACGCAGCTTGCGGTTAACCGAAATATGGAAGATCTTTTTATGGATTTTGGAGAGCGCAGCGCAATTGATGATATACAGAGCTTTGCAGAAGTATTTTTTACAGCAAAGCGTTCCGGCGGAGATTTGATTGCAGTGATACGTAACACGGTTTTTTGCATCCGCCAAAAACAGGAGACCCTGCAAGAGATTGAGACTTCTTTGGCAGGAAAAGTGATGGAACAGAATGTTATGAGTATGATACCACTTTTGATTTTAGCATATGTGAAGTTTACCTCCTCGGAATTTTTAAGTGTCATGTATGGTAATTTGACAGGAGTTACAATTATGGTCCTTTGTTTTCTGGTATACGTTCTGGCATATTTTTGGGGAAGAAAGATTGTTCGGGTCGAGGTTTAATGTATGAGACAGATATTTGAAAAAATGGGTGTGTTTCTGGTTGATCTCATGAAGCTGGATCGGCCGGGAAAGGGGAAAGAGGGGATACATCAGGAGCTGATTGCTTTGTCGGCGGAGGGAAAAACGGCAGTCAGAAATTATTATGTCCGGAAAGTTTCTGTTTTGCTTATGGTTCTTTTCGCAGGTCTTTTGTTTTCTTTTCTGGGCTTGGCCATTTATATGGCAGTTCCGGAAAGGGAAATGGCACAGCTTTTGAACCGTCCGGATTATGGAGAAGGAGACCGGAAGGAAGCATTGAAGGTACAGGTCGAGGGCGAGGAAAACACACGCGAGTTGGAGATTACCGTTCAGGAGAGGAAGTATACAGACCAGGAAAAACAAAAGCTGATCGATCAGGCGCTCCAGAACGTGGAGCAGGTTCTTCCAGGGGAAAACCACTCTCTGGATGAAGTGCGAAGTAATCTGAACTTTCCATCCGAAAGCGAAAATGGGGCTGTAAAAATAAGCTGGCTGACGATTCCTTATGGAGTCATTCAAGAGGATGGAAGTTTGAAGGAAGTGACGGATGAAGCTGGTGTTCTGGTGGAGATACAGGCGACACTTACATGCGGCGGGACAGAAGCAGTATATAAATCATACGCAAAAGTTTTTCCGCCAAATCTTCCGCCAGAGGAGCGTTTTAATCGGGTTCTGAAAGAAGAAGTGGAACGTGCGGATGCGCAAAGTAGCCACGAAACGTCAATCAGGCTGCCCGAATACGTGGAAGGTAAGAATCTGCTATGGAGTTATCCGGCAGAAAATCCTTTTCCGGCAATGTTTATTCTGACGCTGGTAATGGCAGTATGCATATATCTGGAAATGGACAGTGCGGTACACAGGAGGGCAGAGGCCCGAAAAACGCAGCTTATGCTTGATTACCCGGATCTGATGTGGAAGATGACCATGCTTCTGGGTGCGGGACTCAGTATTCGTGGAACATTTTTCAGGATATCCGGGGAATATCAGAGGAAGAAAAAGGAGGACTCTGGAAAAAAGAAGAGACTGCATAAAACAATCAGATATGTATACGAGGAGGTAACAAGCGCGTGTTATGAGATGCAAAGCGGTGTGTCGGAGGCTCAGGCATATGAGCGGTTCGGCAAGAGATGTCAGTTACCGGAATATATTCGGCTTGGCTGTGTTCTGTCGCAGAATGTAAAGAAGGGAGCAAAAGGTCTGGCATATCTTTTGGAGACAGAGGCTGAGACATCTTTGAATGACCGCAGGAATCATGCTCGAAAAATCGGAGAACAGGCAGGAACCAAGCTTCTAGTTCCTATGGTTTTGATGCTTGCCGTTGTACTTGTCATTCTAATGGTTCCTGCGTTTTTGTCTTTCTGATAACAATTGGACGGGAATTTTCATGAAAGGAGAAAAGTATGTATCATCTGAAGGCATTTCTGAAGGAAGAGGATGGAGTTGGAGTAGTGGAGATTATTTTGATTCTCGTGGTCCTGATCAGTCTCGTTTTGATTTTTAAAAATCAACTGACAAGTCTTGTTGCAAATATTTTCAGTAAAATAATAAGCCAGAGTAACAACGTATAAGGAGGAAGCATGGGCAGAAAAGAATTCAAAGGATCAATAACAGTATTTTTCAGTATGGTTTGCCTATTGTTCCTTTCTCTGATCTGTGCAACGGTGGAATCCGCCAGAGTTCAGGGGGCAAAAGCACAGGCGGCAAATATTATAGGCATGGGAAATTTTTCTTTGCTTGGCGAATATGAAAATGGATTGTTGGAATCATACGGTATATTTTCTCTTGACGGTTCTTATGGTGAGGGAGCTTTTCGTATTGAAAAAGTAAAACAGCGCTTAGAGGAATATCTTTCTTATAATGCAGACCCGAAAAAGGATGTATTTTTTCCGTGGCATTTTGACCCCTGGAATCTGGAACTGATAGATAGTGAAGTTTCAGGATATGCGCTCTTAACGGATGAAAAGGGAGAAGCATTTTATCAGCAGGCCGTTTCTTATATGAAGGCAAATGCGGCAGTGCTTGCAATAGATAAATTGTTGGAGTACACGAAGGAGACAAAAGAGATTAAAAACTGGCAGGAAAAGTATGAGAAAAGCCAAAAAAACAGCGATGACGAGATTTATCAGCTGGAAGATAAAAAACAGAAAAAGCTTGAGGCAATGGAGTCAGAAGCACAGGAAGCAAAAGAAAATGGAACAGAAATCGTACTTGTGCCAGAGGAACCGAAGAATAATCCTCTGAAAGAAATTGCAAAACTGCGCAAAAAAAGTACGCTGGAAATCGTGACATGGGACAAAGAAATCTCAGAAAAAAAGATAAACATCAGAAATTTTCCATCTAAAAACAGAAACAGAAAAGGAACTCTGAAACTGGAGAAGGAGCACAGCGGATTGATTTCAGATGTATTGTTCAGAGAATATCTTATGATGCATTTTCCGGACTATCTGAGCGATGGAGAAGGCACGGCACTTGACTATCAGTTAGAATATATATTAGGTGGAAAAAATACAGACAAGCAAAATCTGAAATACGTTGTGAACCGACTTCTCTTGATCCGGGAAGGAATGAATTACCTTTATGGCCTTCAGAATCAGAATATGAGTATGAAGACAGAAGGACTGGCAATTACATTGACGGGATTTCTGGGAATACCTGCACTTACTGCGGCGACAAAGCATGCGCTGCTGCTGGCATGGGCGTATGGGGAAAGCCTTGTTGATGTGAGAATTCTGCTTGATGGAGGTAAAGTTCCCGTTTTTAAGGATACATCTACATGGGCTCTTACGATTGAAAATCTGGGCCGGATTACGGAAATTCTCAGGGAGGGGGCCAGGGATAAAGGCAAGGGTTTGAACTATCAGGAATATCTGCGAATTCTTTTGCATATGGGTTCAGTCTCATCACAGAAAATGCGCGCACTGGACATGATTCAGGCAGAACTTCGGGCAACAGATCAAAGTCCGCATTTTAAGGCAGAGAATTGTATCGTTGCGATTGAAACAAATACGGTGTGGAATTGCCGTCCGGTATTTTTGAGTCTTCCGCAAGCGGTGATGGGGGTATCAGGAAAAAGGACAGATTTTGTGCAAAAAGGGAGTATTACGTATTGAGAAATACCAGGAAGCGGGGTGAAAAAGAATGTATTTGTATTCTGGTATGCAGTTTGATAGAAGCAAGCAAGATTTTATGCCAGTTCAGTTCAAGACATATATAAATTCAATTAAAATAATAATCAGAAAGGAAAAAGTCTCTCCCCTTTGTTTATGTTATCTTAAAAAAATAAAACAGAGTACAAGTGCATTCTTTTTTGCTTCGCTTCCCGGGACACTTACAGTTGAGGCTGCAATTATAGTTCCATTTTTTCTGTTTGTAATGATTAGTATAATGCAGTTTGGTAATGTGATGGGAACGGCAGTGAGATTTGGAAATTCTCTTGCTGAGACAAGTAAGATTATCGCGGCGTCTGCTTATGTGTCCAGATATGGCGGAGATACAGACGGAGTTTCAGAGTTTGCAGCGGGAGCGCTATCAGCAGCATTTGCTCACGGAAGAGTTCTCTCACAGGCAGGCAATTCACCAGCAGTAAAAAATACCAATCTGGCCTTATCATCTTTTTTACAGGAGGATGAAACAATTGATTTGATTATGACGTATCAGCTGCGTTCTCCTTTGTCAGTTGTTAAATTACCAGGTAATTTTTTTATACAGCGTGCGAGAGTAAGAGCTTGGACTGGGAGGATACCACCGGAATACGGGGAGAAAAAGGAGGACGAAGAGGCTGAAGGAGAATATGTGTACATGACGCAGACAGGCAGCGTATATCATGAGGACCCAGAGTGTACACATTTGAAACTGTCCATTCGGGAGGTCGATTCCAGTGCACTGGGGATGCTGCGAAACAACAACGGCGGTATTTATCATAGCTGTGAAAAATGCGGAGGGCTTGCGCAGGAAGGTCGTGCCTACATTACGAGGGAGGGGGAGAAATACCACAGCTCTCTTTCGTGCAGTGGCCTGAAACGAACGGTACGTCAGGTACGGAAAGAAGATCTGAGCGCGAAAAGGGCTTGTTCCAAATGTGGTAGCGCGTAAACAGTAGATAGGCAAAAATGTTCAGGAGTAAAAAAGGGAGCAGGATGTATTTTAAAATATTGAGTCTGCTGATGCTAGGATTTTGTTCTTATACAGATATCCGGTATCGGAAAATATACATGAAAGCATTACTTTTGTATGGGGGCTTACTTCTTGGCGGAAGGGTGACGGATGCATTGATCTATGGGATAACGAATGGAATAAGTGATATCGACAAAGTGGTGCAGGAAGGTTTTTTAAGTGCATTGCCAGGGTGTGTATGCCTTTTGTTTTCGTGCATCAGTAAACAAGCATTCGGATATGGTGATAGCTTTCTGATTATAGTCTGCGGTTTGGCTCTGGGGTTTATGACTGTGATACAGGTTCTGCTTTTTGCATTCCTTTTTTCAGGATTGAGCGCGCTGGTTTTGTCTATAGTAATGAAAAAAGGCCGCAAATATGAAATGGCCTTTGTACCATACTTATTTCTGGGTGTACTGCTTATAACAGTGGGAGTATGATTAATTATGGGTGGAGGATCGCATGAAACATAAATATTTAAAGGGAAGTTATACCTTGGAAGCTGCGGTTATATTTTCAGTTATGTTTTTTATATTGGCAACGCTTATTTTCTGTATATTTTACATACATGACTGTGCAGTTGCTCAAAGTGCAGCGTGTGAGGCAGCGTCAGTTGGAACTAATTTTATAAAAAGCGACGAGAGAAAGAAAGCAGCAGAAATTGTGAAAGATCTGGTGGATGGAAGACGATTTATGGGGAGCCGGAATGTAAAGCAAAGAATAGCTGTTGGGACAAAAGATGTAAATGCGGTATGGCAGGGAACGTATCCAATGCCTGGTTTTAGTACGGGGTATCTGTTCGGAAACAAATTCTCAGTCAGGGGAGCATGGAGTGTAAAAGTTTTGGACCCGGCGGATATGATTCGAAAAATAAAAGGAATCGGGGATGTCCTGACAGGAGGCAACGATTGAAATCAGAATATAAAAGAGATCTCCAAAATAATTATTTGATACTGGAGATTTCAGCAGAAATAGAAGAAGACAGTTATCAGATGCGTATGCTGGAACAAAATAAAATTCAGGGTCTTTTACCGTTCCATAGTTGCAGAAAAGACGGTTTGTTGCAGCTTAATTATGAAATTACATCATTACAGCCATTGGAAAGTATGTTCGAGAAAAAGAAGATGGGATATCAGGACATTGTCTTTCTACTATCGGGAATAAGAAATATTCTGGAAGAATTACAGAAGTATTTGCTGAATCCTGCACAGGTTCTGTTTGCTCCTTCGTATATTTTTCTGCGTCCTGATCGAAGCAGTGTAAACTTATGTTATATACCGGGCGTCTATCACGAGACATCAATAGTCCCGTTAGCAGAATTTGTGTTAAAAAGACTGGAACATGATGATGGTGAGGCAGTAAAAATTGGATATGGTTTTTATCAGGAGTCATTAAAAGAAAACTTTAGTTTGCAGGAGTTGTTAAAAGGTATTTTATTATCGCCAAAGGATAGTGGCGATAAGAACAATACAGAAAAATCAGGAGATTTTACGGAAGTATGTAGTAATATAGCAACGCATAAGAACATGGAGGAGTATCACATAGAAAGAACAAGGGCAGAACAGGAAGCAGAAAATGAGTATGAAGTGGTGCATAAAAAGCGTAAAGATCAAGCCGGATGTACAGAGAAGTTTTCAGATAAGGTGTTTTCTGCAATTCATCCGGCAGTGCTTCTTTCCGGCTTATTTTTAACCGTGATGCTTGAAGCGGTATATTATTTCGGGTTGTTGGATGTAACGGAAGCAGGAGGCATCTTTTTTTTGATCATTTCTGTGGAGGCATTGTTGAATAAATATTGGCATGCGATAAAAGACAAGAAAAAGAAAGCAGAGAACCGTTGGGAAGAAGACAGAGATGAGGAAATGTATCGCTTTTTGCAGGAGGAAATGTATGAAAAAACAGTAGAAAAAGAAGCGGATCAGATAGAAGAGACCTGTTGTCTTGTACGGGATGATTACGAAAGACGTATACGCTTTGTTTGTGTGCAATCAGGAAACAAAGCTACACAATATCCTGATATTGTGATAGGGAAAGAGCCGGTTTACATAGGAAAAATGAAAGGAGAATCTGATATATTTTTGAATTCGCCTACGGTTAGCAGAATGCATGCGATGATAATACAAAATGATCAGGGCTGTAGCGTGAAAGATTTAAACAGCCGAAACGGGACGTTTTGTAACGGCGAGCGTCTCCGCCCGCAGGAACAAAGAACGATTCAGGAAGGAGATATTATTGCATTTGCAGAAATCGAATATCGAAGGGTTTCATCCTTTTCCTGAGTATAAATCCTATGGCAGTATCATATATCATTTTACTCGAAACCAGTATGTATATAGGTCATGGAAACCGAGCGCATGGTACAACTGTTTTGCAGGAATATTTCCCTGGACTACCTGAAGATACGCATGTGTCATTCCTTTTTTTCGGGCTTCGTGAAGTATGGAAGAACAGATGGCTTTGGCAAAATTTTTACGGCGAAAACAAGCATCGACATAGATTGCATAGAGTCCGACGTGGCTACGGTCTAAAATGCCAAGACCTGAGGCAACCATACGACCATCCATCCGGATGCTTGCAACAATCGTTTGCTTTGGAATTGCCTTGAACATAGAAGGAACAATCCGGCGATGGATTGAATTTGTGGTTCCATTCAGACTGAAAAACGAAGAGATCCATTCATCGGTAATTTGATCTTGAAGCTGAACAGTAATGTCACCTGGAAAAGTGATAAAGGATGCAGGAGCACAGTTTTCTCCAGGGTGTCCATATTCAGCAGAGGAGGGAGGCCATGCACGGAGTTGGGAATAATCCATGGTCATCACTTCTGTAGTATGTTGTATTTCGTAACCAGCTGATGCAAGCAGATGATCAAAAGATGATTCCAGCAATGGACTGATCTTGAAAATAGAAGGTGTATGATAATTTTTATAAATCTGTTCACAGTAGACAATCTTTTCTTGCACGGGTAACAAGGATACTCCGACTTGTTCCACACTGTTTGTACGGTGAGAATAGTTATGAGAAAAGCGAATAAGCCATCCGTCATACAGTTCTATTTTGTGAGAAGGCCAAGCGTTCAGTGAAAGTTCTTCTATTAATTTAATATAAGCGGTATGATTCATATAAATTGTCCTTAAATTGTGTTTTTATACAAATATCAAAAAATAATAGTATATTGATTATATCAGTTGAAAAGATTTCAATCAATAATTAAAATAAATGTATAAAACAGCGTTGCTTTGTGCCTTGAGAATTGTTACAATAAGCAAAGAGAAGATTTCTGAATGAATACGCAAAGATGTAAAATAGTGTACAGAAAGGGAAACTATGCAGGAGTTACGTTCATTTATTTGCTCCAGGCAGATCGTAAATCTGACGATTGTGGGTGCGAATATTGTTCTTTTTATTGCACTGAGTTTTATTGGAGATACGGAAGAATTGCTTTTTATGATAAGACACGGAGCAAATTATACGTCTGCGGTTCTTGAAGGCGGGGAGTATTACAGACTGGTGACCAGTATGTTTCTGCATTTTGGCGCAGAGCATCTTGTTTATAATATGCTGGTGCTGATTTTTATGGGAGATGTCTTAGAAAAAGTCGCAGGTAAAATGAACTATTTTTTGATTTATTTTATTGGAGGAATTGCAGGAAACGTAATGTCACTGTGGTCTGACTGGAAGGTAGGTAAGGTTACAGTGTCAGCTGGTGCCTCTGGCGCAATTTTTGCAGTAGTAGGTGCGCTTTTGTGGATCATGCTCCGTAATAAAGGCAGAGTTGAGGATTATTCTGGGAAAAGGTTGCTTTTGATGGCAGGATTGTCCGTGGCAGAGGGAATAACAACCAGCGGTGTGGACAACTGGGCACATATAGGAGGTATGGTGTCCGGCTTTTTACTGGCTATGATTTTGTATCGAAAGAAACATGAAAGTTCTGTAAGTATTGAATGAATCATTGATTATAAAGATTTATCTGGAGATTAGCCACTCCAGAACGCTTATTGCTTGTAAAAAAAGGGTTTTTGTGGTAGTATAAAACGAAAATATGGAATATTTTGGAAATAGTTATTTGGCGAATAGAACGTATTGAATTTAGGAGACGAACTGTAAAAAGCTATACTTGAATAAGCGGAAGTTGTATACGGAAATCCGTATAAGTATCGTTTCCACTGGAGGATGTCTGAACAGAGATAGAACCACTGTGCTGGTTTATGATATCTTTGACGATGAAAAGTCCGAGTCCGTTACCGTTTGCTTTATGGGTAACGAAAGGATCGAAGAGAGTCGGAAGGTATTCGTCAGGGATTCCAGGACCGTTATCTTTTACATGAATATTCAGGCAGGAGAGATTTTGACTGTCCAATCCGGCCAAAAGAGAAATGCAACGGTTTTTTGATAAAGAGTCTGGTGTATTTAGGCATAGTGCGTCCACAGCATTGAGAATCAGATTTGTAAGCACTTCTTTCAGTTTAGTTGCATCAGCAGAAATAAAAACAGATGAGAGGCAGTCATCAAATGCTGCATCAAAATAAATTCCTTTTTCATGCATCATAGATGAAAAGGAACGAGCTATATTTGTGAGAAATGATTTTATGTGAATCGGCTCCTGGTAAAGACTTTTGCTTGTGGCAAAAGAGCAGGCTGTTTTCAGAACACGAAACGTTTCATGAAGATCTTGACAGATTTGCTGCCACAGTGGCGATTCAGCTATTTCCGGATACTTTTTGGATAAGAGCTGCATAGAACTGTCCATAAGAGTCAGCTGATTTTTGACTTCATGAGAAAGCGTGGAAATACAGTTTTGATAGTCAGTTTCAGAAAAAGAATCAGATATGCTGTTTTCTCTGGCAGTTTTTTCAAAGGATGAAACGGAGGTTTTCATTTGATTGGCTCCTTTTGTGTTTTAATAAGCAGAATAGGTGGTGATGTTGCAGCTAATAATGTCGTGTGAAAACAATGATACAAAGTGTAGCACTATATGAACAAAATAGCAACGATAATTTATTGACAATTTCCGACATAGTTTTTATAGTATTAATTATGAGATTTTGTTAGGTTATTGCTATATAATGGATGAATTGGGTGTATTAAGATTTCAATTTGAGCTACATAGATTTTATTAAAAAAAGAAGGGAGACTATATTTGGAAGAAAACTGTATTTTTTGCAAAATAGCCAATGGTGAAATTCCATCGGCGACTTTGTATGAGGATAAGAATTTCCGTGTAATTTTAGATCTTAGTCCGGCCTCGAAGGGGCATGCTCTTATACTTCCTAAAAAACATGCGGCAAATTTGTTTGAATTAACAGATGAAACAGCTTCAAAAGTAATGGTATTGGCAAAGCAGATTGCAGCAGTGCTGCAAGAAGGCTTGCATGCGGATGGTGTAAACCTTGTGCAGAATAATGGCGAAGCAGCAGGACAAACTATATTTCATTTTCATATGCACATTATACCGCGATATCAGAATGATACAGTAAACGTAACCTGGAGACCGGGAGAACTGACTGAGAATGACAAAAAAGAAATTCTTAGTCTGTTTGAAAAATAGAGCATGAATGCTCATAAAAAAGGATTGAGAAATGAAAAATAGGGATTTTGAGGAATATTATTTAAAGTACAGAAGCCTTGTGGTTAAAGTTGCTATGGATAGAATTGGAAATTATCAGGTAGCTCAGGAAATTTGCCAGAAGGTATTTATTGCATTTTATACGAATATGGAGCGTATCGAGCCAGCATTCGTAAAAGCATGGTTGATTCGTTGTACTAATAATGCCGTAATTGATTATATGAGAATGGCGCAGACAAAAAAGGAGGTTCTCTCAACCAATTCAGTTTCGGTGGATGGAAATAATCTCGTAGAAAAAAGTATGGAGTTATACCAGGAAAAGATGTACAGTCGTGATTTGGCGGGAAGAATTTTCCGGGAAGTCAGGGCAGTGAATGAACAATGGTATGAGGTGCTGATCCTTTGCTGTGTAGAGGGAATGAGTTATGCGGAGGCAGCAAAGAAACTTGATATTTCAGAAAGCGTTTTGAGAGCGAGATTATACAGGGCACGGGTGTATATCAAAGAGAAATTCGGAGACGAATACAAAGAATGTAAGCTCTAAAAACTAAGGGGATCCCTTCTCTTTCTGAAACAATAAAACAGGAGGAGAAGGGATTTTTTTGATGACTACTTATTTACAATGGTTTCTATGAGCGCGACAATAGTGTCGACTGCATTGCTGGCACTACTTTTGTCCATTGCGTTAATATACGTCTGACGGTTTTGATAGAGATTCAGAATGCTGTCAAGAAGCAGATCTGAGGTCAGGTCTTCTTCCTGAAGTACGACACTGAATCCTTGTTTTTGGAAAGAAGCGGCATTTAGCAGCTGGTCGCCCCGACTGGCGGCAGCGGAAAGAGGAATCAAAAGATTTGGCTTACGAAGTTCCAACAATTCACAGATTGCATTTGCCCCTGCGCGGGAAACTACGATATCAGCAAGAGCGAATAGATCGGCCAGTTCTTTTTTGATGTATTCATATTGTACGTATCCGAACGTATCGTTTAGAGAATCGTCCAGATTGCCTTTTCCGCACAGATGGATCACCTGAAATGATTTCAGAAGCTCCGGTAGAATGCTGCGGACCGCTTGATTGACTGCTACAGAGCCGAGGCTTCCGCCAATAATCAAAAGTACTGGCTTATCAGCAGTAAATCCGCAGAATTGAAGAGCTGCCAGACGATTACCATGGCGTAATTCCTCGCGGATCGGTGATCCGGTAACGACAGCCTTTCCTTCCGGGAGGTGTGAAACAGTTTCAGGAAAATTACAGCATATTTTTGAGGCCGCGGGAAGCGCGAGACGGTTTGCCAGCCCAGGCGTCATGTCTGATTCGTGAAGAATAACCGGAATATGCTGTGCTTTTGCCGCCTGTACGACAGGCACTGTAACAAATCCACCCTTTGAGAAAATAATGTCGGGTTTTAATTGTTTTAACAATTGTTTTGCCTGGAAAAAGCCTTTTGCCACGCGAAAGGGATCTGAGAAATTCTTGATATCGAAATAGCGGCGCAGTTTCCCGGAAGAAATTCCGTGATAGGATATGCCGAGCTCTTCGATCAACTTTTTCTCAATGCCGTCGTAGGAACCAATGTATTGAATATCGTAGCCGAGTTTTTTCAGATGTGGCAAAAGCGCGATATTCGGAGTGACATGTCCGGCTGTACCGCCGCCGGTAAGTACGATTCGTTTCATAACGCCCTCCAGTTTCAGAATATTTTGTTATTTACAGTTTACCCGCTATTAGCAAAAAGTCAAGAAGGGACTTGCCTGTTCGATGAAGGATGAAAACAAAAAAACTGAACATGACAAAAAAATTGTAGAATTCGACATTGATGAGACAGTCTTGGGAGATTCAGATCTTGACCGATTTCTAAGAAAGAGCATGCAGGATGCAGCAGATGCATTGGAAGAGCGCTTAAACAATGATCCCCGGCTGCAAGGCATTGATGCCCCGGAAGGAATGTTCGACTCTATTGTAAACGAATTGAAAAGACAGGGACTTTGGCAGGAGGATGTAAATGAACATACGGGTAACGAGCACATTCATTCAGGTTTTGGTATAACTGGTGATAATTTCTTCTCGCGAGACGGAACAAATGAAATAGATGCAGGCTCAAAGCTAAAAGCTGCAAATGGGACTGCTTATACGGAAACTGGAAAAGCAGGCGGGAGGATATACTCTGAGAATGTAAATATGCGTTTACAAGCTGATACAATTACTGGAAATATTTATTCAGATGTTGGTACAATCAATACGCTGGCCAATGAGGAAAAGAGTACACTTGAACAGGATGTCAGTGAAAAATATCAGGAAACGGCCTGTGCGATGCTTGTTGAAAATGATAAGCATGCGTTGAAGCTAAGCAGGGGTGACGAGAATGATCTTGAAACATGCGAGATAAAACGGGAAAAGAGAAAAAGAGCAATTCGGTATAGTGGAGTGGCAGCGGCTGTAATGGTGGTTTTTTTGGGCCTTGGTGTGACAGGCGAAGCTAGCAAACGATTGATATTTAAAGCCTGGGATGGGGTTGCAAGGAATATGGGATTTCTATTTGCGACGACTTATCTAGGTGAGGGTGAAGAAACAAAGGATACAGTGAGAGAAGATATGGTGGCAATGGAGAAAATCCATGAAAAATTTGGGATGTCAGTCATTGATTTTACATATCTCCCAGGAAATATCGAATACCAGAAATGTGAGACTATTCCAGAGGTTCCGCAGGCAGTTCTATTTTATGGTAATGGAGAAAAAAGTTTAATTGTAACATTGTTGGGTAGTTACAACGAAGGTGTGTCTTATTACGCTGTAGATAGCGGCGCTATCTTACAGAATAAAATGAAGACTGAACAAAATATTGAAGTATTAATATGGGAAATTAATTTAAATGAGAAGGAGGAAACGTATGCAGCGGAATTTGAATTTAATGAATGCAGATATCTTTTGAATGGAAGGCTCTCTTTGGAAGAAATGGAACAAATAGTAAGCAATATGTATTTATTGTAAACTAACGTAACTTTTTTTATCTTAATCCGTTATTATATTATGTAAATGGGTATAGCAGGAGGAAAAGTATGAAAAGAATTAGAGGATTAATATTGGTGTCAGTTTTAGTTACATGTTTTTCATTTGGTGTAGTTCGTGCAACTGCCACAGACGACTTACTTGGTAAGGTGGTTGACGGCTCTGTTCTCACAGACGATAAGGAGGCAGTAAGCATTGTGTATCCGTGGGCCAGGGGGACGTATCTGAGTAGTGGAAGTGGTTCTATTGCAGCTATCAGTGCGAATCAAGTACAAATAGCTGGAAGTACGGTAGCTTACCAGAATGTAGATGAAATTAAAGTAACATTGCATTTACAGAAAACGAAGACGGAAGGGAGTGGATGGCTACATGTGTCTACGCTTGGACCGAAAACAGCAAAGAATACAAATTATGTGTCAAATAGTAGTACATATTCAGTAACTCGCGGTTACTACTATCGTGTACATGGAGCACATACTATAATAGAAGATAGTAAGGTAGAGTCTTTGACGAGCAATACGAATGCCGTAAAGGTACCATAAAACAAAATAACCATTTATAAAACTTATTTTCAAGTACAAAAGAGTAAACATAATATACTACAAATACACTATAAAATCTCACTACACCCTTAACGGCTTCTAAAGCCGCATAAATACGGGATTGTCGAAGTGGTTAAGAGTGGTAAAAAGCAGAAAAATGTAGGTAACTCCTATTTTATTCCTGCACCACTCCTATACTGCTATTCCTACATATAATGCAAGTAGGAGAAGTCTATTAAAGAGAGGAAAAGGAGACGGTTGCTGGTAACAACTATCTCCTTTTTGTGTGAATCATACGAACTTGACATTTAAAATGGGGCTGTCATTATCGCATTTGTTGAGATCGTAATAAGAGTTATAGGGTGTGTGAACTCTTTCTGTCTTATCGTTTTCTCTATGCCAAAAAGAAACAGGGTGAAAGTCTTTCCTTGGCTTATAATATTGTCGATAATTTGTCAAGCTATTCGCCTCCTCTCTTTAATAGACTTCTCCTTTCAAGTAACTGCGGCTTTACTTTCTTTCGCCATTATAACATCCTATTTTATTTTTTCAATTTCTGTTTTCAACCAGTCGAATTCTCTTTGGGTGTAAACCTTTTCTGTAATGTCTGCAATCTTGTGGCCGACCATGTATTTGATGGCGTACTCATCCACTCCGTATTTCTTTGCCATTGTTACAAAGTGTTTTCTACCGTCATGTGGTCTATGCTCTGGATTCAGATTTAATTCAGTTCGTATCAAATCAAAAGCTTTTGTGTAACGGTTGTAGGTCAATTTTATATTTTTCTTGTTTCGGGCGTTTGGGTCAATCCAGTTCAGTAAATACTTACTGCCAAGTTCTTCAGCCTCTTTGTATTTCTTTTCCACCAAAGAACGAATCTTACTATGAATTGGAACTATCCGTTCACTTCCAGCCTCGGTTTTCATACCGCCTTTAAATGTTCCCTCTGTTAAATCCACATTCGCTAGTTCAATCAATCCAAGTTCCTGCGGACGCCATCCGGAATAACACTGAATCAGGAGAATGTCTATGCCTTTCTTATCATCCACGTGGTTCCACAAAAGCTCTATCTCATCTTCCGAAAAAGCAATATGTTCTCGCTTGACATTGTGACACTCTTTTACAACTTCATCAGGAAGTTTAAAAGTTCGTGAGTAATTCCGATCCACGATTTCATATTCCAAAGCATAATCCAGCATCAAGTTAAATAGCGACTTGATTTTGTTCTTCATAGTTGCGGTTGGAGTCTGTTCAACACCTTTGACGACTGCAACACCTTCTTCCATGCATCCTTTGATGTGTCTGGCACGAACGTCCATCACTCTCATAGTGTAAACAGCAGAGCAATATTCCCAGGCATTCTCGGCAGCCTTTGAGTCTTTTACGGTTTTCTCATACTCTGGGAACCATTTGTCGTAGAGTTCCTGCATGGTAATAGCAGGCTGCAAGTCGTAAGGGTTCTTGTTATATTCTACAAGAGCCGCATATGCATCGTTGTATGTAGGAAAATAGGATTCCGGTTTCAACGGTTTACAAATTGGTCTGCCAGTCGCTGTCTTGCCGACGGTAATCATAGCCCGGTAAGGATTCCGGAGATTCCGGTTCTTAATCTCGCTAATTTGTCCGAACCCGTTTGGCAATCTTCTTCTCTTATTATTCTTGTTTCGAGGTTTCCTCGGTTTTACGTCCGGCTGTATAGGGTATCCACAGTGCGGACAGAATGTCGCTTTATCGCTTACTTGTAATTCGCATTCAGGGCATTGCATTAGCATTGTGCATCACTCTCCTTCCACGTCTGCATTATAATAAATAGTGTAGGAATTGTCAACTCCTACATTTATATTTTCTTGCTAAAGTTTTCCTTATTTCTAACCTAGATTAAATACAGTACGCAGGTGACATGTTTTTCTGATAGCCTTAACATACAAAATCCGAAAAATTCCCGGGGTGAGATTTTGGAAAAACATTTTAAAGGAGGACTGTATGGACGCCATATTTCAAACTGGTTCTGTACCGGTCGCGGTCGCCGCCAAAGTATACGGTAAAGACGCTTCCTGGGTACGAGCTGGCATTATTTCCGGCTGGCTTCCGATTGGAAAAGCCACAAGGAATGGTCAACTCGTAACCAAGATCGAAGAAATGAACAGCAAGCTGGGACGGATTAACTTCTATATCTCACCCAAATTGCTGTACGAGCAAACCGGATATCTTTGGAAAGGAGAAAAAGTATGAGTACGACTATAAGACCTGAACTTTCGGAAAAGAATAAATACTGGATTGACCGCCACCGTTATTATGAGCTGAAACATTTTTGTTTGCAGTATCCTGCATGGAAGAAAGCGTATGGGGTGTTGGATGGGCTGAGCAAGAGACCGAACGATAATCCAATACTTGCTAAGCTCAATGTAGTGAGTGATCCAACTGCCAGATGCGCCGTTACAAAAGCGTACTTAGCAGAGCGAATAGCAATGATAGAGGATGTCGCAGAGGATACGGACGAAGAACTGGCAAGTTATATTTTACATGGGGTAACAGAGGGTTGTTCTTATGACATATTGCGGGTAAGGTATAATATTCCGTGCTGCAAAGATGTCTACTACGACTTGTACAGACGGTTCTTCTGGTTGCTGAGTAAAGAAAGGGAGTAAGAGTCGCAGAGATTTCATCTCCTTTAATGAAAGGAGAGTGAGATTTATGGAAAACATAAGGAGTATGTATTCACAAGTATTTGATTCGAGTAATCCTAACTGGGATCAGGATCGAGAGTTTAATCTAATCTATTTGAAATCGCAACAAAACTACTTTAACGATCTTTTGAAATGTAGAGGCTATGTATTTCTGAGAGATATTCAGGAATGCCTTGGACTTAAAGTAACAAGGTTATCGTTATTTGTAGGATGGTTTTACGATTTGGAAAATGCGTTGGGAGATAACTACATCGATTTTGGAATCCAGGAGGACGAAGACGGAGAAAGTATTTGGTTAGACTTTAATGTTGACGGAGACATCACAGAACGTTTTGAAGATTGAGCCAGCAATGGCTCTTTCTTTTTCGCACGAATTTCATCTCCTTTAATGAAAGGAGAGTGAGATTTATGAGTGCAATAAAAAGATGGCTTGAAGATCATATTTCAGAGATTACGGATGAAGAATTACTGGAAGATGGTTATGAACAGAAAGAGATTGACTTTATGAGAGAATGCTTTACTGGAAGGAGGAAGGAGTCCTAACAAGGGCTCTTTCTTTTTAGCTTAAAAAATGGTATAATTAAGCCGATACTTGATACCTTTTGTTTTTTATTTCGCAAATAATACATCGCCCTTTATGAAAGGAGGACACATATGACGGAACAAGGTTCTAATTTTGAAGAAAAGGAGAAAACCGAAATGATGAATGTTCAGGAAGTAGCAAGAATGACTGAATGGCTCAGAGCAAAAGGAATGAGCGATACGGAAATTCTCAACTGCATGAATTACATCGCTACGGGCGTTGGCTTACCGACAAATATTGAGCCGTCCGAAGTAAAAGAGTCCGAATGATTCAGAGGGAAGAGTCGTGTAACAGCGGCTCTTTTCTTTTATTTTTAATCTAGCTTAGAAACCAGTACGTAGGTGACTGAAAAACATGCTATCTTGATATCTGAAAAAATCTATGGAAGGAGGAACACTATGCAAGCGGTCGTTATATTTATTGTCGGCGTTTTTATTGGGTGTGGAATCGCAGTCGTGATTCTTAGACCGAAATGCATCGGGACCTTACGGGTTGATACATCTGATCCGGACGGTCCTTTTATATTTCTGGAAGCATCTAAAAGCATCGACTTTATCGCATCTAAAAAATCGGTCATGCTGAAAGTAAATCTCAAAAGTTATATTTCGCACGACTAACAGTTCCTTTTATGGAAGCTTAAAAACTTAACAGTGAAAGGAGAAAGAAAATGAACGAAGACATTATCACAATGTTGGACGAACAGATTAAAGCCGAACTTGGAGGTTTATCCGGTCTTGCAGTAGGAAGCAAGGAACATACGGAAGCCATAGAGGGTTTGGCCAAGCTGTATCGGTTAAGAATCGATGATTCTAAAGCTGCAATGGAGTACAACAAAGAGATTGACGATGATGATTTCCGTAAGAAGCAGATGGAACAGGAAGAAAAATTCCATAATGAGCAGGCGGAAAGAGATGAGCAGTCTCGTAAAGAGCAACTCGCAGAGCAGAAAAAGGATCGATATATCAGAATCGGTATTGCTGCGGCCGAACTTATGGTGCCGCTAGTGTTCTTTGCCAAGATTTATCAGATGGGATATGATTTGGAAAAGGACGGCACATTTACAGTTCAGACATTGAAGAACTTGGTTCGGTTCGTTAAACCGACTAAACGATGAGAATTGAAGATTCCAAAGCGGAGAGGCGTTAGATTTACAGCGCCTTTTCGTTTTTCCTCGCCAAAATTGCATATCCTCTTATGGAGATACAAAGAGCTCTTTAATCTCTTAACTTAACTATGAAAAGGGTGTATGATATGTAGTACACTCCGAGTTACGAAAGGAGATAATAATATGAGCCAAATTATTAAACCGGAGGGTATTGAGTTAATAGAATACCTGAACGAAGGGTATGCAATTTGCAACAAATGCGGAGCAGTTATGGACCGGAGGGAACATCCCAGAGGTGGAAATGATATTTATACCTGCCCATCATGCGGTTGGAATATAGACGTGATGGATTATGAGTACGAAGAAGATGAGGAAGAAGAATGGACAGAACAGGTACTCAGTATGTACGCAGGAAATGTACCACCTGATGGATGTAGAGCCTGCGGAGGTCCTTATCCGAGCTGCAAATTATCATGCCCGACATTTGACGAGTAATATTAGGGAGAGGAAGTCCTGACGAGGGCTTTTTCTCTTGCATTTTGGAGAAAAATAAAATGAGATATCATTACAAGAAACCGACAATGCCACGGACAAAGTTTGGCAGACGTTATATTTGTAATCATCCGGTTTATAATAGTTGTACTCTATTTGAGATAAGTGGAAAAGGTCTCGCCGTGATTCAACAGCGATTTGATAAAGAAACAAAAAGTACCTGGTGGAGCGAAATAGATCAGTGGCTTACTGCTGAAATATATTTGCACCCACATTTTAAAGCGTACTTTGACGAACGTGCAGGAGAGGCTACGGACGGATTATATCCTACTGTAACCGTCCGGCAAATTATGTGGGCGCTGAAGATGAAGCCCATTAAGCGCGAACGGTGGGAAACGGTCTTTGACAGACGAAATATTTAGCAAAAATTACAACCTCTTTAATGAAAGGAGGTTCAGGTTATGAACAACGAGTATGAAGAGAGATATTTTAAGGTATTTTATCACTTTGAAAAGGTGCCAAGATTTATGCGAAAACATATGAGAGAAGAATTTATGAAACATCGAAATGAGGTTGCGAGGATATTTCGTGAGCATATAAAAGTGGTTAATGATGAATGGACTGTGACGGGAAAAGAGTTTGCGTTCGGAGAATATATTGAAGATATTAACCCTGAATATAGTAAGCTCGTATATGATCGTATTCAACCTTTTATAAATGTGGCGAATAAATCGTTCCCATACTGTAAGTATAAAATTGACGAGTATTGTGATATTGTAGGGTATCTGCCACTCATTAGAAAATCAAAACTTTGGATTACTTTAGAAGAAATTGAGTCCTAACAAGGGCTCTTTTCTTTTCGCAATTTATACACGCTCCTTTATGAAAACCATAGACCGAAAGGAGAAAAAGAGGTATGGACGAGATGAATATTATATCAAAATTCACAACGGCGCTTGTGTCGAAAGCAGCGAAGGTGATTATCAAAAAGAAGTTAGGTGTAGATATGGATATCTGGCTTAAAGAAATGAAAGTCACTGTAAACGACGGAACTACACACGCACATTTGGATATTGATGTGGAACTCAGCAAGGAAGAACTCAAAAAAATATTGAAGGGAAGCGGTTTTGATTAAAAACGAGGAGTCCTAACAAGGGCTCTTCTTTTCTGTTTCGTTATATTTACAACTTCTTTAATGAAAGGAGCGTGATTGTATGAAGATTATAACTATTTGTGGGAGCTATAAGTATAAAACAGAAATGGTAAGTGTCTATCAGCAGCTTACTGATTTGGGGTTTATTGTGCTATTTCCGGCGATGGGATGTGAACGTCACGACAAGAAATGGTATTTGGAATTGCATACAGAGAAAATTGCAATGTCTGACGCCATATTTGTCGTAGACGTAGATTGCTACGTTGGAGAAAGCACAAGGTATGAAATTCGTAAAGCTGAAGAACTTGGTAAAAAAATTATATTTTATAGCAGCAACAAATTAGGAGTCGTGTAACAGCGGCTCTTTTCTTTTCGCAAAAATTACACAGCATATTATGAGAAACAGTAGCTCAGTTGGTAGAGCGAATGAGGAATGGTAGTAATTTGCCCCTCATTAGGTCATAGGTTCGAGTCCTATCTGTTTCTCTTTTATTTTTCTACAGCCAAAACAAAAAAATGAAAGGAGAAAAAGAGGTATGAACAAACTGCAACTGGGACTGCGAAAAGCGTCCCCAACAATCCTAACTTGTTTAGGAGCAATCGGCGTGGTTGGTACTGCCGTATTATCAGTACAGGCTACACCAAAAGCTATGGTGCTGATTAAAGCTAAGAAAGACGAGGTAAAAACAGATAAGTTGACCCCTCAGGAACTTATAGAGGCAACTTGGAAGTGTTATATTCCGCCGGTTTTGGTTGGTGCCTCCACAATCGCTTGTATCATTGGTATCGGTGTTTTAGATAAGCGTAATCAGGCGGCGTTATCCAGCGCCTATGCTATGGTAAACGAATCATACAAGCAATATCGCCAGGCAGCTAAAAAGGTCTATGGGGCGGATGCGGACGATAAAATCTGTGCTGAAATGGCTAAAGACGCAATGGTGGCTGATGGTGGTTGGGGGTATCAGATATATAACATGGATATGGATACAGAGAGCGAGCGTATTCTGTGCTATGACATGTTCTCCAAAAGATATTTTAATACGACTATGGCAGCGGTTATTAACGCTCAGTATCATATCAACCGTAATCTTCAGCTCCGTGGATATTGCACTCTAAACGAGTATTATGAGTTCCTTGGTATTAACGGGATTGAGCTTGGCAACGAGATGGGATGGAATTTACAGGAGATTTATGAGGGCGGCGAAATGTGGCTTGATTTTGACAATCGAAAAACCGTTCTCGAAGACAATCTTGAATGTGTAATTATTTCAGGATATGAACCGCAGCAGTTTGGAGCGGAATTACTCGAAGAAATAGTAGGGGAGGATTGACGTTATGGAAGATACAAAATTAACAAAGCACGATGTTATGGATATTGCAGTAGGTGCTGGGATCATATTTGTAACCGGGCTTATCGCATACAAGCTCGGCGTAGACAGCGGCAAAAGGCAGTATCAGAAAACCATGATAAGGCTTGCCAGGAAGAACGGCGAGATATGGCGTATTGTCGATGGAAACCATAGACTCACCGTAACATATTTCTAAATCGCAAAATTTACAATCACTATTATGGAAAGGAGGTAACGCTTTATGGGAAAAAGCAGTATCATTAAAGTTCTTGGAACGGTAGTAACCGTAGTTGGATTAGCGGCGAATTTGTTGTCCGATTGGGTTAAAGACCAGCAGATGAACGAAAAGATCGATGAAAAGGTCAATGAAGCGATTGCCAAAAGAGATAAAGAAGACGAGGAGTCCTAACAGGGACTCTTCTTTTCTGTTTGCAGGAGGATATTATGGACAATCGTGTTACATCGGCTATCGAGGATTATATTTATGATTTGACAGATCCTCAAAGAAACTGGCCTGAGTATTATTTCAGGCAAGTAAGTTTTTCAAGATTCGCCGCAGGAGAGATTTTGAAACTTGTTAAAGAGGCATCGACTTTTCAAGAATCCATTGATGCAGTTGCTGATTTTAGCATTAAGATGAAAAGCTTTGCAATAATGGATCACGATAATAAGAACGATGCCCAAATTTTCTCTGTGGCATATGAAGTGGCAACTGATATTTTAGACATCCTAAATGCGATGAAATGAAAGGAGAAAAAAGATGAAAGCATTAAGAAAACAGGAAGTATCAATTCAGGCAGCAGGTGAGTTTAAGGTTGGCGATCAGATTGAGATCGGAAAGTATACGGCGACCTGTCAGAAAGTTACTAAAAAGGGGGCGCTCTTTCTTCTGGACCAGTATCTTGATGAGCCTTTTAAGATGAATCGGGAGAACACGAACGAGGGCGGTTATGAGGCAAGTGATTTACGCACGGAGCTTCAGAAGAACAGTGTCCTGGCAATTTTTGAGTCCGTCAGGAATATGATGGTTCCTTTTAAGAACGGCGATCTGCTTCGTATCCCGTATGCGGAAGAATTCTTTGGTGATGTCGATGGTTACGAGTCAAGCGGCAAGAAACAATGGCCTCTTATGACAGACCGCAAGAATCGTATCGCAATCCGCGAGGGCGAAGCCTATGAGTGGGGATGGTTGCAGAACAAATTAGAGTTTTCTTCGGCTTCTTTCGCTCGTGTGGTCTACTATGGCTATGCGTACTACGACTGCGCCTCGGCCTCTCTCGGGGTTCGTCCGGTATTTCGGTTAGGTTAATCTCCGCCCCTTGTGGGCGGTTTTATATTTTTGCGCATTTAACAAACAAATCTAAAATGAAAAGGAGAAAAATTATGAAGGTAGCAAGAAAGGTGCAGTTCAAAACAAACGAAATCTGCGTAGGAGATCAGATCAATGTAAAGCTTCACGGCTTCGGCAGGTTTACGGCAACCGCCCAGAAGGTAACGGACAAGGGGATTCTCTTCCTGTTCGATGAGGTCGTTGCCCGGCATCCGATGAATGAATCCAATATCAATAAGGGCGGGTTCGATGGTTCGGACATGAAACGGTGGCTGAATGAAGTTGTTCTTCGGGCGTTCCCGGATAAGCTGAGAAACAAGGTGACGGAGATCACGCTTCCTACATACGGCGAGGTATTCGGTCATGACGATTTCTATGAAAACTTTGAGCCGGATAATGACGAGCAGTTTGAGATGATGAAGCGGCGCGGAAACCGTGTCTGCGACTTTGAAGATGACTGGTGCTGGTGGTGGCTCCGCAATGCTACAAAAGAAAGCGTTTCTTCGGCTTATTTCGCTTATGTGTACGCCGGTGGCACGGCGGGCTGCAACTCCGCCTCGTACTCTGGCGGGGTTCGTCCGGAGTTCTGGCTGGTTAGATAATCGCCGCCCCTTGTGGGCGGTTTATATTTTTGAAAGGAGAAACGTCACTTATGAACACAAAACCACTATCTAAGGCTCTCCGAAATATGGAGGATGCTCTTAGAAAACATAGCCCGGAAATACTTACCGGGATTGGTATTGCCGGAATGATTACAACAACAGTTCTGGCGGTACGGGCAACCCCTAAAGCCTTGATTTGTATTGAGGAGAAGAAAGAAGAACTTGAAACGGAGAAGTTAAGGCCGAAAGAGTTGGTTCTTGCCACATGGAGGTGTTATATTCCTGCAACGGCAATCGGTACGGCATCTATACTTTGCCTCATCGGAGCAAGTTCTGTAAATGTTCGTAGAAGAGCCGCGTTAGCAACAGCATACAGCTTATCGGAATCAGCATTCCGGGAGTATCAGGAAAAAGTTGTTGAGGCGATAGGCGACAAAAAAGAAGAAGCTATACGGGACTCGATTGCCAAAGAAAAGATTGAGCAGCATCCCGTAAGCACTCAGCAGGTTATCATAACAGAAAGAGGAAATACACTCTGCTACGACTCTGCATCTGGAAGATATTTTAGATCGGATATGGAAAAGCTGAAAAAAGCTGAGAATGAACTGAATCGACGGATGCGGGACGAAATGTTTATATCCTGGAACGATTTCAATTACGAAGTTGGCCTGCCACATATGAGTATGGGTGATGACCTTGGGTGGAACATCGATACCGGATATTTGGAACTCCGATTCAGTTCTCAGATTGCTGATGACGGAACACCTTGTCTGGTGATTGATTACCATGTTGAACCCAGATACGATTATCGTAACAACGGCTAACAGCTCGCAAATTTTACAAGCACTTTAATGGAGAGAACCACTAAATTTCTATTTTTGAAAGGAGAACAACAATGGAACCTAATGAAATGATGGTAAATGAAGAGGTAGTTGAAACAGCAACAGAAGCAACCGAGGAGATCGTGAAGAAGAGTTCTGGTAAGGGATTCAAGATTGCGGCTGGTGTTGGTTTGGCGATTGTGCTTGGCGGGTTAGCCATTAAGTACGTTGTCATTCCGACAGCAAACAAGATCAAGGCGAAGAAGCAGCAGGACTCTGACGTGATTGACGGTGAGTTTGAAGAAGTGGCTGATGACGACACCGAGCAGGGAACCAATGAGGAGGATTCTGAGGAGTAACTGAAGAACAGAATAATAGTCGTTCTGACTGAGGGGAAGCATCTGTAACAAGGTGCTTTCTCTTTTGTTGTTTGGAACGGACTGGAGGTGTTTTATGAACAGATATTGTTACAAGGGACCTGTCATGGAATTTGAACAGTGCGTTTCAAATAACTGGGAAGGGACTACCTATGCCGCATCTGAAAAGAAAGCAAGGAGCAATCTGGCTTATCAATATAAAAGGCAATACAACAAAATAGCCGCAACAAGAATAACTCTTCCGGGAAAACTGGTTGAGGTTTGGAAAGGAGAAAAATCATGAGCAAAATTGATTGTGATTGGATATTTGGTTTTGGGATGATGGTGGCTGGTCTTATCGGAGTTGGGTACGGACTCGGCGTCCATTGTAAGATGAAAAAGCTTTGCGAAAAGCTGGACACAACGATTGATGATTTGTCGAACGATGTTCCTATTGATATTCCAAAAGAGGTTATCGATCAGGCGGTAGAAAGAGCAGCCGAGAGACGGGCTCGTTATGCTGTAGATAACGCCGCGGCAGATATCATCAGTAAAATGAAGTCTGATATTCACAGTGAAGTATCCTCGGCTGTATCAGATGAGCGCAAGAAGATTTCGGAAAAGGTCACGGATACGATCGCAGAGAGGGTATCTAAGATTGATGAGGATGAGCTTCGCAAGGACGTTGTCAATAAGGCAAAGGAACAGATAGCTGCCAAATTTGACAATAAACTTGATGATATTTTAGCGGACTTCAACTCGAACCTCAGCAATGTTTCGAGAATTTACAGATCTATTGCGCAGACTATCGCCGGAACACAGAATGCGCGGGATGTAATGTTTAAAATGGTGTAGAAAGGAGAAGAACAATGGAACAGTACGGAGGGAACTCACACAAAATGAAAGATGAGCAAAAAGCTCTCCCCGAGAAATCATCAGAAGAAAAGAAAGTCGGAAAAGTCATCAGCGGTTCTGCTAAGTCTAAGAAAAAGGGCGAGATGCAGAAATTTGCAGATGTTTTCATTTCGGAAGATGTCGGCAATGTAAAATCTTATATTTTTATGGAGGTGCTTGTGCCGGCGGTGAAAAAGGCAATCTCCGACATCGTGACAAACGGCGTTGACATGATTCTTTACGGGGAAACCAGGCAGAAAAAGAATACAACAACGAAGGTTTCATACGGGAAGTATTATGGGAACAGCGGAGAGCAGGAACGCCGGAGCAGCAGCTACAGACAGTCCGGGCGAAACGGTTTCGACTACGATGAAATTATATTTGAAACCCGTGGTGATGCTGAGTCAGTTCTGGATGCTATGAATGAGATCATCAGCCAGTACGGGGTTGTGAGCGTTGGTGATTTGTACGATCTTGCAGACGTGTCTACAGATAACTTCGCAGTAAATAAATATGGCTGGACGGATATTGCTGGATGTAAGGCGGTTAGAGTGCGCGATGGTTATGTTCTTAAACTGCCGAAAGCATACCCGCTGAATTAGGAGGAAATGTGCAATGAAACAGGATATTTCTATGATGAAAGAAACCACGTTAAGGCGAGACCAGATTTTGGATACTGCCAAGATCATCATCAACGGCGAACGTGAGGGTACATACGGAAAGGCGGAGGACAGCTTTGCCTCTATCGGAGCGCTGTGGAGTGCGTATTTGAACTATAATGTCACTCCTACGGACGTTGCCAACATGATGATATTGATGAAGGTAGCTCGTAATGCGTCCGGCGTCTATAAGGAAGACAACTGGATTGATATTTGTGGATATGCCGCATTAGGCGGAGAAATTCAGGAAAAGGAGAATAAGCAGAAATGAAAAAAGATGAAATCATGAATAAGGTGAGCGGAGTTTTCGGTAATGTTAGCTTCAAGATGAAAAAGCACAGCCCAGAAATTCTTATGGCAGCGGGTGTTGCTGGTGTGATTGTGAGTGCCGTTATGGCGTGCAAAGCGACTCTTAAAGTCGATGCGGTCATGGATGAAACTAAAGAGAAGATGGATAAGATCCATACGGCAGAGGAGAATGGCACCACGGAGGCCGGAGAGGATTATTCCAAGGAAGATGCGAAGAAAGACACGGTGATTGTCTATGCACAGACCGGTCTCCAGCTTGCAAAGACGTATGCTCCTGCGGTTGCAATCGGGGCTTTATCGATCGCCAGCATTCTGGCATCTAACAATATTCTTCGTAAGAGGAATGTGGCATTGACAGCGGCTTATACAGTTCTTGATACCGATTTTAAGAATTACAGAAGTCGTGTGATCGAAAAGTTTGGTAAGGAGATTGACCGTGAACTGAAGTACAACATCAAAGCCGAAAAGGTATCGGCTACCGAGGTGGACGCGGAAACCGGAAAAGAGAAAAAGGTCAAGAAGAATGCCTTTGTGGTGAACCCGTCCGATGTAAGCGGGTATGCCCGGTTCTTCGAGAAGTACACGGTTGATGAGGACGGAAATTCGATCCTGAATCCCCACTGGGAGCCGAACAACGAATATAACATCATGTTCATCAAGGCGCAGGAGAACTATGCCAATGATCTGCTCAGGGCGAAAAAGCGTCTGTTTCTGAATGATGTATATGAGATGCTTGGACTTCCTCGCACCAAAGCAGGTCAGGTCGTGGGTTGGGTTTATGACAAAGACAATCCGGTCGGTGACAATTACGTTGATTTCGGACTGTATACGGACAATCTGAGCTATTCCGATTTTGCGAACGGACTCGATCCGGCGATTCTGTTGGATTTCAATGTTGACGGCAACATCTGGGAGATGATGTGAATGGATGGGCTCGATGGTATCGGTTCAGGAGACGATTGGTGCCGGGCAATGACAGACTATCCTTGTCTTGGCCCAAAAGAGATGAGGATAGTCTAATTATATTTTGAAGGGAGTTTTCACATGCGTAAAGTAACCATGATCGCTGCTCTTCTTTTATCGGTTATTATGTTTTTTCATAGTGATATCTCTGTGGAAGACGAAGTTGTGTATGCAGGTAATGTTACGGTGCATAATGTGGTTCCTGAACCTATATTTATCGATGCATCACCGATAGTAACTATAAAACCTTTGGAAGAAGAGGAAGAATCATTATTGCCATATGAGGATATTTCTTTGATTGCTCTCGTTACGATGGCAGAAGCCGAGGGCGAATGTGAAGATGGAAAACGTCTTGTAATCGATGCGATTCTCAACCGTATGGATTCCGAGCATTTCCCGGATAACGTTTACGATGTTATCTATCAGAGAAACCAATTCTCGTCAATCTGGAACGGACGTGTTGACCGGTGCGAAGTGAGGGATGATATTTGTCAACTCGTTGAAGAAGAATTACTGTCTCGCACAAATACCGATGTTATATTCTTCACAGCCGGGGAGTACAGCAAGTATGGCGTTCCAATGTTTCAACTAGGAAACCACTATTTTTCAAGCTATGAATGAAAGGAGAAAATTATGAGTAATTTTTTATCAGCAATCGTATCTTATACCCTTGCGGCGCTGGCCGGGGTTTGCTTTGTTGGGGGCGTTGCGCTCTTATCAGATGGCAGGAGGGTGTAAGATGATGGAAGGATTTGAAAGAACAATTTCTATATTGGATTATGTACTGGATACCCCTAAGAAAAGACACATCACCGGGGGTATCCTTTTGAGTGTGTCTATGTTGTTTACCGGGCTGGCACTCACGGTGATGACAATAAGAAGGGAGGACATGAGTGATGAGTAAAGTAACAGGACTTGTTATATTTGTCCTCGGAGCAGCGGCGGGTTCTGTCGTTACGTGGCAGTTTGCGAAAAAGAAATATGAGCGGATTGCCGAGGAGGAAATTAACTCTGTAAAAGAGATATTTTCAAAGCGAGAACAGAGCGGCGCTGATGTTGAAATAACCGTTGAACCGCAGCCGAGTACAGAGGCAAGGGTGGAGAAATTTGAAGCGAAGCCTGATATTTCCACCTATGCGGGGATATTGAGGAATGAGGGTTATGTACCGGAGGGAACAGAGATGGCGGAAAACAAGCCTTATGTAATCTCGCCGGATGAGTTTGGCGAGTTTGAAGATTACGACACAATAAGCCTTACATACTATGCGGATCAGGTTCTGGTAGATGATGGGGGCGACAAAATTGAGGATGTGGACGATGTAGTCGGCATGGAATCTTTGACTCACTTTGGTGAGTTTGAGGATGACTCTGTCTTTGTAAGAAATGACAGATTGAGATGCGACTACGAGATTCTTATGGACGAACGGACTTATTCTGAAGCCCAGAAAGAACGTCCGCACCAGAGGGAGGCATAAATGACAAGGAGCGAGCTGAATAACAAGTATTTTAAATGGATGTGCCAGCTCGTATTGGATCGGCGATATTTCAAAAGTCTGTCTTATCGTAAACTTTTACGGTTCCTGAATCGTGTGGAGTTTTCTTATACGATTCCTATGGACGGAAACCGTGAGGGCGATGGGATAGACTTACGATATCGTTTCGGTTACGAGAATTCATACGAGAATTCCGAAATCGCAACATATTTGGATAATCGGCCTTGTAGTGTTTTGGAGATGATGATCGCCCTCGCTATTCGTTGTGAAGAACATATCATGGATGATCCGGATATTGGCAACAGGACAGGCCAGTGGTTCTGGAACATGATTGTAAATCTCGGTTTAGGTTCTATGACGGACGCAAAGTTTGATGAGGATTATGCAAACGAAGTGATTGAACGGTTTCTGAATCGGCGATATGCACGGAATGGCGAGGGCGGTTTGTTCACCGTAGAGCATTGCAGCCGGGATTTGCGAACGGTTGAGATTTGGTATCAGATGTGCTGGTATCTGGATCAATTTGTATGAGTTTGGAGGTACCGAATGGCACATGGAGATGTATACAAATGGTTTGAATTATATTTTCCGCAATATGCAGGTGAGAAGACAGAAGTATGGTTTCCGAATGGTAAGAACAGTATACGTGTGAGACAGACAAATAAACAGGAATTTGTGTTCACCTGTAACGGAAAAGATGACTGGAGGTTTGAAACGGTCAAAAGCTTTATCAATGGAGGAAAGGAGAAAAGGTAATGAAATGATCGACTTTTTAACGATTTCGACACGTAGTAAAAAGCGTGGTGTTATAGAAATCTATCCAAAGTTCATTATCAAGAAAAGCGGCGATCTTATGATAAGAGGCGGTGATTTCTACGCTATCTGGATTGAAGAACGCGGTTTATGGTCTACGGATGAGCAGGATGCGTTACAGCTCATCGACCGCGAACTGGATAGATATGCTGAAGAGAACCGCCAACGCTTTGACTCCGATATTATCAAAGTCCTTCATATGTGGGATGCTGAGTCCGGCATGATTGATTCGTGGCATAAATATTGCCAAAAGCAGTTAAGGGATTCTTTCCATATGCTGGACGAGAAACTTATATTTTCAAACACGCCTACAAATAAAAAAGATTACGCCAGTAAAAAGCTGAACTATCCGCTTGAAGCTGGCGATTTGTCTGCTTACGATAAGCTGATGTCTGTATTATATTCCGAGGAAGAAAGGCGCAAAATTGAATGGGCGATTGGCTCTGTTGTATCCGGTGATTCAAAGAAATTGCAGAAGTTTATGGTTTTATACGGAGCAGCCGGAACAGGTAAGTCTACTGTTCTGAATATCATTCAGCAGCTTTTCGAGGGATATTATTCCGTGTTTGACGCTAAGGCTCTTGGTTCTGCCAGCAATTCATTTGCATTGGAGGCATTTAAGAGCAATCCTCTTGTAGCAATTCAGCACGATGGCGATTTGTCGCGGATAGAGGACAACACAAGGCTGAACAGCTTGGTCTCTCATGAGTTAATGACAGTAAATGAAAAGTTCAAATCCACTTACGCCAATCGGTTTAAGTGTTTTCTTTTTATGGGTACAAATAAGCCGGTGAAGATTACGGATGCGAAATCAGGTCTTATTAGAAGACTGATTGATGTATCTCCGAGCGGCAATAAGCTGAATCCAAAGGAGTACAAGACTATCGTAAAACAGGTTGGGTTTGAACTTGGTGCGATTGCGTACCACTGTCAGGAGGTATATTTGAGTGACCCTGGTATGTTCGATGATTATATTCCGATAAGTATGCTCGGGGCATCGAATGATTTTTACAACTATATTATCGATTCATACCATGTGTTCAAGAGAGAGGACGGGACAACTTTAAAAGCGGCTTGGGAAATGTATAAGACTTACTGCGATGAAGCAAAGGTTTTATATTCTCTGCCGCAAAGGGCATTTAAGGAAGAACTCAAGAATTATTTCAGGAACTATGACGAACGGTTTAATCTTGACGATGGTTCAAGAGTTCGCAGTTACTATTCCGGGTTTAGATCAGACAAATTTGAACCCGAAAAAAAGCCGGGAGGTGAAAATCAGAAATCAAAACCAAATTCCTGGTTATCTTTTAACGATGCCAGGGAGTGTCCAAACATATTTGATAAACAATGTGAGGAATGTCCCGCCCAGTATGCCACAGCCAAGGAAACTCCTACTGGGAAATGGGACGATTGCAAAACGTATCTTTCGGAACTTGATACATTCAAACTTCATTATGTTAAAGTTCCGGAGAATCACATAGTTATCGACTTTGATATTCCCGATAAGGATGGCAATAAATCCTTTGAAAAGAATTTTGAAGCGGCAAGTAAATGGCCGCCGACTTATGCAGAGTTGAGCAAGAGCGGAGCCGGTATTCATCTGCATTATATTTATACTGGCGATCCGGCAATGTTAAGTCGAATATACGATGACCATATAGAAGTTAAGGTGTTCAGTGGCAAGAGTTCTCTTAGACGTAAATTGTCGAAGTGTAATGATTTGCCTATCGCAACGATTAGCTCTGGTTTACCGATGAAAGGAGAAAACAAGATGGTAAATTTTGATGCGATTAAAAGCGAGAAAGGGCTTAGAACACTTATTAAGCGTAATCTGGAGAAAGAAATACACCCCGGAACTAAGCCCAGTATCGATTTTATCTACAAAATACTGGAGGATGCATATGCCAGTGACCTGAATTATGACGTTACAGATATGCGAAATGCGGTATTAGCTTTTGCAGCCAGCAGCACCAATCAGGCAGACTACTGTATCAAGCTTGTCAATAAGATGCAGTTCAAGTCTGCGGATACATCTGTTGGCGTTAAGAACGATGATGCAAAACTTATATTTTATGATGTGGAGGTATTTCCGAACCTGTTTCTCGTAAACTGGAAGATTGAGGGTGAGGGAAAGCCTGTTGTAAGGATGATTAACCCGACACCTACCGAAATCGAGGAATTGATGAGGTTCCGGCTGGTTGGTTTTAACTGCCGGCGCTACGATAACCATATTTTATATGCGAGGCTGATGGGTTATACGAACGAGCAGCTCTATAATTTGTCTCAGAAAATTGTCGGGGCGAAGAAAGGCGCTAACCGCGATTGTTTCTTTGGTGAAGCATATAATGTGTCTTATACGGACGTGTACGATTTCGCTTCTGCCGGGAATAAAAAGAGCCTGAAAAAGCTGGAAATCGAGATGGGTAACATTTCTGAAAAAGAACTGGAAAAGAAAGGCTTCTCAGATACGGAAATTCGCATCATAAAGGCGGGGACACATCATCAGGAGTTGGGACTTCCGTGGGATGAGCCGGTTCCTGAAGAACTTTGGACTAAGGTTGCCGAGTATTGTGATAACGATGTTATTGCAACAGAGGCAACCTTTGTTTATTTGAAAGCGGACTGGACGGCTAGGCAGATTCTGGCTGATTTGGCAGGCATGACGGTCAATGACACAACAAACACGCTCACAACCAAGATTATATTTGGCAATGAGCGGAAGCCACAAGACCAATTCCATTATCGGAATCTCGCGGAGCCGGTGCATAACATTGATGCTGAAACCTATAATTTCCTGGCAGAAGCTTGCCCTGAGATGATGGAGCAAACGCATGGTGAAGCAGGAAGTCTTCTTCCATATTTTCCGGGATATACCTTTGAAAACGGGAAGTCCGTGTATCGTGAAGAGGAAGTTGGAGAAGGCGGATATGTATATTCCGAGCCTGGTATGCACGGAAATGATGCGTTGTTGGATATTGCTTCTATGCATCCGCACAGTGCGATTGCCGAGGTTCTGTTTGGTGTAAAATTCACAACGGCGTTCCGTGATATTGTTGAGGGGCGTGTCAGCATCAAGCATGAGGCATGGGATATCGTGAACAAGATGCTGGATGGCAAGCTCACGCCTTATATTCAGAAAGTAATAAATGGCGAAATGACATCTAAGCAGCTTGCAGATGCTTTGAAGACAGCTATCAATTCGGTTTATGGTCTGACCTCGGCATCCTTTGAGAATGCGTTCCGCGATCCGAGAAACATTGACAATATTGTGGCGAAGCGTGGCGCTTTGTTCATGGTAGACTTGAAGCATGAGGTACAGAAACGCGGGTACACGGTTGCTCACATTAAGACAGACTCTATCAAGATCCCCGATGCAACACCGGAGATTATCCAGTTTGTCATGGATTTTGGTAAGAGGTATGGCTATACATTTGAACACGAGGCTACATACGACAGAATGTGTCTGGTAAATGATGCTGTTTATATTGCCAGATATAGGGATGAAAATGGCGACCTCGGTAAATGGACGGCGACGGGAACGCAGTTTCAGGTTCCATACGTCTTTAAGACCTTGTTCAGCAAGGAAGATATTCTCTTTGAGGATATGGCGGAAACGAAAGAGGTCAAGACGGCAATATATTTGGATATGAACGAAGGACTTCCGGATGTAACAGAATTTGAAAAGCAGTTCGCAAAGGCAGAGAGTGACTACAAAAAGGGACTGTTATCAGATACAACTTTCGAGAAAATTTGTGCGGAGCTTCAGCCGGAAATCGACAAGGGGCATAACTATCGTTTCATCGGGAAGGTTGGTCGTTTCTGTCCGGTTAAACCTGGTACTGGAGGCGGTGTGCTTCTCAGAGAACAGAACGGCAAGTATTATGCGGTAACTGGCTCGTCAGGGTTCCGTTGGCTTGAAGCAGAAATGGTTCGTGAGCTGAATAAGGAAGAAGACATTGACCGGTCTTATTATGACAAGCTTGTGGATGAAGCGGTAAAGACTATCTCGGAGTATGGAGATTTCGAGTGGTTTGTATCAGATGATCCGTATGTCAAGGAGCTTGGAGCAAACGATGCGGATGTTGATATTCCTGAACCTTGGCTGCCGCCGTGCGGCGATATGAAGTACGCTACGTGTTTTGACTGTCCGAAGTTCCATGACGACCAGTTCCACATGGATTGTGACCTTGGGTATGATATTTCCGAAATTGTCGCAAAGCGGGAATTTATGAATCCACCCGATGATGAGGAAGGTCTGCCCTTTAACTAAATAAAAAAAAAGAAAAGGAGAACGAAAAAATGGCTAACAGAGTAAACGACAATATTATCATGGAGAATGCGAGAATTATATTCAGGAACTTCTCTGGAAAAGAATCCAAGTATAACCGCAAAGGCAGCCGGAACTTCTGCGTAATCATTGATGATGTGGAGTTGGCGAATAAACTTGATGATGAGGGCTGGAATATCCGCAGACTTGAGCCCCGTGAGGAGGGGGACGAGCCGAAGTATTATCTTCAGGTGCAGGTGAGCTACGAGAACATCCCGCCCAAGGTATATATGGTTACCAGAAAGACCAAGACTCTGCTGGATGACGAGTCGATTGCTTCCTTGGATTATGCGGAGATCCGCAATGTCGATTTGACCATCAGACCGTATAACTGGGAAGTTAATGACAAGACCGGCGTTAAGGCATATTTGAAGACGATGTATGTGACCATCGAAGAAGATGAGTTTGCCGACAAGTATGATTCCATGGAAGGGCCGGACGAGGTTCCGTTTAACTGATGCTGAGTGAGAGGGTTGTTGCTTAAAAATGGTAGCCGCCCTCTTTTTATATTTGAAAGGAGGACCTGAAAATGAACGAATTATTTAATTGCTTATATTTAGGGAGAGAGAAAGGACTCGACGTAAAAGTAATTGTGAACGATAGAGTAATACCAATCATAGTTACAAATATGGAAACAAGTAGTCTTTCTTATGAACAGAGGATAAAAATAAAGCTGGACGGAATTATTGAACAGTATTCTTCTATGGAAAGCGGGGTATCTAATATTCCTTTCGATATGATGTATGAAAAAGTCATATTTAATGAGCCTGCTACTATTGTTATCTGGAAAGACGGGAGCAAAACAGTTGTGAAGTGCCAGAAAAACGATGAGTATGATCCTGAGAAAGGGCTGGCTCTTTGCTTCATGAAAAAGGCGCTCGGCAATAAAGGAAATTTTAATAACATACTGAAGAAGGAATTGCCGCTCGAATAGCTGCCATGTAACGAAAGGAGAAATTATGCCATTTTGGAAGAAAAAGAAGTCGAAACAGCAGAAATCTACAGCCAAAGAAAAACCCGCTGTTGGTCCGGTAAAACCAAAACAGAGACCGTCTTCTCTTCCGCCCAAGTACGAACCACCGAAGATGCCAGATTATATTTTGAAAAAAGAAGATGCTTTGAAGACGGCCATTAACCAAGTTTATGGTTCTAAGTCCGAAAAAGCCGTCACACCTTCAACAGTTCAGCAGAAAAACTCGGATACAAGAAAAGAATTTCTAAGAGTGTTCGGACGGCTTACTACTCGTCACAGAGCATGGGATGTGTGGAGAGACTTTGTCGTAATGTTTGCTTGTTCTTTATCTAATCCGGTTGATAAGAGCCACTATGATGAGCGGGAGAAAAGATATTTGAAAATCATCAATAAGTACAACAGAGAAGAACAGCAACTGTTTCCTGAACTTGCCGCTCATACGGTCATGGCTTTGGAAGAAAATCCAGAGCAGGACTTTTTGGGCGGCATTTTTATGGAACTTGGTTTGGGTGATGGCAAGAATGGTCAATTCTTCACTCCATACCATATTTGTGACCTTATGGCTAAGATTACCGTTGATGATGTTTCAAAAGAAATCGAGGAGAAAGGCTATGTCACAATTCACGATCCGTGCTGCGGAGCAGGAGCTACATTGATTGCTGGTGTTCATGAAGTCAGGCGGCAATTAGAAAAAATGAATCTTAATTACCAGAACCATGTTCTTGTGGTAGCACAGGATATTGATGAGGTTGTTGCACTGATGTGTTATATTCATCTCTCGCTTCTTGGTGTAGCCGCATACATCAAGGTCGGAGACGTGTTTTGCGATCCGATTAGAGAGGGTGATTCAACTGAAAACTACTGGTTTACTATGATGTACTTTTCAGATGTTTGGCAGACCAGACTGTTGATTCGTAGAATGGATGATATTTTGAAAGGAGAAAATAAAGATGATAAACATTAAAGGATTGAATAAAGCAAAGGTGCTTGCTGCATTATATAATGCTTCAAAACCGTTAGGGTTGGGGATTCTTCAGTATGACCCTAAAGATATGTCAGAGAAAGAAGCCGCTGAACTTTTAAAAGAACAGTCTTACTTTGACTACTTGAAAGGGCGAGTTATGAAGGTGGATCTTTCATCAGACAACGAATTTGACGAGTGGCTGTATGATCGTGATAACGGTATCGGAGCAGCAAAAGAAGCTATAAATGCTATTTTGAAGGAAGATGTTATTGTAATCAAACAGACACCCAAATTTGAACTCGGTCGAGTTGTAACAACTATCGGTGTTGATACGAAAATGAAAGAGGATTCCTCATTTAAAAATTTCGTTCAGGTTTCGCTCGGCAGATATAGCCAGTGTGACTGGGGCGACACCTGTAATGAGGACAAGCAAACAGCAGATGAGTCTTTGAGAGACGGCGAACGGATTCTTGCGGTTTATGAACACAAGAACTCCAATACCAAGATTTGGATTATTACGGAATGGGATAGAAGCGTTACTACTATCCTGTTTCCTGATGAATATTGATATTTTGAAGGAGGGCGACAGGAGCCATGGGACTTGAATTATATGATTACCAAATGAAAGCTGTTAATCAGATGAAAAACGGCTGCATTCTTTGCGGTGATGTCGGTTCTGGTAAATCAAGAACGGCTCTTGCGTATTACTTCTTTCTGAATGGTGGGGAACTTCTTGGCGGTGTTGCCGGCGATAACTATATGCCGATGGGAGATCCGCCTATGGATTTGTACATTATCACAACTGCCAGAAAACGGGATACTTGCGAATGGGAGGGTGAACTATCACCCTTCCTTCTTTCTATTAACAGAGAAGTAAATTTGTATAGTAATACGGTAATCGTCGATTCGTGGAACAACATCAAAAAATACGAAGACATCACAGAAGCCTTTTTTATATTTGATGAACAGAGGGTCGTTGGCTCTGGGGCATGGGTAAAATCATTCCTAAAGATAGCGAGAAACAATCAATGGATTTTGCTCTCGGCTACTCCTGGAGACACCTGGCAGGATTATATTCCCGTTTTCATTGCCAATGGATTTTATAAGAATCGGACTGAGTTCACCAGAGAGCATATTGTTTATAGCCGCTTCAGTAAGTTCCCGAAAGTGGATCGGTATTTAAACACCGGGAAGTTGATACGGCATAGAAATGATATTTTGGTAAACATGGATTTCAGACGAACCACGGTTTCTCATCATGAAGATGTTGTCGTTTCATATGACATTGAGATGTATAAAGATGTTGGACGAACCAGATGGAACCCATATAAGAATGAACCAATTCAGAATGCTGGCGGTCTTTGTTATATTTGGCGAAAGATAGTCAACACAGCAGAATCACGACAGGTAGCTCTGTTGGAGATTCTCGAAAAGCATCCACGGGCAATTATATTTTACAACTTCGATTATGAGTTAGAATTGCTCAAAACTCTCTTTTGTCCATGTGATAGAGATTATGAGAAATGCACTAATGAACCATGTTCAGGAAATTGTATGAAAGTGGCTGAATGGAATGGTCATTGTCATCAGCCAGTTCCTGATGGAGAAGCATGGGTATATCTGGTCCAGTACAATGCCGGAGCTGAAGGGTGGAACTGCGTCAAGACAGATACAATTATATTTTACTCACAGAACTACTCTTACAAGATTATGAAGCAATCTGCCGGGCGAATTGACAGACTAAATACGCCATACAAGGATTTGTATTATTATCATCTGAAATCGAAGTCTGGGATTGACCTTGCTATCGGCAGAGCTTTACGGGATAAGAAAGACTTCAACGAAAGCAGCTATGTGAAGTGGTAACACGCAGCATTTACAACCCCTTTAATGAAAGGAGAGTGATATTTTATGATTATTACTGAAATTCAAAAGAAAGAAATTGAGCAGCTTATTCCGGAGCATACAGAAGCTTTGGTTGCTTATGGCGCCGATATGTACAGACGTGGATTGATTACTGGGGCAGTATGGCTTGCTATTGGGGTTGGGTGCGGTTTTGTTATTACAGGATTAAAGGAAATCTATAAATATCAGAAATCTAAAAAAGAAAACGAAGAGGAGTCCTAACAAGGGCTCTTTCTTCTTGCATGGAAAGGAGAAGCAGGTGGAAAACAAATCGGATACTTTTCTTGCGAGTTTTGACTATACGCATGGGAATATTCCTGTGCTGATTGTCGGACGACGCGGGAAGGAAAAAGAAATTGACATTATTAACGCTTTTCAGGGAGATGAAGCGAAAGAACTGTATAAGAGATTAACGGAGAAGAGGGTGAGTGTATGACGTTTGCTAAATTTTGTGAAGCGATTGTTGGGCGCCCACTATTTGACTGGGAGAAGAAATGTGCCGGATTTTTGGAAGAACATCCAGACGCAAAACTGATACATCCGATAGCTCGTGGAAGTGCAAGGATGTCCTACCAGGAGCGTTTATCTATATTGTTTGCTTTGTATAAAGCTTGCGGAAAGGAGGAGAATTGTGAAACAACCGAAAAGATTGACACGGAAGCAGAAAGAATGCTTGACAGCGCATTGTCTTAATTGGAATGACTGGATGTTAGTTGAAGAAACGGATTTCTGCTACCGAGTTATTAACAAGAAGACCGGCGCCGTTAAAAGCGTTGACAAATTCAGGAGGAGATAAATGAAAATCTATACAAGTTATTTTGCTAACTTGAAAAACATTCCAGCGAACATTGTCCCGATTTCTATATCTCGGAAACCACCGAAAGGATATGGCGGGATGGAATACAAGCTACTTGCTCCTTTAAACGATTTATTGTCGGAATGGCATAGAAACCATAACGAAGCTGATTACCGTTTTAAGTTTGCTAAACAGTTGGTTTCGTTGGATGCGTCAAGAATTGTAGATGTACTGAACTATATCTCTGGTGGTCTGGATATCGTTCTGGTTTGTTATGAGAAACCTGAGAAGTTTTGTCATCGCCATTTGGTTGCCGAGTGGCTTAATAAACACGGATACGATGTTGAAGAATGGAAAGGAGAATGTTATGAGACCTGATGAAAAAGGGAAGAAGCTCGCCAATGATATTTTGGATTATGTGAATAACTTGGCGTGCAATGAAGAAATCTTTGCGAAGACTATTTGCGGTGCACACAGGACTTTGCAGCAGTCAGCGATGCGCCTCTTTATCGCCACAATTTGTAAGATGGCAGAAAATGATACGGATGCAAGAAATGAAGCATCTGTAGAACTGGCGAAGAAAATTGCAGAAATAGCAAAAGATCATTCGTTACCGCTGGTTTGATATTTTCAGTAAGGGTAGAAAGGAGAAAATTATGAGTTCGTATATTATTGCAGTAGATTTTGATGGTACAATTTGCGAAAACAAGTACCCAGCAATCGGTGAGCCGAGACGCAGCACAATTTCATATTTGAAGGAGAAGCAGAAAAAGGGAGCAAAACTCATCCTGTGGACTTGTAGGGTTGATGAGCTTCTTGACTCGGCTGTTAAATGGTGCCGCAACCAGGGATTGATATTTGACGCGGTGAATGAGAATTTGCCGGAGGTTGTTGCCGCGTTCGGAGGCGATACCAGAAAGATATTTGCCAACGAGTACATAGACGATCGGAACGGGAAACTTCCCGATGAATCTAAATCAAGTCTTCTGTCATGGGCAGAGCAGGAAGTAAAATTTGCCTGTGAACACGAAAGAGGCGACAAGCCTAAAGAAGAATGGGATTATGGGTGTGCCTGCTATGAATCTGCTTTAAAGGCTTTTAAAAGTCTCGAAGAAGATAACCACAGCGGGTTCAGTATTGGTTTTACAAAAGGAATTCTTAACCGTTTAATTGACGGTAAGCCGCTTTGTCCTATCGAGGATACGGAAGAAACATGGAGTCACATTGCCGATACAAGTGGACATCAGGGAGAAGAAGTGAATTATCAGTGTAAACGTATGAGCAGCTTGTTCAAATATGTTTACGCTGATGGGACGGTTAAGTATCGTGATATTGATCGTTTTATTATGGTTGAAACATTAACCAACACGATATGGCATTCCGGATTGGTAGACCAGGTTCTTGAAGAACTCTACCCGATCACTATGCCTTATATTCCCAGTGATACACCCTACAAGGCTATGTGCGAGGAGTATTTGACAGATCGCAAAAACGGCGACTTCGACACTGTTGGCATCCTGAATGTAATTGAACCGGACGGAAAGACGGTTGAAATTAACAGATATTTCAAGGATGTTCCGAATGGATGGGAAGAAATTGATCTGGAAGAGTTTAAGAACCGCCGGGCAATGCATTTTAAGCGGTTGCATTCGGAAATTCACGATAAACGAAAAGGAGAACAATCATGAATGATAGCGATTCTGTAAAGAAACTGATAATGGATTCGGCATGTAAAGTTGCTTTGGATGAACACTTAGACGAGGTGAATTTCAATTTAAAACCGCAAGAACACTCGTATAGGGACTGTATGACAGTAATCTTCGGGAAAGGGCGGAAAAGAATCAGTACCATCTTCATGATGGACGAGTTTTTAGACATGAAATCTGATTTGTATCCGATTGCGATCAGTTCTTATCTGAGAGAAATGGTTTACAAATTAAATGAAAAGGAGAAACAAGTATGAAAACTATTAAAGAAAACTGGAAAGTAATGTTGATCGTAGCAGCCGGAGTTGTGGCTGTTATTTTATTGTGTGTGTTTGGAGTGCAAAGCTCTCAGAACCAAGCTTTCGCTCTTGAAGAGCAGGTGAACACCGCTGAATCGGATATTAAGGTTCAGGAAAAGCGACGGGTGGATCTGATTTACAATTTGGCAGATTGCGTTAAGCAATACGATAAGCATGAAGCTGAAACGTTGGCGGCTATTGTCGAGGGGCGTGGCTCTGCCGGGGATATTGAAAACGCTACTACTGCTATTGCTGCTGTTTCTGAGGCATATCCGGAATTAAAAGCTGATGAGAACTATAGAGAACTTATGAATGAACTGGCTATGACTGAAAATCTTATCGCTGAGTACAGGAGCAACTATAACAAGCAGGTAAAAGCGTACAACCGTTATGTGAAAAAATTCCCGACAAGGATATTTCTGAATATGCTTGGGTATGAGAGGCAGAGCTATCAGTATCTGGATTACGAAGCCCCGGTTGATGCTCCACAAAATCTATTCGGGGAGGATTGACGTATGGGTTACTATCACGGGCATAGAAAAAGAGGGTTCGACTTCGGGGATTTTGAGATAACGAAGCGTGAAATTCTCGCAAGTGTATCTATTATAGCCGTAATGCTCCTGATCGGTGTTTTGATTTCTGGAAAGATTTCGGAGTACCAGATGGATAAAAACGAAATCTATAACAAGGCTGTAAAGATTCAAAGTTCTGATATTTTTGCCTATGGTATGCGAACCAATGTCGGTAATGCGTTTGTCTACGGTGATTTAAAAGCCGTAGACACCGTTACCTACCCGGAAATAGGCGGAGAATATATGTATGTAGAAAAAGTAGAAGAACGCTATGAGCGGCATGAAGAGTATGTGACTGAAGAAGATGATGAAGGAAACAAGCATAGAAAACTAAAAGTCTGGTATGAATGGGAAGTAGAAAACAGAGGGTCACAACATTCTTCAGAAATAAGTTTTCTTGATATTTCTTTCCCTTATGAAAAAATACGAATTCCTACAGATCAACACATAACCACTATTGAAGGCGATAAGGTTTGGAGTTGGGAATCTGGTGAACGAGTAAAAGTTAGATTTTGCTATTACGGCGTAGCAACACAATACACCGGAACAATATTCACAGAGTTAAAGAATAATACTATTTCGGACAACACACCCTTTTATGAAAATAAAACGATTGACGAAACAGTAGAGTTGCTGGAATCCAACGGCGGAACAATTATATTTTGGGTGCTATGGATTATCTTTATCGGTGTATGTGTATACGGCTTCTATTATCTGGATAACCGATGGTTAGATTGAAAGGGGTGTAAAATGCCTGATATAAAGAACTGCACAACTTGCTCCAATGCTATATTTTGTAAAACATGGGGTGAGTACAAGTGCAAAGAGCGAAAAGAATGGATACCTGATACGGATGAGGGAGTCTACTGCGGATTATATTCCAAAGGGACTCCCTCAACTGATTGTCACTGTGAAACGTGTGAGGAAAGGAGAATTTAGGAATGGATGTTTGGAGATGCCGGTTTCAGCAAGAACCGATAGACAATAGACCTCATTTTATATTTGGCGGTAGAGGAAACGGAAAAACAACAAGACTTATAAAAGAAGCTTCCGAAACCGACGGAGTTATTGTTTGTCCTACGCTTAAAACGGCCGATCATATTTGTCACTTGGCGTGGGAACTTAAATGTAACATTCGTAGACCAATCACTTATGAGGAAGCATTTGGTCCTTATGATGACAGAAAAGCAATTCATTATTTTGACAATTACGGAATCGAGTTGTGTAATATTCTTCGCAGGAAACTCGGCACGTTTGAACGCTACAAAACCGAAACTATAATTATTGACGAGGATTCTATTAAATCCTTAAACGATATGTTGGACGGACTTAAAGTCAGCGATATGGATGGCCGTGAATTGAGATTTAAAATAGAGGTTTTAGGGAGGAACGAGAGCGATGATTAAAATTGAAAATTTTGAGGTAATGGGATGGGAACATGTTATCCGTGGTATGCGAAACCCGATGAATAGTTGGAATAAGTCTGACAGCGGTATCTGCAAAGGTGGTGAAGATGGAATCGGCTGCGAACATTGCGCAGTAGAGATACCTTGTACCCATGCATATGACCATTCATGGCAGCTCGGCAAGGCAGATCATGAACTGATGATGAAGCTGGCAAAAGCCGGTTCAGTTCACGGAAAATTCCGCCGGATGATTGCCGTATATGTAGATATTACGGCTCCATTGTATTGGTGGAAGGAGTTTGATACGTACAAAATCGGTACGGTTGCCAACTCCTGCTCCACAATGCACAAAATTCATGCAAAGGAGTTTACGCTGGAGGATTTCAGTTGCGAGCATCTGTCTTGTTGGGGTGCGGCTCCGAGAGGTAACACTGATGGAGATTTGATGGATGAGAAAGTCAGCGACTTTATGTATGATTACATGGGCGCATTGATGGCCACTATTGTCGCTCTTAACAGCGCCAGAGAGCAGTTCCTGAAGCGGCAGGATAAACGATACTGGTGGCAGATGATTCAGCTTCTTCCCAGCTCTTACAACCAGAAACGGACGGTGATGCTGAACTATGAAGTTCTGTCTGGTATTTATATTTACCGTAAGAATCACAAGCTGGATGAATGGCGGGAGTTTTGCCATTGGATCGAGCAGCTTCCGTACAGTGAGATTATTACGTGTAATGTGGAGGAACCGACCGAATGAAAATAGTTAAAGAATATCTATGCAACGATAGAACACCAACAATCGATGAACTAAAAAAATCTATCAATATCGCTAATGCCGATGATTGCGTGGTTAAGTTGAATTGGTTTTTTTCCTCATAATGGATGGCACAATATGTATATTACCAAAGATATGACTTTGGAAGATTGCAAAAGTAAACTTCCAAAAAAATATTCAGTGTAGATAGGTGGAGAATAATGAACTGGCGAGATTTTGATAATAAGCAGTTAGAAATGCAGATGAAAGATTTAAAACGCTGCATCGAAATACAAGCCGAACGACCGCTTACAGTTCGAGAGAAGGATTGGTTTAATCTTCGATATGACAGAGGAAGTATTCGATGTGGGTCGCGCTCTTATAGAAGCGGGCTTATATCATCTCTCGACAGAGCAATTAAGCGTTTGGAAAAGGAAATGACAAGTGACGAACTTCGTCGCGTGAAAGGAGAATAGCAATGCTTAAATTATTAACAGATTGTGATAAATGTATGTACAAGCGAGTGTGCAAATATTATGGACATCCCAAACAGGCTATGGAGAAATTGAAAAATACTACATATGGTGATGGACCGAATGATGATTACGGATGGGATACTATGATGGAGCATGAACATGTGGATATTTCGTTTTCCTGCCCGGATTATCAGGAGCAAAAACCGACACCCAAAGGCTTTGCTTAATTTACGGAGGAAAGTTGATTGAGAATTGAAGGAAAATTATCGTCATTAACGAATGGATTAGTTAATCCAAAAGAGATTCTTGGAAAACCGATAAAACTTTTTGGTACTTTTCAAATTGGTGAAATAACCGAAATTGACGAAGAAAAAGATTTATATTTTGGAGAAGTCTCGGACGAGGCTATTGGAGAAGTAATGCTGAATAATCCAGAAATGTCTATTGGGTTTTGTTTCAGTGAATGTAATAAAAGAGACTACCAACAAGGTGGTTATCAGCCAACAAAAATGCAAGAATACTTCTTAAAAAAGAATCGAGGTGATAAAATTTGAGCGCACAGTATGATTTATATTTACAGCAGCATCGCGCTAATGTTTACAAAGGCTTCGAGTGGATTCGTGAGAATCTCCCAGAGCTTTTAGTAAATGAAGACGGTGCTGGATGGCAGACAGAATTTGCGCATGATGCTTCTAAGAATGAGAAAGACGAATATGAAGCTTATGACGCATATTTCTATGGAGGAAACAGGTCTTATAAGGTGATGGAGAACTACAGACGGGCTTGGCTTTTACACCTGCATCGTAATCCTCATCACTGGCAGCACTGGGTTCTCATCAACGATGACCCGAAAGAGGGCGAGATTGCTCTGGATATGCCCTACAATTATATTCTTGAAATGATTTGTGATTGGTGGGCATTTAGCTGGTCAAAAGGAAAGCTGTTTGAAATCTTCGATTGGTACGATGAGCATAAGGCTTATATAAAACTGAGCGATGCTACCAGAAAAACGGTGGAGGATATTCTTGACAAGATGAGAGTCAAGCTCTCTGAAATCTCTACGGGAGGAACAGAGAAATGATGTCAGGAATAATTGAACAAATTAGTAGAGAAATAGCATCTCAATATGACGAGCAAATCGAGAAGGCATTGAACCGATGTGGATTTACAATGCAATACTGTATAGAACATCCGGAAGAATTTTTGTGGATTAGAGATGCCATCAATCCGATGAATGGACAGTTACAATGGCTGGGTCAAGATTTATTCTCTGTTACCCAGTCTCTAAATTATGATGAGCAACATAATAAATATGTTGTAGAAGTAAATATTGAGTTTGCGGAAGGAGTGACAAAACATGAAGATACTTGAAATGATTGATAATCCAGTTTTGTGGTTTGTAATTGGGTTGCTGTTAAGTATTATTTTTAGAGATCGAGGAGGAAAACAAAAATGACATTTGTACAGATTGTAATTGCGTTTCTTATTGTCTATATTTGTGTCTATGCGCTGATTAACCGGGTATGTCAGTGTATTGAGCACTGTGCAACGGCCAAAGCATATTCCAAATTCAGAGAAAGCGGAATGCAGTTAAAGATGGATGACATTGAGGCCGGTATCCAAAAAGCCAACAAAGAAAAAGAACATGTTAAGGAGATAATCTAAGCAATACCTTGAGAGCCGCGTAACAACGGCTCTTTCTTTTGTCAAAATTTAAGGAGATAGGTTATGTTTAAACGAGAATTATTGAAAAATAAGCTCTACGGAGCTGTTATGATAGGTTTAGGGGCGTTGTCTGTACCCATCGAGTGGGATGCAACATTCTTTTTATTTACGTTGATGGCTGGTGGCGGACTGATATTTTCAAAGGAGAACTGGATTTTATGAACTACCAAAAAATCACACCAATCAGTATTGCAGACGGTATCGGATGCAGAGTAGTTTTGTGGGTATCTGGATGTGAACATAACTGCTACAACTGCCATAATCCTGATACGCACGACCCAACATCAGGATATTTGTTCGACGAGGATGCAGAAACAAGGCTTTTTGACTTGCTGAAACCGAGTTATATTTCTGGTTTAACATTCAGTGGCGGAGATCCTCTACATCCGCTTAATCGAGCTGAGGTCACCCGGCTGGCAAGGCGACTCAAAGCTGAAATGCCGGAGAAAACTATCTGGCTTTACACAGGTTATATTTATGAGGAAATTTGTGGTTTGGAAGTGCTACGATTTGTAGACGCATTGGTAGACGGACCATACATAGAATCACAAAGATGTGTTGGTAAATTCTATGGAAGTACAAACCAGAGAATTATCGCATTAAATACAACTCCTTTAATGGAAGGAGAGTGATATTTTATGAAGAAACAAATAAACCCTATATTCTATGCTATTTGGAAGTATCATCTAGCAATGATTGATTTATGTAACATTCGGCAATCTCTTGGCTGTATTAGCGATAAGAAAGCTGAAGAGTCAAATAAAAAGCATTGTATGGGTGCTATCAAAAGTGCATATTTTGGAGGATTTGCTTCTGATAAAGTGAATCAAATGTTTTCAAATGAGGAGTCCTAACAAGGGCTCTTTCTTTTTCTAAAAAATAAGAACGGAGGCGTATAACATTGATTACAAAAATCATCAAACGGGACGGAACAGAGGTTGCGTTCGATGCTGAAAAGATATTTAACGCAATATCAAATGCAAATGCGGAGGTCAGTGCAGAGGAACAGCTTAACAATGTTGGACTCCAAATCACTACGCAGATGATTGTCGAGCAGCTCAATAAGTTTAAAAGGGCTGTTGAGGTTGAGGAGATTCAGGAGATTGTTGAAACTGAGTTGATGAAAATGAAAGCTTACGAAGTAGCAAAGCGTTATATTCGCTACCGCTACGACCATAAGCTGAAGCGTGAATCGGATACCGATAAAAAGGTAATGTCTCTTGTGGAGTTTCAGAACGAAGCTGTCAAGCAGGAGAACAGCAACAAAAATCCGGAAATCATTCCTACACAGAGGGATTATATTGCCGGAGAGATTTCCAAGGATATTACTATGCGGCGCCTGCTTCCTGAAAATGTCGTAAAGGCTCATGAAGACGGACTCATTCACTTTCACGATGCCGATTACTTCATTCAGCACTCTCATAACTGCTGTCTCGTAAATCTGGAGGACATGCTTCAAAACAGCACTGTGATATCCGGTACACTTATCGAGAAGCCCCACATGTTCAGCACAGCTTGTAACATCGCTACGCAGATCATCGCTCAGGTGGCAAGCTCTCAGTATGGCGGGCAGTCCATCAGTCTGGCTCACCTTGCACCTTTTGTGAACGATACCAGAGAACGGTTCAGAAAAAAGTATTCTGATCTTTTACAATGGGGAGATTCTATACGTCGGTATAATGATTTCATCGAAAAACTGGTTCGTGATGATATTACCAAAGGGGTTCAAACCATCCAGTATCAGGTCGTTACGTTGATGACAACAAACGGGCAGGCTCCATTCATTACGGTGTATATGGATATTAACGAAGCTAAGAATGAGCAGGAGCAGAAAGATCTCGCCAATATTATAGAAGAAGTTCTGAAGCAACGTATTCAGGGTGTAAAGAATGAAACCGGTACCTGGATCACGCCAGCATTTCCGAAACTCATATATGCTCTGGATGAAAACAATGTGGAGCCAGATTCAGAATTCTTCTATCTTACAGAGCTTGCGGCTCAGTGTACGGCCAAGAGAATGGTGCCGGATTATATTTCTAACAAAATTGAGCGGGAGCTGAAGAACGGAGATACTTACACCTGCATGGGCTGTCGTTCGTTTCTTACACCGGACAGAACTACAGAAAACTACTCAAAATGCAACAACTGGAAAGCCGGTCACAAATACTACGGACGATTCAATCAGGGTGTGGTGACAATCAATCTTCCGGATGTGGCGTTAAGTTCTCATAAAGACTTTGCCCTTTTTGATGATATTTTGAGAGACCGTCTCGATAATATCTGCTATCCAGCACTTATGGCACGGCACAACCGTTTGAAAGGCACCCCGTCAAATATTGCTCCGATTCTTTGGCAGCATGGAGCATTGGCAAGATTGGATAAGAATGAGACAATCGATGAGCTGCTCTACCATGGATATTCTACCATTAGCCTTGGCTATGCCGGTTTGTATGAATGTGTGAAGTGTATGACTGGTGAGTCTCACACAGCCGGCGGTAAGAACTTTGCTATCCATGTGATGGAGATGCTGAATGAGCATACAGCACAGTGGAAAGCTGAAACAGATATTGACTTCTCTTTGTATGGTACCCCACTGGAAAGCACTACATACAAGTTTGCCAAGTGCTTGCAGAAACGTTTCGGCATCATCGAGGGAGTCACAGACAAGAATTATATTACTAACAGCTACCACGTTCATGTTACTGAGCCTATAGACGCTTTTACAAAGTTGTCTTTTGAATCCGAATTCCAGGCACTCAGTCCTGGCGGAGCAATCAGCTATGTGGAAGTGCCTAATATGTCCCATAACATCCCTGCGGTTCTCTCTGTCATTCGTTATATTTACGACAACATCATGTATGCCGAGTTGAATACGCGCAGCGATTATTGTCATGTCTGTGGTTTTGATGGAGAGATAAAAGTGGTTGAAGACGATGGAAAGCTTGTATGGGAATGCCCGGTTTGTGGAAACCGTGACCAGAGCAAAATGAATGTAGCTCGGAGAACTTGCGGTTACATCGGAACCAACTTTTGGAATCAGGGAAGAACTCAAGAGATTTCCGAAAGGGTTTTACATTTATAAGGAAAGGATTGATGTTTTATGAGGTTTGTAGTGATTGGGGCGTTATGTCTTATTGTCGCTTTTGGTATAGTTATGGTGATTAAGGCGGTTAATGAGGCAGCAGTATTCATGGATGATTCGTTTCGTTGGGGAAACGGAAGAGATTATTAAGGAGGATAAGATTTATGACTGTAAAACAGTTAAGGAATAAATTAAAAAATCTTCCGGAAAATGCTGTCGTAACGATTCCGAACAGTAACATGTATAATAATGGAGATTATGATATTGATTTGGTTCAATATTGGGAGGAAGATAATCAAGTATGTCTTGAATCTCATTATAAAAAGAATTATTCAAAAAATTTTTAGAATAAGGAGGATAAGAATTTATGACTATCAATGAGTATCAAAAGGAAGCAATGAGAAGTGTAAACCCGGAGTCACTGAATGATCCAGTGAAAGGTTTGAGCAACACGGCACTTGGTTTATGTGGAGAATCTGATGAGGTTGCTGATATGGTGAAGAAGCATCTGCATCAGGGGCATGAGTTGGACAAGGAGCATCTGGCTAAGGAACTTGGCGACGTGACCTGGTATCTGGCTCTTGGAGCTACTATCATTGGCTATGAACTGGAAGATATTTTACAAATGAATATTGACAAGCTTCGTAAGAGGTATCCGGACGGATTTGATTCTCAGAAAAGTCAGCACCGGGAAAAAGGGGGATGAATAAGTGGCTAATAATTTAAGAAAAAACGCAGAAGGCTATTCAGATCCGACAGCCTACGAAGCGATTAAGAGCGCTGATGCGGACGATGAGAGATTTCATAAGTTGCTGAACACAATTTTTACAATCTGTGAGTTGTCTGGATTTCATCTTGAAGAGAGGATTGTTCTCAAAGATACCCAGTCTGGAAAGGTTTGGAGGTAAAAGATGATTAAAAAAGTATGTATACTGGCTTCTTTATCACAGAAGTCAGATATTGAAGAAGCTGTGGCGTATTATAAATCACAGGGATATATTGTTGATTATCCAACCGAACAGCGTGATAAGACATTGTTTGAGATTGACTATGATTATATTTGTCGAATTGCTAAGGCGGGTATGGTTGTGGCTATTCCTAAGTATGAGGGAGGATTTGGTGAATCGGTTACATACGAGCTGGCTGTTGCAAAATACTTGGGCATACCAAGGGCGCAATACGATCCGGTTAAAAGAGAACGAATTTGGAGGTGAGATTCATGAGCGGTGCTGTTAGAGAAACAATGTGTACCAGTTGCATACATAGAGAGGTGTGTTTATACAAACAGACATACCTTGAGTATTTGAGGGCATGTGAGAAGATGTATGAAGATTATCCGGATGATATTTCTTCTTTTATTGAGGAGAGTGACCCAAACTGTATCCATTATAAGAAGAAATCGGACGTAAATTTGCGGTAATTTTGGCGTCCGTACCAGTCTTTTCAGCCGGACAAACTCTAATCTAGGTTAAAAAATTCTGGTCAAATCCTGTTTTTAAAAGTGGGCTTTTGGCCAGAAAAAGTGGGCAGAGGAGAAAATTGTGAAGATTTGGTCGAAAATTATGGAACTTTTACGGACAATTTTTACAAATTTTGGCCATTTTTTGCCCACTTTGCCCACTTTTTTTGAAAAGTGACCAGGCACTTTGGCCAGCAAGAATGCCCATTTTATGCGGGTTTGAGGGCTGTTTGCCCACTTTCCCACTTTTTTTCTCAAACTATTATGATAAAAATATTTAATAATATTATAAATAGGGCAGGAAAAAGTGGGCATTTGACCAGAGAGCAAGAAAGGAGGTTCTTATGAGAGAAAAAATCACATGGCATGACATTTATAAAGATTTTAAGATTCGATTGCCGAATTTATCAAAAAGAGCAACGTATTGGAAACCGAGAGGGTATCTCTCTATTACGGTATATCTTGAGGACGGTTCCCAGATGGCTTATGACTACCTGTACAAGAAAGCATCTTTCGTTGCGATGTCGCAGACTGCCTTAGCATAAAATTGTCAATCTGTCAATAGGATATTTAAAAACCTGTTTATTTTTTGCTTGGGTTGTGGTATACTGTAGCTGTGACACAATTTCACAAATCTCGTTTAAGGGAAACCACTTTTGGCAAAGGGTGTTTTCTCTCTTTACTTATGCCTTAGACGGGATGAGATTGTGTCGCAACAATGGGAGATTCACTTTTGCAGGTGCGTCTCTACATTGGGGCGCACTTTTTATTTGCGCAGAAGTATTTGAAAGCGTTTTGGAGGTATTGAACATGAGTAATGCTGAGGTGATTCCGTTTGGTGGTTTTGAGATTGAAATATTCGAGGACAACATCGACTTTTCAAACAGAAAAGATTTAATAAAGCTGGAATTAACATCAAGTCAAAAAATGCACACCAGTGCTTTATTGAATGCGGCTCCATCTCTGGCGGCTATCGGAACAAAAAATGCCTGTGTGTTGCATCTGCCGGACGGTATTACTACTTCCGATTTGATGAAATACGGGAATGGTGGTTTGGGAAATATATATTACGGACCAGATGGAAAAATTGCCGGACAGGCGCCGCTAGAGTTGTTAGGTAAGCAACAAGTTATAATGGGCGCATTTACAGCAATGTCCATAGCATCCGGGCAATACTTCCTTTCCGAGATAAATAGCAATTTGACAGCCATCAATCAAAAAATTGATAAGATTCTCGAATTTCTATATGGAGATAAAAAAGCAGAATTGATATCTGAAGTGAGCTTTGTCAATTTTGCATTTCAAAATTACGGCTCAATCATGGAGTGCGACCATCAAAGAACTGCAACAATCATCAGTCTTCAAGGAGCCAGGAAAGTTGCAATGAAGGACATCGAATTTTATATGTCTGATTTGGATTCCCTTGTTAAAGCAAAAGACACACCGGATTTGAATTCAATCATCGGGAAAGCGTTCCAGATTAAAGATTGTCTTCAACTGGCTATACAGTTATATTGTATGAGCAATATACTTGAGGTTGCTTATTCACAAAATGGAAACATATTATACCATGAGTATGTCGAAAAAGATATCCTGTCATACATTGACAAATATGAGAAGCGGATGTTATCCAATTTTTCGGCAATACAAATGTACATCAAAACGTATAAAGGAAATCTGTTAAAAAAGATTGATAAAACTGTTTATGAAAAACAGGTAGAAGAATTTGTTGATTCGTTAGGAAACGGAGAGGAATTTATTAGACGTAAGCCGTTGCAGTCTTTTTTGCAGTCTTTCCAAAAAGAATCTGCATTTGTTTTGGATATGGAAGGAAACGCTTATTTAAAAACAGCATAAAAGTCTTTAGTCGAAAGGAGACAAAATAATATGAGTAGAAAAAGTGGAGGTAAGAAAAAGAGAAGTACAGCAGGATTGATTCTGGACGTGATACTGGTTTTTGCAACTGGTGGTCTTTGGCTCATCTGGATATTGGTGAGGTATCTCAGGAACAACAGCTAAGCAATAAAAACAAAATATAGAAAATATTCGAGAGTCGTGTAACAGCGGCTCTTTTCTTTTGCTATTTTTTAGTTCGCAAAAAAAACATGCCCTTTTATGAGGAGAGAGATTAAAATAGGCATTTTTAAATGCTTGTTCTTTCTCTTTTGTATTTATCAAAATGAAAGGAGGTCCTGTTATGTTGGAGAGCAAATTCCAAGCACAACTGATTCAGGAACTTAAAAAAATGTTTCCTGGGTGCATCGTAACAAAACTCGACCCGGATCACATTCAGGGTATACCAGATTTGCTCATCCTTTATAAAGACAAATGGGCTTCTTTGGAATGTAAGCAAAGTGCGAACTCTAAGAAACAGGCAAATCAACCATATTACGTTGAGAAGATGAACGAGATGTCTTTCTCAAGATTCATCTATCCTAAAAATAAGGAGGAAGTGTTACATGAACTTCAACAATCATTCAATTCTTGAAGGGCAGCACGCTTTTCTTGGAGCAAGCAAATATCATTGGATTAACTACGATGAAAACAAAGTGGCGGAGTCGTATGTAAAATTCTTGGCAACCCAAAAAGGAACTGTACTTCACGAGTTTGCGGCTCAGTGTATCAGGCTTGGGCAGAAACTTCCGAAGTCGAAAAAAACTTTGAATATGTATGTAAATGATGCCATCGGCTATAAGATGACTCCGGAACAGATTCTGTATTATTCAGAGAACTGTTTCGGAACAGCAGACAGCATCGCATTCAGAAACGGGTTGTTGAGAATCCACGATTTGAAGACTGGAACTATTAAAGCCCACATTGAGCAGCTTATGATCTACGCTGCTCTTTTTTGTTTGGAGTATAAAGTGAAACCGGCGGAGATTGATATTGTATTGTGTCTGTACCAGAACAATGAAATTGAAATTCATGCTCCGGAAACCGACGAGATTGTTCCGATTATGGACAAGATTGTCACATTTGACAAAGTAATTAAAAAAGTAAAAGAACAGGAGGGGTAAGCCATGAACCAAGTTGTGGAAGAAATGAAAGATATTCTAATGCACTACGGAACACCACGACATTCTGGACGTTACCCCTGGGGAAGTGGGGAAAATCCGTATCAGAGAAATGGTGATTTTTTGAGTCGTGTTGATGAACTGAAAGGACAAGGACTCAGCGACACAGAAATTGCCAAAGCTATGGGTTTGACCACAACCCAGTTCCGAACACAGCGGTCTTTAGCCAAAGACGAGAGGAGAGCTTTGGAGGTTGAGAGAGCAAAAGCGCTTCAATCAGATGGTTACAATCCGAGCGAGATTGCAAGAATGATGGGATACAACAGTGAGTCTTCTATTCGTTCTCTTTTGAACTCAGATTCGGAAGCCCGTATGAATCTGGCCAGAGTAACTGCTGAAAATTTAAAACGACAAGTTGACGAACACGGTATGATTGCAATTAGTGCCGGAACAGAACGATACTTAGGAGTCTCAAGAGAAAAACTCGAAGAGGCTCTTTACATTTTGGAGCTTGATGGATATAACCATTTCGGTGGTGGTGTTCCGCAGGTAACAAATAAAGGGCAGCAGACAAATATCAGAGTTCTTTGTCCTCCTGATACACCTTATAAGGAAATCACCAGAACCTATACCGATAAGAACGGCGAAGTTCATGAGAAAATTACAAAGGTATCGAGTGCTATCTATGACTTTGACAAGATCCATCCTTTGGAAGAAGTCTGCGATAGCATTTCTTATGATGGCGGCGATAGTTTCCAGAAAGGTTTTCATTATCCGGAGAGCATGAGTTCTAAAAGAATTCAGATCGTCTATGCTGAAGACGGTGGAACAAAGAAAGATGGTGTTATTGAGATTCGCAGAGGCGTGGATGATTTATCGCTCGGTGATGCTCATTATGCACAGGTAAGAATCCTTGTTGACGGAACACATTATTTGAAGGGTATGGCGATGTATGCTGATGACCTGCCAGATGGTGTGGATGTTCGGTTTAACACGAATAAGAAAGAAGGAACTCCTGTTTGCGGCCCAAAAGATAACACTGTTTTGAAAACAATCAAAAAAGATCCTAATAACCCATTCGGTTCTTTGATTAAGGAACATGGCGGGCAAAGCTTTTATGATGACCCAAATGGCAAATTTACCGATCCAAAAACCGGTAAAAAACAGTCTCTTTCTCTAATCAACAAACGTGCAGAAGAAGGAGATTGGGGAGATTGGGACGATAAGTTACCATCGCAGTTTCTTTCTAAGCAGAGTATGAAGCTTATCAAGAGACAGTTGAGTTTGACGATGGCCGATGCTCAGGCAGAGTATGATGAGATTTGTTCCTTGACCAATCCAACAGTAAAGAAAGTTTTGTTGCAGTCTTTTGCTGATGATTGCGATGCGGCAGCAGTACATCTGAAAGCAGCATCTCTTCCGAGACAGAAATACAAAGTCATTCTTCCAATCACTTCGATGAAAGATGATGAAGTCTATGCACCGGGTTACGAGAACGGCGAGAAAGTAGCTCTTATCAGATTCCCTCATGGTGGAACTTTTGAAATCCCTGTGCTCACTGTAAACAACAAACAGGCGGAAGCAAAGAGCAAGCTCGGTCTTGCCAAAGATGCTGTCGGTATCAATAGTAAGGTTGCAGAGAGACTTTCCGGAGCAGATTTCGATGGCGATACTGTAATGGTGGTTCCTACTGGTAAAGGTGTGAAGATTACTTCCACTCCACCGTTAAAGGGATTGGAAGGATTTGATGGTAAGCTTGAGTATGGACACGATTCTACGAAGACAGACCCGGATGGAACTGTTCATTACTACCGCAATGGCAGAGAATTTAAGCCTATGAAGAATACTCAGACTGAAATGGGTATCATTTCTAATCTGATTACAGACATGACTTTAAGAGGCGCTAAAGAAGAGGAGCTTGCTAAAGCCGTTCGCCACAGTATGGTTGTAATCGATGCGGAAAAGCATGGTCTCGACTACAAACAGAGTGAAAGAGATAATGACATTGCATACCTGAAGAAGACTTATCAGGGAACAACAGATGTGAACGGCCGTTATCATGAGGGAGCTGCAACCCTGATTTCAAGATCAAAGTCTCAACAGGAAGTTCTTAAACGTAAGGGAAGTCCAAAAGTCAATCAGAAAGATAAGGATTGGTATGACCCAAGCAAATCAGAGGGGGCTTTAATCTGGAATTCTGTAAAGGAAGAGTATACTGACAAGAATGGCAAGGTTAAGGTAAGAACACAGAAGAGTACAAAGATGGCTGAAGTTGATGATGCCCGTCTCCTTATCTCTGATGCGGATACCCCCCAGGAAAGAGCTTATGCTGAGTATGCAAACCAGAGAAAAGACCTCGCCAACAAGGCACGTCTGGAGATTATCAACACTGGTAAGATAGCCTACTCCGCTTCGGCTAAGGCCACCTATAAGGAAGAAGTGGACGGTATGCTTGCTGATTTGAACATAGCCCTACGTAACGCACCTAAAGAGACTCAGGCCCAGCTTATCGCCAATTCTAAAGTGAATGCTATGAAGAAAGCGAATCCTGATATGACAACAAAAGAAATAAAGAAGGCCAGCCAACAGGCGCTTACAGAAGCCCGTATCCAGATGGGTGCAGAAAGAATCAAGATACCTCTCGATGAAAAGAGATGGGAGGCTATACAGGCGGGAGCTATCAGTGAAAGCCAGCTTATCAAGATTCTTAACAATTCTGACATTGATGAGGTTCGTCAATATGCAACACCTCGTAGCACATCAACACTCAGCCCCGCTAAAGTTAGTAAGATTGAAGCAATGCAGGCGTCTGGTAACTACAGTATTGCGGAGATAGCTCAAGCTGTTGGTGTATCATCCTCTACAGTATCCAAATACTTGAAATGAAAGGAGTGAATAAGGATTCATGGGTAGAGTTGGATTAACGACAGTTGACAATCCTTATGATCCATTTGAACAGTTCACTTCTTGGTTTCTGTTCGATGAGGAAAAGGGTTATCATTCGACGTCGTATCTTGGAAGAATTGCTCGAACTTCTGACGAACTCTCTGATGAAGAGAACAATCTTGAAGTAGAAAGAGCGATTGACGAGATAATTAAGTATGATTTCAGGAACATTTATCGAAAGGTTAGAGAAAAAGCATCGGCTGTTTAGCATTAACTGCGTCATCAATGGTCAGGCTTTAATCAATCTTTCGGTCAGTAACTAATGATTTACACTGAAACTTTCCTTTGCTTTGTTTCGTCTGCTTTGCTGGAAAGAAGAATTTCACTTTGTTTCGTTTTGCCTTTCAGCATTAGCAAAGATTGGGTTTGACTGCCAATTTAATGGCTAACAAAGCTTGAATTGCGGTTAAAAGCATAAACAAAAAGAAAGTTTTTGGTATTAAAAACACATTTTCGCTACAAAAAACAACACAAAACAATTTTCAACAAAATTTTTAAGACTGCCACATCACCTTACTTTTTAAGGCATAGGGGGAGGGTCGCAAAAACAGCACCCCCTCTCTCATCGCGGCGGTCTTTGTTTTTTCTCCGGGGGAATTTTTTGGGTTTGGCTTTGGTTTTTGTGTGGCTCTTGAAGGAGCTTCCAGGGCTAGGCTTCCTCCTGCGGCTGTGGATATTCTCTCCTTTCGGTTTTCTCCTTTCGGATTGAATAAGAACTGGTCTTGGGAGTTCCTTCAAAAGTCACACAATAGGTTATCAAAACCATTTCAAAACTCCCGGAGAGTAAAAAGAAACTACATAACTTCTGAATGAGAGGAGGCGGCAAGGATGGGTAAAGCCAAGGCTGTAAGCTCTTCTGATTCTTCGAGAAGAATGCGACCGGCTTTATCACCGGAAGCCAGAGAGAACCAAATGATATCTTTGGCTATTGATCTTGCTGAGAGACAGTTGATGGAAGGTACTGCTTCTTCTCAGGTCATAACGCATTACTTAAAGTTGGGGTCAACAAAAGAACGGATCGAAAAAGAGATTCTCGAAAAGCAGAAGGACTTGATAGAAGCAAAAACACAATCTCTTCAATCTGCTAAGAGGATTGAGGAAATGTATAGTGAAGCAATGAAGGCATTTCGGAGTTACAGTGGGCAGGGAGATTTCGAGCCTGATGATTAAAACATATTCAGAGCTTATCCGGATACCAACTTTTGAAGAACGTTATCAATATCTCCGTCTTTTGGGAACTGTTGGGGAAGAAACGTTTGGTTTCAAGAGATGGCTCAATCAGGAATTTTACCATTCAAGAGAATGGCAAAGATTTCGTAATGAGATTATCTTTCGTGACAATGGATGCGACTTGGGTGTTGATGGATTTGAAATCTTTGGTTCTATCATTATTCATCATATCAACCCAATAACCTATGAGGATATTGTCAACAACAACCCATGTGTATTCGATCCGAATAATGTCATTTGCACAAAGCACACCACGCATAACGCCATTCACTATGGCGATCAAAATCTTCTAAGCAGACCCCCAGTTGAAAGAACGAAAAATGATACATGCCCTTGGAGGCATTAAGAAAAGGAGAACAATTATGAATAATGAAAAACTTGCTGGTATGAAAATTGGTGAGCCGGTTATCGGACATGTTGTCGATTGCAGCAAACTCAATGTCCGTAAAGAGCCGGATGAAGATGCTGAGATTCTCGGCACTATACCGGCCGGAGCAGAAGTGATGATTGACGAAAGCGAATCCACCGGTGATTTCTACAATGTCTGCGCTGCCTCAGGATTTGAGGGATTCTGCATGAAGCGATTTATCGCAGTCAAGGCGTAAAGGAGTGAGATTATGGAGGAGAGTATACTGACATCAATCAAGAAACTTCTCGGAATCGCAGAAGAGTATAAACAGTTCGATGCTGACATTATTATGCACATCAACTCGGTGTTTTCAATCTTAACTCAGCTTGGTGTCGGACCCTCCAATGGCTTTTCGATTCAGGATGAAGATAGAGGATGGCATGATTTTATCGGCGAAGACAATAAGATCGAGATGGTAAAAAGCTATATACATTTAAAGGTTAAACTTCTTTTCGATCCGCCGCTCAGTTCTGCGGTTATTGAAGCGATGAACCAAATGATTAAAGAATTAGAATGGCGGCTAAATGTTGCGGTCGATCCATCGGAACAGTAAAGGAGGTAATTCAAAATGGCTAATAGTGAACTTTATCATCATGGGGTATTAGGCCAGAAATGGGGCGTTCGCCGTTATCAGAATAAGGATGGTAGTTTGACAGCGGCTGGAAGAAACCGTAAAACAAATACTGAATCAGAACAACGGGAACGGAATACCAAACTTGTGAAAAGAGTTGCGGCTGCTACGATTATGACGGCTACTGTTGCGGCTGGAACAGTGTATGCGGCAAAGCATCCCGAAAAGATAGCGAGTGTGGTAAATAAGGTAAAGAGCATCAAGATGAAAGACCTTTCCCAGCAAGCCGTTGAAAAAGGTAAAAATTATGTTAAGACGGCTATCAAGGAAGCATCTACCGGTGTTAAAGAGGGGGTAAAAGAAAGTATCAAGGAAGCTCCTAAGAAAGCAACAAAGGCGATCATAACCGGAGCTGTTTTAAATCAGGCGAAACGTGCGCTTGATAAGGCTGTCGGAGAAGACGAATCAACCAGAATTTTCCAGGCAAATGATAATAAAAAGATTGGGAAGTTTTGGAAAACAAATAGCGATTAAAGGAGAATAAGTTTATGGCGTTATCGAATACTGCCGTTCCAAAATATTACGGCATGTTTCGAGATGCCGTGCTTAGAGGCAAAATCCCAATCTGTCGCGAGATAGAGTTGGAAATGAACCGAATTGACGAGTTGATTGCAGACCCCGGAATTTATTATGACGATGAAGCTGTCGAAGGATGGATTCGATATTGTGAGGGGGAGCTTACGCTTACGGACGGTTCAGACCTTGTTCTGCTTGATTCATTCAAAGTATGGGCGGAACAGATTTTTGGATGGTATTACTACGAAGAAAGAAGCATCTACGAACCAAACCCCGATGGACATGGCGGTCACTATGTTAATAAATGGATAAAGAAGCGTCTTATCAACAAGCAGTATCTTATCGTTGGGAGAGGTGCTTCCAAATCATTATACGAATCCTGTCTTCAAAGTTACTTTCTCAACATTGACACATCGACAACATATCAGATGACTACTGCCCCTACCATGAAACAGGCAGAAGAAATAATGTCGCCAATACGGACATCCATTACCCGTTCGAGAGGTCCGCTGTTTTCTTTCCTTACAGAAGGCTCTTTGCAAAATACCACTGGTTCGAAAGCAAACCGTGTGAAGCTCGCTTCCACTAAAAAGGGAATTGAGAATTTCCTGACAGGTTCGCTTCTCGAAATCCGTCCAATGTCAATCGACAAGCTTCAGGGCATGAGACCAAAGCTCGCAACGATTGACGAATGGCTTTCCGGGGATGTGAGGGAAGATGTTGTCGGTGCTATCGAGCAGGGGGCATCCAAAGTTGATGACTACCTTATTGTTGCGGTGAGTTCCGAGGGTACGGTTCGTAACGGAAGCGGCGATACAATCAAAATGGAGTTGATGAAGATCCTGAAAGGGGAGTATCGCGATATCCATACTTCCATATGGTGGTATAAGCTGGATTCCGTTGACGAAGTCGGTAATCCTGATATGTGGCAAAAGGCAAACCCTAATCTCGGTGTTACCGTCAGCTATGACACGTATCAGAGAGATGTGGAAAGAGCTGAAAATGCTCCTGCGGCGAGGAACGACATTCTTGCAAAACGTTTTGGTCTTCCGATGGAAGGGTATACATATTACTTTACATATGAAGAAACTCTTCCACATCGTAAGCGGGAATACTGGCAAATGCCCTGTTCTTTGGGTGCAGACTTATCAAGAGGTGATGATTTCTGTGATTTCTCATTTCTCTTCCCACTTTCTGGTGGCGCATTCGGTGTCAAAACAAGAGCTTATATTTCTGAACTGACTCTTATGAAACTTCCGGCAGCATTAAGAATCAAATATGACCAATTCATAAAAGAAGGCAGTCTTATCGTTATGGAAGGCACTGTTCTGGATATGCTGCTTGTTTACGAAGATCTTGACGAGTATATTGTCAAGAGCGGATATGACATTCGTTGCTTTGGGTACGATCCGTATAATGCAAAAGAGTTCGTTGAGAGATGGGCTTCTGAAAATGGACCATTCGGAATCGAGAAAGTGATTCAGGGAGCAAAAACAGAATCAGTTCCTTTGGGTGAGTTGAAGAAGCTATCTGAGGAACGGATGTTGCTGTTTGACGAAGAACTGATGACTTTCTGCATGGGAAATTGTATCACACTGGAAGATACCAACGGGAACAGAAAATTGTATAAGAAACGTGGTGACCAGAAGATTGATGCGGTTGCGGCGATGATGGATGCATATATAGCGTATAAACTTAACAGGGATGCTTTTGAGTAGTATTTGATGAAATAACGGAACCGGTATCGGTTCTTTTTTTTTTTTGCCTAAAAACTGATAGGGAGGTGAGTGCGTTGTCTGAGCTTAAACATCACGGAATCCTCGGAATGAAATGGGGGATTCGGCGAACACCGGCGCAGCTTGGAAATCTTAGCAAGAAGGATTCAACATGGATTGCAAAAAAGAGTGACAAGATTACAGCGCAGGCTGAAAAGAAAACTTCAAGGGAACTTAACAGATATGCTAACGAGCTGCTGAAGAACCCTGATGCGGTTACAAAATCAGGTAAGCTGAGCGCTACAACTGTAACAGCATATAACCGGAAGAAAGCTGAGCTTATGAGTCAATCGGTATCAAGTTTACGTTCTCCGTCTGGCAAAGTCGTTCAGTTTGTAGCGAAGCGTGGAGAAGTAGGAGTTATGATGGCACTCGCCGACGAGGGTTATAACATATCGCAGTTGAAAAACGGAGTATGGTCATCCGGAAGAGTGGCTTATAAGAAAACCGTTTTGGATAAAGCATAGGGGGTGATCATAAATGGAATTTGCATTTGGTTCCAGGCTGAAACATGCTTGGAACGCTTTTACAAGCAATAAAGACCCAACGAGGGCTTATATGAATATAGGCAGCGGTTACGGATACAGACCGGACCGTCCGAGGTTCTCTATGGGGAATGAACGGTCAATCGTTACTTCTGTTTTCAATCGGATTGCGCTGGACGTGGCGGCGATAGACATAAAGCATGTCCGGTTGGACAAAAACGGGCGGTTTCAAGAAACCATCAATTCGCCTCTTAACAACTGTTTGTCATTAGAGGCAAATCTGGATCAGACTGGTAGGGCATTTATACAGGATGCGGTTATGTCGTTGTTGGATGAAGGGTGTATTGCTCTTGTTCCAACGGATACAGATGACGATCCGGAAGACGGACTGCCGGGTTCTGTTGATATTGATTCTCTCAGGGTTGCCAAGATACTGGAGTGGTATCCCGCTCATGTGCGGCTTCGTGTATACAATGAGCAGACTGGGGAAAAAGAGGATATTACTCTTCCGAAACGATTTGTCTGCATAATTGAGAATCCTCTTTATGCCGTAATCAATGAGCCGAACTCGACTATGAAACGCTTGATAAGAAAATTAAGTTTACTGGATGTGACAGATGAACAAACGGCTTCCGGTAAGCTCGATTTAATTATTCAGCTTCCATATGTAATTAAGACAGAGGCTAGGAGAGTACAGGCAGAAAACAGGAGGAAGGATATTGAGCGGCAGTTAGCCGGCTCCAAATACGGAATCGCTTATACGGATGGTACGGAGCATATTACTCAGTTGAACCGTTCTCTTGAGAATAATCTCATGAAGCAGATCGAGTATTTGACCTCTCTGTTATTTAGTCAGCTCGGCATTACCCAGAGCATTCTTGATGGTACTGCTGACGAAAAGACAATGCTCAATTATTACAGCAGAACGATAGAACCTATTGTGTCGGCTATTGTGGATGAAATGAAGAGGAAGTTTCTCACAAAAACAGCTCGGTCTCAGAAGCAGGACATTATGTATTTCAGAGATCCGTTCAAGCTTGTTCCGGTAGACAGCATTGCTGAGATTGCTGACAAGTTTACGAGAAACGAAATCATGACATCTAATGAAATCAGGCAGGTCATCGGTATGCGCCCGTCTTCTGATCCAAAAGCGGATACATTGGTGAACAGTAATATCAGCCAACCGAACGAGAGTAATCCGACTGGGCAAAGTCCTCAAACCGATGAACCGGGTGGAGAAGATAGTGAAGAAGATTCCATTGTGAACGATTTGCTCAATAGCTTGGAAGACGAGATAAACTCCATAATCGACGGATATATGTCCGAGGACGATGATGAAGGGGAAGAGGTGGTTGATGATGACGGATAATACAGCAAATCTCCAGCATTATGCCTCTCCGTACTACGATCCCGTCAAAGCACACGAGTATTACATGCAAAATCGCGAGCTGAAAGAACGCCGTTCCGTTCGGAAATTATCCGATGAGGGTAAAAAGTCTGGTCCTATACGAGAAACGAGATTAAGGCTGAGAAAAAGACCAAGGTAGAAGCTGAACAGGAAATAAAAAAGCAGAGGACTGATGAATTTAGAAGTAACGCAAAGGCAATGCGTGAAAGAATTTCGTCTCGTTTGAAAGATCTGAATGAGGCTTTGTCACAAAGGGCTTCATCGAAGAAAAAGGCCATTGACGAAAGGAAGAAATCCGATTTGGATGAGATAACGGCTGAAACTGAGAAAAAGAAACAGCGGGTGGAAGCGAAAAAAGAGTCGGAAATCGAAAAGCTTATGAGCGTCCCTATTCCTGAGGGTCTTTCTAAAGCGGAAAAGTCCAAACGGATTGCGGAAAGGAATGAAAAAATCGCAAAGCTTCGTTCGGATGCCAAGTCGGAAAAGGATAAGTTAAGCGACCGCTCCAATTCTGATAAGGGCGATGTCCGAAACACGGCGACGAACAAAAAACAGCGGGTTACGGAAGACACCAAAGCCGAAAGGTCGAGCAATTCTTCTAATGCTTCAGCGGAAAGGCAGCAGGTCAGCAATGATCTTAAAACGGCTATTGCGGCGGCAAGAGAAGCTTATAAAGCGGCAAAGGAATCTATTGACCAAACATACGAGGAAATTTACCAGAGGGAGTTTGACAGGATTGCAGCCGAAATGCCTAAAGTGTCTAAACGTAAGAAAAGTAAGAAAAAGTCAAGTAAAAAGAAATGAAGGAGGTAATTCAAAATGGTAAAGTGCGATTTTAGTGGATGGGCCACTAGAAACGATTTGCGCTGTGCCGATGGACGAATTATCCGGAAAGATGCTTTCAAAGGACAGAACGGAAAAACGGTCAGTCTTGTTTGGAATCATCAGCATAGTTCTCAGGATAATGTACTCGGCCACGCATTGCTTGAAAACAGGGAAGAAGGCGTGTATGCCTACTGTACTTTCAATGAAACAGAATCCGGCAAGACTGCCAAAGAATTGGTACAGCATGGCGACGTGGTTTCTCTGTCAATTTGGGCAAATCAGTTGAAACAGACAGGACATGATGTTGTTCATGGTGTTATCCGTGAGCTTAGTCTTGTTCTTGCTGGTGCAAATCCCGGTGCGTTCATTGATACAGTGATGGTTCACGGAGTAGAAGCAGAGGATGAAATGATTATCAATTACGATGAAAATATTATGCTCTATCATTCCGCTGATGACCCGGAGAAAGAGAAGAAAGGAGAGCCTCAGGAAGCTAAAAAGGAAAAGGAAGAGGAAAAGGAGAAGAAAGAAGAAAAGAAAGATCCGGAAACAAAAACCGACGATGATGAGACAGTCGGCGATGTATGGAACACCATGACGGAAAAGCAGCAGAATGCTGCGTATGCGATGATCGCTGCGGCTTTGGAGGAAAAAGAAGAGCTGGGTGACGATGATGAAAACAATAAAGGAGGTAACAAAACTATGAAACATAACGTATTTGACCAGGGAGCTGTTCAGGAGAGCACTTTCCTCAGCCATGCCGACCAGGTGGATATTATCAACCTTGCCAAGAGCAACAGCGTAGGCTCTTTGCGTACAGCTCTCAACATTTATCTGGAACAGAACAGAGAGACTTTGGAGCACAGCGGCATGGATGTCGATGATGTTCTGGCTCATGGAATCACCGACATTGAGAAACTGTTCCCTGAATTCAGGGATGTACGCCCCGGCGCTCCCGAGAGAATTACCCGCGATCAGGGATGGGTTACTTCGGTAATGAGCAAGGCTTACAAGACTCCGTTCAGCCGTATCCGTACCCGCCAGATGGATGCCCGTTCTGATGAGCTTCGTGCGAGAGGTTACAAGAAAGGCTCCAAGAAAGAGGAGCGCGGTAACATGACCCTGTACAACAGAACCACAGACCCGCAGACCGTTTTCGTAAAGGACAAGCTGAACCGGGACGACATTGTCGATATCACGGACTTCGAGGTTGCCGATTACATCTATCAGGATATGCGCGAGAAGCTGAACGAGGAGATCGCTATTGCAATCATGGTCAGTGACGGGAGAATCCCCGGTGCCGAGGGCAAGATTGACGAGACACATATCCGTCCGATCTGGGGAGATGACGAGTTCTTCACGATGCACGTTGACATTGATCTCAATGGCGCAAAAACCGAGCTTCAGGGTACGAATACCGGCGCCAATTTCAGTGAGAACTATATCTATGCAGAAGCGATCATTCGTGCGGCCCTCTATTCCAGAGAGAAGTACAAAGGGACTGGCCAGCCTGATTTCTACTGCACGCCTCATCTCGTGAACATCATGCTGCTTGCCAGAGACATGAACGGCCGCCGTATCTATGACACAGTTGCGGATTTGGCAAAGGCTCTGAATGTCGGGGAGATCCACACGGCTGAGCAGTTCGATGGTCTGACCAGAGAGACTTCCGATAAGAAGACAAAGGAGCTTCTCGGAATCTTTGTGAATATGGCTGACTATACCATCGGCTCCACCAAGGGCGGCGAGATCACCAGATTCAACCAGTTCGATATCGACTTCAATCAGGAGAAGTATCTGCTGGAGACAAGGCTGTCCGGTGCTTTGACGAGGTATCGTTGTGCAATCGCATTGGAAAAGGATGTGACCGATGAGGTTGTTGCCGGTTGATCCACAGACATTCAAAATGGTGTAAATTGATGAACCTCTTAGGTTCTTTTTTTATGCCTAAAAACGGAGGAAATGAGCAATGAAGTTTTACGGACCGATTGGCTATGCTGAGACAGTTGAAACCAAGCCCGGCGTGTGGGAGGAACAGATTACGGAGCGCATGTACTACGGTGATGTGACCCGCAATACGCGTCGGCTTCAAAGTTCTGAAACACTCAACGATGATATCAACGTTGCAAACGAAATCAGCATAGTCGCCGATCCGTTTGCCAATGAACATTTCTATTCGATGCGGTACGTTGGGTTTATGGGTGCTAAATGGAAAATTTCAAATGTTGAAGTTCAGTATCCAAGACTTATTTTAACCATAGGGGGTGTTTACAATGATGGATAGACGGCTTCTGTTTCACGAGGTACTGTGTGAAGTTCTCGGAAGTAGGAATGTTTATTTTCAGCCCCCGGAATCCGTTAAGATGTGTTACCCCGCTATTGTGTATGCTCGGAATGGCATCAAACCTACATATGCAAATAACGGGGTTTACTTATCTCAAATGGAATATTCAGTAACGGTAATAGACAAAGATCCGGATAGTCCTATCGTCGGCAAAGTAGCTTTGTTGCCTACCAGTAAATTTAACCGGCATTACGAGAAAGACAATCTGAATCATGATGTCTACACAATATTCTTTTAAGGAGGACAAAATCTATGAAACTTGAATGGGATAAAACTGGTGAACGCTTGTATGAAACAGGCGTGGATCATGGCGTTCTTTATCCGATCCAGACGGGCGGAGTTTACACAAAAGGCGTTCCGTGGAATGGTTTGAGCGCAGTAACAGAGAGTCCGTCCGGTGCGGAGGCTTCTCCCGTATATGCGGATAATATTAAGTATCTGAACCTCATGTCTGTTGAGGAGTTCGGGGCTACTGTCGAGGCATATACATATCCGCCTGAGTTCGCGGAATGCGATGGCTCTGTTGAGATTGTTCCTGGTATGTTTGCCGGGCAGCAGAACAGAAAGATGTTCGGTATGGCATACAGAACTATCCTTGGCAACGATGTTGATAACAATGACTACGGCTATAAGCTGCATCTGATCTACGGTGCTTTGGCAGCCCCTTCCGAGAAAGGTTATGGCACTATCAACGACAGTCCGGAACCGATTTCAATGTCCTGGGAGCTGACCACCACCCCGGTAGCGATTAACACCGTGATTGATGGCAAGAAGCTGAAACCTACAGCCTGCCTGACTTTTGACTCCACGAAGTTTGACAAGGCTTTCATGGCGAAGCTGGAAGATATTCTGTTCGGTACCAATCCTACCACGGAAGATGGCTCCGATGGAACAGAAGCAAGACTTCCTCTTCCGGATGAGATCCTCAAGCTGTATCAGGAGTCTACCGCAGCAGCGGGCTAATCTTACAACTGCATAGTGCAACCAGTAGGGAGTCGTATTCAGGGTGATGGACTGGCGGCTCCCTATTTTATTTGAAAGGAGAAAAAGAACATGTTAAAGAAAACAATACCTTATACAGATTACAACGGTGTGGAAAGAGTTGAGGATTTTTATTTCAATCTCTCCAAAGCAGAATCAATGGAGATGGAGCTGAGTATTCCCGGCGGGCTTACCGGAATGATCCGGCAGATTGTGGCAGCACAGGATGTACCGACTATCATTGCGACTTTCAAGCAGATCATTCTCAAGGCTTACGGCGAAAAGAGTCCGGACGGCCGACGGTTCGTCAAGTCCGAGGAGCTTTCCAAGGCATTTTCGGAGACCGAGGCATACTCCATCCTGTACATGGAGCTGGCTACAGATGCCAATGCAGCGGCTGAATTTGTGAACGGTATCGTACCGAAGGATGCGGATGCTCCTGCGGCACAGCAGCCTGAAAAACCGGCGTTGGCTCCAGTTACAAATTAGAAAACAATGGAGGACTGAGGGATGCTTCGTATTAACATACCGGCTGGCGAGGAGCAATGGGATGAGGTAAACGAAATCTTCATCTATCCAAAAGGACAAACGTTACAGTTGGAGCATTCCCTCGTCTCTCTTTCAAAATGGGAATCCAAATGGTGTAAGCCATTCCTTTCAAAGAAAGAAAAAACTTTTGAGGAAAATCTGGACTACGTTAAATGTATGACAATTACGCCAAACGTAGACCCGGAGGTTTACAGCTATTTGACGAGTTCCAATATTGATGTAATCAATCAGTATATAGATGCTCCGATGACAGCCACAACTTTCAGGGAAGAAAAAACCGGCAAACCAAACAGGGAGCAGGTTACTGCGGAGATTATTTATTACTGGATGATTGCCTTGAATATACCGTTTGAATGCCAGAAATGGCATCTCAACCGTCTGCTGACCCTTATCAGGGTTTGCGACATCAAGAATTCGCCGCCTAAAAAGATGAGTAAACGTGAAATCTTTAAACGCAATTCTGCTCTCAATGCGGCGAGAAAAAAACAGTTAAACACTAGGGGGTGACCTAAATGTCTGAAAAGAAAAGAGGTATAGATATATCCGTCTGGCAGGGAAACATTGATGCCGGACAGATTAAGAATAGTGGGATTGATTTTGTGATTATCCGCGAGGGTTATCGACAGGCAATCGATTCCAAGTTTTTCGACAATGTAAGAAAATGCAAAGAAGTGGGGCTTGCCGTCATGGGAGTTTACCACTTTTCTTATGCTCTGAATACCGAGCAGGCAAAGCAGGAGGCGCGGGCTGCGGTTGCGAATCTCCAGAGAGCCGGGCTTGGTAAAGACACCATTGTATTTTTTGATTTCGAGTATGACACGGTTACAAAGGCTGCGGCCGCTGGCGTGAAACTTGGAAAGACAGAATGTAATTCACACACAAAGGCATTCTGCGAAACGGTAGAGTCTCTTGGATACCGTGCCGGTATCTATTTCAATATTGACTACTATCGTAACTGGTATGACCACGCACTTCTGGATCAATATATCAAATGGTTGGCTGACTGGACTGGCGAAGCGGATTATCCTTGTGATTTTCACCAGTACACCAGTAAGGGAAGTGTCCCCGGAATCAGCGGCAACGTTGATATGAACTACTACTATGAGAAAGAAGATAAGGAGGGAACGATTGTGAGATATTCGAGACAAGCTGTATTAGATGTGGCGAAATCTTGGGTCGGAAAGAACGAATCGGATGGTTCTTATAAAGAAATTATCGATCTCTATAATTCCTTTATCGGAGCATTACCGAGAGGAACCAAGATGCTTTATGAGTGGCCATGGTGTGCTGCTACATGGTCGGCTTTAGCAATTAAACTTGGTTATACGGCAATTATGCCTATTGAAATCAGTTGTTATTATCTCATTGAAGCAGCAAAAAAGATGGGCTGTTGGGTGGAAGATGATGGATATATTCCATCGCCAGCCGATGGGATTTTATATGATTGGGACGATTCTGGTTCTGGAGAAAACACCGGTAATCCGGATCATATAGGAACAGTCGAATATGTTTCCGGTGGATACATCACCGTTATTGAAGGAAACTACAATAACGCTGTAAAACGGCGCACGATTTCCATCAATGGAAAGTATATCAGAGGATTTATTACTCCCAGATATGAAGATAACGAAGTTTCAGCCCCAACCCAGGATGAGAATAAGAGCATCAACACTATTGTGCATGAAGTTATTACTGGACTTTGGGGAGATGGCGAAACTCGTAAAAAGGCTTTGGAGGCAAAGGGATACAACTACGCTGAGATTCAGAGCAGAGTAACTGAAATCTTGAACGGTTCCGTTTCAACTACTCCGAATGTTCCTGCAAGTGGAAAAGTTACTGCAACCGCATACGCGAAGTCTTTCGATAAGAATGTGAGTGGAGTTTATACCGTTTCCGCAAATAGTGGTTTGTACTGTCGCAATGATGCAGGTAAAAATAAGAAGGCTCTGTGCCTGATCCCAAATGGGACGAAGGTTCGATGTTATGGATACTACACGACTTATAACGGAACAAAGTGGCTGTATGTACAATTTGAATTAAATGGAGTTCAGTACACTGGGTTCTGTTCCAGTAATTATCTGAAGAAGTAAGGAGAATTCCATATGATAACGTTCAGACAAAAGGGCGACTTCTCCAAACTGACACGTTATCTGGAGAAAGTCAAATCGGTCGTTAAACTTAGCGACCTTGATAAGTATGGCAAGGAAGGAGTAGCTGCTCTTGCGTCTGCAACTCCGGTTGATACTGGCTTAACCGCCAGCTCATGGTCATACGAAATCAAACACCAAAACGGAAGAGTATCAATTACGTTTAAAAATTCAAATATTCAAAATGGAGTTCCGATTGCGATTATTTTGCAGTATGGACACGGAACCCGAAACGGCGGCTGGGTACAGGGGCGAGATTATATCAATCCTGCTATCCAGCCTATTTTTGACAAAATCGCAAATGACGCATGGAGGGAGGTTACTAAGCTATGAGTTCAACGATTGACGAAAGAGTTGTCGAGATGCGGTTTGACAACAGGCAATTTGAAAGTAATGTTCAGACCAGCTTGTCAACTCTCGACAAGCTCAAGCGTAGCCTGAATCTTGACGGTGCGGTAAAAGGTCTGGAGGGTATTAACGCGGCATCAAAAAACTGCGATATGTCTGGACTTTCCAGCGCGGTCCAAACGGTTCAGGCCAGGTTCTCAGCGTTGGAGGTCATGGCGGTAACTGCCCTTGCGAACATAACGAACTCAGTTATCAATACAGGAAAACAGATGCTTCATTCGCTTACCATCGAACCTATCAAAGATGGCTTTGCCGAGTACGAACTGAAAATGGGGTCTATTCAGACAATCATGATGAGTACCGGCGCTTCGTTGGAAGATGTGAATAAGTATCTGAATGAACTGAACACTTATGCCGACAGGACAATTTATTCATTTGCAGATATGACTTCCAATATTGGTAAATTTACGAATGCGGGAGTCAAACTTGAAGACGCTGTAATGGCTATTCAGGGTATCTCAAATGAGGCGGCTGTTTCAGGCGCTAATGCAAATGAAGCTTCAAGAGCTATGTATAACTTTGCCCAGGCATTGTCGGCAGGCTATGTAAAGCTGATTGACTGGAAGTCGATTGAGAATGCTAACATGGCAACTGTAGAGTTTAAAACGCAGCTTCTTGAAGCGGCTGTGGCTGCCGGAACAGTTGAAAAGACTACAGATGGCATGTACCGTGTTCTTACCGAAAACAATCAGGGTTCTACAATGGATGAGGCGATTGACGCCACCAAGAATTTCAACGACAGCTTGCAGTATCAGTGGATGACAACAGATGTTCTTGTCAACACACTGAGGGATTATGCTGACGAGACGACGGACATTGGTAAAAAGGCTTTTGCAGCAGCGCAGGAAGTCAAAACATTTACTCAGTTAATGGACACGCTTAAAGAAGCAGTTGGTTCTGGCTGGGCTATGACATGGGAAATTTTGTTCGGTGATTTTAATGAAGCTAAAGCCATGTGGACGGATGCCAGTAACTATTTCGGCGGCATGATTGACGCTATGTCGGATGCCCGGAACTCCATGTTACAGGGATGGAAGGACCTTGGCGGCAGGACCGCGGTTATTGATGCTGTGAAGAATGGGTTTGGAGCATTGGTCAGCGTCGTAAAGCCCGTGAAGGATGCGTTCAGGGAGATATTTCCTCCTACGACATCTCAGCAGCTTTATAATATGACGATTGCCCTGAGAGAGTTTACTTCCCATTTGAAGCTTAGTGATACGGCATCGGCGAACCTGAAAAGAACATTCAAGGGTATATTTGCCGTATTGGATATTGGCAAACAGGCGTTTTCGGCCTTGTTCAAAGCCGTCACCCCATTATTTGGCGGTTTCAAAACTCTTGGCGGAGGAGTTCTGAGTGTAACAGGAAATATTGGCGATTTTCTGGTAAGCATTGATGAGTTCGTTAAAAAGAATGATATTTTCGGAAAATCCGTTCAGGGAGTCATCGACTTCGTAGGGAAAGCAGCCAATGCGTTCAAGGATTTCGCAAAGGAAGTAAAAGATAAATTTAATCTTCCGGATTTGGATGCGATTAAGAAATCCGTCACAGATTTTCTGAACACTCTTAAAGAGAAAATTAAAATTCCCGGTCTGGAATTACTGCATTCCATGCTCGAAAGAATCCATATCAGAATGTCCCAGGTTGGGGAAGCGGCCGGGGATATGAAAGGCGGAGTTATTATCGCAATCGGTGCGATGGGTGAAGCTCTTTCAAAGTGTAAATTCTTGCAGTTGCTTCAGGCTTTATGGAACGGTGTAAAAACCATTGTCGGTGGAATCGCACAGGTTATCGGCGGTTTGGCGGATACGATTATTGAAAAACTGGGAAACGCTGACTTTAGCGGAATCATCGATTTGCTGAATGGCTTATCCCTCGGTAGTATTGCGGTTGGTCTTACCAAGTTCATAAACAGCCTTTCCAATCCGTTGGATAGTCTTGGCGACATCATGGAAAACGTGACAGGCATTCTTGATGGAGTAAGGGGGTGCTTTGAAGAGTACCAAAATCAGTTAAAGGCTGGAACACTGATAAAGATTGCTACTGCTATTGGTATTTTGGCAGCGTCAATCGTGGCTATTTCTCTTGTTGACAGTGATAAGCTTACTGGTTCTCTTGGAGCAATCGCAGTCATGATGACGGAGCTGATAGCTGCTATGGCGGCGTTTAATAAGCTGGGAGGAGTGTCTGGTAAGGGAGCCACAAAACTTGTCGTATTTGCTGGCGCGGTTCTTGTCTTATCAAGTGCGGTGAAAAAGATGGCAAGTCTTAGCTGGAGTGAACTGGCAAGAGGTTTGGTTGGTGTTGGTGTATTGTTGGCGGAACTCGATGTTTTTATGGCCACAGCGAAGTTCAACAAGAAAGCCATGTCCAATGCAACCGCCATGGTTATATTTGCCGCAGCGATTAAGGTTCTGGCTTCTGCCGTTAAGAGTCTCAGTGGTTTAAGCTGGGAAGATATGGCGAAAGGATTGCTTGGAGTCGGCGTTCTTCTGGCTGAAGTAGATGTTTTCTTGAATACTGCAAAGTTCAGTGGAAAGGCGATGTCTACAGCTACGGGAATGCTTATCATGTCGGCAGCTTTAAAAGTGCTGGCTTCGGTATGTGGCGATTTTGCTCAGATGCAATGGGGTGAAATAGGAAAAGGGCTTACTGCGGTTGGAGCGTTGCTTTTAGAAGTCGCGGCATTTACAAAACTTACTGGAAATGCAAAGCACGTTATTTCTTCAGGGCTTGCTCTGGTTGAGATAGCGGCTGCCATGAAGATATTTGCATCAGCGATGGGAGATTTTGCGAGATTTTCATGGCAAGAAATTGCAAAAGGTCTTGTAGCAATGGGCGGAGCTTTGGCGGAGGTTGCTATAGCTACAAATCTGATGCCTAAGAATATGGTCGGTATCGGAACAGGTCTTATCGTAGTTGGTGCAGCTCTTGAGATTATTGCGGATGCTTTAGGCAAGATGGGTAAGTTCTCCTGGGAAGAGATTGCAAAAGGACTGGTGGCAATGGGAGGCGCATTAGCTGAACTTGCGATTGGTCTGAATCTCATGAAAGGTACGTTGGCTGGTTCGGCAGCAATGCTTGTGGCGGCTACGGCTTTGGCAGTTTTGACTCCGGTTCTCAGCGTTTTGGGTGCTATGAGTTGGGGAGGAATTGCAAAAGGTTTGATTACGATTGCCGGGGCATTTACGGTTCTCGGGGTTGCCGGGTCTGTTCTCACGCCACTTGTCGGAACAATTCTCGCATTGAGCGGAGCGTTTGCTCTGATTGGTGTTGGGGTAGTGGCTATCGGTGCAGGGCTTTTGGCGGCAGGATTGGGTCTGTCTGCGTTGGCGGTTGGGTTTACGGCTTTTGCCGCCTCTCTTACTGCTGGCGCTACGGCTGTTGTTGCCGGTTTGACAGTCATCATTACAGGCGTGGCAGGTCTTATACCGGCAATCGTTGCCAAAGTCGGCGAGGCAATCGTTGAATTGTGCAAAGTAATTACCGCCAGTGCGCCTGTTATCGGCGAAACAATCAAGGCGGTTGTATTAACCCTTGTTGATGTGCTGGTCGAGTGCGTGCCTGCTATAGCAGACGGTGCTTTAACACTGATTGCAGGGGTTTTGGAGGCTCTGGTTGCATATACGCCTTCAATCGTGGATTCTATATTCCAGTTCCTGATTGCAATTCTTGATGGAATTGAGAGGAATTTGCCGAAACTTATTCAGTCGGCGATAAATGTTCTTATGGCTTTCTTCTCTGGAGTTATAGATGCTCTGAGCGGAATTGATGTTGACGTACTTGTAAAAGGTATCGCTGGCATCGGTTTACTCTCCGCTATTATGGTGGCGTTAGGTGCCGTTGCTGGACTTATTCCACAAGCTATGGCTGGAGTGCTCGGTATGGGTGTTGTCATTGCCGAATTAGCTTTGGTATTAGCAGCAGTAGGCGCGTTAGCCCAGATTCCTGGATTATCTTGGCTTATTGGAGAAGGAGGCAAGTTATTACAGGGGATAGGCACGGCTATCGGTCAGTTTGTCGGCGGTATCGTTGGCGGATTCATGAGCGGTGTGTCAAGCCAGTTCCCACAAATCGGTTCTGATTTATCAGGATTTATGATGAATATTCAGCCATTCATTGAAGGAGCTAAAGCGATAGATGCTTCGATGATGGAGGGTGTAAAGGCACTTAGCGAAACAATTCTTATACTTACCGCTGCTGATATTTTACAGGGGTTGACTTCTTGGTTTACTGGCGGTTCTTCACTTTCGGATTTTGCCGAAGAGCTTGTGCCTTTTGGCACGGCTATGAAAGCTTACTCGAATGCGATTTCTGGAATAAATCCTGAAACGGTAACGGCATCAGCAACAGCGGCAAAAGCGCTTGCTGAAATGGCGTCCAATCTTCCTAACAGTGGCGGGGTTGTTGGCTGGTTCATGGGTGAAAACGACATGGATCAGTTTGCGGCTCAGTTGGTTCCTTTTGGCGAAGCGATGAAAGCGTATGGTGAAGCTGTATCCGGAATTGACGGTGCATCCATTGAAAGTTCGGCGATTGCCGGACAGGCTTTAACCGAATTAGCCAATACAGTACCGAATACCGGCGGCGTAGTGGGTTGGTTTGCTGGAAACAATGATTTGGGGGACTTTGCGGAACAGCTTGTGCCTTTTGGAGAAGCTATGAAGTTATATGGCGATTCCGTAGCAGGAATCAATTCTGAATCGATACAGGCTTCTACAATAGCAGGCAAGGCATTGACAGAGCTTGCTAATACAGTTCCCAACACTGGTGGAGTTGTAAGTTGGTTCACCGGGAATAATGACCTCGATACCTTTGGGGAGCAGATTGTTCCTTTTGGCGAAGCCATGAAAGCGTATGGCGATGCCGTTGCGGGTATTGATGGAGAAGCAGTAACAGCGTCTGCTACGGCAGGCTTGGCTTTAACGGAATTAGCCAATACAGTACCGAATACCGGCGGCGTTGTAAGCTGGTTTACTGGAAACAATGATCTTGATACATTCGGGGAACAAATCGTTGTGTTCGGTGCGGCAATGAAAAAGTACGGAGATGCGGTTGCCGGTATTGATGCAGAAGCTGTGACGGCGTCCGCGACAGCAGGTTTAGCATTGGCAGAGTTGTCAAATGGCCTGGATAACAGCGGCGGCGTTGTGAGTTGGTTTGCAGGGGATAACGATTTGGCGAGCTTTGCAAAGAGTATCATACCTTTTGGCGAGGCAATGAAATCATATTCAGATGCAGTAAGCGGCATTAACCCATCGGCAGTAACAGCATCCGCAACTGCGGCACAAAGTTTGGCAACTTTAGAGGGAAATCTTCCAGCTATTGGTGGACTTTCCGAAATCATGAATGGCGGAAACAGCCTTGCGAGTTTTGCAAGAGAGTTGATTCCATTCGGCGAAGCAATGAAATTATATTCGGATGCCGTGATTGGAGTAAATCCAAGTGCAGTAACAGCGTCGGCTACGGCGGCGCAAAGTTTATCAGAATTGGAAGCAAATCTTCCGGATGTTGGCGGCATATCAGGTTGGATTACCGGGGATACCGACTTGGGCGAGTTTGCGGAACGACTAATTCCATTCGGAGAAGCAATGTTGTCCTACAGCAATGCTATCAATGGAATCAACCCGGAAGCAGTAACAGCGTCTGCTACAGCAGCACAAGCATTAGCTGCCCTGGAAGCAAATCTTCCGAAGACTGGCGGCGTTGTGAGCTGGTTTGCAGGGGATAACGATCTGGAATCATTTGCTAAAGGTATTACGCCTTTTGGTGAAGCGATGAAATCATATTCTCTGGCAGTAACAGGTATCAATGCAGATGCTGTTGTTAATTCGACTACGGCGGGTCTGGCATTGATCGAGTTGGCGAAAACACTTCCAACTACAGGCGGAGTCGTTGGCTGGTTTACCGGAGAAAACGATTTGGCATCTTTTGCCAGTGGGATCGTACCTTTTGGCGAGGCAATGAAAGAGTATTCTCTTGCAGTAACGGGTATCAATTCTGACGCAGTTATAAACTCCACAACAGCAGGTAAAGCGCTGATTGAATTGGCGAATACCGTTCCGAATACGGGAGGAGTCGTTGGCTGGTTCACAGGTGGTAAGGACATGAGCCAGTTCGGTGAACAGTTGACACCTTTTGGTGAGGCGATGAAATCTTATTCCGACGCTATATCCGGAATAGACGTAGAAGCTATCACAAATTCGGCTACAGCAGGCAAGGCATTAGTGGAATTGGCGAATACACTTCCGAATACAGGAGGAGTGGTAAGCTGGTTTACGGGCAGTAATGATATTGGTGCATTTGGAGAGAGTCTGATATTGTTCGGTAAAAACTTTGCACAGTATTCAGATTACATGAAGAATGTTGACGCCGGTATTGTCACAGCCACAACTAATGCGGCCAGCTCAATCGTTGAGTTACAAAAGAGTCTTCCGGAAGAAGGAGGGTGGTTCTCTAAAGACGTAAGCCTTGCTGATTTCGGTAAGGACATGAGTTCATTTGGTTCCTATTTCAGCTCTTATTATGCCTATATAAGCGGTGTTGATACTGGTGTACTTTCCAGTGTTATTACCCAGACAAACCGATTGGTTGAAATGGCGAAGGGGATGGTGGGACTGGATGTTAGCGGAATGACATCATTTAGTTCCGCATTGACAAAACTCGGAGAAACTGGTGTCACAGGTTTCATCAATGCGTTCAATAATGCAGAATCAAAAGTTAAGGCCGCAGCTTCTAATATGCTGACGGCTTTTATCAACGGCGCGAATGCCAAGAAGTCTGACACAACCACCACTTTCACAAATATTGTGCAGGCGGTATTGACAGCAATAAAGGCTAAGCAGCCGGAGTTCCAGACAGTTGGTTCTACGTTAATGGTAAAATTTATTGCAGGAGTGAAATCGCAGGATAATACTGCCCGGACGACATTTACCACGATTATCAGTGGGTGTTTAACGGCTATCAAGAACAAATACGCTGAGTTCCAAACTGTTGGAACACAAACTATGATTAAATTCATTGCTGGTGTAAAATCTCAGGACAACAATGCCAGAACTACGTATACAAACATCATGAACGGATGTCTGACAGCTATTAAGAACAAGTATACGGAATTTCAGACAGTGGGTACTCAGACGATGGTTAAGTTTATCGCTGGTGTAAAGTCCAAAGATAATGAGGCTCGCACGACATTCACCACGATTATCAGTGGATGCTTAACAGCTATCAAAAACAAATACGCTGAGTTTGAGGCGGTCGGCAGAGGGTGCATGGAAAAACTCATTTCGGGTGTAAAAAGCAAAGATGCCAATGTCAAAGATTCATTTACATCAAGCCTTAGTAATGCAGTTAATGCCGTTAAAGGTTATAGAGACCAGTTCTATAGTGCTGGTTCTTACCTTGTAGATGGGTTTGCATCTGGTATTAGTGAGAATGCGTATAAGGCCGAGGCAAAAGCAAGAGCGATGGCAGCGGCTGCGGCAAGAGCTGCTGAAAAGGAACTGGATGAGCACTCACCTTCCAAAGTAGGTTATCGGATTGGTGATTACTTTGGCGTAGCATTTGTCAATGCTATTGGCGACTATGAAGATAAAGCATACGATGTAAGTTCTGATATGGCAACTGCCGCTAAAACCGGTCTAGGCAATGCAATTTCCAAGATTAAGGATTTCATTACTAATGGTATTGATGCGGAGCCGACAATCCGGCCTGTTCTTGATTTGTCGAACGTGGAGTCGAGGATCGGCAAGCTGAACACTATGTTGAGCAGAACGCAGGCATTATCCATCAGCGCCAGCATGAACAAAGACCGTACCTCGGAAATTCAAAATGGAGGTGGAAAACCTAACACAAACAGTACGTTTACCTTTACACAAAATAACTACTCGCCTAAGTCATTGTCGAGAGTTGAACTTTATCGTCAGACGAACAATCAGTTCTCGGCATTTGAAAGGATGGTGAAAGCATGATTAAATCAATCACTGTTACGAACTATCTTGGCGATAGTATCAAACTTGATTTGGCGCGGCCGGAGGAATCCGGCTTCGTCGTCACTTCAGTTACCGGTTTGGGATCTGGAAAAGCGAATATTAACATGACAGAAATAGCGACAAACGATGGAAGTCTATATAATTCGTCTAGGCTCCCGAGCCGTAACATTGTAATATCATTGAAATATCTATGGCAGAGTACAATCGAGGATGTGCGCCAGCTCTCATATAAATTTTTCCCAATCAAGAAAAAACTCACCCTGCTTATCGAGACGGACAACAGGCAGGCGGAGATTGAGGGCTATACAGAAGCAAACGATCCAAACATATTCAGCAAGGATGAGGGTTCTGACATTTCAATCGTATGTCCGAATCCTTTTTTTTATTCTGCCGGAAAAGACGGAGTAAACACTACTATTTTTTATGGTGTCGAACCGTTATTCGAGTTTCCGTTCAGTAATGAATCCCTTTATGAGTGTCTGATCGAAATGGGGTGGATTCAGAACCAGATGGAAAAAGTGGTTGTTTATAGCGGTGATGCAGAAATTGGTGTGACTATTACGATTCATGCAATCGGAGAAGCACGCAACATTACCATCTACAATACTGGCACAAGAGAGATTATGAGGATTGACACAAATAAGTTGGCGTCTTTTACCGGTTCCGGGATTGTGGCAGGTGATGAAATCACTATTTGTACTGTGAAAGGCAAGAAATCAATCACGCTGCTTAGAAACGGTAAAACCACGAACATACTCAACTGCCTTGACAAGAATGCCGATTGGTTCCAGCTCGCAAAGGGCGATAACGTCTTTGCGTATACGGCTGAAGAAGGGAGTACAAACCTACAGTTTAAGATTGAAAATCGAGTCATTTACGAGGGGGTATAGGTATGGATGTAACAGTTCTTAACACGAATCTTGACGCCGTATCCATCGTTGATGTCTACGAATCGTTCATCTGGACTGACCGGTATTATGAATATGGAGATTTCGAGCTTTTTACCTCGATGACAGAGACTATTCTCAGTTACATCAGACAGGATTATTATTTGCAGAACCGCGAGTCGGAACACGTTATGATTATCGAAAAGATACGAATTGCTTCTGATTCCGAGAATGGGAACCATATCACGGTTACTGGCAGATCATTGGAATCTATTCTTGACCGCCGGATTGTCTGGGGACAAAAGACCATAACCGGAAATCTTCAAAATGGAATCCGTACTCTGCTGAATGAGAATGTAATATCTCCAGCAGACAGCACAAGGAGAATAAGTAACTTTATCTTTGAAGCGTCAACTGATCCCGCTATTACGTCACTGAAGATTGATGCGCAGTATACCGGCGATAATCTGTATGATGTAATTAACAAAATCTGTAGTGAGAGAAGCATAGGTTTCAAGGTGACTCTTAACAACAATAAACAGTTCGTATTTAAGCTGTATGCCGGGACGGATCGTTCCTATGACCAGTCGGCGAATCCTTATGTCGTATTTTCCCCCAAATTTGAAAACATCATCAACAGTAATTATGTGGAATCTAAGTCTGCACTGAAGACCGTTACTCTGGTTGGCGGTGAAGGTGAGGGTTCTGCAAGAAAGTATACGACTGTTGGCGGGGGAAGTGGATTAAATAGGCGGGAGCTTTTTACGGACGCAAGGGATATTTCTTCTGATGTTGGAGACGGGGTTGTCTTATCTGATGCGGAATACACGGCTCAGTTACAGCAGCGGGGAAAAGAAAAGTTGGCAGAGAACACGGATGTAACCTCATTTGAGGGGCAGGTGGAAACAACCGTTATGTTCAGGTATGGAGAGGACTTCTTCAACGGAGATGTCGTTCAGATCGCCAACGAATACGGACATGAAACGAAAGCGAGAATCGTTGAAATCGTTATGTCCGAAGATGAAGACGGTAACTCTGTATACCCTACATTTAAAACGATAGAACAGGAGGCGGTGTGATATGAGTGTGACATGTGGGTTTTATAACTCAAAAAATGGCGATCGAAAATACGATGCGATTCAAATGTCAAGTATTTTTGACGGCATCATCCGGGATGGAGTTTTACAGCATTACGGAACGGCAATGGTTGTTAAAGAATCCGAAGGCATGATGGTGAATGTCGGCATCGGACGGGCCTGGTTTAATCATACATGGACTCTGAATGATGCATTGCTTCCGTTGACGGTTCCTATATCGGAAGTTCTTCTAAACAGAATTGATGCGGTTGTTCTGGAAGTCGACGCACGCGAATCTGTTAGAGCGAATTCTATTAAGATTATCAAAGGTACTCCGGCATCCAGTCCGAAGAACCCGACGATGATCAAGACAAACGACAGATGGCAGTATCCGCTTGCCTATATCCGTGTCAACGCTGGTGTGACTTCGATACGGCAGGCGAACATTACAAATTGTGTGGGAACGTCTGCGTGTCCGTTTGTTACTGCTCCACTGGAAAAGATGTCTATTGACGCTCTTGTAGCACAGTGGGGAGATCAGTGGAAGGCTTTTTACGGCGCTCAGACGGCGGACATGGAAGCTGCAAATACTTTCTGGAAAAACCAGTGGAGGACGTGGTTCCAGGCACAGACGACAGAGATTCAGGAAGCATATCTGAACTGGGAGCATCAGTGGGAGGAATTTTTTAACGCCCACGCAAATGAAATTACCGATACGGCTGAGTATTGGAAGGACATGTGGCAAAAGTGGTTCTATGACTATGTCAACAACAGTAGCAGGGAGTTAGCCTATTGGAAGAAGCTTGTAACCGACGATTTTACGGAGTACAGCACTTTCTGGAAAAACCAGTGGAGGACGTGGTTCCAGGCACAGACGACAGAGATTCAGGAAGCATATCTGAACTGGGAGCATCAGTGGGAGGAATTTTTTAATAATCAGACCACGGAGATGCAGACGGCAAATGCGAACTGGAAAGATTTATGGCAGGCATGGTTCTACGATTATGTGAACGGAAACACGGAAGAATATTCCGCATGGAAGAACTCAATCGACAAAGATTTTCGAGATTGGTGGGATTCTATTAAGGAACTTCTTGACGGTGAAGACATTTCCGCATTCGCTAACAAACTTGTCGCTCTCAATGAGCGAATGGATAAGTTTGAAGAATTTCAAAATGAGCTTACAAATACCCATTCGATCTATGACAGCCTTAACGATTCGTCGGATAAGGCTATTTTTGATGGGAATAACGAGCCGATTGAAGGGAAACGTGTCACGTTCGTTGTTGAGAAAGAGTCTGATGTTGGAAAGGAACTAGAAGACGTAAAGAGGCGTTTATCGGCTATTGAGCAGGCATTTGACGGGCTTGCCAATGAATTTACGGTTTATCAGATTCTGACTGACGGCGGAACATGGCTGTATGTTGATAATCCCGATACCGACCGTACCGAGCAACTCCTTGATGATAAAGGCGATGTTATCAGAGGCAAAACCATATTCGTCACAAAGTAAAGGAGGCGCTTATGTTTGACAATACCTTTGTATATTTACAGGCAATTACAGATTCGATAAAAGAGCCGGTTATGGATAACCTTGGGAATCCGATTGAAAGCCGTACATACTCGGGTCTGTTGGCAAAATTTATGGAGGGCATACCGCCGGAATTTCAGGTTTCAGGATACCTCAGAGACAATGCCAGAAGGGGTATTTATCTGCTGTTAGATTCTAATAGCGAAACGGTTAAGGACAGTAAATCAAGAGACCTGAACGGTAAGGGATATTCAACAGAACAAATTCTTGACAGCGGAAATAATCCAATCCTCAGTCAAGCTATATTTGTTACAAATTAAAAAGAAAGGTGATGAAGTATGAAGATTACAGATTATGAAAAAGTGACACAACTTCTCGACAACAACGTCCTGCTTGTGGATGGTGACGGCGGGACAAAAACAATTTTGGCAAGGGATTTGCTTGGGGCGCTTGTGGCGATAAGTTCTTCGCAGGATTATCTTGCTAAGATGAATGTTTCTCAGCTTACGCAGGTTAGCGCTGTTTCTGCGAGTGACAGGATTCTTCTTGGCGCTGCGGATGGCAACAAGGGCATCACGGTCAACGATGCTTTTTGGGGGATTTTGGACGAGGTTATTTCTGTGGAGCAGCGCAGAAATATTTTCCGCGGCAAGAATCTTGGGACAGCTTTTACGGCTGCGCAGAAAGCCCAGATCAAAGCCGGAACGTTCAAAGGATTCTTTATCGGGGACTACTGGAGTATCGGCGACCGTACCTGGAGAATTGTCGATATCAACTACTGGCTGAATTCCGGCGATACTTCCTGCACAACTCCTCATCTGGTAATTATGCCGGATCAGTCTCTTTACTCTGCCAAGATGAATGAAACCAACATCACGACTGGCGGCTATGTTGGCTCCCAGATGTATACAGCAAATCTCGCCAATGCCAAGACGCTGGTGAATTCGGCGTTCGGCTCTGCGAATATTCTCAATCATAGAGAGTATCTGACAAATGCGGTGTCAAATGGATATCCGTCGGCAGGAGCATGGTATGACTCTACGGTGGAGCTGCCGAACGAGATCATGATGTACGGAAGTTTGGTGTTTACGCCGGCTGGTGACGGTTCTTTCGTTCCGAACCGTTATACCATCGACAAGACACAGTTGGCGCTCATGAAGATGTATCCGAGGTTCATCAATCCTGGAAGATATTGGTATTGGCTGAGAGACGTCGTTTCTTCGGCTACTTTCGCTTATGTGTACTTCCATGGCAATGCGGACTGCGGCAACGCCTCGGACTCTTCCGGGGTTCGTCCGGTCTTCGGGTTGGTTGGCTAAATCCGGGGGCCTTGTGCCCCTTTTTGTGGAAACCGTATGTAGGTGACTGAAAATTATGTTAAAAGAAAGGAAGAATCAAAATGGATGAGAGAATCTATAAGATAACCCTCGCTGATGGAACAGAAATCGGTAATCTTACCATGAACGGTAATAATTTCATTTCTGAAGGGACCATCGACCCCGGAATTTTCCAGTCGAATTGCTCCCCCGTTATAATCAACGATGGTGAGCATGATGAGGTACATGAGAATATGGATCTGGTGCAGGTGACGGAGGTAGACGGGAAGTCCTGGTTTGTTCTTAGAGATATTACTCTCAAGGAACTGGAGCAGGCGAAAATCAAATCCGACATTGAGTACCTCGCAATGATGTGTGAAGTTGACCTGTAAGAAAGGAGGATCACCATGGAACATAGCAAGAATTACGACAAGGTTAAGAACTACTACGGCAGGAAGCTGTGGGATGAGAACCGCGTTCGTAACGCCGTAGTAAAAGGCTGGATCACAGAAGAAGAATTTGTCGAGATCACAGGGAAAGACTATAAATGAGTGTCTTAGTGAGCGACCGTAAAGAGTCCAAATTTGAAGCCATTACATATTCGATTGAACTCCATGATATGCTTATAGACTTTATGCAGAGAAATTTCGGGGTAAAGGATTTAGACCACTTTGTCAGAGTTCGTTATGCCTACGGGGATGATGAAACGGAAAATTTTGCGAAGTACAGGTATCTTATGACCAACTTCAAGAACCGTATCGACCTGCTGGCGTCGCAACTCACCAATAATATCAGAGCGGCTAATTCCACTTATCCCACTTCTATGCTGGAGTATGAGCAGAGGAGAAGCTACCAGAACAACGCTATTGTAAACTGCGAGCAGATCATCAAAGAGTTGCAGCGGATTGTAGAGATTTTCAATGTGGATGTTAATACTTACGGCAGATATGTCAAAGCTATCGACCGAGAAATCGGATTGATAAAGAAATGGCGTCAGCGCGACAACAGAATCAAATCGTATTTGCAGGGCAACATCTAATAAACGCGTCGTTTCTTCGGCTAATTTCGCTAATGTGAACAACAATGGCAATACGAACTACAACAACGCCTCGAACTCTAACGGGGTTCGTCCGGATTCTCAGTCTAACCAACCGAGAAGGAGATGTTGTCCTTTCCATCAAGGATAAATGGTAAAGCTGGACGCAATTTACTACGGTAAATATTGCTATCACGGTGAATAGGTATGACGTATGAAGAGATTTTGTCTGACGCCAACAATTTGTACAAGGCTTATAAGGCTTCCGTGAAAGGCAGCAAGTGGAAAGAAACAACGCAGAAGTTCATGATGAATTTCTTACGCTACATCTTTTCCATACAAGAAGAAATTCTTGACAGAACTCTTCAAAATGGACCAACAGAGGAGTTTACGCTGTCTGAACGGGGCCGTATAAGACCTATCACAAGTATCCGAATTAAGGATCGAATCGTCCGCCATGTATTATGCGACGACATCCTGTTACCAGAAGTCAAGAAACATATCATTTATGATAACGGTGCTTCTATCAAAGGACGCGGGATTTCACATCAGAGAGACCGCTTTGTGGTGCATCTTAGGAAATACTATAGACTGTATGGGAATGAGGGATGGATTCTATTCGGCGACTTCACAAAATTCTACGACAATATTATTCACGAGATTGCAAAGCGGGAATTGTTGAAGCTGTTCGATGACGACGAGTTTATCGACTGGCTTTTAACACTTATATTTGACGGATTTAAGATTGATGTATCTTACATGACTGACGATGAGTATGCCAGATGTATGGATGACACATTCAATAAGCTGGATTATAGGAGTATTCCGAAAGAACAGTTGACTGGCGAGAAGTGGATGTGTAAATCCGTGAATATCGGAGATCAGTTATCGCAAGTCATAGGCATTTATTATCCTTACCGAATTGACAACTACATTAAGTATGTGAGAAGTCAGAAGTTTTACGGGAGGTATATGGATGACTGGTACATCATGAATCCAAGCAGGGAAGAACTTTTGGACTTGCTTGATAATATCCGAAAAATAGCAAAGGAGCTTGGTATCCATATCAACGAGAAGAAAACCAGAATCGTTAGGATTTCCAGCACTTACAAATTCCTGCAAGTAAGATATACACTTACCAAGGATGGAAAAATAATCAAACGCATAAATCCTGAAAGGGTTACTACTATGAGGAGAAAGTTAAAGAAACTGGCAGTCAAAGTACAGAACGGGGAAATCTCTTACGATGGTGTAGAGAATATGTTTCGTGGTTGGATGGGCAGTTTCTATAAATTATTATCCAAACAGCAGAGGCGAAATCTTATCGGGCTTTATGAAGACCTATTCGACAAAACGGTTACTGTCGTAAACAAGAAGCTGGTTATATTTGATAGGTCGTCACAAAATATTTTACAGGAGGTATGACATGGAACAATGGTTTCAAATATTACTAACTATTTTTAGCTCAGTTCTTGCGTCTTCTGGGCTGTGGGCCTACATAACTAAGCGGCTTGAGAAAAAAGATGTAAAAACTGAGATGCTTATAGGATTGGGACATGACAGGATCATGTATCTGGGAATGGAGTACATTGAACGGGGTTACATCACCTCCGATGAGTATGAAAATCTTTACGAGTATCTCTATAAGCCGTATGAAAAGATGGGCGGTAACGGCTCCGCCAAAAGAATCATGAACGAGGTAAACAGATTACCTATACACAAATCACAATACGAGGAGGAACAAAATCATGAGCATGAGTAACAAAACCTATGACACTTTGAAATGGATCGCACAGTATCTGCTTCCGGCAGCAGGTACGTTATATTTCGCGCTGGCTGGAATCTGGGGGCTGCCCTACGGCGAGCAGGTAGTCGGGACAATCACGGCCGTTGATACTTTCCTGGGGGTTCTTCTGGGAATCAGTTCGGCTCAGTATAACAAGACGGAGGGCAAGTAATGAAAACATGCCTGCTGATTGTGTTGTCATGCTGGATTTTCATAGCGGCTTTGGTATTTTCGCTGGTTATTCTGCTTAATTGCGGAGGGCTGGCGTTTTTGCTTTATGCCGCTATTGTATCGGTTGTTGTCGGTGTGATAGCCGGTTTATATTTGGAAAAAGAGGGATGTAAATGAGCTATAATGTTCAGGGCACTACCATTACCCTTACCAGAGGTGATACTTTCATGGCACTCATATCAATTACACAGTCGGACGGGAATCCATATGTTCCGAACGAAGGTGATTCGGTACGGTTTGCAATGAAAAGAGGCTATGAGGACGAGGAACCTCTTTTGGTAAAGGATATTCCCATTGATACAATGAAGTTGATATTGGATTCGGCAGACACAAAGATGCTACCGTTTGGTAAGTACGTCTATGATATTCAGCTTACAAAGGCTACCGGCGAAGTGGATACTTTTATCACGAAAGGGACAATGAAACTGACAGAAGAGGTGGATTGATATGGGGAACATTCAAGCATTGGAGACCTTGTCTGGTTCCGTATCAGCAGAAGCGTCTTTGTCTGGTAAACTGTCATGCGCCGGTGGACTGAATGGAAGAGTATCTGTTACCAGGGAGTATGATGTTTATAGTGGGGAGTACCAAGTTGTTCCGAAGGCGTTTGAGCAACAGGTTCTCCCTACCAGCAACCGGGTACTGAAAGAAGATGTAGTTGTTAGAGAAGTGCCGTTCTACGAAGTTAGTAATGAGTCGGACGGAGTGACAGCATACATCGGAAAGGATATGGGAAATGGGTTATAATAAAGTAGTTTATGGAGGAAAAACTCTGATAGACCTTACTGGCGATTCCGTGACGCCGGAAAAGCTTCTTGCCGGAGAAACAGCCCATGATAAAGCCGGGGAGCCTATTGTCGGTACTTGTTCGTTTGATGTGGATTCTACGGACGCAACTGTCAATGCTGCGGAAATTCTGAAGGGGAAGACAGCTTATGCCAGAGGGAAGCAAGTTACCGGATCTATGCTGAATCATGGGGCTGTTGCCGGGGTTATCAGCACAAGAGATGAATCGTACACGGTTCCCATCGGATATCACGATGGTTCCGGCACCGTCGGGATTGATCAGACGGAGCGAGCGAAGCTCATCCCAAGTAACATCAGGAGCGGCGTTACGATTTTGGATGTAGAGGGGTCTATGACTGGTACGGAGGATGTGAAATCCCAGAGCAAGACAGTTTCTCCCTCGACAGAGCAGCAGACCATTTTGCCGGATTCCGGGTATAACTATTTGTCACAGATCACGGTTGATGCAATTCCTTATGTGGAAAGTTCCAATTCTGCGGGAGGTACTACGGTAACGATTGCGGGGTGATTGAATGTCTGTGAATAAAGTAATCTATGGAAACAGGACGTTGATCGACCTGACTGGGGATACTGTTACCGAGAAAACTTTGCTTAAAGGTTGCAAAGCACATGGGGCAGATGGTAGAATTATTGTCGGAACTATGTTATCCGGCTGTCCGGCAGAGTTCTTTTTGGAAGAGGATATTTCGGACTCATCCGGAGGGAATGTACAGGATAAAGCCGGAAATGCAGTTAAGGGTAAAATCAAGTATTTAAGGGTGTAGAAATGTCGTTTATTCCGTGATTATTCCTACATTTTGATGGATAAACGGCTTAAATACGGGATTCTATGATTCCATAATACAATAACATTCTATATATTCGGATGCTGTTTGCATTTTGCAATCTTCGGCGGGGAGTCCCGCCGGAGGGCAGTATCAAAACGAGATGGGGGAGCCTGTGATGAAGATGAAATATTTCCGGCTGTTGTTCGGTGAAGCTGGTGGATACTATATGCATTTGGGGGAATTGAAGGATAGCGTAAGAGATGAACGTTTTACGTTTTTATATTTGAAAAAAGTTAGAGGGCATGTGGAGCAAATGAAAGCTGAGCACACGCTTTTTTTGTGCCCAGAATGCATTGATTTACTTGTTCTGGATCAGGCTGAGATGTCTGGGGAACCGGGACTGGCGGCATTCCTGCAAGGCGCCCGGATTAAAACTTTGGTGATACCGGAAGAAAATGGGAACGTATTTCATGCAGAGCAGGTGATTGGTCTGGGTTCACATACTCCGTACAGAGAGAAGAAATATTGTATGGAGGCTGTGGGATGGCGTTTTTATATAGAAGATTACAGCGGCTCTGTCCTGTTCGCGCATGGACCCGCAAAGGACGGATATATATATGAAGACTGTGTGGTACATGTAAAAGAAATAAATAGAAGCAATCGGTGTTGTGTGGAACGGGATTTGGATGGATACGGCTGTACGTATGGCTGTACGTTGCACCGGGAGTATGACGTGTGTCGATGCAAAGCAGACGGACAGAATATTTTGGAGCAGCTTTCGGTGATGCTGCTTCCGGATCATCTGGATGGTGGTGACTGTACAGAACCGGGGTCTGTTGTACAGGAGCAGTTCCGGGATATTCGGTTTTGGGGCCTTACAAAGGGAATTGGCAGATGGTACAGTCAGATAGAAGGTTTGGCAGCTGAGAAACGGGAAGTTACAGATTTTTATGACAGAGAAAACGAAAGAAGATATTTTATCGGATCAGGGGAAACACTGGATGATGCAACAATTGGGAAGTTGTGCAGAGACAGTATGAGGAACCGGGTGGTTGTTTTGCAGGAAGGCCGGGGACTGTGCTGTTCCGGATTTTTGAAATATACGGAAGAATAAGGAGTAAAGGGGAAAGTAAAAAGAGGAAGGATAAGAATATGATTCAAACGGAGAAGCACCCGGCTCAAAAATTCTGTGGTGAAATTTCCGGTTCAGTGATAAAATAGATAGGACAGAATCCAATAGAAAAGGGGCGCGGATATGAAACTTATATTTTTGGGCGCAACACATGAGGTAACGGGTAGTTGTTTTTTGCTGGAGGCCTGTGGGAAGCGGGTTTTGATTGACTGCGGGATGGAGCAGGGACCAGACACGTATGAAAATATGCCGCTTCCGGTTAAGCCATCAGACATAGATATGGTGTTGTTGACGCATGCGCATATGGATCATTCAGGAAAGCTTCCGCTTCTTTATAAAGAAGGGTTTCACGGACAGGTTTTTGCGACAGCTGCTACTGCAGATTTGTGTGAAATTATGCTGCGGGACAGCGCGCACATTCAGATGTTTGAAGCAGAATGGAAAAACCGCAAAGGAAAAAGGGCTGGGCGGGAGGAGATAAAGCCGCTGTATGATATGGATGATGCCGTTGGTGTGCTGTCCTGTTTTGTGCGGTGTGAATATCAAAGAGAAGTGATAATTGCAGAAGGGATGCGGGTCCGGTTTGTTGATGCGGGGCATTTGCTTGGGTCTGCATCCATTGAGGTTTGGCTTCGAGAGAAGGAAACAGAGAAAAAGCTGGTGTTCTCCGGCGATATCGGGAACACAGATCAGCCGTTGATTCGGGACCCGGAGTACCCTGGGGACGCAGATTATGTGATTATGGAATCAACGTATGGTGACAGAAGCCATGAGAAACCGGCGGATTATGCGCAGGCTTTGGCGAATGTCATTCAGCGGACCTTTGACCGGGGCGGAAATGTTGTGGTTCCGTCGTTTGCAGTGGGTCGTACGCAGGAGCTGCTGTATTTTATCCGCCATATTAAGGAGAAAAAGCTGGTTCAGAATCATGATGATTTTGAAGTATGGGTGGACAGTCCGCTTGCGAATGAAGCGACCGGGATTTTTCGGGAGCATATGTGGAGTGATTTTGATGAGGAAGCCAGAGCGCTTTTGCAGCAGGGTATCAATCCGATTGGTTTTACAGGATTGAAAACCTCTGTCACAAGTGATGACTCCCGGCGTATTAATGAAGATTTTAAGCCGAAAGTGATTCTTTCAGCCAGCGGCATGTGTGATGCGGGCCGAATTAAGCATCATTTGAAGCACAATCTTTGGAGACCGGAGTCTACGATTCTTTTTGTCGGCTATCAGGCAGTCGGCACGCTGGGGCGTGCATTGCTGGAAGGTGCAAAAGAGGTTCGGCTATTTGGCGAAGAGATTGAGGTAAAGGCAGAGATCTGCCGCTTGCCTGGAATCAGTGGTCATGCAGACAATCAGGGGCTGATCAAGTGGATCTCTTCTTTTGAAAAAAAGCCGGCGAAGGTATTTGTTGTACACGGCGAAGATACGGTATGTGAGATTTTCAGGAACAGATTGCAGGATGAGCTGGGGCTCGACGCATATTGCCCTTATTCGGGAACAGAGTTTGATCTGGCGCTTGGCAGAATGATCAGAGAGCCGGAGCCGGTTCGTGTGAAAGCGAAGCCCGGGGTGACTGCGGCAGCGAAGGTGACAAAGACGTTTGCCAGATTGCTGGCTGCAGGACAGAGACTGATTGGTGTCATTCGGCAAAATGAAGGCGGGGCAAATCGCGATCTCGAAAAATTTACCAGGGAAATACACGATTTGTGTGATAAGTGGCAGCGGTGAGTGTTGTACCAAGGAAAGGAAGCAGAAAGAATGCAGGTCAGAAAAGGCAGGAATATCTGCCGTATTTTTATAGGGATTGCGGCTTTTGTGCTGATAGCAGTGGGGAGCCTTTCGCTTTCGGGCTGCGGTGTGGTGAAACGTGTGAAATATGAATTTTCCGGATCAGGTGAGGAAGGTTGGGATCATGCGGCGATCGAGAGCGGCATTGTAACCGGGGTGGAGGAATACTATTATGACCACCTTCCGGAGGAGCTGCATGAAGCGTACCGGGAAATTTATGTGCATGTAATGAAGAACGAGGATTCCGGAGATTTTCTGTCAAAGATCGGAGTAGATGATTTCTGGAGGGTGTATTATGGGATGCTGGCAGACCATCCGGAGATTTTCTGGATTGGAAGCAGTGCGCAGGTGCAGCAGTCGGGCATTACCGGCGATGTGGTCTCCTACAAACTGGAGATTATTGTACCGGTCGAGGCGCGCCAATCCATGCGCGAAAAGCTGGAAGCGGCTGCGGATGCGTGCATCAGTCAGATTCCTCCCGAGGCATCCACGTATGAAAAGATAAAATATGTATATGAGTATCTGATTGATACGGTGGAATACAGTTCACAGAGTGCAGACTCTCAGAGTATTCAAAGCGCGCTTCTGTATTATACTTCTGTTTGTGCCGGGTACTCCAAAGCATTTCAGTACATATTGCATCGAATGGGGCTGTTTTGTACTTATGTTACGGGACGGACGAAAAACGGCGGGGACCATGGCTGGAATATGGTACGAATTGACGATTTGTATTATTATGTTGATGTAACCTGGGGAGACCCGGTTTTTGCGAATCAGATGGATGGCCTGGATGCGGGACAGACGAAAAATTATAATTATCTGTGCTGTACGGAATATGATTTGTTTAAGACGCATGAGCCAGGAGATTCGATCGAGCTTCCGCCCTGCACTTCGGATGCGTATAATTATTATAAACGCAATGGCAGGTATTATGAGAATTATGATTATAATACGGTGTATGATGCGTTGATGAATTCTGTCTGGAACGCAGAGAGCAGTATTGTTATGAAATTTGGCAGCCAGGAGGCGTATGATTCGGCGCGGTATGAGTTGTTTGAAGGAAATCTGCTGGATGATCCGGGCCAGTACTTGATGGAAATAAACGGCGTAAATACCTGGAATTATCGTTACCATACAGATGATAATTTTTATCTGATAACAATTTACTGGTAGGGCTGTTAAAAAAAGCTGCCGCACAGAAAAAATACTGGATATGGTGTTTCCAAAAAGAAACAGCATCCTTAGCGGTATTTTCCCGGTGCGGCAGCTTTATTTTATGAATCATGCAAAGAGCGATATTATTTTTCTTCGAGAGCCTGCTTCAGAGCTTTTGCAAGCTGATCCGGGCAGGATGTGGGGCGTACGCCGCAGCGTATTCCTTCGAGACGGGAGATGGCTTCCGGTACGGTCATGCCTTCTGTAAGCCGGGCAACGCCCTGGGTATTGCCGGAGCATCCACCGATAAATTCTACGTGTTTGATTGTATCTCCATCCAGCTCAAAGTGGATTTCCTGTGAGCAGACGCCGCGTGTTTTGTATACTGTCATGAAATGATCCTCCTGTGTTTATTAAAAATGCAGTAAATACGGAACAAGCTACGTTCCCTGTTTTCAGCAAGTATATCGTTTTTTCATAACAGAATCAATAGAAATTTCTTCTTATTTTATACAAATATAGAAATAAGTTTTTTGAAAAAGTTGTGAGGACGAGACAGAGAAACCAAAGTTCGGTATGGAAACAGTTCGTGACAAATGAGCCGGAAACTGATACAGTACGAAGATGAGGAAATATTATAGCAAATGGCTATAATCCGATATAATATATTATATAAGGAAGGTACAGGTGATGCATATGAGAAAAACAGGAATTATCGGCGCAATGGAGATTGAGGTAGAGGGACTGAAAAAGAGTATGGAGATTCAGCGTGAGGTTCAAAAAGCAGGCATGGAGTTCTGCGAGGGCCTTTTGCATGGTTGTCCGGTGGTAGTGGTGCGAAGCGGCATTGGCAAAGTGAATGCGGCGATCTGTACACAGATTCTGATTGATGAATTTCAGGTGGAGGCGGTGATCAACACAGGGATTGCAGGATCGCTGGATGCGCGCATTGATATCGGGGATATCGTGATTTCCACGGATTTGGTACAGCATGATGTGGATGCGGTGAATTTTGGTTATGAACCGGGACAGATTCCGCAGATGGATGTGTTTTCTTTTGCAGCAGATGAAGCATTGTCGGCCCTGGCAGAAAAGGTGTGCCGTGAGGTGAACCCGGATATTTCGGTATTCTGCGGACGCGTGGTAAGTGGAGATCAGTTTGTGGCAGATAAGGCAGTTAAGGAACGCATCAGCGGATTGTTCCATGGGTTATGTACGGAGATGGAAGGTGCGGCCATTGCACAGGCGGCGTATCTGAATGAGATCCCTTTTGTGGTGATTCGCGCAATTTCGGATAAGGCCGATGAAAGTGCCTCGGAGGATTATCCGACATTTGAGCGAAAGGCGGCGCAGCATTGTATGCGGCTGGTGGAAGAACTGGTACAGAAATAATCTTCATATAAGAGGAATGGAGTAGATGTACTTCATTCTTTTTTTTCTGTCCGGCGGAGATTTATTTTCCCCTTGAGAATCGTCGGTTTTGGCGCGAATTTGTCGAACGATTTCGCTTTGCAAATGAATTTTTTCCGGCTATAATGGCGATACTTGAGCGATTGCGGCGACAGGCGCCGTCGTGGACGCGAAATGTGTCCGTCCGAAATCAGAGAGATTTTGGGTTGCAGTGCTCAGAGATAATTAAAAAGGGGGATTCCATATGTTAAAGTTCATCATGGAACAAAATCTATTACTTTATGTACTAGGAGCAGCGTGTATTGTAGGCGTGGCAAGTCAAATGATTCTGAAACAGATTTACGACAGAATGATCAGAGATACGAAGAATACTGGTGAGGCTAACGGAAGATTTTTACAGCAATTAAGACAACGGTTTCAATATTGTTCGCATTTGAATGAAAAAGTTGGTGATGTACAAGCACTGATTCAAAAGGCACTGATCGAGTATCGGTACTGGGGTATGAGCCTGCACCGCTGGAAACGGTTTGGAGCGTACTGTCTTGTTGTGAGTTTACTGTGCGCGGCATACGGCAGTGTCTATGTAGTGCGTGGCAGCGGCCAGCTTTTGAATGGCAACCTGTATTTCTGGATGGGTGCTCTGGCAGTGGGACTGACAGCTGCTGCATATGGAATTGCAGATACGGGATACCGGAAAGAATGTCTGGAAATCCGACTTACTGATTATCTGGAAAACAGCGGTGCAGTTCGTGATTACAGCGAGAATCCGGAAGAAGCAATGGAAACATTCGATGAAACAAAGATGTCAGGCGTGACTGTGACCCCGATTGTTCCGGTGGCAGCGGGACGCAAGGCTAAAAAACGTGCCCGTGCAGAGCGTGCTGCAGCAGCACAAACCAGGGCACAAAAGGAGAAGAGCGATTTGAAAGAGAACCTGGCCCGTTTAAAAGCAGGAATGCAAGAGACAGCGGCGGAACGGGACCGGGAAAAGAATTTGGAGCTGCTGCGGCAAATGGACCCGAAAGAACAGGAACGGATTTTACGGGAGGTGCTGCAAGGGATTCTTTCTTAAACGTATGGATTCCAGGAAGGTTAAAGTTTTCATTTTGGGGACAAACTGAGATGAAGCTTTTCAAGCGGATTTTGAATCAGATCTTCTGGAATATCATGGAATTATGGCTTGCGCAAGACAGGCAGGTCTGATAAAATGAGAAAAGAATTTGGCCGGGCATCTGCTGCCCGGGCTGAATTTACAAATAAATACGAATAGGAGATGTGGTTATGGGCAATAAAGTGACATTTGATTATTCAAAAGCATCCTGCTTTATTTCAGAGGCAGAGGTTGCGTCGATGGCGAAGATCGCTTCCGACGCAAAAGAGGTGCTGGTGTCCAGATCGGGAGCAGGCAATGACTTTCTTGGATGGATTGACCTTCCGGTAGATTATGACAAAGAGGAATTTGCCAGGATTAAAAAGGCGGCTGAGAAGATCAAAAGTGATAGTGAAGTGCTTTTGGTCATTGGTATCGGCGGTTCCTATCTGGGAGCAAGAGCTGCGATCGAGTTCCTGCGCCACAGCTTTTACAATATGGTGTCAAAGGAAATTCGCAAGACACCGGAAATCTATTTTGTTGGAAACAGCATCAGCAGCACGTATGTGAAGCATCTGATGGATGTGATCGGGGACAGGGATTTCTCTGTGAATATCATTTCAAAATCAGGTACCACGACAGAGCCTGCCATTGCATTCCGTATTTTCAAGGAAATGCTGGAAAAGAAGTATGGAAAGGCAGAGGCTGCTAAGAGAATTTATGCGACAACTGACAAAGCAAGGGGAGCACTGAAAAACCTCGCAACAGAGGAGGGCTACGAAAGCTTTGTTGTTCCGGATGATGTTGGCGGACGTTTTTCTGTGCTTACAGCAGTAGGATTGCTTCCGATTGCAGTGTCCGGAGCGGATATTGACAAGCTGATGGAGGGCGCAGCGTCCGGAAGAAAGCGCGCACTGGAAGCTGATTTTGCAGAAAATGATGCTCTCAAATATGCAGCAGTCAGAAATATTCTGCTCAGAAAAGGCAAGGATATTGAGGTCCTGGCAAATTATGAGCCGAGCCTGCACTATGTTTCTGAATGGTGGAAGCAGTTATACGGCGAAAGTGAAGGAAAAGACCAGAGGGGAATTTTCCCGGCGTCTGTAGATTTGACTACAGATCTTCATTCTATGGGTCAGTTTATCCAGGACGGCAGCCGTATCCTCTTCGAGACAGTTTTAAATGTGGAAGAAGCAAAGTGCGAGATCACGATCAACGAAGAGCCGGTTGACCTTGATGGCCTGAACTATCTGGCAGGTAAAACGATGGATTTTGTGAACAAAAATGCGATGAATGGAACCATTCTTGCGCATACGGACGGCAATGTTCCGAATCTGACGGTCAATATTCCGAAACAGGACGAGTTCTTCCTTGGGGAGCTGTTCTATTTCTTCGAGTTTGCATGCGGCGTGAGCGGTTATATTTTGGGCGTGAATCCGTTCAACCAGCCGGGCGTTGAGGGGTATAAAAAGAATATGTTTGCGCTTCTTGGAAAGCCGGGCTATGAGGCAGAAAGAGAAGCACTGTTGAAGAGACTGTAAAACCGGACCCGGATGACCGATACAAAATAAAAGGCGACTTTTTTGTAGAAGCCTTCACTTTGTATTGGTCCTCCGGGTTTGATTTATTCTTACTTTAAAGAATTTTGCGGTTGCCAAATAGAACAGAGGTCAGAAAGGAGATACAGATGAGAATAGTTTTTCTTGAGGCAGAGACCCTTGGAGATGATATGCGGTTTGACCGCTTTTTTGAGCTGGGAGAGGTGGAAGTTTACGGCAAAACAGACGTGTCAATGGTAGCGGAACGTATTGCGCAGGCAGACGCAGTGATTGCGAATAAGCTGCCAATGAATGAATCCACATTGAAAGACGCAAAGTTTTTAAAATACATTGGCGTAACAGCGACGGGTACTAACAATATAGATTTTGATTATGCACGGAAGCGCGGCATTATGGTGACGAATGTGGCCGGATATTCGACCGATGTCGTGGCGCAGCATACGTTTGCGATGGTACTTTATCTCCTGGAGCATCTGCGCTATTATGATGATTATGTAAAGTCTGGAGATTACTGTAAATGTAAGTCATTTTGCCATATGGACCGCCGGTTCAGTGAGCTGGCAGGAAAAACATGGGGAATCATCGGTCTTGGCGCAATCGGGAAGCGTGTGGCACAGATTGCGCAGGTCTTTGGCTGCCGCGTGATCTACTGTTCACCGTCCGGCAAGAATCAGAACACCGAATACAAACAGGTAGATTTTGACACGCTGCTGGAGACTTCAGACATTGTTTCAGTACATACGCCTCTGAGTGAAAAAACGCATCACATGATGGATTATGATGCATTTTGCAAGATGAAAGAAAGTGCCATTTTTATTAATGTGGCCCGCGGACCGATTGTGGACGAGAAAGATCTGGCAAAAGCAATTCACAAAGGAAAAATTGCAGCTGCGGGTCTTGATGTACTTGAACAGGAGCCAATGGATAAGGATTGTCCGCTGCGTAAGCTGGAAGAGAGTGACCGGCTGCTGATTACACCTCATATCGCATGGGCAGCCGTGGAGGCAAGGACAAGACTGCTGGATGAGGTATGGCTGAACCTGAACGCATACATCCAAGGAGAAGAGAGAAACGTATGCCGAAAGTAAAGAAAGACGCGCAGGGCGAGAATGGGCAGGATGCCAGGACAGAGGAAGCGCCGGCTAACGCGAAAACAGGCTGTACAGTTCAAAAAGCAGGCAGATTCTTGGGCGCAGGCGTCATTGTTTTTTTGCTGATCTGGTACTGCCTGCACCCGGATTATTATGGAGGCAAGGGTTTTGGCGCTCTGTTTACAAATGCCAGAACGTATGCCATGATTGTGGGAGCTTCTGTTTTGCTGGCAGTGGTTTTGATTCCAAACCGGCTTCCGGAAGAGATTAACCGAAGGGTCGGCTTTGCCTGGCTTTTTCTATCGCCGTTTGTCATTTATTTTTCACTGCTGTATCTGAATGCAGTAAAATTCTCGATACATTTTACAAAACTGAATAAAATTGCGGTGCTTTTTACGTTTTGGTTTCTGTACCTCGTTGTGTTTTTCCTTGTTGTACTGACCGGGAGCGTCCGGGTGTCTGTGAGTGTGGTACAGACGGCAGTTGCGGTTCTGGGAATTGTGAACTGTTTTGTGATTGGCTTTCGCGGAATGGCGCTGTCTGCCGGAGATCTGTTTTCGCTCAAAACAGCGCTGACCGTGGCTTCGAGCTATGAATATGAGATTGACTGGTATGTGTTTGCAGAGGTTTGTCTGACCGTGGCTGTCTGTCTGCTTAGCTGCAAGCTTCGTAGTTTCCGTTTGTTTTCCTGGAAGATACGAATGGCAGTATCTGGCGTGTGGCTGGTGCTGGCAGGGACATTTTATCATATATGCTGCCGCACGGATTTTCTGGAACAGCATGATATCCGCTCAGAGGGCTTCACACATCAGCTTCGGTATAAAGAATATGATATGCTGTTTACGACGCTATGCACCGGTTTTTATCTCGCAGTCGATAAGCCCGAAGGATATTCGGTACAGAAAGTAAATGAGATTGCCAGGCCGTATCTTTCCGGGAGTGAGGAGAATTCCGACTATGAGACGCCAAATCTGATTGTGATTATGAATGAGTCATTTGTCGATTATACGCAGATCGGAAAGGGGCTTGAACTGTCAGACGATTGCATGCCGTTTATCCGCAGCCTGACAGAGAATACGATTAAGGGCAATGCGTACGCATCCATTTTTGGGGGCAATACGCCAAATTCAGAGTATGAATTTCTGACCGGGAATACAATGGGATTTTTGCCTCCGTCTTCTGTCGGATTTCATCTCTTTGTGCGGGGCGAGATGCCGTCGCTGGTTTCGGAGTATAAAGCAGCAGGGTATCATACGCTGGCTATGCATCCGTACCGTGGGACAAATTATCGCAGAAATATCGTCTATCCGCAGCTTGGCTTTGACACGTATTATGCGCGGGTGGATTTTCCGCATCCGTACTATATCCGGAAATATATTTCAGATCAGACGCTTGTGGAACGGATTATCGAGGAATATGAAAAGAACCGCGACACGGGCAAGCCGTTGCTTTCCTATAATGTGACAGTGCAGAATCACGGAGGTTACGTCAAATCAAACGTGAAGAATCTTGACACCTCCATTCAGGTTCTGACGCCAGGCGTGAACAAGACGCGTACACAGATTCATACCAACCTGATCAAAGCGTCCGACAAGGCGTTTCAGAATCTGGTAGAATACTTTTCAGGGCAGGAAGCGCCGACCGTGATTTTAATGTTCGGCGATCATCAGGCGAATCTGGGTGAAAACACGTATGAGTATTTGATTGGAAAAGAAGAGGAGCTGACGGCCGAAGAACAGATGGAGAAATATAAAGTTCCATTCGTCGCCTGGGCCAACTATGATATCCAGGAAGAGACAATAGAGCGGACCAGTCTGAATTATCTGTACAGCATTCTGGCAGAGCGTTTGGATTTGCCGATGACAGGTTATCAGAAGTATCTGCTCGAACTGAGCAGTGAAATTCCAGTGCTGACGGCAGGCGGGTACTGGACTGCGGACGGGGATTTTTATGCTCTGGATGATGAGACGTCTCCGTATTTTGAAAAGATAAATGAGTACCATATACTCGAATACAATTATATTTTCGGGAAGGACAAGCGCTGCATGGAGCTTTTCTCGTTTTCACAGTAGCAGTGGCAGTTTTGCATATTAAAAAGGGGACCGGGCGTCAGCGCTCGATCCCCTTTCTTGCAGCCATTCCCTGATCAAAAGGATGCTTTTTTTTGCAGATTTCTGATACGTAATCAGCAGCGTCAATCAATGCCTGATCCGGTCCCTGTCCGGTCAGGATAACTTCAAGATGCGGCGGCTTGTTTTTCAAAAAATCGAGAAGAAGCGTTTCATGAAAAAGTCCGGCGCGGATGGTATAAATGATTTCGTCGAGAAAAAGGACGTCAAAGCGCTCCTCTTTGGCTTTCTGTGTTACCATTTGAAACTGTTTCTCATAAAAAGCACGGTGCTGCTCTTTTTCTTCCGGCGACATCTGAAAACTGAATTTTTCCTGTGTAAGACCGTCGACAAAGGTAATATTTTCTGAAAGCTCCAGCAGATGACGTTCGCTGGTGGAATTATCCTTCATGAACTGATAGATCAGAACACGGTACCCGTATCCGGCAGCCCGGGCGCACAGTCCCATTCCTGTAGTGGTTTTGCCTTTCCCGTCACCGCAGTAGATATGAATCAGACCAGTCTGTTTTTTTCCTTCCATTTGTTTCACCCCGTTTTATATATGCTGTTTTTATTATGCAGGATAAAAAGAAGCACTGTCAACCGTCAGAGTGCAAAAATGGAGGGAAAAGGGAGAAGAAAACAGAAAAAAGAGATGTGAAACAAAAGGTTTTATGGTATTATGGTGGGGACATATGATTTGAAGGATTGTGGGGATACTATATGAAAGATACGTGGAATAGATTAAAAGAAAATTATGGTAAAAATCTGCCGGAGATTGCGCTTATGTGTGTATTCGTCTGCGCTTCTCTGGCGCTCAATGCATCTGAAATAGCAGACAGTTCAAAGGCGGTGTTTGGCCGGAACGTAAACAGGCCGGAGGGGGAAAGACAAGCCGGGGAATCCGGGACAGAGCGTTTGCGTGCGGAAGGGCTTGAAACGGAGAGCCTGTCCGTGGAAGCAACTGGACGGAAGGACTCATCTGGCGAAGAAACGGAAATGAACGGTTTGCCTGCCGGAGAAATGATAGAAGAACCGGATCGTGGCAGACAGAACGATTCAGAATTTGAAGAAGAGGCAGAAGGGAAGCTGGAGGAAACGACGTCGATCAGCCGTTTGTACGATCTTGTGGATTTTAATGTACTGGAGCAATGTCCGCCTGTTTATCCGCCCAGGTATTACAATCTGCTTCAGCCGCAGACGATACAGAAAATACCGGGACCGGATGGACTTGTGGAATATTATGGGGATAAGAATCCGGCAAGAAATTTTTCACTGCTTCAGAAGATGCTGGAAAACAGAATTGCAGAATTTGACGGGGATTGGTCAGTCTATGTAAAAAATCTGAGCACACAGGAAAGTCTTACGGTGAATGACCGCCCGATGAAGTCTGCCAGTGTGATGAAACTGTTCATCATGGGGGCTGTATACCGCGCGATGGAAGCAGGTGAACTGGAACGAACGGACGAGGTGATAGCGCTTCTGGACAATATGGTCAGAGTCAGCGATAATGATTCTTCTAACCAGCTCTTATATATGCTTGGAAATTCCAGCTATGAAGCCGGGATTCAGGAAGTGAATGATTTTATCGCAGAATACGGATTCAGCGATCTGACGATTGAGTATAATGGTTTTAACAGCGAAGAGACGCTGTTGGAGGAGAAGAAATTCAATCAGGTGACTGCGGAGGATTGCGGAAAGCTTTTGGAGGATATTTATCATCGGAACTGGGTAAATCGCAAGGTCAGCAGCGAGATTGAAAATATGCTTCTGGGACAGACAACCCGGTATAAAATTCCCGCCGGACTGCCGGAGGGTGTGCTCTGCGGAAACAAGACAGGAGAGATGGACACAACGGAAAATGATGCGGCGATTGTCTATGCTGAGCATTGTGATTACATACTGGTTGTTCTCTCAAGCGACTGGTCAGACGGGAATGCCGCCATTTCCGAAATTGTTTCAATATCAGAGCTGGTTTATGAGTTTTTAAACGAATGATCGTGTGACCATAAAAAGGACAGATAAAAGGTGTGATGATGAAAAGATAAGGAGGAGAGCCATGTTTCGTTTGTGGGGAAAAATCTGGAAGGACAGCCGTCTGGAGCGTGATACCGTATACGAAGAGGCGAGCGATGATACGCGCACGCACAAAATTTTTCGCGGGCTTGAGGAAATTTGCCGGGAGTTTGACCTGGGAAAGCCAATCTGGCTGGATTTGACGGTGACAGAATTTCAAAGACACAGCAAGGCCAGATTTTACCAGGACAGTTTTATTGAAGAGATTGGATTTGATTATCTGGAAATACAGGTGCTCGAAGAGGGCTGATCCATAAAAAGGGGGCATTCGGGTGCAAAAAAAGCCGTTTGTCCCTAACATGAGGAGTGCCCCCGGCGTCTGGTACACCGGAGGCTATTATGAAAAAATTTATCAAATTGGATTTGAGAATATCTCTCAAAAACTGATTATACTATAACAGTCATTTGTGAACAAAGTATGAACGAATGATAAATAATTAGTGAAAATAGTACAAAAGAAAATAGGAAATACTAAGAAGATTGTCGTATATGCACATATAAAATGCGGCGCTACCGAAAATGATATTGACAGATAAGTCAAGAAATTGGCAGTTTCAGAGAGAAAATTAGTTTTTTTATTTAATAACCATATAAAACAGGAGGAGCATAGAATGAGTCATATACCAACACCACATATAGAGGCAAAGGCAGGAGATTTTGCAAAGACGGTTTTGATGCCGGGGGACCCGCTCCGGTCGAAGCATATTGCGGAGACATTTTTGGAGGATGCAGTTCTGGTAAATAATGTCCGCGGCGTAAACGGATACACTGGTACGTGGAAAGGCAAACGGGTTTCTGTTATGGCAAGCGGTATGGGAATGCCGGCGATCGGCATTTATTCCTATGAGCTGTTTCATTTTTATGATGTCGAAAATATTATCCGGATCGGTACGGCAGGAGCAATGAGCCAGGAACTGAAGATTCGGGATATTGTTTTGGGTATGGGCGCCTGCACGGATTCTGACTATGCAAAACAGTTTCAGCTCCCGGGCACGTTTGCGCCGATTGCATCGTATGAGCTGCTCGAAAAGGCAGTGAATGCGCTGAAAGCTAAGGGTAATGTGAATTATAAGGTCGGAAATCTCTACTCTTCCGATGTATTTTACAATGACAATGCGCGGACCACGGAACTGTGGCAGAAGATGGGCGTTCTGGCTGTTGAGATGGAGGCGGCGGCTCTCTATATGAATGCTGCGCGTTGCGGGAAAAACGCGCTGGCGATCTGTACAGTTTCCGACAATCTGGTGACTGGTGAGAAGACGACCTCGGCAGAACGTCAGTCGAGTTTCAGCGATATGGTCCGGATTGCACTGGAAATTGCTTAGATCGGAGGACGGAGCATGGAAAGGACGGCAGGAGAGCTGGTGAGACTGGCCTATGAAGCGCAGAAGCGTTCGTATTCTCCTTACTCGGGGTTTGCAACAGGCGCGGCGCTGGAAACGGCAGATGGTCAGATCTTCCTTGGGTGTAATGTCGAGAATGCGGCGTATTCTCCGACAAATTGTGCGGAACGGACCGCTTTTTTCAAGGCAGTATCCGAGGGAGCCCGCAGCTTTATGCGGATTGCGATTGTCGGGAACCGGGCAAACGAGGCGGGGAATTATTGTCCGCCCTGCGGCGTGTGCAGACAGGTGATGCGTGAATTTTGCGATCCGGAGCATTTTGAGGTTCTTTTGGCGAAGAGCCCGCAGGATTACCGGATAGTTCTGCTGAAAGATTTGCTGCCGGAAAGCTTTGGACCGGAACATCTGGAAGAAGTCTGATTTTGTAAAACGTTATGTGTTTTTTGCCGGGACAGACCGGGAAAAGGAGGATGGCTATGCGGATGTATGATTTGATTATGAAAAAGCGAAACGGCGGCGTGCTTTCGGAGGAAGAAATCCGAACATTGATTGACCGCTATACAAAAGGGGAGATTCCGGATTACCAGATGTCGGCTTTTTGTATGGCAGTATATTTTCAGGGAATGACGGACGAGGAGACCGCTGTTTTAACAGATGCGATGGCATGTTCTGGAGACCGGATGGATTTGTCCGAAATCCCGGGTGTGAAGGCAGATAAGCATTCGACTGGTGGTGTGGGCGATAAGACGACATTGATTGTGGCGCCGATTGTGGCGGCGTGCGGCTGTCATGTGGCAAAGATGTCTGGACGCGGACTGGGGCATACGGGCGGAACGATTGATAAGATGGAGTCGATTCCGGGTATACAGACGTCGCTGACAAGAGAGGCATTTATTCGAGTGGTAAAAGAGGCCGGCCTAGCCGTTACAGGGCAGTCCGGCAATATGACGCCTGCGGATAAAAAGCTGTACGCGCTGCGCGACGTTACCGCTACGGTGGAGAGTATTCCGCTGATTGCATCTTCGGTGATGAGTAAGAAGCTGGCAGCAGGCAGCGACTGTATTTTGTTGGATGTAAAGACGGGCAGCGGCGCTTTTATGAAAACCGTGGAGGAATCCGCGGCGCTTGCAGAAAAGATGGTGGCGATCGGAACACACAACGGCCGCAGGACGGCAGCTCTGATTACAAATATGGATGTTCCGCTTGGAAATCAGATTGGTAATTCGCTCGAGGTGGAGGAAGCCGTACAGGTACTTTCTCAGAAGGGGCCGCAGGATTTGACAGAGGTCTGTCTTGCGCTTGCAGCGGAAATGCTGTTTCTGGCAGGAAAAGGGGGACGGGAAGAATGTCTCGTACTTGCCCGAAATGCAATCACATCCGGGGAAGCGCTGGAACGTCTGGCGGCAATGGTGCGCTGTCAGGGCGGGGATGAGACGTATATCCGGCATCCGGAAAAGTTCGGAAGAGCGCCGTTTTTCATGGAAGTGAGGGCCGCATCAGCGGGGTATATTACAGGAATGAATACGGAGGGCATTGGCATTTCCGCTATGATGCTGGGCGCAGGACGCGAAACAAAGGAGAGCCCGATTGATTATCAGGCGGGAATGATTCTGAAGAAAAAGACGGGAGACAGGGTTGCAGCTGGAGAGGTCATCGGTGAATTGTTTACCTCGCAGGAGGAGCGGCTGGAGAAAGCAGGAAGGCATTTTCTGGAATCTGTGACAATTGCTTCAGCCATGCCGGAAAAGGAAAAGCTGATTTATGCGCGTGTGACAGAAGCAGGAATTGAGTATCTATGACGTACTGTGCGCTGCATTTTGGTTACAGGAAAGGTAGGGAGTATGGAGGCCAGAGAAAAACTGATTGAGATAGAAGCGAAAAAGGATGACGCAGGGCTGCCGGGGCCTGAGCATAAGCGTACGGTCTATGTGGTCGGGCACAAGAATCCGGATACAGATTCCATCTGTTCGGCGATCTCTTATGCGTACCTGAAGAATCAGACGTGCAGCGTGAATTCTTACGTTCCGGCCAGAGCCGGGCAGGTGAGCGCGGAGACACAGTATGTTCTGGAACGATTTCAGGTGGAAACACCGGCGTTTCTGGAAAATATCGGAACACGGGTAAAGGATATGGATATCCGAAAGGTGCCGGGGGTCAGCAGTGATATTTCTCTGAAAAATGCATGGGCGCTGATGACGACTCAGAATGTTTATACGCTGCCGATTACGAATGAGGAAAATCAGCTTCGTGGCCTTATCACGATCAATGATATTGCCAGATCCTACATGGAAGAATATGACAGTGCGATCGTGTCCGTGGCCAGGACACCGTACAAGAACATTCTGGAAACGCTGGATGCGGAGATGATTGTGGGTGATGAAACGGGATATTTTGAGAAAGGCAAGGTTGTGATTGCCGCGGCGAATCCGGATGTCATGGAAAACTATATTGAAGAGCATGATATGGTGGTTCTGGGGAATCGCTATGAGTCGCAGCTCTGCGCGATTGAAATGCAGGCAGGGTGTATCGTGGTCTGCCTTGGTTCTCCGGTATCACGGACGATCAGGCGGCTTGCGCAGGAGCGCAACTGTACGATCATTGTGACGCCGCTTGACACGTATGCCGTGGCACGATTGATTAATCAGAGTATGCCGGTTGAGTTTTTTATGCGAAAGGATAATCTCATGACGTTCTGGCTGTCGGACTATACGGAGTCCATCCGGGATATCATGTCGAAAAAGCGTTACCGTGATTTCCCGATTCAGGACCGGGCCGGAAAATACGTCGGCATGATCTCACGTCGGAACTTGCTGGGCGTGCACAAGCGAGGACTGATTCTGGTCGATCACAACGAGGTTTCTCAGGCAGTTGACAACGTACTGGATGCGGAGATTCTGGAAATTATTGATCACCACCGTCTTGGTTCTCTGGAAACCATGGCGCCGGTTTATTTCCGGAATCAGCCGGTAGGCTGTACGGCGACGATTGTCTATCAGATGTTCCGGGAGCAGGACGTGGAGATTCCGCCGCAGATAGCGGGGCTTCTGTGCAGCGCAATCATTTCTGACACGCTGGTGTTCCGTTCTCCGACCTGCACGTCCATGGATGTGAATGCAGCCAGAGATCTGGAAAAGATTGCAGGAATTGTGTGTGAGTCTTATGCAGAGAAAATGTTTGCGGCGGGCAGTGATTTAAAATCAAAGACCAATCGGGAAATTCTTTATCAGGATTTTAAGACGTTTGAATTTGGGGACTTGAATATCGGCATTGGCCAGATTACCTCCATGAACCAGGACGAGCTTGCGCATATCCGGGAGCGATTGATTCCGTATATTCGGGAGGTGTATGAAAAAGGAACGATGGACATGCTGTTTTTTATGCTGACCAATGTGATAAAAGAATCGTCTGAGCTGATCTGCTGTGGAAAAGATTCGAATGAGCTGGTTCAGGTGGCGTTTCGTCAGACCGTTACGGATGGATGCGTGCAGCTTCCCGGCGTGGTTTCGCGTAAAAAGCAGCTGGTTCCTGGGTTTATGATGGCAATCAGCCAGTTATAAAGGATGAGGAGGTATGTATGAGCAGAGAAGTCTGGAAGGCAGGGAACATGCTTTACCCGCTTCCGGCCGTGATGGTAAGCTGCCAGAGGCCGGAGGAAAAACCCAATATTATCACCGTGGCCTGGACCGGAACGATTTGCAGTTCCCCGGCAATGGTGTCTATTTCCGTGAGGCCAGAGCGGTATTCTTATGATATCATCCGTGAGACCGGAGAATTTGTGATTAACCTTACCACAGAAAAGCTGGCGCGTGCGACAGATTTCTGCGGGGTACGTTCCGGGCGGGATGTGGACAAGTTTGCACAGATGCATCTGACAGCCGGCAAATCAGCTTATGTAACGGCGCCTCTGATCGAGGAAAGTCCGGTTAACATTGAATGCCGCGTGGATAAGGTGCTGGAGCTTGGCTCGCATCATATGTTTGTGGCAGAGGTGCTGGGGGTCGACGTGGATGAGGCATTTTTGGATGAAAAGGGGAAATTTCAGCTAAATAAAGCGGGACTTATGGTATATTCACACGGAGAATATTTTGGTCTCGGCAAAAAGATTGGCAAATTCGGTTACAGTGTCCGAAAGAAAAAGTAGATGCAATCGAAGTTGGCAAAAGTGACGAAAACGTGACCAAACCGTTAATTTTTATTTACAAACAGGAAGTTTGTGGTATACTAAACCTGATTCACTTTTTTATTTTTATAGGAAGACTGCGGTTTTTGGATGAAAAGAGTTATGGTTTTCATGCGAGAGCAGATCTGTGGTGAGGGGAATAAAGCAGAGCTGCGATGCAAAAAAGTGGATTGTTTTTCGCAGGGTATGGGTATAAATAAACTTACAGAGGTGTCCTATGGAACAGTATATTATCAGGGGTGGCAATCCGCTGGTTGGTGAAGTGGAAATTGGCGGAGCAAAGAATGCGGCGCTCGGTATTCTTGCAGCTGCTATTATGACGGATGATACGGTACTGATTGAAAATCTTCCCGATGTTCGTGACATCAACGTCCTTCTTGAAGCGATGGAGAGTATCGGTGTGAAGGTGGACCGCATTTCGAGGCATGCAGCTTTGCTGAACAGCCAGCATGTCGGAGAAGTCAGCGTTGAATATGAATATATCAAAAAAATCCGCGCGTCCTATTATCTGATTGGCGCGCTGCTCGGCAAATACAAAAAGGCGGAGGTTCCTCTTCCGGGAGGATGTAACATCGGCAGCAGACCGATCGACCTTCACCTGAAAGGGTTTAAGGCGCTTGGCGCCAAGGTTTCTATCCGGAACGGATTTATTATTGCACAGGCAGATCATCTGCACGGCAGTCATATTTTCCTTGACACCGTTTCTGTGGGGGCGACGATCAATATCATGATGGCGGCTTCTATGGCGGATGGATATACGATTATTGAGAACTGCGCGAGGGAACCGCATGTCGTAGACGTTGCGAATTTCCTGAACAGTATGGGAGCCAATATCAAAGGTGCAGGTACGGATGTTATCCGTATCCGCGGTGTGCAGAAGCTTCACAAGACAGAGTACTCGATTATTCCGGATCAGATTGAGGCGGGGACCTTTATGTTTGCAGCCGCTGCGACAAAGGGTGATGTCATGGTAAAAAATGTCATTCCCAAGCATCTGGAGGCCACGACAGCAAAGCTCCTTGAGATTGGTTGCGAGGTGGAGGAGTTTGACAGTGCAGTTCGCGTTGTTGCATCCAAGAGACTGCACAGCACGAATGTCAAGACATTGCCGTACCCGGGCTATCCGACGGATATGCAGCCGCAGATTGGCGTGACGCTTGCACTTGCACAGGGCACGAGCATTGTGACGGAGAGTATTTTTGAAAATCGTTTTAAATATATGGATGAGCTGGCACGTATGGGAGCTGTTGTCCGTGTAGAAGGGAATACAGCGATCATCACCGGTGTGGAAAAGCTTTCCGCTGCCCGTGTCTGTGCTCCGGATCTCAGAGCAGGAGCGGCGCTCGTGATTGCAGCGCTTGCGGCAGAGGGTGTTTCGACGGTTGACGATATTATCTATATCCAGCGCGGTTATGAATGTTTCGAGGAAAAGCTCCGCGGTCTGGGAGCAGAGATCGAAAGGATAAACAGTGAAAAGGAAGCTCAGAAGTTTCTTCTGAGAATTGTGTAGCAGGTCAAAGGGGATATCGCAAAATGCGTGGGAAGCAGATACTTCGATGCATTTTCCGACGTCCCCTTACGTGTAAAAGGCAGAATCTGTCTGCTGGGCAATGCCTGCGCGGCAGTACTGTTTTCATTAGTGAAATAAGCAGGAGGAAATGAAATGATCAAGTTGTATGAAAATGGAGTGTATCTTTTGCATGGTGCGGAGATTCTGGAAGACGGACCGGATGCATCGGCAGTTTTAAAAAGCAAGATGGGAGATCACGTGCCGGCAAAACAGGAAGCGGCAAAGCAGACGATCGCCTGGTCTATTTTAAATGAACATAATACCTCAGGCAATATGGAAAAACTGAGGATTAAATTTGACAAACTGACATCGCATGATATTACATTTGTCGGCATTATTCAGACAGCGCGCGCATCAGGGCTGGAAAAGTTCCCAGTGCCGTATGTGCTGACAAACTGTCACAATTCTCTTTGTGCGGTCGGAGGTACGATTAACGAGGATGACCACATGTTTGGTCTTTCCTGTGCAAAGAAATATGGCGGTGTCTATGTGCCGCCGCATCAGGCCGTTATTCATCAGTATGCCCGCGAGATGCTTGCAGGCGGCGGAAGTATGATTCTTGGTTCAGATTCTCATACGCGGTACGGTGCACTGGGCACCATGGCCATGGGTGAGGGAGGCCCGGAGCTTGTTAAACAGCTGCTTGGCCAGACGTACGATATCAATATGCCGGGAGTGATCGGCATTTATCTGACCGGGAAACCGGTTCCAGGCGTGGGCCCGCAGGATGTGGCGCTTGCGATTATTGGCGCGGTATTTGCAAACGGTTATGTAAACAATAAAATTATGGAATTTGTGGGACCGGGCGTTGCAAACTTAAGCGCAGACTTCCGAATCGGCGTGGATGTTATGACCACAGAGACTACGTGTCTGTCCTCTATCTGGAAGACGGATGAAAAGATTCAGGAATTCTATGAGATTCACGGCAGAAAAGAAGCGTACAAGGAGCTGAATCCGGGTGAGGTGGCATATTATGATGGTATGGTGGAGATAGATCTGAGCAAGATCCGACCGATGATCGCAATGCCGTTCCATCCGAGCAACACCTACACCATCGAAGAGCTGAATGCAAATCTCATGGACATTCTCGATGATGTTGAGAAACGCGCGGCAGTCAGCTTGGACGGCGCGGTTGATTTTACACTCAAAAACAAGGTGAGAAACGGGCGTCTGTATGTTGATCAGGGAATCATTGCAGGCTGTGCAGGCGGCGGTTTTGAAAATATCTGTGACGCAGCGGATATCCTGAAAGGAAAATTCATCGGCTGTGATGAGTTTACCTTAAGCGTATACCCGGCAAGTACGCCGATTTATATGGAGTTGGCCAAAAATGGACGGCTGGCTGACCTGATTCAGAGCGGAGCTGTCGTGAAGACGGCATTCTGTGGTCCGTGTTTCGGAGCCGGTGATACGCCTGCAAATAACGCGTTCAGTATTCGCCACTCTACGAGAAACTTCCCGAACCGCGAGGGCTCGAAGCTGCAGAGCGGACAGATCGCTTCCGTTGCTCTGATGGATGCGCGTTCCATTGCAGCTACGGCAGCAAACGGCGGTTATCTGACAGCAGCTACGGATATTGATGTGACATATGGAAAGCCAAAGTACTTCTTTGACAGCAGCATTTACGAAAACCGTGTGTTTGACAGCAAGGGCACAGCAGATCCTTCCGTGGAGATCAAATTCGGTCCGAATATCAAGGACTGGCCGGTAATGTGCGAGCTTCCTGAGAATCTGGTTCTGAAAGTGGTTTCTGAGATTCATGATCCGGTGACGACAACGGATGAATTGATTCCGTCCGGAGAAACTTCATCGTACCGCTCGAATCCGCTTGGCCTGGCAGAGTTTACCCTTTCGAGAAAGGACCCGGCATACGTTGGTCTGGCAAAGGAAGTGCAGAAGGCAGAGAAAGCACGTGAAGCGGGCGAGTGCATGGGAAAAGCTCTTCCGGAGCTTTGTGACATTATGAAAACGATCAAGAAGGTACCGGAATTTGCAAAGACTTGCGGCAAAAATACCGGTATCGGAAGTACAATCTTCGCAGTCAAACCAGGTGATGGTTCTGCAAGAGAGCAGGCAGCTTCCTGCCAGAAAGTGCTTGGCGGATGGGCGAATATCGCCAACAGCTACGCAACGAAGCGTTACCGTTCCAACCTGATCAATTGGGGTATGTTGCCGTTTTTGATTGAAGAAGGCGCGCTGCCGTTTAAGAATAAAGACTATTTGTTTATTCCGAATATTCGGAGTGCAATTATGGACAAGGCGACCACGATTCCGGCTTTTGTGGTAATGGAGGATGGCCTGAAGGAGTTTACACTTCAGCTTGGAGAAATGACGGACGATGAGCGTCAGATTATCCTGGATGGATGCCTGATTAATTTTAATAAAGTGAAATAAAAAAGGAGGACGGGTGACCGTCCTCTTTATAATTATTTTTTGAATAAATGCCGCAGTTTTCTCTTCAACCGAAACCACAGAGCGTCATTTTGCAATTCTCGGATTTTTGCCTCAAGTCTTTTGTTCTGCTGTTCCAACTGTTGAATTGCATTACCATATATGAGTATGACATCGCGCAGCAGGTCTTCGGTAGGTACCTCATGTACTGGAAGATCTTCGATTTGAGCAAAAAAGAGACCATCGGAATCCTGGCAGTTTTTTGCTGTAGCGGTTTGGGAATCTGGCGTATTTTCATCAGGATTTGCAGCGTGGTATTTCTGTGCTGCCTGCCTGTTGGACAGTGCAAACTGATCCAGAAATTCAGCCTGTTTCCCCTCCTGGAAGAGCGTATTCTTATCAGGTTCTGTCGTATAAGGATTGCTACGAAGGATCTCACCGATGCTTTTTCGAAGAATCCCGTTTTTTATGGGGGACACGGGGAGTGCGTTTAAAATTCGGCGCAGCTCAAGATACGTGCCATTCAGGCTTGGATTATAGACACTCTTACTGTTTTTAAAATCATCCTCAAGGGAAAGCCCGAAAATATCGAGAAAATCAGAAATCAATGTATGCTCTTTTCCGCGGTATTGGTTGTTTCCGTATATTCGTACGATGAGATTGTCTTTTCCGAAAACATCCGAGAGTGTATTCAGATAAGAAAGAAAGTCCAGCGGATAATTGATTTTCTGCAATTCCCTCAGATAGTCAGCGAAAGGCAGGCAGGTGGAGGAGGACTTTACTTTCTGGCGGTACAGAGACTGTACAAATTCGTCCTGACGGCGCAGATAAACAATGATGCGCAGCTCCATATTTCTTTTGGAAAAATCTTCGCGAATCCTTGTCCAGAAATTGGGGCGGCTCTGGCTGGCACGCCAAATGGCTTCATCGGTAAGGATAATTTTTTCATAACTGGAGCCAAGCAGGGCGATTTTATCCAAAGTGGCATTATACTCCGTACAGGGGCGGGTTCTGTCCTTTTTCCCGTTTTTATTTTTATAAGCCCGGATAAGGAAATGAGCGTTTCTGCGCCAGCCGATACCAGAATAACGCAGTCCGAGATCAGGGAAACAGATGCCGTGACTTTTCAGGACAGCATCATTGGCGGTAAGGAAGTTCTGAATAGCGGTAGTTCCTGTTTTTGGAAGCCCGATGTGTAAATATACGGTGGTCATAGATTTTCTCCTGAGTCTTAATAAGACTGAATTTGTTTGGGATGCATGTAACTGAATTTAAATATGCGTCCAGTTTCAAAGAAGCAGATTTGAGTTGGACTGTTGCGAAACTGAAGCAACGCGTGCGGGCAGCAGTTCCCGTTCTTCAAGCGCTTGCAGAATCTGGTCGACGCATTCCTGTATCTTCCGGTCCGATGTATCGATGAGGGCATCCGGACAGTCAGGCGCTTCGTAAGGACTTGAGATACCTGTAAAATCAGGGAGATCACCGCTGCGCGCTTTTTTGTACAGTCCTTTTACGTCGCGCCGCTCACATTCTTCCAGAGGTGTGTTGACGTAAATTTCAAAGAAGCTGTCCTTTCCGATGATTTCACGGGCGCTCAGACGATCCTGCGCATAAGGTGAAATAAAAGCAGTGATCACAATCAGCCCGGCATCGTTCATCAGCCTTGCGACCTCGGCAATCCGGCGGATGTTTTCGATCCGATCCGCTTCCTTGAAGCCGAGATTGCGATTCAATCCCATGCGGATATTGTCGCCGTCGAGAAGCATCGTATGAAGGCCGAGTGAAACAAGCCTTTTTTCCAGTGCATTTGCCACAGTTGATTTTCCGGAACCGGACAGACCGGTCATCCAGATGGTCACAGGAATCTGTTCTTTTTGCTGTGCGCGGAACTCTCTGGTAACTTCAAGCTTCTGCCAGGTAAGATTATCGGAGCGTTTGATGTTTTTTAAAACGACGCCACAGGCAGAAGTCATATTGGTAATGCGGTCGATCAGGATCAGAGAACCAAGAGCCGGACTGTTTTGAAACCGGTCAAAAACAATTTTATCGGACACAGAAATATCACATTCGGCAATTTCATTTTTAAAGGTGGTATCTGCCGGTACTTCGTTGCCGGTATTTACATCAATTTTATGATTGATATGCAGGACAACGGCTGGAATCAGTTTAGTGCCAAGCTTCAGATAATAATTTTTTCCGGCAACTAGCGGAGCATCGTCCATCCAGAGGAGACGTACTGTAAAAAGGGAACCAACGCAGAGACTGGCATCTTTTACAAGGACACATCCGCGGGAGACATCTACTTCACGGTCAAGGGTGATTGTCACAGCATGTCCGCATCCGGCAGAATCAGCAGCTTTTCCGGCATCAAGAATCTGACTGACAACAGCTTTTTCCCCGGAGGGAAGCGTTGTGATCGTGTCACCTGTTTTGATCATCCCGGCTTCAATCTGTCCCTGAAATCCCCGGAAGGAAGAATCCGGCCTGCATACGCGCTGTACGGGCATAAGAAAACTGGTGCTGTCGTCTTCCTGCCCTGTTCGGATGTTTTCAAGATAAGTAAGCAGGGAGGTGCCTCTGTACCATAACATTTGCTTTGAGCGTGTGGTAATATTATCGCCTTCTGTTGCGGATACTGGAAAAATTTTCAGGGAAGTGAATTCATATTCTGCCATCATCCGACGGATATCAGCGGTGATTTTTTCAAAACGAGTTTCATCGTATCGGATCAGGTCCATTTTATTTACGGCAAACACAAAATGACGAATGCCCATCATGGAACAAATGCGGGTGTGACGTCTTGTCTGTGTGAGAACGCCGTGCGTGGCATCTACAAGAATAACGGCAAGTTCAGCAAAGGAAGCGCCGACTGCCATGTTCCGGGTGTATTCCTCATGGCCGGGAGTATCTGCAACAATGAAAGAGCGTTTTTCTGTCGTAAAATATCGGTAGGCCACATCAATTGTAATGCCCTGCTCCCGCTCTGCCATAAGTCCGTCGAGCAGGAGCGAATAGTCGATCGCGCCTCCTCGTGAGCCCATCTGGCTGTCGAGCAGAAGCGCCTGCTCCTGATCGGCAAAAAGCAGTTTCGCGTCGTATAACATGTGGCCGATCAGAGTGGATTTTCCGTCATCCACACTTCCACAGGTGATAAATTTTAAAAGAGTATTCATAGTTAAAAATATCCCTCCCGCTTGCGCTTTTCCATACTGGCACTGCCGCCATCGCTGTCGATGACACGGCTGGTTCGTTCTGAGGAGACGGCGCTTAACGTTTCTGCAATAATGGCCTCCAGTGTATCTGCCTGACTTTTGACGCCGCCAGTCAGAGGATAGCAGCCAAGTGTGCGGAACCGGATGTGATCGTACTGTACCGTCTCACCGTCTCTGAGCTTCAGACGGTCGTCATCCAGCATAATGATATTTCCGTCCCTCTGAACAAAAGGACGTTCCTTTGCAAAATATAAGGGAACAATCTCAATATTTTCCCGACGGATATACTGCCAGATGTCCGCCTCTGTCCAGTTTGAAATCGGAAAAATCCGGATTTCTTCACCGGGACGGATTCTGGTATTGTATAACTTCCACATTTCTGGCCTCTGATTTTTCGGGTCCCAAGCATGCTGTTCATTGCGGAAAGAAAAAATCCGTTCTTTTGCGCGTGATTTTTCTTCATCACGCCGTCCGCCTCCGAAAGCAGCCGTAAAACCATAGTGATCCAGGGCCTGCTTGAGCGCCTGCGTTTTCATAATATCTGTGTAGGCTGCGCCGTGGTCAAACGGGTTGATACCCTGGGCAAGGCCGTCTTTGTTGATATATTCCAGCATTTCGAGCCCGTATTTTTTTGCAGTCCGGTCACGAAATGCGATCATTTCCCTGAATTTCCAGGTTGTATTTACATGCAGAAATGGAAAAGGCGGCTTTTCCGGATAAAATGCTTTGAGAGCCAGGTGCAGCATGACGGAAGAATCCTTGCCGATTGAGTACAGCATGACAGGTTTTTCACATTCAGATGCAACCTCCCGCATAATATAGATAGCTTCTGCCTCCAGTTTGTCGAGATGGGTCATATCGCTCATGAAATTAACTCCTTGTTTTGGTTAGTCTGAAGCAGGATACAAATCGTAAATTTAATCTTCATTCAAACGCATTTATAATAGGGAAAGATTGTGATAGAAATATGTTAAGATTACGTAAAAATGAATATTATTACAGAAATATTACTGCTGATTATTGGCAGATGAATGCAAAACAGAATCATGTGTAAAATGACTTTTCTGTTATAAAAATCAGAAAAATATAAAAAATATATATTATTAAGAGAAAATATAAAATAAAAATACATATATAAAAAATAATAAAGAAAAATAAAAATTAAATATTGACAAATAAAAGGAGATTTGTTAAGATACAGACATCAACAAAACATTTGTTGTTCCTATAGAAGAGTACCTATAGACAATGAAGGTTTCGGAAGGATTGGAGGTCGATACCAGTGGATAGCGTTTCGCATCATTTAGCTGATACATGTGGCAGGATAAATGTTTCCTGTGAAAAAGACCTCTGTCAGAAGTGATTCAAGAGTATCGAAAAAGAAACGGTAATTGGAGAGAGAAGGAATCCGTTGACAGAGTACATTTATCCAGGTAGTGTAGAAAAACGAACGCGCAGGTTCGATTGTTTTTAGAACAGACAGATCAGGAAAGAAGCGGCTGGAGACGAGTGAAAGAGCAAAGAAAAGAACATCGAAAGGAAAGATGTAAAAGCGGTAAGAGTTCCAGCGCCTGACAGAGAAAAGCCACATGGTTTATAAAAGGACAATATGTGTAAAGAAACAGACGATACTTTTATAAATAAAACAGGAAAGATACCTCTCCAATTGAGCAGATAAAGAGAAAGACAAGTAAAACTGAATAAAAAGGCACAAAAATAACACGTAACTGAAACACAGATTAAAAAACACAAATTAAAAAATACAAATTAAAATCTGAAACAGAATAAAAACAAAAAACTCTGAACTAAAAATTAAATCAAAAAAGCAGGAGATGCTGTAAATGCAGTACCTCCTGTTTTTGCGTGAAGACGGAAGGAAAATTCTACAAATTTGATGTCGTTGACTGAAATCTGTTTTTGAAGTAAGATAGGTGTAATTAATTACGTTTATGGAGAATATTACGATGTATGAAGAAAAGATAAAAGTATTTTTAGAGAGCTTTGGTGAGCGTTTGACAGAGAACCATGCACAGCGGATCGATAAATTCCGGAATGACCTCTGTCAAGAATATTCATTTGATGATACGCAGGTTTTGGATACAATGGAGTTGTTGTATCTTGTTTTTCATGAGGAGAATACACCAGAAAATGCAGAGGTGGCAGTGAATCTGTTGGATCGGATTCTGAAGATGGAAAGCAAGGACGGAAAAGAGGAGAATCTTCGGCTTGACCGTTTCTGTATTAAGCATTTGCTTCCGGTTATTTATGATTTAGGAGCATATCAACCGGTTACGAATATGCTTCTGTTTATGCAGCCACGACGGGGGTTAAATGAAAGTTTCCGTTATCTTTATAAGAAATTGAAAAAGGAGTATACGTATCCACTTGCACTGTATGAGCTTCATCGGGGAGAGGTTACTAGGCTGGAGTATTATATGAATGCAGCGTGGTTTATTCGTGATATGGCGACAGCCCGGGCTGTGTTTGTGCATGAATCAAACAACCTTATGGGGTATCTGGAGATTCGGCCGGAGACAAAAATCGTCCAGCTTTGGCACGGCTGCGGAGTTTTTAAACACATTGGTTTGAGCACAATTGGGAAAAAGGGCTTCAAAAGCATGGCTCGCTATGAAGAATTTCCAGAATATAACAAATATTCTGTTGTTACAATTGCCAGTCCGGAACTGACCTGGGTTTTTGAAGAGTTTATGGGTATTTCAAAAGACAGCGGGGTGATTCAGCCGATTGGCGTTTGTCGTACGGATGAAATATTTGACAATGGTTATGTAGAGAAGTGTTATCAGAAGCTTTATAAAGCGATTCCTGCGGCTCAAGATAAAAAGATTATTTTATATGCGCCGACGTATCGGGGCGTTGATCCTCACCGGGTTTCTCCGGATGCCCTGGATATTGCGGCATTTGCAAAGGAGTTGGGCGACGATTATATTCTTATCATAAAGCATCATCAGACAGTACAAAATGTGTCTGAGATTCCGGAACCCTACAGGGATACATTTGCTTATGATATGACACGTGGCAGAGGTATGAATATCAATGAACTTATGACAATTGCGGATATTTGCATTACAGATTATTCTTCTGTAGCGTTTGAATTTTCCGTATTTGAACGGCCGCTTCTGTTTTTTGTATATGATTTAGATGAGTATATTGATAATCGTGGACTTTATTATGATTTTAATGAAATAACGCCGGGACCGCTCTGCCGTACGAATGAGGAGATGATTCGTTACATTAAGGATCTAAAGCACGGATTTGATAAAACGGTAATTACAAATTTTAAAAATCGTTTCATGTGCAGTTGTGATGGACATGCATGCGAGCGGCTGCTTGAATTACTCGGACTTGTAGATAAAAAACCTTTGAAACCTAAGGGGAAGGAAAGCGCTGATCAGAAAAATTCTATTCTGGCACGATGTAAACGCTATTGTCGGTATATGATAAACTACTGTAAACGGATTTTACGGGTAGTGCGCAGATGGGTAAAACGTTAAAATCTGTTTGAAATAAGGAGATGGAAAATGAAAAAGGTGATAACGTATGGAACGTTTGACTTGCTTCACTATGGGCATATTAATTTGCTGCGGCGTGCAAAGGAACTGGGAGATTACCTGATCGTAGCTTTGTCGACGGATGAATTTAACTGGAACAGCAAATCCAAAAAATGTTATTTCAGCTATGAAAAGCGCAAACAGCTTCTGGAAGCAATCCGATATGTGGATCTGGTGATTCCGGAGGAGTCCTGGGAACAGAAATTATCCGATGTGAAGGAATTTCGTGTGGATACTTTTGTGATGGGGGATGACTGGGAGGGAAAATTCGACTTTTTGAAGGAACACTGCGAAGTGATATACCTGTCGCGAACGCCGGATATTTCCACGACCCAGATTAAAACAAATCTGAGCGCGAAGAAAGAGAAAGGTTTGAACTGCAATGAATAGTTACGACATTACAGTATTATATGCATATCATGCAGAGAAGGAGCGACCTGTACAGGATTTTCCTCGTCAGACACTGCCAGCAGAGAAAATACAGATAATTCCGGTATGGGAACCTGATATTTACAGGCCGCATAAGAATTGTCTGGATAAGGTTTCTTTGGCAGAGGGGACTTTTACAATTCTCTTAGATGAGGGAGATTCCTTTTCTGAAAGATTTCTGGAGCGAATGTTGCAGGCAGCTTTGCATCCGGAAATGGCGTTTGCAATGCCTGCGTTGCAGAGCCAGAAGCCGCTGCGCAGAGGCGAGTATTTTCTGCTCCGGGACGTAGAAGATCTGGAAGTGCATATTCAAGAGGAACCGGCGGTATTTCCGGCAAATCTTTATGGACTGCTGATTCGTACATCGCTTCTGAAAGAGGCTCTTTTAAGTACAGCCTTTCCGTGTGAGGCGGAGAAGCAGGCTTTGCTTTATATTTTGGGGAGGATTCCCAGGTTCCGTTATCTGGGAACGGAGATTCTTTCTTATGCCACGTCGCTGGAATGCGATCATGAGTATGATATCAGATGTCATACACTGGAATGGTATTATGAGCCATTTCAGAAATTCCTTCTGCCGTATCTGGAACAGAATGGCACAACCAAGGATACAGATTTATTGACGCAGCTGTATGTGATATATATGATTAAAACGCGTATTGGGGCGAATGAAGATAATCGGAACAAGCATGTTATTTCGAGAGAAGAGGCAGAGAATTACTGCCAGCTGTTTTCAAAGGCGTTACAGTATGTGTCAATGTCCACGTTGCTGTGTATCCAGAAAGTTTCACACCCGGCCAGACTTCACACACGTCGTCTGCTGCTGTTTTTGCGGTTAAAAAAACAGGATTTTTCTTATTATCCGAAAATTCGGTGCACTAAAGAGCAGATGCAGCTGATCAGTGATGGAGAGGTATTTTGCGAGCTGGAGCAGATCCCGTTGCGGATTATTAAGATTGATTATAAAGACGAAAAACTGGAAATAGACGGAACGTATAACGACTTTTTTTCGCAGCAGGATGCAGAGGTTTTTGCCAGATTCGGGAAGCGGGAGTATCCTCTGGTTTATAATGGCAGATATGCGCGGACAAAATGTTTCGGCGTGACTTACGCGCGCATGAAAACGTTTCACGTTTCAATTCCCGTGGAACCGTCCAAAGAGGAGCGGATTTTAAATTTTATATTTAAGGTACAGGGAAATGAGTACATAATGGACTATTCATTTCCGGCACATACGAGCCGTTTTGCAAAAGATTTTGGGTATATATACTGGCGTATCGGGACGTATCTTTCCTTCTGGAGCAGAAAAGGGATTCATGTGGTGCAGTCCAGTAAATGGAAAATCCTGAAAAAGGAGGTTGCACTATGGCTTCAGATGTGGAAAAAGAAGGATGGTTTTTATCGGGAGCAGCTTCCGCTTAAGATTTTGAATTTCCTTTTGCAGCCGTATTTTACACGGCAGAAGATCTGGCTGTTTATGGACAAGATCTATAAAGGAGGAGATTCCTCTGAGTACATGTACCGTTATGCAATCAGGCAGAAGGACGGCATTAAAAAATATTATCTGCTGGACAAAACTTCAGCGGACTACGCGCGAATGAAAGCAGAGGGCTTCCAGCCGCTTGTACGCAACAGTCTGAAACACCGGCTCGTATTTTTGAATGCGGATATGGTGATTGCTTCTAATTCTACTGTATTTTCGTTTAACGGTTATACGTTTGCGCGCAGCCTTCCGATTCGCGGAAATGTTCATTTTGATGTGGCATGTGTTCAGCACGGAATGTCCGTGCAGAAAATTGCGATCGCGCAGCAGAGGCTGCGGGACAACACGAATCTTTATTTTTGTGCTTCAAAATATGAGATTCAGAATCTTTCCAAGCCGGAATATGATTATATGGGATATGATGCGCTGAAGCTGACGGGAGTTCCGAGATATGATGGTCTGAAAAACCGTGCGCAGAAAATTCTGGTCATTTCGCCTACCTGGCGCATGCAGTCTGCATTGCCGCCGACTGGCGGGACGGAAAGCGTTTCCAGAACTTACAATCCCAATTTTAAAGAGACGAGTTATTATAAGGTGTACAACAGCCTGATTAATGATCCGCGTCTGCTCGGGGAGGCACGCAAATATGGATATCGGATTCAGTATGTTCTGCACCCGATTGTAAGTCCGCAGAAGGATGATTTTGTACAAAATGACCTGGTTGAGATTATTCCGTCGATCGGAGAAATGAGCTATGAGAAAATATTCTGTGAGGGAGCCTTGATGGTGACAGATTTTTCAGGGGTTCAGTTTGATTTTGCCTATATGAGAAAGCCTGTGATTTATCTGCATCATCATGATATTCCGCAGCATTATGAGGAAGGCGCATTTTTCTATGACACAATGGGATTTGGAGAGATTTGCCATACGAATGACGAATTGATTGATGTTTTGTGCAGATATATGAAAAATGACTGCCAGATGCCGGATCTTTATCGGAGCCGGGCAGATGATTTTTTTGCGTTTTCCGATCATCACAACTGCGAACGGATTTATCCGGTTATGCTGGAACATGAAAAGAAACGTACTAGGTAGTGTCAAAGTGCTGTCTTTGTATGCAAAACGTGACAAAATCCATATTTTTACGACAGTTGGTTTTGACAAGGAAATACAGGTATGGTACACTAAAACCAAATATGATTACATAAAGTTTAAGCTTTATGTAATTTTCATGTACAGATGTGTGCTTAGAGGGAATGAAGCCGCAAGGATGTGCGCAGGAGGCAGATGAAGGATATTGCTGCTGCGGGATATTTGCGGTACAGAGTTCGGAGTTACAGGATTTATTGATGAGTGAATATTAATAACGGGGTGAATAAAGTTGGATAAGTATGAGTACAATCTCAAGCTGGAGGAAATAGACAAACTGGTAGATCAGGAAGATTATCAGGAAGCCGCGAATCTGGCAGATACGATAGACTGGCGGAGAGTTCGAAATATCAGAACACTTTGCCTGATCAGTGAGATCTATGAGGCAGCGGGAAGGCTGGAGGAGAGCAAGACGCTGCTGCTTCGCGCCTACCGCAGATCACCGGTGGGCCGGACGGTTCTGTACCGTCTGGTAGAGGTGACGACCGCGCTGGGACAATTTGATGAGGCGCTGGAGTATTATACGGAGTATGTGCAGGCAGCGCCGCATGACAACAACCGATATATTTTAAAATACAAAATTTACAAAGGCAGAGGGAGCCAGACACAGGAGCTGATTGCGATTCTGGAGGAATATCTGGGACAGGAGTACACGGAGCGCTGGGCGTATGAGCTGGCCACGTTGTATCAGCAGTCCGGACAGATGCAGAAGTGTCTGGCAGCCTGTGATGATCTGGTGCTTTGGTTTCACAGCGGCAAATATGTGGCGAAGGCACTGGAACTGAAAAAAAGGTACGCAGCGCTGACACCAAAGCAGAAGCAGATTTATGACGAATGTCTGCAAAAGAAAATGGCCGATCCTGTGGAGGAAACAGAGGAGAAGGAAACCGTTGTACAGAATGTCGAGCCGGATACCGGAGCAGCCGGAGGGGAGTTTATGGCTGAAAGTATCATGGCGCAGACCGAGCGGGAAATTGCCAATCAGGTGGCGGCACATAAGGCAGAAAAGGACAAGAAAGAAGAACAGCTCGCCGCTGAGGAAGAACCAGGCGAACAGCTGGCATCCACGCGTATTATGCCGGGCAAAACAGATACACAGGTATGGCGGGGTGTAAAGCCTGGGCCGGGCAGTCTGCAGACGAAGCAGCCGGAGGAAAAATCCGTGCAGGAACAGACGGTTCAGCCTCAGGAGGAAGAGGAAGATATACCTCTGGAGCCGGGAGATTTGCAGGTGGAACTTGCAAAGAGCATGAGGAAAATCCTCTCAGGTGTCGTAAAAAATGTAGAACAGCCTGAGGATGATATTCCTGCGTCTGTGGATGCGAGAGTACAGAGTGTTCCTCCGCTTCAAATACCGGAGGCGCCGGAGCAGTCGGCAGGACAGCTCTCTATTGACGATGTGCTTCTTTCTATGAGCGATAAAGGAAAAAGAATAACGGACGCCGTACTGGGCGAAATGGACAGTGAGGAGCCGGAGGCACAGAAAGACAGTCATAGGACAGACGACGGTCAGGAAAACAGAGTGTCCTATGAAATGGATGCGAGATCTGATGCAGACGACATAAGTGGAGGCCAGGAAAACTCTGAGGCGGATGAAGCGAAGGAAAGCCAGGAAAAATCTGTGATGGGTGGAGCAGAGGGAAATCAAGTAGTCACCTTGGCAGACGAGACACCCGTAAGGCGGGAGAGATTGGTGAAGAAATCCCGGGTAAAGAGCAGATCAGAGGACAAAGAGCGTGCTGACAGTCAGGAAGAACCGGCGATAAAAGAAAAGTCAGAAAAGATGTCAGAAGAAAAATATGAAAGAATCGCCAGAGAAATCTCAGAGGATGATTCAGAAAGAAGTACAGATAGCAGTGCAGAAAGCAGAAACAAAAAAGCCGGGGCACTGAGATTTCCAGATACGGCAAAAACCATGGCGGATGCTGCTGCGGATGAACTGACCGATATTCAGCGCGAAGCGCTTCAGTATACGAACCACCCGGAAAAGCTGCTCAGAAACGCAAGATCTCTTCCTACATATATGGAAGAAGATGACGAGCTTGGAAAGACGCGCAGGATTGCAAGCCGTGAGGAGCTGATGGAGGCCGCAAAGAAGGAGATTCTTCAGGAGAAGACGATTCGGATTCCGACCGATCAGATTGCACAAAAGCTCGAAGAGCCGGCAGGAAAAACACGAACAGAAGAGCAGGGCGAAAACCGTTCAGCTGAACAGGCCTATTCCGAAGCCGATGAACGTATCTTTGATGAAATGGAATATTCAGAAGATCGTTCCGAGGAGCTGCCATATGCAGAAAATGCAGAAGACTATTATGATGATGAAGCAGAACAGGCATATGAAGAGGAAGAATATCTGATGATTCCGCAGCATCTCAGAGGCCTTTTCAGCGGTTTCACAGAGGTGGAAGGTCTGGAGGAGCAGATTGCCAATGCAATCATCCAGGCAGAAGCTAAAGGAGATGACCGTACTTCACGCAGTGGCAATATTCTGGTTTTTGGTGCGCATGGTTCCGGAAAGACAACTCTGGCTATGAATATTGCAAAAGCGATTGCTCACGACAAGGGCAACCAGACGATGAAGATTGCAAAGATTTACGCGGCAGATTTGAACCGTAAGGATATCGCGGCAACAGTTGCGAAAATCGCCGGCGGTACGCTGATCGTGGAGGAAGCAGGAGATCTGGAGCCGGGCACCGTGGAGCAGCTTACAACAGCCATGGAGTTCCGGACTGACGGTCTGGTGGTGATTCTGGAGGATGAACAGCAGTATATTCATGAACTTTTGATGCGTCATCCGCGTTTTACGATGAAATTTACTGCTCAGATCTATATTCCGGAATATACGGTAGAGGAACTGGCAGGGTTTGGACAGATCTATGCGAATGCGCAGGATTATATGATCGGTGAGGAGGCGCAGGAGGTTCTTTGCCAGAAGCTTGTGGAAGCTATGGAAGGAGAAAATCCAGTAACGCTTGCAGATGTGATTGATCTGACCGGAAAAGCGATTGCGCGTTCGAATAAGTTTTTCCGTAAATTGTCAATGGGAAAGAAGCGGTACGATGAGAATGATTATATTGTGCTGTTCCCGAAGGATTTTAAATAAAGAGGTTTTACTGGAAGGAATTTGCAATTGGTTAAGTAAATAGAGAGGTGTGCGGTTTCGGTAAGAAAATGGAAACTGCACACTTTATTATTTTAGAGAAACACAGATTAAAGCGTTTCTTCAGATTTAGAAGGGCTATGTATTTTAGAAGCCCAAAATTTCTCCGATGAGCAGGACTTTGATTCGTCCTTTGTTGCGGTTAAAGCGGGTGATGACGGTGTGGGCACAGATGCAGTCGGGGGACAGGCAGTCTTTGCAGATGCCGGTCTGGCTGCAGGGAGTGTGGAGGCCGAGGCGCATTGTGTTTGGCGGAGCAGCGCTTGTATGTACTCGTTGGATTGCTGCGTCTGTATCAGCAGCGACTTTATTCATACCTGCAAGGATGATGACATGCTCCGGACCGCAAATCAATGCAGCGACGCGGTTGCCGTTTCCATCAATATTGACGAGTTCTCCATCAGCAGTAATGGCGTTTGTGCTCATAAAGTAATAGTCTGCACAAAATGCTCTCTGCTGGGCCACCTTCTTTTCTTCCAAAGAAGTAGCAAGTGACCGGTCGATCAGTTCCAAATCTTTTTCTTTCAGTGCATCGATCAGACCTGTCTGTTCCAGTGTGATACTTCCGCCCCAGGAAACAGAGGCTTTGGATGGCAGCATGGAAAGGACATGTGCAACTGCTTCTTTTGAGGTTTTAAAATAGGCCCCCTCCATTCCGCGTTTCTCCAGCCCTTTGATAATAGAATTTGCCAGAATTTCATAGTATTGTTCTGTTGGTGACATAAAATCCTCCTTTTTGTATCAGAGATCAGTCGGCGCCCGCTTTCCATAACATTCCGCTCAGACCTATTATATGCAAGTACCTTCTAAAGATTGTAACATATGATAATAAAAATGAAAACCTCCATTTATTTTTGGACAATTTATGGAATTCATGCTATAATATTTTTATAATCTGCTGCGGACAGATCATTTACAGCAGAAGAGCTGCTGCAAAGAACAGAATTTGCAGTGGACGGACCATTTTATTGGGGCAGGAGGTATTGTGTATGGATAAAAAAGTGATTATTACGATTGGAAGACAGTTTGGGAGCGGCGGACACGAAATAGGTGAAAAGCTGGCAAAAAAGCTGGGCATTAAATTTTATGATAAAGAACTGCTGAAGTTGATTGCAAAAGAAAGTGGTCTGTGCGAGAAGGTTCTTGAAAGTTATGATGAGAAACCGACAAACAGCCTTCTGTATTCCATTGTGATGGATGTATATCCTTCTGCATTGTATTCAGGACCGACGATCGACCAGCAGATTTATCAGGCTACGTATGATTCGATTCGCAGACTTTCCGGCGAGTCATGTGTCATTGTCGGACGATGTGCAGACTATATTCTCCGGGATTGCCCGGGACTGGTCAGTATTTTTGTACACGCAGGTTCAGATTTCCGTGCCGCACGTGTCATGGATGAATACCATCTTTCAGATGCAAAGGCACGGGATATGATGGTGAAAACGGATAAAAAGCGTGCAAGTTATTATAATTTCCAGTCAGAAAAGAAATGGGGTATGGCAGCAAGCTACAATCTCTGCATTGAGAGCAGCGAGCTTGGAATAGATGGTTCGGTTGACTTTATCATGGACTATATCAAATATAAAAATCAGAAATACTAGACTATTTTGTAGCAGATAAGAAAGAGAGCGCCTCTTGAGTCGGATGACTTGAGAGGTTCTTTTTTGTTTAATTTGTTGATTTTTTGAAGCTTTGATCTAGCAAAATAACTCATGGAATATCGAATTAACAAAAAAGAAAATTGTAAATTTTTAATAAAAAAATGGAAAATAATGACTGTAAATGTGACATGTGTTACATATGAAGGGGGGGACGAAACTTTTATAATCAAAAGTACAATCGATTGTAGCTGCAACGTCGTTGAATAGAAAACTGAATTGAAAATAGAAAACAGAGGTGGGAGAAGATGAAAAGAAGAATGAATTTAGTAGCGCTGGCACTGGGCCTGACGAGTGTATTAGGAGCTACGGCATGTGTGCAGAACGTGAATGCGGCAGAAGAAGGCCCTGTTTATGTACAGTATGAAGGGGCTTGGCCCGCCCCGGAGGGAGTTGCAAATATTATTTATGATACAGATATCGCAGATGACGTTGACGATGCCGGCGGGTTAGCAATGCTGCATTCTTATGTGAGTGAAGGAAGGGCAAATCTTCTGGCAGTGGTCTGCAACAGTGCATGTCTGTATGCAGCGCCTTGTGCAGAAGCAATTAATACCTATTATGGCCGTCTGGAAATCCCGATCGGAACATATAAGGGGCCTTCAGAGGTTACTCCTGAAAGCTATACTTATTGCAAGCCAGTAACTATGAAATACGAAAACACAATGGTAGACGGAAGAGATGCCCGGGATGCGGTTGACGTATACCGTGAGGTTCTGGCAAGCCAGCCGGACCACAGCGTAACGATTGCATCGGTAGGCTTTCTGACGAATCTGACTGAACTCCTGAATTCTGAACCGGATGAATACAGTGATTTAAATGGCGTTGATCTCGTTGCGCAGAAAGTAAAACTTGTGTGCTGTATGGGAGGTAATTTCGAGGATTTTGAAAGTGCAGAATATAATTTTATGTGCGATCCGGCCGCAGCACAGCTTGTTGTGGAAAAGTGTCCGGCGCCTATTATGTTCAGTGGCTTTGAAATTGGTATTAATGTTGACACCGGCGAGCGTCGTTATGAGATGGAGGAGGATAATCCGGTTCGTTTAAGCTATGATCTTTATCTGACGGATGATACTGGTCTGGCGACACGTTGGAGCTGGGATTTGACAGCAGTCATGTATGCGGTTGAGGGTCTGGAAGATTACTGGACCATGGAGCGCGGCGATATCTCTGTGCTTGACGATGGAAGAGTTACATTTGAGAAGAATGAAGAGACCGGATCGAGAGCATTCCTCGTGGCAAAAGCTGATGTAAAAGATGTAGAAGCCAGATTGAATGAAGTGCTGATTCAGGCTAAAAAAGATAATTCCGATGAACGGAAGTTTATTTGTATTGAAGATAAGAACGGCCGTATCGATCGCCGTGGAGCAAATGGCGAGACGTGGGGAATCTGGAGCAGCGATAATCTGGTAAGCTATAGCAATTCTGTAGGCGCTTATATGTCTCTTGATTTTAACGGATGTGGTATTGATGTTTACGGCGGTCTTGACAGCGATCAGGGAATGTTCCAGGTACTGCTTGACGGAGAAGAGGTTGCAGTAATTGACACATATGCAGAGAAGCGGGTAGGAAGCCAGGGCCTGTATTCCGTACACGATCTGGAACCAGGCGACCACACGATCAAGCTGGTTCTTCTGGAAGAAAAGAATGAAGCAAGTTCGGATTGTATTATACGAATTGACGCATTCAGAATTATGGAAAACTAAGAATTATAAACCAAAACAACAAACATTGAAAAAATAAATATTTTTTACCTGATATCATAAGATTTTTTCTCTAAATACCCAGAGGATATTTCTGAGCGCATAAGATGCCCAGGAGTATCCTCTTTTCTTTATTTTTTTAAAAATATACCGGAAATCCTGCACCGTAGCGGAAAAACCAGAACAGCCTGCGAGACTGGCCATATCCCATAGCAAACCCTGTGAGGCCGCCGGCACTTGGTGCGTTTTAGCGAAGCGCGAAACGCGCCTAGTACCGCTGCGTGCCGAACGGAGCGGAAGCGAGTTTGCGGAGGGATATGGCCAGTCTCGCAGGCGTCCTCTATTCACATGTACCCGACACCTGGCATTCGAAGGTTGAAATGAAAACACGGATATGATAAGATAAAATGATGCAATATAAAGAAAATACGGAGGAAACTTATGAAACTTTTTAAATACCGTATCAAGACACTTTTTAAGTACCAGGATTTGATTCGGGATCTGGTAGCCCGTGATTTGAAGCTGAAGTATCGGAGGAGTTTTCTTGGTTATGTGTGGAGTGTTCTGAATCCGCTTTTGATCATGATTGTTCTGACTCTTGTATTTTCCAATCTTCTGGGCAAGGGAATTGAAAATTATCCGGTATATCTCCTGACTGGACGGCTGCTGTTCGACTTCATGAAGAGTAGTACCAATAATGCGATGAAGTCAGTGACCGGGAATGCGGCTCTTTTGCGGAAGGTCTATGTGCCCAAGTATATTTTTACACTGGCCAAGGTGACAAGCTGTATGCTGGATCTCGTCTTTTCAATTGGAGCATTGCTGATTGTTATGGTTGTGACCCGGTCTCCGTTCCACTGGCATATGCTGCTTACGCCGCTGGTGATTCTGCAGCTTTATATTTTCTGCTGCGGGCTTGGGTTTTTCCTTGCACAGTTTAATGTTTTCTTCCGTGATATGGAACATATTTACGGTGCAGTGACGACCGCATGGCAGTATCTTACACCGATTATTTATGAGATCAGTCGTTTGCCGGACAAGATCCAGATTCTGATCAAAGCGTTCAATCCAATGTATTATTATGTGGCGCAGTTTCGTGACCTGGTGTATTATGGACGCCTGCCCGGGCCAAGAGTTTTCTGGGGCGGCTGGCTGATTGCTTTTTTCATGCTGTTTATCGGTGTGTGGTCTTTCCAGCGAAGTAAGGATAAATTTATCCTCTATATTTAACTTTTATTTGATTTTATACGTTCGAGGAAAAGGCAATAAGAACGAATGACGGGTGAGAGCCTGCTGTGCAGCTTTTTGTAAGCTATATTATCGTAGTAAATGGAGAACTGAGATGAGCAAATATGCGATAGAAGTAAAAGATCTGAAAATCCGTTTTAATCTTGCTTCTGAAAATGTAGATAACCTGAAGGAATATGCAATTAAGCTTATGAAGCGGGAGCTGATGTTCCAGGAGTTTCTTGCCCTCCAGGATATCAATCTGAAGATAAAGCCGGGTGAATCCTGGGGGCTTGTGGGAGCAAACGGTTCCGGAAAGTCAACGCTGCTGAAGGCAATCAGCGGTATTTTGAAGCCATATGAAGGAAGTGTGAAAGTGCGGGGCAATATTGCGCCGCTCATTGAGCTTGGCGCAGGGTTTGACGGGAGGCTTACCGCGCGTGAAAATATATATCTGAACGGGCTTGTTCTGGGACATTCCAGAGAGTTTATGAAAGAGCATTTCGATGAGATTGTCGAGTTCGCCAATCTGAAGAAGTTTCTGGATTCTCCGGTGAAGAATTTTTCTTCCGGTATGAAGGCCAGGCTGGGCTTTTCTGTAGCAACGATCGTGAATCCGGAAATTCTGATTGTGGACGAGGTTCTGGAAGTAGGAGATATGCGTTTTCGCAGGAAGTGCAATGAGCGTATGCGGCAGATGCTCTCCGGAGGGACCACACTTCTGTTTGTTTCACACAATATTGAATCCGTGAAGTCGCTTTGTGAAAATGCGGTGTGGCTTGACGGCGGCCGTGTTCGTATGATCGGCAGTTCGCAAGAGGTCTGCGATGCTTATAAGGAGGAACAGAATCGTTTGGTGCGCGAGCGGAAGGAGCGGAGGCGGGAGCAGCTTCGTCTGGAGCGCAAAAAATACGATTATCTGATTGTCGGTGCAGGACTGTACGGAGCAGTATGCGCATGCGAACTCACGAGAGCAGGCAAGCGCTGTCTGGTCATTGACAAAAGGGATCACATTGGCGGAAATATTTATACAGAGGACGTTGATGGCATTCAGGTGCACAAATACGGTGCACATATTTTTCATACCAGCAATGATGCAGTATGGAAATACGTGAATAAGCGTGCAAAATTTAATCATTATATTAACTCTCCTGTGGCGGTTTATAAGGATGAGCTGTATAATCTGCCGTTTAATATGAACACATTTAGCAAGCTGTGGGGCCTTCGAAAGCCGCAGGAAGTAAAAGAGCGGATTGCGGAGCAGATTGCGGATCTTCATATTACTGAGCCACAAAATCTGGAAGAGCAGGCGCTTTCACTGGTCGGAACGGATGTGTATGAGAAACTGATTAAGGGCTATACAGAAAAGCAGTGGGGAAGAGACTGTAAAGACTTGCCGGCTTTTATCATCAAACGGCTTCCACTTCGATTTACGTATAACAACAATTATTTTAACGACAGCCATCAGGGAATTCCGATCGGCGGCTACACCGGAATTGTGGAAAAACTGCTCGAAAATGTGGATGTTATGCTTGAGACAGATTATTTCCAATATAGCAAAGAGAATCCGGATATGTTTGAAAAGGTGATTTACACAGGAATGATTGACGAGTATTTTGATTTCTGTTATGGACATCTGGAGTACCGGACCGTTCGCTTTGAGACAGAGCGTCTGGAAGAGGAAAATTATCAGGGAAATGCAGTGGTAAATTATACGGATCGCGAGGTGCCGTATACGAGAATCATTGAGCATAAGCATTTTGAACCGGAGGCTGAGCTTGAGCAGCCGAAGGATTATACGATTATTTCACGGGAATATTCGACGGAATGGAAACCGGGAAGCGAGCCGTATTATCCGGTGAACGACGAGAAAAACAGTAAATTGTATGAAAAATACCGTGCACTTGCCGAGAAGGAAACGCATGTAATATTTGGCGGACGTCTTGGTCAGTATAAGTATTATGATATGGATAAGGTGATTGAGGCGGCCCTTGCAGATGTAAAAAAAGAGCTGGAAATAAAGATGTAAGCAGGCAGGGCGCGTGAGGGTATCAATGAGCAATCAGACAGGGGAAAAGCAGGAAAAAGCAGGTCGGGAAGCAAAAAATCAGAAGGAATCTGCGGCATGGGTTTTGCTGGAGCTTTTGGAACGCGAGGGAAGCATCCTTCGCCTGGATGGTTCCATTCCGCCTGATATGGCGGCGGATTCGTTTGCTCTGAAACTAAATGGCGAAACTCTTCCGGTATATTTTACGGAGAGATTTTCACAGCCGGAAGTGGATGAAAAGGTTTTTTGCGGATGCAGGGCCTTTTTTGCAGAGGTATCTCCAGAAAGGCTTCAGCGGGATAATATTCTGACATTCATCTGGACGGATGAGGAAGGAAAAGAAGAAGTTTTGCCTGTGGTCAGTACGTGTTATCAGGCAAGGCTTCACACTGGGCTGCGGCACGGATGGTGGCTTTTTGAGGATTATATGATCACACTGGCAGGCGCTGACCCTGGGGCTTGCCGGGCCGCAGGAATTAGGATTTGTCGGACGGGAAAACCCGAGCGGGTGAGGCAGGAGTTTCGTTTTCTGAAAGAAATTTTGCGTGCATCCTACGGATCGCGCAAAATGTTTCTGATGCGCCTGGCATACTGGCTTTCCTATCCGTTCTATTGCCGGAAAAATATCTGGCTTACGTTTGACAAGCTGTATAAAGGCGGCGATTGCGGTGAATATTTTTATAAATATGTTACGGGCAGGAAAGAGGACGGGATATCCCCGGTTTATGTAATAAAAAAGGATGTTCCTGATTATGAAAGGCTGTGCCGCGAAGGTTATCGGCCGGCTGTATACCGGAGTTGGAAGCAGAGAATGTGTTATTTATATGCGTCAATGGTGTTCGGAACACACAGTGGCGTGCCTTCGTTTTGTGGTTTTAATCAGTGGGAGATCCGGTTTGTACAGGACCGCCTTCGCTCTGTCAATGCGTGTATTCAGCACGGACTTTCGGTACAGGATCTTCGCGCCGATTCGAATCGGGTCGTGAATAACAACAAACGGTATTACTGTGCGTCGCGCTATGAGGTAGATAATTTATCCAAACCTGCGTATGATTACTGTCCGGAAACTTTGCGGCTTACCGGTATTCCAAGGTATGACGGGCTGATGCCACAGGATGGCAGGCAGATTTTGATCGCGCCCACATGGCGCTCTTATCTGGCCATGCATTCCGTAATGGGACAGACACGGCCGTACAATCCGGAATTTAAAAATACGGAGTATTATCGGATTTATCAGGCGTTTGTAGAGCATGAAAAGCTTGGCGAGACGGCCCGACAGATGGGTTATCAGATTGCGTATCTTCTGCATCCGGTAATCAGCGCGCAGAAAAAAGATTTTCGTCCTGCTCAGGGAGTGGAAATTTTATCTGCGCTTGAAGCAGATTATGAGGAGCTGCTGACGCAGTCGAGCCTGATGGTGACGGATTATTCCGGCGTTCAGTTTGATTTTGCCTATATGAGAAAGCCGGTGGTCTATTTTCATCCGCCTGCACTGCCTCCGCATTATGAGGAGGGCGGGTTTTTCTATGAGGCGCAGGGCTTTGGCGAGATTTGTACCGGCATAGACGAACTGGCAGAGACGCTTTGCAACTATATGAGAGACGGATGTCGTCTGAAGGACTTTTACCGGAGACGGCAGGATGATTTTTTTGCATATCAGGATTTTGAGAGCTGCAAGAGAATTTATGAGGATGCCCGAAGTTACCAGGAGCGTCTGAAGCAATCCGGAAAAGCCGCAGGAAGGCAGAGAAAAAAGTAACAGGTCAAAGGCAGACATGAAGATACAGAGATATTACAGACTGTCCGGCAGATGAGATTGAGGTACAGTGAGAGAAAAGGAGGCAGCCGTGTTTCGGATCAGGCAATATTTAAAGATGTTTTTGCAGAATGTGCTGCTTCCGGTGATTTACGGATGGTTCAGCCGGGCCCCAGTGCAAAAAGGGCTGGTGCTTTTTGCGGATGCCCATCATGAGGAGCTGCCATTTTCCATGCGGCGGATGTATGAGGCAGTGTCAGAGCTTGAAACGGCGGGACAGTGCCGTACGGAGTTATTTATCAGTGATTTTGGCCGAATGCCGTTTGGAGAAATGCTCCGCGCGCTGCTGTGTTTTATGAAGCGATATGCAGTGGCGGAGTATGTGTTTATCTGCGATTATTATCTTCCGGTGGCCTCATGTCGGAAAAGGCCGGAGACGACGGTGGTTCAGCTCTGGCATTCCTGCGGATTGATGAAAAAAATAGCATATGACACGGGCGAGGATATCCCGAAGAATTACAGGGGAAATATGTTCGGAAATTATACGTATCTGACGCTCAGCGCCGAGATTTGCGTGCCGGTGCACGCTCAGGCGCTTCGGCTGTCAGAATCACATATTCGTGCAACCGGAGTCAGCCGGACAGACTATTATTTCGATCAGACATGGAATGATACATGCAGGAAACATTTTTTTGAACAGTATCCGGAGGCAAGAGGAAAAAGAATTGCGCTGTGGGCGCCCACCTTTCGGGGAAATGCGGCCGCGCCGCGTCTGGAAGGACAAAAACAGATTCTTGAAGCAGCAAAGGAGCTGTCGCCGGATTGGTATATCATTATCAAAGCCCACCCGCATGTGGATGCGCATGGAAGGGTGTCAAACTGTACGATTCCGACAGAGGAGCTGCTTGCCGTGACGGATGTGTTAATCACGGATTACTCTTCGGTGCTGTTTGACTATCTGCTGTATGAAAAACCGGCTGTGTTGTTTGCACCGGATTTACAGGAATATGAAGATGGTCGCGGTTTTTATCTGAATTATCTGAGTATTCCGTTCCAGCTGGCAGATACGCGGCAGGAGCTTACAGAAGCGATCAGAAGCAGCAGCGTCTGGAACGCAGAGCATAAAAAGGAAATACAGGAATTTCGGGAACAATATGTGGGCGCCTGCGACGGGCGGGCCACGCAGCGGATTCTCGGTCTGGCCGGACTTGGAGAAGAAACGACACAGAGCGAAAACTAAAGTGGATGTCAGAATGCACGGGTCAGTGCTTTGAGCGAAGCGAAAGGAATGGTATTATGAATATAGCGATTATATTTGCCGGCGGAAGCGGCGTGCGCATGGGCGCAGGAGTACCAAAACAGTTTCTGGAGATAAACGGAAAACCGATTTTGATTCATACGCTTCAGCTGTTTCAGGAGCATGAGGAGATTGATAAAATTTATCTGGCAATGAGCGAGGATTATATCCGTTATACGCAGCAACTCGTACTGGATTACAGAATTGACAAGATCGCAGCGATTGTGCCGGGTGGTGAGACGGCCCAGGATTCCATTTTTCATGCGCTCCAAAAAGCGCAGGAGGAGAATCCGGAGGACAGCGTGGTTCTGATTCACGACGGCGTGCGGCCGTTTGTGGAATATGGCGTGATCAGTGACAATGTTGCGGCAGTGAAAGCGTATGGAAGCGCAATCACTTGTACTCTGTGTTACGAGACTGTGCTGATCAGCAAAGACGGAGGCACGGTTGAAGAGCTTCCGCTTCGCAAAGAGAGCTATACGGCACAGGCGCCGCAGAGTTTTTATTTGAAGGATATTATAAAAGCGCATGAGGCGATTCGGGCGCTGCCTGCCAGGTATGAAAATATGGTAGATGCCTGCACGATTTATCGGTCGCTTGGGAAGCAGCCGCATATGGTAATGGGGAATCGGGGTAATATTAAAGTAACGACTCCGGAGGATGTGTATATGTTCCGGGCTTTGCTTCAGTATAAAGAGAACGAGCAGGCATTTGGGTTTGGGTTGACGAATCGGTTGGCAGCGAAGATGAACCGGTATAAGGATAAAAAGTGACGGGTTTCGCAGCAGGGAAAAGGAGTATATGGATGGCTAAACGGATTTGGGAAGCGGATGTGGTTTTGCAGGAGGATTTGGAAGGGATTGCGGCCTCGGAGCAGATTGACTGGGAAGCGTTGCGGGGAAAGCATATTCTGATTACCGGGGCGACGGGGTTGATTGGAGGATTGCTTACAAAGGCGCTTGTCTGTGCCGGAGAGAGCCGGGGGCTTGGTCTGAAGGTTCTGGGTGTGGTGAGGAACCGGGAGAAGGCAGAGCGGCTTTTGGGAAATTATCTGGGGCATGGTTTGGAGCTGATTGAAGGGGATGTGACAGAGCCGATTTTGTATGATGGAGCGGTTGATTATGTGTTTCATACGGCCAGCATGACGGCTTCTAAAGATTTTGTTGAGCGCCCGGTGGAGACGATTTTGACGGCTCTGAGAGGTACGAGAAATCTGCTTGAGCTTGCAAGAGAAAAGCAGGTGCGCAGCATGGTATATCTTTCTTCGATGGAAGCGTATGGCGTGGTTGACCCGGAGCATTACAATGTGAGGGAGACGGATTATGGCTATATTGATCCGCTTGAAGTGCGCAGCAGTTATTCTGAAAGTAAGCGTATGGCGGAGGGGCTGTGCGGGGCCTATGCGCATGAATACAATGTCCCGGTAAAAACGGCTCGGCTTGCGCAGACGTTTGGGGCCGGGATTGCGAAAAATGAAAACCGTGTATTTGCACAGTTTGCACGGAGCATTATGCAGGGCGAGGATATTGTTCTGCATACCGATGGAAGTAAGGCGCACTGTTACTGTTATACGTCTGACGCAGTGCTGGGGCTATTGACGGTACTTCTGCGGGGGCAGTCAGGGGAAGCCTACAATATTTCAAATGAAGAAACCTTCGGGACAATCCGCGAAATGGCGGAAATGTTGATTCGGGAATATCCGAAGAGCGGTTCCGGTCTTGTATTCGATATTCCGGAAGATGCAAACAAATTCGGCTATGCGCCGACCTCGCGGATGCTGATTAATTCGGAAAAATTGCGTGCACTTGGCTGGAGGGCGCAGACCTCACTTCCCCAGATGTTCAACCGCTTGATGGAAAGCATGCGCGCTTAGCAGAATGGAGCATAACATGAGACAGTCGAAGGATGGGCAGAACATTTTGCAAAAAACGATATGGGATCGTTTGGCAGGCAGAAGAATTGTTCTGGCAGGAATACAGGGAGAATGTTATACACGGTTTTTGGAAAATCTGGAGAACCTTGCGGGCCAGCCGGGTTTTTCTTTTGAAGTGACAGAAGGGTTGGAACAGGTCGCGGCCGGAGATTTTGTGCTTTTGTTTGCGGAGCTGTCAGGTCAGGAAAATTGCTGGCCACAGGAGTTGGAGCTGTTCGATTCATTTCAGATGCTTTTAAAAAAGGACCCGGCATCCGTACTTCTGGTGAGCAGCAGCGCAATTTATGGAAAGCAGTATGGAGGTGCGCGGTTTCTTCACGAGGATGAGATCGGTTATGTCTGTCATACGAAGCAGGCAGAGCTTGCATTACAGTGCATGAGGACTTCTGAACATTTCGCGTGCCGATTTTACAGAGAAAATGGGATGCCGGTAAAAATAGTGCGTTTGGGGACCTGGCCAGGGAACGGTGATTTTGTGGCGGAGCTTCTGGATAAAGCGATGCGTGTACTGGTGAACGGAGCATCCGGGGAAGCGTATAACCTTCCAGAGGGATGTACGGATGATTCTGCGGTCACGACTCATTGTTCAGGGAGCGAAACAGAAGAAAAGAAGGCTCGGTATTCGCCTTTGCAGGCAGTACCAACTTACATGGACGCAGAAAAAGCGGGGAAGCTTGGAAAGTAAGGGAACTATGTTGCTGCGAGATTATTTGAATGAATTTGAACTGGATTGGGCGCAGGCTCCGGTACGTTCGGAGCTGATTCCCAAAGCGGCGCTCAAAGGTGCAAAAATATTGCTGATCGGAGAACAGGCGGAGCTGCAAAAAGCGATTGCGTGGTCATTTTTCGCGTGGAATGACAGTGATAGATCAGGCGTACGTGTGCAGAGCGCGTCACTGGAAAATGGAGTGCTTAAAACGGAGATTGCGGGAGCAGAACACGAAATGTTTCGTCCTGAAGAGGCAGATTACGTGATTCTGACCGGTTTTTGCTGTCGGGAGGCAAACCTTGATGCAGCGGAGGCAATTTCCTATTTGAAACATTTCAGGCAATTGCTGGAAACGGTGTCGGCACTGCAATGCCGCCGGGTGCTGTTGTTGTCTGACGGGCGCGTTTACGGAAAGCTGGGGCCAGGCTTTGTTGCGTCGGAATACGAAGCAGGGAAAACGGACCCGTGTGGGCCGGGCTATGAGGCACAGTATTTTTTGCAGGCAGTGGAAAGCATGCTGGCAGCTTTTGCCAGGGAAAAAGGATTTGCGTTTCAGATTCTTCGGACTGGTATGATGTACGGCGCCTGTATTCCTGTGATGGAGCATATGGCAGCGCAGCTTGCCAGAAAGACAGCATTTGGAGAGCCATTTCAGTTAACGCTTTCGCAGGAGAAAACTTCCTATATCAGCATCCACGACGTCCTGACAGCGATTCAGTTTGTATTGACAAAATGCCCGGAGAATAAGATTTTTAACGTTTCAGGACTGGCTTCAAATGCGTCGGCAGGAGAACTTGCCATTTTGCTTTATCAGAATTTTCCAGAACAATGTCGGGTGACGATGCATAGTGAGGCGGCAGAAAAATCTGATACCGAAAGACCATCCGAAAACAAACAGATGGCAATACCTTCGGAAGGAAGCGGAATCTGGCTGAATACGCAGCTTTTGGAGCACTATGGTTTTGTTCCTCAGGTGTCTTTGGAGGACGGACTGATAATTTTGGTGAAGAGCCTGCAAGATACCGGCGAGGTGTTTTTGTTTGACAATACGTATCTGGGGAAACTTGAAAAAGTGCAGAAAATCCTTCTGGGTTATCTTCTGGAGATTGACCGCATCTGTAAAAAGCATGATATCAAATATTTTCTCGCGGGCGGTACGCTGCTCGGGGCAATCCGGCACCATGGATTTATCCCGTGGGACGACGATGCAGATGTGATGATGCTGCGGGAGGATTATGATAAATTTCAGCAGGTGGTACAGCAGGAACTTCCCAGAAATATTTTTATGCAGATTCCGGAGACCGAGAAAGGGAATTACAATCCGTTCACAAAGCTGCGCATCAATAATACCATGTTTGCAACGGAGTTTACGGGGCATTTTATGGAGATGCATAATGGGATTTTCTTTGATGTACTTTCGCATGACCGAACAGGCCGGCACAAGTGGTCGCAGAAACTGCATCTGATGGCGACCATGTTGACACGTTCAGTGGTTTTTAACAAGTGGGGGAACACGGATATTAAAGGCGGCGGCGCGCATCCGGTGATCTGCAAAATTGTCGATCATGTGAAATATCTTATTCCGATGCGTCTGGCGCTGTGGGCGCAGAATCATGCGCTTACTTTTTTTAAGAACAAAGATACCGGGTATCTGTATGACGGCATGGGGCGGAATCTGAAACGGGGCGCTTTTCCGGCCAATTGGCTTTCGGAGGCGGTTTATGTGGATTTCGAGGGATATCAGTTTCCTGTCCCAAAGGAATATGATAAATATCTCACTTATCTGTACGGAGATTACATGCAGATGATTCCGGTGAGCCAGCGCAGGACGAGTCACAGCATTGTGCTGATGGATCTGGGCGAGTACTCGGATTATCGGATTTGACTGACCGGGATTGCTTACGAATAAACGGGTGCCTGCAGGGAACAGGACGGACAGGAGAAATGAAATATGCTTTCAGTGATTTTACCGGCATATAATGAGGAAAAAATGGTGCCGAAGGCGGCGGAAACAATCGGACGGCTTTTAACAGAAGCGCAGATTGCATATGAAATTGTTTTTGTAAACGATGGATCAAAGGATGGAACGTGGGAGGCAATCGAAGAGACGGCAATAAGGGATTCTCATATTGTTGGATTAAAGTTTTCAAGAAATTTCGGGAAAGAGTCTGCGATGCTGGCAGGGCTGGCGAATGCGTCCGGGGATTGTTGTGTGGTGATGGACTGTGATTTGCAGCATCCGCCGGAAACGGTGATCGAGATGTATCGTCTCTGGGAACAGGGATATGAGGTTGTCGAAGGTGTAAAACGAAGCCGCGGGAAGGAGAGCGCCATGCACAGGGCGAGTGCGGGGATGTTTTATAAGATCATATCCAGGGCGGTGCGGATTGATATGTCGCGGGCATCTGACTTTAAACTGCTTGACCGGCGGGCTGTGGACGCGCTTCTGGCCATGCCGGAGCGGAATACCTTCTTTCGCGCGCTTTCCTCTTGGATTGGATTTCGGTCGGCTTCCGTTGAGTTTGACGTTCAGGAGCGCACGGAAGGAGAATCAAAATGGTCATCCTGGTCGCTCGTTCAGTATGCGATTAAAAATATTGTGGCGTTTTCTACGGTCCCGATGCAGTGTGTGACCGTAGCGGGAGTGCTTGTGTTTCTGATGGCTGTTCTGCTCGGGATTCAGTCGCTGGTGAAGTATTTCAGCGGTCATGCGGTGGAAGGTTTTACAACCGTAATTCTGCTGATTTTGATGATTGGCAGTATCATTATGATAAGCCTTGGGATTATCGGGTACTATATTGCAAAAATTTATGAGGAAGTGAAGGGGCGTCCGCGCTATCTGATTGCAAAGCGGATTGGAGGCAAAGAAAAAGCAGATCAGGAAAAGAAAAATCCGGAAAGCAAAATATGAAAATATGAAACAATGAAAAGCGGAAAACGGAAATACTTGGAACAAAAACGGCTGTCACAGTCGTGTGGGGGATTCAGGAAGGATCTACATCACACTCTGTGACAGCCGTTGCATTTGGTATGCCGTAGCGAAGCGTGCTCGGCTGCTCTGCTTCGTAATCAAAAACAAAACGTTCATAGGCATTGATGACATGGGTATCGAAATATTTGTCGTAGCGTTTATACGTCCGGCCGTAGGAAAGGTGCACATGTCCGTGCAGAAAATATTTTGGTTTATATTTTTCCATGAGCTGGATAAAAGTTTTGAAACCCTGGTGCGGCAGATCGCGGCCGTCATTTAACTGATAAGCCGGGGCATGCGTGACCAGAATATCAAATCCGCGGTGCCGCAGGAGTTGAAACCACAGCTTTGCGGCCCTTCGTTTCATTTCCTTCTCCGTATACTGGCAGCTTCCGGCATGGTAACGCATGGAACCTCCCAGCCCCAGAATGCGGATGCCATTGTGCACATAAATTTTATCATCAATGCAGATGCAGCCATCCGGCGGAATCTGCTGATATTTATCGTCATGGTTGCCGTGCACATAAAGTACGGGGACATTGGAAAAGGTAGCCAGAAAGGAGAGATAGTGCGGATGCAGATCTCCGCAGGAAATGATCAGATCAATTCCTGCAAGTTTACTCTTATGGTAATGATCCCACAGATACGCAGATTCTTCGTCTGCAATTGCAAGTATCCGCATAGTTCGCTGTTCTCCTTCCTCATTCCGCTGTAATTTCATCCTGTACGCGCGGTACTCCCTGTTGTGAGAGCACGGGTTTTGCTTTTTCTGTAAGCTGACGCGCCTGTGGAATGGAACCGATAATATTTTCTGCAAGCCAGTCCATTGTCATGATTTCCTCGGGCGAGAGTGTATGGTTCGGGTCTTTGTTTGCCGTTGAGGTCTGTGTGTGGAGAACGCCTGAAAACGGGTTAAATTCTCCGGCACGGATTGTATGCCTCAACAAATCAACCAGGCGTTTGGTGCCCACAGGAAGATTTTTGGAACAAATAACGTCGACTACGCCAGAGGACATGCCCCACCAGTAATTGATGGCTTTGCCGGAGTGGTCGTCTGACTTCCAGGTACCATTCATGATGGTACGAATCAGTTTTTCATAAAATTTACCCCAGTGGCACAGTGGCATTGCCAGGTTGTGCGGATACCCGTCAGCCATATGATAAATTCCGAAATAACGGGAATTTTCCTCCGGAATTACCATGTCTCTCCCAGAGATACAGGCCGGGTTTACTTCCCGGATGCGCTCGGAAATATCAACATCCTTTTTTGAGGACCATTCCAGATAAACCTGCGCGCGCGGATTCACCATTCTTGCACCCAGTGCAAAGGCATTGATATTGGCAATTACACCAAACAGCGGGTAGTCTTCAATGTACAGCAGCCGGTTGTTTTCCGCCATAGCCCCAGCGATCGCGCCCATCAGAAATTTAGCTTCGTGCATTCTCGCATAATACGTCCGGATATAACGGTGGGATGTATTCAGAGAACAGTTCAGAATGCGGATATTTGGATGCGCAATCGCTGCCTTTACGCTTGCAGGAGCGAAGGCTGGGGTGGTCGTAAAGATCAGGTTACAGCCATCGGAAATTGCTTTTTGCAGGTACTCTTCAATCGTATCAACCGTAACGCCGTCATAATACAGTGTAGTCACTTCGTCCGGGAAGGTCTGCGCAAGGTGCAGGCGGCCCAACTCATGTGCGTAGGACCATGCGGAAGATGCGGCTGTTTTTTCATAAATAAATGCAATCTTCAGCCTGGCCGGACCGGTCGGCAAAATCCAGCTGAGCAGGGGCTTTTTCTCTGTCGTGGGGTTCATTTTCAAATCAATTTCATCATCCTGCTCCAGAAGGCGAAATTCTTCCCAGCTTTTTACAATTAAATTTTTCAGAGCAGTGGTGGTGGTATCAGCAAGCGTTTTATACCCATAGAGCATGATAAAAGATAAAAACGCGTCTCCTGGTGTGATTTTCAGTTTATTGCCGCCGTTTGTCCGATAGACAGCAGTAAAACGCGAATATGCGGAGCTAAAATCAATCTGTTCATCCTCTGACCAGCTTTCCTCGGCAAATTTTCCCACTGCTTTTTGCAGTTTGGCAAAGCTCCCTTCCCTGGAAAACCAGATATAATTGATTTTTGACAGTTTGTAAAAATCGAGAAACTCGTAGTAAATTTTATTTTCTTTTTCTTCTGTACGTTTCGGAATAATACGCGTGACCGTGCCGGGAATGGAAATTGCCTCAAAATACTTCATGACGCTGACACGCTTGTTTCCTTCCACTATGTAAAATTTGTTCATGTATTCACATGCCTTGATCGGGTCGCGGATTCCCTCTTCTTCGTGAGAGCTGCTAAGGGCGGCCCATTTTCGGGCAAATTCTGTGTCTTCGTTTAAAATCGGCATAAAATTGCCGGAAAAAGCATTGCTCCGGCCTTCATATCTTGTACCGACAATCTGATCAATCGGGATCTGCACAAGGCCCAAAGATACCATAGAGTAGGAGTCGTTTGGCGGAAGAATGCTGTCGAGAACCTGAAGCGTAGGCCGTTCACCGCGCAGCAGTCTGTTCTGGTAATCTTTTTTTCCAGCTTTACAGGCTTTATTGTAATCATCCATTGACATAGCAGGTACCCTTTCTTGTATGATAAATTGGACGGAGGCCGTTTTTTCGTATTCCGCAATGCAAGTATTTCGCTCAGGTCCGTCAGTCTTAGGGTATTATAAACTTCATGTTTGTGGAAATCAAGCTTTGGCGCCTGTAGCATGGGATTTTCTGCGTTTGGCCGGAATTTGAACAATGGTACGGCAGATTCTTCGTTAAAATTTTAAGGAATATATTTTATGGCTCACATGATTGGGAGTATTGAGGAATAGAATAGTAAAAAAATTCCGGAGAGCAATATGAACTATATCTGGGGAATTATGATACTGATAGGCGTAGTATGGGGCGCTCTGACCGGGCGCGTGGATGCCGTTTCCGATGCGGTGCTGTCCTCGGCAAAGGAAGCAGTTACTCTGTGCATTACCATGCTGGGTGTGATGGGGCTTTGGATGGGACTGATGGAGGTGGCAAAGGAGGCTGGATTGGTGCGGCTGATTTCGCGGAAGATTCAGCCATTTATTCATTTCCTGTTTCCGCATATTCCGCAGGATCATCCGGCGAACGAGCATATTACAATGAACTGTGTGGCGAATATTCTCGGCCTTGGATGGGCTGCAACACCTGCCGGATTAAAGGCAATGGAGGAGCTTGCCAATCTTGAGGAAGAGCGGCGGCAGGCAGAGTTGCCAGAGCAGACGGGAGATACGGCAGAGGGAAGAAAGAAAAAGAGAAAAGGAATTTCGCGGGCCATGCCGCGCGGCACAGCCAGCAACGAGATGTGTACGTTTTTGATTTTGAATATATCCTCGTTGCAGCTGATTCCGGTCAGCGTAATTGCCTATCGGAGCCAGTACGGGAGCGTCAATCCGGCAGCGATTGTAGGGCCGGGAATTATAGCTACTGCGGTGAGTACGGTGGCGGCGGTGGTGTATTGTAAGATAACAGATGGGAAGCGGAGAGGGTAGGCTCTTCGCTTTTTTGTGGTTAAACGGATCAAACATTTTCGCAATAATACGTTCGTAATAATATTTTTGAATGTAAATAATTACAAGAAAATTAAAAATAACAATTGAATAAAACAAAAAAAATGGACATAATATAAAATAAAAACGGATATTTCGTAATTAAATGGAGAATAAGATGAAGATATTAAAATTAGAGGTCAAAGGATTGCCGCTTTAAAAAAATGACTTGAGTATAGATTTTATCGCATGGCAGAGAGTGGATGATGATGATAAGGAACAATTATATAATATATTTTCTAATATTTATACAAATCCGGCACTCTCATTTATTGGTATCAATGCTTCCGGGAAAACAACAATCTTAAAAGTGATTTCTTTTGCGATAAGTTTACTGAATAATGAAGCTTTGAATAAGATTGATTCAAAAGAAATATTTGATGATTTAAATGAGGATCAAAGAGTCGTTATTAATACTTATTTTTATCATGAAGGCATTGTAAATAAACTGCAGACTGCTATTGAAAAAAAAGTTAATCAAGTTGATGGAAGTGGCAAGCTGGTCATTGCTGAGGAAAATTTATGGGCAAAAGAGATTAATAAAGTGAAAACGAAGAAGGGTATTTTTGTATTCAATGACTCGGAATTAAGAACAAGAAGGAATCAAAATGAAGAGTATTTATTGGAAGACGTTAGCATTATATTAGCATTAAATAAAAAACAGGGTACAAACTTTTTTTATGTGATATGTCTCAGTTTACGGATCACAATATGCTAAATGTTTTAGGGAAGTATCCGAAAGAGATTTTGACTTTTTTGGATCCAAGCATCGAATATCTATATTGTACACCGGAAAGAAAAAAAGTTGACATAAGATTAAAATTCTATGGAAAAGAGGAAATCAGTTTAAATAATCCATTAGCACTTAACAGATATCTTTCGTCGGGGACAATTAAAGGTCTTAGTGTATTTATGGGTGCGGTTATCACATTTATGGAGGGAGGATATTTAGTAGTTGATGAGTTAGAAAATCATTTTAATAAAGAAATTGTGTCCACATTAGTTCGCTTTTTTATGGATAAAAAAGTAAATAAAAATGGGGCAACCCTTGTATTTTCAACTCATTACTCAGAGATATTAGATGAATTTAAGAGAAATGATGGCATTTATATTGTAAGAAATATTGGGGGAATTGCGGCAGAAAATTTGTCTAGTATTTTAAAAAGAAATGACATTAAGAGAAGTGAAGTATACGATAGTGATTTTCTAAAAGGAACCGTGCCTGCTTATAAATCATACATTGCTTTAAAAAAAGTTCTCATATCATTGAAGTAAGGGGGACTTTTAGAATGGAAAAATATTTAGCGTGTATTTGTGAGGGCGGTGCAGAGCGGGCAATTATGAATTTGTTGTTAGATAATCACATGTTGATCTTTGAAAGGGAAGACTTGCCCCGAGGCAGGATCTTACATTTGCGCAACTAAAAATATATTATCAGGAGCGGGGACTTGAACTGAATAAGCAGTTTGCACATAGTCTTGAATTGTTTACACCTGATGGTAAATATAATTATATTGCATATCTGTTGGCTGATGAAAACGGCGTATCTATAAAAGTTGCAAAATACGGTGGGAAAAATAAAGTAGATCTAAAAGAAAATGAAGAATATGGGTATTGTTCACAATGATTTTTCTAGAGAAATTCCGCCAGTGTTCGAGATTTTCAGTGACCGGATGGAGTTTACTTCTTATGGCGGTTTGATTCAGGGACAAAGCAGAGAAGATTTTTTCAGTTGTAGTAGTATGCCAAGAAACAGAGAATTGATGCGGGTATTTAAAGATGTAGGTTTGGTAGAACAACTTGGATCAGGAATGAGTCGTATTTTAAATGCATATGATAAATCTATTTTTGAGATATCCGAACATTTTGTTAAAGTTATTTTTCCATTTTCCTGGACAGACGAAAAGAATGATATTTCTGAAAAAAAAGTTAATGGCGATGATAATGGCGATGATATTAAAATTCTTTTCATATTAGAAAAAGAGCCTGATATTACGGCTAAGAGGATAAGCGAAAAAATGGGGTTTAGTACCCGTAAAATCAGCCATATTATAAAGAAACTTCGGGAAGCTGGAAAAATTACCCGTATCGGTTCCGACAGAAAAGGTTATTGGAAAATTAATAAATAAAATCCCCGCGAACTGCCGAAAAAAATCTGCATATCATAAATAGAGAGATCAGACTATAAAGGTATGCAATCATATGAGAGAATATGTTATTTTATCAATAGAAACACACCTGTTCTTCGCCAGGATCATGAAAGAACATTCTTTGTTTTTGCTGGCATCGCTTCCGGAAAAGGAGACGGACTTAAAAAGGCGTGCGGAATGCTTCAGGAAAGGATTTGAAGAAGGCTTGAAAAAGACCGTACGACTTGCCGATGGAATGGTGGGGAATGCCATTTTGGATTCCGGAGAAATTGTGACGGAATTTACGCAGAAGGCAGAATGTCAGACGAGCAGGCTGACAGGTATTCCTGTGGATACAGAGATTACGGAGGCTGAGAAATGTCTTCAGAGCGGATGCCCCTCCGGAGTAAGCCGGGAAACGGTTTATCAGGTCAGAATGCTGAACCGGGAAATGCTTGAGTGCTTGAACGGGCTGATTGCCTATAAAGAAGAAATTTTGCAGAAGGTGCTGAGCTGTAAACTTTATACCACGAATTATCCGCTTTTGATTGAACACATTTTAAGGGAGGCAAGATTATACCGTCAGTTTATCATGCAGCTTGAAAGAAATGGCTGTATCGCGATGACAGATCTGAGAAATACAGAGGCATTCTGGAATCAGATTATGATGGAACATGCTGAATTTATACGCGGCCTTCTGGACCCGACAGAGTGTGAACTGATACAATCAGCCAATGGATTTGCGATGGATTACTGTGAGCTTTTGGAGGCCATGAAAGAACAGGAAGCCAGGAACGGCAATGCCTGCCATGCAAAAAGTGTCCAGTTGACAGAAGAGTTCCAGAAGTTTAAAAGTGCAGGGACGCAAGGAATTACAGATTGTGACATACGCTCTGTGATCCTTCCACTTTTGGCAGACCATGTGCTCAGGGAAGCAAATCATTATCTGCGCTTACTGGAACAGGCAAACAATGGAAGCAATCGCTGTGGAATGTGTAAATGAGAAATGTATTTTGCACTGCAATAAGATGACAGATAAAAAGCAGAAGGCTTTGGGCTTTCTGTTTTTTATTGCGGAATAAAGAAGCGGCAAATATTAATATTTACCAAATATTGACAAAAAGAAACAGACAAAATACAATTAAAGAAACGAACAGAAAGAAGCTGATGTACTTGATCGCACATATTTCAGATGATGGATACAACAGGGAAGAAACCGTAGCAGAACACACGCAAAAGACGGTGTTTTTATGCAAAGAAAAAGGAAAGCGATGCGGGCTTTCCGAGCTTATGTCATTGTGCGGTATTTTTCATGATATGGGTAAGAACAAGCAAAAGTTCGATGATTACCTGCATGCTGACGAAAAGAGAAGGAGAACCCTGAGAGGAACCATTGCGCATGCATCGACCGGGGCAAGATATGTTTACGATGCATACCATGACAACCCCGGCAATACAAAAGTGATGGCGGAGATGATCTCTTATGCGATTGCAGCGCACCACGGCCTGTTTGACTGTGTGGATAAAGAACACGCAGATTTGCTTTCTGCAAGACTCCATAAGGTAGATGATTATGAAGAAGCATGTGAGAATGCAAAAAGGGATTATCTGGGAGAATATAAACTGGATGAAATTTTTCAGCATGCAGCCGGAGAGTTTCAGTCCGTATGGAAGAAAATAAGAGAACCATATTCAAGAATAGCAATTCTACTGGGATCTAGGTTTAAGGACGATGTCAGGGGAATGTTATTTGATTGTAAATTTTTTCTACTTGCAAGTCTGCAACGCCTACTATTATCGATATTAATCGATTCAGACTGGGAGGCAACTTCGGATTTTATGGCTCATGTCGATACACTTTCCAAGCAATCTGAATGTTATCCAGAAGCGATATTTATAAAAGCAAAAGAAAACTTTCATACGTATATGAACAGAAAACGGCAGTCTGTGAATAGTTCCGGATTGACGGAGAAAGAGAGAACAATATTTGAAGCGAGGAATTCTTTACAGGAAGCGTGTGTCCAATTTGCGAAAAATCCTGCCGGCATCTACTGTCTCCCCATTCCGACCGGTGGCGGAAAAACGCTCAGCGCGCTGGCCTATGCACTGGAATACTGTAGCTTGCATCCGCAGACAGAACGTATTATTTACGTATCCCCGTTTATCAGTATCACAGAACAAAACGCACAGGTATTTCGGGACGCGATTGGCAATAACAAGTGGATTTTGGAACACCATTCGTCTATGGTGAGGACTGAGGGGAATGGAAGCGGGGAAGAGCGGGCGGATAAATGCACAAGGTATGATATGAACTGGGAAGAGCCGTTCATTTGTACCACGTTTGTTCAGTTTATGAATACACTTTTTTCTGATAAGAGCGAGTCGATACGAAGAATGCACAGGCTTGTCAATTCAGTTGTAATTATCGATGAGGTTCAATCAATGCCTTTGAAGTGTGTGCACACGTTTAATTATATGATAAATTTTTTGAATGCAGTGTGTAACACGAACATTATTTTATGTACTGCAACACAGCCTGATCTGGAGGCAGCCGAGTGCCCGATCTGTTACAGTGAGCCAAAATATATGATAGAAGGGATTACGGGCTGGTTTGAAACATTTGATCGGGTAAAAATTTGTACTCCGAGTAGGGGAGAGAACTATACATTTGAGACACTCGGGCAAGAGATTGCCAATCAAATCGAAAACTATCGATCTATACTTGTGGTATTGAATACAAAGGCGGCCGTGAGAGCGTTGTATGATGTATTAAAATCACAAAATATCAACACAGAGTATCTTACAACAAACTTATGCGCGGAGCATAGGAGCGATAAAGTCAAAGCAATCAAAGCCATTCTTGAGAAAAAAGAGGAACCCATCGTTGTTGTCAGCACCAACTTGATTGAAGCAGGCGTAGATTTGTCATTTGCATGTGTGTACCGCTCTATGACAGGGCTGGACAGCGTGGCGCAGACGGCGGGCCGCTGCAACAGAAACGGTGAGCTGGAATACGGAACCGTTCATTTGATCAAGCTCGATGGCGAAGATACTGGTAATATGCACGAATTGCAGGAAAAGAAAAGGGTGACAAAGTATGTGATTGATCAATACAGAAACAGCGGTGGAGAGGAAAGTCTTTTGATGCCCAGATGGATGGATCTGTATTATAAATGTGTATATGAGGGAGCAGCTGATAAGATGAACTTCCCAATCAAAGAACTGGATAGAAATATCATTGAACTTTTGTCGCGGGGATTTGGCACTGAGGAAAAGATACATACCATGAACCAGGCATACAAAACAGCAGGGCAGGCCTATCGGGTGATTGATGACAGTTCCTTTGGAGTGATTGTGCCATATGGGGAAGGGGCTGAGATCATTGCGTCTATTCAGGAAACATCCGATCCGGCAGATATAAAAGCTTATATCCGGCAGGCACAGCGCTATACCGTTAATGTGCGGGGAAACCAGCTGAAAAAACTGGAAGGTCTGATCACACTGGTAAGCGATAACATTCCCGATCTTTACATGGTAGCGGTCCCCGGAGCGTATAACAGTGATTATGGAATTACACCGGAATGGGAAACTCTGATATTTTAGCAGATAGCAGGAAGAACATTGGAAAGGACAGATGAAATATGGACAAGTCAAATATCATTGAATACAGCGTTTACGGGAGATATGCATTATTTACAGACCCGTTGTCCAAGACAGGCGGTGAAAAGTGCAGCTATCAAATACCGACCTATCAGGCGTTGAAAGGAATTACAGAATCCATTTACTGGAAGCCTACGATTACATGGGTTGTTGACGCGTGTCGTGTTATGAAGCCGATACAGACCGAATCCAAGGGGATAAGGCCAATCAAATACAGTGGGGGCAATGATCTGTCGTACTATACGTATTTACATGATGTAGAGTATCAGGTAAGGGCGCACTTTGAATGGAATCAAAACAGGGAAGACCTGGCTTACGATCGAAATGAAAATAAGCATTATGATATTGCCAGAAGAATGGTGGAAAGAGGAGGAAGAAGAGATATTTTCCTGGGGACAAGAGAATGCCAGGGGTATGTGGAGCCTTGCTCATTCGGTGAAGGAAAGAGTGCGTATCAGGATAAAAAGCTGTCGTTTGGCATTATGGTACATGGCATTACCTATCCGGATGAGGCGGTCAGAGAAGCAGAAAAGGGAAAGATGACAGTGCGGCTTTGGAACGCGCAGATGATGGATGGAATCATACAGTTTCCGCAACCAGAAAAATGTGAAATCAGGCATATCCTGAGGAATGCAAAAGAAAAGGAATTTATGTTTGAAAAGAATTTCAGAGGGTTGAAAGAATTTGAGGGAGGTGACCTGTTTGGCGTGGCTGAAGACTTTGGCGGAAACGTATGATGTTTACGCGGATTTGGCAGGAGTTGAGAAAAACGATCAGGCCGTATTACTGCCGATTTCACACTCTACATTTAATGCGCAGATTGAAGTGACAATTGATAAAGAGGGCAATTTTATTGAAGCTGACAGGCTGGATAAAGGCAAAGACGTAATTACCATTATTCCGGTTACGGAGGATTCCGCAGCCAGAAGCAGCGGAATTGCACCGCATCCGCTGTGTGACAAGCTCTGTTATATAGCGGGGGACTATACGCTATATACCGGCGATGAGAAAGAAAAATATTTTGAAGCTTATATGGAGCAATTGCGGGATTGGGCGGAGTCGGAACACACGCATCCCATGGTACAGGCAGTGTATCAGTATCTGGGAAAGAAAACGCTGATCCGCGATCTGGCAGCAGCCGGGGCGCTGGAGCTGGACGACAATGGCAGGCTGACAGACCGTACAAAAATACATGCGCTTGGTCAGACTGGGGCGAATGTAAGATTTGTGGTTTACACAGAGAACGGGCCGCGGAACGTATGGAAAAGTCAAGAGCTGTATAAAAAATACTCAGAGTATGATCGGCAGAAAGCAGGAGCGAAGAAACTATGCTATGCGACAGGAAAGATGGAACCCTGCTCGGATAAACATCCTTCCAAAATACGGAACAGCGCAGATAAGGCAAAGCTGATTTCAGGAAATGATGAATCAGGTTTTACCTATCGCGGAAGATTTACGACAAAAGAACAGGCCGTTTCTGTAGGATATGAAACATCGCAAAAAGCGCATAACGCGTTGCGTTGGCTGATTCAGAAGCAGGGATATACACGCGATGAATCAGCAATTGTCTGCTGGATGGTGAACCGGGATATGCAGGTTCCTGATATAATGAAAGATTCCCCAAATGCTTACCAGGATATCGTTGATATGGAGCTGGACTTTGATTCTATTGATCTGTATGAAAATGTAAATGAAAATAGACACGACACCGGTAAATATTTTGCGGAGCAATTCAACAAAGCAGTAAATGGTTATATGAATAAATTCAAACCAGATGATAAGGTTGCAATGATTGCCCTGGATGCGGCGACAACTGGCCGACTGAGTGTTGTGTATTATGACGAGATGGGGGCAAAGCAATACATGGATGCCATATTACACTGGCACGGTCATTGTAAATGGCGCAGGACTGTAAAACTGGAAAAGTCAGAAGGAAGCAAAAAAAGAGTCACGTGTGAATGTACGCCTTCGCCTAGAGATATGGCGCTTGCGGCATTTGGAGTGCAGCGGTCAGAGTGGCTGGAAGCGGACAGCAAGCTGATCAGAGCTACCGTAAAGAGGCTGCTTCCATGTATCATCCGGAAGGGAGGAAAGATTCCTGCGGATATTATTAGGGCTGCCGCAAGGCGGGCATCCATGCCGCAGACAATGAGTGATTTTGTATGGTACAATGATGTCCTGTGCGTTGTGTGCGCAATGATACGCTTCAACTATGAGGAGGATAATAAAACAATGGATAATTTCCTGAATGACAACACGAATGACCGCAATGTATTGTTTGGAAGACTGCTAGCAGTCTGCGATTATATGGAACAGAGGGCTATGTTTGAATTTGATGAGAATGGAAATGTAAGTGAGAGACGTATGACGAATGCAAAGCGTTATTGGAACGCATACAGCAGCAGGCCGGCAGCGACGTGGAAAACGATCCGGGAGAATCTGATTGCGTATGAGAAAAAGCTGAGCGGTTTTGAGTTAAAGAAGTTTGAAGAATGGTTCGGCGAAATCACGGTTTACCTGGCTGGAAGTGGATTTGATAATACCGGTTTATCGGAATGGTATTTGCCGGGCTATTATTTGCAGATGGAAGAGATGAAAAAGGCGTTTCAGAAAAAAGAACAGTAAAGGAGAAAAGTATCATGGGTGAATTTACAAACAAAATTGATTTTGAAGTATTAGTAATGGTAAAAAATGCAAATCCAAACGGAGATCCGCTGAACGGAAACAGGCCGCGCGAGACGTATGATGGATTTGGCGAAATATCGGATGTCTGTATTAAACGAAAGATCCGAAACAGGCTGCAGGATATGGGTGAAAAGATTTTTGTACAGAGTGAAGAGCGTTCTGACGATCAATGCAGGAGCCTTGCAGAACGGGCAAAGAGCAACGATATGATGCAGAAGGCGTTAAAGAGTAAGGACAAAGAAGCATATGCAAAAGCGGCATGTGAGACATGGATGGACGTCCGCAGTTTTGGACAGGTATTTGCTTTCAAGGACGATAGCGTATCTGTGGGAGTGAGAGGGCCGGTTTCCATTCATTCTGCGTTCAGTGTGCTGCCTGTGGCTATTAACAGTATGCAGATCACGAAAAGTGTCAACAGTGAGACAAAGGACAAAAAATCTTCTGATACCATGGGGATGAAACACAAGATCTATTCGGCATTATATGTGATCAAAGGCAGTATCAATCATCAGCTTGCGGAAAAGACAGGATTCAGTGAGGAAGATGCACAGAAAATAAAAGAGGCCCTGCGCACACTATTTGTAAATGACAGTTCTTCTGCAAGACCTGACGGGAGTATGGAGGTTTGCAGATTATACTGGTGGAAACATAATTGCCCGATGGGGCAGTATTCTTCGGCAAAGGTACATAAGCTTGTCAAGATTACGCCAAAGAAAGATGACCCGAAAGAATTCGAGGATTACACAGTAGAAGTCGATTCCCTACCGAATCTGGCGCTTGAAGAGCTGGAAGGGATTTGATGATGTATCCAGAAGAAGCGTATTTGATGCTTTCCGGAATTCAGCATTTTGCGTTTTGCGAAAGGCAGTGGGCAATCATCCATATCGAACAGCAATGGGCCGAAAATTACTGGACAACTGCCGGTGAACTCATGCACAAAAAGGCGCACGATGAAGGTGCTTTTGAAAAGAGAGGCAATTTGCTGACGGTTCGAGGGTTGCGTATTTCGTCGCGGGAACTCGGATTAAGCGGTCAGTGTGACATTGTTGAATTTCATGAGGGCGAAGCAGGTGTCAATCTGTTTGGAAGAAATGTTTCAGACAGAAATACCGGATGGATATTTGTATTATGGGGAAAACAGACGGCGCAGTCATGTGGTATTTACCGATGAGCTGAGGACCGAAGTTAAGAACATGTCCCGGAAGATGCATGATTTATTTAAAAGAGGATATACGCCAAATGTGAAGCCGACAAAACAGTGCAAATCATGCTCTCTGGAGAATTTGTGCGTTCCAAAGCTGCAAAAAGGAATGAAAGTCAGAGAATATATGGAGAAATATCTAAAAATGAATGATTAAAAAGGTCTCTTTTGCAGATGAGAACCTGGGAGGAGCGGTGTGCGAAAACTATTAAATACACTATATGTTATGACGGAGAGCTGCTACTTAACCCTTGACGGACAAAATATTGTAATACAGGATGGAGAAAAAATGCTAGGCAGATTTCCTTTACATACTTTGGAGAATATTGTATGTTTTACCTACAAAGGAGCAAGTCCTGCATTGATGGGGGCTTGTGCAGAACGAAAAATTGGAATGAGTTTTTTCTCGCCAAGAGGGGCGTTTTTGGCAAGAATTGTCGGAAAAGAGTATGGGAATGTACTGCTTAGAAAAGAACAGTATCGCATATCGGATGATGAGAACAGAAGCATTGGGTATGCGAAAAACATGATTGCTGGAAAGGTTTTTAACAGCAGATGGAGCATAGAGCGCACGTTGCGTGACCATGCTTATCGCGTGGACGCCGGGAAGCTGAAACAAATCTCGGATACTCTGTATGGCACATTACCTAAAATAGATGGGACGCTTTCAGTGGATGAACTTCGGGGAATAGAAGGGAAGGCTGCCGAGCAATATTTTTCTGTATTAAACGATATGATCTTAAATCAGAAAGAGGATTTTTTCTTTACAACAAGGAATCGGAGGCCACCGCTTGACAATGTTAACGCTGTATTGTCCTTTGCCTATACAGTGCTTGCAGGAGAATGTGCCAATGCGCTGTCAAGTGTCGGGCTGGACCCTTACGTAGGCTTTATGCATGGTGACAGGCCAGGTAGGACATCTCTTGCCCTTGATTTGATGGAAGAACTGAGACCAGTTCTGGCAGATCGCTTTATTTTAACACTGATTAATACCAAGGCAATTCGGGCAATTCATTTTGACAAGCAAAAGGACAATGCGGTTTTATTAAATGAAGATGGCAGGAAAGTATTTTTTAATGCGTGGCAAACTCATAAAAAAGAGATGATAACGCATCCATATTTAAAAGTAAAAATGGAATGGGGGTTGGTTCCTTATGTACAGGCGCTTTTGCTTGCCAGAACTATCCGTGGGGATGTTGATGAATACCCGCCATTTTTGTGGAAGTAGGTGGTTAAATGTTGGTGCTGATTACATATGATGTATCTACTCAGGACGCGGCGGGAAGGACGCGCCTTCGTAAAGTGGCAAAAGAGTGTGTCAATTATGGACAGCGTGTCCAGAATTCAGTGTTTGAGTGCATATTAGATGCATCACAATTATTGCTGTTGAAAGACAGGCTTGTATCGTTGATTAACGAGAAAGAAGACAGTCTGCGTTTTTATTGTCTAGGAAATAACTATCGGACAAAAGTCGAACATTTCGGTAGTAAAACCTCTTATGATGCGGAAGGAACTCTAATGATATAAGCAGGTGCGGACCGTAAGTTGACAGAAAAGGTCAGAGGGTTCGCACCATAATAAAGTAACAAAATAGAGTAAGATTGATGTTTGAATTAAATGTCGAGTGCTATACTTTGTAAGTATTGCTTAAATAGAATCCCTATTTTTAAAAGAAATAGGTGAATTTTGGTGTCGCTTCCCTCGCGGAAGCGTGGATTGAAATACAACCGTCATATCAGTCAGCACACCGGTACGCGGTCGCTTCCCTCGCGGAAGCGTGGATTGAAATTTTCCGAAGATTGACTTATAGATCACATTTGTATAGTCGCTTCCCTCGCGGAAGCGTGGATTGAAATTATGGCCTTATCACAGAAAGCTGTGGAGGATTCGTCGCTTCCCTCGCGGAAGCGTGGATTGAAATTTTGCTATTTTATGATCGCCTGGAAACCAGCTGCGTCGCTTCCCTCGCGGAAGCGTGGATTGAAATCTGCGGAGAAGCCGCTTGATGGCCGGACAAAACAAGTCGCTTCCCTCGCGGAAGCGTGGATTGAAATCGCTAATATATGTCCCGCCTACTGTTGTAAGTCCCGTCGCTTCCCTCGCGGAAGCGTGGATTGAAATTCATATTCCCGATTCAGCTCCCGCATTTCATCCGGTCGCTTCCCTCGCGGAAGCGTGGATTGAAATTTACCTGCTCTCCTCATACCGCTCTTGCTCCTCGTCGCTTCCCTCGCGGAAGCGTGGATTGAAATAACCATAAATCCGGGCATCCACTCTTCTTGGAAGTCGCTTCCCTCGCGGAAGCGTGGATTGAAATCGTGAAACATCGGAAATGTTCGGCATGAGCCGTTATGTCGCTTCCCTCGCGGAAGCGTGGATTGAAATCACCCATGCGGTGCCTGCCCGACCTGGGCGGTAAGCTATTCTCTTTCACAAAAGGAAACTAAAAAATATAATTTTACTACTTCCTGGCTTTAACGGAAATGAATGACAGGATTACTTTCACGTGGTAAAATATGAAAAGTTATAAATGATAAAAAGAAAGGGGCAGGGCTAGAGCGCTTTGATACATTTGTCGGAGTGGCGTCCCTGTTTTGTCAGATTAATATGAGACCGATATTTGCGCTGATCATTCCATGTTATAACGAGGAAAGGGTTTTGCCTGTTACTGGGAGTTTGTTTTTAAATAAGATAAAAGAGTTGATCCGGAGTGAAGTAATTGATGAGAAAAGCAGAATCCTATATGTGGATGATGGGAGCCGGGATCAGACATGGATGGTTATCCGGCAATTTGCCAGGATGGATGTGCATTGCATCGGAATCCGTCAGAGTCGGAACCGGGGACATCAGAGTGCTGTTCTGGCTGGAATGATGGAGGCGCGGTGCTGGTGTGATATTGCCGTAACGATTGACTGCGACGGGCAGGATGATATTCATGCAGTGGATGAGATGATTCAGAAGTATGAGGAGGGCTGCGATGTCGTTTATGGTGTGCGGAGCAGTCGGAAGACGGACCGTTTTTTGAAACGGTTTACGGCAGAGAGTTTTTACCGGCTGATGAACTGGATGGGCTGTGAGATCGTATTTAATCATGCAGACTACCGACTCGTATCTTCTCGGGTGCTTAATGAGTTTGTTGATTATAAAGAAGTGAATCTGTTTCTTCGGGGGATGTTTCCTCTGATTGGTTTTGAGAGCGGTCAGGTATATTATGAGCGTATGGAACGAAAAGCCGGGAAATCTCATTATCCGGTCGGAAAAATGCTGGGTCTGGCGATTGACGGGATCACGAGCCTGAGTATTCGTCCGATTCGTCTCATAACGGCAATGGGGATTTTTGTGTCATTTCTGAGTTTTCTCGGTGTTATTTGGGCTGTGGGCTCCAGATTGATGGGCAGAACGGTTACGGGGTGGACCAGTATCATCTGTATTCTCTGTTTTCTTTCCGGAATTCAATTGGTTAGTCTTGGTGTAATTGGCGAATATGTTGGGAAGACTTATATGGAGGCCAAGGCGAGACCGAGGTATATTATAAAAGATCGGATTGGAATGTTTCCATCAGGGGAACAGCAGGAAGAGCCGGAAAAGAAAGAGTTTGAATAAAAGAGGGGGAGCTGATGCAAAAAATAGTGACAGGCTGGATAAATAAAAACCAGAAAAAGCTGAGTTTTTCTGTTATGGTAAATGCAGGGATTCTCATTCTCCTTCTGCTTTTCTTCCGACCGGAGTATGAGACAAATGACGATATGGGGATCTGCAATCTGGTCAATGGCGCGAGAGGCGTGTATGAGAGTCATCTGGTCTACTCGAACTATTTTCTGGGCGCAGTGCTGTCCTGGTGTTACCGCATTACGCAGCGTGTACCGTGGTACCCGCTGCTTCAGTATGCGACTCTTTTTCTTTCTTATACGGCAGTGTTTTATGTGATACAGCGAAAAGTTTCAAGCACCTATGCACTGTGGCTTCCCCTGCCGATGCTGGTTTTCTTTTCTTATCAGGGTTATATCCGGCTTCAGTACACGAAGACGGCAGGGATAGCAGCGGCTGCTGGTTTTTTCCTTTTATTTTACGCGTTGGAGCAGGAAAAACTGTATTTCAGAGATATTCTTTGGGGGTATCTGCTGACCTGTCTTGGTTTTTTGTACCGGTCAGAGCAGTTTTTTGCAGAGGCAGCGGTTATGTCGGGGATTGGCGTGGCATTGTTGCTTGAGCTGAAAGGGCTGGAGAGACAGAGACGTAGGAAGCGGCTTTTGCGTTACGTGGGAAGTGCAACTGTTTTGCTTTTGGTACTTGGCGTTTTTTGGACTTCGGACCGTATGGCATACAGAGAGCCCGCATGGCAGGAATATCTCGCTTACAACGAAGCGCGGACAGAGCTGTTTGATTATGGTTTTCCGGCGTATTCCGAAAACAAAGAGGCGTATCAGGCACTTGGAATCAGTAAAACAGCCAAAAGGTTTTATGAGTCGTGGAACCATATGGATCAGGAGCGGTTTTCTACAGAAACAATGCAGGAACTGATAAAATTAAAGGAGCCGCGGACATTTGGGAATGAATTAAAAATAGAGTTTTTGGAGGAGTTTTTGCCCCGTTTTGTAAATATTGCCGGTATTTTCCTCTGTGCACTTTACGGGCTATATGGACTGCTTTGGGGGAGATGGCGGAAAAGTGACAGAATTGGAATCTTGTATGAAATTGTGGTGATTGCAGGGTTATACCTGTATCTGTTTTACCGTGGCAGGTATATCCATAACCGCGTTGATACTGGAATCTGGTTTGCGGCAATTCTCGTGGTGATCCGGTTGTCGGAGCAGCGGATGAATCCGTTTACAAAACGGACCGGATTGGCGTTTGTACTGTCCTGCGTTTGTGTATTTCAGTTGAACTGGGCAGAACAGTTAAGATGGAATGCAGCAAAAGAAAAGGAAACGATGCTGCAGGAGAGAACTGTGATCGAGACCATTCACAGCGATCAGGAGCATCTGTATCTGCTTAAAATGGGAAGTGTCTCATTTGCGAAAGCGTATGGTGTGTTTGATCGCATTCCGTATGGCATCGGTGATAATCTGTATCCGCTTGGCGGCTGGCCGACAAAGACGCCGGTCTATACTACTGTACTGGAGCGTTACGGCGTGGAAAATCCGTTTCGGGATATGATCGGAAGTGATACGATTTATTTGATTGACCAGAAAATTGAATCAACCCTCAAGTACCTGCATGACTGCTACAGCAGTGACGCCAGTGCAGAGGAGGTTATGCGGGTTGGACCATATCCGGTATACCGGATAAACGGACATATAGACGGCGGCAGGCAGGAAGTATCTTCCGCCGAAGATGTGCAGAAAAAAAGAGGAGAACAGAACAAACATGGAAGAAACAGTTGAAAAGATGCAATTTGCGGTTTTAATTGACGCCGATAATATCAGCTCCCGGTACGCGGCAACTATTTTTGAGGAGATGGAAAAATACGGGTTTTCCACGTGCCGCCGGATTTACGGGAACTGGTCTAAAGGAAATGGATGGACGGAGGAAACATTGCTGGAATATTCCACGATTCCGGTGCAGCAGTTTTCTTATACAACCGGTAAAAATGCTACAGATATGGCTATGGTCATTGATGCCATGGATATTTTGTATAAGGATAAGGTACAGGGCTTTTGCCTTGTGACGAGCGACAGCGATTTTACAAGGCTGGCCATGAGGCTGCGTGAAGAGAACAAGTTTGTTCTGGGCATGGGAGAATCCAAAACACCGCTGGCACTGACGAGAGCCTGCAATAAATTTATCTATCTGAATCTGATTGCAGAGCAGAACAAGGACAGCGGCGCTGTGAGCGTACCGGAGGGTAGCGATGTGGAACAGTATGTCACTTCGCTGGAAGAGATCAAACAGGCCATTTTGGGAATGCTAAATGATACGGGCGAAGGCGGAATTGAGCTGGGACTTGTCGGAAGCCGCCTGAATGAAAGATTTACGGATTTTGATGTGCGTAATTACGGGTATTCCAAATTGAGTGTTATGATTTTGGAGGAGCTTCAGGAGTTGAATTTACAGAAAGTGGGGCACCGCACTTTTATTAAACGGGGCGATTCCGTATCAAAAGAGGAGCTGGAACAGTATATCATTAAAATGATTGAGCGCAGCGGGGGAGTGATAGAGAATCTCTCCACAATCAATGATGAGCTGCACAAAACATACAGCCATCTTGATCTCAAGGAATATGGATACAGCCGCATCTCAAGCTTTCTGCGAAGCCTGAAAACCGTGACAGTACGGGAAAATGCAGTGTTCCTAAAAAAATAATAACATTGCAGATACCCATGAAAAAGGCTTACGCGGCTGAAGCATCAGTGTTTGTCTGTGTGACACAGATGGTAAACCATTTCCGGCAGCTCTGAGAATGATGTAAAAACATCATCAGCGGCAGATAAGTCCTGATTGCCGGAATCCGGATTGATAAAGCCAAAACAGGTCATGCCGGCAGCTTTGGCAGCAAGGCTTCCGTTGCGGGAATCTTCAATCACAAGACACTCCTTTGGCGGGATTTGCAGCTGCTTTGCTGTTTCCAGAAAAACATCTGGAGCAGGTTTCGGGTGCTTGACGCGTTCGCCGGAAAACAGGAGCCGGAAGCACTGGTCAATCTGCATCCGTTTCATGGTGTATTCAATGTAATACTGATCGGAGCAGGAAGCGACGGCGAGCGGGAGGCCTTTTGCACACAGGGTTCTGACTGCGTTTGCAGCGCCTTCAATGGCGGGGATGCCCTCGTTTTTGAAAATCTCCTCTTTCAGCTCTACAAAGCGGGTACGGATTTGGGAATTATCGTGAAAGGAAACGCCGTACCATTCCTGAATCAGATCGTGCAGATAGCGGGTGGTAGAACCGATACATTTTTTGTAACAGTCGTATGCAAGGGTAAAACCGTGTTCCGCGCAGATCTGTTCCCAGATGCGAAAGTGTACAGGTTCTGTGTTGATGAGTACGCCGTCCATATCAAAGATCACACATTTTATCATAGGTTACTCCCGTGGGTTTAAATTTCCGGAATCAGGGTTCCGGTTACATACAGTATAGTATAAGTGGATTTTACCTGCAAGAAAAAGAACTGCTTATTTGCTGTGTGGAAAAGAGGCTTTATTTTTGGTTGTGGTAACGTGCAAAGTGCGTTATACTGAAGATATCCTTGTTAACGAAGGAGAAATTCTGTCCAGGCAGCAGTAGGGATATCTTAGCCGGACAGAAATATTCATACAGAGAATGATCTGTAAATAATCATAAAGGACGTGATATCATGAAAAGGATAGGTTTGTTAACCAGCGGCGGCGACTGTCAGGCATTGAACGCTACAATGCGCGGTGTGGTAAAGGGGCTTTCCAGCAATCTGGATGATCTGGAAGTCTACGGATTCATGAATGGCTACAAAGGGCTGATTTATGGAGATTACCGGCTGCTGACCTCAAGAGATTTTTCAGGTATTCTGACAAAGGGCGGAACGATTCTCGGCTCATCGAGACAGCCGTTTAAGCTGATGCGGGAACCGGATGAGAAGGGTCTGAACAAGGTAGAAGCGATGAAGCAGAATTATTACAAGCTTCGTCTTGACTGTCTCGTGATTCTTGGCGGAAACGGCACGCAGAAGACTGCCAATCTGCTGAGTGAAGAAGGTCTGAATATTATCCATTTGCCGAAGACGATCGACAATGATATTTTTGGTACTGATATGACGTTTGGTTTTTATAGTGCGGTAAATATTGCGACAGAAGCAATTGACTGCATTCATACAACGGCTGCTTCCCACAACCGCGTTTTTATTGTAGAGGTTATGGGACACAAGGTTGGCTGGCTGACACTGTATTCCGGCATTGCAGGCGGTGCCGACATCATTTTGCTTCCGGAAATTCCGTATGACATCAAAAAAGTGATTGCAGCGATTGACCGGAGAACGAAAGCGGGAAAGGGCTTCACGGTTATTGCAGTGGCAGAGGGGGCAATCTCAAAAGAAGATGCCAAACTGAGCAAGAAAGAATATAAGAAAAAGATCGAAGAAAAGAAATATCCTTCTGTTGCGTATGAGCTGGCGGAAGAGATCAAGGCTGCGAACGGCCCTGAGGTGCGTATTACGGTTCCGGGGCATACACAGCGCGGCGGAAGTCCGTGTCCGTATGACCGTGTCCTTTCGACGAGAATCGGGGTAAAAGCGGCAGAGCTGATTCTGAACGAAGAGTACGGCTATATGGTAGCGATTGTGAATGGGAAGATGAAAAAGGTGCCGCTCAAGGAAGTGGCGGGAAAGCTGAAAACAGTATCCCCGAAGGACCCGATTATTCAGGAAATGAAAATGATGGGAATCAGTTTTGGAGATTAATCGAAAGGCTTTCCGGTTTCCGTAAAAAAAACCTTTCTGGCAGGAACGTAAAGTGAGGTTGCCGCACGGGCGGATATCTGTGCGGCAGCCTCATTTTCAGAAAAGTACAAGAACCGTAAGACAAATAAATGGTTGGAATAAAACAAAAATACTGTGATTTTGGATTTGGTGGCAGACGGGGAGAACGCATCATGGGCTATACAGCATTATACAGAAAATTTCGTCCGGATTCCTTTGCAGACGTAAAAGGACAGGAGCATATTGTTAAGACACTTCGGAATCAGATCAAGGCGGAGCGTATCGGACATGCATACCTTTTTTGTGGAACAAGGGGTACCGGGAAAACCACGGTTGCAAAAATTTTTGCCAAGGCAGTCAACTGTGAGCATCCGGTGGACGGTAATCCCTGCAATACGTGCGCTGCGTGCAGGGCCATAGCTGCGGGCTCTTCTATGAATGTAATGGAGATTGACGCAGCTTCGAACAACGGTGTGGATAACATCCGGGAAATTCGAGAAGAAGTGGCATATTCTCCGGCGGAGGGAAGATATAAGGTTTATATTATAGACGAGGTGCACATGCTGTCGATTGGCGCTTTCAATGCACTGCTTAAAACTTTGGAGGAACCACCCTCCTATGTTATTTTTATTCTGGCAACAACCGAGGCGCATAAAATACCGGTGACAATTCTATCAAGATGCCAGCGGTATGATTTTCGCAGGATTTCGCAGGAGACCATACAAGACAGGCTGACAGAACTGATGGAACAGGAGCAGGTCAGTGCGGAAGAGCGTGCGCTGCGCTATATTGCCAAAAAGGGGGATGGTTCCTTGCGTGATGCGCTGAGCCTTCTGGATCAGTGTATTGCATTTTATCTGGGTGAGACGCTGACATACGATAAAGTGCTTGAGGTGCTCGGTGCGGTTGACACAGAGGTATTCAGTGATCTTTTGCGCAAAATTCTGGATGAAGATCTGGTGGGCGCAATCCGTCTGTTGGAAACGCTGATGATGCAGGGTCGTGACCTGACGCAGTTTGTGAATGATTTCACCTGGTATATGCGGAACCTCATGCTTCTGAAAGCCTCTGATGATATGGAGGACGTTCTGGATGTCTCCACAGAAAATCTGCTTCATTTGCAGGAGGAGGCTGCATTGATTCGAAGTGACACGCTGATGCGGTTTATCCGGATTTTTTCAGAGCTGGCAAACAGCATTCGCTATGCATCGAATAAGCGCGTGCTGCTGGAACTGGCTCTGATCAAGCTGTGCAAGCCGGAGGCGGAGCGGGATGAACTTTCACAGATCGAACGCATCCGGAAACTGGAACGGCGCCTGGAACAGATTGCGGCCGGCGGTATGATACAGATAAATGGCGGAATGCAGGCAGGCGGTATGATACAGATGGGGTCCGGAATGCAAGCAGGCGGAACCATGCAGATGGGGCCCGGAGTGCAGCCGGATGGGACCATGCAGATAGGCCCCAGAATGCAGGCAGGCGGAACCATGCAGATGGGCTCAGGAATGCAGGCAGGCAAAGATATGTATGCAGCCGGGCAGGAGTTCGGGATCTCTTATCCGAAGGCAGCCCCGGACGATTTGAAACGGATTCGGTCCATGTGGAAAAGTATTATTGCAGAGACTACAGGACGGTTTCGAATTGCGCTCGCCTCAGCGGAACCGAAGTTTAATGTTCAGGATGAACAGGATGGAAGGCTGTACGTTGTGTTTGCAGATTTTCTGGCAGAGCGTTATATTGATAATCGTGAGAGAATAGAAGAGCTGGAACAGATTATTGCAGATAAGACCGGAAAAAAGGCAGAGGTTCGTTTTGTTCTGGCAGCAGATGAGAGTATTCAGCGTGGAAAACTCTCTTCGATTGATATTGATGAAAGAATTCATGAATTTATTCATACAGATATAGAAATCGAAGATTAAAAATGATACAATCAAAAAGAACAGTTTTGATGATGGAGGAGAAATATGGCAAAGCGTGGAGGATTCCCGGGAGGTATGCCGGGCAACATGAGTAATCTGATGAAGCAGGCGCAGAAAATGCAGAAGCAGATGGAAGAGAACCAGAAAGCACTGGAAGAGAAAGAGTTTACGGCTACAGCCGGTGGCGGAGCGGTAGAAGTGACGATATCCGGCAAAAAAGAAGTGACCAAGGTAAAGCTCTCAGAGGAGGTTGTGGACCCGGATGATATCGAGATGCTGGAAGATCTGATTGTGGCAGCTACGAATGAAGCGCTGCGTCAGGTAGAGGAAGCATCCGCGTCTGCAATGTCTAAGCTCGCAGGCGGGCTTGGGGGAGGACTGGGAGGCTTTGGGTTCTGATGGACTATTACGGAAGCCAGATGACGAAGCTGATTGAGCAGCTTTCATCACTGCCGGGCATAGGCGGCAAGTCCGCCCAGCGCCTGGCATTTCATATTGTGCATATGCCGAAAGAACAGGTGGAGCAGCTTACCACATCAATCACTAATGCGCGTAACAACATCCGCTATTGCAACGAATGTTTTACGATGACAGATCAGGAAACGTGTCCGATATGCAGCAATCCTGCCAGAGATAAGAAGACAATTATGGTGGTGGAGAGTACCAGAGATCTGGCAGCATACGAAAAGACCGGGAAATATGAGGGTGTGTACCATGTCCTTCACGGAGCGATTTCCCCTATGCTCGGGATCGGTCCGGGAGATATCCGACTAAAAGAGCTGATGCAGCGACTTCAGGGAGACGTGAACGAGGTCATCATTGCGACCAATTCCAGCCTGGAAGGCGAGACGACAGCGATGTATATCAGCAAGCTAATCAAGCCGACCGGGATTAAGGTCAGCCGGATTGCAAGCGGTGTTCCGGTAGGCGGGGATCTCGAGTATATTGACGAGGTTACGCTTCTGCGTGCTTTGGAGGGGCGGGTTGAGCTTTAGGCATTCGCTGTGTCTTTTGCATAAAACTCGTCAGCCCTGTGCCCTTGCGCAAAGTCAGCCCTTACGCGCTGGCAGACAGGCGTTCACGATACAATGGCAGATGATATCTGCCATAGCAGATACGGTGGAAAGCCTGGCTGTTTGCAGATCAAGGTAAGGCTGGCTGCTTTCGCTGTTGGCAATTCCTGTGATAGAAATATCTCCGATTTCGGGCAGCTTTTTGAAAACACCGGCTCCGGGGCGCAGATGTCCGGGACGGATAAAAATACCACCGACCTGATTCGGGTCGCCAAGAGAGGCATCCACTGCAATGACAATGCGGTTGGGATGCTTCTTTTTTATTTGTGAAATGGTGTCTGGAAGATTCAGTGCATGTACTGTGTGCTGAAGCGTTCCGTAAATAGGCAGCTGGTCTTTCACGGTACGTTCCAGTGTTGTTCCGACCAGCGGACCAAGGCAGTCGCCGATGATGCGGTCCGTCCCGATACAGAGAATAACAGGGGTATCTGGCCTGTCCGGGAAAGATTTTATCAGTTTTTTGAGGCACATTGCCTGTGAGGAAGCCGAAGTATCCGGTAAATATGAAATATTTGGGTAAGCTGTCATAATCCACCTCTCTGTTACTAATCTTTTCATTTTATCCGGAAACCCGGGACAGTATACAAAAAAAGAAAAATTTTGAAAAAAATTCTGTTTTTGTCCATGAAATACTAAATTCTGCATAAAGTATATGGTAAGGTTATGTGAATATGGCAAAAGGAGTGAGAGGAGTATGGAAAAAGGGACGGCTTTGCCGAAGAACATACGCCAGATAGGGGAAATCCAGGGAAAAGAAAAAGTCTGCATTGAGGATTACGTGATGACGTATATTCACAAAAAGGAACCGCAGGAAGAAAAGGGGTACCTGGGTGTCTTTTTGGGAGAGCGTAAGGAGACGGAAGAGGGTACCTATGTGTTCATACGCGGTATTTTGGAAATGTCTTTTGCGGATGACCAGATGAAAGCAGCGCAGCGGGTACGGGAAGAAAAGCGAAAAGAAGAGATGCACACAGAGGCTCAGGATGGAAAAGACGGAGAACTGCGTGCACAGAATGATCAGGAAGAAAAAATACAGGTACGCGATGAACATGGAAAAGAAAGAGAAACAATGGACGGGAACGCGGTAAAAGCAGCGCAAGAGAACAAAGAAGAGAAGAAAGGCAAACTCGAGAAGGCCGAAATAGAGGGAAAAACGCTACAGGAAGAAGGCACACCGAAAGAGACAGAGGAAGTACCATTAAATAGCAGAGAATGGTTCGAAAAACAAAAAGAGGAATATTTTCCGGGATGGGAGATCCAGGGCTGCTGTGTCATCGGTATGTATCAGCCAAAGCAGCTTGAGCAGCTTGCCGAGATAGCACCAGAGGCAGGACAACTGATTTATCATCTGCAGGAACAGGAGGAAACACTTTATTGGAGGGATGCAGAAGAATATCGCAGACTCCGGGGATATCTGGTTTTTTACGAGCAAAATCGAAAAATGCAGGAGTATATGACCGAGGAATTTAAGGACAAAAGTGTAGAAAAAGAAAGCTTGCCGGATCAGGCAATTCGAAGCTTTCGAGAGAAAATACGTGAAAAAGGAGAAAAGAGAACAGGAAGCATGCTGCGGCTGGCCAGTTCCTTTTTTGTTGTGACTGTTTTGATTGTCGGTGCAATCGCAGTGAACCGGATTGATGATATCCGGGCCGGACGAAACGCACTGAAGAACGGCCAGGAGGCACTGTCAGGGCAAGTTCAGCAGGAGGGAGAACGGCTGCCTGCTTCAGATCCCGGTGCAGATGGAGGAAGTACGGCAACTTCCGGAAATGTTTTGGGCCAGCCGGGCGCCGGAACTGATACGGCAGGCGATCTGCTAAACGTGGCAGATACCATACAGAATACAGCAGAAGGGCTGCAAGGTACGGCAGGAAATATGCAGAATGCAGCAGAAGGAATGCAAGGTACGGCAGGAAATATGCAGAATGCAGCAGAAGGAATACAAGGTACGGCAGGAAATATGCAGAATGCAGCAGAAGGAATACAAGGTACGGCAGGAAATATGCAGAATGCAGCAGAAGGGGTACAAGGCACAGTGGGAAACATGCAGAATTCTGCGGAGGGAATGCAGGACGCAACGGGAAATCTGACAAATCAGGCTGACAGTATGCAGGGTGGTGCAGATGTTCTGCAAAATACAGATACAGCGCAAAGTGGTGGGCAGAACCTGTCAGGGGATGGAAATACACAAAGTTCAGGCGGAACCGGTAGTATACAGGGAACGGGGAACCTGGCAGGCGCAGCCGGAGGACAGGATGTTTCGGGGACGCAGAGTTCAGAGAGCGCCCGGGATACATCCATTGGCAGTACATCTGGCATGAATTCTTCACCTGTGGAAGGCAGCGCAGCCGACACAGCAGGTACACAGAGCAGTACGACAGATGGTACGTCAGCTCCTCCGGCAGCAAGTGAAACGTCGTCAAGGGCCATTCACTCCTCTTATGTAATCCGGCAGGGAGATACACTGGCGGATATTTGCAGCCGATATTACGGAAGTTTGGATCGGGTAGAAGAAATCTGCAGCGTGAATCATATTGCAGATGCAAATATGATTATGCCAGGACAGAAAATTGTGCTTCCGTAAAGAACGGGAAAGAAAATTGAAGGCTCGGTTGCGTTTGCCAGCAGATTCTGCTATGATAACATACAGGTTTAAAGGAAGTATTCTTTGGTTTTAGTATATGCAGGAACCGCGCAGCAGGTAACTGCAGAACAGATAGCAGGTATAATACATGAATAAAGATAAATGGAAAAACAGATTCAACTCTTTGATTCAGAAACTTCGGTTTTTAAAAGAGGAGGATCCGGATTCGGAAGATGAAATACTGGTAGAGGAAAAGGAGCTTTCCTCCGGTAGTCCGTCAGAACGGGATTTACCGGAGGGAGATCTGCGGGAAAAGCTGGCAAGAAACAGGCGCTTCGTACGGATTCGCAGAATTGCTATTGTCGTGCTTATTGTGCTGGTAGCCGGTGGTTTTACACTATACAATAGAACGAACACATTCAGTGATTATGTGATTGTCGATTCTTATGAAAATAAGGTGGCTGCCGGCAGTAAGTATGAGTCAGTTGGGAAAAATATTTACCGCTACAGCTCTGACGGGATTTCCTGCGTCAGTCGAAAAAATGAACTGAAATGGAGCATTACCTATAATATGCAGGCTCCGGTTGCGGATGTCTGCGGGGGTACGATGGCAGTGGCAGAGCAGCAGGGGAATCAGATATACGTGGTAAATGAGGACGGTCTGGTTGGAAACTTTAACACGCTGCTTCCAATCCTGAAAGTACGGGTGTCCAAGCAGGGGGTTGTGGCTGTGGTATTGCAGGAGGAAGGCATTACATGGGTCAGCCTGTACCGCCCGGACGGGACCTCGATTGCAAACGATAAAACTACCGTTGCGCAGTCGGGCTATCCGCTTGATATTGATTTGTCTCCGGACGGCCAAAAGCTTGCAGTTTCGTATCTTGGGATCAAAGAGGGCATTATTGAAAGCCGGGTGGTCTTTTACCATTTCGGTCAGGCCGGGCAATCCGAAAAGGATCATGTTGTGAGCAGCGCCAATTATCTCGATACGGTGATACCGGAAATTTATTTTACGGATAATTCCAGAGCAGTGGCAGTGGCGGACAACGGCTTCATGGTATTTAAAGGAAATGATGCACCGGAACAGTCGGCTTCCGTATCATTTGAGGAGGAGGTTGTCAGTGCATTTCACGATGGCAGCCGGATCGGATTCCTGTTTCGAAGCGGCAGTGCGGAATATCCGTATCGGATGGAGATCTATAATTACAGCGGCCACAGGAAAGCTTCCAAGGAAATTGACGCAAGCTTTGATATGATCCGCATACAGAACGGGCAGATACTGATGTATGACGATCATCACTGCGAAGTCTATACCCTGTCCGGGACGAAGCGTTTTTCTTCTGTTTATGAAAAAGAAATAGCCGATGTGTTTTATTTTTCAGAATTCCGGAAATATATGATTATTACAAGGGACAGTTTTGATCGGATTCGTATCAGCTGACTGTAGGCTGTGGCCATTGTTACGATTATGGAGGAAATATGAATTTACTGGAGATTATTGTACTTATAGTTATTGCAGGAATCGCGCTGTCGGGGTACCGCAAAGGATTTGTGCGGAAGCTGGCTTCTATGGTGTCGTTTGTTCTGTCCATCGTCCTGGTTTCCGTTTTTCTGCCGTATATGACAGATTTTCTGAAAAGCAGCACACCGGTGTATGATTACATTGTAAAACAGTGCCGTCAAGTAGTGACGGAACAGGTGACAGAAGCACTGGTCGGCAGTTCTGAGGCGCAGTCAGGCAACGGAAAAAGCGGCACATCACAGCTGGATATGTATCGCAATATGGGACGTGAGCAGATTAAGTCGCTGATGGACCAGTACGGTTATGACAGTACGGTTGTGGATACGCTTACCGATGCCCAGCTGGAGGAATACAAAGAACAGTTTATCGAAGAATATCTTGGCGATTACCTGGGGATCAGCGATACAGAAAGCAGTGGACAGTCCAGCGAAAAAAGCGCAGGTACGCTCTGGCAGCCAACCCGCATTGAACAGACAGAGCTGTTGGAAAATCTGCCGGTTCCGGAGGTGTTGCGGGATCTTCTTCTGGACTACAACAATGCGGATGGTTATGCAAGCCTTGGCGTTTCCACGTTCCAGGATTACGTTATTCATTTTATTGCGACGATTATTTTGAATGTGATTTCTTTTGTTGCTGCTCTGCTTGCCGTACAGCTTGTTTTGCGGGCAGCGATTGCAGCCCTTGATATTATATCGCATATTCCGCTTCTGGGAGGGGTCAACCGGCTTCTGGGCTTGCTGCTCGGGCTTTTGCAGGCATTGTTTTTTGTCTGGATTTTCTTTTTGATTTTGTCGATGACCTCGACAACGGAAATCGGTCTTCAGCTGATGTCCATGGTACAGGAAAGCCGTCTGCTCGGATATCTGTATGATGCCAATTTGTTTATGACGATCGTTGTTCAGGCAGCCTCACTTTTTGTGTAGTACGGGAAGGCATATCGTGCAAGATAGATATTGAACAGACAATCTGAAAAAATATGATAAAATCTGATGTTCGCAAATAGGCGGTGACAGAAATTTCTGGTTGACAAAAGTATCGCCAGATGTTACACTTTACCACAACAAAGGAAGAAACCGATGAGAAAGAGTAGTAGGCATACGATGCAAAGTTACAGAGAGTTGCAGGTGGTGTGATTGCAGCATGGAGCAGTTTGCCGAATGGACTTTTGAGGGTGGCCTGAAATATATCATATAATAAAGTAGGAGCCGCCGGGAACCGAACCCGTTATCAATCAGGAGTGTATAACAGTACATGCGAGAGTGGACATTACGTCAAATTGAGTGGTACCGCGATAATAAGAAATTATTACCGTCTCAGATAAAATCTGAGACGGTTTTTTTCGCGTTGGCAATGAGCCGTGCCAATATGTCCAAAGGGCAACCGGCTGCTAGCAGACGCGTTTCCCTTTGGACATATTGATAGGGCGAAGCCCGCGACCTTGATGCAGCGAAGCGGAATCGAGGTCGCAACACGGCGGCGTCCCGGCGACTCCAGGATGCGCCGCGAAGTCATAATCAAGATCGCATCCCAGCGAAAGCCAATGAACCCGTACCACATTCAGATAAACACCGGTTATTTCTTTGCGCATCTAAAAATGAATCAGGAAATCTCACAAAGAAAAGGAGAGCAAAACTATGAAAAAGAAAATTTTAGCAGGCGCAACAGCATCCGTTATGGCATCCATTATGTTAGCAGGAACAGCAATGGCAGCAGAGTATAAGGTAGGAATCATTCAGTTCGTGGACGACGCATCTCTGAATCAGATCGAAACAGCAATCGAAGCCCGGTTGGATGCGAGATCGGAAGAAGGCGAGGACAAGTTTATCTATGAAGGTTATGTATACAATGGTCAGGCAGATCCCACTACACTGAATCAGATTGCCTCGCAGCTTCTTGCAGACGGTGTGGATGTGATTGTTCCGATCGCAACGCCGGCAGCGCAGATCGTGCAGGCAGCAACAGAGGATAACGAGATACCGGTTGTTTTTTCAGCTGTATCGGATCCGGTAGGCGCAGGTCTTGCCGATAATATGGAAGCTCCGGGCGCAAATATCACAGGCACCAGCGATGCACTGAATACAAATGCGATTCTGGACCTCATGTTGATTGCAAATCCGGATATTAAGACAGTCGGACTTCTGTACAGCCAGTCTGAAGATGCCTCAAAACAGCCGATTGCTGACGCCAAGGCATATCTTGAGGAAAAAGGTATAGACTATGTAGAAAAGACCGGAACAAACAACACAGAAGTGACCCAGGCAGTGGATGCTTTGATTGCAGCAGGTGTTGAGGCTGTCTTTACACCGACGGACAATACGGTTATGACGGCCGAGCTTGGAATTTATGAGAAATTTATTGATGCAAATATCCCGCATTACGGCGGAGCAGATTCTTTTGCACTGAACGGCGCGTTTTGCGGTTACGGTGTGGATTACGTAAACCTTGGAACGGCAACGGCTGATATGGTAGTTGAAGTCCTTCAGGGTGCAGATCCGGCGACAACGCCGATTCAGACATTCGATAACGGAATTGTTACGGTTAATACGGAAACAGCAGAAGCAATCGGACTTGATTACAGCGGATTTGCAGCAAACTGCAGTGCAGTAATTGAGACAATTACCGCAGAAGAATTCGAATAAGCGTCTGACTAAGAGAAAAAACGAGATTTGGGTAAGCGATTGTATATAAGCGAAAAGCTGTCGTTTGAAAAGGAGTAAAATATGGAATCACTACTTTCCCTCCCGGTGATCATCAGTGCATTAGAGCTTGGTTTTATCTATGCTCTGGTGGCGCTGGCACTGTTTTTAAGTTATTCAATTTTGAATATTGCTGATCTGTCAACAGACGGATGCTTTACCCTGGGATGTGCGGTAGGTGCACAGGTGGCAATTATGGGACATCCGATTCTGGCATTGTTTGCGGCAATGGCTGCTGGTGTGTGCTCCGGGTACATCATGGCATTTTTGCAGACAAAACTGGGAGTGGAATCAATTCTGGCAGGAATTATAGTTAATACAGGCCTTTATACGGTTAACCTTGCAGTGATGGGATTTTCTTCGAATCTGTCTCTTTTTAAATGCGATACGGTTTACAGCCTTTGCAAAGATTGGTTCGGAAGTACCTGGTATAAGCTGATTGTTTCGATTGTCATTGTTGTGGTTGCCTGCGTGATAATCGCGTGGTTTCTCGGTACGCGGATCGGACTTTCGATTCGCGCAACGGGAGATAATCCGGACATGGTCCGCGCGTCCAGCATCAACCCTGGTTTTACGATCACGGTGGGGCTTTGTATTTCTGGTTCTCTGACCGCGCTTTCTGGCTGTCTGATCGGACAGTATCAGAAAACGTGCGACATTAATCTGGGAACCGGAATGGTCACGATTGCTCTGGCTAGCCTGATTATCGGTGAAACTTTAATTGGAAAGAGCAGCGTGTTCCGCAGAATTCTTGGCGTTATCGTTGGAAGCTGTTTGTATCGTTTTGCTATTGCGATTGCACTGCGGCTTCATATTCCGGCAGAGTGCCTGAAACTCGTCTCGGCAGTCATCGTGGCAATAGCCATTGCGTCGCCTTATTTGAAAAAACAGATTGCATTTCAGAAGAAAAGGCTGGCTGCTGCTTCTGCCAGAAAGGGAGGAAGCCGGACATGTTAAAACTGACAAATATAAGAAAAGTGTTTAATGAAGGAACCGTGAATGAAAAGGTTGCGTTGGATGGCGTGAGCCTGACGGTGGAGGACGGGGATTTCGCAACCATTATCGGGAGCAACGGAGCAGGAAAATCTACGTTATTTAACTGCATCTGCGGCAGTTTCTATGTAGACGAGGGAAGTGTGTATCTTGATGAGAAAGAGATCACCTATATGCCCGAGTATCGCCGGGCGGTTGAGATCGGGAGACTGTTTCAGGATCCGATGAAAGGAACAGCGCCGCATATGACGATTGAAGAAAATCTGGCGCTTGCGTATCTGCGTGTCGCAAAGAGCAGAAACTCTGTTTTTTCCAGGATTGGAAATAAGGACAGAGAGAAATTTCGGGAAAAACTGTCTCTTTTGAATATGGGACTGGAAGATCGGATGAAGCAGCCGGTGGGACTGCTTTCAGGGGGTCAGAGACAGGCGCTTACGCTTTTGATGGCAACGCTTATACCGCCCAAGGTTTTGCTGCTTGATGAACATACCGCTGCGCTTGATCCCGGAACGGCTGACAAGGTGATTGCGCTTACGAAACGCATAGTGGAGGAGAATCATTTGGCCTGCCTGATGATTACCCATAATATGCATTCTGCTTTGGAACTCGGCAATCGAACACTGATGATGGATGCAGGGAAGATCATTCTGGATATCAGCGGAGAGGAGCGCGCCGGGCTGACGGTAGACGGACTTTTGGAAAAGTTCAGCGTGGGTACCGGAAAGGCGCTGGATAACGACAGAATCTTGTTTTCAAAAATAGAAGGAAAATAACCAGAAATTAAGTCCCGGGAGGAATCGTTTCAGCAATGAAACGCCTCCCGGACTTTCGTTTTACGTATGTTATCAGGACTTTTTATTTTTCAGGTGATTTGCAGCAGTATATATTTATTGTGGGAACAGTGAAAGGAGTCTGAAATTGCGGATTTTAATTGCAGAAGACGAGAAAGATTTGAATGCCCTTCTGAAAAAACGTCTGGAAGAGCAGTCTTATAGTGTGGATGCCTGTTTTGACGGGCAGGAGGCAATAGACTATATTGCGTGTACAGAGTACGATGTAATTATGCTGGATATTATGATGCCGAAGAAGAGTGGCCTGGAGGTGTTGAAGGCATTGCGGCAAAAAAACCGGAGGACTCCGGTGCTTCTTCTTACAGCAAAGGACAGCATTGAAGACCGCGTGATCGGTCTGGATGCCGGGGCAGATGACTATATGGTAAAACCGTTTGCGTTTGAAGAGCTTCTGGCACGAATTAGGGTTATGCTGCGTAAGCACAGTGGGCAGCTTTCGAACCTGCTTCGTGCAGGAAACCTGACAATGGATTTGAGCAGTCACACCGTTACAAGAGGGGAGCAGAAGATAGTCCTCTCAGCGAAAGAATTTGCGCTTCTGCGTTATCTGATGATGAATCAGGGGAACGTTCTGTCCCGTGATCAGATCGAGCAGCATATCTGGAATTATGATTATGCCGGCTCTTCTAATATGGTAGACGTGTACATTCGGTATTTGCGAAAGAAGATAGATGATCCTTTTTCAAGCAAACTGATTCATACGGTACGTGGAACCGGATATGTGCTGAGAGAGGAGCCAGACCAATGAAAAAAATTTCCCTGAAATGGAAGCTTACGATTCTGTATACATTGCTGATGACGCTGCTTACAGGCGTGGTACTGACCGTACTTTTGTATCTGGGAGGTGATCTGTTTCTGGAATCTGCAACCGACGTTTTGAAAGAAAGGGTTTTTGAAAGCGTCGATTTGGTGAAAATGAAAAAAGGGACGTTAATCATAGATTCTGATTTTTCTGATGTGGAAAATGGCATTTATCTGTCTGCATACGATGAAACAGGGGTTCTTCTGGCAGGACGGATTCCATACGGATTCACGTCTGCCGTATCCTTTCAGGAAAATACATTACAGACTGCAAAATTAAATGAAACTACGTGGTATATTTTTGATGCTGCATTTCAGATAAGAAAATACGGCGTGATTCATATTAGGGGAATCTGTTCTGTGTCCGCTGTGGAGAATGAGTTGTATCTTCTCATAAAACTGTGTTTCATACTTCTTCCTCTGAGTGTGATTTTGTCTGCGGTACTTTGTTATTCTCTGGTTAAGCGCACGCTGCGTCCGGTGTCCCGCATTACCCGGACGGCAGCGGAAATCTGCGAACAGAAAAATCTCTCACGCAGGATTGGATTAAAAGGAAGCAGAGATGAAATCGGTGTCCTTGCAGAAACCTTTGATCAGATGCTTACTCAGCTTCAGGCAGCTTTTGAGAACCAGAAGCAGTTTACTTCGGACGTCTCTCATGAGCTTCGCACGCCTTTGTCAGTGATTCTTTCGCAATGTGAGAGTTGTCTGGCGAATCCGGCTCTTTACGAGGAAGAAAGACAGGCTTTGCAGGTGATCAGAGACCGGACAACGGGATTGATTCGCCTTGTATCTCAGCTGTTGCTTTTGTCCCGCGCTGACCAGAACCGTCAGCCGCTCTGTTTTGAGATACTGGATTTTAGTCTGCTAACACAAACTGTCATGGAAGAACAGGGAGAGATTGCAAGGCAAAAGGGACTCATTATGGAGACTCATATTCAGAAAGATATTATTTTGCAGGGAGACGAGACAATGCTGTTCCGGCTTTGGATGAACCTGTTTGACAATGCAATCGCTTATACGGAAGAAGGAGGACGGATTCAGGCCGGACTTTTCGCAGATGATACAAGTGTGACCGGGTATGTGAAAGACACGGGGGTAGGAATTTCCGAGGAGAATCTGCCGAAAATCTGGGAGCGTTTTTATAGGGCAGAACCTTCCCGCTTTGAACCTTCTCATTCAGGGCTCGGGCTATCTATGGTGAAATGGATAGTTGAAGCGCACGGAGGGAGTATTCAGGCACAAAGCGAAGAAGGAGAAGGAAGTATATTTACATTTACACTTCCCTCAGAGCCGGTTAATAAAAGAATGTAGAGCACAGAGTGAAATTTTTTTTGTATTAATCTTGTTTTAATCTTTTGCAGTTATATTTTCAATTACAAAGAATATAGTAAACAATTGAATAGCAGGAGGACAATAGCATGACTAGAAAAAAATTTTTAACAGCGACCATCTGCCCGCTTGGTTTTGCAGTATTTGTAGCGTTTTCCGCTCTGGCTTCCGAAGCCGTCAAAGAAACGACGGTTAAAGGATTTGAGCAGAGAGGAGAAGCATCTTTTTCAATTCAGGATTATGGTTCTGGGCAGACAATCACAGAAGAGGAGGGGATTGCCTTAGCCTTTGCGCATGCCGGTTTTGCCCGGGATGAAGTAAAACGTGAGCGTTCAGAGTATGACCGGGATGACGGAATGAATATTTTAGAAGTAGAATTTGAGGTGGATGATGACGAGTATGAATACGAGATTGACCTGGATGATGGGCGTATTCTCAGTGCATCCTATGATATGTCTGACCGGAAACAAAGAGAGCTTCCCGTGCAGGACACCGCTATTTCTGACAGTGAAGCCGCAGCCCTGATTTTGGAGAAGGTACCAGAAGCCGCCACAGATGACATGTGGATTGAGGCGGAACGGGACGACGGAATTTTGTATTATGAAATTGAATTTATTCTTAACGGTGTAAAGTATGATTTTGATGTGGACGCTGACGCGGGCGCTATTACATCATGGGATCAGGAATTGATGGCAAAGAGATGATTGTGATCAGGCGGTACTTCTCTGTAATGGGGATTGTATCGCCATTTTCTTCGGTTATTAAGTTGTTTTTCCCTTGCAGTGGTGTGATACAAAAAAAGAAAAATAAAAAGTAAAAAAATAGTTGACAAACCAAAAAACGGGTGATAAAATAAAACACGCTGTTAGGGAAAATAACAGTTGAGAAATAAAAAAGTAAAAAAATCCAAAAAAGTTGTTGACAAACCGAAAAAGACATGATATGATATCAGAGTTGCTCCGGTAGAGAGGCAACAGAAAAGACGAAAAGTCACAGATCGAAAAACTGATAAATCATCAGGAAAACGATCAAGAAGCACCTTGATAACTGAACAGTGAGACAACCTTGAAAAGATTCTAAGAGATTTTTTTCTAAGGAACTGACCTTTAAAAACAGTAAAAGGAAAGATAGCCAAGACGTTATCTGACCGGATTGAACAACACTTTATTAGAGAGTTTGATCCTGGCTCAGGATGAACGCTGGCGGCGTGCTTAACACATGCAAGTCGAACGAAGCATTTTAAATGAGACTTTCGGGTGGATTTTAAAATGACTGAGTGGCGGACGGGTGAGTAACGCGTGGGCAACCTGCCTTACACAGGGGGACAACAGTTAGAAATGACTGCTAATACCGCATAAGCGCACGGGAACGCATGTTTCTGTGTGAAAAACTCCGGTGGTGTAAGATGGGCCCGCGTTGGATTAGGTAGTTGGTGAGGTAACGGCTCACCAAGCCGACGATCCATAGCCGACCTGAGAGGGTGACCGGCCACATTGGGACTGAGACACGGCCCAAACTCCTACGGGAGGCAGCAGTGGGGAATATTGCACAATGGGCGCAAGCCTGATGCAGCGACGCCGCGTGAGCGAAGAAGTATTTCGGTATGTAAAGCTCTATCAGCAGGGAAGAAAATGACGGTACCTGACTAAGAAGCTCCGGCTAAATACGTGCCAGCAGCCGCGGTAATACGTATGGAGCAAGCGTTATCCGGAATTACTGGGTGTAAAGGGAGCGTAGACGGATGTGCAAGTCTGATGTGAAAGGCGGGGGCTCAACCCCTGGACTGCATTGGAAACTGTAAATCTTGAGTGCCGGAGAGGTAAGCGGAATTCCTAGTGTAGCGGTGAAATGCGTAGATATTAGGAGGAACACCAGTGGCGAAGGCGGCTTACTGGACGGTAACTGACGTTGAGGCTCGAAAGCGTGGGGAGCAAACAGGATTAGATACCCTGGTAGTCCACGCGGTAAACGATGAATACTAGGTGTTGGGGAGCAAAGCTCTTCGGTGCCGCAGCAAACGCAATAAGTATTCCACCTGGGGAGTACGTTCGCAAGAATGAAACTCAAAGGAATTGACGGGGACCCGCACAAGCGGTGGAGCATGTGGTTTAATTCGAAGCAACGCGAAGAACCTTACCAAGTCTTGACATCCCTCTGACGGGCAGGTAACGCTGCCGTTCCTTCGGGACAGAGGAGACAGGTGGTGCATGGTTGTCGTCAGCTCGTGTCGTGAGATGTTGGGTTAAGTCCCGCAACGAGCGCAACCCTTATCTTTAGTAGCCAGCATTATGGATGGGCACTCTAGAGAGACTGCCAGGGATAACCTGGAGGAAGGTGGGGATGACGTCAAATCATCATGCCCCTTATGATTTGGGCTACACACGTGCTACAATGGCGTAAACAAAGGGAAGCAAGAGAGTGATCTGGAGCAAATCCCAAAAATAACGTCCCAGTTCGGACTGCAGTCTGCAACTCGACTGCACGAAGCTGGAATCGCTAGTAATCGCGAATCAGAATGTCGCGGTGAATACGTTCCCGGGTCTTGTACACACCGCCCGTCACACCATGGGAGTCGGTAACGCCCGAAGTCAGTGACCCAACCGAAAGGAGGGAGCTGCCGAAGGCGGGACTGGTAACTGGGGTGAAGTCGTAACAAGGTAGCCGTATCGGAAGGTGCGGCTGGATCACCTCCTTTCTAAGGAAGAATCGAGAAGTAAAGGTTGTATCACTGTTGAGTTATTAAGGGAGACAAGGAAGTTCGATTGTACTAGGCTCGAAAAGACCTCGCCAAGTTGCAACGAACAGCTTTCGCACTAAATTCGTGCGGCGCAAAACTTGCACTCAATAAGTGCTCAAAGCTTCTGGTGGCGATGCGCTTAGGGGAAACACCCGTACCCATCCCGAACACGATGGTTAAGACCTAAGCGGCCGATGGTACTGCACTGGAGACGGTGTGGGAGAGTAGGTGGCTGCCAGATTAAAAAAAGAAAAAACGGGAGGAATCCTGTTTGATATATATACCGGCGTATCCAATGACAGTGGGATGAATACCACGTCTGTGAAAAGCGATATGCTAACCCAATCAGCAGGGAAGTGCTGTTTCGATAACTGGTTTTACCAGTGATTTAAAATCAAAAATAGTTTTGGTTTTAAATGGCTGATAAAACATTCAGTCAGAAACGTACCTTGAAAACCGCATACAGAAAAAAATATCCGATGAATCTGATTGAACAAACATTTATAGATCATAAATGGATGGAACAAGAAAGAATTCATCACAAGACATCCGAGGATAAGTTCAGGGAAACCTGAGCTTAGAAACAAGCAAGTAAAGCAGCAGGAACCGAAAGGGGAAGGCTGCGGAGAGAAAACTCAGAAAAACAACCCAACCACACATATAACGCTATATATGTGAGAAAGTAGAAAGCGACGAAAACACCTCGAGAGCTGTGTTTTCTCCGCGATTTACAGGTTAAGCGAATAAGAGCGCAGGGTGGATGCCTTGGCACTAAGAGCCGATGAAAGACGTGATAAGCTGCGAAAAGCTTCGGGGAGGAGCAAATATCCATAGATCCGGAGATATCTGAATGGGGAAACCCACTGGAGGAAAGCTCCAGTATCCATACGCCAATCCATAACGTATGGAGGGGAACCCGGTGAACTGAAACATCTAAGTAGCCGGAGGAAGAGAAAGAAACATCGATTCCGGGAGTAGCGGCGAGCGAAACCGGAAGAGCCCAAACCAGGGTGCGTGCACCCTGGGGTTCGGACCGCATAATTGATCTTCTGATTGTAGGGGAATGGTTTTGGGAAAGCCATCCAAAGAGGGTGAAAGACCCGTACCCGAAACGAAAGGAAGCATGGCGGGATCCAGAGTACCACGAGACACGTGGAACCTTGTGGGAACAAGCGGGGACCACCCCGTAAGGCTAAATACTACTTAGTGACCGATAGCGCATAGTACTGTGAAGGAAAGGTGAAAAGAACCCCGGGAGGGGAGTGAAAGAGAACCTGAAACCCTGTGTTTACAAGCTGTGGAACTACGTTAAGGTAGGACCGCGTACTTTTTGTAGAACGGTCCGGCGAGTTGCGATCACTGGCGAGGTTAATCACGGAAAGTGAGGAGCCGGAGGGAAACCAAGTCTTAATAGGGCGTAAAGTCAGTGGATGCAGACCCGAAACCGGGTGATCTACCCATGTCCAGGTTGAAGCTGCCGTAAGAGGTAGTGGAGGACCGAACGCACATCCGTTGAAAAGGGTGGCGATGAGGTGTGGGTAGGGGAGAAATTCCAATCGAACCCGGAGATAGCTGGTTCTCCTCGAAATAGCTTTAGGGCTAGCCTCGTATTAGTCTAGTGGAGGTAGAGCACTGAATTTCCTAGGGGGCGTCAAAGCTTACCGAAGAATATCAAACTCCGAATGCCATATAGATGATGTACGGGAGTCAGACTACACGAGATAAGTTGGGTAGTCAAAAGGGAAAGAGCCCAGACCTCCAGCTAAGGTCCCAAAGTGCGTGTTAAGTGGAAAAGGATGTGGGATTTCGAAGACAACCAGGATGTTGGCTCAGAAGCAGCCATACATTCAAAGAGTGCGTAATAGCTCACTGGTCGAGAGGTCCTGCGCCGAAAATGTCCGGGGCTAAAACACGACACCGAAGCTGAGGAATCCGCAAGGATTGGTAGAGGAGCATTGCATACACGAAGAAGCAGTACCGAAAGGAGCTGTGGAGCGTATGGAAGAGAGAATGCCGGAATGAGTAGCGAGAGGAAGGTGAGAATCCTTCCGGCCGAATATCCAAGGTTTCCAGAGTAAAGCTGATCTGCTCTGGGTAAGTCGGGACCTAAGGCGAGGCCGAAAGGCGTAGTCGATGGACAACAGGTTGAGATTCCTGTACTACGGTATAACAGAACTGTGGGGACGCATGTGGAGAGCATGGGCGCAGAATGGAAAGCTGCGTGCAAGCGAAGGAGCTGTGCGGGAGGAAAAACCCCCGCATAAGGCAAAGACGTGAGGCGGACCGAATACAAGTAGGGAAGCATGTGAGCCATGTGCCAAGAAAAGCCGCTATTGCTTATATCGTACCCGTACCATAAACCGACACAGGTGGATGAGGAGAGAATCCTAAGGCCGACGGAAGAAGCATTGTTAAGGAACTCGGCAAAATGACCCCGTAACTTCGGGAGAAGGGGTGCCTGGGAGACCAGGCCGCAGAGAATTGGCCCAAGCAACTGTTTAGCAAAAACACAGGTCTATGCAAAACCGAAAGGTGAAGTATATGGGCTGACGCCTGCCCGGTGCTGGAAGGTTAAGAGGAGAGCTTAGCGGCAACGCGAAGGTTTGAATTTAAGCCCCAGTAAACGGCGGCCGTAACTATAACGGTCCTAAGGTAGCGAAATTCCTTGTCGGGTAAGTTCCGACCCGCACGAAAGGCGTAATGATTTGGGCGCTGTCTCGACAATGCATCCGGTGAAATTGAAGTACCAGTGAAGATGCTGGTTACCTGCGCCAGGACGGAAAGACCCCATGGAGCTTTACTCCAGCTTGACACTGGGATCCGGTAATGCATGTACAGGATAGGTGGGAGGCGAAGAAGTGGGAACGCCAGTTTCCATGGAGCCGCTGTTGGGATACCACCCTTGCGTTATTGGGTTTCTAACCTGCAACCGTGAACCGGTTGGGGGACAATGTCTGGCGGGGAGTTTGACTGGGGCGGTCGCCTCCGAAAGGGTATCGGAGGCGCCCAAAGGTTCCCTCAGAATGGTTGGAAACCATTCGAAGAGTGCAAAGGCAGAAGGGAGCTTGACTGCGACACCGACGGGTGGAGCAGGTACGAAAGTAGGGCTTAGTGATCCGGTGGTATTAAGTGGGAATGCCATCGCTCAACGGATAAAAGCTACCCTGGGGATAACAGGCTTATCACTCCCAAGAGTTCACATCGACGGAGTGGTTTGGCACCTCGATGTCGGCTCATCGCATCCTGGGGCTGTAGTAGGTCCCAAGGGTTGGGCTGTTCGCCCATTAAAGCGGTACGCGAGCTGGGTTCAGAACGTCGTGAGACAGTTCGGTCCCTATCCGGCGCGGGCGTAGGATATTTGAGAGGAGCTGCCCTTAGTACGAGAGGACCGGGGTGGACTGACCTCTGGTGTACCGGTTGTTTTACCAAAGGCATGGCCGGGTAGCCAAGTCGGGAAGGGATAAACGCTGAAGGCATCTAAGCGTGAAGCCCCCCTCAAGATGAGATATCCCAAGACCCCTTGAAGAACACGAGGTAGATAGGGCAGAGGTGGAAGTGCAGTAATGCATGGAGCTGACTGCTACTAATAGGTCGCAAGCTTATCCAAGCGTGGAGAAAGGAAGAAGAAGACTTTTGAAGCGAAAACGGAAGGGTTAGAAAGAAAAGAGAAAAAAGGACTTGCAAAAAACGGAAAGATATAGTATCCTGTATGTGGTTTTGAAGGTATGTTAAGAACAGAATATACCTGAAGATATTCCTCGATAGCTCAATGGTAGAGCATTCGGCTGTTAACCGAAGGGTTGTTGGTTCGAGCCCAACTCGGGGAGTTTTGTAGTATCTAAGAAAAGATACAAAAACATGGCTCCTTGGTCAAGCGGTTAAGACATCGCCCTTTCACGGCGGTAACACGAGTTCGATTCTCGTAGGAGTCACTTATATGGCGCGATAGCCAAGTGGTAAGGCACGGGTCTGCAACACCCTTATCACCGGTTCAAATCCGGTTCGCGCCTCTTAAAAAGCTTCTGGTTTTCCAGAAGCTTTTTTATTTTCTTAGTTTAAAAAGCGTATCTTATTCAAATAGATGAACCGACTATCTTTTACGTTTCCTCAAATAAACAATCATTTTTGGTGAAAGAAGCAGATCTATACAAAGTGAGCAAAATAATCCAAGATAACATTTCAGCATAAGCAATGATTATATTACCGAGAGCAGAATATTTTTTTAGCTTTTTCTTTTGATTTTCAGATAATAAAAGATTAATAAATAAATATATTGACAAAATATAAAAATAATGTTATATTTTTGACAATCCAACAAGGGAGTAGCCGAACATCCAAAAGGTGGGTTTGAAAACGTCAGAACGGTGCGATGTGTACCCGTATCAAATGAGATGGCGAGACTTATTGTGACTGAGTCATGATAGGTCTTTTTTTCATATTAGATGAAATATCCGGATATTTATAAAGTAGCTTTTTGCTCTACCATGGGAGTGAGTTCAAAAGTAAGATTTTGAAATGAACACCTGAATGATTGTTGAAAGGAGAGGTGAGTATGGGAGAAGAGTTATCACAGAAGTTGGAGTAATAATGGAGTAATAAGGAAAAACAGCATGGACATTGGGGAATTGCGAAAGGAGAAAGAGTATGAAAAATAATATAATGTCTGGGATTATTCCGGTTCTGACCGTAGCAGCGATTGTAATAGTAGTATTTGCGTTGGTACTTATTGTATCGAAAGTTATGTATAAGAAAGCGCCACCGAATGTGGCAATGATTGTGACCGGGCCGGGAGGCTGTAAAACAGTGATTGGTAAAGGCTGTTTTGTGATTCCGATCTTACAGCGTGTGGATTATTTGTCACTTGAAAATATTCAGTCAGACTTTACTTCAAGAGATGAAATTCCTACAAGAGACGCCATTAATATAATGGTAGATGCAGTTGCAAATGTAGCGGTTTCTCAGCAACCTTCTTTATTAAAAGTGGCGGCATCAAAATTTATCGGATATAAACCGGATCAGATCAGAGAAATCATTACGCCGGTTCTGGAAGGAAATATTCGAGAAATCATTTCTCAGACAACGCTAAAAGAATTGATCCAGGGGGACAAAAAAGCGTTTGCTGAAAAAGTGATTGAAAATGTGACACCGAACTTAAGAGATATGGGTCTTGATCTGACAACGTTTAACATTCAGAATTTTAAGGATCGTAATGGTGTCATTGAAAATCTGGGATTGGAAAATACAGTGCAGATCAGCAAGGATGCAGCGATTTCAAAAGCAAATGCAGAGCGAGAAATTGCAGTGGCAAGAGCGGAAGCTTCCAGGGCTGCAAATGAAGCACAGGTAGCAGCTGACACGGAAATTGCAAAAAAACAGAATGAGCTTGATGTGCAGAGGGCGGAACTGAAAAAGATTTCGGATATCAAAAAAGCGGAAGCAGATGCAGCATATCAGATTCAGCAGGAAGAGCAGAGAAAGACAATTGAAATTACGTCCGCGGATGCCAATCTTGCTCGTCAGGAAAAGGCAATTGAGTTAAAGGAACGCGAGGTTGCAATTACAGAAAAATCACTGGAAGCTACGGTGAAAAAACAGGCAGAGGCGTCAAAATATGCAGCACAGCAGGAAGCAGACGCACATCTGTATAAAACACAAAAGCAGTCAGAGGCAGAGCTGTATGAGCGTCAGAAACAGGCAGAGGCTGAAAAATTCGAAGCATTGCAACGCGCCGAGGCACAGAAAGCAAAGGCAGAGGCCGAGAAATATGCGAAGGAACAGGAAGCGGAGGCAGTCAAAGCAGCGGGTCTTGCCGAGGCGGAAGCCATTGCTGCAAAAGGAAGGGCAGAGGCCGAGGCGATTCAGGCAAAAGCGCTTGCAGAGGCAGAAGGTATCCTGAAAAAAGCAGAGGCGATGAAACAGTACGGAGAAGCAGCACAGATGGATATGCAGCTCAAGGCTTTGACTTCATATTTTGAGCAGCTTCCGTCGATTGCGAAAGCTGCGGGAGAGGCTTACACCAATGTAGATTCCATTCGGATGTACGGCGGAGATTCCGCACAGTTGACAGGAAATATTCTGAATACAGTGACGCAGATTTCAGATGGTCTCGGTGAGTCCCTTGGAATTGATGTGAAAGCATTGTTGGCTGGATTTATGGGCGCATCACTGAAAGATTCTGGGAAAGGAAAGGATATCACTGTGAATGTGAATACCAGTGAAACACAAAACGAAGGCAGTAACTAAAGCGATTACCAAGGTGGAAAGCAGAAAGCGCCGGGTTAACCGGCGCGCCTGTTTTTCATTAAAAATAAAAGTGTAAATATGAGGAACAGTGGAAAGATCATACCGGATAAGATTCCAATCTTCATATTGCCTCCGGCCTGTCCGGAAATGAAACCGACAAGGGTAGGACCACCTGCGCAGCCGATATCTCCGGCCAGGGCCAGAAAAGCAAACATGGCAGTTCCACCTTTGGGAATATTGCGGGAAGAAAGACTGAAGGTACCAGGCCACATGACACCAACCGAAAGGCCACAAAGTGCACATCCAGCAAGACCAAGGACCGGATTTACAGAACATGCCGCGAGCAGATAACTGGTGAGGCAGAGCAGGCCACACCAGAACATATAATGATACAGGGAGAGCTGTTCGCTGAATTTGGCATAAATGATTCTGGAAAGCCCCATTAAGACAGCAAATGCGCATGGTCCTGCAAGGTCTCCGATTGTTTTGGAGACGTTCAGGCTGGCTTCAGCAAATGCGGAAGCCCATTGACTGATTCCCTGTTCACAGGCGCCTGCACAGATCATTAAAACAATCATAAACCAGAACTTGCGGGTTTTTAGAAGCGCAGGGATAGTCATGCCGGTACCTTCTTCATTCAGGGAAGCAATCGGTACTTGTGTGAAATACAAGGCGTTCAGAAGTGGAATAACAGCCCAGATGCAAGCCAGGATGCGCCAGTTCTGAACACCAAAAATCATAAAAAACAAGGTAGAAAGGATAATTACTGCGGCATGTCCCCAACAATAAAAGGAATGGAGTAGACCCATCGCTGCTTTTTTCCGCCGGGTAGGGCATGACTCAACAATCGGGCTAATCAGAACTTCGATCAGTCCTCCACCAATTGCATAAATAATTCCAGCAGACAGGAGGCCGAGAAATGGGTCCGGCACGAGCTCCGGCAGAAAGGCAAGCGCCAGAAGCCCTGCACAGGAAAAGAGCTGTGCGGCAACCACGCAGATCCGATAGCCAATTCGATCCGTCAATCCTGCGGCCAGAAAGTCAACGAGAAGCTGTATTCCAAAGTTAAAGGTAATGAGCAGCGATATTTTTTCCAGAGAAATATCATATTCCCGTTGAAATGTTAAAAATAACAGTGGCACAAAGTTGTTTACAATTGCCTGAATGATGTAGCCGATAAAGCAGGCGTACAGCGTGTGATTGTAATTTTCTTTTAAACAGGATTTCATGTGAAAGTACCTCAAATCAAATAGTTTTATGGATTTGGTAAAAAAGGCCAGACGGCCAACATAAAGAATTTTAGGAGAAAGGTTTTGCTTTGTCAATAAAATTAGAAAATTGCAAAACATCGGTAAAAGCGGTTTGTTGGAAAAGTGTTGCGGTACTTAAATTTTTCTGAACATTTTTTTGCATGCCTTGACAATTTCTGGCTGTTTTTTTAAGATGAATTTATCACAAGCAACCAGCCGGAACAGTGGCGTTCAGGAACAGTACAGCGCATCGGCAGGGAAAAATCTGTGATACAGAAAGGGGTGGCCTTATGGTCAGAAAAACACAGGTGGAGATAAAACAGGGAATTCGGGGAGGCAATGGCGAGGCAGAGTTTTATCATATTGTCTCCAAAGAGGAACTGAACGGGCATGGTGGTATGTATGCGCTTGTCCGGTTAAAACCGGGAAGCAGTATTGGCTGGCATGAGCACATTGACAACACAGAACCATATTTTATATTAGAGGGCAAAGGAATTTTTGTTGATCATGATGGTTCGAGAATTGCGGTTGGACCAGGTGACGTCTGTGTAATCGAGATAGGTCAGGGTCATGCGATAGAAAATAATTCTGATAAAGATTTAGTATTTATGGCTTTAATTTATAATAAATAGACAGGAGGATTTGAATATGAATTTTGAAATGTTTGGAAAAAAGGTGAAACAGTTTGGTAAGGATACCGTTGAAGAAGTACAGAAAATGAATGAGGTCAGACAGCTGAACAACAAAGTGAGCGATACCAAAAAGCAGATTAATAATCTGTATACGGAAATCGGCAAAAAGTTGTATGAACAGTACAAGGAGGCGCCTTTTTCCGGTTTTGAGACGGAAATAGAGACGATCAATGAAAAGAGTGATTTGATTGAAGAGCTGAAAGAGCAGATTCGCAAGGTAAAGGGTGTTGTTCTGTGTCCGTGCTGTAATATGGAGGTAGGAGAAAAAGAGCGTTTCTGTTCAAACTGTGGCAATAAGATGCCGGAGGTTGTGAATCCGGACGAAACAGATGAAAATGCCATTGTCGTAGATTCTGTGGATGTAACGGAGGCAGAGTCTGCCGAAAAAAGTGACGGTGCGGCAGTCCATGATACAACAGAGGAAACAATGGAAGCAGAAGCAGTGGAAGAAGCCGCGGAAACGGCAGAAGAAGGTGCTGAGGTAGAAGAAAGTGAAGAGGTAGTAGAAGAAACTGTGGCGCCAGAGGAAGAAAAAGAAGAAGTAGTAGAAGGAACTCAGGTTGCACAGGAAAAAAGTGGAGAAGTAGTCGAATAGATACAAGGATAGAGAACACGAAAGCAGAGGCGAAAATAAGCAAGCAGCAAAACATAAAATGACAAAAGATGATGAGGCATAAAGCCGGGGAGAAGAGGATGTATTTTTATTTGCCGACCAGGATTTACAGCGAAAGAGATTCTGTAAAAAAGCATGGAAACGAATGGGCGTGTCTTGGCAGGAAGGCTTTGATTGTAACGGGAAAGAGTTCAGCAGAAAACGGAGCTCTACAGGATGTTATAGAAGCGCTTGAAAAGCAGGGAACCTCGTATTTTGTATTCGATGAGACACAGCAAAATCCATCCGTGGAGCTTGTGTTAGAAATCAGAGAAACAGGCATTGAGCAACAGGTGGACTTTGTGGTTGGTATTGGCGGCGGTTCGCCGATGGATGCGGCAAAAGCTGTAGCTTTGATGCTAGCTCATTCTGATAAAGGAGCGGAATTTCTCTACGAAAGAAATATTGCCGGGGAGCAGGATTATGATGCGGCCTTTCCGGTGGTTGAGGTACCTACAACGTGCGGAACAGGATCAGAGGTCACGCCTTATGCCATTTTGACGCGCCATGATACATGTATTAAGGCAAGTCTGCCTCACAAAATTTATCCGGCGTATGCGTTGGTAGACGGCAAATATCTGTTAGGTACGAAACGTGAGATTATTGTGAATACAGCAGTAGATACTCTGGGGCATTTTATTGAAAGCTATATCAATACAAATGCGACGGATTTTAGCCGGATGCTCTGCGAGTATGGACTGGGTGTTTGGAGAAGTGTGAAAAATGTTCTGATTGGGGCCGGGCTTACGGTTCAGGAATGTGATGCGATGATGTTTTCCTCTACTTTGGCAGGAATGGCCATTGCGCATACCGGAACGGCGTTGCCGCACGGTCTGAGTTATTATCTGACGTATGAGAATGGAGTGCCGCACGGCAGAGCAGTCGGCTATTTTCTGCCGGGATATCTTGCGGCATCGGGACCGATGATTCGTAAAAAGATACTTTCTTATGCCGGATTCCCGGATATGCAGTATTTTACAGCATTTATTCACAGACTGCTAGGAGCTGAGAAAATGGACGAAAAATTGATGAAAAAGGCAGTGAGTGGCCTCATGTCAAACGAGAGTAAGCTGCGCAATGTACCATTTGAGGTGACAGAAGATTTGCTGTATCGGATTTGCAACCGATATTCCCAATAAATGTTTGTATTCTGTAAGTAGCTTTTGCTGACAAAAACGGAGTCGCTGCGAAATATGGGAGAAAGAGATTTTATCCTGTATTTGGCAGCGTTTTTTTGACGGTGGAAGGGTTGGCATCTTATGGGAAATTGTGTTATACTGTGCGGGAAACTTTGCGCGTGGTGTGAGCCGGGATGAGATAGGCGCGCATTCGGACGAAGCCGCATAGGATAAAGAAAGCGGTGGGAAAAGAAGAAAAGGAGCGATGTGATGAGGGGTTCATATAAAGAAGAGATGGATCGTTTGGTGGGGAAACTGCTTCAGAGTTATCAGGAATATCCGGAAATTTGCAGTATCAGTACGAGACACAGATTGAATAACGATATTATTGTTGATTTGCTGGAGAAGATCAGGAGTATTGTTTTTCCGGGATTTTTTGAGACAAAGACGTTAAATGACCATTTTATAGAATACCATGTGGGGGAATTGCTGGAAGATATTCAGTACCGCCTGACTAAGCAGGTGACAAAGGCGTTGTTTCATTCTGAGCATGCACCGGCAAGTGAAGAGGATGCGCTCGAGGCGGCTGAAGTGATTGTGAGTAAGTTTTTAAAACGGCTTCCATCGCTGCGGGCAGTTCTGGCAACCGATGTACAGGCGGCGTATGATGGAGATCCGGCAGCTTTTAATACAGATGAGGTCATTTTTTCTTACCCAGGTGTGTTTGCGATCACGGTGAACAGAATTGCACATGAGTTGCATCAGCTGGGGGTACCGCTGATTCCGAGGATTATGACGGAGCATGCGCACAGCCTTACGGGGATTGACATTCATCCGGGAGCAACGATCGGAAGTTACTTTTTTATTGATCATGGCACGGGTGTAGTAATCGGAGAGACGACAAGAATCGGCTCGGGTGCCAAAATTTATCAGGGCGTTACCTTAGGAGCACTCTCGACAAGAGGCGGACAGAGCCTGCGGGGGGCTAAGAGGCATCCGACGTTGGAGGATAATGTGACCGTTTATTCGGGGGCTTCAATTCTTGGCGGAGAGACAGTGATCGGAGAAGGCGCTGTGATCGGTTCGAATGCGTTTATTACCTCTTCAGTGCCGGGCGGAACAAGGGTCAGCATTAAAAATCCTGAGTTGCAGTTTAAGGATCGTATCCGGATGACAGAGCTTGGACAGGAAGGTTTCTGGAAAGGAAATGACTGATAGGCTTGCTGGCGATTACAAAAGAGATAAAAGGACGGAGGCGTAAACGGTGCAGAAAACTCACAGTGATCGGGAAAACAAAGCTGCGCAAGCAGGCAAAGAAATAGAAGTTGTGCAAGCAGGCAAAGAAATAGAAGTTGTGCAAATGGAATGTGCAGATGAGAAAGGCAGAGCTGTGCAAGCAGGCGAGGAAATGAAGGTTGTGCAAACGGAGCGTGCGGGTGAGAAAGGCGAAACTGTGCAAATGGAGCGTGCAGGTGAGAGAAGCGAAGCTGTGCAAGGGGCACATGGAGGACAGAAACAGGAGACTGTGCAGATAGAACAGAAAAACCAGGGAGCCCAGGCTGAGCATAACATCAGCGCTACCTGGGCGGAAGAGGCTATTATGGATCTGGATGATTTCATTGAGTCTCAGGGTGTTTACATTCGGCAATAGAGTTTTTAACTAGGTTACATCCGTGCGCAGTGCGATCGGATATCAGTTTCCATGTCAATATTCAATATCGGTTTTTAATATCAGTTTCCGGTATCAAGTAAGCAGCTATTCTGCGGCATAGATGAACAGCGGGATGGTTGCCAGGGAGAAGAAGCATTTTGAAAATTTGGTTTATGATAATCACAAACAGAAATGCAGGTCCTTTCTTTAAAGACTGTATTGTAATCCCCGTCTGACCGTGTGTCCGGCGGGGATGCTGTTTATGCAAAGATACAGGGCAGACTGCTGAAAGATACAAAGAGTTGTTCTGTCTGGTTTAAAGTAATATTTTAAACGGGAATTGTCCAGAGAAATATTGAGAAGAAGTTTGGAGGTACAGACAAGAAGTTTTACATTTCGGCGAAAAGAATAGCAGAAGAAAAAGGGAGGATTAGATGAAATGAAACGATTGATACTGGCATCAGCGTCGCCAAGACGCAGAGAGCTGTTGGAACAGATCGGGCTGAATTTTGAAGTGATACCGAGCACGTGCGAGGAAATGATTACAAAAGAGAATCCGGGTGAAGTAGTGGAAGAGCTTTCAAGACAGAAAGCGGAAGATGTGGCAGAAAGAATTACCGAAGGAATCGTGATTGGTTCAGATACCGTAGTGTATCATGCAGGGCGTATTCTTGGGAAACCTGTGGATCGGGAAGACGCCAGAGCAATGTTGCAGGGACTTCAGGGCGGTGCGCATTCTGTGTTTACCGGTGTCACAGTAATCATAAAGGAAAATGGCAACAAGAACTGTCATACATTTTTTCAAGAGACACAGGTGTATGTACTACCGATGACGGGAGAAGAAATCGAGCAGTATCTGGATACGAAGGAGCCTATGGATAAAGCAGGGGCATACGGAATACAGGGCAGGTTTGCTGCCTGGATTGAAAAAATAGAGGGCGATTATAATACAGTGGTTGGCCTGCCTGTATCAGCTTTGTGGCAGGTACTGAAAAAATATATGGAATAGCGCGTGCAGTAACTAAAAATATAGATTATTCGCCTGCTTCCGGATAATGAACCTCCACGAGAAATAATCCCTGGGCAGGTGCTGTGAATCCTGCAAGTGCCCGGTTCTGACTTTCGAGGATGGTGGGAAGCTGTGTTGGGAGGAGGTCACCCATACCGATTTCGATCAGTGTTCCAGTGAGGATGCGTACCATGTGATACAGAAAGCCGTCTCCGCAGTACCGGATATACAAAATACCATCCACGAGTTCAAAGGATATGTCATAAATGGTACGGACGGTTGATTTTTTCATATGACGATTGGCACAGAAGCTTTTGAAATCATGTGTGCCGATCAGATAAGAGGCCGCCTCCTGCATTTTCTGGGGATTCAGCGGTTCTTCGATGCGGTAGAGATAACGCCGGTTGAAAATATTGGCAATCGGACCGCAGTCGATCCGGTATTCATAGATCTTGCTTTCGGCGCTTAAACGCGCATGGAAACGGCTGTCTGCTTTGGAGACAGACAAAACACGAATGTCCAGAGGAAGATACTGATTAAAATACGTTTGGATTTCCTGACAGGAAAAACGGCTGAGCATTCTTGGAACGTGGTAGTTTGCGACCTGGCGAAGGGCGTGTACCCCGGCGTCGGTACGGCCGGAACCGTGGATTTCAACCGGCTCTCCGTAGAGATGTTCCAGGATGTTTTCCAGTTTCTCCTGAATGGTGTCCGAAGTGTTGCCCTGGCGCTGCCAGCCGTTGTAACGTGTGCCGTCGTATGCAAGAATCAGACAAAAATTTGCCATATTATGCATCCCCCTGTTCTATGAACTGAAATATTGTATATTTGTTGAGTTCTCCGATTTTTGCGTAGCCGTAAGCAGAAAAGGTGTCCATAGGCGACTGGCCGCGCAAATCCATGATAATAAAATTGCATTTGAGTTTTTTGGCACATTTGGCAATTTGTTTGAAATTTGGTTCCGTGGAATTGACCTGTTTGTAGAGTGTCTGGCTGTATTTTCCAAGGGAACCTTTGCCGCGTCTTCCGTATGGCATCAGAATTGATGGGTCATAGACGCGGGCATATGCGCCGATATGTTCATCTGTGGCGAGGCGCACTAGTTCAAGTCCGTCTGCGGCCGCTTTGTTGTTGATCAGGTTGCAGAGATAAACTACTTCGCTTGGAACCTTCTGCGGATTGTCTGCCAGAAAGAAATTGTTGGCAGCGAACATGCCTTTGCCGCTAACGGCAATGATTGCGGAAAAAAGAAGCATCAGGATAAGCTTTTGTATTTTGGTTTTTCTTTTTTTCAGAAAATCTGCCGCTGCCAGCGCGATCAGGAAGACAGTAGGAAGCAGCCACAGAACTCTCCAGTAAACTTCATCGCCGAGACAGGCGTGGATGATGGCTGCGGTGAGCGGACAAAGAAAAATGAATAACAGCAACGCGGAATAGAGCAATACGAAGCGCGTATTTTTTTCCTTTCGTTTTTGTACCAGAAGATAGATCACAGCGGCAAGCAAAAGATATTGGTAATAGCCGCCCTCCCAGTACATTTTCCAGTTGGAAAGGATCCATGTCATGAGTTCTTTCATAGGATTCCATATCTCCTTAACACTAAAATCATAATATATGCAACACCGCATATCACAGACGGCAGACAGCAAAGCAGGCCCGCTGCCATTCTCCGAAGACTTTTAAAATGAATGGTTGCGATCAGCGTAAAGCAGCCCATCATAATCGGAGTAAGAATGATACCGACGGAGGTAAGCAGACAGGCGCCAAGGTTGGCCATGCCGTATAACAGCCAGGAATATTCCGGTTTTTCTTTCATGATAACGGACAAGGAAAGCCAGATTACAAGCGGCAGCATAAATGCGGCGAGCAAGGCTTTCCCCTGCCAGATACGGATCATCTGGAAACTGCCGGAATTGTAAGTGGAATAGGCAGAAAACCAGAAGAGCACAGCTGCGAGGAACAGAAAAATACCACGGGCATCCTTATCTTTGGCAAACCATTTTTTTACGAGCTGGTACAAAGCCAGATAAGAAGCAGGCAGAAAGACAGCCGGAAAAATCGTGTGCGCAGTGATGGCCGCATGAAGTCCCCCTACCAGTTGGCTGATCACAGCCAGAAAAATCGGGAACGGCGACAGAATATATCTGCGCGGCAATTCACGGTAGGCAAGTCCCGTATAAGAGTTTACGTGAAAAATGCTGTCCTCATGGATCGCTGTAGTAGATGCAGCTACGTAAAGTGCGTCGTCTGCATCAAGATGTGCGTAGCGGACAACGACAAAAACCTGGAGCGCAATTAAAAGGACTGCCATCCAGAAAAATAAAGAGGTATCCTGCAATTTTTCCTTTGTGGGAAACCATGTGGAAAAACCACGTTTTTTCATACTGAAAAGGCCGGCACCAGTAGCAATACACATAACTACGGCATAGCAGATAACAAGAACATGAAGCGGCTGATCTGCAAAGAGCATGGGTACCGTCAAAAGTTCTGTCGCTGCAAATATAAATAGATAGCCGGTCAAAAAGCTTTCACAGAGCGTAAAGCTTTCTTTTTTTCTTAAAAATAAAGCTCCTGAGGCTGTCGGCACAAAAATGAGCCAGAATGCGGCAAGAAGCGCTTTTATTGTAAAATGCATAAGATCACCTGTCCTTAGAAAAAATGATACAAGATGAGGTTAGCAGGGATTGCAGGAAAAAGCAAGGCAATCTTTCTTAAAAAATTCGAACGGAAATGCCGCAGTCTGGCAGAAAAATTTTGTAAGGGGCTCCTTTATTTATGATGATATGGAAGGTATTGCTACTGAAGAAAAAAACAGGTATACTTGGAATACTAAAAAAAGCGGAAAATTGCCGGATATATCAGTAAGAATTTGCAGGGGGAAACAGTAACAGATGGACAACACGATCAGAACAGAACTGGAAGAGGAATTGCGGGAGCTTCCTGTGATTCAGTATGCATGGGTAGCGAAAGCGGAAATTCCTTTTTCAGAAAAGGTACGTACAATTTGTAAAGAGGAGTGCCCGCGTTACGGGAAAAGCTGGGCATGTCCGCCAGGCGTAGGTACGGTTGGGGAATGTCGTGCGATTTGTGATGAATTTGAAGGTGCATTTGTCTTTACGACAGTGGCGGAAGTGCAGGATATTATGAATATGGAAGAGACGCTGGCAACGAGAGATGGACATGAGGAAGTGACGCGCGAAATCCGTGATCTGTTTCGAAAACGTTCTTTCCGGACGTTGGCAATGTCAGGTGATTCCTGTGCAATTTGTCCGGAATGTGCATACCCGGCGGGACCGTGCAGGCATCCGGATCGGATGATCCCTTGTATTGAGGGATTTGGTATTGTGGTACCGCTATTGGCGCAGCGCGCAGGAATCGCGTTTGAGAACGGGGGCGGTGTTGTGACATGGTTCGGATTGATTTTGTATGGAAGATAATTTTATAAATAAAAAATTTTACGCGTTAGTTTCCGGAAAAATGTATTTTTTGACTGAGTTCACAGATTTACCACATATTTATCACAGTTTTGTCAAAGGGCGCGGATATACTCTGAACTAACAAAGAGACAATGGACTGGGAATAGGAGATTTGATTTCTGAACGAATTTCCGATTTTTCAGACAAAATATACCAGGAGGGATTTTATATGAAGAAGCAGACTTTACTTTCTTTCTTATGTGCAGGAACTTTAATGGTTGCAGCGGTCACAGGACTGACCGGGTTTGCAGACGGAGAAAATACTTCCAGTGAGGCAGGCGGTTACACGCTTCTGTCTACAGCGGAGGTAGATGCGGCGGAGGTTAAGAAAACAGACGGCACGATTACAGGGGTTTCGGATATTGTAAAAGAAGTGATGCCGGCAGTTGTATCAATTACGAACAAATCCGTGCAGGAGGTACGGGATCTGTTCAGCATGTACGGCATGTATGGTTTTGGAAATGGCAGGACTTACACGTATGAGAGTGAGAGCAGGGGTTCCGGTATTATTATCGGACAGAATGAAGATGAATTGCTGATCTGCACGAACAATCACGTGGTAGAAGGCGCGACAGAGCTTACCGTTGGTTTTGTAGATGACGCGGTATATGAGGCAGTCGTAAAAGGAACCGATCCGGAAAACGACCTGGCGGTTGTGTGTGTGAAGCTTTCTGACCTGAAGGATGACACGAGAGACCAGATCAAGGTTGCTCAGATCGGAGACTCCGATGATCTGCTGGTAGGCGAGCAGGTTGTTGCAATCGGAAATGCGCTTGGATATGGACAGTCTGTGACGACTGGTATCGTCAGCGCTTTGAACCGCACGATCCAGGCGGACGGATATGATAATACAAAACTGATTCAGACGGACGCTGCGATCAATGGCGGAAACAGCGGCGGAGCGCTTCTCGATATGAATGGTCGTGTGATTGGCATTAATTCAGCAAAGATCAAGGCAGCAGGCGTGGAGGGCATGGGCTACGCAATTCCGATTTCCTATGCAAAGCCGGTTCTTGAGGATCTGATGAACAAAAAGACGCGTACCGAGACGGTTGAGGAGGAGGATCGTGCTTACATTGGCATTTCCGGGCAGAGTGTGACGGATGAGATGTCTTCCCTGTACGGTATTCCAAAAGGACTTTTTATTACTGAAGTGGCAGAAGACAGTCCGGCCGAGGCGGCAGGATTGAACAAGGGAGACGTTATCACAAAATTTGACGGCAGCGGTATTACTTCGATGGAAGGACTGCGGGAGATACTGGCTTATTATGCAGCAGGCGAGGATGTGAAACTGACAGTCAGCTCAGCTCATGATGGTGAGTATGTTTCTGAGAAGGTTGATGTGACACTTGGCGCGCTGCAGGATTACAGAAACGAATAAAACAGAGTGGGGGTGCCGCACAGGTGGCTGTGCGGCAGCCCTTTTGCAATTGGAAAAATATGGAAACTATGATTGTTGCAATGACAATAAATCTTACAGTTACCATTGTCAGAACAAAACTATGAATGAGAAAATTAATGGATGATTTGCTGAAGAAAGTGGCTTTGGACCGTTTATAATTAAACATTTTGCCACTTCTCATTATTAACGTGAAAAAGGATTTGCCAAATTGGATTGTGCGTTGTATAATAACGCAGAAATTTATTTCAGATAAGGAGGCCATATTTTATGTCATACACAGAAGAGATTTACGAGCGTGTCGTAGCACAGAACCCGGGTGAGCCGGAGTTTCATCAGGCAGTGAAGGAAGTGCTGGATTCTCTGAAGCTTGTCATTGACGCGAATGAGGAGAAGTATCGTGAAGCCAGCCTGCTTGAGAGACTGGTTGAGCCGGAGCGGGTGATTTCCTTTAAGGTTCCGTGGGTAGATGACAGTGGAAAGATACAGGTAAACAAGGGATACCGTGTACAGTTCAACAGTGCAATCGGACCGTATAAGGGAGGGCTTCGTTTCCATCCGTCTGTAAATCAGGGTATTTTGAAGTTTCTTGGATTTGAGCAGATCTTTAAAAATTCTCTGACAGGACTTCCAATCGGCGGTGGCAAGGGTGGTTCTAATTTTGATCCCAAGGGTAAATCTGACCGTGAGGTTATGGCATTCTGCCAGAGCTTTATGACAGAACTCTCCAAATACATCGGGGCAGACCAGGATGTTCCGGCCGGAGATATCGGTGTAGGCGGAAGAGAGATTGGCTATCTTTATGGACAGTATAAGAGAATGAGAGGCCTGTATGAGGGTGTTCTGACAGGCAAGGGGCTGACCTGGGGCGGATCGCTTGTACGTACGCAGGCGACAGGCTATGGTCTTGTGTACATTCTGGACGCAATGCTGAAGGAACATGATCAGGAGCTTGCAGGAAAGACTGTGGTTGTATCTGGGTCTGGAAACGTTGCAATTTATGCGACGGAGAAGGCGCAGCAGCTCGGCGCAAAGGTTGTAGCGATGAGCGATTCGAATGGTTATGTCTATGATCCGGAGGGAATCAGACTTGATCTTGTAAAGGAAATCAAAGAAGTTCGGCGTGGCAGAATCAAAGAGTATGCGGAGATGGTGCCGGGTGCAGTTTATACAGAAGGAAAAGGCATCTGGAATATCAAATGTGACATTGCACTTCCGTGTGCAACGCAGAATGAGTTGAATCTTGATGATGCAAAGACCCTGAAAGCAAACGGCTGTTTTGCAGTTGCGGAAGGCGCGAATATGCCGAGTACGCGTGAAGCGACCGATTTCTTCCTGGAGGAGGGAATTCTTTTCCTGCCTGGTAAAGCATCCAATGCAGGCGGTGTTGGTACTTCCGCACTTGAGATGTGCCAGAACAGTATGCGTTTGAGCTGGACCTTTGAGGAAGTGGATGAGAAGCTTCAGCGTATGATGAACGACATTTACATCAAAATTTCTGATGCGGCAAAGCGCTACGGAGTAGAGGGCAATTATGTGACGGGCGCAAACATTGCCGGCTTTGAAAAGGTTGCGAATGCGATGCTGGCACAGGGAACAGCACTGTAAAAACAGATATAGAATAGTATATTAGATAACTGCTGCGGGCACAGGCCCGTAGCAGTTTTTTTGTCGTATAGGGAACTTGTCTCCTCATACGACAAAAGCTTCCGACAGAATACGCAGCTCGTAAAGAAGAAATTAGCTGACGGTTTCATTCTGAAACGCTATGCTTTATCAATGCATGAAAATATGTTAGGATGAAGAAAGCAGGAGGTGCGTATGAAATTTTTTCACATTTCAGATTTACATATAGGAAAGCGTGTAAATGGATTTTCCATGCTGGAAGACCAGAGATATATTTTGCAGCAGATTTTAGAGCTGGCGGATGAGAATACTCCAGATGGAATCTTGATTGCCGGTGATTTGTATGACAAGCCGCTGCCATCAGCGGAGGCGGTAGAGCTGGTGGACTGGTTTTTGTCACAGTTTGCGATACGGGAGATTCCGGTATGGGCGATCAGTGGAAATCATGATTCGCCGGAACGTGTTGCCTATGGAAGCGGGATGCTGGAACACGCCGGAATTTATATGAATCGTGTGTTTGATGGAGCGTTGCAGGGTTACTGTGTGCGAAAATCTGCTGAGGGGCGGAAAAAGGAAATCTGCCGGATTACTAAGGCAATGGAGCAGGCTGGTATGCTCGGAGAACAGACAGGGGAAATGGAGCAAGTCTGTATCTGGTTACTGCCATATCTGCGTCCGGCGCAGGTGCGACGTTTTTTTCCTGAGAAAGAAATCGAGACGACGCAGCAGGCGGTTGAGGCCGTACTTGCCGGAGCTGAACTACCGGAAAAACAGATTCATATTTTGGTGATGCATCAGTTTTTGGCGGGAGCGTCTGTATGTGATTCCGAAGAGCTTTCGGTAGGAGGGCTGGATCAGGTGGCTGCTTCTGCCGTAAATGCGTTTGATTATGTGGCGCTTGGACATTTGCACCGTCCGCAGAAGGTTGGGCGGGAGACGATACGCTATTGTGGGTCACCGTTAAAATATTCTTTTTCAGAGGCAGGATATCAGAAATCGGTTACGGTTGTTGAGGCAGGTGAGGGAAAGGATGTGTCAATCCGGACGATTGCATTAATGCCGAAACGGGAGTTGCGGGAAATTCGCGGGCCGATCGACAGGCTGTTGGAGAAAGCGGTATACGAGGCAGCTGATCAAAAGGATTACCTGCATATTACGCTGACTGATCAGGAGGAAGTACTGGATGCAATGGGGAGACTTCGGGAGGTATATCCGAATATTATGAGGCTCGATTTTGAAAAGAATCATATGGCAATGGAGGATGGACCACAGACGGTTTTTCTGGATGCGAAGACTCCGGAAGAGCTTTTTGCGGAGTTTTTCATGCTGCAAAACGGCAGGGAGATGAGTGAGGAACAAAGCCGGCTTGTAAAGACATTGTTGTGATTTCATCGTGCGGGAGCGGAAACAATAAGGGCAAGAAAGAAAAAAGGGAATAGAGAAAAAGGGAATAAAGGAGCAGAAAAATGAGACCGGAATATCTGACGATGTGCGCTTTCGGACCATATGCCGGGAGCGTGGAGATACCGTTTTCAAGATTTGGAGATCATGGCTTGTATCTGATTACCGGTGATACAGGAGCCGGAAAAACAACAATTTTTGACGGTATTGTATTTGCTTTATATGGAGAGGCGAGCGGAGATATTCGCAGGCCGGACATGCTGCGCTCCGATTTTGCAGCTCCGACAGAGAAAACGTATGTGGAGCTTGTTTTTACGTGCAGAGGAAAGCAGTATACTGTCCGGCGCAATCCGGAATATATCCGCCCCAAAGCACGGGGGGAAGGGATGACGAAAGAGGGGGCAGATGCTTCTTTGGTGTATCCGGATGGCAGGGTAGTCTCCGGGAGTCGTCAGACAACGAAAGCAGTGGAGGAACTGCTTGGGCTTGAGCGCAGTCAGTTTGTACAGATTGCAATGATTGCGCAGGGCGATTTTCAGAAGCTTCTGCTCGCAGGGACGCAGGAACGGGGAAAGATTTTTCGGAAAATTTTTGATACAGGCTGTTATGAAAGTTTTGCAAAAGAACTGAAAAGACGGTTGTTGGAGACGAAACGTGGATATGAAGAGCTGCAGCGAAGTGCAGAGCAGTATATCAGGGGGATTTTGCTCCCTGAGTGTGAGGAGACTGCTGCGGAGAACGCGGAAATTGGGGGGAAGGAGCAGGCTCCGACAACAGAGGCGATTCGGGTAAAGGAAGGGCTCGAAGTGAAAGAAGGAATTCCGGAAAAAGAACAGAGTTGGGCAGAAGAGCTGCGCGCGCTTTTGAAGAAAGAGAATGCCGTTTATTATGTTGGTGAGGTGGAGCGGGCGCTTGAAGGATTGCTACAAGAGGAAGGAAAGCGACAGGACAGGAGAAAAGAGCTGCTGAGTGGGCTGGAAGGAGAACGGATGATGCTTCAGGAGCAGCTTGGCAGGTGGCAGCTGCTTGAGCAGACAGAGGCACAGCGCAAGGAAAAACAAGTACTTTTAGAAGCGCTTCAGAAAGAGCTTGCAGTATATAAGGTACAGTATGAGGAAGCCCTTGGCGAGGAGCCGGTGGCAAGACAGGCGGAGGAACGGCTGGCAGTTTTAACAGAACAGATGAATCGCTATGAAGCTTTTGAAAAGCTGGGGGAATCTATTGCATCACTTACGAGCGTGCAGGAGCAGGAAGAGCAGAAAATCAAAAAGCAGGAAATTACATTGCAGAGGATTCAGGAGTCTGTGATAGATGGAGAATCGCGGCTTCAGTCGATCGGGAGGCCTGATGAGAGTCTGTACCTTCTGAAAATGGAAGAAGAAAAGGCAGTTTTGCGGCAGCAGCGGCTTCAACAATTGGAGGAAATGCTGCAGGAGGCTGGGAAGCAGGGGTATCTCCGGGACATGGCGCGGAAGGAATTTACGCAGGCAAGGCAGGAGAGTACGGTTCTCGGAAAGAAATATGTAGATTTGGAAGCAGCATTTTTAAGTGGGCAGGCGGGGATTCTGGCCCAGAGCCTTGAGGCAGGAAAACCGTGCCCTGTGTGCGGGGCGAAGGAGCACCCGGTTCCGGCAAAGGCGGAGACTTGTGTACCGTCGGAGGAGGAGCTCAAAAAGCTGGCAAAGCAAAGAGATACGGCACTTTCTAATACAGAGAGGGCTGCTGATATTGCGGCAAGTGAAAATGGAAAATATGAGCAGATTTGTAACGCACTGGAGACATGGTGTAGCCAGGAAGGAATCTGGAATTTGGAAGATCGTGAAAGCCGGGAAGGAGAAGGTGTTTTAGAAGGAAGGGTAAAATCACTGGAACAGGAGGCCCGGGGATATTTGCAGGAACAGTCTTGGGAACTGAACGGAATTATGCAGCAGCATCGTGTCAGAAAGCAGGAATTACAGTTGCTTCTGACGGAAAAAAAGGCGCTGGAGAAAGAGCTTTTGCAGCTGAAGGAAAGAAGCACTACGCTTCAGAAGGAGCAGGAGTTGTGTTTGCAGGAGCTGATCCGGTGTCGTGCGCAGAGGCAGGAAAAAGAATTGCAGTGGAGGGAACAGAAAAGCAGTCTTTTTTATGAGAATCGCACAGAAGCGGAAAAAGATGTGCAAAGGCTTGCGCAAAAAAGCAGTCAGATTATGGAGCGGATTTCGGTCGCCCGGACCGCACTGGAGAAGTGTCAGAGCAGGATTCAGGCAGAAACACATGCTCTGGAGCTCTTGAAAGCACAGACAGAGAAGGAAGCGCGGCCGAAGAAGGAAAAGCTTCTGGAGAAGAAGGAAAAGCTTCTGCATGAAAAAGAAGCGCTTGAGAGGCAGCAGGAAATCGGTCATGTTCTGCTTCAGACTGATGAAGGGATTCTGGCGCAGCTGCGAAAGAGTAAAAAGAAGCTGGGACGGATTCAGGAATCTTACCAGATGCTTGCTTCTCTGTCCGATACGGCAAACGGTGAGTTGAAGGGACGACAAAAACTGGCCTTCGAACAGTATATTCAGACTGTTTACTTCAGTCAGGTAATCCGGGAAGCGAATAAACGTTTTGGAACAATGTCTGGTGGACGCTATTATCTGAAACGCAGGATGACAGCAGACAGCCTGCGCAGTCAGACCGGACTGGAACTGGATGTATTTGATTATTATACAGGCCGTCTGCGCAGTGTGCAGAGTCTTTCAGGTGGAGAATCCTTCAAAGCGTCGCTTGCCCTTGCCCTGGGGCTGGCAGATGTTGTACAGCAGCATGCAGGAGGTGTGCAGCTTGATGCTGTTTTTATTGATGAAGGCTTCGGTTCGCTGGATCGGGAGTCGTTAGATCAGGCAGTCCGCATTTTACAGGAGCTGACGGGGGGCGGGCGTCTGGCCGGTATTATCTCGCATGTGGACGAATTAAAGGAGCGGATCGAACGGAAAATATATGTAAAGAAAGGGATGCATGGAAGCCGGGTGGAGTTGTCTGTGTAATGGAGATATATCGCCGGGAATATGTTTGCGTGCCTATCTGTGAAATGGACCGTTTTTAAAAAAATGCTATGATATCACATTTCCATCACAATTTTATGTTTGATTAATTACAGAATGATTACAAAAGTTTTTCAATAAAGTAAAGTTATGGGCTGAATTTTCTAAGCGAGGGAATGGGATGGAGAATAAAGGACAATTTGAAAATATCAGAATTTTGCTGGTAGAGGATGAGGAGAAACTGCGGACTACGATTCAGGATTATCTCGAAATGAACGGTTATGAGGTGGAGGCTGTGCAGGATGGGACAGCCGCGATGGAGCTGTTCGGACAGGGGGAAGAGAACTGGCCGCAGTTGATTTTGCTGGATGTTATGCTGCCGTTTGTGGATGGTTTTGAAATACTGGAAAAAATAAGGGAGAAGTCGGATGTTCCGGTGATTATTCTGACGGCGCGGTGCAGCGAAGAGGATCAGCTTCGGGGATTTTCACTTGGTGCTGACGATTATCTGGTGAAGCCGTTTTTGCTGTCTGTGCTGAAAGCTCATATAGAAGCGCTTTTGCGCCGGACCAGCGGAGGAAGCCAGAGGAAGACCTACGGCATTCTGGCAATTGACCGGAAGTCACACAAGGTATATCTGGAGGGAGAGCTTCTGATTTTGACGCCAAGAGAATACGAGGTGCTGGTTTTTCTGGCAACGAATGAAAAGATTGTACTTACCAGAGACCGACTGCTCGATGAGATCTGGGGGATTGATTATAATGGAACGGACCGTTCGGTTGATACGATTATCAAACAGCTTCGGCTCAAGCTCGGAAAAGCGGGGCGTTACATTGATACAATCTATGGTACAGGCTATCGGTTTGAGGTAAAAGCGGATGAATACAATTAGCAGACGACTTTTCGTAATGATTGTCCTGCTCCTTACCGTAATGTCAGGAGGAGCGGGTATTCTTTATGCGTATGGCGCCCGGGCGCTTTATATCTCTGAGCAGAAAAAAACGCTGGAGGAGGTATATGGTCTGCTTTTACAGGAAAATATACCGGAGCTTTGCGAGCGGGAAAACAGGCTCAAAAACGAGGCGGCAGAGGATGAATGGGAAGAGCTTTCCGGCGGTTTGCTGGAGGAATATGAAAATAAAAATCTTCGTTTCCGAATCCGGGATGAGAACTACGAGCTTTTATATGCGACAAATAAAACGGCCCAGGTTCGAAGCAAGGAGAATGATACGGCACAGAACAGCCATCTTATGAAGCTGTATTCGGAAAAACCGAAGGCAGAATATGATGAAAACGTAACTGGAGGGCGTGTTGTACTCAGAGGAAAACATGTCTGGAATGGAGCGACCTATTATATCTTGATTACGGAATCAGCTACTCAGATAAATCGCAGTACAGAATATGCACAGCAGGTACTTTTGCTGGTACTTCTGGCTTTTCTTGTGCTGGGCGCTTTTTTGGTGCGGATTATCTCGAGAGGTATAGGGCTGCCAGTGGAGCAGGCGGCCCGGGCCGCAAGGAAGATCGCAAGCAAAGATTTTTCAGAGCGTGTGGAAAAGACAACAAAGTATCGTGAGCTGAATGAATTGAGTGACAGTATTAATCTGATGTCGCAGCAGATTCAGAATTATATTCGGGATCTGGAAACGTTTAATCAGCTTTTGCAGCAGGAGAATTTGCGGCGGGTAGAGCTGGAACAGCACCGGAAACGTTTTGTGAATAATGTTTCGCATGAATTGAAGACACCGCTTGCTATTATTTCAGGGCAGGTGGAAATGCTTCCCATGATTCATGATTCTGGAAAAAGAGAGGATTACTGTAACTCAGTTATGGAAGAAATCGGACGGATGAATGATATGATTCAAAGTATGCTGCAGATTTTTTCCGTGGAGCAAGGGTTTGAGGATATTTCAATGGAGCAGCTTGATTTGGGCCGGCTTGCAAAGGAGGCGTTTGCAGATTTTATGCCGTTGTTTGTACGGCAGGAGCTCCGGGCAAAGTTTGAGGCAGACAAAGAGAGCGGAGCAGAAGGACAGAACGAACAGAGCATAGAGGCGAAGAACGGCTGTGGAGAATCGGGAGATTTTGCCGGTGCCGGAAGCGGGAAAGCCTGTATGATTCAGGGGAACCAGGAGAATCTGCGCCGGGCGATGAACAATTTTCTGATGAATGCTTACCGGTATGCGCCGAAGGGGAGTCACGTGAAAGTCATGGTTGCAGAGAGTGGAAATTATATTATTTTTTCTGTTTACAATGAGGGTTCGCAGATTTCCGAAAAGGATATGGAACGGCTCTGGGACAGCTTCTATCAGGGAAGTGAAAGCAGCGGACAGGGAACGGGGCTTGGCCTTTATATTGTAAAAAGCATTGTGGCGCAGCACGGAGGAGTCTGCGGTGCAGAGAATCAGGGAAACGGCGTGGAGTTCTGGTTCGGGATTCCGAAAGCAGGAGATACAAAATAAAAGACATTTTTTCTGCGAGGGCGTCATACATTCTAGGGAAAGGATGTGAGCGCTGGTGTCGGAATACAAACGTTTTATTGCTTATTTTTATGAGTACATAGATGGAAAAAGGCAGAAAAATGCCGGATTTGCCAAGGTAGAGCTGAGAAATGGAATGTGGCGCCTTCTGTTTCGGCTGAATACAGGAATCTTGCTGGATCAGCCGATACAGGTGTATGGTTTTGTCAGAGTGGACAAATTGCTGTTGGGCGTGCCAATGGGTAGAATCCATCCGGAGAGGCAGAATATGGAGGACTGGGCTTATCGTGCCAATGCACCGATCGGAGAAAATGGTTACGGTCTCGAGGATTTGTCGGGAATCCATATAATGGATGGAAGCGGACGCAGCATCTGGACTGTATGGGATGACGAGCAGCTGCAACCAGAGCACTTTGTTTTGGAACTGCCGGAGGCAGAACCGTCAGAAGAAGAGCAGGAAAACACGGAATCGGAGCTGATGCAGGCCGAACTGGAAGGCAGGATTGAAGCGGTAACACCGATGGTTGTGCTGCCCGAAGAACAAAGCAATGAGAGCGTGCGCGAAGAGCAGAGCGAAGAAGTTATGCAGGAAAGCATAGCGGGGGAGCAGAGGGAAGCGCGTATGCAGGAAGAGCCAAACGAAAATGAAGGCGTCATGCAGGAGAGCCTGGGGGAAGAGCCAAGCGAAAATGAAGGGCTCATGCAGGAGAGGCTAGAGGAAGAGCCAAGCGAAAATGAAGGGTTCATGCAAACATGCATGCCGAGGGAAGGACAGGTCAGGGATGATTTCCGGGAAAATACTCCAATCGTAGAAAAGAGGGATGAGGAGAAAGAGACTGGCGTCAGACTGGATGCAATGAGTGAGCTGTTTCAGATTCGTTCACATGTTCAGCCATTTACGGATACGGAGCTTACAGACTGCGTTATGATTCTTCCCTGTGATATTACACGTTTGCAGCAGGAAAAATGGCAGGTGGGAAGAAGCAGCTTTTTACAGCATGGATTTTACCAGTATCGCCATTTACTGCTCGGCATCATGGAGGATGGAGAGTACGTCCTCGGTGTTCCGGGTATCCAGAATTCACAGGAGCAGTATATGGCGCGGATGTTTGGATTTGAGCATTTTAAGCCGTCAAAAAGGCTGGAGTGTGGTAAGCTGTTCGGCTACTGGTGCAGCAATCTGAGAAAGTGTAACAGTTAGAACGTTTGAAGTTAAATGTTATCCGGTTGGGGATCCCGCAGGCAGGCCTGGGGGATTTCTTTTTGCAGACAGCTCAAAAATTCCAGAAGTTCGGGCTGGGAAAAGGCAGCAAAGGAATGGTTCTGCAACAGAATCTCCGGACAGTCCCGGAAGGATTGCAGATAATACTTTTTACAGCCGGAAAGCCAGACGCCGATGTCTTCAAAGTCTGCCCTGGTATGCAGTCCTTTGACTGCGGTGGTGCGGAACTCGTAGTCAGTGGCAACGCTTTTTAAAAGTTCCACGGAAAGGGAAACTTTTTCAAGGAGGCAGGAGGCTCGGGCGCTGTCGGTAAGTCCGCAGACCCTGGCATAGTTTGTGCGTCCGGCCTTAATGTCCATGGCTACATAGTCGACAAGTTTTTTTCGCAGTAGTTCTTCCAGCATTTTCGGGTTCGAGCCATTTGTATCCAGTTTGACCAGGTATCCCGCTGATTTTATGGAAGCCAGAAAATCCGGAAGATTTGGGTAAAGCGTCGGTTCACCGCCAGTTACGCAGATACCTTCCAGAATACCGGAACGCTTTTGTAAAAAGGCAAAAAATTCTTCCTGGCTGATGGCAGAAAGCGTATTTGGCGTAAGAACCAGAGAACTGTTCTGACAGAAGGGACAGCGAAAATTGCAGCCGCCGAGAAATACGATGGCAGCCATATGATCCGGAAAATCCAGAAGGGTAAGCTTTTGAAGGCCGAGAATTTTCATGATTACTCCTTATTGTGATGATTAGTTTTTATGAGCAAAAAGCAGTGTTGTGGATGACAACAAAGTTATTGCCATGGGAGGGTTTTGAGCGCGTCGAGTTCCTCTTGCGTGTCTGCATCGAGCAGTTCGTAAGGGGTTGCCGCCTGCACAGTTCGGACAAGAGTTGTATGCTTTCGGATGATAAAGCTACCGCCGCAGTTATCTGGAAGCGACAGCAGATCGGGAAAAAACTTTGAGGGAAACAATACGGGGCTGCCGACGTCGGAACCGCAGGCGAGCCGGTAAATAAAGCGTGGTTCGCGGGAAAAGGCGATAATTATTTTTTTGATACTGCTGGCCGTTAAAAACGGCTGATCACTCTGCAAAAATAAGCATCCGTCAAGCTGCATGGAAGAAACACGCGGAAAAGGCGCGTAATTCATAAGCGCAGACAGTCCCAACCTTATGGTATCATTTAAGCCAGGAAGATTGTGCAGGAGGCAGGGAAAGGCAAGCTTTTGGCAGAGCTGCGAGAAATCCGGTGATCTCGTAACAGCAATTCTGCGCACAGCCGGGGCGGCAAGTGCAGCGTTCAAGACAGGCTCAGCGAGCGGCCGGCCATGAAAATCGGCGAAGAGCTTGCCGTCTGTACCAAAGCGCCGGCCTTTGCCGGAGGCCATGACCACAATACCGACTGGGGCAGTACAGCTGTCACTGTCCGGGAAAACATTCTGAGAAAATTTGGAGGTTAGCCTCATGGCATCTGGTTTTGTAGAGTTCATATTGGTGCATCAGCTCCTTTGCCTGATCGGTGAGGCAGCTTCCGCCGCCGCCTTTTCCACCTGTTTTTCGTTCGATTAACGAGTAACCGAGATTTGATTCCGCTCTCTGGATGATCTTACATGCTTTTGTGTAAGCCATCCCCATTTCACAGGCAGCGCTTCGCAGGGAACCGGTTTGTTCAATCAGGAGCAAAAGCCGATAAGGACCTTCGCCGAAGAAGCGTTCGCCGGTATCGTCACAGAGAAACAAATGAATTTTGGGCTGCATAAAAATCTCCTTAATTACATGACAGATTCTTTATTGTTGCAAGGGATATAGAAAAAACTGGTTGTGCTGCCGGAATACCTGTACTGGACCGTAGAGTCGGGAGAGTGCTTTCGACAGAACTGATTCAGAATCCCGACCGGGGTACACAGAGCTGACGAGACGGCCTTCTTTCATGAGAAGGAGCTGGTTGCAGTGGTTGAGGGCTGTGCAGGGGTCGTGCAGGATCAGAAGACCGGCTTTGTTGTTATCATACACGATATTCTGGAGGATGTTAAGTATCTTGTTGCGGTTTGGGTAATCGAGCGCGCTGTCCGGTTCGTCAAGAAACAGGATATTCGTATTTTGGACAAGCGTTCGCGCCAATATACAGAGCTGTTTCTGACCTTCGCTTAAAGTACAGAAATCATGTGTGGCAAAGTCCTGCATACCGACTGTTTCGAGTGCCGAAAGAGCGGCTGCGCGGTGAGATTTGCCGGTTCGGGAGAGAAGGGGGAGGAAGGGCTGAAAACCCATGAGGACGGCGTCCAACACCGGCAGTGATGCACAGAGACTGCTTTTCTGCGGAATATAGCTGATGTGCTGTGCGAGTTTCCGGCTGCTAAGCTGCATTAGATTATACGTGGCGTGGCCGTTATCAGGAAGCAACATGCAGGAGCCGGAGGATGGAATCAGGTGGCAGAGCCCTTTGATTAAGGTTGTTTTTCCACATCCGTTCGGACCGAGAAGTGCAGTCAGTGTTTTTGATCTGAGCGTAAATGAAACGTTGGAAACAATCGGTTTTTTATATCCGGCAGAAAATCCGGTAACTTCAAGTTTCATGTTCTCCCCTCCCGAAAAAGAATCCAAAGCAGAAATGGCGCGCCGAGTACAGAGGTCAGAATACTAACCGGCAGTTCTGTGGCAGTGCTGCGTGCGATAAGATCAGCGGTAAGGAGCAGGGCGCTTCCGAGCAGGCCGGACAGGAAAAGGGTGGCTCGACCGTTGGTTTTCAGAAGAAGCCGTGCAGTATGTGGCGCGAGCAAGCCGATAAAGCTGATCAGTCCTGTTACACTGACCGTTGCGGCGACAACGAGGGTAGCAAGCGAAAGCAGGAACAGGCGTAGCAGCGTGACCGGGACACCAAGGGTACGAGCCTCGTCATCAGATAAAGAGAGCAGCAGCATTTTTTGACAGAAGAAAAACAACAGGAAAATTCCGCTTGCAGAGACGATCAGTGGAACCGGAATTTTTGATGCCGTGATACTTCCGAGGCTTCCCATAATCCAGTATTCGATGGAGGCCAGCTCTTTTTCCGGGTCGGCTGTGAATTTCAGCATCATAAGTACAGACTGAGCCAACGCGTTTACTGCAATGCCGGATAGCACCATGGTGGCGAGATTTTTCTGTCCGGTCAGTGAGGTGAGCGCGAATGCCAGAAAGACCGCGCTGAGTGCCCCTGCGAATGCCCACCCAGTAATACCTGCCGGGGAAGCGTGGAAAAAGAGAATGGCCGACGCTGCCCCGACGCTGGCTCCGGAGGACACACCGATGATATCCGGGGAGGCCAGGGGATTTTGAAAAATGATCTGGTAAACCATTCCGGCGCAGCCAAGACAGAAGCCGGCGCAGAGCGCCATGACCGTGCGCGGCAGGCGAAGCGTCTGGAAAACCCGGAGGGCCGCTTCATTACCGGAAAACAGTACTGTAAGGGAAAGCGGGTATTTCCCGGTGCAAAGTGACAGGAAAAAGGCAGCCCCTGTAAAAACAAGGGCTGTCATAAGAATAAAAAAGGTTCTGTGTACGTGAATTTTTGTTTGCATAAAATCAGGGCAGGCTGTTCAAATCCGGAGTGAATCCGTAAAAGGTTTCATAAAAATCAATGACCTCAGCCTGGAAGGTCTCCGGGGCAAAAAGCTCCGGGTGCAGAATGGAAGCTGACCATAAAGAACCGAGAATACAACCGGGAACAGGAGAATCCCATGCCTCGAACGCAGACGGAATCTGGTAAACGGCGCCGTCAGCAACAGCCGTCAGGGAGGAGAGTGTTTCATCGTTCAAAACATCCTCTACGGTGTACTCTGCTTCTGCGGCAAGAAGAATTACATCTGGATTCCAGGAAAGAAGCTGTTCATAGGAAATATCAACCCAGGACGAATCAGTGAGCTCAGCAGCAATGTTCGTACCGCCACTTCGCTCGATCAGTGTGTTCTGATACATACCACTTCCGGCAACCCGGAGAACAGAACCGACACCTGCAAGATAAACAGAAGGTGTGTCACAGTCTGCAAGCGTTTTCGTAAGGCTTTCAACCTGTTCTGTATAATAAGTATTCAGAGCTTCTGCTTTTTCCTGCGTACCGGTTGCGTCAGCAAGCAGGTTTACTGCATCGAGCAGAGCTGCTTCATCTTCGGGCCGGACAGCAAGGACAGTCAACCCCAACTCTTCCATGGCAGGAATCTGATCTTTGAGTTTGGCCGGAACAACGACGAGATCGGGATTCAGGGCTGCACAGCCCTCCAAGTCAAATTCTTTTGCTGTACCGACCGATGGCAGTTCCAGAAGCTTCGGGGCAGCGAGAGAATAGATCGGCCGTGAATCCGCCTTTGCTTCGATTCCGACGAGTCTGTCAGTAAGACCAAGTGTGACCAGAAGACTTGTAGAAATATAATATCCGCTGACAAGCGTCTGAGGTTCCTCTGTGATAGTTACCTCACGGCCAAGCTGATCCGTAACAGTGACCGGCCAGGCGGTTTCCTGAGCCGATACAACTAGAATGTCGGGGAAGGCAGCAGGGCTTAACAGTGTGGAAAACGAAAGAGACAGACCAAGCATAGCTGCCCGTAGTTTAGATGAAAAAATGTGCATATCAGTTCTCCTTTTTCTGATTTTCTCATGCGTTATAGTTTGAAAAATACAACGCATATTATATCAGATGATTGGAATTTAGGCAATGATTTGCTATACTGATTTCAGACAGTGAAAAGGGCTGCCGGAGAAGGGGGATGATACCGTATGGCCGGCACGTCCGAACGCTAAAAAGTAGAGAATACAGGAGGAAAAAATGTTCACCTGCAAAGAATACCGGAAAGTAGAAACACTGGAAGAGGCGTGGCAGCTGAATCAGAAAAAGAGCAACCTTCTGATCGGCGGAATGCTCTGGGTAAAAATGGGACACCGAAACGTCCGGACTGTGATTGATTTATCCGGGCTTGGACTGAATGAGATCGAAGAAACCGAGCAGGAGTTTCGAATTGGCTGTATGACAACACTGCGCCAGCTGGAACAGCATGAGGGACTGAACCGCTATACGAACGGAGCGATCCGGGAAAGCGTGTGTCATATAGTAGGTGTACAGTTTCGAAATGGAGCCACTGTGGGCGGCAGCGTATTTGGAAGATTTGGATTTTCAGATATTCTTACAATGCTGCTTGCAATGGACAGTTACGTCGAGCTGTACAAAGGCGGATGCATTCCGCTGAATGAGTTTGTAAACCGTAGCCGGGACCGCGACGTTCTGGTCCGGGTTATCATACGAAAAACACCCGCAACATTTGCATACCAGTCTGCACGGAATACCCGCACCGATTTCCCAACCCTGGCTGCCGCTGTATCCTGTTATAACGATACCTGGCATATTTCTGTAGGCGCCCGACCGGGCAGAGCAATGCTGCTTACCGTAAAAGAGCCAGCTCTGCTACACGAAAGGAATCCTGAAACAATAAAGCCCGAGGAAAGATTTGCAAAATACCTCAGTGAATATGCCGCCGAACATATTTCCGTTGGAACAAATCTGCGCGGCAGCGCCGCATACCGTCGACAGCTTATCAAAGTCCTCGTAAAACGCGCCTGCCTGGAAGCAGACAGAAATTAAATCAGGAAATAAAACTCATAGCAAATGTTTATTATATGAAACCTTTTTCAAAATTCAGCCCCGCGGGGCGTCCTCTAAACCATTTCAATACATAAGGAGAACACCAATGCAACTTACTTTACATTTAAACGGCATCCCCATTTGCGAGGAAATTGCCCCTGATACGCTTCTGCTTGATTTCCTGCGTGCGCATGGCTGCAAGAGTGTAAAACGCGGCTGCGAAACCTCAAACTGCGGGCTGTGTACCGTATTTCTGGACGATCGACCGATTCTGTCGTGCTCCTTTCTGGCTGCCCGTGCAGACGGCCATGCGGTGACGACTCTGGAGGGACTGCAAGAAGAGGCAAAGGAATTTACAGCCTTTATTGCAGATCAGGGCGCAGAACAGTGCGGGTTCTGTAACCCAGGCTTTGTGATGAACGCGCTGGCTCTTTTTCGGGAAAATTCTGATCCGGATGAGACAGAGATAAAAGAATATCTGGCCGGGAATCTTTGCCGCTGTTCCGGATATGAAGGACAGCTTCGTGGAATCAAAAACTTTCTGGAATGGAAGAAGCGGGGAGGTGCATCATGAAAACAGTGAATCAGCCGGTTCAAAAAAAGGATGCCATGCAATTGCTTGGCGGTCAGCCGGTCTATGTAAATGACCTTGCGCCGGAGGAGTGCCTTGTAGTGAAGCTGCTGCGCAGTCCGCATCCGAATGCGCTTATCGCGGAAATTGATACAGAGGCGGCACAGAGGGCAGCAGGAATTGAGGCTGTTTATACATGGAAGGATGTACCGCAGGATGGCGTGCGCTTTACGCTGGCGGGGCAGACGTGGCCGGAGCCAAGTCCGCAGGATCGTCTGCTGCTTGACCGGCATGTGCGGTTCGTCGGAGATCCGGTGGCGATTGTGGCCGGCAGAAATGAGCGGTGTGTGGACCGTGCGCTGCGCATGATTAAAGTAAAATATGAGGTGCTGGATGCGGTTCTTGATTTTCGGACAGCAAAGGATCATCCGGTGCTTGTTCATCCGGAAGAAAACTGGGAGGCTTTGTGCGACGTGGGAGCGGACAATAAAAGGAATCTCTGCGCCCGGGATGCCGATCAGAAGGGTGACGTGGACGCAGTGCTTGCCACGTGCGACGTAGTCCTGGAGCGGGCCTATCACACAAAGGCGTGCCAGCAGACGATGATGGAGCCTTTCGGAGCGTTCTGTTCGATTGATACGTATGGCAGACTGCACATTGTCAGCTCGACGCAGATTGTCTTTCATTGCAGGCGTATTGTGGCAAAGGCGCTCGGGATTCCGAAATCAAAGATCCGTGTGGAAAAACCGAGAATTGGAGGCGGCTTTGGCGCAAAGCAGACTGCTGTGATGGAAATTTATCCCGCATTTGTGACGTGGAAAACAAAAAAACCAAGCAAACTGATTTTCAGCCGGAAGGAATGCATGACTGCTTCCTCGCCGCGTCATGAGATGGAAATGCAGGTGCGGATTGGCGCAATGAAAAATGGGCACATCCGGGCGATTGATTTATATACGCTTTCCAATACGGGTGCTTATGGGGAGCACGGGCCGACAACGGTCGGACTGAGCGCGCACAAATCAATTTCCCTGTATGGAAAATTGGATGCGTTTCGATTTGAGAGTGATGTGGTGTACACAAACCGGATGTCGGCAGGGGCGTACCGGGGATACGGTGCGACGCAGGGAATTTATGCAGTAGAGACAGCTGTTAATGAGCTGGCAGAGCAGCTCGGTATGGACCCGATTCGTCTGCGGGAGCAGAATATCGTCCGGGAAGGGGATACCATGATGGCATATTATGGAGAGCCAAATACAAGCTGTGCGTTGGACCGCTGTATTGCAAGGGTCAAAGAAATGATCGGATGGGATGAAAAATATCCGTGCCGCGACATGGGAAACGGAAAGGTGCGCGGAGTCGGAATCGGGCTTGCAATGCAGGGTTCCGGTATTTCGGGCGTGGATGTCGGCTCAGCCGCACTGAAAGTCAATGATGAAGGCTTTTATACTTTGCGGATTGGCGCGGCTGATATGGGAACGGGATGTGATACGATTCTCGCGCAGATCGCGGCGGAAGTCTTGGAATGCAGTGTGGATGAGGTGACTGTTTTTGGTGCAGATACGGACGCCTCACCGTACGATTCCGGTTCGTATGCTTCCAGTACGACGTTTGTGACAGGGAAAGCCGTGGAATACGCGGCGACAGAGCTGCGGGAAAAGATCTGCGCGCTTGGAGCACGGATGCTCGGATGTGAGGCACAGGCAGTTTCGTTTGACGGAGAAAGGGTTTTATGTGAGTTGGATGGCCGAAGCGTAAGCCGTGCGGAGATTGCGTCAGCTTCCCAGTGTGGCAACACGATTGCTCTGGAGAGCAGTTATACGCATTCGTGCCCGACTTCTCCGCCGCCTTTTATGGCTGGCGCCGCAGAGGTGGAGGTTGATCTGGAAACGGGTGAGACGCAGGTGATTCAGTATGTGGCAGCTGTTGACTGCGGAACGCCGGTTAATCCGAATCTGGCCCGCGTGCAGGCGGAGGGCGGTATTTTACAGGGCATCGGTATGACTCTGACGGAAAATATCACGTACAATCAGGACGGAAAGGTACTGGAAAATTCTCTGATGCAGTATAAAATTCCAACGCGTCAGGATATCGGACATATCCGGGTGGAGTTTGAGAGCAGCTATGAAAAGCTGGGACCGTTCGGAGCCAAGTCAATCGGGGAGGTTGTGATTAACACACCGCTTCCGGCAGTGACCGCTGCCATACATAATGCCTGTGGAGTGTGGTTCAGGGAGCTTCCGATTACGCCTGAGAAGATTGTACTTGGACAGATGGAAAAGCGTAAAATCAGCACTTGACAAACGATTACGCCTCTTTTACAATCGACAGTAGTTGTGCAAGGAAGAAGATTAGTAGTCTCAGAGTGCCTTTCAGAGAGGAACCGGGTGGTGCGAGGTTCCAGGCGGCGGGGATGAACCGGCTTTGGAGCATCTGTGGGAAACCACAGCGCATTTCGGCGTTAACGAAAAAGAAAGAGAACAGCGAAGCTGTTAAAAAGGGTGGTACCGCCGGTATTCCGGTCCCTTGCAGGGATTGGAATATCAGCGGTTTTTTTCATCGTATTAGGAAACTTCGTCTCCCATACGATAAAAGCCTAGCGAGGCGCAATTGCGTTCGCCGCACGGCAGAGCAAAGGCAGGAAAATTAAGGAGGAAAACAATGGCAAAGGAAAAGAAACTTGTAGAAGCGATCACCTCGATGGAAGAGGATTTTGCACAGTGGTATACGGATGTTGTAAAAAAGGCGGAGCTGATTGATTACACGAGCGTAAAGGGCTGTATGGTGATCAAGCCGGCCGGGTATGCAATCTGGGAAAATATTCAGCATGAGCTGGACCGCAGGTTTAAGGAAACAGGCGTGGAGAATGTGTATCTTCCGATGTTTATTCCTGAGAGTCTGCTGCAAAAGGAAAAGGATCATGTGGAGGGCTTTGCACCTGAGGTAGCCTGGGTCACACATGGCGGGCTGGAACCGCTGCAGGAACGGCTCTGTGTAAGACCGACTTCAGAGACGCTGTTCTGTGATTTTTATGCAAATGACATTCAGTCTTATCGCGATCTGCCAAAGGTTTACAATCAGTGGTGCTCCGTAGTGCGCTGGGAAAAAACGACAAGACCGTTCCTGCGTTCCAGAGAGTTTTTGTGGCAGGAGGGCCATACGGCGCACGCGACCGCCGAGGAAGCAGAGGAAAGAACGATTCAGATGCTGAACGTGTATGCGAATTTCTGTGAGGAAGTGCTGGCGATTCCGGTGATCAAAGGCCGCAAGACAGACAAAGAGAAATTTGCGGGGGCAGAAGCTACTTATACAATAGAATCTCTGATGCATGACGGAAAAGCGCTGCAATCCGGTACGAGCCACAATTTCGGAGACGGTTTTGCAAAGGCATTCGGTATTCAGTTTGCAGATAAAGACAATACGTTAAAACACGTGCATCAGACTTCCTGGGGGATGACGACGCGCATGATCGGTGCGATCATCATGGTACACGGTGACAACAGCGGACTGGTGCTTCCTCCGAGAATCGCTCCGACACAGGTGATGGTGATTCCAATCCGCCAGCAGCAGGAGGGTGTGCTGGATAAAGCAGCAGAGATAAAAGCGGCGCTTCTGGCATCTGGGCTTCGTGCGAAGCTTGATGATTCAGAGAAGAGTCCGGGATGGAAGTTTTCTGAGCAGGAGATGCGCGGCATACCGGTTCGCATCGAGCTGGGACCGAAGGATATCGAGGCGGGGCAGGCTGTGATTGTACGCCGCGATACACGTGAAAAAGTGGTAGCGCCGATTGCAGAGCTGGCACAGAAGGTTTCTGAGGTTCTGGATCAGATGCAGAAGGATATGCTGGAGCGTGCCCGTGCGCATCGTGAGGCGCATACGTATACAGCGGTAACAAAGGAAGAATTTAAGGATATTGCAGACCATAAGCCAGGCTTTATCAGGGCAATGTGGTGCGGCTGCCAGGAATGTGAGGATGCGATCAAGGAAGAGATTGGAGTGACCTCAAGATGTATGCCGTTTGAGCAGGAAAAAATTGCTGAAACTTGTGTATTTTGCGGTAAACCGGCGTCAAAACTCGTATATTGGGGCAAAGCATATTGATATCCGCCCGACACGGACAAATGTATTTGAAAAATGTGCAAAATAGCTTGACAAACGTCGACGAAGTGAGTATTATTTGCAGTATGGCGCAGTTTAACCCATTACAGTGTTGCAATGCCAATGTACGGTAAAGGAATTTGACAGCTGCACCAAGAAAAAACAGGAGGTAAGGTATTATGAAAAAATTTGTTAAAGCGGCAAGTCTTGCACTTGCATCAGCGATGCTGCTTTCCACAACAGCTTTTGCAGAAGGTGACACATTCAAGATCGGTGCGATCGGACCGATGACCGGCGGAGCGGCAGCTTACGGTACAGCCGTAATGAACGCAGCTCAGATCGCAGTAGATGAGATTAACGAAGCAGGCGGCGTAAACGGATACCAGCTTGAGCTCAATCCGCAGGATGACGAGCATGATCCGGAGAAATCTGTAAATGCATACAATACACTGAAAGACTGGGGGATGCAGCTTCTGCTGGGTACCGTTACATCCGGACCGTGTATTGCTGTTGGAGCTGAGGCAGTAAATGACAATATGTTCCTGCTTACACCGTCAGGTTCTGCAGTTGACTGTATTACAGCAGGCGATAATGAATTCCGTGTATGTTTCTCTGATCCAGATCAGGGTGCTGCATCTGCAAAATACATCGGCGAGCACAATCTTGCAAGCAAAGTAGCAGCTATCTATGACAGCTCAGACGTATATTCTTCCGGTATCTATGCAACCTTCAAGGCAGAGGCAGCAAATCAGCCGTTCGAAATCGTTGCTGAGGAAGCATTTACAGCTGACAGCAAGACAGATTTTACAGTACAGCTTCAGAAGGCAAAAGATGCAGGCGCTGAGCTTGTATACCTTCCGTTCTACTACAACGAGGCTTCCCTCGTACTGACACAGGCAGCATCCATGGATTTCGCTCCGATCTTCTTCGGTGTGGACGGCATGGACGGTATCCTTTCTGTAAAAGGATTTGATACTTCTCTGGCAGAAGGCGTTATGCTGCTGACACCGTTCTCTGCAGATGCACAGGACGATCTGACTGTAAACTTTGTAACAAAATATCAGGAAATGTATAAAGAGGTTCCGAACCAGTTCGCAGCAGACGCATACGATGGCGTTTACATCATGAAGGCAGCTCTTGAGGCAGCCGGCGCTACTCCGGATATGGAAGCAAGCGATCTGTGCGACGTTATGAAAACTGCAATGACAGAGATTACCGTTGACGGTCTTACCGGCGCAGGCATGACTTGGAATGCAAGCGGCGAACCGACAAAGGCTCCGAAGGCAGTAGTAATTGAAAACGGTGCTTACAAAGGAATGGAGTAATACAGCGTTTTCAGACCTGTTAATTAGTTGACCTGGCAGGGGGTTGCAAAGGCAACCCCCTGTTTTAGAATGTGTGACAAGATTTGAGGTGTCCTATGAGTTTTTTATCGTATTTGATTAACGGCATCAGCCTCGGCAGTGTATATGCCATAATCGCATTGGGTTATACCATGGTTTACGGTATCGCCAAGATGCTGAATTTCGCCCACGGAGATGTCATTATGGTGGGAGGATATGCAGCTCTTACCATGATGTTAAGTTACAGTGCGAATCCATTCGTTGCGGTTCTTGTAGCGATTGTGGTATGTACAGTGCTGGGTATTACGATTGAAGCAATCGCATACCGTCCTCTGCGTGGAGCGGCTTCTCCGCTGGCAGTTCTGATTACAGCAATCGGTGTCAGCTATTTCCTGCAGAATATTGTGCTTCTCATTTTTGGTTCCAATCCGAAGAATTTTCAGTCTGTCGTTCCGCTTCCGGATTTGAAGCTGGCGGACGGAGCGCTGATGATTACGGGAGAGACGATTGTTACAATTATTAGCTGTATCGTAATCATGATAGCTCTGACTACCTTTATCAATAAGACGAAGGCAGGCCAGGCTATGTTGGCGGTATCAGAGGACAGAGGCGCAGCGCAGCTGATGGGGATTAATGTAAATGGAACAATTGCCCTGACGTTTGCGATTGGCTCTGGATTGGCTGCTGTAGCAGGCGTCCTGCTGTGTTCCTCCTATCCTTCCCTGTCGCCGTATACAGGTTCCATGCCTGGCATCAAAGCGTTTGTTGCTGCTGTATTTGGCGGAATCGGTTCGATTCCGGGGGCAATGATCGGCGGAATTCTGCTTGGCATTATCGAGATTCTCGGCAAGGCATATATTTCTTCACAGCTCGCAGATGCGATCGTGTTTGCTGTTTTGATTGTTGTGCTTCTTGTGAAACCTACAGGCTTGCTTGGCAAACAGATTCGGGAGAAAGTGTAGGTGAACATAATGAAAAAAAATAAAAATCTGAGAAGTAATCTGATAACATACGGAATTGTAATCGCGGCGTATATTTTTGTGCAGATTTTGCAGAACACAGGCAACCTCTCCAGTTTGATGAAGGGACTGCTTGTTCCGATCTGCGTATACGTGATTCTGGCAGTTTCTCTGAATCTGGTGGTTGGTATTTCAGGCGAGCTGAGTCTGGGGCATGCCGGATTTATGTGTGTCGGTGCGTTTGCAAGCGCATTTTTTTCCAAGGCAACGGCGGATGTGATTGCAAATACAGGGGTAAGGTTTTTTATAGCCATCTTGATCGGTGCGGCAGTGGCGGGCGTATTTGGTATCCTGATTGGAATTCCGGTGCTTCGTCTGCGCGGCGACTATCTTGCGATTGTCACCCTGGCATTTGGTGAGATTATTAAAAATGTCATTAATGTATTTTATATTGGAAAAGACAGTAACGGCTTCCATTTTTCCATGAAAGATCAGTTTTCACTTGGAATGGAAGTGGACGGTGTGATACTGTTGAACGGTCCGCAGGGGATTACGGGCGTGACCAAAAGTTCGACGTTTCTGATCGGTATTATTCTGATTTTAGTGACTTTGTTTATTGTGCTGAATCTGATTGATTCCAGGGATGGTCGTGCAATTAAGTCTATCCGTGACAACCGGATTGCCGCAGAATCAATTGGTATTAATATTACAAAGTATAAGCTGATGGCGTTTACTGTTTCCGCAGCTCTGGCCGGTGTGGCAGGCGCTTTGTATTCCCATAATCTGGCAACGCTGCAGGCATCCAAGTTTAATTTCAATACGTCCATTCTGGCTCTTGTATTTGTTGTGCTTGGCGGTATCGGAAATATCAGAGGTTCTGTGATTGCTGCGGTTGTACTGACAGCTTTGCCGGAAATGTTGCGTGGACTGGCAGATTACCGTATGCTGATTTATGCAATCGTGCTTATTGTTATGATGCTCTTTAACTGGGCACCGAAGGCGCTTGAATGGCGGGAACGCTATCTGGGTCGTTTTTTCAAAAAGTCTGTGAAGGAGGGCGAGTAAGATGGCAGTAATGTTGGAAGTAAAAAATCTCGGAATCTCTTTCGGTGGACTTCGTGCAGTAAATGCGTTTGATCTGACGATTGAAAAAGGAAGGCTTTACGGTTTGATTGGACCAAACGGCGCCGGAAAGACGACGGTATTCAATTTGCTGACCGGCGTTTATAAGCCAAGCGAGGGCAGCGTTACCTTGGACGGACAGGATATCACAGGCCGGCCGACCATAGAGATCAATAAAGCCGGGATTGCAAGAACATTCCAGAATATCCGTCTGTTTAAAGGGATGTCTGTGCTGGATAACGTAAAGGCCGGATTGCACAATCATCATAAATATTCGACCTTTGCCGGCATTTTCCGGACACCGGCGTATCGCAGGATAGAAAAGGAAATGAACGAGAGGGCGATGGAGCTTTTGAAGGTGTTTGATCTGGATAGCAGCGCAGACTATCTGGCGTGTAATCTTCCGTATGGAAAACAGCGTAAGCTTGAGATCGCGCGGGCACTGGCTACAGAACCGAAGCTCCTTCTGCTTGACGAGCCGGCTGCCGGCATGAATCCGAATGAGACGAAAGAGCTGATGAATACGATCCATTTCGTCCGCGATAATTTTGACATGACAATTTTGTTGATTGAGCATGATATGAAGCTTGTATCCGGTATTTGTGAAGAGCTGACTGTGCTGAACTTCGGTGAAGTGCTCTGTCAGGGAAAGACGACGGACGTTCTTTCAAATCCGCAGGTTATTACGGCATATCTTGGGGAATAGGAGGAAAAGAACGATGGCAATGCTTGAAGTAAAAGATCTGGAAGTTTATTATGGTATGATTCAGGCGATCAGGGGAATTTCCTTCGAGGTAAACGAGGGCGAAATTGTTTCGCTGATCGGAGCCAACGGCGCGGGGAAGACAACAATCCTGCATACGATCACGGGTCTTCTTTCTCCGAAGAAAGGAAGTGTTCTGTTTGAGGGGAAAGAGATCACAAAGATTCCGGCGCACAAAATCGTAAGCCTTGGAATGGCTCATGTGCCGGAGGGGCGTCGTGTATTTGCACAGCTTTCCGTGTATCAGAACCTGAAAATGGGAGCATATACAAGAAAAGACAAGGATGAGCTGGAAAAAACGCTGGAAACAGTGTACAAACGTTTTCCGCGTTTGGAAGAGCGAAAAAATCAGCTTGCAGGGACACTTTCCGGAGGTGAACAGCAGATGCTGGCAATGGGGCGTGCACTGATGTCGCATCCTCGTATTATCCTGATGGATGAGCCTTCGATGGGTCTTTCGCCGATTCTCGTAAATGAGATCTTTGATATTATTCAGAGTGTAAGTGCCAGTGGCACGACGGTTCTGCTTGTAGAGCAGAATGCAAAGAAAGCGCTTTCGATTGCAGATCGCGCGTACGTGCTGGAGACTGGGAATATCGTCATGACGGGAGATGCGAAGGAATTGATGAATGATGATTCGATCAAGAAAGCGTATCTCGGCGAGTAGTCAAAAAGTTTCTAAAAAGTTACTGCAAAAACTAATTTATTTTGCGGAAAAGAAATGTATTTTGTATTTGCCGGGTAAAGGTAGTTGTGATATAATGGAAAAAAGCGGGCACCGCGCAGAAGCTCTGCGGCGGTGCTTTGTAGTCTCGAAAGAATTGCTTATTAAAAATAATCAGGGGAGGAGTGTTTTATGGGGAATGTCATTGTGACCATCGCGAGGCATTTCGGCAGCGGTGGTAAGACAGTTGGGGAGATGCTGGCGAAGGATCTCGGGATCAACTGCTATGAGAAGCAGATTATCAAGATGGCGTCAGAAGAAAGTGGGATTAATGAGGCGTTGTTTAATCAGGCTGATGAGAAGCTGAAACGGACGCCGCTTTTCTTCGGAAAGAGCAAACAGCCGGAGTATACAGGGAAGCTGATTGCTCCGGACAGTGATGAGTTTGTCAGTGATCACAATCTTTTTAACTACCAGGCAAAGGTGATCCGGGAGCTGGCAGAGCGAGAGTCCTGTGTGATTATTGGACGTGCCGCAGATTTTGTGCTGAAGGATCATCCGAATGTGGTCAGCGTTTTTGTACACGCATCGAAGGAGTATTGTGTACAGCAGGCGGTAGAACGACGGGCTTACACGGGAAGGGACGTGGAAAAGTTCGTAGAAAAAACGGATAAATACCGCAGTGATTTTTACCGCTATTATACAGGACAGGAGTGGACGGACGCAAGAAATTACGATTTATGCCTGAACAGTGAGCGGCTTGGTTTTGAGGGGACGATGGAGGCGATTGAAGCGTATATCAAGGTGCGTTTTGGGAAGCTTCCGAACGAGTGATTCACGGAACGTACAGTATTAAATAAGAGGAACAAAGGGGAGCAAAGGAAGAGAGATGGATTACACAAAGAGGACAAAACGCAGGCTTAGGACAGGAATTTTTCTGCTGATGCTGTTTTGTGCAATGAATATTTTTACCTTTACATCGGGGGCGGCCACAAAGAAAATACAGCTGAATAAAACAAAGGTTTCCACAACCGTGGATCGAGTCGTGCAGCTTCGTCTTAAGAATGCGAATGGAACTGTTACATGGAAATCTTCAGATCGGTCAGTAGCCACAGTTTCCAAGAGTGGAAAGGTACTGGCACTTTCAAAAGGCACTTGTAAAATTTCAGCGAAATATAAAGGGAAAACGTATCGTTGTACAGTCAAGGTTTATAAAGCGACGAAAAGTTATCTTCCGTCAGAATTGAGGAAACAGTTTACCGTTTCTAAGAATCAGGATAAGGTGATTCTTGCAGGAAGTTCGTCTATTGAATTTTGGAAGAGTGCATCTTCTGCATTGTCACCATATGAGGTCATGAATATGGGCGTGGCTGGAACGACGGTTTCTGACTGGGAGAAGCTTTATTCAAGTCTGATTGTGCGCTACAACCCAAAAGCAATCGTGTTGTATGTCGGTTCGAACGATATCGGAAACGGGTGCGATGGTCTGAGCGGATATCAGACAGCAAAGCAGACACAGAAATTGATTCGAAAGTTGCAGAAAAAGCTGCCAGATACGCAGATTTATTATGTTTCAATTTGTCCGACGCTGCGGCGTTGCAATGCATGGGATGATATTGAAAGCTGTAACCGAAGAATGGAAGCGTATTGTGCTGGGAAGAAGAATCTGCACTATATTGACCTGGAATCTTATTACTGGCAGGGAGATAGACTGAGACCTAGTTTATATGCGGATGATGATCTTCATCCAAGTACAAAGGCATACCAGATTTGGGGAAAGGTGATTAAGTCTGCGCTTCGCAAAGGAAAAACAACGAAGAGTAAATAGTATTCAGTTATTTACAGTGTAAAGTATTTCATAATAATAAGTGATTAAAACAAAGATACCGTATTATCATCCGATGGGATGAAGTACGGTATCTTTTTTGATTTGGAGGAGACTGTTCCGAGAAGATAGCGATAATATTTGATCAGTGCCTGCAAAGGGTCTGATTAACCGATTGTGATTTCGTGAATAGAAAAAAACATTGACCAATTACAAACAATATGATACAGTATATATAATATATGAGTATAATCATAAAATGTATGAGGAGAACATGAGGGAGATGCAAAATAAAAAGAAGTGGAAAAAATTGGACTTGACAAAGGAGATACCATCTACACACGGCAGCAGTTATTTACTTGCACGGGATGCGAAGTTGGAAGAGTGCCAAAAGGATATCTTGTATGAGTTGCTTGGCCCTGTCTTTTTTGGAAAAAAGGCAGCGGAGACGGAAGAAGAGCTGGCGGCTTTTTTTGGTGAACAGTACGGAATTGACGTACGCGGTGATTTTTATGAAGGGGATGAACATTATGAGGATTACCGGGAGGCGCAGCAGGCGATCGCGGAAGGGATGGTTGTCTATGAAGGCAGTATCGAATTTGATGAGAATGTGCTGGCAGAACTTGCCGAACAGCTCTGGGACAGGATGGAACAGCAGAGAAAGAGCAGTTTCCGAAAGATCAACACACTGCTGGAAGAGTAAAAATCAACAAATGTTCAAATATACAGTCAATCGCTGCATAAAAAAGATACCATATAAGGTTATGAAGCGTTTTCGCGGATCATAATTATATATGATATCTTTCCTTCCAAATGTGGAAGTCATCACCTGTAAAGAGGCTGAGTCTAGGTCTTTTCGTGACTTTTGCATACCACGGTGATGTACGATTGTTTTTGTTGCTGTTTGTAGGACCAAGCGTCAACAGACGGATGGAAGCAACCTGAATAGGGCAATTTACAGGATAAACATCCGCGCAGCAGCCACTTCTTTGACACTGTTTCCGGTAAATTCTACCGTGTAGGGACCGGTCTGTTTTACGCCAGGATAGAAGCTGGCGCGGCGGGCGCAGGCGTGGTCTTTATAACAGATTTCCATGGTCAGAGTTTCAGGAAGTTCCAGATGGCATTGGTCTCTGTGCAAGATGGCGTCGCAGGCTGCACTACGTATTTGCCGACAGGCTTCCTCAGGGGTGATGCTGATTGTGGCGTAACCAAGTCCTTTTTTGACTGGGACGGTACGGATGGAGGAATCCCACGTATGTACATGTTCGCATAGTGCTTCGTCTCCACTTAGGAATACAGACGGGATTCCGAGTTCTGCGGCATACAGTGCATGCATGAGGAATTCACTGCAAAGCTGTCCATTAAATTTAACGTAGTTGTTGCCACGATTCATGGTATGGCTGAGTGGATTGCCATCCATGCCTGCCGGGCTGTGGTAGCCAACAAAAAGCAGGGCATCAAATGAGGAATCAATTCCTCCGATCATGGATTCCGGACTGTTCGTCCAGTCACGGATAAAACGGCACTGTGCAGGGAAACCGGTGATGTCCATATTGCGACCGCTGTCATGGGCGTCTTTGATATAAACTTCACTGGCTCCGGCATCGACTGCGCCAAGGGCTGCGGCCAGAGCCTCCTGTTTCATTTGTTCTGCTACGGCGCGGTGTTCCAGGTCTCCGAGATTCGTAGATTCCCAGGAGGTCGAGCCGGTAAGTCCCTCCAGGTCAACGCTGATGTAAACTTTCATAGTACAATGTCCTTTCTTTTGAGATTCTATCAGGATTTGTGAAATCCTATTTATGGTTTACACAAATGAGTTACCGTTTTTTATGCCGAAATATTGTGGCTTTTATTTTATTTTGAATTAATGATCTTTGTGAACCTTTAAGATAAGTTATTTTCAGGCTCAGGCAGAGTATACTCAAGCAGGCGGCGTGTCAATGTGTATTGCAGCAGTACACCTACTTTCAGACAGTCATCATCCACTTCAAACTGTGCTGTGTGAAGCGGGTAGATTTCCCTTTGTCCTGGTTTGGTACAGCCGAGATGATAGAAAACTCCGGCTTTTGCCGCTTCCTGAAAAAAGGAGAAGTCTTCAACGCCAAGACTGGGGTATTCTTTATAAAAAATATTTTCTTTGCCAAGTATTCTGGCTGCATTTTCTTCTACCAGTGCAGTCAGTGTATCGTCGTTGATTAATGCGTCATAACCGGAATGAAAGGTGACCTCTGCCCGGCCGCCGTATGCAGCAGAGATTGCGACAGCCTGTGTGCGGATATACTGTTTGGCAGCTTCGCGTGTTTGCGGATCGAGCGTGCGCAGAGTTCCGTATAACGCGACGTGATCACAGATAATGTTTCCGGCAGTTCCACCTAGGATTTTTCCGAAAGACAACACCACACTGTTTAGCGGAGATATCTTGCGGCTAACGAGAGACTGTAGGGATAAAACGAGATGCGATGCTATCACGACTGCATCGATTCCCTGATCCGGATAGGCGCCGTGGGCTCCACTTCCGTAAACATCAATGAGTACTTCATCGCTTGAGGCATTCATTTTACCATATTTGACTTCGATCTGTCCGGTATGATATTGCGGCATAACGTGAAGCCCCGCCACATAGTCAACGGTTGGCTGTTCCATACAACCGGCCTGAATCATACGCTGCGCGCCGCCAATGGTTTCTTCTGCGGGCTGGAAGAACAGTTTTACGGTTCCGTTCCATTCGTCTTGATGAAGCTGTAACAGACGTGCCGTTCCAAGCAAGATTGCGGTATGTGCATCATGACCGCAGGCATGCATCATTCCGGGATTTGCTGAGTGGCAAATATGCGTTTGCGGTTCTTGAATTGGCAGTGCGTCAATATCTGCCCGAAGTCCAATCACACGGCCATATGTGTGAGAGCTAGAAGAAAGAGCTTCGGGGCATTTTCCGGTTAACTCGGCAAGGATACCCGTATCAGCAATCATACGGTATGGGATGCCCCATTTTTCGAGGCAGTCGGTAATGATTTTGTCGGTAATAAATTCCTGAGTGCCTCTTTCAGGATGCTCATGTAAGGTATGGCGGAGTTGAAGAAGTTCGGGGAAAAGCGATTCAATTTCCTGTCTGATTTGTTCCATGATTTTGCAAACCTCCGGAATTTTTATAGGATGTTTCGAGGTATTCCAGTATACTCGTAAAGCGGCAAAGTTGTGCTTCATTAGAAGCGACATCAGGTGGAACAAGATGAGAAAAATTGCCTCTGCACAATGGCTCTTTTTCATCCATCGTCTTCTAACAGCCTTTACAGGAAATACAAAGGTTTGTGTGAACAGTAATCATCTTAAAACATTTCAGGCAAAATAACAATAAAAACATTGGCAGCTCCTGAACCCTTTAAAATATATATAATCGGACGAAGGCTGCCAGAATATCGGCGCCCCTTTTTGGTAGGATTGGGATATAGGTTTTATCATAGAAATGTTCTGACGGCGGGATTTTTTTCATAATTATTTCACAATTACCTGTGGTAGAAAAGGTGGGGAATATGGTTTGTTACATATTTAAGCGTGTCATTGCTGGGTTCTTCTCTCTATTTATGCTGATTACATTGACATTTTTTCTGATGCATGTGATTCCGGGAGGCCCTTTCAGTCCGGAACAGTATCGCAAAGTTCCAGCGGAAGTGCTGGAAAATATCCAGGATCAGTATGGGCTCAATGATCCGCTTCCTGTGCAGTATGGAAATTATCTGAATAATCTGGCGGATGGGATTTCGATGGTGATCGCAACAATAGATGTTTCCGTGCCCAGTTTTGTACTCTGTGTGCTGGCCATGTTATATTCTTCCAGTGGGATGTATGATCTTCGGGCAGGTTGCGTACATTACACGTTTGATGCGTTCTAATATGCTGGAAACGATGCGGCAGGATTTTATCCGGACAGAACGCAGCAAGGGAATTCTGGAAATTGCTGTGATCACAAAATATGCGCTGAAGAATTCTATTCTTCCTGTAATCACATACGTCGGACCAATGGTGGCAGCGCTGATGACAGGTACGTTTTTGATTCCGTCCGCTATCTTTGAGGAAGCATTTTTAAGCTTCCTCAGAATCGGTATTCAGGTGCCAAAGGCAAGTTGGGGTACGATGTGTAACGATGCGATCCAGTATCTGACGCAGCAGCCCTGGCTGATGATTTTTCCGGCTTTGGCGATCAGCATTACAATCTTTGCTTTTAATTTTATCGGGGATGGGCTACGGGATGCGCTGGACCCAAGGATTAACAAATAATAGAATATAATGGAAAAATCGGAGAATAGGTTATGGCAGACAGTCAAGATTCCAGAATAAAAGTTGACAGGACGCAAGGAGAAGGGACGTCTGTGCTCCTGGATATTAAAAATTTGAGAACGACATTTGGCACAATATCAGGTGATGTGCAGGCGGTCAGGGGGATTTTTGAAAAGAAGCGCTTTTTGAAAGCTGTGGATGGTGTAAGCTTTTCCATCGAAACAGGAACCACGATGGGCCTGGTAGGTGAGAGTGGTTGTGGGAAAACGACGTTGGGCCGGGCACTGCTCAGGCTGTATGATATCGAAGAAGGGGGGAAAATCTTTTTTGACGGAACGGATATCAGCCATTTGAATGATCAGCAGATGCGTTCGTATCGAAAACGAATGCAGATGATTTTCCAAGATCCGTATACGAGCCTTGATCCGAGAAAAACGGTAGGAGCGACTATTGGGGAACCGCTGGAAGCACTTGACATCATGCAGGGCAAGGCTGCACAGGTGGATGAGCTTTATGAACACATGCTGCATCCATATACGCAGTGCCTGAAAATCTGTGAACAGAAAAAACCAGAGCTGAAAAAAATCAATAAAGAGCATTATGTGGCGTGTCATCTTTATGGTGAGGCATTGTCGGAGTAAATCTCAGGTAGATAGCCGGCGGATTTCCGGCGGTTATGTATAGTTATTGAACGGTTTACAGTGCCCTCAATTGTATCAAAAAGAAGACTGGCTTTGCGCTTTGCAGTTGGAAATGTGTATGCAGGCAGTGAGAAGTGGATAGTAAATATAGAGAGAAAGAAGGAGCGACGATGGTTCAAAAAGCGCTGCGGATGCCGAAACGAATCAGAAAAGGCGATACGCTGGGGGTGGTTGCGCCGAGTATGCCCGTGAAACCGGAGGAAAAAGAGGCGTTAGTTGCATATCTGGAGGAAGCAGGTTATAAAGTCAGACTGGGAAGAACGGTGGATGAACTGCTAAGTTTTCACGGTTTTATGGCTGGAGATGGAAACGTGCGGGCGAAAGAGATAAACAGCATGTTTGCAGATCCAGAGGTGGACGGAATTATCTGCGCAAGAGGCGGATACGGCAGCTGCCATACGATGGAATATCTCGATCTGGACATGATTCGGGCACATCCGAAGGTATTTATCGGTTTCAGTGATGCAACACATTTTCACTCTATTTTCAACAAATTCTGTAATTTTGTAACGTTTCACGGGCCGATGATAATCAGCAATATGCTGAAAGGGTTTGATGATTACAGCAGAAGCAGTCTGAACAGAGCGCTTGACCTCTGCGGGACAGAATCAGCGTATGATTTTTATAATCCTGAAGAAGATCCTATGTATATGCTGCATCCGGGACAGGCGGCAGGAATAATCACGGGAGGAAATCTAACGCTGCTGGCAAATTCGGCAGGTACCTTTTTCCAGCCGGAAACAAAGGGGAAGATTCTGTTTCTGGAGGATGTAGAGGAGAGCATTCCTGTGCTGGACCGTATGATTACACAGATTGAGCAGGCCGGTATGACGAAAGCGGTCGGCGGTATTTTGCTTGGGAATTTTGCGGATTGCAGCAACGAACGATATGATGCCAGCTATGAGATTACGCAGTTCCTAAAGGATCGTTTTTCTGGGTATCGGGTACCGGTAATTGCAAATGTGTGCAGCGGTCACAGCCGCCCAATGGGGACGATTCCGATGGGAACAATCTGTACAATGGATGCCGATCGGTGCAGAATCTGTTTTTCGGTGTATTAATCATCTTTAAAGATACAGGATGGGATTTCATCCGGAAGATTCAGGGTTCGGTAGCGTTCCAGTACGGTACGCAGATTTTCGATGCTTGGTGAGGATGGGGTGCTGCCTGTGGGACGGCAGAGATTCTGCGTGGTATCCGTTCCTTTTTTGCGATAAACCAGCTTAAAACAGCGTTCCCATTCTCCTGTTTCGTAACGGAAAATTTTCAGGGACTGCTGGCGGCATTCATGTTTGATCAGCCTTTCCGACATAACGGCAAGGGCATTGTTGTGGATCACGGCATTTATGATTGTGCGGGGGCAATTTGCCTCCCAGGCCACCTGTATGTGAATGTTGTGGGCAGACAGATATTGTTCAAATAATTTCCGTGTACCGCTGCCTTTTTCACGTATGGCAAATCTACGGCCTTCCAATTCGGAGGCATATATTGTATTTTTTCCATAGAATTCATGATTTTTTCCGCAGACAAGAACGAGAGAATCTTCTACTACCGGGAGGACAGACAGCTCGGGAGATTCAATGATGCCTTCCACCACTGCGACATCCAATTCGTGCCGGAGCAATTTTTGCTCGATTTCTGTCGTGTTGCTGACAAAAGAATAGATTTCTATTTTGGGATAAGCCTTCTCCATATCTGTAATTACGTTTGACATCAGGCAGGTCCCGACGGTTAAAGATGAGCCGATGCGCAGGGGTGTCCGCTCCTGAAAATGCTGCATAGACCGTTCAAGACTGTCAAAAGTACCGACGGTCATGAGGGCGAGATTAAGCAGCTGGCGACCTTCGTCCGTGATAAACAGCTTTTTATGAAACCGTTCAAACAGCTGTACATGATAATGGTCTTCCAGATCACGGATTGCCTGGCTGACTGTTGGCTGAGTCAGATAAAGCCGGTTGGCGGCGGCACTCATGGAGCCGGTTTCTGCCACGGCGATAAATATTTTTAGATGTCGGATTGTCATGTCTGTTTTCCTCATAAAATAGTAGTGTATGGATGGTAGCATTTGAGTTTTTGAAGCCATAACGCTGTTTTTGTATTGTAATTGAGCGTCTGATCTTTCATCATATATAGATTTTTTCGATATGATAGATTATATTTTACGATTTTCTTTTATGGATCGCAAGTATTATAATGGGAGAAAAGCAAATGAAGTACGAGGGCGTACATAAGCACGAGCAGGAAAGGAGAAAAAATGGTATGAAATATGTGATTCTTGGCGGCGTAGCCGCAGGGACAAAAGCGGCTGCCAAATTAAAGCGCTGTGACCGGAACGCAGTGGTAAAAGTGTACACAAAGGGGGAGGATATTTCCTATGCTGGTTGTGGGCTTCCCTATTACATAGGCGGGGACATTCCTTCCAGGGAAGGGCTGATTGTCAATACACCGCAGAAATATGCCGGGCTGACAGGGGCGGAAATTTTTACAGGCTGTGAGGCGACGGAGATTGACAGTACAGACAAGACCGTCTGTCTGAAGAAAGTTTCCGGTGAAACTTTTACAGAAACATATGACAAGCTGATCATCGCTACCGGTGCAACGCCGTTTGCACCGCCTGTGGATGGGGTGCAGCTTCCGGGTGTGTTCTGCGTACGTACACCGGATGATGCTGTGGCTGTTCGTGCTTATGTGGAAGAAAAAAAGTGTCGTAAAGCTGTTGTGTGCGGGGCAGGTTTTATCGGACTTGAGGTGGCAGAAAATCTGATGGCACAGGGAATGGAAGTGACAGTGATTGATGCAGCGCCTCAGATTATGCCGAATGCGTACGATGAAGAGATGGCAGATTACGCGAAAAAACAGTTGAAAGCAGCAGGAATGCGTGTTCTGACTTCTACAAGTCTCAAAAGCATCATGGGAACCGAACGGGCGGAAAAGGTGATTACTGAGAACGGGGTGTTGGCGGCTGATCTTGTGATTCTGGCGATCGGTGTGCGGCCGGCAACTGCATTTCTGGCAAATTCCGGACTTGAGATGTTTAAAGGTACGATTCTGGTGGATGGGCAGATGAAGACGAATCTGCCGGATATTTACGCAGTCGGAGACTGCGCAATGGTGAAAAATGCGTTGACCGGCCAGGCACAGTGGTCTGCGATGGGATCTACGGCAAATCTGGCAGCCCGCGCGATGGCGAAAGCTATGACTGGCGCTGGAAATGGATATGGCGGCTGCCTTGGAACCGGTGTGGTGCGTTTGCTTCCGAGGCTTAACGGCGGGCGTACGGGTCTTACAGAGATGCAGGCAAAGGCGGCAGGCTATGCGGTTACTTCTGTGATCTGTGTGGTGGATGACAAGGCGCATTATTATCCGGGCGCTTCTTCTTTCACGATCAAGCTGATTGCAGAGACCTCCACAAGAAAGCTGTTGGGGTTGCAGGTGTTTGGCGGCGGAGCAGTTGATAAGCTGACGGATATTGCAGTAGTGGGAATTGCGCAGGGAATGAAGCTGGATGATTTTGATACGCTTGATTTTTCTTATGCTCCGCCGTTTTCTACAGCTATTCATCCGTTTGTGACGGCATGTTATATTCTGGAAAATAAAATAGACGGTATGTTTTCTTCAATGAGTCCGGCAGAGTATGCGGCCGGCGCGGCAAAGGATTATACGGTACTTGATGTACAGCCGGTAGCGGCACTTCCGAATGCACGTTGGATTGAACTTTCCTCTGTTACGGGACCAATTGAGGGATTAGAGAAGGATGCAAAGCTGCTTCTTGTGTGTGCGAAGGGAAAAAGAGGTTACTTTTTGCAGAACCGTCTGAAAGCATATGGCTATACCAATACAAGAGTTCTGGAGGGCGGCGTATTTTTCAATGATGTAAAGGTTCCGCGTAATGGAAAGAAGCTTTCGGCGGAAGAAATTAAGCGTGTAAAAGGATTAGGATGCCTGCAAGACAAGCGGTACGAAGATGTCTTTAATGTACGTGTGATCACACGCAATGGAAAACTGACCGCAGAAGAGCAGCGAAAGGTTGCGGAGGCAGCCGAAAAGTTTGGGTCCGGTGAGGTGACAATGACAGCCCGGCTGACGCTGGAAATTCAGGGAGTGCCGTATGACAATCTCGAAGCAGTGTTTGCATTTCTCGAGGAAGCCGGCCTGGAGACCGGAGGAACTGGTTCAAAGGTACGTCCAGTGGTATCTTGTAAGGGAACAACGTGTCAGTATGGCCTGATTGATACGTTTGCGCTTTCTGAAAAGATGCACGAGCTGTACTATATTGGTTATCATGGTGTTTCTCTGCCGCATAAGTTCAAAATTGCAGTGGGCGGCTGTCCGAATAATTGCGTGAAGCCAGATCTGAATGACCTTGGTATTATCGGACAGAGAGTGCCGGAGATTGATCTGTCGAAATGCAAGGGCTGTAAGAAATGCCAGGTTCAGAATAATTGTCCGGTCAAGGTTGCAAAGGTGGAGGATGGAAAGATTCAGATTGCACCAGAAGCATGTAATCACTGCGGACGCTGTGTGGGAAGGTGCCCGTTTGGAGCTGTCAATGAATCAATGACTGGTTATAAGGTATATATCGGCGGACGCTGGGGTAAAAAAGTGGCTGAAGGTCGTCCGCTGGATCAGATTTTTGCGACAGAGCAAGAGGTTGTCGATGTCGTAGAACGTGCAATTCTGTTCTTCCGTGACGAGGGTATTTCCGGAGAACGTTTTGCAGACACAATTGCCAGACTGGGTTTTGATTATGTACAGGATAAATTGCTGAACAGCAAGATTGACAAGAAGCAAATTCTTGAAAAGACGGTAATCGGTGGAGCTACGTGTTAGAACATGATTGAAATTTCTGTTCGCTGTGTGCAGATCTGTTTTGCGTGATCTGTATGCACCGTGAAAGGAATTTTCTGATCACATCTGACATAACTTTATAAAAAGGAAGAGAACTGTCGTACAATACATATGTTTTGAGACAGGCAGAATTTCAGATACTCTTTTATGAAAGGATGAGGGAAAGTTTTCTATTCATAAAGAGTTCTGGAAAGGTACTGTCTGTCTTGAAAATTGTATTGTGCGGCAGTTTTTTATATCAAAGGAAAATGGTTTATGGATGATCAGAAAATTGAGAATCTACTGAATTTGTCAATGGATGCCACACAGGAAGAGAGGGAGAAATCTCCGGTTCTGGAAACAGGATACGATGAAGAGGATGATACATGGGAGGTAATTGTACGTTTTAGCGGAAACCTGGAGGAGGTAGTCAGACCTTCCTGGCAGGTGGTGAGGCTCTCCGGAGGTTATGCGATTGTCACGCTTCCGGCCGAAGAGGTAGGATTGCTGGCTGCACTTCCACAGATTGAATATGTGGAAAAACCAAAACGCCTTTATTTTGAAGTGGATCAGGGACGGGCAGCTTCGTGTATCTCCGCTGTTCAGACGCCAGAAATGGGACTGTTCGGGGAAGGGGTACTGGTAGCAGTGATTGATTCCGGAATTGATTATTTTCATCCGGATTTTCGGAATGAGGACGGTTCGAGCCGTATTGTGGCATTGTGGGATCAGACAGAACGTGCTGTGGGCACACCGCCAGAAGGATTTACGATTGGCGCCGAATATACAAAAGAAGATTTGAACAGGGCACTTGCACAGAACAGCCGCGAAGCTGCGTATGCGATTGTGCCGGAGCGTGACAGCAGTGGCCACGGGACGCAGGTAGCCGGCATTGCTGCAGGCAGCGGCAGGGCTTCCGGCGGCAGATATCGGGGAGTGGCCCCACAAAGTGATCTTCTGATTGTGAAGCTTGGCATACCAAGGCAGGGAGGCTTTCCCAGAACGACTGAGCTGATGCAGGCGCTTGAATATGTAATGCGGACGGCGCAGCGTCTGGAGCAACCAGTGGCGGTCAATCTCAGCTTTGGAAATGTATACGGTTCCCACAGGGGCACATCGCTTCTGGAAGAATATATTGACCAGCTGGCGGACCGCGGCAGGAGTGTCATTGCGGTCGGGACCGGAAATGAGGGGAACGCTGCGGGACATGTATCTGGTCGGCTGACGGAGGACAGAAACGGGGAACAGGAGATAGAGTTCATCATCGGTGATTTTGAGACAACGATGAATCTTCAGCTCTGGAAGAATTATGTTGACGAATTCGGGATCACATTGGTACATCCGGATGGACAGCAAGTAACACTGATACGTCGGGAAAATGGCGCTTACCGCTATCAGCTGGGAAATGTAACGTTGCTGGTCTATTATGGTTCCCCATCACCCTATCAGCTTCAGCAGGAGATTTTTATTGATTTTATTCCAGAGAATACGTATCTGGACAGTGGAATCTGGAGTCTTATTCTGACTCCGGAACGAATTGTGACCGGCGACTATGAAATCTGGATGCCGGATTCCCGCGCACGCAGCAGCACGACGCGTTTCCTCCGGCCTTCGCCGGAAGCCACGCTGACGATTCCTTCTACGGCTGGCCGTATTATTGCTGTGGGAGCTTACGATGCCCGACAGAATGCGTACGCTTCGTTTTCCGGAAGAGGATGGCCGGATTCCGATTATCCGGTACGGCCGGATCTCGTTGCCCCGGGAGTTTCGATTACGACGGCTTCTGCCGGAGGAGGGTATGTCAGTGTGACAGGCACCTCTTTTGCAACTCCGTTTGTGACGGGGGGCGCTGCATTGATGATGCAGTGGGGGATTGTGAAGGGGAATGACCCGTATCTGTATGGGGAGAAGGTAAAAGCCTATTTGAGAAGAGGGGCGAGGCAGCTGCCGGGGTTTGTGGTTTGGCCTAATTCACAGCTGGGGTATGGGGCGCTTTGTGTGGGGGATAGTCTGCCGATTTAGACGAAAATGAGTATTTGATAAAACTTTTTGCCGCCTGCTCCTGTCTGTATCTTAGAGAACAGAAAAAGGAGGGTTCCACATGTATTTTAATTATTGATTGACCAATGAAGTCCTGTTATCTATAATCAACAGAGGTGATACCTATGAAAAGCAAAGTTATGCAGTGGTTTGTCCGACTGATTCGGTTGGATATGAGTTACTTTGCAGGAGAAAGAGAATTTCCGCTGACGGGCGCTGGCGTTCGGAAGTCGGAAATGATGACAGAAAAGCAATGACTATCTGGCGCTTCAGTATATGAAGAATAAAGAGGCCGCAGAAGATGTGCTCCAGGATGCGTATCTGAAAGCATTTACAAATTTGAAAAAGCTTCAGGAACCGGAGGCTTTTGAAAAATGGCTGGGCGTGATCGTTGCAAATACAGCCAAAAACGCGCTGGCAAAGAAAAATCCGGTTTTATTTACCGATCTTACGGTGAATGAAGACGGGGAAGGATTTACATACGAAGTGGAAGATGAGAATCTGGAAAATCAGCCGGAGACTGCCTATACGAGAGAGGAAACGAGGGAACTGGTACATGAACTGATAGATTCTCTTTCGGAAGAACAGAGAATGTGCATTCCGATGAGGAGGCTTCCTTTGCGGGCGCCGCGGCGGGTCAAAAGGCGTTGGAAGGGAAAATTCTGCAAACCTGGAAAAGGCAGAAAAGCAGAGCAATACAGCAGAAAAACGTAACGCGTGTGGCGGAAAAGACGGCTGTAAAAGCCGTGAAAACCGGATTTATACAAACTGCAGCAGGGAAGATAACGGCGATCGTAGCCGCGGTCTGTGTGACAGGCGGAGCATTTTATGGCGGTATGCAGTGGAAGGAGCATAATAGCCGGAAATCTGAAACATTTCAGGAGCGGGATCAGAGAAAAACAGAGGGTGTTTCAGAACTTACCACAGAATCAGAGGCTGCACCTCTCCCGGTGCCCACCGTAGAGAACAGCCAGGAGCTTGATTTTTCACAGTTTATGGAAGGCGGATTGAATAAAGCGGAATTGCTGTATGTGCTGGCATATGGGCCGAAGAATATTCCGGAACAAGGTTTTACAGAAGAAAGTCTTGTTTTTATTATGAACAGTCTGTGCCAGGGAACCAATGAAAATAGAGAACCGTATTTTAGCGCGTTGGGCTGGGATGAACAGTCAAGGGGAATCTATGCTGCGGCAGATGTAAATCGTTATATTTCCAGCTTTACAGATTTCCAGTATCCCGGAGATACTGTTGCTCTTGCACTTTCCACGCTGAATTATGTGGAAAGCGCAGAACTGTATCAGACAAAATTCACCAGCCTGGGCGGGAAGATAGAACTTTCTTTGTCTGTATTATAAAGGGAAGAGGAAAATCAGAAACATATATACAAAAACAAAAGGAGAAAAGCTATGATGAACAGAGCAATGAAACAGGCGGCAGCAATGCTTATGATTGGTATGATGACAATGGTAGCAGGGGAGAATACCGCACAGGCAGCTTCAGATTCTTCCAGCAAAGAAATTGAGGGCTGGGAAGTCGTGGGAACTGCAAGGTGCACACCTATCGAAGGATATGAAGGAACTCTGGATGAGAGCGCGCCTTCCAAAGGGTATGTGCTGGATGTACAGCTTGTAAATTCCGATACGGTAGATTACTATGTCAGCCCGCAGTTCTATTTTGATCTGGTAAGAGAGTCAGACGGAAAGACGATTCAGGCCGTTTTGGTCAATTCGGAAAACGTATATACGCCGGATTTCGTGCTCTGGCCATTTAATATCTGTGTACAGGAAACCATACAGGCAAAAGCAGGACAGGTAACCAATGTACAGTATTATATAGACGGGGAAGGGACAAACTATCTGTGCTATCCGGAATACGCACAGGATCCGCAGGGGGCATATGAAAACCTGTACAGCTTTTCTTACGGAGCCGGATTTGCCCTGGAAAACCCGGAAATATACTGCTATCTGGAAACGTTTGAGGAAGCGTCGGCACGTTATGAGGAAAGAATGGCGCAGTACGAAAACGGCCAGCAGTACGAGAATGGCCAGCAGTATGAGAATGGGCAATCAAATGATAAGGACGCACTTCTGGATGAGATTGTAGGAGGACTGCTGGAAAATTCAATCAATTATTTTGGAGATAAGGTCGAGGAAAACACGCACGGCATTGTAGATCAGGATATTCTTGGAAAGGCCGCGGAATATCTCTTCGGAAATTAAAAAAATGATTGAATTTTGCTCAAAAAACAGATATTTTGACTGGATTACGCAGATATCGTGTGTTATACTTTGAGGTGTATGTATTTAGCCACTGACTTATTTGCCGATGATTCCTTTTTTCAGAGTGCACAGGCTGAAAAAATAGAAGAAAAGCAGATAAATAAAAGGTGTGCAGATCAATTTCATAAGGAAGGTGAGCGATTGGAGAACTATACCAAGTATAAACTGAAAAGCAACGATGAACTGGTGTCGCTACTGGCCGATAAGGACAATGTGTTCATAATTGCTTGTAATAAGTGCTTCAAGGAATTTGAGACCGTTGACGAACCGGATTGTGGCGAATTTGAGAAACTCGCTGCCGAAAACGGAAAAACAATCACGGGCAGTGCAAAGGTTGATTTTTTGTGCAACAAAGTCCAGACTGAGAAAAAATTGCAGGATATGATTCCGGAAGGCACGGAACATGTTTTTGTAATCTCCTGTGGACTGGGTGTTCAGACTGTTGCAGATCTGGAGAAGAAACCTGTATATGCAGCGAGTAATACACTGAATTATACGGGACATCACGGTATGGCCCTGACAAAGAAAAGCTGTGATGCATGTGCACAATGTTATTTGAATATAACCGGAGGTGTCTGTCCGATCGTTGACTGTTCTAAGAGTCTTGTCAACGGACAGTGCGGCGGCGCCAAGGACGGCAAATGTGAAGTGGACCCGAATAAGGACTGTGCCTGGGAGAAGATTTATCAGAAGCTGGAAAAACAGGGACGTCTGGAAGAGTTTTTGCATCAGCCTGTGCAGGTACGCGATTATTCCAAAGTAAATGTTAAAGTTGTGAGCGAATATGTAAAAGCAATCCGTGAAGAAAGATTCGCAGGCTATTATGGCGGTGTTCATCCGTCAGAGCGGAAAGAGTTCAGCGAACACATTGCTCTTACAAGATTCCCGGAACCGAAGACTGTCGTGATTCAGATGTCTCAGCATCTGGGGGCTCCGGCCAATCCCATTGTACAGGTTGGCGATTACGTAAAAGTCGGACAGAAGATCGGAGAAGCGGCAGGCTTTATCAGCGCTCCGGTTCATTCCAGCGTCAGCGGTACGGTTGTTGCGATTGAGCCGCGTATGCATGGAACGAGGGGCTGTGAGATGACGTCCGTTGTCATTGAATCAGACGGAAAAGATGTGCTGCATGAGTCTGTACAGCCGAAGGGCAATCTAGATGAGCTTACGCCAGATGAGATCATTGATATTGTCCGTGAAGCAGGTATTGTAGGTATGGGCGGCGCCGGATTCCCGACGTGTGTCAAGCTGAAACCTGCAAAGCCGGTGGATACCATTCTTCTGAATGGCTGTGAATGTGAGCCGATGCTGACAGCAGACCACAGAGTGCTTCTTGCGTTTGCAGATGATATCATTTATGGCCTTAAGGCGATTCTGAAGACGACCGGCGCTGAAAAGGGGTTGATTGTAATCGAGGATAACAAGCCGGATGCAATTGAGCTTCTTCAGTCCAAGGTTGCAGATATTGATAATATTGAGGTTTTCCCTGCAAGAACAAAATACCCGCAGGGTGCTGAGAAGACGCTGATCAAGCGTGTGACCGGTAGAGTTGTGCCGAGCGGAGGGCTGCCGGCAGATGTTGGTTGTATCGTAAGCAATATCAGTACAGTAAAAGCAATTTCTGATGCAATTCAGAAGGGCATGCCGCTGATTGAGCGTGTTGCAACTGTGACCGGCGAAAAGATTAAGAATCCGGGCAATTTCATTGTTAAGATCGGTACAAGCGTAAAAGAACTGATCGACTACTGCGGCGGCGTGACAGACGATGATGTTCTGATCAAGATGGGCGGACCGATGATGGGATTTGCTCTTTCTGATGTAAATGTACCGATGATGAAGGGCTCTAATGGAATTATTGCCATTGAGACAGATCAGACAGAGCCAGTAGCATGTATTAAATGCGGACGCTGCGTCGATGTCTGCCCGATGGAGCTTTCGCCGTTGTATTTCGCGAAATATGCGGATGAGCAGAACTGGCAGGGCATGAAGGACAAAAATGTCATGGATTGTGTGGAGTGCAGAAGCTGCGAATACATCTGTTCCTCCAAGATTCCGATTGTAACCAAGATTAAAGCTGGGAAAGCTGCTGTAAGGGAGTTGAAGTGATATGTTAATTACTGAATTGAAATCAAAAGAAACGATCGTATCACTGGTAGACGGTAAAAAAGTTTTTATCATTAACTGCCATGGATGCAAAGAGGTTCATTTCCCGGAAAAAGAAGCAGCGGAATTCCAGAAGGAACTGGCTGACAGCGGAAATGTGACCGGTATCATGACAAAGGATTACATCTGCAATCCGGAAAACCTGAAGCTGCGCATTCAGAAATATATGGACGCGATTGAGGCTGCTGATGCGGTACTCGTATTCTCCTGCGGCGTTGGCGTTCAGACGATTGCTGAGTATCTGGGAGATAAGCCTGTTTATGCGGCTTGCGATACATATCCACTGCCTGGATTCCAGGGCGTCACACCGTTAGAGTATGACTGCAAACAGTGCGGCGAATGTTATCTGAATATCACTGGCGGCATCTGCCCGATTACTGCCTGCTCCAAGAGTCTGGTAAACGGACAGTGCGGCGGTTCCAAAGACGGAAAATGCGAAGTGGACAGTAACATGGAATGCGGCTGGGAGCGTATTTACAGACGGCTGGCACAGCTGGGCCGCCTGGATGTATTGAAATGCCCGACGCAGGTACGCAATTACGCAACAGATGAGGAAGTATCCAAATAGGAGCTGTTAAAATTTATAAATGATTGGAGCAATGTACAATGAAAATTAGTGAATTATTTGATCGTGGTGAATTTGTAGTTACTGCAGAAGTAGGACCGCCAAAAGGAATTCATATTGAACATGTACTGGAAGAGGCAAAGACCTATTTAAGCGGTATTACTGCAGTGAACGTAACAGACAACCAGTCATCCGTTATGCGTCTCGGTTCTCTGGCAACGTGTAAAGCATTGAAGGATGAGGGACTGACCCCGATCTTCCAGCTGACTTGTCGTGACCGGAACCGTATCGCACTGCAGTCAGATCTTCTGAGCGCAGCGATGCTGGGGATTGACAACGTTCTGTGTCTGACCGGAGACCATACAAAGATGGGAGACCATCCGCAGGCAAAACCGGTATTTGACCTGGATTCTGTTTCCCTGCTTCATACAATTAAGCAGCTGGAGGCAGGCGTTGACCTTGGCGGAAACGAGCTGGTTGGCGAACCGCCGAAATTTGCAAAGGGCGCTGTTGTGTCTCCGTGCAGCGACTCCGTGGATGCACAGCTTGCAAAGATGGAACGCAAGGTTGCAGCAGGCGCTGATTATTTCCAGACACAGGCAGTTTTTGAGCCGGAGAAATTCATCAAATTCATGGAGAAAGCAAAACAGTTTGGCAAGCCGGTGCAGGTTGGCATCATTATTCCGAAATCAGCTGGAATGGCGAAGTTCATGAACAACAATGTAGCCGGTGTTCATGTGCCGGATGAGATGATTGAGGAACTGAAGGCAGATAAGGAAAAGACAAAAGCTGGTATTACAGGCGTTGAAATTGCGGCGCGCATTATCAAGGAATGCAAACCGTACTGCCAGGGTGTACATATCATGGCATTAGGCTGGGAATCCAAAGTTCCGGATCTTCTGAAACAGGCTGGAATTTAATCCAAAATATTAAAAAAGAAGCTGCAGCTTCACGATTTTTGAGTCGTGAAAGCGTGCAGCTTTTTTATCATACTTTATCTAATAAGAAACTTCGCCGCCTATATGATAAAAAGTCTCCGTCAGGATGTGCGTTTGCGCATTCTTTTTTAAATTTCCGGATAACAGCTGCTTCGGTTCACAATGCGGCAGGGAAATTCAATTCGGACAGTTTCCGTATGACCTTTTGCAATTCGATCCAGAAGCAGGGTAACAGCCATATGGGCCATTTCTTTTCTGGGAATATGAATCGTCGTTAAAAACGGCGAGGTATTTTCACTTTCTTCAATGTCGTCAATCGAGATGACAGAAACTTTTCGTTTTATTTTTCGTGCATTTTTCTTCAATATTTTCAGGACTTGAATGGCAGTTACATCGTTTGCGCAGAACACTGCCGTGAAGTCCCCGGCTTCGTCGATTAGTCCGGAAAAAGCGGAAGCTGCAGATTCACCCGTCTGGTCGGTTGGCCTGATCCAGTCGTAATTAATCGGAAGATTGTGACTGATCAGGGAATTGCAGTAGCCGACGTACCGGCTTTCGTAAGAACAGTCGCCGATATACGCAATTTTCCTGTGTCCAAGTAAAAGCAGATGATTCATAGCAAGCTCAGCGGCCTTCTGGCCGTCGCAGATGACTTCGTCAACATGGAAGTTCATACTGTTTCGCCAGATACCGACGACATTGCCGTTGAATGACAAAATCTGTGTCAGCAGCTGTGTAGAACAGCGGCCAAGAATAATGACTCCCTGAGCGCTTGCAATATCACTGAGAATATGCCTCTTTTTCTTCGCATGTTCGGTGGAGTCTTTGGAGAGCGTTTCTTCTGCGTATACGATATGGTCGATCGTCATCTGGTTTTCAAACAGGGTAATTTCAAGGCTGCGGAACAGTTCATAAAAAAAAGGGTCGTCATCCAAAGATTTAATCCGTGCCAGTACGATGCTGACATGGCGGCCTGGTTCGCATACCTTCGAAGGATTTTTTAAATTCCGTGCATTCTGGTTTGGCTGATACCCGATTTCCCTTGCGGCAGCAAAAATTTTATCCCTTACTTCTTTGGAGGCGCAGGTGGAGGAGACGTTGTTCAGAACCCTTGATACGGTTGAGGGGGATACGCCTGTCATTTCGGCAATTCTTTTTAGCGACATAAAATTCTCCTTTTTATCCGGGGTGTTTGACTGATAACGAAACGGATCTAGTGCCTGAGAGCAACACTTCTATAAATATAAGTCGATGGTTTCGTAGTTGTAACAATTTAAGTATAAGGCAGAACCGCGGAACAAGCAACAGAAAGCGTATGGTTTTTGATAAGCAAACGTTTGCATGAAATCGGATTGACAAAAGATGAAAATTTCGTATATCATCTATGTGAATCCGAAAATGACTGAATTTATCTGGAAATGTGATGGAAATGTGATGCAAACGTTTGCATTAACAAAGGGGATAGTTACAAGTTTAGAAAAAAGGGGAAAGAAAAGATGAAAAGAAAAAACAGTATGTTCAAAAGAACGGCATTAACAATGGCGGCTGCATGTCTTGTGGTATCTGTTGTTGGCTGCGGAGGGAAAAAAGAGGATGGGGTACTTACTTTTACGAATGTTTCTTATGACCCGACGCGGGAATTTTATGCGGCCTATAATGAACTGTTTGCAGAGCATTACAAAGAAGAGACAGGAAAAGAAATTGAGTTGGTACAGTCGCATGGAGGCTCCGGTTCGCAGGCGCGTTCTGTGATTGAAGGTAATGATGCGGACGTGGTAACGCTGGCTCTGGCGCATGATATTACTTCGATTGAAAAAGCCGGTCTCATTGGGGAAGGCTGGCTGGCAGAATTTGATAAAAACAGCTCGCCGTATACGTCAACGATCGTGTTTCTTGTGCGTAGTGGAAACGAAAAAGACATTCATGACTGGGAGGATCTGATCAAAGACGGTGTCGAGATCATTACCCCCGATCCGAAATCATCCGGCGGGGCATGCTGGAACTTTCTTGCTGCATGGCAGTATGCAAAAACGCAGTTTGCGGACGATGAAATTGCGATGAAAGATTTTCTGGCAAAGCTTTATAACAACGTGCTGGTTATGGATTCTGGGGCGAGGGGCGCGACGACGACGTTTGTGGAAAACGGGCAGGGCGACGTCCTGATTGCATGGGAAAACGAGGCGCTTCTGGCGCTGGAAGAATATCCGGAGCAATATGAGCTGATTACTCCGAGTATCAGCATTCTGGCAGAGCCTTCGGTAGCAATTGTGGATGAAAATGCAGAGAAAAATGGAACGGAGGAAATTGCAAAGGATTATCTGGATTATCTGTATACGGAAGATGCGCAGAGGCTGGCCGGAAAGCATTACTACCGTCCGTCGGATGAGACAATTTTAAAAGAGTTTTCCGATACGTTTGATCTGTCTGTAAATCTTTGTACGATTGATGATTTCGGAGGCTGGGATCAGGCATATCAGGACTTTTTTGCAGACGATGCGATTTTTGATGAAATTTACAGAAAATAGGAGGCGGCGCCATTGAAACGGGCACAGATAAAAAAGCGTAAATCCATTATTCCGGGATTCGGACTTTCTATGGGAATTACGGTTGCCATGCTATCGCTGCTGATCCTGATTCCGCTGGCGTCTGTTCTGGCGTACTCCTTCCGGCTGTCCGGCGCGGAATTTGCAGAACTGATGGTGCGGCCGAACGTCGTTCAGGCATTTGTCACAAGCATCGGCTGTGCGCTGGCGGCGGCAGTACTGAACTGTATTTTTGGAACCATTCTCGCTTGGGTGCTGGTGCGGTATGAATTTCCGGGAAAACGTCTGATGGATGGTATGATCGAGCTGCCTTTTGCGTTGCCCACTGCGGTTGCGGGAATTACACTGACAAAAATGTATTCCGATACGGGAGCTATTGGCAGGGCGTTTGAGAAGCTTGGAATCGAGATTGCCTATACCAGGACAGGCATTATCATTGCGATGGTATTTATCGGGATTCCATTTGTTGTAAGAGCGATACAGCCAGTACTGGAAAAGTTGCCCGCGACTTATGAAGAAGCCGCAGGGATGCTTGGCGCCTCCCGGCTTACTATTTTCTGGAAGGTGATCTTTCCGGAAATCCGCCCGGCGCTTCTGACCGGATTTGGCCTGGCACTGGCGCGGGGAATCGGGGAATATGGCAGCGTCATTTACATATCGGGAAACAGTGAGAAAAACGGGACGCAGGTGGTCTCGTATGTGATTATGCAGAAGCTAAATTCCGGCAATGTGGACTACGAAGGCGCTGCGGCAATTGCGCTGGTCCTTCTTATCTTGTCGTTTGTGATGCTGTTTGCAATCAATTTTATTCAGCATATCGCGAGCCGCCGGACAAATGTTTAATGTATCTGCGGGGAAAGGTATCCGCAAAAGATTGGGGAGATATGTATCTACAGGAGAACCATGATATATTTGTAGAAAAATGGGGAGATTTTATGAAAAAGAACAGCCAGAAAATTGTAAAATGGATCTTGATTGGAATCAGCGTTTTGTTTTTTCTGTTGATGCTTGTGCTGCCGCTGCTTGAAGTGATTGTTCGGGCTCTGGCAGACGGCCTGCAGTCGTATCAGGCGGCGCTTACGGCAGAAAATACACTGTCAGCTTTGAAGGTGACACTGATTGCTACTGTGATTGCGGTTGCTGTCAATACGGTGTTTGGACTTGTTGCTTCGTGGCTTGTGACAAAATTTGATTTTCGGGGAAAAAATGTACTATCTGCCCTGATCGACATCCCTTTTTCCATTTCTCCAGTAATTGCCGGACTTGCCTACATAATGACATTTGGGCGGAGCGGTTGGGCCAAGCCTGTGATCGACGGAATCAACGAGGCCCTTGGAACGGACATTGCGCTTGTGTTTTCTGTTCCTGCTGTTGTTCTTGCTACCATATTTGTTACCTTTCCTTTTATTTCCAGAGAAATCATCCCGGTTTTGTATACACAGGGAAGAGAGGAAGAGGAGGCGGCTGCAATGATGGGGGCTTCCGGGTTCACGATTTTTCGAAAAATTACGTTTCCGCATATCAGATGGGGGCTTCTTTATGGGATGATTCTGTGTGCGGCGAGGGCATTCGGGGAATTTGGCGCAGTCTATGCCGTATCGAAAGCAAGGGGCAAAACCTTTACGCTTCCGCTGGAAATTGACGCGCTCTATATGGCGGGAAGCGCAGATTCGATTACGCAGGCATTTGCCGTTTCGTCACTTCTGGTAGGGATGGCGCTCATCATGTTGATTCTGAAAAATATCGTGGAATACAGGGGAAAAAGAAACGACAGATAGGAAAACGGGGAGGATGTCATGTACGTAGAACTGAAAAATATAAATAAAAAATTTGAAGACTATGAAGCGGCAAAAAATATCAGCTTCGGAATCGAACAGGGGAAGCTGGCAGCGCTGCTTGGCCCGAGCGGTAGCGGAAAGACAACCATTCTGAGGATACTTGCCGGACTGGAGCAGCAGGATGGCGGGGATGTTATGATAAAAGGAAGGGTGGTAAATGACGTCCCTGCAAGCGAGCGGGGCATTGGTTTTGTATTTCAGAATTATGCGCTGTTTCGCTACATGACCGTCTATGATAACATTGCCTTTGGTCTGAAGGTTCAGAAAATGGAAAAACAGAAAATCCGCGAGCGGGTGCAGGAAATGGTTTCTCTGATCGGTCTCGAGGGCCTGGAAAAACGGTATCCCAACCAGCTTTCCGGGGGGCAGCGTCAGAGGGTAGCGTTTGCAAGAGCGATTGCGCCGAATCCTCAGCTTTTGCTTCTGGATGAGCCGTTTGCCGCAATTGATGCAAAGGTTCGCAAGGAGCTGCGCAGATGGTTAAAGGAAATGATCGAAAAGGTTGGTATTACCAGTATTTTTGTTACGCATGACCAGGAAGAGGCGGTCGAGGTCGCAGATGACATCTTGATTATCAATGAAGGAAAATTAGAGCAAATCGGAAGTCCGATTGACATTTATAAAAATCCGAAGACACCTTTTGTGGCACAATTCATAGGAACCTCTGTGATTCTGGACAGCCTTTTGGGATTTAAAGGGTATGAGGATATTCCAAATGGGAAAAAGGTGATCGTCCGTCCGGAATTTGTAGAGGCATTTAAGAGCGATAATCAGAAGTTTGCAAAGATGATGAATGCTGTGGAAGAGGGAGTCATTGAAAGCATCGTATTTCGCGGAAGCTATCTGGAGCTGACGCTTCGTGTAAAGGGCGTCCGTCTGACGACGCACCGTTCACTCGAACGGCGACATGTGGAGATCGGTGAAAAGATGTGCGTACTTTTATACCGTGTGTATCTGTTCGATGAAAGCGGCGCGCAGATACGTAAAAATGAGCTGCTTAAGGGAATTGACGTGGAAGCGCTTTAGGATAAATGTATTTATCACAGAAATATAATTTCATGGATCTGTAATCTGTAAAAAATTGCACTGAAACATGCAAAAAAAGCGATAGAATCCAGCATGCCTTTGTGTTAGAATATTTACAAAGCATTATTTTTCTAAATTCTACAGCGGTATTTCCCGCATCTGATATCCTTTCAGTGGCCCATCAAATATTCAGAAATCTCAATGCTTTCAATTCACAGAAAAGCAGGGGATTTCGGAAAATGGTATCGGAATGCATTGAGGAAGGAATTCTTGCAGAATTTCTCAGTAAAAACAGAGCGGAGGGGATAAAGGTGAGTATCTATGAGTACGATCAGGAAAAGCATATACGTCAGGAACGCGAAGCAAGCCGTGAGGAAGGTATAAGAGAAGGAATAATCCGAGGCCGAAGTGAACTGATATGGCATGCATTGGAAAAAGGAGCTGAACCTGAAAGCTTAAAACAGCTGTTTGATGTAACAGAGGAAGAACTGGAAACGATTCAAAAAGAGATGACAAGCAGAGTAATGCCGGTTGCAGAAGTAATTGATAAAGTGGCGGCAATATGTAAAGCACATGGTGTAAAACGATTGGAGCTGTTTGGCTCTTTTGCAACAGGCACGGCAGCTTCAACGAGTGATATAGACTTTGTGGTTTATGGATGTGAGGATGTACAGCGACTGGAGGATATTAAAAAATATGGAAAGCAAATCTATTAACCGTTATCATTCATTTTGCAAAAGTTTGCAAAATCTGAGTAAAAGTGTAAATGCAGATCCGGATGCGGATTTTGTACTGGAAGGAACGGTCTTGAATTTTAATCTTACCTTTGACATTTCCTGGAAAGTAATGAAGGATATATTGATAAAGGAACTGGGGATTCTTGATTTTGCAATTGGATCGCCGCGGGAGACATTGAAGCAGGCTTTTATGAACGGAATCATTGACAATGATGAGTGGATGCAGATGCTTCGGGTAAGAAACCAGCTGGCTCATGATTATGACGGTACCTTTGCGGCAGAAATGTTTCAAAATATCATAAAAGTATATTATCCGCTGTTTGAAAAATTGGCAGAACGTGTTGAAGTATATTATAAGCAAAGTGTGGGCTAATTCTGTGGAAATCTTTGGGGTATTATGCGGGCGAAAAGAAAAAGGAGGGCATGAGTGTGAAACGAAGATGGATTACCACAGGGATTTTTATCAGTACGCTGCTGATTCTGGGAACTGGTTGTACGAAAAAACAGGAGCAGGAGAATGTGCAGGAAGGAAACAGCCGGGAATCGCACTTGGAGGGATCCGATGAGAAGGGGACTTTCGATCAGGAAAGAGAAACGGAAATAATAACGGATATTATTTCACCGGAGACAGAAACCGGCAGGCCAGAGACATACGATGAGCAGGGAAATATTGTTTACGAATATAAAGATCTTAAAATCACTCTGCCATCATCCTGGGAGGGGCGTTATGATGTTACCAGTTCAGATGGATATGTGGGATTTTGGAGAAAGGATGGGGAAGGTGGGGATTATGCACCGGGTATAGCTAGAAAAGGCGGGGGATATGTATTTGGCATTTATTTTATAAAAGAGCAGTATTGTGAGACAATCCGTAATTTTGGCATAGAGTCTGTTATAGGTACAAAAGACGACGGTTATTATCTGCTGTGCGGAATAGAATTGGATACGAATGAGAGCAGTGATGATGCATCGGCTGATAGGCTCGATATGTATTTTGATGTTTCATGGATTGCGGAGCATGTGGTAGTGGAAGGTACAGAACCGTCGGGGAATCCTGCGGTTGAAGCGATGGATGGAAAAACTCTTCCTGAAGAAGCTTCGGGGACACTAACTGGTATTTTTGTGGGTGGAGATATTGAAAAAGATGACGATATCATATATCTGTGGACTGAAGAATGTGAATTATATGAATTTTACTTTGGCAAGGCAGAGAAGACGCCATATAAATTTGATCCAGGAGATAAACTGAAGATTTCCTATCAGGGCGGCGATGTAATTCGCATAGAAAAGTTGACAGAGAGCGGAGAACCGGAACTGGAAGAACATTTTTTTGAAGGAGTTATAGTATCAAAGACTGACAATGTAATGGAAGTACAGGACACCAATGGGAAAATCTGGACAATGGACTCAAGAAATATTGAATATTTAAGATTTGAGGACTATTGTCGGAACGAATCGGGCGAATATATAAAGGATGAATTTGGAGTATACATTCCATGTATACCGGAATGGTTTCAGGTAGGTCATAATGTGAGAGTATGTTACATGGGAAGTGAAAATAATCCCTTATTTATTGGATTAGGCAAAACAGGATAAACAGACGGGCAGCCATTTACTGGCTGCCCGCTGCGTATGTCTGTCAAAAAGATAGCGCGTTCAGATTAAAGTCTGCTGTAAAGAGCATTGATTTTGGAACGGGTCATCGGCCCGATAATACCGTCGACGTCAAGTCCGTTCGCACGCTGGAAGGCGCATACCGCATTATAAGTACCTTGGCCGAAGTCACCGTCTGCGCCTGCAGAGCCACAGGAATAGCCAAGAGCGATCAGCTTTCTCTGCATATCCTTCACATCGGCACCATAGGAACCGATAGAAAGAGTTGAAGTAGAAGAGCCTCCTGAGCTTGAACCGGAGTAAGCAGCATTGATCGCAGCTTTTGTCGCCGGTCCGATCACGCCGTCTACATCCAGCCCGTTCGCACGCTGGAAGGCGCATACTGCGTTGTAGGTACCCTGGCCAAAATCACCGTCCGCACCTGCAGAGCCGCAGGAGTAGCCAAGAGCGATCAGCTTTCTCTGCATGTCACGGACAGCTTCACCAGTCGAACCCATGGAGAGATTGCCGCTGCTTCCAGTGTCTCCGCTGCTGCTGGAGCCATATGCCGGACGGCAGAAGTAGTACGTAACCTTTGTAGATGTTATTTCTCGATCCTCCTTTGTATCAACCTTGTCATTAGAGTTACCGTCAATTGTTGCGAAGCGGTTGCCAGATACAGATTTTACAATTGCAGTATGATAGTAAGGAATCGATTCAGTTGGGTCATAACATACAACAATGTCGCCAACTTTTGGAGTGCGATAAACTTTTCCCTGATTACTATAGTAGTTGTACACACCAAGTGTACTGTCAATTTTGGAACCTCCACAGAAAAGATTGGATGCCCCGGCATGCTTAAATACCCACCAGACGAATACAACGCACCAGGGATATGCGGCGTCATACCCATAAAATTCTATGTTGTATTTGACATGGTTTTGCCCGCCTTTTTCTGTCACGCCAATCTCCGCGGCTGCGACGCGTAGAATATCATTTGCTGTTGCCATAATTATTTATCTCCTTTTCTTATTATTTTGTTCCCCGGCCGATGGGCTGGGGTTTTGGCTTTGAATCACCGGCGATTCATCTGATAAAGAGTAAAAGCTTCTCAATATGTAAACTGCAATTTCTTTTTTCTTGCAAAATATCCCTTCGTGTGATAGCCTGATGTCGCATCTTACGAAAAAACAGGCGCGGCATTTTTTATGTGCGAAAAAGAGAAGAGAATTTGGAAGAAAACGGGGAACAAAAAATGCAAAAAACAGGTGGAAAAGAACATACGGGCAACCGGATCACAGAGGGAGTGATCTGGAAGCAGATTTTGATCTTTTTTGTTCCGATTCTGATCGGGACATTTTTTCAGCAGCTTTATAATACCGTGGATGCTGTGGTAGTCGGGCGCTTTGCAGGAAAGGAAGCGCTCTCCAGTGTCGGTGGCTCATCGAGCCAGATTATCAATCTTGTGGTAGGATTTTTTACCGGTCTGTCTGCCGGGGCTACGGTTATTATTTCTCAGTATTTCGGTGCGGAAAATCGAAAGAAGCTGGAAAAGGCGCTGCATACGGCATATGCCTTTTCTTTTGTTTTCGGTATAATCGTGGGAATCGGTGGTGTGATTGCGACGCCTGCGATTCTGGATATGATGAATACGCCACAGGAACTCATGGCGGATTCTACGTTGTATGTGCGCATTTATTTTGCAGGCCTTTTGTTTGTGCTGGTCTATAATATGGGTTCCGCAATTTTGAGGGCAATCGGGGATTCGAAGCGCCCGCTGTACTATCTGATTGTCTGCTGCGGAATTAATACGGTGTTGGATTTGCTTCTGGTACTGGTGTTTGATATGGGCGTTCTGGGCGCGGCGCTGGCGACGCTGCTCTCGCAGGCAATCAGTGCGGTGCTGGTGACCTGGACGCTGATGTTCCGGACTGCGGAGATGAAGCTGGAACTGAAAAGGATAAGCTTTCAGAAAGACATACTGATCGTGATGCTGAGAATCGGTCTGCCGACCGGAATCCAGTCCAGTATGTACAGTATTTCAAATGTGATTGTCCAGGCTGCCCTGAATAAATTCGGTGTGGATGCTATGGCGTCCTGGGCGGCGTTTGGGAAGATAGACGGCATTGTCTGGATGATCTGCGGTGCATTTGGAATTGCGGCGACGACTTTTGTCGGACAGAACTTCGGGGCAGGGAAGTGGGAGCGCGTGCGCAAAGGGACGCGGGACTGCCTGCTGATGGCGCTTGGCTCCATGATGGTTTTGAGTTTTCTGATTACAGTGTTTGGCGGCCCTTTGTTTACAATCTTTACCTCTGATACAGAAGTGATTGCGATCGGGATGAAGATGGTGCAGATTATTTCGCCTCTCTACTGGGTTTATGGTTTTATTGAGATTTATTCCGGCTCTCTGCGTGCGCAGGGCAGTGTTCTGGTAACAACGTTTCTGACTATTACAGGTGTCTGTCTGCTGCGTATCGTGTGGGTGATGGTGATTGTGCCGCAGGGGAGTCTGGGAGAGCTTGTCGCATGTTATCCGATTACATGGACTGTGACTGCTGTGGCGATGATTTGTTATTATATTTATAAGCAGAAACGGATTATGGAGACGCATAACTAATTTACGAAAAAGCAGGATTATGATATGATGAAGAAAAATGGCACAGAAGTATAGAAGAAAGGCCGGGAGTTAGGACGGGTATGTTAAAAAGGGGAATGAAAAAAAGAATTGAAAGGGAAAAAAAAGTAAGAAAAGCACGTGCAGACAGCTATAGAGTATTTTGTACAGGTGTTGTACTGGCAGGCGTGTTGTTTCTTGGAGGCTGCGGAATGGGAAACGGAGCCGGGAACAAGACGGTCCAGGGAAACAGTGCGTTGGAGGAAAGAGATTATCAGCAGGCACAGCAGTTTTTCCAGGAAGCAGTGCAGGAGGGCGAACAGAAGGTGGTGGCTTATCGCGGACTCGGAATGGCGTATATGGGGCTGGCAAAGTACGAGGAGGCAGAGGCGTCGTTTCGGACAGCGCTTGAATATACGGATAACCGGATGACAGAGAATGTGCAGGATATCCGGCTGTATCTTGCGACGGTCCAGTATCGCGCAGAAAAATACGAAGATACCATCACGACCTGCGACGATATTCTGAGGGAAGAATCAAAAGGGAATGCAGACGCATATTTTCTGCGCGGAGCCAGTTATCTTTATGAGGGAAACCAGGAGGAAGCAAAGAAGGATTTTGACGCTGCGGTTAAGCTGAGTCCGGAGGATTACGACTTGTATCTGAATATTTATGAGTGTTACCGCAGCCGGAGTCTGTCAGGGCTTGGCGCGGCATATTTGCAGACTGCATTGAATATTCCGGGCGGGGATCTGCAACACTATTATAACCGGGGACGTATTCATTATTATCTGGAAAATTATGAAGAGGCACAGAGCTTGTTGATCGGTCCGGTGGAGGAAAAGTACCAGCCGGCCATGAATCTGATCGGAAAGGTATACCTGAAGCTGGGAGACTACGAGCATGCGCGGGCAGTTTATCAGCAGATACAGTCGGAATTTGGCGCGGATGCAGATTCTTTCAACGGGCTTGCGCTGTGTGCAATCGAGAGTGGTGATTATGATGCAGCGCTTTCTTACATCGCGCAGGGACTTGCTCTGGAAGGGACGAGCGGAAAACAGGAGCTGTATTTCAATGAAATTATAGTTTATGAAAAGAAGCTGGATTTTGGGACAGCAAAAGCGAAGGCGCAGGAATACGTACAGAAATATCCGGGCGATGAAGCAGGACAGAAAGAGTGGATGTTTCTATCTACTAGGTGATTGCTGGAACGCAGGAGCGAAGACAGGAACTTTGAATCAGGAATGTGAGGTCTATAGGAGAAAAGGATTATAATTTATGGAGATGACGGAATTTAAGGAGCTTCGGGAGCGTGTTATTTTGGTTGGCGTGCAGCAGGTGGCCGGAGATGATACGGAAGAGTCGGTGCGTGAGCTGGGTGAGCTTGCGGATACGGCCGGGGCAGAGGTGGTTGGTCAGGTCATCCAGCGCCGGGAAAATATTCACCCGGGGACTTATATCGGAAAAGGGAAGATTGACGAGGTGCGCCAGCTTGTGTGGGAGCTGGATGCGACAGGCATTATCTGCGACGATGAACTCAGCCCGGCACAGATGAACAATCTGCAACAGGAATTGGACTGTAAGGTGATGGACCGGACGCTTTTGATTCTTGATATTTTTGCGCGTCATGCTGTGTCGCGCGAAGGGAAAATCCAGGTGGAGCTGGCTCAGTTGCGTTATCGTGCAGCGAGGCTTGCAGGCCTGGGCAATTCACTTTCCCGTCTTGGCGGTGGCATTGGCACGCGGGGACCGGGTGAGAAAAAGCTGGAAATGGATCGTCGTATGATCCGAACCAGAATCAGCCATTTGAAAAAAGAGCTTGAGGAAGTTATCCGTCACAGAGAGCTGATTCGTTCTCAGAGAAGAAAGACAGAACAGAAGATTGTGGCACTGGTGGGGTATACTTCTGTCGGAAAGTCAGCAATTTTCCGTACTCTGACAGGGGCGGACGTGCTGGAGGATGCAAAACTGTTTGCGACGCTTGATACGACTACGCGTGGGATTCGGATTTCAGGTAGTCAGGAGATTTTGCTGACCGATACAGTTGGTTTTATCCGCAAGCTGCCGCATCATCTGGTGGACGCATTTAAGAGTACACTGGAGGAGGTGTGCTGTGCGGACATTTTGGTGCACGTGGTGGATTCTGCGAGCGTACAGATGGAGGCGCAGATGCATGTGGTCTATGAGACGCTGCGGGATCTGGAGGCAGATAAAAAGCCGGTGATAACAGTTTTTAACAAGCAGGATTTGTTGTTATTGGAGGAAAAACACGGTTTTCGCGATTACCGTGCAGAACAAAGTATTTCAGGCTCTGCGCATACGGGTGAGGGGATGGAAGAGCTGCGTCAGGCAATCAGTGACCTTCTGCGGGCGCAGAAGATTTATATTGAACGCCTATATTCGTATGACAAGGCCGGTTTGATTCAGTTGATCCGGAAAAAAGGAGAGCTCTTGGAGGAAAAATATCAGGAGGATGGCATTTTTGTGCGTGCATATGTTCCGGAGAGTATTTACATGAGTGTGTGAAAATTCAGAAACAGTATGAGGCGCAGAAGAGAGCAGACGATGTTTTTGTATAAAAAAAATACAAAATGCAGTGAATACCGTGAAAGCTATGGAGTATCGGGCTTTGCGGTATTTTTGCATGCTATATATAGCTGTCTGTAATAAATTTGAAACATATATATGGTGGTTTTGTCATTGACTTCGCATAGGGCCAGTGCTATACTGATAGCCGTACCGTAACTTGGAGATACAAGATATAGTGATATATGTAACAACAGGAGGACTATATAGTGTTTAAGGTTGTAAAACGTGACGGAGAGATTGCAGAATTTGACTTATCAAAAATCAGCGGTGCAGTTGCAAAGGCATTTGAGGCGCGGCAGATGGAATACAACAACGATATGGTGGATTTGCTGGCACTTCGGGTGACTGCAGATTTTCAGAAAAAAATTAAAGATGGACTGATTGATGTGGAGAGTGTACAGGACAGCGTCGAGCAGGTGCTGATCCAGGCAGGTTATGCAGATGTGGCAAAGGCTTATATTCTGTACCGCAAACAGCGGGAAAAAATCCGCAATATGAAGTCCACGATTTTGGATTATAAAGAAATCGTAAATAGCTATGTGCAGGTAGAGGATTGGCGCGTAAAAGAAAATTCGACCGTGACATATTCCGTCGGGGGACTGATTCTGAGCAATTCCGGAGCGGTTACAGCAAATTACTGGCTGACAGAAATCTATGATCAGGAGATCGCAGAGGCACACCGGAATGCGGATATTCATATCCACGATCTGTCTATGCTGACCGGATACTGTGCGGGCTGGTCTTTGAAGCAGCTGATTGTGGAAGGACTTGGTGGAATCAAAGGCAAGATCACATCAGCTCCAGCTAAGCATCTTTCGGTTCTGTGCAACCAGATGGTAAACTTTCTTGGCATTATGCAGAATGAGTGGGCGGGCGCACAGGCATTTTCCTCGTTTGACACATACCTTGCCCCTTTCGTAAAGGTAGACCATCTATCCTATCCGGAAGTGAAAAAGTGTATTGAATCCTTCATTTATGGCGTAAATACACCGAGCCGCTGGGGAACTCAGGCGCCGTTTTCCAATATTACACTGGACTGGACAGTTCCGAATGATCTGGCAGAGCTTCCGGCGATTGTAGGCGGCCAGCCGATGAATTTCTGTTACAAGGACTGCAAAGAAGAGATGGATATGATCAACCGCGCCTTCATTGAGACGATGATCGAGGGGGATGCGAACGGACGCGGCTTCCAGTATCCGATTCCGACGTATTCGATTACGGGAGATTTTGACTGGTCCGAGACAGAGAACAATAAGCTTCTTTTTACGATGACTGCAAAATACGGCACTCCGTATTTTTCGAATTATATCAACAGCGATATGGAACCGAGCGATGTCCGCAGTATGTGCTGCCGTCTGCGTCTTGATCTGCGTGAGCTGCGCAGAAAGACGGGTGGATTTTTTGGTTCCGGGGAGAGCACAGGAAGCGTTGGTGTTGTGACCATCAATCTGCCTCGTATCGCGTATCTGGCATCGGGGGAAAAGGATTTTTACCGTCGCCTGGATCATATGATGGACGTGGCTGCGCGTTCTTTAAAAATCAAGAGAGATGTAATTACCAAGCTTCTGGAGGAAGGACTTTATCCGTATACGAAGCGGTATCTTGGGTCTTTTGACAGTCATTTTTCAACCATCGGACTGATTGGCATGAATGAAGCAGGGCTGAATGCCAACTGGCTGCGCAAAGATCTGACGCATCCGGAGACACAGCAGTTTGCCAAGGATGTGCTGAATCATATGCGGGAGCGGCTTGTAAACTATCAGGAAGAGTACGGAGATCTGTACAATCTTGAAGCGACACCGGCGGAATCCACGACCTACCGTCTGGCAAAGCACGACCGTGCACGCTGGCCCGAGATCATCACAGCAGGGGGGCCGGGAGATACGCCGTATTATACGAACAGCTCTCACCTGCCGGTAGAGTATACGTCAGATATTTTTGATGCGCTCGATATTCAGGATGAGCTGCAAACGCTGTACACGTCCGGAACTGTATTTCATGCATTTCTGGGTGAACGGCTTCCGGGATGGAAAGCGGCTGCGACGCTCGTACGAAAAATTGCAGAGAATTACAAGCTTCCTTATTATACCATGTCCCCGACGTATTCCATCTGTCAGGCACACGGTTATCTGGACGGTGAACAGAAGACATGTCCGATCTGCGGGGCCGCGACTGAGGTATACAGCCGTATTACAGGCTACTATCGCCCTGTTCAGAACTGGAATGACGGCAAGACGCAGGAATATGCAAACCGCAAGCTGTACGATATTGAAAATTCCCGCCTGAAAAGGGAGGATGTCGGCACAGAGGCAATGTACCGTGCCGGAATGAACGTGACAGTGCAGTCGGAGGGAGAAGAGGCAGCTGAGCCACAGAAACGTCCGGCGCAGGTTTCCGATGATTTGAGAGCAGAAAAGACTGGTGCACAGACGCGATATCTTTTCACAACAAAGACATGTCCGAACTGTAAAATTGCGAAAGAAATGCTGCGTGGAGAGTCGTATGAGCTGGTTGACGCAGAAGAAAATCAGGATCTGGTCAGCAAGTTTGGTATCATGCAGGCTCCAACACTTGTCGTAATGCAAGGCGGCCAGGTAGAGAAATACGTAAATGCGTCCAACATCAAGCGATATGTAGACAGACTCGTATCAAATGCATAAATTTGATATTCGGGATTTACCGAATGTGTGGTTTTGCTAAGCAGTGTATTTACAAAAACCGCAAAAAGACAAGAAATAAAAAAATAACAAGAGAAGCATTGCCGGTGGACCTCTGATCTGCCGACAATGCTTTTTCTATATATAAGCCGGTACAGGAGGAATTATTTTTTTCTCTGTATTATGCAATGGTTTTCGAAACGATCCACCCAGCAAAAAAACATCGCGCAATTTTCTGCTTGTGCTAATATGACAGGAAGTTTATAATGAAACAGAATATCACAGGTACTTGCGAAACGCACCGTCCCTTTTTTAAATGTTTTACACTTACCTGAAAATTATAATAAAAAGCGAGGTAATTACATTGTACAGTACGATTGTTGAAGCAGTTATGGCTCATGGAGAGAAAATGCCGGACAAGGTGGCTGTCGGCTGTCAGAATACGAGGGTGACTTATGGACAGCTTTGTCGCCAGATGAAGCTTATGGCGGGAAAGCTCGCGAGGGAATACGGTGTTTCACGCGGGGATTTTGTTATGATTCAGGGCGTGTCAAGACCAGATTACATTGTAGCGTGGTTGGCCGTGCAGTATCTTGGTGCAGTTTCTGTACCAGCGGACAAGCAGGCAAAAGAGGAAAATATTGTGGATGTATATCACTACGCAAAGCCGAAGCTTTTGCTGATTGATACACCGGTTCCGGATTTGAACTGCGTATGTCTGGAATCGTTGTATAAAAGTGTCGCGACGGCAGAGCAAGATGGAGCAGTGTTCCAGGAGCTTCCATATGTGGCGCCGGAGGCATCCGCAGTCGCAGAAATTCTCTTTACAACAGGGACGACTGGAAAACCGAAAGGTACGATGCTGACAATCGGCAATATTTATGCGATTCTCCATAATAATCAGAAGGGAGTAGGGCTGCAGGAGGATGACTGTGTGCTGATTCCGCTTCCGCTGAACCACTCTCTGGGCATGCGTGAGATGCGCATGGCGATTTATTTTGGGGCCTGTGTGGTGCTGCAAAATGGCGTTACCTTTGCAAAAGAAATCGACAATAATATAACGGAATTTCATTGTACGGCCATGGTGATTGTGCCGGCCTCGATGGAGCTGATTTACCGTCAGATGCGTCGGCATTTTCCGCGGATTATGGGGCAGTTGCGCTATATAGAAGTCGGAGCCGGTTCTCTGGGATATGATATGAAGAAAAAGCTGGCGGCAGAGCTGCCGGATACGCGGGTGGTCAATACCTGGGGGTCTACGGAGACTGGAGGAGTGATTTTCCTGAATGTTTCAGAGCGCCCTGACAAGCTGACCGCGCTTGGCAAGCCGGTAGATGGAGCGGAACTGAAAATTGTTGACCAGGAAGGACGGGATATCACAGCCAGCGCAAGAGATATTGACAGTGCGGGCAGGATGATTCTGCGTGGAGATATGCAGATGGCAGGCTACTACAATATGCCGCAGGCTACGGCAGATACGCTGGTGGACGGTTGGCTTTACACAAACGATATTGTTTTTTTGGATGAGGACGGGTATGTGTATATGCTGGGCCGTGCGGATGATATCATCAATGTAGGCGGCGAGAAGGTATCTCCGATTGAGGTGGAAAATATTGCTCAGGAATTTGAGGAGATACGGGAATGCGCCTGCATCGGTGTGAAGGATGCGACGCTTGGTCAGGTTCCAGTGCTGTATGTGGTGCCGGAATACGAAGAATTTCATTCGGATCTGTTGATCAGGTTTCTGGCAGAGCGTATGGAAAAATACAAACTTCCGCAGAAATCTTTCAAGCTTCCGGAGCTGCCGCGAAACCGGATGCAGAAGTTGGACCGCAAAGCGCTGTACCAGATATGGCAGGATGAGCAGGGATGATTTTTCATGAAAATGAAAAGCTGGAAAAATAAAAAAGGGTTTACGCTGGTGGAGCTGATTGTGGTTCTGGCGCTGCTGAGTTTATTGTTTGCGGTTGCTGCCGGAGGGCTTTCAGCTTACAGCCGGTATGCAGAGCGCAGGAAAGACAACGAATATGCGAGGAGTATTTATTATGCGGCGCAGTCTGCACTGACGCATGAAAAAGCGAGCGGGATGCTGGAAAAGCTGAAAGAGCAGGCAGAGAGTTCTGGTACTTCTGTGTATTTGGAACAGGAAGCGGATGGTGCGAGGCGATGGATTCTGACCAAGGAAAAAGAGGGGGCAGATGATATGGTGAGCAGTCTTTTGGAACCATATATCATGAAGGATATTCTGACAGACGCCGCGGTATATGTTGAAGCAGATCTTGAAAAAGGAATTGTGTATGCTGCTGGTTACAGTCGCAAGGCGGACCGATTTTTGCCGGAGGAACGTGGAGTTGTTGCGGTCTTTTATGGAATTGTGGAAAATGGAGAGCGCGTTCACGGACGGGAGGCAGGAACGGATTTCGGATATTATGGAGAGAGCGGGGCTTTGGAAAAAGGCGGGAGCAGAAAACCATGAAACGAAAACTCAGACAATTAAAACAGGACCAAAGCGGCGCAGCGATGATTGCCGTGCTCTGTATTTTAGCTGTATTTTTAGCGCTTGCTCTGGCATTGCTTCTGGCAGCTTCTACTTTGATGCGAACGGCAGGACGGGAGATCAGCGGAAGCCGTGTAAAAATAGAAGCGATTACGTTTTCTGACAGAGTGGAGGAAGAGCTGACAGAGGAGGATGGGAGTCTGTATCAGTATATACAGGAGCAGCTGCGCACAGGAGTGTGGTTTCCGGGTGAAGATGCGGCAAAAGAATTCACAGGGAGCAGCGGCTGTGAGCTGTCATTAATTATGCATTGGGAGCGCAGCGATGGACTTCCGGAGCTGGGGTTTGATGGAACGAAGCTGTACATCACTGTGACATGTACGAGAGATGAGGAATCGTATCGGCTGACCAGTGAATTTGAGCTGAAAGAGGAGGAGTGGCAGTGGCAGCGATTAAGAAGAGGATGAAAACTATTTTATCGTCGCGCCGCGGCAGCTCTATTGTGTCTGTGATGGCAGCGTTTGTTCTGCTGCTGATCGGTATTGCGATGTTTTATACGGCAGTTGTCGCCTCCTGGAACATGGTGAACAGGGCGGAAACTATGAACCTTGCTGCGGAGCAGGTATTGAAGCAGTTTTATGAGGGTGGATACGGGCAGAATCTGTCTGTGGTGTCTGATACAGAAATACTGGGAGGAGCGGATTCGCCTGTTATTCTGTTGCAGGAAGTGGATGGCACTGCAAGCCTGGAAATTCATGCCTCTCATGAGCAGGTTGTTTTGGAGGCTGAAGTAGAACAGGACGGCGACCTAAGCAAGTACCCGGTTAAGATGTATTATTTTTCTGATTAACTGAATTGTAAAGAGCAACTCACAAAGAAAGAATTTATGACCAGAGGTTTCATGGATAAAAATTTTACAGAGAAAAATTCGAAAGAAAGAAATTTCCTTCATAAAATACGAACATCAAAAAAAGGGTTTACGCTGGTTGAAGTAATTGTGGCATTTGCGCTGACTGGGATTTTGTTTGTGGCAGCAAGTGCGGTGTTTGGAGTTTTTCTGAAAAGTTTTGTGCGGGTTACAGGGATTTCAGAGATGGAAACAGCAGCGCGGTCAATTATGGAAACGGTAACAGGCGAGCTGGAAAGAGCAGCAGGCAAAGACGCTGTATTAGATGGCAGCACGCCGCTGTGGCTTGCAGGGGACGGTACTGTGTGGTACAGAAATTTTGAGGGAAAGACAGCACATATGCTGGTGGATGAGTCCGGCGAGCTGCTGATTGCATACTATGAGGATGATCAGACAGCGTTGGAACAAAGGGAACCAGAACTGGTATGGCAATATTCTGAAAAGTTTTACGATAAATGTTATATTCATAAGCTGGAAACTGTCAGGATTCAAAATCAGAATCTTCTGGAGGTGACATTGGAAATGAAACACCGCGGAGGGGATATGACGTATTCGATGACGCGGATGTTTGCGTGTTATAATCTGGAAGCAGGCGAAATCGCCTGAAAATAAACATATGCTTTATTGCAAATTTCCCGTACAGTCGCGTTACTTATGACCGGTAACGTCTGTACGGGAAATTTGAATTATGCAACAGATTTTTTGAATTTAGCTAAGCTGGTACAAATCCTGCAATGCCTGTTTGAAAAGAATAACTTCCATATGCTCCATAAAGTAGGCTTCCATTCCCGGCGTATAGCGGCAGGGAGCTGCGTATTCCGAGAGAACATTGCAGACTTTATTAAACTGCTCTGCGGGGTTTTCGGCTTTTTTCAGGAACAGATAATAGTGTCCTGTCTCCGAATCTTTATACAGAGTGTTTGGTCCTTCATAGACATTACCAAGTACTTTGGCAGCATGGATTGCATCATCCAGAGAATGAAAACGATAGAAGCGGGTCAGCTCCCGTATCTCAGCCTCTCCCGGCTCACTCTCTGAGGCGGAAGATTCCTGCTCGGAGGAGGCTTCCGTGGTTTTTTGGGACGAACGTTTTTTGGCTTCCGATATTTTTTTGATGAGTCCCAGGATATCGTCGGCGCCTTCTATTTTTTCCTTTAAATCAGAATAAGAAATACTGCCGTGTTCTTCATCTTCAGGAGAGAAGCGTGCAAAGCGCGTATCAAGCTCTTCCGGGTCCTCCACTTTTGTAATGATCAGAAGTAGTGAATCTATTGATACAGGAATGGCTTCTATGACAAGCGGAGTATTGTCTGCCTCAAATCCAAAATCCTGAGCAGCCACTTGCATCATATCCTGAAAAAGTGCTTTTGCTTTGTCAGAGCCGTATGCCAGCTCACTGAGCTTGATTTCACGGCCAGCCAGATCTTCTCGGGTTAAAGTACAACGAATCTGCCTGTCATTGATCTTTTCAATTTTCATTTAATCACATCCTTACCTGGTAAAATTGCGTTGCTGTTGCAGGAATCATTTGGGAATCCTGCAATTGGTTATGGCATGTTTTATGCCTTTTATGGAAATCTGCGTAGCAGCTTCCTATAACCTATATTATATACTATTATATACGCATTTCTGTAAATATGTAAAGTGGAAGAAATTGAGCAAAAAATGCTTGCCAAAATGACTCATATTATATATAATAAACAACAGAAAGGATAAACGGAGCATTATAGGAAAGGAGGAAACACACAAAAGAATTCAATTAAATCACACGATATAAAACGATCTGTTATGAAAATACATAACCTGTATTGCTATCCCCCCGGATAAAGTATACGCCGCGCATCCTTTCGCTATTCTTTTTACGAATTATAATCAAATTCCTTTTTTTACGCAAGCAAAATTTAAAAAGATTACCGGTCTGGCAAAACAAAATATATCACATTTTTGGCAGAAAAACAGCGCATTCTGGTTTTCTGTACGCATTTTCTTATGAACGGTTTTACAGCCATTGGTGTCGGCAAATGATCTCTGTAGGCAGTATGCCAGTCCGGAAAAAGAGGAGTATTTTGGATAGAAAAAATAAAACAAACAGCAAAAAAGATCTGAATGACACAACCAGTTCTGCGGATTATTTAAAAAGCAATGAACTGTGTGGGTATTCTTTGACAGAAGAGCTTCAGGGATACGAAAGAGAGGGCATGCAGCTTTACCTGAATGATTTGCCCAGTCGGGCATGTGAGATTGTAAATGCATGTATTTTGGCTGAGGAATCCGATTACATGAGAGATTTTATCAGCGACGACCAGGATCACATAACAGGCGTACGTTTTATCTGTATCTCGGAGAAGAAGGATTTTCAGATATGAACCGGAACGAGAATTTCTGATATCTTATATAAAGAAAGGAAAGCAGCCAAAGCGTCGGCATTCCCTTATACACTTTCTTATTTTTTTATAAAGAACCACTGAAAATGATGACGGATTTTGTATTGTTATGGTAAGATGACTGGGAAAAGGGGGAAGTATAGCGATGAATAAAGATAAACCAAGATCATTCCGGCTGTTAGGACTGCTGATTATTGCAGTCGGAATGCTTGCAATTATTGCAGTTTGTATTATAAAATTTATGCCGACCCGCGAGCGAATCAGCCCAGAAGTTTATTTTGGATTGCAGGAGAGCGGGACGCAGGAGACAGGAGACGATTCGACTATTTCGGGCGGAACTGTCGCAGCTGTCATCGTAAAGGATCATATAGCACAAGAAAAGGCATATATTCTGGATGGCAGTGCCTATATTGATTACACATTGGTGCAGAGGGAAATTAATTCCCGTTTCCATTGGGATGCGTCAGCAGGACTTCTGCTTTTTACGAATGCAGAACAGATTTACGAAATTCCGCCGAACAGCTCCTCTTATACGGTAGATGGAGAAAGTTTTGATGCGGGATACGAAATTTTGAAGACTACGACGTCGGGGATGTTTCTTTCTGCCAATTTTATGCAGCAAAATTCTGATGTGTCCTGCAATATTTTTGAGGCGCCGTCGAGGGTGGTGGTATGTTTCGGAAATGAAGAGATTGTCACGGGTACCGTGAAGAAAAATACTACAGTGCGCGTGCTTGGAGGGATTAAAAGTCCAATTATTACAGATGTGACAGAGGGCACGGTTGTGACAGTTCTGGAGCAGATGGAGAACTGGTCGGAGATTGTGACGCCGGACGGTTATATTGGTTATATGAAAAACAACTGTTTGAAGGATGTGCAGGAGTCTGTCACGGAGAGCTTTTATCAGGGGCCGGACTATACAAGTATTCATCAGGAAGGCCTGGTGAACCTGGTATGGCATCAGATAGACTACCCGGAAATGAACGCGCAGCTGGAGGAGGATATTGCAGGCGCTTCCGGTCTGAATGTCATTTCACCTACCTGGTATTTTCTGAGTGATGATACCGGCAATATCCAGTCTTTTGCGGATGCTTCTTATGTGGAGCGCGCACATGCGGCAGGACTCCAGGTTTGGGCGCTAATCAGTAATTTCAGCCCAGATGTTAGTACAAGAGCGCTGCTTTCTTCGAGGGCGGCCCGCAATAAAGTACAGGAGTATCTGGTGAGTCAGGCAAAGGAGCTGGGATTTGACGGAATCAACATTGACTTTGAAGGGATTGTACAGGAAGCAGGTTATGATTATGTTCAGTTTATGCGAGAGTTATCAATCCTGTGTCGGAAGAACCAGATTGTTCTTTCCGTTGATGTACCGGTTCCGATGGATTTTTCGGCTCATTACAATCGCAAAGAGCTCGGCGTTGTTTGTGATTATGTAATTGTTATGGGATATGATGAGCATTATGCAGGTTCCGATCTTGTGGGCAGTGTAGCTTCAATGAGCTTTGAGCGGACCGGTATTGAGAATATGCTGCGTGAAGTGCCGAAGGAGAAGCTGATCAGCGGTATTCCGTTTTATGCAAGGCTGTGGTACACGAAAACAATGGAGGATGGAACCACGGAAGTCACGAGTGAAGCTCTGTCAATGAATGGAGCAGCGCAGGTTGTCAGTGAAAATGGAGTTGTTACCTCTTTCGATGAGAGCACCGGACAGCAGTATGCCGAGTGGACGGATGCGGATGGACGGTTTTGCCAGATCTGGCTTGAAGATGAGGAATCCATTCGGGAACGCGTGAAGCTTGTCGGTACTTACAATCTGGCAGGCAATGCAGCATGGGTACTTGGAAATGAAAAAGAGGGCATCTGGAATGTGATACAGGATGAACTGAATGGCTGAGAGCTGAGGTGCTGTCAACAAAGTGGACCGTAACGGTGCGGATTATACGTGGCGGTTTTATGCAAATAGATTATTGCTGAAATAAAATGGATATGATAAAATATTCATATATGATGCATTTACATACAAATGCATCAGGGAGCGTCATGGCTTATGGATTTTTGAAAACAGAGAGAAGGCATGATGTCAATTCCCGTATTATTATGTCAGTTTTGCGTACAAGGAGGAAGGTATGAAAAAGAGACTGGTTTCAGCAGTATTAATTGCAGCTATGACAATGACAGGAGCAGGCAGCCTGGCGACGGTTTCAGCTGCCGGCTCAGGAGAAGAGACTGTGCTGACGCTGTGGTATTGGAAGAACAGTATCCGTGAAGAGCTTCTGGAGCAGGTGTCCGAGGTGTTCCCTGGTGTTAAGATTCAGGCAGAGCTTTTTGCAGCGGATGATATTGAGGAAAAGATTAACACGACGATTGCAAGTGGCGGAGAACTGCCGGATCTTCTGGCAATGGATGACTGGATTGCAAATCTGCTTCAGTACGAGGATGAATTTGTAAATCTCTATGATGCTCCGTGCAATGCGGCAGAGATTCAGGATCAATACGTAGAGTGGAAATGGAAAAAAGCCGAGACGGTAGACGGCAAGCTGATTGCGCTTCCGATGGATGTCGGCCCGACTTGTATGTTTTACAATGCAGCTCTTTTTGAGGCGGCCGGGCTTCCGACCGATCCGGCAGAAGTTGCAGCTCTGATGCCTACCTGGGAGGATGCTTATGCGGCTGCACAGCAGCTTCAGGAAGCAACGCCGGATGTAAAGATGTTTGATTTCCTGGGGCATATCTTTGTGTCTACACTTGGACAGCAGAAGCAGCACATGATTGATGAGGAAGGCAATTTTATTGCTGACCAGGATCATATCAGAGATGCTTTTATGACAGCTGCGGCAGCTAAGCCATATGTATACGGAGGCGATACAGAGTGGTCGCCGGAGTGGGCGGCAGCGCTGAATAATGGCGACGTGGCAGCGTTCGTTGGCGCCGTATGGATGAAGCCCGAGGTGCAGGATGCAGCACCGGATACCGCAGGAAATTGGAGAGTAACGGCAGCGCCTGGCGGAGCCGGAAATGTCGGTGGTTCTGGTATTGGTATCACAAAGAGCTGTGAAGATGTTGAGACAGCGTATAAGGTCATCACATGGTTGACAAACAAAGACAATCAGGTAAGCTCTCTTGATGATCTGGGACTGTTTCCGTCTCTGATTTCCGCACTGGATGACGAGAGCCTGCTGTATGAAGAGGAATTTTTTGGAAATCAGATCGTAAATGAGTATTTTGTAAAAGCGGCGAAGGAGATCAATGACCTTTACTATCCGCCGAACTATAGCTCATACCAGTCTGTATTTGAACAGCAGCTTTTGCTCGTTCAGGATCAGGACAAGGACCCGGAGCAGGCATTCCAGGATGCGGTAGACGAAGCGAGAGGTATTTACGACCTGGAGTACCTTTTCTGATTCTTTTTTTCAGAGCGTAAATTTCATGGGGTTGCTGCAAAATGAGTACAGGAAAGCTTCTGAAGTTTCGGAGCTTACAGTATTTTGCAGCAGCCCCGTGCTGCATTGTAATGGAGCGTTTATAATTATGAAGAGAAAAAAGAACTCGGCAAGTGGACGTTGCCTGATGAAAGAAATCAAGAAAAACAGGATGATATATCTGTTAATCAGTCCTTTTTTCATTATTTACGGAATTTTTGGAGTATTTCCAATTATTTATTCTTTATTCCTGTCCTTTCACAAGTGGAATGGTTCGGGACCGATGAAATATGTGGAATTTGCTTATTATAAGCATCTGCTTTCAGATCCCACTTTTTTACTTTCCATTAAAAATACGTTGATTATATGGGTTTTGTCGACGATTCCGATGGTAATACTGGCAGTTATTCTGGCGTTTCTTTTGAATGGGAAATTCGTAAAAGGCAAAACTTTTTTCCGTACGGTTTATTATCTGCCGAATATTACTTCGACAGTAGCGATCGCGATTGTTTTTGCAAATATTTTTGGCAACAAGTACGGAATTCTGAATTATTTTATCAGTCGGTTTGGTTTCGATCCAATCCAGTGGTTGTCAATGAATGTAGGAGTTCATGTCGCGATCGCAGCGATCGTTATCTGGCGGTGGACCGGGTACAACGCGATCATTCTGCTGGCAGGGCTGCAAAAGATTCCTTCCAATCTGTATGAGGCGGCTAGTCTTGATGGTGCGAGTACGTTTCAGGTGTTCCGCTATGTGACGCTGCCGCTTTTGAATCCGGTGATTCAGTTTGTGGTCGTGACTTCAACGATTGGAGGATGGCAGCTTTTCGCAGAAGCACAGATGCTTGTGGGTTCCGCAGGAGGAATTGGAAAGAGCGGTATGACAGTTGTGCTTTATCTGTACAATCAGGCTTTTGGCAACAGGCAGTTTGGATATGGCTCTGCGATTTCATGGGCGCTTGTTGTTATTATCGGCGTACTGTCTGTCCTGAACTGGCGTCTGACAAAACGGGAGGTGGACTGATATGAGAGACCGGATCAGAATTTCAAAAATCGTCATGTACGTTCTTATCGTATTTGGCGCAATTATTTCGCTGTTCCCGTTTTACTGGCTGGCAGTTATGGCTACGAATGATTCATCGGCTTTTATGAGATATCCGCCGGTTCTGACGTTTGGAGGGCAGCTGCTTACAAATGTGAAGAATTTGTTTGATAATGTAAACTTTGGCACTGCAATGGCCAATACTTTTTTTGTAGCAATCATAAAGACCTTTGGCGGTGTGTTTTTCTGTTCTCTTTGTGCTTTTTATTTTGCAAAATTTCAGTTTCCGGGAAAGAAATGGATGTTTGCATTTTGTATGCTGACCATGATGATTCCGCCGCAGCTCAATATGATTCCGCAGTTGATTATTATGAATAAGATCGGCTGGCTGTCTACGCTTCGGGCACTGATTGTGCCGGGCTTGGTTCCGGCATTTGGAATCTACTGGATGAATCAGTACTGTACAGGGGCTATTCATGATGATCTGCTAAATTCAGCGCGGATCGACGGGTGCGGTACCTTTGGTTTGTATTTGCATGTGGGGCTTCCGATTATTATTCCAGGTTGCGCGTTTTTGTGCATTTACATTTTTATGGATAGCTGGAATGATTATCTGTGGCCATTGATTGTTACGAGTGATTCCAGAAAAAATACGTTGCAGGTGGCGCTTGCACAGTTGCAGGGTGCTTATAACAGTACGGATTATGGTATGGTTATGTGCGGCGTTTTGCTCGCAACGCTTCCATTGTTTGTGATGTTCCTTTTGTTCAGCAAGCAGTTTACGGCAGATATTGCCGCAGGGGCAATTAAGGACTGACAAACAGATGAAATGGAATAAGAAGTTTCAGAGTTTGAATTATGAAAAGCGGATGAAAAGAAAGAGGAATAAAGGATTATGTATAACGGACGTTTGCTGAATCTTGATTGGAAATTTAAACAGGGTTTTGATCCTGTAACGGTTGTACAACCCGGAGAAGGGGCGTTTGAAACTGTGAATATACCGCATACGGTGCAGGAGATTCCCTATGACTGTTTTGACCAGTATATGACGTGTATGCTTTCCACCTATGTGAAGTATTTTCAGCTGGAAAATATATCAGGGAAGCGTGTGCTGCTGTCATTTGAGGGTGTTTCGGCCTTCTATGAGCTTTATATGAACGGAAAAAAGGCTGGAAGCCACAAGGGTGCTTATTCGATGGCATTGTTTGATGTAACAGAGTTTGTCCGGGAAGGTGAAAACCGGATGGTGCTTATGGTGGATTCTCATGAAAGGGACGATATTCCGCCAAACGGGTCAACTGTGGATTTTCTGATTTATGGAGGAATTTACAGGGATGTCACTCTTTATGTAGTGGAGGAACTGTATGCCAAGCATATGCTGCTGCGTTACGAGATGGAGGGAATGAGCAGCAGGTTTCATCCAGAACTTTTGGTAGAGAATCACAGAGGGCCGGTCTGTGCAACTGTGAAACTGACTATTCGTAAAAAAGGGAACGGGAAGAAGATTTTTACAGATATGCAGAAAGTGGATATTCCAGCTGGTAACAGTTGTGTAAAGCTGGAGGCGCGCATGTTGGAGTCCGTTGAGCTGTGGTCTGTGGAAGACCCGGTTCTTTACGAAGTGTGTGCGGAGATTTTTGACGAAATGGGCAGATTGCTTGATGTTTCCGTGGCATGTACTGGTTTTCGGACCGTAGCAGTGGAGGCGGACGGGTTCTACTTAAATGGAAAGAAAATCAAGCTGATCGGTTTGAATCGACACCAGTCCTATCCATATGTGGGCTATGCAATGGGAAAGCGGGTGCAGGAGAAGGATGCAAGGCTTTTGAAAGAGTTTATGGGGCTGAACATGGTGCGCTGCTCGCACTATATGCAGTCACGTTATTTTCTGGACTGCTGTGATGAAATTGGTCTTCTCGTATTTGAGGAAATTCCGGGCTGGGGATTTATCGGCGGCAGTGAATTTAAGGAAATTGTATTTCAGGATCTGGACAATATGGTGCTGGGACATTATAATCATCCCGGTATTGTAATTTGGGGAACAAGACTGAATGAGACAACAGACGATGACGAGTTGTATGAACAGACGAATCGCCGTTGTAAGGAGCTGGACAGCAGCCGTCCGACAACGGGGGTTCGCTGGGAAACGGGCAGTCATCTGATTGAAGATATTTACAGTTACAATGATTATACAGAAGATGACAGAGGAGATTTTATGCTTTTGACTGCGCACGAGGCGACGGAGTGCGCGGAGAAAATACCGTATCTGGTCAGTGAGCATACGGGCGCCGTTTTGCCGACCAAGCCGTTTGACAGCGAGGAACGGCAGGAGGCATTTGCAATCCGCCATGCCCGCGTACTTGGGAAGGTGCAGACTATGGACAGTTACCTGGGTGCGCTCGGATGGTGTATGTTTGATTATAATACGCACAATGATCATAATTCTCTGAATAAGGTCTGTTACCATGGTGTTCTGGATATGTTCCGCGTACCAAAGTGGGCTGCATATTTCTATGCAAGCCAGAAAGAGCCTGCGCAGGAGGTTGTGATGGTTCCGTGTTCTATGGTGGGCCGCGGGGAGCGGTGTGAGCCGGTGCCGTTTTATGTGCTGACTAACTGTGATTATATTGAAGTGACTTTGTCAAAAGACATCACGAGAGCGTACTATCCGAGTGTGAAGTTCAACGGGCTTGCACATCCGCCGATTGAGGTGACACAGAATGGGGAATTTTGGCAGCACCGCTGGGAGGGCGCAAGGATTGTCGGCTATGTAGACGGGCAGGTTGTGGCAGAAAAGATTTATTCCAACAATCCGCGGCTTTCGAAGCTTGAGGTGGAGGCGGACGATACCTGGCTGTACAATGACCGTGTAGATGAGACGAGAATGGTTGTGTATTTCGTAGATGAAAACGGTAATCGCCTGTATGGTCATCAGGATGTGATCTGTGTGGAAACTTCCGGGGATATTGAATTGATCGGGCCATCTCTTCTTCCTGCAATGGGCGGGGCGGCCGCTTTCTGGATCAGAACGAAGGCAACGATGTGTGAGGGGACTGCGTCTGTGCGGATTCACTCACAGCGGAAAGAATTAGAAGATCAGACAGTTACAGTTGAGCTGAGATGCCACACGGAGGGCAGGAGATAATGGAGACTGTGATTCAGCGTTTGAACGGAGATTTGCCAGGAGGAAATGAACTTTACATAAAAAGAGATGACCTGCTCCCCTTTTCAATGGGGGGAACAAGGTCCGGATCGCAGAGGCCTTTTTCCAGGATATGAGGGAAAAGGGATGTGATGTCATGGTAGTTTATGGAAGCAGACATTCCAATCTGTGCCGTGTGCTGTCCAATCTTTGTTGCAGCAGAGGTGTGGACTGTGTGATGATCTGCTCCCATGAAGATAAGGAAGAAACGGCCTCTACAAACAACACATACCTGATTGAATGGGCAGGGGCGCAGGTAGTGCACTGCCCGAAAAGTCAGATTGCACTGACTGTCGAAAGGGTAATGGAGGATCAGATGGCCAGAGGCAAACGGCCATACTATATCTATGGAGATAAGTTCGGACGCGGGAATGAAGGAACTGCGGCAAAGGCATATGCGCAGGCTTATCAGGAAATACGGACATTTGAGCAGGAGCAGGGATGGGAATTTGATCAGATATTCTGCCCGTCCGGGACTGGAGCCACCCAGAGCGGATTGATCTGCGGACATTTGCTGGCCGGAGACCGGAAGCGGATTTTGGGCGTTATGATATCTTCCCGGGAAACGCAGCGTGCATTTGATGTCATCCGGGAAGGTGTGAAGGACTATTTTTTGAAAGCAGGGAAAGAACTTCCGGAGCAGTATGAGCAGGAGATTCTGTTGCTGGATGATTACCGGCAGGGCGGCTATGGCAGATACGATGAGCGCATTGAATCGTGCATCCACGAGCAGTATCGAAGAAACGGGATACCGCTTGACCCGGTATATACGGCGAGGGTATCAAAATAATTAAGGGAAAATCAAAGCATAATAAAAAGCGTTTCCCCATCCCAGGTGCATTCCTTCAGCACGTTTTTGGCGATCTCATTCCTCTCATTTGCTGAGAAACTATCAAAATTATCTAAAAGCCGAATAATGGCCTCTCTTTTCTCCATGGCGCTCTTCATTTGGGCGGTGGCCCGTCTTTCCTCAGCAGCAAAATTCAGCAGCTTGTTTTTGAGGGTATTATATTCTATATCAAGTTTTTCAATCTCCCCTATAATATACTTTGCGGCAGCAGATTCATTATTCACGGCCAGGGCGGCGGTGAGCTTCCCGATCTTTTCCTGGCAAGTTTCCATTTGTGCCCGGACAGAAGCGGAGGAATCCCTTGCAGGCCTTTTCCCGTCCTTCAGGTACTTCTTGACGGTGGCCGGGTTGTGCTGTATTTCTTTGAATACGTCCAACACCTTCCCATCCAGTAGATCGGCCTTAATTTGCCGCATGTCGCAGGCCTCAGCACCGGCTCTCATGCGTTTTGGGCAATAGTACCAGGTGGAAACAGAGCCATCCGCTTTTTGCTTGCGGCTCATGCCCATGGTGCGGCCACACTTGCACCGGAGCACACCCTTCAGAAGCGGCAGATCATACTTTGCAACCTTTGAAAAAGTGTTGTGCCCGAATTGGGCCATAATGGAAAAGAAGCGCTGATCCGTCATATATGGCTTATGGAAGCCGATACTCACCCGCCACTTCTCAGGCGGTGCCAGGGAGTGGCGCTTTTTGCCGTTCACCCGCTTTTCTGTGGTGCGGCCATACACAATGATCCCATGTTGGCCATCCCACTTCTCACGGGGGGAATTTTCATCAATCATGCAGCCTTTAGCTTCAAAATAGTCATACATGGCCGGAGTATCCTGAACACAATGAGGAGAGGTGAAAAGGTTGTATAATTGAGTTGTGGAGAGGAAGTTGCCCTTTAAAGAGGTGATCCGGTTGTTCTTGCAATACGTTTCCATGTTCTGAAGGCTGAAGCCGTTCTCTAAGAATATGTCAATAAGATTGTTTTTATAGTCGATCTCTTCCTGATTGAATATGAGCGTTTTGTGGGATTTGGATCCCAGGTCAATGGTGGTAATATCATAGCCAACGGGAGCCCGGCCCCCACACCAAAAGCCGCTTGCTGCCAGGTGGTTCATATTATCGGTGATCCTGAGGGAATCTGTGCGAACTTCCAGGCCGGAAAAGATTACAGCCAAGTACATCATGGCCTCTCCCAGGGGTGTGGTGGTATCAATGCCATCCTGAACAGTGATAAATTTGATCTCATGCTCTTTCAGGTAAGAATAGAAGGTGCAAAAGTCCATCATATCGGAGCACACCCGATCTATTTTATAAATAACCACACAATCAATGAGGCCTGCTGCAATATCTTCCTTCAGTTGATTCATACCGGGCCGATCCATATCTGAGCGCACATAACCATCATCTTCATAGAATGCAAGAGAGCTCACCTCAGGAAAGCGCTGCTCTATATGATTTTTGCACATGGAGAGCTGCATCTGTGTGCTCTCTGAAGTATCAACAAAATATGATTTTCTGCAATATATTCCAAAATTCATGCTATTTTCTCCTAAAAAAGGGCATAAAAATGCCCGGAATCTGATTGAAAGCTCCCGGAGATAATGCTAAAATATATTTTGCGAGAATACATGAGCATTATCTCATGGGGCCCTGGTGAATAGCCGGGGCTTTTTATTTACATTTTACTGGAAAATTTTTGCTCAACTAACTCCAAATTATGATCTGAGAGCTCAGAGCTGTGTTTCATAATATCATCATAAGCCTTCCTAAATTGATTGCACTTGCCTTTTTCGGTTTTCATGCCATCTGCTTTAATTAGAGCATTGTTGTAGCTGCGAACAATAAAGGATTCGATATTGCTTTGCTTATAATCATTATAGCGGCCAAGCATAACATAATCACCCATATCAGAAAGTGTTTTCAAGAGAAGATCATATCTGCTGAAAAACACATCTGAATTTGTGGTAGAAGAAATGAGCCTTGTACAATCATCCACAATCCGCTGTCTATCATCAATAAGTGTATTAATGTTAATTACAGAACTATCATCATAGACAACATGAGGAGAAGGCTCTCCATTCTTATGACGGAGCACCGGCAGAAGGGCACGGATGCAGTCAATGGCCCATCCAAACGTAAACAAGCCGAAAGTGAAGAGATACAGAAGGCCCATGCCATACTTCTTTTGGATAAACTTGTGAGCGCCACACCATCCAAAAAGAAGAGTGATAATAAAATAAGTTGTGCTATTCATATTTATCCCCATTCACTACTATGTAACAATTTTTCTAAGCGTTTTCTTGTAATGCTTGCGATTCTCCCGCCACTTTTTTCTCCCGTTCTAATTCTTGCCGGTAAAGCTCCACTTTTTCATCAATGGAGAGATCGGAGAGATCAGGGGCAGCAGGTTCAGGAGCCTTTTGTGGGCGGCCTCTCTGAGAAACGGCATCCAAAATGAATTGATCAATAACTTCCCTGGAAGGGCCATCCAATTTCTGATAAGCAACCATGATCCCCTTAATAACATCATATAAGGGGTTGCTTTTTTCTACAAGATCCGAAACGGCAGCAGCAGCCTCATCCTCAATCGGTATACGCATATTACCGGAACCAGTGCGGAGCCACTCTTCATTTATGCTAAATTCCCGGCAAATAGATTTTACCATCTGATCCGTGAGGTTCCGCTCACCTTTTTCTAATTTTGAAATAGCGGTTTTTCCAACACCTAACTTTTCCCCAAACTTTTCCAGGGTAAGCCCCAGGTATTTCCTGGCTTCTTTGATGCGTTCCCCTTGCGTCATAAAATCACCTCCAAGAAAAGAATACCATTGCAAAACAATAAAGTCAATAAAAAGTTGGCAGAGGGCACAAATAGATATTGACAATGTGGGCAAAGGGCACTATAATGTAGGCAGAGGGCACAAATAGAACGAAAGGAGAATGAAACATGAAAAAACAGAGCGATTTTCACAAAACGGTGCAAAACCTTATGTTACTGGATCCTGAGAGCCTTCTGCTGATTGACAGCGGTGTGAAGCTGCTCCTGGCCCGGCAGAACATGGGAAGAAAGCAGGAGAGGCAGCAGGAACGGGAAGAGGATCCGAGAGTGCAGCAGGCAGTTATTTAGAAAAATGGAGGGATAAGCCATGAAATTAGTAAAAGCAAGATTTGAAAGAACAGAGTTTGGCGGGCAGATGGTTGAAACTGTAAAGGCATTAGATTTCTACCTTGAAGAGAAGAGCCATACAAGCCAGTGGCAGGAGCCGGAGAAATATAAGAGGCTGAGGAAGGACATTGATCGCTTGTTTGCACAATTTGAGATCTTCAAGTTGGCAGTAAAGCAGTTTTATGGGGTGGAGTACCATTTCACCAGGACGGATGACTATTTCGGATGCTGCACAAACGATGGAGAGGATTTTCTTTTCAGATTTGAGAGGGAAAAGAAGGTAAGTGAGGAATGAGCAGCAAAGCGGTAAAGGGACAACTGAATTTATTCCCTGAGAGATTCATAAAAGATGCGGATTGCACCAAAGATACACCGGTGACACTAGGGAAGCAGGATGCGCCGGTGTATGGCCAGGGAATAAGGATAAAACCAAGGGAACCAGGCCGGACAGATAGCGAACATTTCAAAAAGATATATTTAGAAAGCCTTTTACCACTGGAAGAGTACGATCTCATTGCCGTGTTGTTATCAGGTGGCAAGGATAGTATAGCCTGCTACTTCAAACTAATTGAGTTAGGGGTGCCAAAGGAAAAAATTGAGTTTTGGCACCATGATATAGACGGAGGGCACCCAAGCAGGAGAATGGACTGGCGATGCACTCAAAACTATGTAAAGGCATTAGCTGAAGCTGAAGGAATCCCGCTGAGGCTCTCATGGAGAAAAAATGGCTTTTTTGGTGAGCTTTACAGAGTTGGGGCCAGTGAGCCGGTTGAATGGATGGAGCCGGACACAGGAGAGATCATGCAATGTAAACCTTCTCAAAATTACATTAAGTGCTTGAAAATCAAAGAGCAGGCAACGGAAGAGATGGAGGAGGAGCTGAAAAAATTAGGGTACAGAATGAAATTTCCCGCAAAGACCGGAGATCTGAGCAGGCGGTGGTGCAGCGCATATCTGAAAATAATGGTTGCGGATAGTGTTATGGCAAATTTGGATAGGCTGAGGCTACTGGAAGAGATAGGAGGGAAAAGAGGGAAATTTCCTGCAAAAGGAGGAACACACCAGGGAAGATGGTGCAGCGGAAACCTAAAGGCAGCAGTACAAGACAGCGTGACCTCTAACCTGGAAAAGACAAAAAGCAATGTGAAGATCCTGGTGGTATCAGGAGAGAGGCGTGGAGAATCGGCAGGACGGGCAAAGTATAACGAAATGGAAATACATAGGACTAACGCAGAGGCAAAAGCCCATAGAACGGTACACCAATGGAGGCCAGTGATCGACTATTCGGAGATTGACGTGTGGGAGGTGCTGAAGCGAAACAGAATAGCGCCACATCCATGTTATAGGGCGGGGTGGAACCGGTGCAGTTGTGCAATGTGTATCTTCTCTACACCAAAATTATTTGCAGGAATTAGAGAGCTATACCCTGAGGATTATGAGCTATTGAGGCAGGATGAAAAGATTTTAGGATTTACTTTAGATAATAAGTGCAACCTGGATGAATTTGTGGGGGAGGCTGCTTCTTGCGTATATCACGGAGATATAGAAGCCATAAGAAGCCTGATAACGGGAGAATTTGGGGTAAATGATATTTATGTTAAAGGAAAATGGCTGTATCCGGCAGGAGCATTCCACGGAGCTGAAGGAGGGCCATGCTAAGAAAGGAGAAAAAATGAAGGCACCAGGGAAAATTGATAGAAAAATAGGCCTGATCAAGCGTATGCAGGCAGAAATGGATCACCGGGCAAAGGTGGAGGAGAAGGCGGTGCAGCTTATCACTGAAGGAAGGCATGGAGAAGCGGTGGCGCTGCTCAATTCACTGGATGATAATGCCATAGCAAGGATGCAGGCAGAATTTGAGGCCATAGAAACATTAGAGGCAGAGGAGAGCAGCCCACGGCAGAGGGCAGAGCGGAGGCGGCAGCAGGCCAAGATTATTCTGAATGTATTGGCTGAAGATGCGATCAATATGAATTGGAATCAAGAAGAGGAATACTTGAAGGCATTTGTGAAGGCGCTGAAGCAGATTGAGGAGGGATGCAATGAATGAGAAGCAAAAGGCTCTCCTGCAAAAACTGAAGGCCCTTGCAGAGCGTGGTGTGGGAGGAGAGAAGGAAGGAGCGGAGCGGAAGCTGAAGCAGCTCATGGCCAAGTATGGAGTGGATCAGTTGGAGCTCGAAGGGGATCGGGTGAGCCGGTATGAAATTAAATACCGGGGAGAGTTTGAGAAGCGGCTGCTCTCTCAAATTGTATATAGGGCCAGGAATGATGCAGAGGGGCAATATTACCGCAGATACGGAAAGGGATCCAAAAGTATCCTCATTGTGGAATGCACAAAGGCCCAAGAGATACAGATCCGGATCGAATTTGAGTTTTACCGGGATTTGCTGAAGGAAGAGCAGGAGCTCCTCTTTGAGGCATTCATACAAAAACACCGGATTTTTGGAGATTCTTCAGGAGAAGAGCCGGAGATCCCAACACCGGAAGAAATGGAGCGGTTAGAGAGAATGTGGGCCATGATGGCAGGCCTTCAGGAAAAGAGCTTTACACCATTATTAGAAAGCAGATAGGAGGGAACGGTATGACAGTAAAAGAGAAACCGATTCAGAGAACCGAAATGGACGATGCAAAGGAATTTGCAGAGCTTTATGGAATGCTGTCACCCAATGAGCGGCAGCATGTGAAAAGCATTATCATTGGTATTCAGCTTGCAAAAGAAGCGGAGAAGGAGGTGGCCCTGGCATGAGGCGGGAGGTAAAGGTGAAGATCACCCTCTCAGAAGGGTATGAGGAGCGCTTCACCAAAGCCTGCATCCAGGTGGCCAAGAGAAGGGTGGAGAACCAGGAGAAGGAGAGCCATCCGGATCCGGCCATGCCTGCCAGGAAGGTGGCGGTGATGTAAATGGTTTACATAAAAGAACGGGAGCAGATCTGAGAAATCTGCTCCCGACATATGCCCTAAGGACATACTTAAACCTAAAAACAGTATATCACTTTTGGGCATCCAGGTCAAGTGAAAAAGCGGCTAAAATCAAGGCTTTTAGGCCTTGTTAAGCACTTGATCAAGATATTAAAGATGGGGGTGATATACGGATTGTACTGGAAAAAAATATATGACCTGGGATGGGTGAAGCAGATTGCAAAATACTATCCGGGTAATTATGGGGCCCCAGGAGTGAAGAGGGGGCCAAAAAGAAAGAGGACACCTGAGGACATAGCCCGGCAGAATAAGACGAACAGAGAGAAAAAGGTGCAGAGGTTGATCCTGGCCAATTTCCATGAGGGTGACTGGCATTTGATTCTGAGCTATAAGAAAGAGCTGAGGCCGGGCTCCTTCAAAGAGGCCAAGAAGCAACTGAGAAAATTCTTGTCTGATATGAGAAAGGTATACAAGAAGGCGGGGATCCCCTTCAAGTGGATAGCTGTCACGGAGAGAGGGAAACAAGGAGCATGTCACCACCACCTGATCATTGAGGATATAGCAGATCAGAATTTGAACACCAAAAAAATGGTGCTGAAGTTTTGGCAATATGGATCCAAGAGCTTCCACCCACTGTATGAGGATGGGGAGTTTGAGGATCTTGCTGAGTACATAGTGAAAAAGGAAAGCAAGGAAGAGGAGGAGGGCTGCTCATATTCCAGGAGTAGGAATCTGATCATACCTCAGCCACAAAAGGAAGTGATTCACAGCAGGAGGTGGAGGAAGGAGCCAAAGCCGGAAAAAGGTTGGTACATTGTGAAGGATTCTCTTGTGAATGGTGAAAACCCGGTGACGGGGCTCCCGTATCAGCACTACACCATGCGAAAGATTGATCCAGGAGGTGATTCAGGGGATGCATGAGGTGAGCATATTCATTGAGAGCACATGGAGGGGCCCGGCCAGGAGGGATGGGGTGGCCATGTGGTTGGTGGAATGCAAAAGAGGAGATCGCCTGGATACCCGGCAGGGATTTGTGCATGTGAAAGAGGGCACAGAAACCCAGGGGAACCTTATGGCCATGATCAATGCCTTTTGCATTCTGAAAAAACCATGCAAAGCCCTGGTATTTACCAAGTGCAGCCACATTTTGATCTCCATGCAGCAGGAGTGGCCAAAGGAATGGCAGGAGAGCGGGTGGATCAATGCAAAGGGGAAGCCAGTGAAGAATGCTGAGCTGTGGAAAATGCTGATTGAAAAGGGGAAGAGCCACACCTACACCCTGAAAGACGATCAACACGAATATGAGAATGTAATGCAATCAGAACTCAGGAAGGAGTTGGAGAGTTGGAAGAATACAGAGAAGTGAGAAGGAGAACCATGGAGGCGGTACTGGCCAATGTGGAAGGGGAGCAGGAGAAGGTAATGGAGGCGGCGGTGAAGGTGGCCGATGCGGTGATGGAGGCCATTGCCGACAATTACCGGAGCATTACAGAGGTGCATTCCATTGTGGAATGTGTGCGGGCAGGAATCCGGGTGCAAATAGCATATGCCGATCCGGAAGATATGGATTTTATGGATCCCTACACGGTGAGGCCGTGTTGGTAGAAAGGAGAGAAACAATGACAGAGAAAACCATGAGGGCAGCAGGGCAGGCGGCTGAGGAGCTGCTGAAGCTGAGAGGGCCCAAGTACAGCATGAGCAACCATGAAGCAGAGGAGAAGCTCAGGGAACTGGAAAAAGAGGAGAGCATGGAGAGGGTTTATATATGCTCACAATATGGCAGTCGGGGAGATAAGGCCACGAATTTGGAGCTTGCAAAATTCTTTTGCATGACAGTGATTGAAGAGGGAAAGATCCCCATTTGCCCTCATTTGTTCTATGCCCAGGTGCTCAATGATGATGTGAAATCACAGCGGGCAGCAGGCATGAGGATGGGGTTGGAGCTCCTGAAGGATTGCGGGGAGCTGAGGATCTTCACCAACATTTCAGAGGGAATGAAAGGAGAGCTCCTGAAGGCCAAGGAGTGGGGCATCCCTATCACCATAGCCAATATGGCGGTGATTTATTCAGAAGATCAGGCGGCCTATGCGGAGGAGGAGATTGCGAAGGAACTCAGGGAGGTGCTCAATGGCTAAGAGTATCATTCAGGACACCCGGATCAGGGAGTGCTATTTGTGCAGGGAGGAAGCTGAAAAGCGTGGATATTATGGAGAGCTGAAGCACACCGGCCTGCATAAGCACCATTTTATATATGGCCGGTTTGGTGCCCTCAGGAAGAAAGCAGAGCATTATGGGCTGTGGGGCTATATGTGCGCTGAGCGTCACCATGAGTATGGGCCGGAGGCTCCCCACAATAATGCAGAGGTGGATCGGAAGCTGAAGCAGATTGCACAAAGGGCCTTTGAAGCCAAGTATGGGCATGAGAAGTGGATGCAGGAATTTGAAAAGAACTATTTAGAGGAGGAAGAGGATGCAGCAGCAGGAGAAGCTCATGGAGAGCCTGAGGCAGGTGGATTTTTCGGATCTGAGTTTTCCGGTGATAGTGGTGTATAAGAATCCCAAAGATTACCCGGATGCCTATGTGGCCAGGGTGTGGGAAGGGGCCAGGAATCTGCCCACAAATACGCTCATTAAGAGGGAAACGCTTCAGGAAATAAGAAAAGATATAAGGGCGGCAGGATTCGCAACACGGCTCACCCGGACTGAGGGAGAGGATCCGGTGATTGCTGAAACCTGGCTCAGATAGGAGGAAGGCATGGCTGAAATAGATATTTTCTCCCCGGTGAAAAAGTATGATGTGATTTATGCAGATCCGCCGTGGAGATACCAGGACAAGAAATGCAATGGAGCATGTGCTCTACATTATGACACCATGAAAATTCAGGATATAAAGGATCTTCCCGTGAAGGAATTGGCGGCAAAGGATTGTGTAATTTTCATGTGGATTACATACCCAATGCTGAAGGAAGGCATTGAGCTCATGGAGGCATGGGGATTCAAGTATAAAACCATAGGTTTTCGGTGGATAAAACTGAATAAGAAAAACGGGCAAAAGTTTTTCGGTTTGGGCCGGTGGACTAGAGGAAACACAGAGGCCTGCTTTATTGGTGTAAGGGGGAAGCCAAGCAGAAAGAGCAATAGTGTAAGCCAGATTATAGAGGCAACCATAAAAGAGCATTCCCAAAAGCCGGGAATTGTGCGAAAGAAGATCAAGGAGCTCATGGGTGATGATCTGAATTACATAGAGCTTTTTGCTCGGCAAAATATCAGCGGTTGGGATTGTTGGGGGAATGAAGTCGGAAAATTGGATGGTGAGAAGAATGAGAGATCTGTTAGTTGACGCATTTGCAGGCGGTGGCGGTGCAAGCGTGGGAATTGAGATGGCATTAGGGAGAACTGTGGATATAGCAATCAATCACGATCCGGAGGCGATCAGAATGCACACAGTAAACCATCCCACCACCACACACCTGACAGAGGATATTTTTGAGGTAAATCTGAAAAAGTATGTAAATGGCCGGCATGTTTCCCTTATGTGGGCAAGCCCTGACTGCACAAGTCACAGCAAAGCAAAGGGATCACAACCACGAAAAAAAGGGCTGAGGATTCTGCCATGGGCAGTATATAAACATGCAAAAGCAATCAGGCCGGATGTGGTTATCATGGAGAATGTGGAAGAGATTCAAAAATGGGGGCCACTGGATGACAATGGCCGCCCGATAAAGGAGCGGGAAGGTGAGGACTATCAAAAGTTTATAAATGCCATGAAAGGGTTAGGCTATCAGTTTGACAGTAGGGAACTGGTGGCGGCAGATTATGGAGCTCCAACAACGAGGCGGCGGTGGTATGCAATTTTCAGGAAGGATGGCCGGGAAATAATTTGGCCGGAGCCCACACATGCAAAAGGGGCAGCAGGCGGCTTGAAGCCCTGGGAAGAATGCGGGAAATATATTGATTGGTCGGATTTGGGAAAAAGCATATTTGACCGGAAAAAGCCGCTTGCAGAGGCCACAATGAAGCGGATTGCCAATGGTTTCCTGAAGTATGTGGTGAATAATCCGCATCCCTATGAAGTGAAAAACAGTGAAGCCTATGCTTTTCTGATTCAGTATCACGGGGAGCAGAAAGAAGGGGATGCAAGGGGGGGGGCAGACACTCAAAGAGCCCATAAAAACCATTGACACAAGCAACCGGTATGGCCTGGTAACGGCCTTTGTAACAAAATTCTATAAATCAGGGATCGGGCAGGGGTGCAATGAGCCGCTTCACACAATCACAACCTCACCGGGGCATTTTGGCCTGATAACTGCATTTCTGATCAAATATTATGGGGCCGGGTGTGGGCAGACGTTGAGCAGCCCATTGGGAACAATTACAACAAAGGATCGTTTTGGCCTGGTGAGCGCCATTGTGGAGCTGAATGGTGAGAAGTATGTTCTGAATGATATATTTTTGAGAATGCTGAAGCCGGAGGAGCTGAAGATCATGCAGGGTTTTCCACCTGATTACATAATTGACCGTGATATAAATTTCAAGCAGTATCCGGTAAAGGAGCAGGTGGCAAGAATTGGTAATAGCGTGGTGCCAATTATGGCTCAGAAATTGGTGGAAGCAAACTGTGGATACTTGAAAGTAGGAGAGCGGATGCCACACATGAGGATCGATTGTAGCGAAGCTCAGATCAAATTTGCATAGGAGGGTAGTGGGATGGCAAAGAAGAAAAAGGCGGTTGAGGTAAACCGGAAAGAATTTGACCGGATCCGGAAAATGGATCACAGCACCATGGAGAGCCATATTGCCGGATATTATGAGCGGGGATATACAGCAGGATATGAGGCCGGGCGGCAGCAGGCGGCCCCTTCCTTCAATCTCCCCAAGGCACTGGAAGAAATACGGAAAATAAAAGGGATTGGAGAGGTAAAGGTGAAGGCGATCCATGTTGCACTTGTGACAGCAGGGGCAAAGGTATGAGGGAGCAGAGAAAACCCTGGAAGAATTACAGAAGGCAGCAGGCGGCCAATAGCCTGAGAAAATATAAGGAGGATAAGAAACGCATGGAAATCACAAGGAAAAGAACAGAGGAAACAAATTGGGGCCAGGTGAAGGAACTGGTGGCAGCAGGCTCTTTGAAAGTAGGGGATGAAATCTCTGATAATCTGCTCACCGGGCAGAAAATGGTGTATGTGGTGGCAGATATTACAGAGGAAGAGGTGAAATTTGTAAGCAAGGATCTCCTGGCTGAGCGTGTGGTGTGGAATGAGAACGGGAGAAGCACCGGAGGCTTTAAAGAATCGGATTTGTGCCGGTATCTGAATGAGGAGGTATGGGCCATCCTGCCTGAGGAGCTGAAGGCGGTGATCAGTGAGAGGGAGTGCCTTCAGATTGTGGAAGGGAAAGAGGAGCGCTTCATGCTGAAGCTGTGGCTCCCGTCTGAATTTGAGGTATTTGGCGATAGTTGGGCCTCTGAAGTGGAGGAAGGGCAGCAGTTTGAGCTCTTCAAGGATCCCAGGAACCGGGTGAAATTTGACCAGGACGGAGAGAGGGCCTACTGGTGGCTGCTGTCTGTGTGTGCGGGCGATTCTACCCTTGCCTGCTCTGTCAGCTACTATGGCTTTGCCTACTACGCGAGCTGCTCCGGCGCTTCTCGGGTGCCCGTCTGCTTCAGTATCAAAAAATAATCAATATCAATCCCGCCGCCTTTGCGGCGGTGGGGTTATAAGGGGATAAGCAAGCAAATTTTAAGGAGGAATAAAATTGGGAAAATATAAAAATCCGGTGCCGGTAGTTTTGGATGATTATGTGTCTAAAACGGTAAGAATAGAATTTTCATTTGAGCAGTATGTGACAAAAGGGGAGGCAGCGCAAGGGATCAATGATCTGCTGAGAGAAACTAATGGGAAAATACCAATGGAGTGGATCAAACTGGTAAACCCGACTTTAACAGTTGATAAGAAAGAAATAGATTGAGAGGTGCGAACAATGGAGCAGGACAAAAGGACAAGGTATAAAGGGATATGCCCGGAGTGCGGGAGGGAGCTGTGGATCTGCAAAAGTATATTCATGGAAATGGGGATCAACCAGGGGGCCGGGCGCTGCTTGCAATGCAAAACTTTCCTGAGTATCCAGTTTAATGAGGAGAAGCAGGAGATGGAGCTCACAAAATTTGAAGGGGGCAGCAGTAATGAAAGCATTGGAGGGGATTTGCAATGAAAAGTTACCCGATCCAAGTCCGGGAGAGCCGATCCTGGGAGAGAAATGCAAGAAGGCAGAGAAGGACGCAAGCGGGAAATGCAAAGGCTTTTTCATTAAGGGGAGCCGGGAGCCCTTCTTTGCGTGTAGTATATGTGAAGAAAAAGCGGAGGATCCGGAGGAGGTTGAGAGCGGCCAGGAGGGCAGCAGTAATATTTGCGGCCATTCTGATTGCGGCGGCCATAATATGCAAAATAATGGCGGCAGAGGAGCCGGTGGAAGAGATTCAGCAGGAAACAGAGGCCGGAGAGCTCCCGCATAAGGCCATGGAGCCTGAAAGAGTGCAGCAGGAGCCTATTCAGGAAACACGATCAGGATCCGGCAATTCCCGCAATGAGTACCTTTTGGCCCGCCTTGCAATGGCTGAGGCAGAGGGTGAGAGCATAGAAGGGAAGGCAATGGTGATCCGGGTGGTAATGAATAGAGAAGAAAGCAGCGCCTTCCCGGATACCATAGAGGAGGTAATTTTTGAGGATGGGCAGTTTACACCGGTAGAAAATGGCCGGTTTGAACGTGTGGAGCCTAATGCAGAATGTTGGGCCGCCCTGGATATGGTACTCATTGACGGATGGGATGAAAGTGAGGGGGCCCTATACTTTGAAGCGGTATACAATGGGGAGAACACCTGGCACTCTGAAAATTTGGAATACATAAAGACGGTAGGCAATCACAATTTTTACAGATAGGAGGCAGAATGGGGCATAAATTCAGAATATGGCAGGATGGGAAAATGCTCAGGCCGGAGAACGTAACAGAGAATACTTTCCGTTATCTGCTGAACCGGGATGGGGTAGTGTTCGGAATTGATCTGAAGGATATGAGATGGGAGGGCATGATCCGAATGGGCCCGGGCTGCATCATGTTTCAAATTGGCCGGAAGGATATGGAAGGCCAGGAGATTTATGAGGGTGATGTGGTACGGGTGCGGGATTGGGAGGATGGCAGGCGGTGGCTCACCGGCACTGTGGAATATAACGAGGAGGAATGTGGGTATTTAATCAATTTTGACACCGGCGATCCTGAGCATGGAGGCCTAAGCATTTCCTTCAGCGCCTCTCCTGATTGCAAGGTATTGGGCCATAGGTTTGAGGAGAAAATGCAAAAGCTCCTGAAGGAGCAGAGGGAGCGCTTCATGGATCCAAGAATGGAGGCGGCTATTGAATAGGCGGCAGAAAAGAAAGCAATTCAAGAAAATATATGGAATGAACCCGGAGCAGTATGAGGCATGGTGGGCAGAGCACTGGCCTGAGCTGCTCCATGAGCGCCTCAGAGAGGCACAGAGGGCAGCAGGCGAAGGGCTGAAGGAAATGGCCCGCCAAGTCCATGAGGCGGCTTTAAATGCGGCAGCAGGCATGGAAGAACTGAGAAGAAAGATCATAAAGGCGGCAGAGCTTATGAGAGGAGGGGAGCAAAATGGAAATCATGTGGACGATTCTAAAAATGATAGGGGCCGGGTGCCTGATCGTATTGGCGGCCCTGGTGCTTATGATTCTGATAGCGCTATTCATAGCGGTGGCCAAGGCATTGACTGAGAAGAAATAGGAGGGAAGAAATTGGAAGAGCTGAAAATGGAAAGTAAAAAGATTATCATGCAGCAGTTTTTTGAGAATGTGGGCGGCAGCAGGCTCCTGGATTGGTTGGAGGAAGTGGGATATTATACGGCACCGGCTTCCATGAAGCACCATGCTTCCTATGAGGGATCGCTATTTGATCACAGCCTTCAGGTAACACATGAGCTGATCATGCTCACTGATAAATTGGGCCTGAAGTGGCAGAGGAAAGAGAGCCCCGCCGTGGTGGGAATGTTGCATGACGTGTGTAAAATGGATGATTATGTGATACAGCAGGAGGTTGTATCAGTAGACCAGGGCGGCGGGCCGGTATATGGGCCGGGGCAGGCAGTATGGAATGAGGAGGCGCTGTGGCCAGGGCATGGAGATAAGAGCTTGATCATGCTCATGGGCCACATTGATCTCACGGTGGAAGAAAAGCTATGTATCCGGTATCACATGGGAGCTTTTACAGACAGTAAAGAGTGGAAATATTACACGGAAGCTGTGAAACGGTGCCCGAATGTGCTTTATACCCATACAGCGGATATGATAGCAACCAAGATCAAGGGGGTGTAATGTGTTCGATATTGAAAAAATGAAGGCCAAAGGAATGGATCCACGGATGATTGAAATATGCAAACAGATCAATGAAAACAGTGCAAAGAGAGATTCTTGCCCGCACCATGATTTTGAAAAGGGCAGCAGGCCGGGGGATTACATTTGTAAGAATTGCGGATGTAAAGTGGGCCCTGATTTTATGGTGGGATATAGGCAAGGGCTGAAGCATGGAAAGGAAGGAGCAGACAATGAATAGCTGTAATTTTATAGGGAGGCTCACAAGGGATCCGGAAGTGAGATACAGCCAGGGAGAAAAGCCGGTATGTGTGGCAAGGTTTACCCTGGCAGTAGACAGACCGACAAAGAGAGGGAATGAGAGGGAGGCAGATTTTCTCACATTCAAGGCATTGGGCGGCAGAGGTGAATTTGTTGAGAAACACCTGAAGAAAGGTATGAGGATCGGAATTTGTGCCAGGGCAGAAAGCGGCTCCTATGAAAAGAATGGAAACAAGGTATATTATACGGAGTTTATCTGTGAAGGCTTTACATTCTGCGATGGGAAGCAGGGGAGCACCGGACCGGCAGCAGGCGGCTACATGGAGCAGCCTGAGGAATATGAAGGGCTCCCGTTCAATTAGGAGGTGCTGAAGGGTGACAAAAAGTGAGTTAGAGCAATTATTGGATCTCAGGAAGGAGATCCAGGAGTTGGATGCCAAGGTTGAGAAAATGCAGGAGCAGAGGGTGGGAAAAGTGACAGATAGAGTGCAGGCTTCCATGCCCGACTTCCCGTATGTACGCACAACCAAGACAATAACCGGGGTAGACAATAAAGGAAGCCGGAAGCGCCGGAGGGAGCTGACAGAGAGTGAGCTCCTTTTGCTGAAGCGGCGGCAGCAGGCGGTGGATGCAGAGTTTAAAATATCTCAGTACATAAAGAGCATAAATGACAGCAGGATCCGGAGAATTATCAGCCTGAGGTATGAAGAGGGGCTCTCCTGGGATAAAGTGGCCGCCGCCATGAACTGTGATCGGACATACCCGGAGAAGCTGCTCACTAAGTACCTGAAGGAACACCCGGAAAAGAAAAAGAGAAAAAGTTGAAAGTTTCTCACAATTCTCATTTTAAATGATCTATAATGCTATCAGGTGAAAATTTGTTGGCTTATCCCCTTATGAATTGAAACCTGAAGGAAAGGGCATCCCGCCTCTGTGCGTGGGTGCCTTTTTCGTGTGCAAAGGAGGGGGAAGGGTGAACGTACAAGGGAAAATCAATAATTTACTGAAGGCCCTGAGGCAGCAGGGCATTGTATACAAGATAAATACTCAGCAATTTTATTCAGAGAGCCAGGGGCGGCTATGCACAAAGCTGATTTTATGGGAGGAGCACCCGAACCGGGATGGAGAGGTTTTCTTCAGTAAGGTGAAGCTGCTGAAATACCTGGCAGAGAAGTGGAAGGAAGTGAATGGGCATGGAAGGGCAGCAGATGGAGAGAATGAAGGAACTGAAGCAGCTAATGAGCGAAAAGCAGGCGGCATTCTGTGATCATTACATTACCACACTGAATGCCACGGAGGCCGCAAAACTGGCCGGATATTCCGAAAAAACGGCAAAAGCCATGGGAAGTGAAAACCTGACAAAACCTTACCTAAAAGAATATATAGATTTGCGGCTTGCAGAACTGGAAGAGAAAAGGGTGGCAAGCGCTGAGGAGGTGCTGCAATATCTCACAAGGGTAATGAGAGGAGAGGAGCGGGATCAATTTGATTTGGATCCTTCCCTTCAGGACAGAACCAAGGCGGCAGAGCTATTGGGCAAAAGATACCGGCTATTTGTGGATAAGCAGGAGATCACCGGGAAATTGGAGCCCGTCACCATTATAAACGATATACCAAGGGCACCGAATGGAGATTAGACTATCTGATCTCATTGCACCACAATTCTATGATATTCATTGGGATATTTTGGAGGGTAAACATACCCACTATAAGCTATACGGAGGCAGAGGCTCAACAAAGTCCTCTTTCGTGAGCCTAGAAATAATTTACGGCATGATGCAGGATCCCAATGCAAATGCCGCCTGCTTCAGGAAGGTGGGGAACACCCTGGCAGAGAGTGTATTTGAGCAGCTCTTGTGGGCCATAGACGCTCTTGAAGTAGGTCACTTGTGGAAAGTCACGCTCTCCCCGCTGAGGCTCACATATAAGCCCACGGGGCAGCGGATTGTATTCAGGGGTTGTGATGATCCTAACAAGTCAAAGTCAATCAAGCTGAGGAAGGGTTATTTTAAATATATATGGTATGAGGAAAGAGCTGAGTTTGAAGGGGATGAAGATGAAAGAAAAATAAACCAGTCCTTAATGCGTGGCGGTGATAAGTATGTGGTATTTTACACATGGAACCCGCCAAAGAGCCTCAATTCATGGGTAAATCAGGATGTGCTTCAGGTGAGGGCTGACACCTTATGCAGCCATTCCACCTATTTGACAGTGCCCAGGAGTTGGTTGGGAGAGCAATTCTTTATTGAGGCTGAAGAGCTCAAAAAGCGGAAAAGAATGGCATACCGGCATGAGTACCTGGGAGAGGCTACTGGAACCGGTGGAAAAGTATTTGATAATGTGATTCTGAGGGAGATCACGGATGAAGAGATAGCGATCTTTGATAAGATTAAGCAAGGCCTGGATTTTGGTTTTGCGGCGGATCCGCTTGCGTTTGAAAGAATGCACCTGAATAAGAAGCAGAGGCGGCTCTATATCTTTGCTGAGCTGTACCAGGTGAACCTTAAAACCCGGAAGGCCGTGGCAGAGATAAAGAAACTAAACCCGGACAATAAGATCATAACAGCAGATTCAGAGGAGCCCCGCTCCATATCTTCCTTCAATGAGTTGGGCCTGAGGGTGTACCCGGCCAAGAAGGGCCCCGGATCGGTGGATTTTGGTGTGGCTTATTTGTCTGACGATTTGGATGAGATAATCATTGATCCGGTGAGGTGCCCGAATGCGGCCCGTGAGTTTTCTTCATACGAACTGGAAAAGGACAAAAACGGGAATTTTAAAGGATCATACCCTGACAAAGACAACCACACCATTGACGCTGCCAGGTACGCATTGGAGGATGAAATGGTGAATAAAAAAGCTAAGATACGGAATAAGGCCAAGAGGGGCCTGAGATAGGAGGGAGCAGAGTGGAGCGCTTTACATATCCGGCAGAACAATTTGACGAAAGAAACCTAAATAAAAGCATTATTCTCACGTTGGTAAAGAAGCATGAGGGCATGGTGGCCCGCCTGCTGAAAAATAAAAGGTATTATGATGGGCACCATAAAATTGAGGAGCGGAAGCGGGAGAAGGAGGCACCCAATAGCAAAGTAACATGCAACCATGCCAAAGATATTTCAGACACGGCCACGGGGTACTTCATGGGGAACCCGATCACATACTCAAACAGCGGGGAGCAGGACATTGATCCGCTACTCGTGGCATTTGACAATGCCAATGTGGATGACGTGGATGCCGATAATGCCCAGGATATGAGCATTTTTGGAGCGGCTTATGAGTATGTTTATGCAAAAGAAGGAGAGGCCACACCCGTTTCAAAGAATATCTCCCCATTATCAACCTTCATAGTGGTGGATGACACCATAGAGGAAAATGAGCTCTGCGGGGTGTACTACTACAAGAAAAAGAACTCTGTGCAGGATACATATACTTATGTGGCCACGGTGAGCACGGCCCATTATACCTATGTGCTGAATATCGTTGACAGCGGATCGGACATTTCCAGGCTTGTAACAGAGGAACCGACTGAGCATTATTTTGGTGAGCCTCAGATCATAGAGTATCTGAATAATAAAGAGGCCATCGGGGATTTTGAGCAGCAGATCCCATTGATAGACGCATACAACACGCTAATGAGTGACCGGATCAACGATAAAGAGCAATTCATTGATGCGGTGCTTGTGCTGTATGGGGCCATTATGGGGGATGATGAAGAGGAAACCGCTGAGGCGCAAAAGAAGCTGAGGGAGAATAAGCTCCTGGAACTGCCTGAGGACGCAAAAGCGGAATATCTGAGCAGGCAGATGGATGAAAACGGGGCAGAGGTGCTAAGGAAGGCCATAAAAGAAGATATTTACAATTTTTCACATGTGCCCAACTTCATGGATGAAAACTTTGCAGGGAATGTGAGCGGGGTGGCCATGGAGTATAAGCTCCTGGGCCTGGAAATGATTACGAAGGTAAAAGAGCGGCAATATAAAAAGGGCCTCAGGAAGAGGATCCGGTTATACTGCAATTTCCTCAGTATGAAAGCAATTCTCATGGAAGCAGGCTCCATCATGACAACATTCAGCCGGGCGCTTCCTAAAAACCTTTTGGAACTGGCTCAGATTGTGGCTAACCTGAAAGACAATGTATCAGCCGAAACATTGCTGAAGCTCCTGCCCTTTGTGGAAGATCCGGACTATGAGATCAAAGAGGTTGAAAAACAGAAGGCCGAAGAGCTGAAGCGGCAGCAGGATCTTTTTAGAATAGGAGCCAATGAGCCGCCCGAATTTGGAGAGGAAGAGGAGCCTGAGGAGGAAGAAACCGATCCGGATGGAGATTCTGAGGAGGAACCAAAGGAAGGGGCCGAGGAGGAAGAGGAGAAGCGGCAGCAGGCAGCAGGAAGCAAGGGGTGATCTGAGTGGGATATTGGGAAAACCGGCAGGCTCAAATGATGTATGAATACATGGAGGACGCTGAGGAGGTATCCAAGGAACTGGCAGATATATATGCAAAGGCTTCCAGACACCTGAATTATGAAATTGAGGAGATTTATAATAAATTCAAAACAAAGCATAATTTGACGGATGCGGAGGCAAAGCGGCTCCTTAACACATTGAGGAATAAAGCAGACATAGAAGAGCTGAAAAAGGCCCTTGCACAAGATCCAAAGAATGCAGATCTATTGGCAGAAATAGAAAGCGGAGCATACCGGGCCCGCATTGAGAGATTGGAGCAGCTTCAGACAGAAGTAGATCACATGATGCAGGAAGTATTTGAGCAGGAAAAGAAAGTAACAACTTCCCATTATGTTGACCTGGCCACAAATTCCTATTACCGGGAAATCTACAATGTGCAGAGAAGGGTTGGATTTCAATTCAGCTTTTCGGCGGTGGATCCCCAAGCGGTGGCCCTGCTCCTGGAATCAAAATGGAGTGGGGCAAATTATTCTCAAAGAATATGGAAAAATACCAAGGGAGTGGCCGCTGATTTGAAGGAGCAGATGCTCATTGGGCTCCTTACTGGAAAAGGTGAGGAGGAAATGGCCAGGGAGATCGCCAATAAGTATGCAGCGGGAGCCTTTGAGGCCCGGAGGCTTGTGAGAACTGAGAGCAATTTCATTTCAGGGCAGATGCAGCTTGCGGCATATAAGGAGTGTAAATCCGAAGAATATGATTTTGTTGCTACACTGGATTTGAGAACTTCAGAGATTTGCAGAGAACTGGATGGAAAAACATTCAAGATAAAAGACGCAAAACCGGGGGTAAATATGAACCCAATGCATCCATTTTGCAGATCAACTACAATGATTCATATGAATGACGAATTGAGAAAAAAGCTAAAAAGGGATGCATGGGATCCGGTAAAAGAGGAATGGAAAAAAGTACCGGCAACCATGAGCTATAAAGAGTGGTACAAAAAGAACATAGCAAACGATCCCAAAGCCCTGACAGCAGAAAAGAAGATAAAAAATTATTCTTCAGATAAAAAGCAATATGAAAGGTATCGGAGTGTTATTGGAAAGAAAGCAGGGAAAACCTTTGAAGATTTTCAGGAAATGAAATATAACAACCCTGAACAATGGGCAGATATTCAGACAAAATATAATGATACCAGGATGCAGGGGAAAGACAAAAAATAATATTTTAGGCAATGAAGAGCTTTGCAGAAATGCAGGGCTCTTTTTGTATACAAAAAAAGAAGAGAGGAGGATCTGAGTATGAATTTTGGAGAAGCATTGGATGCCTTAAAGGCAGGAAAGAAGCTGAGAAGGGCCGGGTGGAATGGCAAAGGTATGTTTGTAGTTTATCAAAAGGGCTATCCTCAGGGGATTCCATGCAATAAGCAGACAGCGGAAGCATGGGGAATGAATGAGGGAGATCTGTTTGTGTGCAATCCATACCTTCAGATCAGCAATGTGGATGGCTCTCATTCCATGTGGGTGCCTTCAATAGGAGATTGCCTGGCAGAGGATTGGGAAGTGGTGGTATAGGAAGGCGGTGATCCATTTATCTCCCAGGCCGAGGGTGAGAGGCGGGCCCGGTGCTGCCAAGGGCTGAAAATAAGAGGCAGGCAAAACCAAAATAATGAATCTGTGGGGCCTGAAAAAGGAAATGCAGGGGCATATAGGAGGAAAAGAAAAGCATGAAGTTTATGAATAACCATTATGGAGTAAGCAGGATTTTTGGCCGGGCGCATTGTGCTATGCCCATGAATTTACAGTTTTTTGCAGAGCCGGATGGCGGTGCAGGAGGCGGTGCCGGTGGGGCCGGAGGTGGAGGAGCCTCAGGAAATGCCGGAGGAACCGGTGGAGAGCAGGGGGCAGCAGGCGGCCAGGAAGGCGCTGAAGGAGCAGGCGGGGCAGCAGGAGCAGATACTCCTCTCAGTTTTGACGATTTTTTAAAGGATCCGAAAAATCAGGCAGAATTTGATCGGAGAGTAGGCAAGGCCCTGGAAACAAGCAGGAGCAAAATGCAGGCTGAGATCAATACCAAGGTGCAGGAAGCTGTAACCGAGGCAGAGAGATTGGCCAAAATGAACGCTGAGCAGAAAGCACAATATGAGCGGGAGAAGAAAGAGAAGGAGATTGCTGACAGAGAAGCGGCCATCACCAAGAGAGAGCTCATGGCAACGGCAAAGGAGCAGCTTGCAGAGAAGGGGCTCCCCATTTCCCTGGCCGATGTGCTGAATTATGCAAGTGCTGAGGAATGCAGCGCCTCAATAGAGGCTGTGGGCAAAGCATTCCAGGAAGCAGTTGAGAAGGCGGTGAATGACCGTCTGAGCGGCGGGAAGCCGCCGAAAAAAGCCGGAGATAAGGCCGCATATACCATGGAGCAGATAAAGAACATGAGCACCGCTGAAATAAATCAGAATTGGGAAGCTGTGCAGGCGGCCATGCAGGCAGGAAAATAAGACGATTAAAGGAGGAAAGAAAAAATGTCAGTTGCAAATTTTATCCCCACAATTTGGAGCGCCAGGCTTTTGGCACACCTTGACAAGGCACATGTTTATGCCGCCCTGGTAAACCGGGATTATGAGGGGGAAATCAAAAACTATGGTGATACCGTAAAGATCAATCAGATCGGGGATGTCACCATTAAAGACTATACAAAAGGGAAGGATATTGACGATCCGGAGGAGCTGAGCGGCGATCAGAACACCCTCACCATTGATCAGGCAAAATATTTCAACTTTTCCATTGATGATGTGGATGCCGCCCAGGTAAACCCTAAGCTCATGGATGCGGCCATGCAGCGCTCAGCATATGCCATGAACGATACAACGGATCTTTTCCTGGCAAACCTTTTGTATTTGGGAGCTGAGAACAATGGCACGAACCTGGGAACGGATGCAGCGCCGATTGTACCGGCCAAAGATAATGCCTATGATTACCTGGTGGATCTTTCCACGGATTTGACAGAAAAGAACGTGCCCACGATTGGGAGATGGGCGGTTATTCCGGCATGGTATCACGGCCTTTTGCTGAAAGATAGCAGATTTGTGGGAAATGGTACAGATTACAACAAGGCACTCATTGAAGGCGGTGAGATTGGTGTGGCAGCGGGATTCAGAATTTGGCTCTCCAACAATGTGCCGAATACTGAGGGGGAGAAGTACAAGATCATTGCCGGAACCAATGCGGCAGGCTCCTATGCTGAGCAGATTCTCAAAACTGAGGCATACCGGCCTGAAAAGAGATTCTCCGACGCTGTGAAGGGCCTGCATGTGTATGGTGCCAAGGTATTGCAGCCCAAGTGTATCTCTGTATTGACAGCAAATAAGAACTAAGGAAGGAGGGCCAACAATGTTCATCTATAACAAGAAAAACGGAAACATTCAGGAGTGCCATAATGCGGATGCCATTAAGGTATGCCGGAAAGATACAGATCATTATTTGGTAGCAGCAACCAGGGAGGAGCTTGAAGGGAAGGCGGCAAATAAGCCTCAGGAGGAACCCAAAAAGCCGGAGGCGGGGGAAAATACCAAAGAACCCGAAAAAGCCGCTCCTGAGGGCGCTGAGAAGCTCACAGAGGGAAATGGAGAGCAGCAGGCAGCAGGAGGAAACGCTGAAGGCGGTGAGAAACAGCAGGAGGAAACCGGTGAAGGCAGCGGGAAACCGGAAGAGGGAGCCGGAGAAGAGAAAACTGGCAATGATCCTCTGAATGGTGCCGGTGATGAACGTCTTGCAGAGCTGAATGGGAAAAAGGTGGCTGAGCTGAGGGAGATTGCCAAAGGAATGGGGATCCAGGGGTATGCAAACATGAATAAGGATACCCTGGTGGCCATGATTATGAACCATTAAGCGGGAGGCGATATTGTGACAGATGTGGAAATGCTCAAAAAGATAACGGGAGAGGGGGATGAAGAGCTCCTCTCCCTTTTGCTGTCCATGGCAGAGGAAAAGGTGCTCTCCCTGGCAAACCGGAGAAAAATGATCTATCCGCTGAAGCCTGCGGTGAGAGAATGGGCCACTGTGGCCTATAACCGTATGGGAATGCAGGGAGAAACAAGCCGGAGCGAAGGCGGGATCTCTTCAGCATTTGCAGAGATTCCAAAAGATATTGAAACCGTGATCAAACGGTACAGATTAGGGAGGATCGGCGGCCATGCGTATGAGAAGGAGCCTGATGAAGAGTTACCACCTGAGAAGGAGGAAAACGGGGAAGGACAGTGAGGGCGGCTCCATTGTGAGGTATGAGGAAGCGGTGGAGATCAAGGCAACCATATGGCCTGCGGGAGGCAAGGTGCAGGCAGAAATGTATGGAGAGAGGCTCTCCTATATCAAAAATATGGAATATGGGGGAGTTGAGGCCATGCAGGAAGGCGATGGCATCTGTGTGTTTGTGGGGCCGGAGGCTCAGCCGGATTATAAAATCATTTCCATAAAACCGGAGTACAGCCCAAAGGCGATGGAGTTGGAGAGGATAATATAATGGCAGTAAACGGTGTGCAGAGCTTAATGGGAAAGATTAAGAGGATGCAGAATATTGAACCCACAATAATGGCCTCAATGCGTGATCAGACAGAATTAGTAAGAGGTGCGGCGGTGCTGAATGTTCCCACTTATACCGGCCCCTGGCCATTTGTGCCGAGAGGGGAGCTAAAGAGAAGCATTCACACAATGGTAAAGAAAGAAGAGGGCTCCATTATCGGATGTGTTTATTCTAATGCGAAACATGCCGTTTTTGTGGAGTTTGGCACCGGTCCGGTTGGAGAATCAAACCATGCAGGAACTTCACCCAACGTAAATGTGACACATGTACAAGAAGGATGGGTGTGGCAGGATCCTGAAGGAGATTTTCATTATACGGAAGGACAACCGGCGCATCCGTTCATGTATCCTGCATTGAAGAATTTGGAGGATACGGTTACTGAGAACATAGGCAAAGATGTGAAGGGCTATATGAGAGAGGTTGGTGGAAATCAATGATCAATGTGAAAGATCAGGTATACGGGGCGATCCAGGGCATTACAGAGAATGTGAGCGATACATACCCAAAAGAGTGGGCTGTGCTTCCTGCTATCCAGTACACTGAGGAGGATAATTCTGTGGTGGAATGGGTGGATAACAAGGAAAGCAAGGCCCATCTTCTCTATAAGGTGGATATTTGGAACAATGCAAGCACCTCAGAGGTAACTATGAAGGTGGATGCTGCCATATCTGCCCTGGGATTGAAGCGCATTGCATGTGGTGATGTTGCGGATCCGTCCGGCCTGAAGCATAAGGTTATGCGGTATGAGGGCATTATTGATGTGGATACCGAAAGAGTATACAACAATTATTAAAGCAAGGAGGTAAAGAGAAACATGTTAGCGAATGGTGCAACACTGGGATACAGAAAAAAGGGCTCCACTGAGGAGTATAAGAACCTTACCGGCCTGAAGGAGATCCCTGAATTGGGTGACGATCCGGAAAAGGTGGAGAATACCGGCCTGGCCGATAAGGTGAAGCAGTATGAATTTGGTATTGGGGATGCGGGTGATCTTACTTATAAATTCAAGTATGAGAACACTTCAGAAGATTCCCCGTACAGAGTAATGAGAAAAGCGGGAGCCACAAAGGAGGTACTCTCTTTCTGTGAGGAGCTGCCCGATGGCACCCGGTACGAATACGATGCCCAGGTATCTGTAAAGAGATCGGGCGGTGGTGTGAATGGTGTAATGGAGTGGGATCTCAATATGGCCCTTCAGAGTGAGATTGTAACAACGGATCCGGCATAAAAAGCATATAGGAGGATAAGAAAATGGGATTGTTTGGAAATAACAAGGATGAAGCAATGGCGGCAGCAGTAGAGGCAGCGAATAAGGGAGAAGCTGAGGAAACCAAGAAGGAGCAGCAGGAAGCAGGAGCGGCAGAGGAGAACAAAGTGATCGAAATGCCCAAAAGAAAGCCTTTTGCATTGTGGGAGGTAGGAGGGCAGAGCTATAAGCTGAAGCTGAAAACCTCTGCTATTGTGGAGCTTGAAAGCAAGTATAAAACCAACTTAATGAATATCATGGGATCCGGCCAGGGCGGTATGCCTGCCCTCTCTGTAATGTTGGATGTGGCCCATGCTGCAATGAAGGACTGGAACCACGGGATCACCAAAAACGGGGTAATGGATATTTTCAATAGATACATTGAGGAGGGAGGCTCTCAGTTGTCGTTTTACATGACTGTATACATGGAGATTTTCACAGTGAGCGGTTTTTTCTCTGTAAACCTGAGCAATCAGATGGGGGAGGCCCTTCAGGAAGCGCAGGAAACCATGTAAAAGAGCCTGAATCAGTATCAGAGGCAATAATGGGGCTGTATCCGGTATTTTTAGATGCCGGGTATGGCCCTGAATATTTTTGGGAGCTGAGTTTTGGAGAGGTGAGCGATCTCCTGGAAAGCTATGCCAGGAGGAAAGAGCACGAACAGAAGAAACGGGAGGCAGAACTGAAGGATCAGATCATGCTCCTCTTCAACCAGGCCCTTCAGATCGGCAATGTGGTTGGGAGGCTCATGGATAACAAGGTGGCCATCCGGCTCCCGAAAGAGTATTACCCGGAACTATTTGGAAATGAGGAGGAAAAGAAAAATTTCACCGAGCAGGAAGATGCAGGGGATAAGCGCAAACTGAGCCCGGAAATGGAGTTACACAAGGCAAGAATGGATGACTTTATCTTCAGGCACAACATGGCCATGAGGGAACGATTGGCCAGGGAGCGAGGTGAAGAGAACAGTGGAAGGAATGACACTGGAACGGCTGCAAGTAATCATAGAGGCACAGACACGGGCCTATTATGAGGAGCTGCAAAAGGTACAGCAGCAGACCAAAAAAGCAACCAGTGCAGTTGAAAAGCAAACAGAAAAAATAAAGAGTGCATTTGGCAAAATTGGGAAGGCGGTGGCGGTTGCCTTTTCTGTGACAGCGCTCATTAGTTTTGGAAAGAGCTGCATTGAGTTGGGCTCTGACCTGGCAGAGGTGCAGAATGTGGTGGATGTCACATTCGGAGCAATGTCTGAAACTATAAACCATTTTGCCAGGGATGCACTTGAGCAATTTGGCCTATCTGAAACAAGCGCCAAGAAGTACACCTCTACATTGGGGGCCATGCTGAAATCTATGGGGATAGCCACAGACCAGGCGGCAGAAATGTCTATGGAAATGGCGGGGCTTGCGGCAGATATGGCCTCTTTTTATAACCTGGAAACGGATGCGGCATTTGAGAAAATCCGATCCGGAATATCAGGAGAAACCGAACCTCTGAAACAGTTGGGGATCAATCTGTCTGTGGCAAACCTGGAAGCCTATGCCCTGAGCCAGGGCATGACGAAGGCTTATAGCGCAATGTCACAGCAGGAGCAGGCGATCCTCAGGTATAACTATCTTTTATCAGTGACAGCAGATGCACAAGGCGATTTTGCCCGCACCTCAGACGGGTGGGCTAACCAGGTGCGGATCCTCACTGAGAGATTTAATGCACTGAAGGCGGCCATTGGGCAGGGCCTCATTGCTGTATTGACACCGGTGATCCGGGTGCTTAATCAGCTATTGGCCAAAATATTGACAGTAACCGATGCCTTCAGCAATTTCATAGCGAAGATCACCGGAAAGAATACCAAAACCACAACCTCAGTGAATGAAATGGGAGGGGCCCTGGATTCAGCAACGGATTCAGCGGGAAGCCTCTCAGGGGCCACGGATAAGGCGGGGAAATCAGCAAAGAAGGCAGAGGAGGCTTTTCATGGCCTTGCTTCCTTTGATGAAATTCACAGCCTCACAAAGGCAGCAGAGGACAGTGGAAGCGGCGGATCCGGGGGAGGCGGTGGAGGAGCTTCAGGAGGAGCGCTCTCTGAGAGTATTGTGGATGCAGCAGACGAAGCAGACGCAACACTAAACCCGGTACTGGAAAAGATTTGGAACCGGCTGAAGGAGCTTGCTGAGCTCTTTAAGAACGGATTTAAGGCAGGCCTGGGGGATGTAACCCTGGAGCCTTTAAAGCAGGCTATTGAGGGAATTAAGAAGAGCCTGAAGGAGATTTGGACGGATCCCGCCGTATTGCAGGCGGCCAATAACTTCCTGGATACCTGGGCCTATTCTTTAGGGCAGCAGGCAGGAGCGGCGGCAAGCATAGGGATCACAATAGCCACAAACCTATTAGGCGGCCTGAATAAGTACCTGGATCAGAACAAAGAGCGGATCAAGCAGCACATTGTTAGCATGTTTGATATAAGCTCAGAAATCGTGAAGATGCAGGGGGATTTTGCCCAGGCGGCGGCCAATATCTTCTCTGTATTTGGAGGAGAGAACGGGCAGCAGGTAACGGCCAACATAATAGGGATTTTTGCCAATGCGGCTATGGGTGCAGCCGAGATCGGGGCTAAGCTGTACCGGGATATAACAGATATAATTACAAGGCCCTTTATAGATAATCAGGATAAGTTTAAAACAGCCCTGGATGGCACCCTGGGAGTGTTGAGCGGCTTTTTGGGAAATATCAAGCAAGTGGTGGATGACACCTTCAGCAAGGCTAATGAGGTGTATGATCAGCATTTGGCTCCCATGTTCAGCTCACTGGCAGCAGGGCTCAGCAGCATAACCGGGAAATTACTGGATGCCTATAACTCATATATTCTCCCGGTACTGGAAGGCCTTCAGGCGAAGGTGAAGCCGCTGATTGATGAACACATACAGCCCGCAATTAACAAGGGCCTGGAACTGATCGGAAAGATAGCGGATGCAATAAAGGATATTTGGGAGCAGACGCTTCAGCCATTCATTGAGTGGTTTATTGCCACGGTGGCCCCGTACATAGCGGCGGCCCTGGATACGGTGGGAAGCGTTTTCCTGACAGTGGCCGGTGTGGTTGCTGATGTGATCGGGAATATATTTGACGCATTGGGCGGCCTGATTGATTTTATAGCCGGAGTGTTTACTGGTGACTGGCAGAGGGCATGGGAAGGAATTAAAACCTTTTTCTCTGCAATATGGGATGCCATAAAGAATATAGTGAGCGCTGTGTGGAGTGCGATCAAGGCCATTATTTCCACGGCCCTGGGAGTAATCTCTTCAGTTATTAGTGCGGTGCTGAACACAATCAAAACCATTTTTTCAACCATTTGGGAGGCGATCAAAACTCTCATAAATACAGTGTGGAATGCCATAAAAAGCATAATCAGCACCACAATCAACACGATAAGCACGATCATAAGCACTGTACTGAATGCGATAAAAACAACCTTCAGCACGATTTTTGAGAGTATAAAGAATACAGTAACAACAATTTTTAATGCAATCAAAACCTTCATAACTACAACAATCAATACCATAAGCACCACACTCAGCACTGTGTTGAATATCATCAAGACTACCTTCAGCACAATACTGGAAAACATAAAAAATACAGTTACAACCGTATTCAATGCAATCAAGGCCTTCATAACCACAACCATAAACACAATAAGCACCACAATAAGCACCGTACTGAATGCGATCAAGACTACATTCAGCACGATACTGGAAAGTATAAAAAATACAGTTACAACGGTTTTCAATGCCATAAAGAGCACGATCACCACAATCATAAATGCGGTGAGCACTACGATCAGCACTGTGCTGAATAGTATCAAAACCACTTTTAGCACAATCCTGAATAGCATCAAAACAACCGTAAATACCATTTTCAATGCCATAAAGAGCACGATCACCACAATCATAAATGCGGTGAGCACTACGATCAGCACTGTGCTGAATAGTATCAAAACCACTTTTAGCACAATCCTGAATAGCATCAAAACAACCGTAAATACCATTTTCAATGCCATAAAGAGCACGATCACCACAATCATAAATGCGGTGAGCACTACGATCAGCACTGTGCTGAATAGTATCAAAACCACTTTTAGCACAATCCTGAATAGCATCAAAACAACCGTAAATACCATTTTCAATGCCATAAAGAGCACGATCACCACAATCATAAATGCGGTGAGCACTACGATCAGCACTGTGCTGAATAGTATCAAAACCACTTTTAGCACAATCCTGAATAGCATCAAAACAACCGTAAATACCATTTTCAATGCTATAAAGAGCACGATCACCACGATAATGGGAACGATTCAGAGCGGAATAAGCACAGCCCTGAGCAGTATTAAAACAACGTGGAGTAATATGTGGGAGAGCATGAAAACCACGGTGATCAATATCTTCAATGGAATTTGGAGCGCTATAAAAGGGGTGATAAATTCCATAATTGGAGGAATTGAGAAGATGGCCAACGGTGTGATCAATGGTATTAACGGAATGATCCGGGCGCTGAATAAGCTGAGCTTTGATGTGCCGGATTGGGTGCCGGAGATAGGCGGGAAAACATTTGGCTTTAATATCTCCACAATAGGCAATATTTCAATACCAAGGCTTGCAAAGGGCGGTGTGGTAGACCAGGCCACTATTGCAATGATAGGAGAGGCCGGGCAGGAGGCGGTTGTGCCGCTTGAAAACAACACCGGATGGATGGATAAGGTGGCGGCCAGGATTGGGGAAATTATCTCAATGAATCTCCGGGCCATTATCGGAGAAATGGATGGCGGTGAGGAGTGGCAGACTATTCACACAACTGTACTGCTTGACAGCAAAACCCTGGTGGAGCAAACAGACAAATACAGACGGAGAAAAGGCTATCAGATGGCCAACGCATAAGGGAGGAGGGAGAAACACATGGCGGCAAAATATCACAATATTCTGATCGTGGGTGGAGTAACTCTCCCCGATCCTTCAGAAATGATTATCTCTGACTATGATATATCGGAGAGTGAGAGAAATGCCAACGGGAAAATGGTATCTCAGATCATAAGGGAGGATGTACATAAAATAGAGTGCAAGTGGTATGTGCTCAGGCCGGATGAATACATGGTGATAAGGCAGGCAATAAAGAAAAAGTTTGGCCTGAGCGTGAATTTCTTCATACCGGATCAGAATGCCGGAGGAAGTTTGGAAATGTATGCCGGTGATAGAAAAACACCCATTTACACCTATGAGGAAGGGAGGCCGGTATATAAAGATTTTACAGTAAATCTAATTGAAATGTAGGTGATGCAGTATGCAGTATGTAAGTACCGAGTATAAGGAGGCCATGAAGCAGGCGGCCCGGAATAAATCATATATGAGGATCAGCCTGGGCCTGATAAATCAGGCGGCCCAAACGGCGGCAGAGGTGCAGAATGTGGGCTATACCTATTTTTCCGATCTCATTAAGCCGCTGAGCACGGAAACAGTAAATAAAATATATGCAACCTATGAGAATGATTTTTCAAAGGTTGATCGCTCCATGTACTTCCTTCCCAGGAAGGGGCCGGGAAAGAGCTTTTATAATGCCGGTATGGTAACGGAGGCATTATGTGGCCAGGGGCAGCAGCCGGTGGTTGTGATCCGGTTCAACACGGCGGATCCGGTGGATATAAAAGGCCTCACCCTGGAATTGGGGGAGGCATACCCGGTGAAGCTGACAGTGGAAACGGATGAGGGCATTTTTAACTATGAGAACGATTCACCCACATTCAAGACAGAGGACACCTTCAACAACACCACATTTATGAAAATATATCCAACGGAAATGAAGAACGGGATCGCCCGGTTCCGGATCTTAAATATCGTATTTGGGATCGGTATCACGTTTGACAACGAGAAAATTGTGAGCGCTGAAATGAAGAGCCACATTTCTCCCATATCGGAGAGCCTGCCAAGCGTTGACTTTAATGTGACCATAGAAAACATGGATAAATATTATAATGTGGATAATGATGACAGCGCCATAAATTACATGGAAACGGGCCAGGAAATGGCCGTATATTATGGCTATACCCTGAATGATGGCAGCATTGAGTGGGTAAAGGGAGGCACTCTCTTCATGCAGGAGTGGAGTGCCGATGATAAACTGGCAAAGTTTGGCGCTGTGGATATTTTTGAGTATATGAATGACGAATACAAAAGGGGAGAGTACCGGCCTGAAGGTATCTCCCTTTTTGATTTGGCGGTGGATGTGTTTGAGGATGCGGGAGTGCTCCCGGAGGGGTACTGGATCGATCCGTATCTGAAAAAGGTTATAGTATACAATCCGCTGCCCATGGTGAAACACAAGGAATGCCTTCAGCTCATTGCCAATGCCGGGAGAAGCGTGGTAATGCAGAACCGGGATGGAATTATCATGCTGAAGTCCTCTTTTGAACCGGAGAAGGAGGTGGCGGCAAACCAGGTGGCAGAGTATGGCAGTATAGAGTGCCTGCTGAAGGAACGGCCATATTCTGAATATGCAGCATTTGAAGAGAATTATTCCCAGGTGGGCGGGAAGCAGTATTTTATGCCCAGGGGGAAGAATTTCATGGAAGTGGGTTATGTGAGCGAATCCATAAGCAATGAGGAGGGATATTTTGAGGAGAACCCGGTGATCACCCTCACCATGGAAAGTGCATACACCTTTTACAATTTAACTCTGCTTTTCGGCAGCATTCAGCCGGTGGACTTCATGATCACCACATTCAACGATGGGAAGCGCCTGAAGCGGTTCAAAAGTAAGAGTATAACGGAAAAAACCATAGTTTACTATGATTTTATAGACACCGACAAAATAGAGATCGAATTTACCAGGGCAAAGCCGCACAACCGGATCCATTTGAAGCAGATTCTTTTTGGAAGTCAAACAGATTATAGGCTCACTTATGACGATCTAACGGCCACACCAAACGGCACCAAACTGGAAAAGGTGAAGGAGCTGAGGGTGATCCGGACAATCTACACAAGAGGCACGGAGCTGAAGGATCTCACAACGGAAGAAACCATATTGGCAGCAGGAGAAGCGAGGGAATTTGAAATAAATTTCGGTAATGCGGTGCATAACCTCTCAGCGGTGTGCATGATAAATGATATTCTTCAGGATTTTGGGGCCGTGGTGGCAGAAAGCAGCTCCTACTGGTGCAAAGTGAGGATCACAAAGCCGCCCGCAAAGGATACCAAGACGGTGATCACGGTGAGGGGGTATGAGTACAATATCACCACTTCTCAGGAAACCACAAAGCTGAATAACAGCGGCAGCATTCAAACCTGGAATAATCCGCTCATAAGCTCAGCGGAGGACGCTAAGAACCTGGTGGAATGGGTGGGGGCCTACTATAAGGGCGGCAATCAGTATGAATTGAAGTACCGGGGAGATCCGATCCTGGATACGAATGATCTTGCATACCTAGAAAGCCGGTATGTAGAGAATTTAATGATAAGGCTTGAAGATGTAGGCCTGAACTATTCCGGGGCCCTGAGCGGTACACTGGTGGCAAGGAGGCATGTGTGAAATGGAATGGATAACACCTAAAACAGACTGGATGGCCCGGCAGGATGAAGCCGGGAACTATGCCGGGGATTATTTCAACACCGTGGACTTTAACCGGATAAAGAATAATATTGAATTTTTGGGGGCTGTGGCCCGTGAGTTTTGGCCGGTATTTGTGAGGGCAATGCCGGATCGGAAATATGAGGAATACCCTTTTGCTGATGAAATAAACACTCTTTCAGATAATTTGGAGGCGATCAATGCCTTTGTAAATTGTGAGATAGGCCAAAAGACGGTATATGAGGAAAACGGTGCATTTATTGGCTATGACGATCTGAACCGGATAGAATCGGCCTGTCTGAAGCTGTATGAGGTTATGTGGAACCTCTACACACAGCCAGTAAAGCTCCCGTTTCGTTTGGGAGCCTTTTATTATCCCTTAAAAAATCCAAGGATACCACGGCCAAAAGAGCCGGAGCGGCTCAGGCTTCCTTTTGGATTGGGCACAAGGTTGGGCGGGGCATATTATCCATTCAAGGCCCCTTCAGCATATGAAGAGCCTCAGGTGGTAACAGAATTGAGGAGGCTTCCCTTCAGGTTGGGCGCTCAGTATTTCCCGCTGAAGGATCCGGAGATACCACGGGAGGAAGTAAAAGAAATCAGAGAGAGGAGGTTGCCTTTAATTACGGGCCGTGAGTATTTCCCATTTGGGAATCCACGGGAACCGAAAAGAAAAAGAACGCTGCCCAGGAGATTGGGCGGCAATCATTTATTTAACGAATAGGAGGGCATTATGTCAGTATTAAAAACAGATTATGTGGATGACGTGATCAACAAAGAGCTTGCGGCAGATCGTAAGTTTGGAGAGGTGCTGAATGAGGATGGCACTAAGAGCTATAATGACGTAACACCGTACACCCAGGAAGGGGATGAATATGGTGCAAAGCAGATCAATTTTGAGAATAAGCATACCAATTATGCCATAGAGGCAGCAGATCGCACCTATGAGGGCCGGGATCTTACAGTAGAATTTGCTGAGGAGATTGCCGGTTTTTCTGATCCGTGGCGGTGGATTAAAACCAGGCTTGCGGCCCATAACATTGATGGCCTGCATGTAGAGGACTATATTCCCATTTACATGGGGAATTATCTGATCAAAATGCAGATTGCCGGTATAAATACATATACACGGTGCTGTGATCAGGAGGTGGGGTGGCATATTGATTGGATCTCAAAAGATTGTTACCCGGATACGGTGCAATGGTTCACTTCCAACGATAACAACGGAACCTCAGCGGATCCATATCCCTATAACAAGTCAACCGTGAAGAGCTTCCTGGCCGGATTAGAGGCAAAGCTCCCGGCAGAGGTGCGGGCGGTTATCAGCTCCAAGAGGTTCCTTTTAGAGCAGAGATATTCCGCATCCGGTAAACTCACAGATTCAACCTCATGGGGGTGGCAGGATTTAGGGAAGCTGTGGATCCCGTCTGAGTATGAAGTGTTTGGCTCCTGCGTATGGGCAACGGCTCCATGGGGTGCGGGCCAGTCCGTTCAGTATCCGATTTTTGCGAACAGCTTTAAAAACCGGATCAAGGGGGCCGGTGACGAAGGAAGCCGGGCCAGCTGGTGGCTGCTGTCTGTGTGTGCGGGCCTTTCTACCCATGCCTGCAATGTCGACAACAGTGGCTATGCCAACTCCGCGAGCTGCTCCCACGCTTATCGGGTGCCCGTCTGCTTCCGAATCACGGAATAATCATGGATCAATCACGCCCCCTTCCCAGGGGCGGGGTATAATTTGCGAAAGTGAGGAAAGAGCATGAGTGTATTGGCAAGGCTCAGAAGTGCCTCAAAACTGGATGTGTTGGATCTTGCGGAGGAGATAAGAGCAGAGGCCACAAAACTGGTGTGGAATACCAATGTGGTGCCCAAAGGGTGGCGGGATATATTTGCAAAGCCAATGTGTGCGCTGTGCCATAAGCTCTACACTCAGATCCGGGCAGCTAACAGAATATGGAGCACCACGGAGGAATTAGTGGAGAAGAGGAAGGCAAAGGCCCAGGAGGCCATTGACACTCTGAAAGATATTTATGATCTCATAAATTACATTGCCACTACCTTGCCGGTGGATTGGAACCGATTTGATCCGCTCCTGAATCTAATGCTGAAGGAAGAGGGAAAACTGAAGAACTGGAAGGACAACACGAAAATAGTTAAAAGAAAATAATGAAATATCGGTTATCCGCTGTATTTTTCGCACCGGGCCAACTGGTGGCTGCTGTCTGTGTGTGCGGGCAATTCTACCAATGCCTGCAATGTCAACAACAATGGCAATGCCAACAACACGAGCTGCTCCAACGCTAATCGGGTGCCCGTCTGATTCACTACCACAAACGATCCGACAAAGTACGCTGTAAAAGGCAGAAATCTGTATCAGGTAGAGGAAGGAGCGGATGACCGTCACTTTGAAAAAAGTGTAAATGACCTTGCCGCCTCTCATGTGCTCAGAGAGGTGGTTTTTGCTTGTTTTGGGTGGGTGTACGCTGCTTGCATGGTGCAAAAATCGGAAGGGAGCTGAAAAGAAGGTGCAGAGGTGCATTTCATACCCATACCATTATGCGGTTAGGGGCACAAATACCGTACAAGGAGGAGATGGGCACAATTTTATATGACAAGTGAAGAAAGAAGAGCGGGCAGAGCTCAGCGGAGGAGAGAGGCCAGGGAGGCACACCAGAGGGAGAGGCTATCCGAATATGATAATTTTGATCGGGTGGCAGATTATAACTCACTTTACCAGGCATACAAGGATGCCAGGAAGGGAGTGGGGTGGAAAGCCAGTGTGCAACGGCACAGATCCGAACTGAGCAAAAACCTTTGTAAAACCCATAATGCACTGATCAACGGTGAGGATGTCCGAAAAGGATTCATTGCCTTTGATTTGGTGGAGAGGGGAAAGCTGAGGCATATTCAGAGCGTGCATTTCTCTGAGCGTGTGCCTCAGAAGAGCCTCTCACAGAATGCGCTTATGCCGGTGCTCTCCAATAGTCTGATATATGACAACGGGGCATCCAGGAAGGGAATGGGAATCAGCCATGCCATTGACCGGATCACGCTTCATTTGCAGGAGCATTATGCAAAATATGGCAATGAGGGCTATATCCTGCAAATAGATCTGAAAGATTATTTTGCAAGTATCCCACATGACAAAATGAAGGAGCAGATCCGGAGCAAATTCACGGATCAGAGGATCATTCACCTCACGGAGCAATTTATTGATGCCTTTGCTGAGGACAAAATGAAGGAAATGGCACGTTTCAAAGAGGAGGCCATGGAGTACGGTGAAGAGTATGCCAGGGGCCTGGGATTAGGGAGTGAAATCTGCCAAATATGTGCCGTTTCCTATCCTGATAAAGTGGATCATTATGTGAAGGACGTAAAAGGGATCCGGGCATATGCCCGTTATATGGATGATTCATACATCATTCACTATGATAAGGAATACCTGAAGGAGCTACTGGAAGAGGTGCGGAAAATATATGAATCGTTGGGAATACGGCTCAACGATAAGAAAACCAAAATTGTGAAGCTCAGCAGAGGCTTCACATTCTTAAAAACACATTTCCTGCTCACGGATACCGGGAAGGTAGTGAAAAGAATATGCCGGGATTCTGTGACAAGGGAAAGAAGGAAGCTGAAGAAATTTGCCAAGCTGAATGCTGAGGGCCACATGAGCTATGAGCAGATCAGGGCGGCATATCAATCATGGCGGGGATTTGCCGGGAAAAAGGATACATACCACACTATCAGGAGAATGGATGCCCTTTTCAACCGGCTATTTATAGAAAATTGGGAGTACATCCCATATATCCCTAAAACAGTATAAGGAAGGAGAAAAACATGGAAGCAATGACAAGAGAACAGATTGAGGCAGAGATCAGAGGATTGGATCAGCTTATGAGGGCCAAGGACTACATAGGCACCAAGATCGCAATGGGCCGGGCCACGGTGGAGGAGTATGCCGAGGAAATCGCCGAATCTGAAAGAATGGCCGCCAGGAAGAATGAGCTCAATGCCATGCTGAAGGAAATGGATGAAGCTGAAGCGGAATAATTTCAGGTGCTCTCATAGGGCCCTGGGATATTGCAGGAGGACACTGGAAGAGTGCAGCCGGGAGTGCAAAGAATATGGAAATTGTGGGGAATGTAAAAGCTATTACATACCATACAGCCAAGAGCCATGCTCCCGGTGTGCTTTCTGCAAAGTGCAGGGGCCGGAAAATGAAGAGGAAGGAGAGGAGCAAGAGTGAGCATAGGAGAAATAGTGGCGGCTATTTCAGGCGGGGCCCTCTTCCTGGGAACCTTCATAGAGGTGTCCAAGATCAAGATCAATCCATGGAGCAGCCTTTTTGGGTGGATCGGCAACAAAATGATGGCCAGTGTGAAGGAAGAAATGAAGGAACTAAGGAAGGAGCAGGAGGAAATTGCCAAAAGGCAGGAAGAGCTTGCAATACAAAGGGCGATAGATGCCGCCGACAATATCAAAGCAGAGATTTTCAATTTTTACAACGAATGCCAAAGAGGACAGAGGCACTCTGAGGGTGAATTTAATTATATCATACAGCAGAATGAGAAATATGAGGAGCTGCTGAAGGTGACGAATGATCACAACGGTGTATATGAAGCAGAATATGAGTATATTCTGAAGATTTACCATAAGTGCCAGGAAGAAAAGGATTTTTATGTGGGAGGTGAGCCGGGTGAGGCTAAGCAGGGAAGAGCTCAGGGAGCATGAGCGGAAGCTGAGAAGGATTGAGATCCAGGGAGAGCGGAAGCTATTGGAGGAAGAGCTGAAACAGAAGCGGGAGGAATACTGGCCGAAAAGGAAGCCGCCGAGCGCTTCCAAGGTGGCCCTGGCTTATATCTTCCTATCATGTACGGCGGTACAGCTTTACTCTATGGCCGCAATGTGGCACTTTGCGGATCTCTCAGCGCTGTATAGCCTGATCGGGGCCACGGTAGGAGAGGCGATCTCATACTGTGCTTATGCGGCAAAAGCAACCAAGGAAAACACGGAGGGCGGCATTGTGCATGATATGGCAATGAGAGGCCCTGAAACATGCTCAGAGAGCCAGGAAGGGCCCTCTGAGGCGGCAAAAGGATAAGGAGGCATATTTCTATGGATAGTATTTTATTAAAGGTTATTGAGCTTGTGGTGATTATTGCAGTAACACTCATTATGAGGTACGGGATCCCGCTGCTCAAAACGTGGGCAGAGGAAATGAAGCTCACCGGAGTTATGAAGTGGGTGGCCAAGGCCGTGGAGGCGGCAGAGCAGATGAATAAGGAGGCAGGATCCGGCGCCGAGAAAAAGGCCATTGTTACGGAGTTTTTGAAAGAGATTCTTGCAGCTAAAAATATTTCTATTTCGGATGCTCAGCTTGAAACCCTGATAGAGGCGGCTGTGTTTGCTATGAATAACAGTAAGGGGGCATAAAAGTGTGGAAGGCGCTGCTTATTGTTTATGTGGCTGTGGCTGTAATATTGGCCATGGCCTTATTATATCTGTTTTGCAGCTCATGGAATGAGTTGATTGAGGAAGAGAAATACATGGAATACCCGGAAGGAGCAGGAGAAGGCTTGATCGCCATCTGCTCCTTTTTCGCTATTTCCTTATTGGCGGCGGTGCTGTGGCCGTTTCTCCCCCTGGTGCTGATCGGGGTGTGGGTATATGGGAAGATAGCGGAGAAATACCCGGATTTGTGCAAAACGGGAGAGGAGGAAGAGGATGAATCTGAAGGAGATTGCTGAGAAAGCGGCACCGATCATTTTTTCCCATGAAGGGGATTATGGATCCGTAAATAAGAACGATAACGGGGCCTTATCAGTCGGAAGAGTACAGTGGCACGGAAGCAGGGCCCTGAGCCTTATGAGGGCGATTTGTGAGGCCGTGGGAGCCGAGAGAAGCCGGAAAATATTAGGGGCAGCCCTTTATGCGGAAATAACGGCAAAAGGCACCTCATGGGGCACCAGGAAGGCCACAACAGAGGAGGCGGGCCGGTTATCTGCTGCCCTCAGCACCACGGAAGGGAAGCAGGCCCAGGATGCGCTTGCCATAAAGGATATTACCGGCTATTGCGTCCATGTTCAGAATTTGGGAGTAACAGATCCGGCAGCAATCATATTTATGGCCGATATTGAGAACCAGGGCGGGGCCGGTGCCTCTGCCCGGATTATCAAGGCGGCCAGTGGAAAGACGTTGGATGCGCTTTATGCTTCAGCGAAAAGTGACAAAGTTTTCAGTAAGTATATGGCCCGGAGGGATGCGGTATATGCAGCAGTAAAGGGCTATGAGGAAAGGAGTGATCAGATGGCTGTATTGATTGGCCATGCAAGTATTGACGAAAACGGAACAATTCAGGGGAAAACACCGGGGGATCAGACCGCAAAAGAGATCTGTATCCGGGAATGGTACAGTAAGCCGTGGAATGTTTACCTGGAATGCCTGGATGATACCCTGGCAGACAAGGCTGCCGCAATCATGGAGGAGATATGCAAAAATGATAATTATGGCTATTCTCAGCCTAACAGATGGGCGGGATATAATGCGATCATTAACAATGGCCGGAAGGTGGCCGGAGGCAAGGGGGATTTTGATTGCAGCTCCCTGGTGCTTGCGTGTTACATATTGGCAGGCCTGAGCATTGCCGCCAGTGGCTACACCGGTAATATGAAAAGCATTCTCCTGGCAACCGGCAAATTTAAGGCATACACGGATGCTGCCCACACCGGATCCAGTGCATACGCAAAGAGGGGCGGCATTTACCTGAAGGAAAGCTCTCATGTAGTTATGGCATTGAGTAAAGGCTCAAAGGCCTCAGGAACGGCTTCAGGAGCCTCTCAGAGCACAGCAACGGCCTCAGGTAATAAAAACTATGTAGGCAAGGGAATAGGCAGCGCAACGGCCAAAAGCAATATGAATGTGAGAACCGGCAGCAGTACCGCATCCGGATCCATTGGAGGAGTGACCAAAGGAGCCTCTGTGGAGGTATTGGAGATCCTGGCCAATGGTTGGTATAAAATTGTATGGCCGGGCGCTTCATGTGGGTATGCCTACACAAGCAATGCAGGCGGCCAATATTATACCTATGTGGCCAATGGGGCCACGGCGGGCAATGCTTCCCTGAAGCCGGTGGGGGCAAAGAGTTTTGCCAAGGGCATTGCCGGAGCCTATAAGACCACAACCAACTTGAACATGAGAACCCATCCGGGAGTGCTGAAGAGTGAGAATATTATCACGGAGATCCCAAAAGGGGCAACGGTGCGGAATTATGGTTACTATACCATGGTGGAAGGTGTGAAATGGCTTTATATTGCCTACAATGGCAAAGAAGGCTTTTCCAGTAGTGAATATTTAAAGAAATCATAAGGAGGGAAACACAATGGCAGAAACAAAAAGCACGAAGGAGGCCCAGATCCGGGTGATTGCGGGCACGTTTCCGGCAGCATGTGGAGATTATGCAAAAAAGCTGAAGGAGCGCCTGGAAGCGGCAGAAATGAAGGATTTTAAGGTGGAACCGGCCAAGGATATGCCCGGTTATATCATGGTATCTGCTGAGCGTGGCAGCAGGGAAGAGGCAAAGCAGCTCATTGAGCAGGCGGCGGCCAAAAAGATCCGGCTGTCAATGTAAAGGGAAAGAGGAGAGCCTGCCCGGCTCTCCTCTGTTTTCTCTTTTTCATTCTGAGGGGTGAAGGCATTTTGGGGGATGCAAGAGTATTTAAAAGAAACAGGAATAAAAAAGAACAAAATTTTATTCTTACATACGGGCGGGGGGCCGCTGTTTTACGATTTTCTGAAAAAAGAGGGAGCGAAAAGCGGGAGATGTTAGTTTCGATTGTGATACCGTGTTATTATTCAGAGAAGACAATCCGCAGGGTTGTGGAACTGGTTATGGCAGAGTTTGATAAAAATGACGGCTATGAATGTGAATTTGTCCTGGTGAATGACGGCTCGAAGGACGGGACGTTTGCCAAGATCAGAGCGCTTGGGATACAGTATCCGAATGTCTGCGGAGTGAACCTGATGCGGAATTTCGGACAACACAATGCGCTTATGGCGTCGCTTTCATATACGAACGGGGAGTTTATTCTGGGTATGGACGATGATATGCAGACTCATCCGTCGCAGATATTCAAGCTGATCCATAAAATAGAAGAGGGTTTTGACGTTGTATATGGCGTATATCCGCATAAGAAAAATTCTCCGCTTAAAAATCTTTCGAGTAAAATCAATGAGGTCAGTTCTCGTGTGATGCTGAACCGGCCGAAGGATATTGTCTCAAGTAATTTCTGGATTATTTCAAAAATGGTAAAGGATGAGGTTGTCAAGTATGACAGTTTCAATCCATATATTGACGGTATTTTTTATCGTGTGACCCACAATATCGGCAACGTTCCGGTGGAGCATTTCAAAAGGGAAAGCGGCACGTCGGGGTATACGTTTAAAAAACTTCTGAATCTGTGGCTTGCATACTGGAACTTTTCAGTAATTCCGCTCCGTATTTCGTTTTTTCTCGGTATTTTTTCCATGGCGACCGGAGTACTGATTTCGCTTCTTGTTATTATTAATAAGATTATTTATCCGGACATTCCGGTCGGGTGGTCATCCACGCTGTGTATTATGGTCGTGTTGCTTGGGCTGGTTTTGATGGTGCTCGGAGTGATCGGTGAGTATCTCGGGAAAATTATTCTGATTCTGAATAATACGCCGCAGTATATTGTTCGTGAGACAGTAAATGCAGTCAGAAGAAAACCAGCCGAGACGGTCTGTGAGACAGTAAATGCAGATGAGAAATAATTGTCACAGGCAGAATAGCTACTGGGTCCGTCTGGCAAAGGGGGGATTCAGACTGAGGAGATGCATTCATGAAGAAGATTTTAATACTGGGAGCCAGCGTGTATCAGGTACCGCTTATTCTGGCGGCAAAGCGTATGGGGCTTTATACCATTGTGGCAAGTATCCCGGGAGAGTATCCGGGATTTGCACTGGCTGACAAGGTGTATGATATCAATACGGTAGATAAAGAAGCAATTCTTCAAGTGGCGCTTGATGAAAAAATTGACGGAATCTGTACGACGGGAACGGATGTGGCGGTCGCAACGATTGGTTACGTGTGCGAGCGCATGGGGCTGGCCGGGTTGTCAGAATCTGCAGCAGTGAGGGCGACCGATAAAGCGGTGATGAAAGAATGTTTTTTGGAAGGCGGCGTTTCTGCTGCGGATTTCCGGAAGGCATATACCCTTGAGGAAGTGCGGATTGCGGCGCAGGAAATAGGGTTTCCGGTTGTGGTGAAACGTGTGGACAGCTCTGGAAGCCGCGGAATTGCAATTGTAAAAGAACCGGCCGGGCTTGGAGATGCGTTTGCAGATGCGCTGAAAAAATCACGGAAAGATTATGTGCTGGTTGAGGAAAAACTGAGCGGTGTTGAGATTGGCGTGGATGGCGTTGTACAAGGGGGAAAGCTTGTATTTCTGGCGCCTCATGAGAAATTTTTATACCGTGGCGCGCGGATTATGATACCGGCAGGGCATGGATTTCCGTACCGGGGTACGCAGGCAGTGCAGAAGGAGATTGCTGTTCAGATGCAGCGGGCGGTGGATGCGCTGGGACTGGATCATTGTTCGGTGAATGCAGATGTTTTCGTGGATGGGGATAAGGTATCAATCATTGAAATCGGCGGACGTACCGGGGCGACGTGTATTCCGGAGCTGATTTCGATGTACTATGGTTTTGATTTTTATGAGAAGATTTTACAGAACGCACTGGGAATCCGGCTCGATTTTACGCCGGTCAGACCAGGCGTTTCGTGTATGGCCAAGCTGCTTATGAGTCCGGTGGACGGCAGGATTACACAGATTGATGACAGAGGACTTGAAGAAATCCGTAGGAAGGGTATTGTGGCTGAGCTGGATTATCAGCAGGGGCATGCGGTTGAGGCAATGATCAATGGAACGACGCGGATTGGTCATGTGGTGGCAAGAGCAGACAGTGTGGAGAAGCTTGATGAAATTGTAAATTGTGTGTATCGTTGTATCTGGGTAGACGGGAAAACGCTGGAGGAATTATGGAGAGAGTAAAGGATTATCTGTTTTTACATATTTGCGTGATGATATTTACGCTTACCAGTGTTTTTTCAAAGTTTGCCTCAAGAGAATTTAATGATGGCGGATTTCAAAATCCAAAGCTGTATGCATTTGTGTTTCTCATGTTTTTTATCTGTTTTCTGTATGCGTTGTGCTGGCAAAAGATAATCAAAAGATTTGATTTGAATGTTGCTTTTGCGAACCGCAGCATTTATCTTTTATGGAGCCAGCTTTGGGCTGTGACGATTTTCGGGGAACAATTGACTGCTCGCAACGTGGCAGGGCTTGTGATCGTGCTGGCAGGCGTTGTGGTTGTTTCGCTGAGTGCAGGATGCAAGGAGGAATAAACGATGTGGCCATATTTTTTGTTGATGTTTGCAGCAACTTTTTTTACGGCTGTCTCACAGGTTCTTCTGAAACAGAGCTCGGACAAAGTACATAAGGGATGGATTTATGAGTATCTGAACTGGAGGGTTATCACAGCCTATGGAATTTCTTTCTCAGTGCTGTTATTAAACACGTATGCGTATACGAAAGTAGATATGAAATACGGAGCTGTGATTGACACGTTTAGTTATGTGTTTGTAATGATTTTGTCTTATCTTCTTCTGAAAGAGAGATTTAACCGGGGGCAGCTTATCGGTAATCTGATGATTATTACGGGCGTGATGGTGTACACGCTTTGAAAATTCCGTAAATTTAGAGAAGATATTTTACGGGCGATAAATAGTTGAAAACGTGTATTCTGGTTATTGGCAGAGGTCTGTCAGCATAAGCTTGAGTAAGAGAAACTTATGGAGCAGCAGAGGATGCCCAAAATCAAAAAATTCGATTTGAAAGAGTATTCGAAAAAGTATTTTCAAAAGTACATTCAAAAACAAAACCAACAGTGTTCGGAACAGAATTCCTCAAGAAAATACGATTGGAAAAAAGTATCTGCGGTGGCCCTTATTTTTGCTGCCGCATTTTTGACGGGTAGGTTTGCGGGACGTGTCACGGAAGCGAAATTACAGACAGGAAATGCGGCAGGTGTGGCAAATGAAAATTCGGAGATAGAGAATGCGGCTGGTACGGGAAATGAAAATTTACAGCTGGGAAATATGGCTGCGCTCGACGGCGGTACTCCGGGGGATGTGATCCTTGCGGCTACAGAGGGAAGCTGGGGACTCAGTTTCCAACAGGAAGGGCAGCCTCCGGTGGCGAATGCGACACGGGAGGAGCTGGCGCCGTACGATGCGTGGTATTCTGAAGATACACAGGAAAAGAAAATTTATCTGACGTTTGATTGTGGTTACGAAAACGGGAATACTCCTGCAATTCTGGAAGCGCTGAAAAAGCACCAGGTGCCAGCTACTTTTTTTGTGGTTGGTAATTTTGTGGCGGATAACCCGGATCTGGTAAAACAGATGCTGGCGGATGGCCATACAATTGGAAATCATACGTTTCATCATCCAGATATGTCCAAGATAGCTGATATGGAATCCTTTCAGAAAGAGATAGGAGATGTGGAGCAACTTTTCAAAGAGACGACCGGACAGGAGATTTCAAAATATTACAGACCGCCGCAGGGGAAATACAGTGAGAATAATCTCAAGATGGCACAGCAGCTTGGCTATAAAACTTTTTTCTGGAGTCTTGCGTACGTGGACTGGTACGAAAATCAACAACCGACAAAAGAAGAAGCATTTAACAAGCTTTTAAAAAGGATTCATCCAGGAGCGATTGTACTACTACATAATACTTCAGCGACAAACGGTGCAATACTGGATGAACTTCTGACGAAATGGGAAGAGATGGGGTATCAGTTTGGAAGATTGGGCGACCTGTAAAGGTCGCCCAATCTTTCGGAAAGAAAAAATAACAAAATGTGACTGCAATATGACCGTCGTGAGATACAATATAGAAAGGTATTTTCTGACAGGAAAGGGTTGCATTCTAAATGAAACAAGAATACAATTTTGACAGACAGACAGACAGACAGACAGACAGACAGACAGACAGACAGACAGACAGACAGACAGACAGACAGCTACTATAATTTTGCTCTCTGTCTTTTTCAGGTATATCAATCTTTACCAATATACAGATACAGGAAGGTTTTTTATTCAAAGACATCAAAAAAGGGTCGAACTCAGATAAGTTCGACGGTTTTTTGATGTCTTTTTATATATAGATTTTTGAGGAGTTATCTGAACACACTTTTTGTTCTAAGTCTAAGGAGAATATAAGATGAAAAAACAGACATTTATTCTGGAAGTGAATGACAGTCAAAATGAGAGCTGGCAGGGAAGTGTAGAATGGATTCAGGGAGAGAAAAAGCAGCCATTTCGCAGTGTGATGGAATTGTTGCGGCTGGTTGATTCTGCCGTATGCGGGGAAGAAGGACACCTTGCAGCCGGTTGGGATTTTGCAGAAGGGATGGATGCTGACGTATGAAAACAGTACTGAGGATGAATCTGTTCGGGCAGGTACGTCTTATGAATGACAGGGTATCGCTTGGAGAAGAAGAGCTGCATTCCAGTAAAATGACAAAGCTGCTGGCCTATCTTATTATTCATCGAAATACAGCGTTGCCGCATCAGAGACTGATTGAAGTGTTCTGGTCGAATCATTCGAAGGCACCGAAGGGGGCTCTTAAAAATCTGATGTACCGGTTGCGTCACGAACTCTCTGTGTTTGGTGAGGAAGAGTTTATTTGTACCTTGCCGGGGGCCTATCGGTGGAATCCGGAGATAGAGGTTGAGACGGATTATGAACAGTTTGAGCGGCTCGCTGTGGAATTAAAAAGTATGTCAGCGAGGGAACAGAAGAGGCAAAAGACGCTTTGCCTGGAAGCCATTAGCTGTTACAAGGGGAATGTTTCGGCAGTGGTTGCGGAAGAACCCTGGATTCTCCCGAAGGCGACGAGATATCAGTCTTTATATATGGATATTGTAAAAACACTCTGTGAGATTTATAAAAAGGAAGCGGAGTGGGGTGATCTGGAAAAGCTTTGTAACGAGGCCTTGGAGATTGACGGGTTCGATGAGGACATTCACTGTTGGTTGCTGCAAGGTTTGTGTCAGCAGAACAAATATGATCTGGCCATGTCTCATTATGAGAAGACAAATAAAGTTTTTTACAGAAGTATGGGAATCCGACCGCCGGCCAAATTGCGAAGTGTATTTGAAAAGATGCTTGGAAAACGGGCAGACAGTATTTCAGATCTTGATAATATGCTGAATGAAATAAGAGAAACAGATGTAGAAGAGGGCGTCTTCTTCTGTGATTATCAGATTTTTCGTCAGATTTACCGGATGGAAGCCAGAAGACTTACCCGTATTGAGGTTGCAGAATATATTATGATGCTGACCGTGCGCCGGGTAGGGAGTGCATGGCAAGGTGCAGTGACAGATTCCGGAATGACAGAAAGTGTCGACCGGCTGGAACATATATTACGGGAATCCTTAAGACTTGGGGATGTAGTGACACGCTATAGTCCCACACAGTTTATTGTGATTTTATCGGCATGTTCTTATGAGGCGAGTATTGCAGTAGGCGAGCGGGTACAAAAGAAGTTTCAGAAGAGTATCGGAAAAAGACAACTTGAAATGCAATTTGAGCTGGCTGAACTTACAGCAGTGAGGTAGAAAAAAGAAATATATGGCAGAAAATGAGAAAAAGGAACAGCCGGAACCAAAACAGCAGGTTTTTCCACTGAATACAGTGCGGCTATGCATTGACACATATGAGAAAGATATAAAAGGACGGGTATACAGTAAATTATACGACGGAGAAGCAAGATTCAACAGCTGCAGTGAAATGCTACTGTGTATAGACCGTTTGTATGATGCGTGTGGTTACCCACAGAATTTTCAGGAAAAGAGAAGCTTTTCGGAACAAAAAGAGCAGTTGCGCAGACGTCCGGTTCCAAAGGCAAGGCGGACTGATGAGGAACTTTGCAAGCAAAAAGGGGAATACCGGACTTTTAATCTGATCGTTTGGAGCAGAATGAGTGCAGGGTGGCAGGGGAAGCTGCTGCGCCATGATGGAACGATGGCCGGAAGCTTTACCAGTGAGATGGAGCTGCTGGGATGTATTTGCCGGGAGCTTCGCATATAAGACAGACAAATCAGAATTCAAAAAAGAGAGCAAATTATAGGAGTGATGGAAAGATGAAGAAACGTATACTTGAAAAAGGAAAAAGGGGGCTTGCCTGGGCGCTGACCATATCTATGCTTCTCGGAAGTAATCCAGCCGGTAGTATGGTAATGGCCGGGGAAACCATTGGAGAGGTACCGGAGCAGTTAGAGTATACCGATTGGCTTGACTCAGGTGAAGATATGATTATCGATGAGATGGGCGGCGATACTCTGGCTCCGACAGAAAATAAAAATGAGAACACAGGCGGCATTACAGTGGATGAGATTATTACTGTTGAGACTCCTGACGATGGCACGAACGGTTCCAATCAGCAGGAACCGGACGAGGAGGACATGGAGGAAGTTGTATGCCGGGTTGGTGAGGAATTCTGGGTGAGTGGCCAGGATGGTGAGAATCATGAGTGGCTAGTACTGAAAAACAGTCCCATACGAATTCTGGAAGATGCAGATGCTCTGGTGAATGTGGTTGTGGATAAAGCTGGCGAAGCTTTTTTGATTCATACATATGAAGAAAACGGCGTAATGCGTATGGATACGTATCGCGTGACTGCGGTTTTACAGATGGAGGATAAGACCCCGGATCAGACAGAAGCAGATTAGACGGAATCGAACTCAGTAGATCAGACAGAAGCAGATGAGACTGAGCTGAACCCGGCAGATCAAACGGAAACGGATCAGACGCAGAACGATTCAGAAGAGACGGAACAGGGTCAGACAAATCTGCCTGAGATGGGTGAGGATCAGACGGAGCAGATACAGACGGAGCTTGAAGAAACGGAGCAAACACAGACGGAACCTGATACAGAGACGGAGACCGAAGCATTTCTGTTGGGAGAGCCGGATTATCTGGATCCGGATGAAATGATGAAGGTCTTTGGTGCGCAGGACGAGACGGCGTTTCTTCGCATGGCGCTGAACGCTGAAGAAGGCAGTTTGCAGGCGCAGATCAATGCGGTGGCAGAGGGCGAGAGCGCACAGATTAAACTGGACCGGGATTATACAGAGAATATTGTGATCTGGGACGGTCAGACCATCTCGCTTGATCTGAACGGCTACGTCCTTTCTCCTGATACACAGAAGCGTATTGGGAATGCAACGATTAATACAATTACCGTGTATGGTACGCTTGTGTTGCAAAATAGCGGCAATGAAAACGGTGCAGTAGCAAACAGAGCGTCGGCTGGACCTGCGGAGCGTGTTCGCGGTGTGGCAGTTAGAAGCGGCGGCGAGTTTGTGCTGCAATCCGGTGTGATCGAGAATTTCCATGTTACCGGAAATGGCGGCGGCGTGCTTGTGGAAGAGCACGGTGTGTTTACAATAGAAGGCGGAAGTATCCGGAACAATACAGCCACACAAAATGGTGGTGGAGTTTTCACATATGATGGGAACAGCTTTTCGATGGCAGGCGGAACGATCTGCGAAAACACAGCGCAGGATGGCGGTGGTGTTTTTGCGTATCTGGTCTCAGAAGGAAGCTATGTTCTGGATAACCAAACTCTGATTGTGGAAAATACGGCAACCGGCAATGGCGGCGGGTTTTATTTATATGAAGCAACGGAAGCTTTTACCATTCAGACATCGAACATCAGAAGAAATAAAGCGGAAGCGGACGGCGGCGGAATTTATCTGGCAAAGAAAGCAGCCATTTGTACGATTACGGATGGCGCAGATGTCGCAGAGAATGCCAGCGGACGTTATGGCGGCGGAATCTATCTGACGGCAGGGACACAGCTTGTGATGGACGGCGGAACAGTGCGTGGCAACTGGCTGTATGGGAACAAAACGACGCTTGCAGGTGGAGGTATTTATCTGGCCAGCAGCAATGGGGCCAGGAGTTCCTTTACAATGACAGGTGGCCGCATCAGTGAAAATACTTCAAAAGATACAGGGCTTACGGCGAATATCTGGGGCGGCGGCATTTATGTGGGACAGTATGCTTCCGTTACATTAAAAGAAGGAACACGGATAGAAGAAAATACAAACTTTACCCATGGCGGTGGTCTGTTTGTTGATAATTACAGCGTTACGTTGATTGAGGGAGGTTTTATTTCAGGGAATGTAATTCATGGCGTGGGATACGGATATGGCGCAGGTCTTTTTCATCGCAGTGGAACTGGGGCAAAGTTGACAATGACGGGTGGAGAGATCAGTCACAACAGCGCAGATGGCAACAGTGATGTGCACGGCGGCGGCATTTATACGGAAGTAGGAATGACGATGAGCGGGGGTGCTGTCTGTGAGAATATGACGCGAGGTAATGGTGGCGGCGTTTGGGGCGCTGTTACCATGACTGGAGATGCGCTCATCCGGGATAATCAGGCATGGACAGGCGGCGGTACGTATGGAACGACAAGGATGCATGACCGTGCGCAGGTGATAAACAACTATGCAAGCGACGAGGGCGGCGGTATCTATGGTACGCTTTACCTTTACGACGATGCAAAAGTAGCAGAGAATACGGCAAGTAGCAGCGGCGGCGGTGTGCGCGGAACTGTTGTAATGGAAGGCGGTGCGATCGAACATAACAATTCCAAAGCGAGTGGCGGCGGTGTGTACTGGTATGGAGGCGGTACGAGTACGCTTGCAGGCGGCCGTATCAGTGAGAATACAGCCAGCGGCGTTGGAGGCGGCATTCATCAGTCATATGTGGGCGGAAAAATTGTGATTACAGGCACAGAGATTACAGATAATAAGTCCAACAGTAACGGCGGCGGTATTTGTGCAGAAGGCAGTGTGACAATGACCGGCGGTACAGTTCGGAAAAATACAGCCATTGGAAGCGGCGGCGGTATCTATCTGACCGGTAGTGTAGGCAAGAGTGGAGCAAATTCTATCACAGGCGGTATGCTGTGTGATAATACGGCTTTTGCCGCGAAAGGCGGCCATGATCTGTATCAGTCTGGAAGTACCAGTAAAAACGAGGAGAATTTTGCGCGTGCTCCGATTCTGATACTGGGAACTGCATCAGATTTTGTAAGCCCGTCCGGGGAACCGGTGATTGACTGGTATGAGGAACGTTCCCAGACCTCTGTGACGGAAACGAAAGAAGAAATGTTACAATACGGTGAGAATCGTGCGTATACATTCCGGTACGGGAATGTTGTGGCGCAGCTTGGCAGCGAGGTTTATGGAAGCGTGCAGGAAGCCATCGACATGCTGGCGGTGACAGGGCAAGAAGACGGTCAGGCAGAAAACGCAGTGATTACGATGCTGGCAGACAGCATAGAGTGTGTGCAGATACCGGAAGGCGTTTCTGTAACGCTTGATCTGGCGGGGCATACGATCAGGGGGCTTTCGAGCAGCGTCATCTATGTGGAGCAGGGAGCGAAGCTTACGATTGATGATACGAGCGAAATGAAAAACGGCGTTATCTGCGGTGGAAGCGGAACTGCAAATCCGAACAGGACAGATAAACTCAACAGTGGCGGCGGCCTGTTTGTTTTGGGTGATGTGACGCTGAAAAACGGACACATTAAAGGAAATACAGCGTGGTACGGAGCCGGTGTTTACGTTGGCGGACTTGGCAGCTTTACCATGGACGGCGGGTATGTGGAAGAAAACCGTGGAATGGGCATTTTGGTCAACTATGCTGAAAATGTATCCGGGGTCCAGAAAAACAGCGTATTCACGATGAATGGCGGTGAGATTCGGGCAAACAATGGAGGCGGTGTGCGGTTACAGGACAGCAGGGCTTCGTTTTACATGACCGGTGGTGTGATTGAGGGAAATTCGACGGATATGGGTCCCGGAATCCGTATGCATAACAGTTCTAAAGTGTATGTATCCGGCGGTGAGATTCGAAATAATACGGCTACCAATGCGGGCGGTGCTGTTTATCTGGATGGAAATGGTACATTATTTGAGTTTACAGGCGGAAGGATAGAAAATAACAAAGCTGCAAACAGTGGCGGCGGTATTTATGGTGCTGGGAATACAACCGTCCGGATACCGGAAGGCGCTACCAGCGTGATCACAGGAAATCAGGTGACGACGGGAAACAAAGGCGAAGGCGGCGGCATTTATGCAGTCGCAAATATGCACCTGGAATTAAACGGAGGTCAGATATACGGGAACATCTGCGATGGAGATGCAAAAGATATCTGTGCAGTAGCTTACAGTGGAAATTACAGATTTCAGCTGTTTGCAGCTTCCGATATGGGATTTGAGGAATATGACAGCTGGTATGATGGGTATGATTCTTCCTATATAAAAGAACCACTTGCTGTGATAAAGAAAACACATACGTATTATCTGACAGCGGCAAAGAGCAAAGAGGATCATACAAATGCGGTAGCGCGTATCGGAAGTGGAGATGAGGTACAGCAATTTGACAAACTCAGCGACGCAATAGAGACAGCACAGGGCGGGGAAATTATTTATCTGCTCAAAGATGTATGTGAACGTGTGACGATCAGAGAGGGGCAGAATGTTGTAATTGATCTGAACGGCTACACGCTGAGTACAAATAATAATAATATTTTCTATTTGACAGGCGGCGCACTGAAATTACAGGACAGCAGTCAAAGCGGGAACCGTCAGGAGGATGCGAAGGAAGGCAGTGCAGGCGGCCTTCTGACACCGGCTGAAGGATGTGTGGGAGCACGCGCGATTTACATGACGGCTGGTGTGCTTGACGTGAGTGGAATTACGGTTACAGGTTTTGGTAATCCTGATTCCATAACTGGAAGTCTGGCAATGAATGGCGGAGCAATTTATGCGCGTTATGGATGTAGTATCCGAATCGGAGAGGGAACTGTGTTCACCGATAACTGCGCAACATACGGCGGAGCTTTGCAGGTAGAGGGCTTCAGTTCTAACAATGCCAGCACGAAAGCATTTGATCTGGAGATCACAGGAGCTTCGTTCCGTAACAACCAGGCAAAATATGGCGGAGCTGTAAATACAGGTTCAGTACTTTACGCCCCGAGTACCGTTTCCATTCAGGGCAGTGAGTTTGTCGGTAACACGGCAACGATAAGCGGCGGCGGCCTTCGTATTTATGGATTTGACAACGCAGCGGAGCCTCTTAGCGTTACGATCAGCGATACTCTGTTCCAGAATAATGTGACGAAGGAGACTTCAGACTCGAACAGTGGCGGTGGCGGAGCGTATATCTGCCATGCCAAATCGATAGATATTGTAAATTCAAGATTTTTGAATAATACGGCGCGGCGGCAGTATGGCGGTCTTTATTGTTCTGTGCGTACGGGAAATCTGGTAAACGTAAAGAACACGGAGATCAGCGGTAACCGTGCGTTGCTGTCGAACGTAGGAGGTGCACGCCTTGGCGGGACGGTTACAGTGACAGACTGTACCATCACGAATAACCGCATAGAACGGAACATTTGCTGGTATGGCGGCCTGTATCTTACCGGTATTACGAAGCTTGAGGGAAATACGAAAATCAGCGGCAATTATGCATACTATAACAGCGGCGTTTGTGCTGCAGGTACGAGTTTTATAATGGAAGACGGCGTAGAGGTCAGCAATAATACAGACCGCGGTTATGGAGCAGTCTGCGTGGCCGGCTGCGCAAATGCATATCTAAACGGAGGTGTAATCAATTCCAATTCAGGAACGGGCCTGCAGGTACGCGCGGGGAATAATACACACCGTGTTTATCTGAGAGGTGTACAGATTCGCGATAATAAAGGACGCGGAGTTACAATAAACAATAACGCGAGAGCGGAAACTATTGTACAGGAAGGGACTGTAATTGAACGAAATAGCGGCGGCATCTTGCTGGAAGATTATACGACTCTTACTGTGGAAGGCGGCAAGATCCGCAACAATACAACAACCGGAAATGGCGGCGGTATCTGTGTAAGCTGGTATGGAAAGCTGAATATGACAGGCGGAGAGATTACCGGAAACCAGGCAGCCTACGGTGGCGGGATTTATAACAGGCAGAGGCCAAACAAAGACCATTCGTATCTGGGCTGGGAAGACACAATTTCAGGCGGCCTGATTGCAGATAATGTGGCAACCGGAAGCGGTGGCGGGATTTATAATGCCAATGGGAATACGATCCTTACGATAAATGGCGGTGTGATTCGTGACAACAAGACAGGAGGCAATGGCGGCGGCCTTACTATGGAGTCTGCAGACAGCAATGTTACAGTGCTGAAGGGTGCTCAACTGTACCATAACACAGCAGCGTTCGGACAGGACGTTTATGCGGCATATAATGCCTCCTATAAAAGTTCTCATCTGTGTCTTCCGACAGCAGCAGGCATGTTTGAGGCAGCGGACGGAAAGAGCGGAATGGGATGGTATGACGAAGGTCGTGATCATCTGATTACAGACGGGATAACGTATACGCCGGTGCTTCGAAGCTACGGACTCACATTGAAATATGAGACGGAGGAGATCGTTGCAAAAATCGGAGATACGCCGTTTACTACGGTACAAAAGGCGGTCGACGCTATTGTGGCTGATACCGATCATGCAGTATATGGTGAGCATCCGACGATTGTTCTCGTAAAAGAGGCGGCAGGAAATGTACGTATACCGGGCGGCACGGAGCTGACACTGAACCTGAACGGCTATACTTTACAGGGAACCACAACAGCGATCACGTGTTACGGTAAACTTCATATCAAGGATGTCAAAGATGAGACAGAGCCAGGGCCGGATGGTGCGGTTGGTTCGATTATCGGAAATGCGCCGGAAAGCGGCGGCGCTGTTCTGGTACGTTCCGGTGGTATTGTAACGATGGAAAGCGGACAGATCAGTCAGTCCCACGCGGGCGGCGCAGTCGGGGATAACAGTAGTTATGGCGGCGGAGGCGTCTATGTGGACGGCGGTACATTTGAACTGACCGGAACAGCATCTATCAACAACTGTAGCTCTATGTATGGAGCGGCTGTAATGGTAAAGAGCGGTGCCAGCGTGTTCCGTATGAGTGGCGGTGTCATCGAGAATAACACAGCAACGCGGGACGGCGTTATTTGGATTCCGGGCGGGGTATTCCAGATGACCGGCGGTACGATTCGCAATAATACCAGCAGCAGATTCGGAGTAATTTGCCAGTCCAGCGGCAAAAGTCGTTTCACCGGCGGTCTGATTGAAGGAAATAAGGCAGTAAATGATGGCGGAGCCGTCTGTCTGACCGGCGGCACGATGCAGGTTGGTGGCGTGACTGTTCAGGGGAATAAAACGACGAATGCGACGAGCTACGGCGGAGCATTCCGGGTAAGCGGCGGTACGCTGACAATCGGGGAAGGTACCGTTATCACGCAAAATGAGTCGACCCGCGGAGGAGCGATCTACCAGTACGGCGGCGTGATTCGCATGACAGGCGGAAGTATCACGGAGAACAGAGCACAGTTTGGCGGCGGTCTGGCGCAGGCTGCTGGGAATGAGGCAAGCTTTCTGATGACCGGCGGAGAGCTGTGCAACAATACCTCGACGCGAACAGGAGCAGGAAACGATATTTATTCCAGATATGAAGGAACGGGCGTATATCCGGGTAAAAGTTATCCGAAGACAACGCTGATTCCGGCAGTCGATATGGGCAATACGGACTACAATGTCTGGAAGGATGACAGCTATAATGGAACAGTTCGCTCGGCGGAGCAGATTCTGGAAGGTCAGTATGTGACGGGCAGGATCATACAGAGCTTTGATCTTCAGCTTACGGCAGACCGTTATGGAGACACCGAACGCAGTGAAAATGAAACAACGATGGAAGTAAAATCTCTGAACTTCCACGCTACAGAGGGAATCAAGGACGGTGTGACAGGATTTAATAATACGGCGGCTGTACGCGAAGCGGAGAAGTACGGCGATGCCCTGGCAGATGAGTGGGAGAATGGAATAAACGGTCCGGCAAAGGAATGGAGCGCCGGAAACGACAGCAGCAATAACAACGGAATTGTTCGTACATTTGACCGGATTATGTATAAGATGATCACAACCGTACAGGATGCCAGTGCAGATAAGGAAAATTCGGGCGATCAAGAATCAGATCTGAATGCAAACGGATCAAATTCAGGTGAAAATGAAGTTGACTTGGATGAAAATGCACAAAATCCGGGTAATAATGAATCGAATCCAGATGCAGAAGGACAGAATCAGGATGGCCAGGAATTGAGTTCAGATGGCGATGAATCAGAGAACCCTGTACCGGCAAAAAAACAGAAACTGAAGCTCTGGCTGGAAGCAGAACTGCCACTTAGCGCGGAGCAGGCAGAGTTTGTGTATAACGAATCGATGGAAGTCTGTGAGATCAGCGAGACAGAAGCGGAAGACGGCACGGTGATTCAGAAGATGCGCGGTTACTGGGAAATTGAAAATGAGGCCGGTACGCAGGAGAATGTCATTTCCATTAATGTAAAGGCGATGAAAAACGGCGAGCTGATCGAGCCGGTATTCCGCCAGTGGATCGGTGATAATCCGGAGAATGAAGCGCATCCGCTGGAACTGAGTCCGGAAGCTCCGACAAGAGTATCAGCGACGGATAAGTATAATGTTTCGCTCCTTCGAAATTCTGCACTTGCGTATACGGGTTATTTCAACCTTGAAACAGGAGAAGAGGTAAACGAGAGAGAATATAAAGAAAGTCTGGAAGATCCGGAGCGAAACGGAACTGTTGTTTATGGAACAATGCTTGGATACGGAATTACGCTTTCCCTGAGAAACGATGGTGCAGCAAACAGATTGCAGGGTATTCAGTTCCCGGAGGGAGATATTGATTTTGACCTTCATCTGGGCGGCTCCCTGTACCTGGAGGGCAAGGAATTGACTGATGATAAGGGAAATCCTCTGAAGCAGGCGCCGTATATCTGGGCTTACAAAGAAAACGTCAATACGGCGTACGGAATGAATCTGTCGAATACGAATTACGGCTTCAATATGGACTGGAACGATGAGGACGACATTACGCGGACGACGCGGTATGCATATGCGGCCGCGCCTTACAACAGCGGCGGCGGCAACAGCGGATGTTACAGCGGAGGTGTTTGGCATGCGAGCGGAGCTCAGCCAGAGCAGGGCGATGCGGAAACGGTTGTACACTTTAAGATCAGCGGATATACTGTCAACCCGGCATACGACAATTCTTCACCTTCCTACGCATCGAGCGGCGGTAACAGTGAGTTTTTCGGGTCGAATCAGGTAAAACCGTTTTCAGCAGGATACGTGCAGATTCTCTTCCCGGTAAATCCGGAGGTGACGAAGGGCGGCGAAGGATATCTTGAAATTGACATGGAAGGGATTGTCTCTGATTTGCAGATTCGTGATTCCTCAGGAAATACGGCAGAGGGAAAAGATACGTCAAATGTAAAAGACGACGATATGGCAAAGATGCAGGAATACTTTGGAAGCAGCTATCGGGAGCATGCGACAGGAGAAATGCTGTATCAGGATAATTATCTTTCCCATGTGACAGGAATGTATGTCTACAATGATAATTACAGTAACGGAGACGGGATCAGCAAGACGAATTATTTCAATACCGGTTCGAACGGTATTCTTTCCGGTACAGGAGGTACGGGAACAACACCGCTTGGTTCCCAGGTGTATATTGCCGCGGATCTGAACTACAGCAGCAAGGTCATTAATACGCAGGATAAAAATTCCGGGCATTACATTGCGCCTGAAGATTTTGACCCGCAGATACACAATATTATAGAGTACAATTATATGACAGGGGTGAACCTGCTGCAGAAGTTTGACGCAGACGCATACACGCCAGTTGGCACATCAGCCGTGACAAACGTTTCTTATGAGCAGAATCAGGCGACCAGAAATATTGGTAACGGGGCGTTTATTATCACGACAACAGAGGGACCGACGACATGGTCGAAAAATAATCCGATTAAAACAATGAGCTACAACCTGACGATCCTGTATGCGGCAAAGCCGGACGGAACGAACTGGACGAAAGATGAAAGTCCGTCAGCTTTCCGAAACAGAGGCGGCGAGGACGATATGGTTGCGCATCACGAAGAAGACCTGATTTATTTTGATACGTTGCAGGCTTTGTATGATTATTTTGGCTACGATGCGGATGGCATTTCGCGCGGAAAGTGCGTGGCGATTCTGTATCAGTTCCGCGACTGCTGCATCCGGACGGGAAGACGGATTACCGTTACGAGTAAGATGAACGTAACGAATGACTTTGCAGATACAGGAAAAACATTCTGTACAACAAACGATGCAAAGATCTGGACTGTGTACCGACCAACATACAAGGAAGCATACGCCAAAGGTGCGGTAGCACGCCAGGAAGTTGTCTATCAGTTTAACTGGAGAGATGTTTCCTATAATGGACAGACGGGTGTATACGGGACGGGAAATGGTACGTTGCCGGAAAATTATTATGATGAAAATACGGGACGCAGGAAACTTGCATCAGGAAGTGATTACACAGATTCATATGTAAAGACAGAGTATGAGGACGGAAGTCCGATGGGTGGAACCCATACAGGATGGCGCCGCGGAAATACGCTGCTTCTGTACACGATGGACAGCGGTGTCACGATCGGAGTGGCAGATATCATTCTGGGGTCGGCCAATACACCAAAGACTCAGTACTATCTGTCCAACGGAGAACGAACTGCAAACTTTGTTGTCACACCAACGATTCAGAAGTCAAGTGCGATTAAGAATCATGAGTTGATTGATAACGGTTCTCAGCCCGCGCAGGTCGAAATCAGGCTTACGCTTCCGAAACATCTGAACTTCAATGAAGGAAGTATTCGAATTGATACAGCAGGTTCCGGCTATGCGGATGGCGAGCTGATCTGGGATGTGGATTACGAGAAAGAGATGGAGAAAGATGCGCAGGGCAATCCGACCGATATCTGGACCGGAAGAGCGTTTATCACACTGAGGACTTCAGTCAGTGATATCAAGAAAAAGCTTCCGAAAATCCGTTATTCCTGTACGATTGGTACGCCAGGAGCACCGAAAGAGCTCGACGTTCCGAACGGTACGGTACTTACAACGCAGGCGAAAATCAATACCACATATTCTGAGATCAATCAGATCGCATGCAATGCAAAGTCGGACAGTGTTTCGATTGACGCAGTGGCAAACCGTAACGACAGCATTTATATGGATGTTAAGAGCAGTCGTACAGAGCTGGGGGACGATCTTGTTTATTATCTGAACTACAGCAACCGTACCGAGGCGCCGGCGCCGATTCAGATGTATGATGTTCTTCCGTATAATGGAGACGGACGGGGAACTTCTATGACTGGAGGCTACCGTGTAAGTGCCATTCGAATGAAGTTCAGTGAACAGAAGGATTATGAGAAATTCCTTGCAGAAGGATCATTGAAGTATCGGAAAGATATGAAAGCGCCCGGGGCTGGAAAGGCAGAAATGGAAGAGGCTGCCACATTGCTTGAGAGCGGAGATGCATGGAGCGCGGTAGCTTTAGGCAAAGTGGACGAAAGCTGGGTTGTTGAGTACAGCGGTGAGAATCTGATTCAGTACGCTGCAAATGGCGCAGGCGGTATTGGATTCTGCGCAGACTTACCACAGGTAACAGGAGCGAAATCTGTTATAGTAGAAGTTGTTCTTTCGCCGCAGACAGCCGACGCGGGTCCGGTAAAGGAACTGATTACGAGCAGCGGAAAAACGCAGCAGGGCGGTAATACGTACTGGAATAATCTGTTCTATAAGAGTGGTTCCGATCCGGTTATCAGCGGAAAGGCTTATATTGATACAGTAGAGCGTTCTATCAGCGGTACAGTATGGATGGATCAGAACCAGGATGGCAAATATGTAGTTGGAACGAACGGATATGCAAGTACTGACCGGACGTTGAAAAACGTAGATGTATTCCTTTATACGGATACAGAACCGCAGACAGAATCAGGTCTGATCAGCCGAAACGACGGCGGTACGCCGGGTGATCCGACAGATGATACATGGACACAGGGACATGTTTCACTTGGAGCGGCTGTGATTGATGGTCAGGTAAGATACCCGGCGGTGGATGTAATGGGTAATCTGGTGTCCCGCAGAAGCACCTCCGATAAGGGGGCATACTCGTTCGACAAGCTGAGAAGCGGCAGATATTTCGTTGCATTCGCGGATGACGACAACAGTTATCAGGTAAACAACGGCACAAAACGAATTAGTTTTGACCGGCTGAGTGTAACAAAGCTTCCGGCAAATATGCCGACAGGATCTCCGGTGAACCGGACGGAAGCAGATTACGGAACGAATGTAGACAGTGTACAGAGTGGAGCGGCAGCACTGGCAGGAGCCTTTGCAGACAATGCAGGCCAGGGAATTTCTCTGCCGGATCTGAACCGTATTCAGTCCGGAAAATATGTCTCAGGAAACTGGAACTGCGGTCTGTACTATCTGGATCTCACGATTCGCAAGGACTGGGAGAATATTTATGTAAATCCGATCCAAAAGGATACTTCTGTTACGTTTACCGTTCAGGCTTCCGTAGGCACAGAGGATGTGGTGAATTATTCTTCTGACTATGTGATGACAGCTGATAATGATATGAAGGCAGATAATGCAGCTGCAAGCGTTACAGTTACCAAAGCGGATTCGCTTGTGGATACGCAGGGGACAGCCCGCACGGATGGTGGAGCTCTGACCGTTTTGACAACGGGAGGAAAGAGTGTTGTGAAAGCAGGCAGCACGGTAACATGGCTTCTGGAGCACCGGGCACTGCAGGCAGAAGGCCGCGGCGGAAAAATTACCTACAGCCTGACGGAATCTGCGACAGGCGCGGACGGCAAAGTACTCCCCGGCTTCCGCATGAGCAGTACAGACTGGACTGAGAAGGACGTACGGACGTTCCAGGCGATCAATACACAGATTCTTTACAGGATTGATCTGACGAAACTCAGTTCTGTTATTGCAAAGGATGCGGATGGTAAACCGCTGCCTCAGGCATTGCTTTCCGGCGCACAGTTTACACTGTATCGTGATGCAGGACTTTCAGATACCGGAAAAGTAGTTGCACAGACGCGCAGCGACGGAAAGGTAATTTTTGAGCATCTGGAAGCAGGAACCTATTATCTGAAGGAGACAAAGGCTCCAAACGGATATGACCTGAATGCATCCGTATATGAAGTGAGAATTGTTTATTTGTCCGATCAGGAAAATGAAGAACAGCAGAAGCTTACGTGGAAACATGTAAAACCGGTGATTACGGTATCTCAGTTGAAGGATGAGGACGGCGCTGCACTTGCGCAGCCGAAGCTGCTGACAGAAGAAACGGCGCAGCCAGACGGTTCATTTGAAAGTGAAGTACCTGCGGATGAGATGTTCCGGACCAGCCCGCATCAAAGCGTGGTAACAAAGGACAGCGATCTGACCAAGGTACCTGTTCAGTATAATATTTCATTCCGGATTGAGGACGACTGTCTCTATGAGCTGCCTTCTACAGGCGGACCGGGAACACAGTGGAATACGCTGATTGGAATGGCAATGTTGATGACAGCGCTTCTGTTACTGGAAAGAAGGAGAAGAGCTGCCGCACAGTAAACACAGATAAGTTTTCTGACAGGATGCTGTACAGAAGGATAGGGATTTTGAACGTACAGCATCCTTTTAACAGAAATATTTGGGCGCAACTAGATTTGTTAAACAGACGGGTGCAGCAGCACGCCGGGAAAAAGGAGAAGTCATGAGGAAGTGTTTGAAAAAAGTCGGAGCAGCTATGCTGGCGATGACAATGGTTCTGTCTCTTGGAATGACAGGGACAGCAGTGGAAGAGGAACTTACACAGACAAAGACAGAGCGGACGGGAACACCGAATGCGAGTGATACGGCGACGATCACCGTAAAAAACGTAGAAGCCGGGCTGACGGTTACGGGTTATCAGGTAATTGATGCGGATTATAACAATGGTTTCACGGGGTATCATGTTGTGGATGGGGTTTCGATCAGCGATATGGAAGCACCGTCAGCCGGAGAGATTCTTGCAATCGCTGCAGGAATTAATAACGGAACGATTACAGGATTGGAATCAGAGCAGCTTACAGATCAGGGCAACGGTGTATACAGTGCTGATGTGACGGTTGGCTCGTGGGTTGTAATTGTAACTGCGGGCGAGGATAAAAGTGCAGTCAATGTGTACAATCCGATGCTGCTGAGCGCAAGATATATTGTAAATGGAAGCAACGGGACAACGGCAGGCGGTATTGTAGATGCAACCGGAAACTATACAATCGGTGCAGATGAAGCTTACGCAAAACGGACCAACGGCCCGAGTGTATCAAAGGAGATCACAGGCTCCGGTTCCGGCCGTCCAAACGGAGATGATGTGGCAATCGGCACAAGAGTAAGCTTTAAAGTCACAACGACGATTCCGAACTATGCGGTTGGTGAGACAACGCAGTACAAAAATCTTTCAGTAAGGATTCAGGATACCTTAAAAGGACTTTCTCTGGATGCTCAGACCCTCAATGTGAAGGTAGGAACAGATGAATGGCAGGCAACTGAGATCGGAAACAAGGGAAGTGTGAATACTTCAGAACATTCCTTCAGCCTGACGCTTACTGACAGGGATTACATTCTTGCTCATACCGGAGACACGGTAGAGATCACCTATGATGCAGTAGTTGGCGAGGACGCAGGAGTCAACTTTGATGCGAATACAAACTCAGTATCCTATACGTATACAACAGACCCGACAACGGGCAGTGACTATACGACAGCGGAGGAAAATACGTACCACTATACCTTTGGTCTTGATGCAGAGCTGAACGGGGAAGGTTCACAAATACCTTCACAGGAAATTGTGAAGACAGGGGAAGTACGCAACGAGGCTGGTGAAATCGAGTATAAGCCTCTTGGCGGTGCGGGATTTACGTTATATGATGCTTCTGGCGCTGCTGTGACAACCGGTTATGGAATGGAAGAGAGAGACGACGGACAGGGCGGTAAAGTAAAAGAGAAAGTAGCTGTTACAGACGGGGAATATACAACAGACAGCGAAGGCCATCTGACGATTCTCGGATTGGACGCAGGAACATATACGCTGAAAGAGACAACAGCTCCGGCTGGTTACAGCCTGAACGAAACCGTGTATACGATTCTGATTACGCCGTCTTACAATACGGACGGTACGCTGGCGCAGTATGTGGTAACAATCACGAATGATAAAACAGACGATACGGTGACCATCACAAATGCTGCAACTGCTTACCAGCTTGAATCTCAGGATACAACAAGAAAGGTTCCGGTATCTGTGACAACTGACAGTACAGGCGGACAGGAAATCCGGAACACCAAACTTTCTGCGCTTCCTTCGACCGGTGGCATCGGAACATATCTGTTCACAATGGTTGGTGCAGTAATTATGGCTGCGGCAGTGGGAATTTTCTTCCTGAAGCGTCGCCGCGACAGAGAATAAAAAGGAATTGCTGCACAGGAGAACTTCCTGTGCAGCAGTATGGAGAACCCTATGAAAAAAACAGGAAAAAAGCTTGATAAAAAAAATATTGGACTTATACTGCTCTTTCTCGTAGGGCTGTCCATACTGCTGTATCCAACTGCGAGCAGTACATGGAATACATACCGTGCAAAACGTCTGATCAGTGATTATACGGCGTCAGTATCAAAAAGTTCCGGGGATGAGGCGCATACGGCTATGCTGGAAGCAGCACGCATTTACAATGAGAAACTGGAACAAGAGGCAGTGCCGGACGCGTTTTCCGTACGTGCCGGGCTTCAGGATGAGGAATACGAGGCTCTTTTGCATATGAATGAAGAAGGAATGATGGGCGCGCTGGAAATTCCGGCTATTGGTGAGAATCTTCCGGTCTTTCATTATACAACCGAAGAAGCGCTGCAAAAGGGCGTAGGTCATCTTTTTGGCAGCAGCCTTCCGGTAGGAGGGGAAGGGACGCATGCGGTTCTTTCCGCACACCGGGGACTTCCGGCAGCAAAGCTGTTTACTGATCTCCCGCTCTTAAAAGAAGGAGACGTTTTTTATCTTCATATGCTAGATGATATTCTTGCCTATGAGGTTGATCAGATTTTAACGGTGAAACCAAAAGAAGTGGGAGAGCTGGCGATTACGGAAGGAAAGGATTATGTGACACTTGTGACGTGTACGCCGTATGGCGTAAATTCACATCGTATACTTGTGCGGGGGCATCGGATTCCATTTGTTGAGGAAGAATATGCGGCGCAGCACGAACATGCAGTGCGCAAGGATGTTCCGCGGCTTCTGATTCAGGTGCTGTTTGGGGTGGCAGGTGTTCTGATTGCAGGCGTTGTTGTCTGGCTGCTCAGCCGGTTTGGAGGAAAACATGCGAAAAAGAAACCGTAAAAAAAAGGGTTCCTGGCTTTCATCCCTGTTTCTTGTTCTGCTTTTTCTGGCGGGCGCCGGTATCCTGTGTTATCCTGTGTTCAGTGATCTGTGGAACAGTTACCGGAATGAGAGACTGATCAGTGATTACAGTGAAGCGATAAAAGTGATGGAGCCGGAGGATTACTCGGAGCTTTGGGAGGCTGCAAGAGCCTATAACGCGAATCATCGCACGAATACGATTGTGGATGCATTTGATGAGGAAGAAACATCTTCTGCGCCGGAAGATTCCCCGGGGACAGAACCGGAAACATTTTCTGCGTCGCAGATCTCTCCCGAGAAGGAGAACGCGAGTCTCTATGAGCAGGTTTTAAATCCTGCGGGAAATGGCGTGATGGGATATGTGGAAATTCCGAAAATCAATGTGAAGCTGGCCATTTATCATGGAATTGGCACAAAAGCCCTGGAAAATGGCTGTGGCCACATAGAGGGAACCAGCCTTCCGATCGGCGGAAAGGGAACACATGCTGTTTTGTCAGCGCATCGCGGTTTGCCAAGCGCGAAGCTTTTTACGGATCTGGATCAGATAGAGAAGGGCGACCTGTTTTATATCACAGTACTGGATGAAACGCTGGCTTATAAAGTGGAGGAAATCCTTACGGTTCTTCCGGAAGAAACAAAGGATCTGGAAATTGAACAAAACGAAGATCTGGTGACACTTGTGACATGCACACCGTATGGCGTGAATTCACACCGTCTCCTGGTGCGGGGAGCGCGTACGGAATATGTGCCGGAAGAAATAACGAAACAGCCTGGTATCATTTTGCGGAATCCGCTTGAGGGAACAAACCATATACAGACCTTGTTTGTCGTAGGTCTGCTGGCATTTGTTGTGTTTCTAATCATTCTGGGAATTTGTCTGAAGATCTCAGACCGGAGGAAACGCAAGCGGAAAAAGGAAGATGATGAACGAAAGGAAAATAATCCGATAGAAAGATAACCTAAGAAAGAATCTTGTAAAAAACAAAAGGTAGGACAGATACAGAAAAAGAAGGGAAGGAAATTATGTGGAAAATGTTTTCTGACATCAAACAAAAAAGAGCGGGACGCAGAGCAGGGGCGCTGGCGCTGACCTTTTTACTGGCAGCCGTAGCGCCGGAGCTGTCTGGGACAGGTGTTGCAGGAGGCTTGCCGGGTGTTGTGCGTGCTTCTGAGCCAGGGCAGAATCAGATAGGGGCAGCGCAGCCGGATAAAAATCAGGAAGGGACCGCGCAGTCCGGTTTGGCAGATTCCAATCAGATGCCGGAACTGGAAGCTGGCAGGGTGTGCTCCTTAAAAGTGACAATGACGTATACCGATCCGAATGTGGAGACGGATGCAGTAAAACCGATCTCCGATTCAGAAGTGAAGGTAGCGCAGATCGCGGCGCTGACAGTAACCGGAGGTTCGGCAGAGTACACACTTCTGGATGCATACAAAGAGACTGGTATTGAACTGGAAGGTATGAATGCAGGGCAGTCAAATGAGGCAGCCGAGGTGTTGCTTCCCCTGGCAAGACAGCAACAGGCGGCAAACGGAGCAGATGCGGGAAGCAACGCATCGGAAACAGTAGGGGCAGAATCAATCAGACAGGGAACGACAGGGGCAGACGGTACGGCCTTCTTTGATAATTTGGAAGCAGGTATGTATCTGGTATTTCAGGAGCCGGGTGCAAACAGCGGAAGCCGGGTGGATGATATTGCCTGCTTTTTAGTCCAGGTTCCTTATCCGGTTCATGCGGAGGGAGGAAATACCTGGCAGTATGCGGTGGATGTTTATCCGAAAACAGAGCTTACCGGGCCGCGTGATAACGGCGTGATTCGTGTAACCAAACAGCTGTTTAACCTTGAGAATGAGCTTGCTTATAATCCACCTGAAAATCAAGAGCTGGTATTTTATGCAGGTTTGTTTACCGACGAAGCATGTACGATGCGGGTAGAGGGAACCTCTCATCAGCCGCTGCGTTTCCTGAACAGCGACCAGGCAGAAGTGGTTTTTGAGAATCTGAGAACAGACCAGACGTATTACGTTTCCGAGACAGATGGAGAAGGAAATGCGGTGGCAAGTTCACTCGGGGCAGATGGCGTTCTTTTTGAGGCACAGTATCCAGATGGCCAGGCAGTAGCGATTACGCGCCAGGAACCGGAGGGAAGTCTTGTCTTTCGGAATACCACAACAGGACTTCCGATGGGCTACTACTATGGCGGTACTCTGACCATTACGAAAAAGACTATGATGGGACAGGAGCCGTACGATACAGATGAGGTATTTTATGCCAGCCTGTTCACGGATGCAGGGCTGCGTGACCGTTACGGTGAAGTAATTCCGCTGGAAATGAGCGGAAGCAGCAGTGTGAGCATTCCGCTTGAAGTGAATATCGGCACTTCAGAAAACGATTCAGCGACGTATTATGTAGCGGAGACCGATGAAAACGGTACACCGCTTGGCAGTGGCCAGCAGTTTTCCATTTCTTTGAATAAAGAAGGCGGAAAGGTTACACTGACACCTGAGAGCCCGGACGATGAAGTAATTATAACAAACACATTCCCGGAAGCTGGTGAAAGTGAATCGACAGATCCGGGCGATGACATTCAGTCCGGCGATGATATCACTTCAGGAAATGCTCAGAAGGAAGGAAAGAGCGTCCGGACAGGAGACGAGACGCCAATCGTGCTCTTTGCTGTGCTGCTTGCGCTGTCATTTGGAGCTGCCTTGCTGTTGCTTGTAAGAAGAACAAGATTGAACAATCAGTAGAAGATGATATAAAATTCCGGCGGAGGCTTGCTTGTCCTCCGCCGGAATGCGTTCAGAACTTTTTTCGGTTTCTATGCTCAGCGCATTTGTTTTGTTCTGTCGGTGCAGGCCTTCATGCCGGCGAGCACTGCATTGCGCAGGCCGGCTTCCTCAAGCGCTGCGACTGCCTCAATCGTCGTACCTGCGGGAGAGCAGACCATATCTTTTAATTCACCTGGGTGTTTTCCGGTTTCCAGAACCATCTTTGCACTTCCAAGTACAGCCTGCGCCGCAAGGCGATAAGCCTGAGCGCGCGGAATTCCGTCGCGCACCGCGCCGTCGGCCAGGGCTTCTATAAATAGAAAGACGTAAGCAGGGGAACTGCCGCTGACAGCGGTTACAGAGTCTAACAGGCGTTCCGACATGACCTCGGTCAGACCGCAGGCTTCAAGAAGGGTCAATACTTTTTGCAACTCTTCTGTAGAAACATTTTCAGACGGGCAGACCGCAGTAACACCCTCTCCAACCATGGCAGGTGTATTGGGCATGGTGCGGATGAGCCGGATATCCTTTCCAAACCACTGCCTGATGGTGGCAATGGATTTTGCAGGGGCAATAGATACGATCAGCTGTGAATCTGAGACAACATCGTGGATTTCGCGTATTACCTGTTCGTAAAATTGCGGTTTCACTGCCAGAAATACGATATCAGCCTTTGCTGCCTCACAGTTATCGAGGGTCGTATGTATGTGCCAGGTGGCGGCGGCCCGGTCGAGCGTTTCCTGGTGAAGCGCGGATGCAATGACTTCATCCGGAGAGATGAGGTGTTGTTTCAAAATACCGCTTAAGATTGCAGAGGCCATGTTGCCACAGCCGATAAAACCAAGTTTCATATGAGTCACATCCTTTCGAAGTGGAGTTTTTTCAGGTTCTTTTCGATTATATAGCAGTTTGGCGGGGAAAGAAAGGGCTGGGAATAGATAATTTTCCCCACAGATCTGAAAGATTTTACGGAAAAATTTGATCTGTAAATATCTGGTATGTTATGATACGATTAAAACAGAGGAATACAAAATGAATGAAAAGAGAATGAATGAAAGAGAATGGATGAAAGAGAATGAATGAAAGAGAATGAATAGAAAGAAAATTGATGGGAAGGCAAATTATGAAAAAAGATTATCTGATTGAGGAAAAACCTCTGAAAGCGCTTCTGGTATTTGCGTTTCCGATGATCATCGGAAACCTGTTTCAGCAGTTTTATACCATGGTGGACTCGGTTGTGGTTGGCCGGTTTGTCAGTGAAAATGCGCTGGCTGCCGTAGGAGCTTCTTACTCTCTGACGAATGTGTTCATTTCGATTGCAATCGGAGGAGGCGTAGGCGCGTCCGTGATCACGAGCCAATATTTTGGGGCCAAATATTATGAAAAGATGAAACAGTCTGTCCGGACAGCACTGACCTCGTTTCTGGTACTGAGTATTTTCCTGGGCATTGTTGGCCTGGTGATGTCAAGGCAGATCATGGTGTGGCTGAATACGCCGGCAAACATTTTAGATCAGGCGTCCGAGTATCTGCGGATTTATTTTCTTGGATTACCGTTTTTGTTTATGTACAATATTTTTTCAGCAATGTTTAATGCGCTCGGGCGGTCCAAGGTGCCGCTGTTTTTGTTGATCTTTTCCTCACTTTTTAATATTGTGCTGGATGTCGTTATGGTTTGCAGCTTCGATATGGGGATTGCAGGCGTTGCCTGGGCGACTTTGATCGCACAGGGGATTTCCGCCGTGTTTGCGGCTTTAATTTTCAGCCGTGAGATGAAAAGTTATCGTGTTCATGCGACCGGCTGGTTTGTACCCGGAGAGTTTTATGGTATGTCAAAGGTTGCATTGCCGTCCATTTTGCAGCAGTCGACGATATCAATCGGAATGATGCTGGTGCAGTCCGTGGTGAACAGCTTTGGTTCAGAAGCACTGGCAGGATTTTCCGCCGGGATGCGGATTGAAACCATCTGCGTGGTGCCGATGTCTGCAATGGGAAATGTACTTTCCTCTTATACGGCGCAGAACATTGGAGCGAAGCGGTTTGACCGCGTGAAAAAGGGATATCACACAGGGTATGGGATTGTTGCAGTGTTTGCAGTCGTCCTGTGTCTGTGGCTGGAGCTTTTCTACGATCCGTTGATCCGGATGTTTCTGGGAGAAGACGGAACAGCAGTGGCGCTTGCAACAGGGATGGATTATCTGAAATTCATTGGCTGGTTTTTTGTGCTGATCGGTATGAAGATGATCACAGACGGCGTGCTGCGGGGCTCCGGGGACATGAAAATGTTTACGGTAGCAAACATGGCAAACCTCGGACTGCGCGTTGTGCTGGCGATGACACTTGCGCCGCGGTTTGGCATCCATATGGTATGGGTGGCTGTGCCGATCGGCTGGCTTGTTAATTATGTGATTTCATTCGCAGAGTATCGGACAGGGAAATGGCGGACGAGAAATATTTCATAAGGATTGACTTTATAGTATGAAAAGGACAAAATATTACTATAAAGCAGAGGGGGTACGGGTATGAATATTCGTCCATCAACAGCAATTCGCCAGAATTATAATGAGATTGCCGATCTGTGCAGAAAAATAGCGGAACCCGTGTTTCTTACCAAAAACGGAGAAGGTGATTTGGTTGTTATGGATATTGAAACGTATAACAGGCGGGAAAAGATGCTGGGCAATCATATTTACTTTATGGTGCAGGTGAATAAAGAGGCGGCAGCAGCCAAAAAGAAAGAAGTTATGACTGCCATGCGATCACTTTCCCGGATGCCCGAGCGCGTTCCATTTTTTGAGGCGATGTACATTACTCGAAATAAATATCATAAGATGTTTGTTGAGAAATGGTATCTCATTCATATCAGATTCAGGATGAAATAGTTTATATAGAATACGGAATTGATTGTCGAAAAGATTATAGCTGGCTTCTCCATTCATAACAGAGGAATGGAGAAGCTTTTTTGTGCAAGGGCATATATAGAAGTTAGCCGTTTGGCGGCATACGTCCCGCACGGTGAGCAGGGGAAAATCTCCCCACTCTGTTTTTTAATACTTTTTATGAAAGGTCTACCGTAATCACAGGCCGTGCGCCATAGGTGCGTGTTACGGAACGGCCGACGTTCAGGGAGCCGACAGAACCGAGGAATACGCCGCAGGAGAGTTCGCCGGATTCATCGACAGCGCCCGGAGAACGTGTCCAGGAGTCTGCATAACCGATATAGCTCTTGCCGTTGCCGCCGCCGTTTGTTTTAACGCCGAAGCGGACTGCATAAGGCGTTGCACCCGACATGCCGTTTGTATAGTTCTGAGGGTCATGGCCAAGCTCTTCCTGGGTAGCGATTGTGCTTTTTCCGAAATATTCAAAAACTTCCTCACCGCTCAGAGCGTAGACGTAATCCTGTGTATCTGTTCCGGATGTTGTGTAATCGCCCCACCAGTTTTCTTTTAACAGTGTGTTGTAGGCAATATACGAGGAGTCAGACTGCATGGAAACATCGGTCAGAAGAACTTTTGTTTTTTCTTCCTCTGTGAAAGCCGCATCATAGAAGCCAGTCGTGTCGCCGGTCATGTTCTGGCCGCCGGCACTGTTGAGCCAGGAGCGCAGGTTGGAGCCTGCCCAGTCGTTTCCGTCCGTATCGCTCAGATTAAAGGAAAGTCCATCAATGACTTTATCGGTTACAAGCGTTGCGCGGCCATCCTGGATGTCCAGAAGCCGCCAGGAGAGGGCTGCTGTCTTTCCGTCCTCTACGTGCTCGCTCTGCATATAGGAGCCGAAGGCTACAACGTCGTCGGTTGTGCCGATTTTTCCGTCTGCGCCCGCTGTCAGTGTGAAGCCGTTTCCAAGTGATATGAAAATTTTCCCTTCCTCATCATATTCCGGAGTAACATCTGTCATCAGGGCAGTACCGGCAGGGTTTACGACACAGTTGTCATCTTCCGTTCCGGCTTTTCCGTCCGGGCCGACAATCGTGACTTCGCCGGTTGTGCTGTAGGTGGCAGTGCCGTCTGTGTTGTACATCCATGCGCCGGTTTCTTCGTAAAAGGCATTCATCATGGATGTCAGTTCAGCGTCAAGGAATCCGGCCTCGTATTTTGCCTGTCTCTGGCCGAACCCGCCGTTTTCAATTGTCCAGTCGTCCGCATGATAGCCGTTGTGCTGGGAATCGCGCTGCCATGCATGATTTACAACAATTGTATCGTCGAGCAGGGCGTTGTCCTTGAGATACATACCTGTGGCGGTAAAGAGCTCTCCCGGGAAGCAGGCAAGTCCGATGTCGCCGATGCGGACCATCTGCAAAGAGATAGCGTAATTTCCGCCTTCTGTGGCAGGAATGGCAGATTCCATAAAACCGCAGCTCAGATCAACATCAGAGGTATAGGTGTCAATGGAGTTGAGCGCTCTCTCAATATCTGCATAGTGGATTTTGGAGAGGAAGGTCAGAATCTCATAATCGTCGTTAAAAGTTTCTTCAAATTCCCCTGTTTCCGGGTTGCGTGTATATAAGTCGTTTTGGATAATCGGATTCTGATCTCCGGCAGCTCCGGAAAGCCACATAGCCACAGTGCCTTCATAATTGTTCTCAATATAGCCGGACACAATACCTGGGATATCCGCACTTACGCCCGTCTTTCCGTCCATGCAGGTATTAGCGTGCATCACAGTACCGTGAACGCCGTAGTTGATGATAAATGCAATCGGATCGCCGTTCAAATCATTGAAACGGATGGCAGCAACAGTTCGGTCTGAGATGCCGTTCGGGCTCCAACCAAGGTCGCGGCATTCCGTTGCGGAGCCGTCTTCGCCGACCACGTTGTAAACGGAGTTACGGTTGACATTGATGTAGCTCTCAGAATAATCGATTCCCACGCTGGCCGGTTCCTGAGCGTCAAGCGCCTCATCCACTGCATCGAGTACCTGTCCCATCACGTATTTTGCCCAGAGCTGTAGCGTCGTAACACCCTCTGCACCTTCTTCGAAATTAAGATCAATTGCTTCCGTGATTTCCGGAGCCGCATGGGAATGTGTGGATGTGAGCACGATGTTTTCGAGCGGAAGTCCGGTGTGGTCCGCAATCGCCTGAGCGAACTGTGGGCCAAAGGAGCGTCCCGTTTCACTGCACACCATAAGCGTTGTCGTGTCGGTGTCGGACATGGCGATTACACGCACGCTTAAAGGATCCAGAACGCCGGACATTTCGACGTTCGGCTTTCTGGTCAGAGGGAACATGGCCTCAGAAGGCGTGATATCCCGGATGGAGGCTCCGACGCTGAACGTAGAAGCAGGCCGTGTTTCCGCCTGAGGTTCGGCAGCGCAGGCTGTGTAGCAGCCGGAGAAAAGGCAGCTCATGGAAAGCGCGGCGGGGAGAAGCTTGTGGAAATAACGTGATTTGTGTTTCATAAGTGTGATCCTCCTTTATGAGATTGTGAATCAGGTAGTTATAAAAGAGCGTGATTAAACGGACGGCTCCTGGAAAAGGATATAAAAACGGGGTTCCGAAGCAAACAAGTCCCCCCTTTTTTTGTATCCTTTTCCAGGGGCCTGACTTTGAATGAGAGAATTATAACTATCTGTTCAAGTGAGTTCATTATAGGACGATAGGAGTGGAGGAAAAAAGGAAAGATTAGAACAAATAGAATGGGATTATTATCTTTAAAAAGGAAGATTGTAAAGATTCTACGATTTTGTAAAAATAGCTGGAAACGGAGGGGGGAATGGGGGTTTTTGAGGGGCAGAATTGTTTTACAGGGCGGGCGGAAGTCTGATACAATAGGAGTAATAGACGGATGTCTAATCGGTGGTTTTGGATGTTGCTGTAAAGGGGGAAGGGATGGATGAAGGTACTTTTGGCGGAGGATAATCCGCTGCTGCTGGAACATTTCGCGAATATGGTGGACTGGAAGCAGTATGGATTTGACGTTGTTTTGAAGGCTGAGGATGGGAAAAGAGCCTGGCAGAAATTTGAAGCGTATCATCCGGAGCTTGTGATTGCGGATATTCAGATGCCGAGAATGACGGGGATTGAGCTTGGAGAGCGGATTCGGGAGAAGTCGGCGGAGACAATTTTGTATTTTCTGACGAGTTATGAGGAATTTTCTTATGTGAAATCTGCGTTGGAGCTAGGAAGCTGTGGTTATCTTTTGAAGCACGAGATGAACAGGGTGCAGATGATACGGATTCTGGAGGAGGCAGGGCGTGAAATTAAGAAAAGAAAACGTTACAGCCGGTATGATGCAGAGGCAGCGTTTACAGAACTGGTGTGGGAGCTTGAGAGAAAAAATGGGGAGGAGATACATATTGAGGAATACAGTGCCGGGCTGCCTGATGTCTATGATCTGTTCTGGGTGGAGCAGGACCATCGGTATCCTGTAGTCTGTGATGTTTTCGGGATTCAGGAGAGTAGGGCGGACGAAAAGGCTGTGGCGGGTCTCTGTTATCAGGCCGTTCCACAGACTGTGGCAGCGGTTCAGGCAGGAGACTGGTTCTGGCTGTGCCTTGTGAAAACGCAGGGGGGTGCGACAGAACAGGCCTACGATCTGAAGCTGAGGCTGCGGGAAAAGTTTGGGTCGACGTTTTCGGTACTGATTTTGGCAGAACAGGAAGAGCTATCGGGCTGTGTAAATCGGTATCTGCGGACGAAAGAGGTACGCAGGCAGGGGATTTTCCGGGTATGTTCCTGTGTATTGCACGCTGAGGATATCGGCCGTTCCAGGAAGGTTGCGCTGCCGCTTGATCTGGAAAAAGCGGATCGATGGATCCGGGATCGTGAATTTGAAAAGCTATGCAGGTGGATGGATCAGAATTTTCTGAAGGCAGTGGAAGCGAGGGACGGAGAACGGTTTGAAGCGCTCACACGCTATTTTTCAGTAAGGCTCATGGAATATCATGAAAAACTGGTGAATTTGCAGACAGGCGTTATATTTACAGTGTGTGAAAGTGAGGACACTGCAAACTGGTATGAAGCTTCTGTTCTTTATCACTGGATGAAGCATAAGGTTATGGAATTGGGAAAGATTCTGGAGAATCCATCTGTTTTTCAGTATTCGGACATTGTTAACCGGGCTGTTCTGTATGTGAGCCGGAATTATACAAACAGTGATCTCAGCGTGGAAGAGATTGCCTCGCATCTGAAGATCAGCGCCAATCATCTGAATACTGTGTTCCGCAAGGAAACAGGGGAAACTTTATGGAAGTTTGTCGTCCGAGTACGGATGGAGCGGGCAAAAGAGCTTTTGAATTTGGGAAGGGACAAAATGACGGATATTTGCCGGAAGACTGGATACAAAAATATTTCCTATTTTTCGAAAGTATTCCGAGAAACCTGCGGGATGACGCCAATGGAGTACAGGAGGGAGCACAGTGAAATTTAATACCGTAACAAAGAAGATTATAGCTCAGCTTTTTGGCATCAGCATTGTGGTTCTGCTGGCACTGACCATTTTATTTCCATCCGTTTTTTATCGTATTATGCGGCCACATCTGTGCAAGCAGATCTCCGGCGTGGCTGGTTCGGCTGCGCTGCGGCAGAGCTATATCTGGCGCAATAACAGCCATCTGAAAAATATAACGGAGAATCAGGAGCTGAAGCGGCTGATTTCCGAATACTATGACCCGGAAAAAAGGACAGGACAGACAGAGGCAAAGATTGTATCATATCTGCCACTTCTGGAAAACGGAAAGCTGAACGAGAATGCAGGGTATATTTCATTTACCAATTATTTTTTGTTGTGCACCAGTGAAGGGGATATTTTCTGCGGGGAACAGGCAAAGGAGGCAGCCCGCATTTTTGAGGCCTCAGACTGGTATCAGAGCTTTGACAAAAGTCAGAAAATCAAATATCATCTTCCGGTGATCGGGGAAGAGGAAACGGGCCGCTTTTTCTGCGTGCTGGATTCCTTCCGGGCAGGGGATGTGAACTGTATTGCAGTAAATATGGTAGGAGTCGGAGAGGTGCTGGAACAGCTCCGGGAGCTGGAAGAATTTCAGGCAGAGGATTACCTGATTTACAGCAATGGCAGTGTATTATACAGCAACCTGGGTGAAGCATCCGGCCTGAAGGTGGAGGAGTGTCCGAATTACCTGTTTGAAGGGAAGCAGTATGAGGTGCTGGAATGGGAAAACGGAGCGGATACGGTGTTTTCTGTGCTTTGTACGTATAAGGATGAGGATTTCAGGCTGATTATAAACGTGCCCGAGGAACTTCTGTTGGAACCATATCAAAAGGCATTTGGATATTTTCAGCTGCTGTTGTGCGGCCTGACCGTATTTTTGCTGGCAGCTTTCGGTATTTCGCTGAAGGGTACGATCAGCAGAATCCGGAAGCTGGAACGGAAAATGAACGGCGTACGAAAAGGTAATTATGACGTCGATACGAGAGCCCCGGGAAATGACGAAATCAGCAGCCTGGGTAATACATTCTGGACCATGCTGGAGAAAATCAAAAAGGATATGAAGCGGGAAGAGCAGATGCAGTATACGCTGATGGTATCTGCGGTGGACCCTCACTATATTTATAATACGCTGAATACAGTGACCGTTCTTGCCGGACTGGGGCGGACCGAAGAAGTTGTAGCTGTAAATAACGCCCTGATCGGCACGCTGAAGGACCGCCTGAAAATGAAGAATTACAAGACCTTTGATACCGTGGAGGCAGAACGGGAGGCAATGGGGCAATATATGTTAATTCAGAGTTATCTGAGCTATCTGAGCATTGCGTATTCTTTTAAAGTCTCCGCGGAAGTCCAGAAGGAGCTGATTCCGAAAAATATCATACAGCCGCTCGTCGAAAATGCAATAAAGCATGGAATTGCATGTGCCGAGGATGGGCAGGGAGAAGGAAAAAAAGGCGAAATTTCCGTTTCCGTAACGCAGGAAGGCCCGGATATCTGTATCCGGATCCGGGATAACGGAGCAGGCATGGATGTAGAGACCGCAGAACAGTTTTTCAGGAAGAAACCAGAATTTCAGGACGACATGGCGCATATCGGCGTATACAATGTCAGGATGCGCTTGAACTACCTGTACCAGGGAAACTATAAAATAGCCGTAGAAAGCAGTCCTGGCGAAGGCACTGATATCCTGCTGTATCTTCCACGGCAGGAAAGTCCTGTATGATTATTTTTTTAATCTGGAATTAATTTCTTAAACGAAAAAGGCAAATGGCTGTTATAATCGAAGTAACCAAAAACACTTTCAAAGTCAGCCCTCTGGCCGCCTGCACAAAGTAAGGGGTGACTTGTTTGCCGGAACCTCAAAATGTTTTTTCAGATATGCCAATCATTTCTTTCCATCGAGCTGGCGCTTATGTTATACTTGTACCGCCTGGTCTTGCATAGGCGCGGGTTGTTTGTCATATAGGAAACTATCTGCAAATAGATTGTGTAAAGTGAATCAGGAGGCAATATGTCGGAGCATCTACTAGAAAAACTGAAAAATTATAGTGCATCAGATGCCTACCCTCTTCATATGCCTGGGCACAAACGGCAGGCAGGCTATTTTGGAAATCCATACAAGATTGACATTACGGAGATAGACGGCTTTGACAACCTGCACCACGCGCAGGGTATTTTGCTGGAGCTGCAGCAGCGTGTGGCGCTGCTGTACGGCGCAGATGAAACGTACTGTCTGGTAAACGGCAGTACCTCTGGGATTCTGGCTGCGATTTCGGCCTGCGTGCGGCGCGGCGGACGGATTTTAATGGCGAGAAATTGTCATAAAGCGGTCTACCATGCGGTTTTATTAAATGGGCTGCAGGCATCGTATCTTTATCCGGAAGCAGATGTGCGGCGCGGGATCAATGGAAGTATTATGCCGGAGCAGGTGCGCGCGGCACTGAGGGAACATCAGGCGGGCGGACATAGCGTAGAAGCTGTTGTAATCACCTCTCCAACGTATGACGGCGTCGTGTCGGATATCCGCCGCATTGCAGAGACGGTACACGAGTACGGGGCTGTGCTGATTGTGGATGAGGCGCACGGCGCGCACTTTGCGATGCATCCGGATTTTCCAGATTGTGCAGTGCAGTGCGGGGCGGATGTGGTAATCAACAGCCTGCACAAAACAATGCCGGCTTTAACGCAGAGCGCTTTGCTCCATGTATGCGGGCCGAGAGCCAATCGGGAACGGTTGAAAAAATATCTTGGAATTTATCAGACCAGCAGCCCAAGTTACGTGCTGATGGCGGGGATGGATGCGTGTATTGATCAGATGCAAGAACACAAAAAGGAACTGTTTGACGGATTTTTGCAGCGCCTGAAAAATATGAGGGAGAAGCTTCACGGTATGCGGGTGCTCCACCTTGTGGACGGAAATGAGACGGAGCTTTCTGCGTGGCAGTTTGACCGGTCGAAGGTGCTGATTTCAACGGAGAAGTGCGGGCGTCTGGAAGGAGGCAGTACACAGCGGTATCATGGTCCGTGGCTGGCGCAGATGCTCCGGGAAAGGTATCACCTGGAGGCGGAGATGGAGGCGGAGCATTATGTGACGGCAATCATGACGGTCTGCGATACGCAGGAAGGATTTGACCGGCTGGAGCAGGCGCTGCTGGAGATTGACGGTGAATTGTCTGTGGCTATGCGAAAGTCGGATCCTGGCCTGAACCAGGAAATAACGGGGGTGGCTGACAGGGGCGACAGTCCTCGGAAAAAGAATTTTATATTTGAAAATGAGACAGTTCTTACGATTCAGGAAACGGAGGATTACCCGTGTGATTCTGTCTCTTTGTATTGCAGTGCCGGGCGTATTTCGGCAGAATTTGTATACCTGTATCCGCCGGGGATTCCGCTGGTTGTTCCGGGGGAACGTATCTCAAAAGAGTTGCTTGCAAAGCTGAAACAGTACCGGTCGGAGGGCATGAAGATCCAGGGCATGGCAGACTACACGGGAGAAAAAATTCTGGTTGTGCGGGAGGAAAAGATATCCGGAAATTTTTCGGAGGGTATATAAGGGGAGAAGTATGGGAAAGTTATTTTATATTATGGGAAAAAGTTCGTCAGGAAAGGATACGATTTATGAGGAGCTTCTTATGCGCCCGGAGCTGGGGCTGGTTCCGTTTATCATGTACACGACAAGGCCGATTCGGGCCAAAGAGACGGACGGTGTGCAGTATCATTTTGTGACGCAGGAGCGTTTGGAAGAGTTGCAGGAAAAGGGGCAGGTAATTGAGCTTCGTACGTATCATACGGTGCAGGGACCGTGGCATTATTTTACCGCAGACGGCGACACGATGGATATAGCGCAAAATAATTATCTGGCGCTCGGTACGCTGGAATCCTATGAGAAAGTGAAAAATTATTACGGAAACGACCGTGTCGTGCCGGTTTACATAGAAGTTGACGATGAGAAGAGGCTAGAACGCTCGATTAAGCGGGAGAAAAAACAGCCGGTACCGAACTATGACGAGGTATGCAGACGTTTTCTGGCAGACCAGAAAGATTTTTCAGAAGAAAATATTCAGAGGGCCGGAATTACAAAACGATTTTCGAATAATGGAGACCGTCAGCTATGCATGGATGAGGTGGCGGAATATATAATAAAATCTTAAGAGAACAGACGTGCGAACCGCTTCCCATGAACCTTAAAATGTGTTATATTAAGGTAGAAAGTTGCAAAGCGATGAGAGGGCGGGCCTGAGAAAATATACGAAATCAGGAGTTCAGAGCAACTGAAACAGAAGGTGGAGGCAGCATATGGCAGGATTTAACGATATTCTTGGACATGAACAGGAGATTGCCCATCTGAGGCGGGCAATTGAGAACGGGCAGGTCAGTCATGCATATATTTTCAGTGGAGAAAAGGGGACAGGCAAGCATCGGCTGGCCCAGGCATTTGCAGAGACGCTTCAGTGTACGGGAGAAGGAGAGCATCCCTGTGGCACGTGCCATTCCTGCCGTCAGGCGCTAAGCGGAAATCATCCGGATATTATTTATGTGCGGCATGAGAAGCCTGCGAGCATCGGTGTCGAGGATATTCGTGAACAGCTCACAGGAGACATTCAGATTCGCCCGTACAATGGAAAATACAAGATTTATATCATTCAGGACGCGGAGAAAATGACCGTGCAGGCGCAAAATGCGATTCTGAAGACGATCGAAGAGCCGCCCGAGTATGCGGTCATTCTTTTGCTTACCGCAAATGAACAGATTTTTCTTGATACGATTCGTTCCAGATGCGTGCTTCTTAGCCTGAAGCCTGTTCCGGATCAGCAGGTAAAGCAGTACCTGATGGAGGAGCTTCAGGTGCCGGATTACCAGGCGGACATCTGTGTCGCATTTGCACAGGGAAATATCGGAAAAGCGGTGCGTCTGGCTTCCTCGGAGGATTTTTCAGCGATCAAGGCTTCAGCTATGCAGCTTCTGCGAAATGCTGGCAAAATGGAGGTCAGCGAGCTGATTGATTACGTAAAGGAGGTACAGGAATACAAGCTTTCTGTTCAGGATTATCTGGATATCCTTGCGCTCTGGTACCGGGATATGGTATATTTCAAGGCGACGAGGGACATTGACGGCATTATTTTCCGGGATGAGATCCGGACGATACGTGAGACAGTAAGCCTTTGCTCTTATGAAGGCGTGGAGGAAGTCATGAAAGCGATCGAAAATGCCAAGACAAGGCTGTCCGCGAACGTTAATTTTGATCTGACAATGGAACTTCTGTTCCTTGTCATTAAGGAGAATATACATGGTTAAAATAGTTGGAGTACGATTCAGAAATGCAGGGAAAGTATATTACTTTGACCCGAAGGGATATAAGATTGAGCCGGGAGATCACGTGATTGTGGAGACAGCCCGGGGCGTTGAGTATGGTACTGTGATCGGTCCGGTGCGAAGTGTGCCGGAGGAGACGATTGTGCAGCCGCTCAAGGGTGTGATCCGTGTGGCGACGCCGGATGATGACGCACGTGCGCAGAGAAACCGTGTCAAAGAAAGAGATGCGTTAAAAATCTGTCAGGAAAAGATTATAAAGCACGGACTTGAGATGAAGCTGATTGATGCAGAGTATACATTTGATAACAATAAAGTACTGTTTTATTTTACGGCGGATGGCAGGATTGATTTCCGGGAGCTGGTAAAGGATCTGGCCGCCGTATTTAAAATGCGGATTGAACTGCGTCAGATCGGTGTCCGGGATGAGACGAAGATCCTGGGCGGCATCGGCATATGTGGTCGTATTTTGTGTTGCAACAGCTACCTTTCCGAGTTTGCGCCGGTTTCGATCAAGATGGCGAAGGAGCAGAACCTTTCCCTGAACCCGACGAAGATTTCAGGTGTCTGCGGCCGTCTGATGTGTTGCCTCAAAAATGAGGAGGATACGTACGAATATCTGAACAACCGCCTTCCGGGGATCGGCGATACGGTCACGACACTTGACGGAAGAAAGGGTGAAGTGCATAGCGTAAATGTGCTGCGTCAGAAGGTAAAACTGCTGGTAGATGTGGATGATGAGAAGGAAATACAGGAATACGACGTCAGTGAATTAAAGTTTAAGCCAAAACGCCGCAGAGAAAAGGGCGGTAAGGGCGAGAAAACCGACAGGAGCGGTAAGGACAATTCCGTCGATAAGGAGCTGCGCGAACTGGAAGCGCTTGAGAAAAAAGAAGGGAAATCAAAGCTGGATGAAGATTGAGCTGAAAGAAGGAGAACGCGTGGATGATCTGCACCGGAATGGATTTCAGATTATCCAAAACGGAAAGCTGTTCTGTTTCGGGATGGACGCTGTTTTACTTTCCGGTTTTGCGAAGGTAAAAGAGCAGGGAACTGCGCTTGATCTGGGGACTGGTACAGGCATTATTCCGATTTTGCTTGCAGCAAAGACGCAGGGCCATCATTTTACGGGGCTGGAGATTTCACCGACCAGTGCGGATATGGCTGCGCGAAGCGTACTGCTCAATGACTTGCAGGAAAAGGTGGAAATCGTCAGAGGAGATATTAAGGAGGCCGGGGAGCTGTTTGCTCCGGCTTCTTTTGACACCGTTACGTCGAATCCTCCATATATGATCGGACAGCACGGGCTGGTAAATCCTGATCTGGAAAAGGCGGCGGCCCGGCATGAAATTCTCTGTACGCTGGAAGATGTGGTGCGTGCAGCGGCAAAGCTGGTACGCCCCGGAGGCAGTTTTTTTCTGGTGCACCGGCCGTTTCGGCTGGCAGAAATTATTTGCACAATGGTAAAGTACGGTTTGGAGCCGAAAAGGATGCAGCTTGTCTATCCTTATGTGGACCGTGAACCAAATATGGTTCTGATCGAAGCTGTGCGCGGCGGAAAACCGCGGATGACAGTGGAAAAACCGCTGATTGTATACCGGGAACCTGGAGTGTATATGCCGGAGATTACAGAGATTTATGGGTATTGAGAGGGAGACAATGGAACAGGGAAAGTTATTTTTGTGTGCGACGCCGATCGGCAATCTGGAAGACATCACGATGCGGGTGCTTCGAACCCTGCGCGAGGCAGATTTAATTGCAGCGGAGGATACGCGCAACAGCCTGCATCTGCTGAATCATTTTGATATCCGTACGCCGATGACAAGCTACCATGAGTACAATAAAATAGAAAAGGCGTATGTTCTGATTGAGAAAATGCGTTCCGGACAGAATGTTGCGCTGATTACAGACGCCGGGACGCCGGGGATTTCGGACCCGGGCGAAGAGCTTGTGCGTCTTTGTTATGAAGCCGGTATTGAGGTAACCTCCCTCCCGGGCGCCTGCGCCTGTGTGACAGCGCTCACTCTTTCGGGCCTTCCTACACGGCGTTTTTGTTTTGAAGCATTTTTGCCGCAGGAAAAGAAGGAAAAGCAACGGATTTTGGAAGAACTGAAAAGCGAGACCAGAACGACTATTTTGTATGAGGCGCCCCATCGTTTGCTGCGTACACTTGGGGAGTTGCTGGAAGCGCTCGGAGATCGCCGTGTAACCGTGTGCCGTGAGCTGACGAAACGGTATGAAACGGTGTTTCAGTCCACACTTTCGAAGGCAATTGTACATTATGAGGCGGACGGCCCCAAAGGGGAATGTGTGATAGTAATGGAGGGCCGCAGCCCGGATGAGCTGGAACAGGAGGCACAGAAATCCTGGGCAGAGACGGATATTGAAACTCACGTACAGATCTACGAAAAACAGGGGATGGACCGAAAAGAAGCCATGAAATGCGCGGCAAAGGATCGAGGTCTTACGAAGCGAGAGGTTTATGCCATGCTGCTGGAGAAGAAGACAGGCGACCTGTGATCGCGAAATAAGAATATAGTCTGTGTATAGACAGAAATGAACGGGAAGTGTAGTCTGCACACGGACTGAAATGGCTGAGAGGTGTAGTCTGTTAGTCTGTAGGCGGGCAGGAAAAGGTTGGTTTGCGGGCGGACCGGATGAAAGAATGCAGATGGATGGTGAGGAGTTGAAAATGGAAAGAAAAATATCAATACGAAAGATGTGGAGCATGATTTTTCTGGCAATTTTCTCAGCAATCGGACTCACATGCGGAGTGGATATGGATGCCTGGTGCGTATCCGGTGAAGGGCTGGAGGGATATGGAGTGCTGGCCTCTTTTTTGGCAAGGCTGGAGCGTTCCCTGTCAGCCGAGAGGATTCTGCCCTTTTTGATTGCATTCCTAATGGTTTTTTTGATAAAAGAAGTACGGAAAAGAGAATTTCAAAGCCGCGATCGCGTTCTGGCTGCAATTTTTGCCGTGTGTTTTTCGGGTATGCAGTTTCTTGGAAAATCTTATAGTATATGTGACAGCTGGGGGATGCTTTTTGGCGGGAAATTTGTGTTTTTACGGGCATTGCTTATCATTCTGGGGGCATCGGTGCCGGTTTATTATCTGATTCTTTTTGCATTTCATTTTATGGAAAAAGTTTCTGGAAAAGAGAATACAGGCGCAGGCGTTTTTTCAGGAAAATACTTTGTGACAGCTGCACTGCTGGTTTTTCTCTGCTGGCTGCCTTATTTTATTTTGTTTTTTCCGGGAACTTCCGGGAATGACACAGCAAGTCAGATTGCGCAGTTTTTCGGGCAGTCCACGTGGACACGGAAATTGTCAGCAGTGCGCGGAAAGGATATTTATCTGAGCAATCATTTCCCGTTTTTTACGACAGTGCTGGCAGGAGTTTTTGTCAAGGTTGGAGTATGGCTTGGAAATGCGGCGGTAGGTGTGGCGCTATATGTGTTGTTGCAGATGATTTTTATGGCATTTACACTTTCCGGGGTTTGGTTTTATCTGCGGTGGGCAGGATTGTCCAGGCGTTGCATGAAAGCAGGGCTTTTTTTCACGGCATTTTTTCCACTTTATCCGATGTATGCAATCTGTATGTTGAAAGATACGGCCTTTGGTGTCTTCTGCCTGATTCTGTCAGTGCTTTTATTGGAGATTGTACGCTCAAAGGGCGCTTGTCTGAAGAAAAAATTATTTTGTGCAGGGTTTGCTTTGGACAGCCTGCTGATAATGCTGTTTCGCAGCCAGGGGGTATATATGATGCTGGTGGTGCTGGTGGTGATCCTGACCGTTTACCGCCGTTACTGGATTGCTGTGGTTGCCTCTTTGTTGCTCCCAATTTTGCTGTTTCAGTTTGTATGGATAGGGGTATTGCTTCCCAAGTGGAAGGTTGCACCGGGAGGCCGTCAGGAGATGTTGGGCATTTTGTTTCAGCAGACAGCGCGTTATGTGAAACAGTATCCTGAGGAGGTGACGCCGGAAGAAAAAGAAGCGATTGACGGTGTGATTGAATATGAGAAACTGGCAGAAAAATACAATCCACAGCTGACTGATCCCGTGAAATATACGTTTCGCCAGGACTGCACATCGCAGGAGCTTGCCGCTTATCTGAACGCATGGTTTGGGATGCTGCTGCGGCATCCGGGTACGTATATAGAGGCGGTGCTTAACAACTGCTATGGATTTTTCTACCTGGATCAGCCATCCGGAATGGTCTACAGGGATTTTAAGCAGAAGTCTCATTGGAAGGAAGAGGGTGTGCTGTCGTTTGAGGCGCCGTTTTTGTCCGAAACGGTATTACAAGCGGTTCAGATGGCGGTAGACACTTTGCAGCGCATTCCGATTGTGAATTTACTGTTTAGTGTGGGAATGTATGCATGGATTGTGGTTTATTTTGTTCTTGATATGATACGGAAAAGAAACTATGCATATCTCATCCCGGGACTGATGTCGGTTCTTTCAACAGGGATTCTTCTGATCTGTCCGGCAAACGGGAACTTCCGTTATATTATGCCCCTGATTTATGCGGCGCCATTTCTGATTGGACTTTGTATTTTGCGAGGCGAAGGATGAATAGGACAATATCTATAACATAGAGATGTAAGATAAAAAGAGAATGATTTTAAGAACAGAGTACTGAAAAATATCTTTTTGATATTTGATAGTACTCTGTTTTTGTGTGTTATGCATAGAAATCAAAGTATAAAATTGTGAAATTGGTAGAAAGAAACGGAAATAATATTACAAAGATGAAAAATATATTGAAATAATATTTCAATTAGTGTATGATACAACTACACAAAGGAAGAATAAATTGCATCATATCATTAAAGGAGGGTTTCTTATGAGTTTTAGAGAGTGTGCAAATCTGGAACTGAAGGAGCTGCAGGAGGTTCTGGACCGGATGTCTGACAAAGACATTGAGCCGCTGATGGACGCAGTCATTTCTGCAAAAAAAGTTGTTTGCTATGGCGCTGGCCGTGAAGGGCTGGGACTGAAGTTTTTCGTTATGCGTCTGATGCATCTTGGGAAAGATGCTCACTGGGGCATGGAGGACACGGCGCCGAACGTGGGGGAAGGCGATGTATTTTTCGTTTCCTGCGGTCCTGGTTTTTACAGTCACGTTGTTTATCTGGCAGAACTTGCCAAAAAGGCAGGGGCAAAGGTTGTCACGGTTACAGCAGATCCGGACAGTGATATCGGAAGGATTTCTGATGTTGTCTGCTGGCTTCCGGCCATGGCGTGGAGGGCAAAAGGAGATCTTGTACAGACAAAACAGCTGATGGGAAATCTGTATGAACAGTCAGCAGTACTGCTTTTCGATATTATTTCTCAGGAGTTAAAGGTGAAAATGAACCTGACGGATGAAGATATGGAGAAGCGCCACAGAAATTATGAATAGTATTCTGAATTTGCTATAAGTAAGTAACAGAAATAAAAAGTTGTATTAGGAAAAGGGTTTTATAAACAAAAGAAGGAGGAAACGAAATGAAAAAGCAGTGGATGAAAACTTTTTTGGCAGTTACGTTATCAGGAGCTATGACAGCGGGTGTGGCAATGCCGGCTGCTGCGGCAGAACCGGATACTTCCTTGAGTGGGAAGTTGGTGATCTGGGAAGGCACGTCTGAGCGCGGTGTATGTGCAGAGGCTCAGATTGCTGTGCTCAAAGAGATGTATCCGAACATAGATTTCAGTTATGAAGCAAAACCGGAAAATACATATTTTACAGCGCTTTCAACTGCTTTTCAGTCCGGCAACGGGCCGGACATCTTCTGGACCTGCGGTACGAAGAATGCCGTTTTTGAAGGACAGGTGGAGGCGGGAAATGCACTGCCGCTGACAGATCTTGTGGACATGTCTCTGTTCGAAAAAGACGGTGAGCCGACGATGATCAGTGAAATCTGTTACGTGGACGATGTGCTGTATGCAGTACCGACGTCGAGCATTGATACAAGAACTGTGTACTATAACGCAGATCTTTTCACAGACAATGGCTATGAAGTTCCGACAACCGTTGCTGAATTTGAGGCACTCTGCGATACGATGCTGGAGGATGGCATTGTGCCTCTGACGCTGGCTGGTGTGGACTGGGCATCCATTATGCATACGTGGGATTTCATGGTATGTACACAGGCAGGCGGTCCGGATTTCTTTACGAGACTTGGAGAAGGCACGGCTGCATTTAATGAGGAAGTGAATGTGAATACACTTCAGAAAATGGTTGACTGGAAGAACAAGGGATATTTCTCCATCAGTTCTGTGGCAAATGATGCAACAGCGGCATGTATGGAATTTGCGACCGGAAGCACTGGCATGATCATCTGCGGTTCCTGGATGCTCTCTACAATCCGGAATGCAAATGCAAACCTGAACTTTGATGTATTCAAGCTTGCAAATGATGAAGATGGAAAGGTTTATGCATGCATTACTGCAAACGGCGGTTACAGCATTAACCCGAACACGAAGAATCTAGAAGCAGCCAAGATGTTTGCACAGTGGATGACAACAGTCGAAGGCCAGCAGACTTATATCAATTCCAATGCATCCATTCCGGCCCTGGAGGAAACCCCTTCTTCTGACGAAGTTTCCACAAAGATCGGTATGGCAGATGTATTGCTTGCAGCAAATGAGGAGAAGGTATTTCTGCTCGGCGCAAAGGCAGAGGAATATTTTGAGGCAAATATCATGAGCGTATTTAGCGGTTCTCTTGACGCACAGGAGTTCTGTGACAATGTGCAGGCAAACATTGACTAATTGTAGAGCGGGAAAACAGGTTAACTGGTTAACAGCACAGAGCATGCGGCGGCAGACAAAGTGATGCGCTGCCACCGCACGTATGGAAAAGGCGGAGAAATGAGGAATAGTATGGGGAATACAGTTAAGAAAAAGAAAAAACGCAGACCATATCTGTGGTTTATGCTTCCGGGCCTGATTTTTTATTGCATGTTTATGATTATACCGCTGATAGCGACATCTTTTCTCAGCCTGAGCTCATGGGACGGACTTGGAGAACTGACGTTTACAGGGATTGAGAATTATAAACGGCTGTTTCTGGACCCGGCCAATGCTGCTACGTACTGGAATGCATTTGGAAATAATATGAAGTTTATTCTGTGCGAGTATTTTATTATCGTACCGATACAGGTGGGCGTGGCATATATGCTGTATTCTAAAATCCGGTGGTATAAGTTTTTTCAGGCCATCTTTTTTCTTCCGTACGTGCTCAGTACTGCAGTGATTGCCTTCTTTGGCACCATCTTCTTTAATGCCAGCTTTGGTATAGTGAATAAGGCATTACTGACACTGGGGGTTTCGCGGGTAAACCTGCCTGGATGGCTTGCAGATCCGAAGATGATGTTTCCGATTCTGATTGGGATTGGTATCTGGTCCAGTGCAACGATCGGTATGCTCATTATTCTGTCAAATATGAAAAATGTTTCTTATGAGACAATTGAGTCATCGACCATTGACGGAGCTGGTTCCTTCCAGAGATTTCTTTATATAATACTGCCGGACATCGGGCCGGGAATGATCAATGTTCTGGTTCTTGATATCATTTGGGGGATCACGCTCTTTGATCTTCCGTACATGCTCGCAGGTACGTTCGGCGGTATGGACGGCAGACTTGATTTTGTAAATATGTATTTTTACAGAATTGCATTTGGAAGCGGAAGCATGAGCCGTCTGAACATTGACCTTGGATATGCGGCAACGATAGGGACAGTAACGTTTTTGTTTATTTTGCTTTTTACCTCTGTGATGAATTTTGCACTTGGCAAGGTGAAAGTGTGGAATGAATAGGAGTTGCGCAGGAATTGAAAAACAGGAAGATGACAGGTGATCATTATGAAAAAGAAACTGGGCCATAAAAGCTGGCTGATAACGTTGATTTGTCTGTTATACAGCTCAATTATTATACTGCTTTTGTTTATTACATTAATTTCCTCCTTTAAAGACAGCACGGAGATCGTGACAGATATCTTTGCCCTGCCATCTATGTGGAATTTCAGGCATTACATAGAAGTCATTACGCAGAACCATTTTCTGAAATCCATGTGGAACAGTATTTTCATCACAGGTGTATCGATTACGGGTCTTTTAATCGTTTCTTCTATGCTGGCTTACGGTTACGCCAGGTACGACTTTAAAGGGAAGTCATTTTTGCAGACCTTTATTCTTCTGGGCATGATGTTCCCGATTCAGCTTGGCGTACTGATTAATTACAGGATCATCAATGCACTGCATCTGGTTAATACGCCATGGGGACTGATTCTTATCTATATCGGCAACCTCTCTTTAGCAGCGTTTCTCTTTATGAGATTTTTTAAAAAGCTGCCTGAAGCGCTCGCGGAAAGTGCCAAGATTGACGGTGCAAATGAGTTTACGATATTTTTCCGGATTATGATGCCACTGTCAAAACCGATTCTCGGAACCGTGGCACTCGTATCAGGACTGACGATTTACAATGACTTTTATATGCCGCTCATATTTCTGAGCGGGGAACAGCGGACGGCAACTGTCATGCTTCAGGAATGCCTGTCGTCCTTCCTGTTTTTCATTGAAAAAGTATTTCCGATGGTAGTGATCAGCGTAATTCCGGTAATTCTCATGTATCTGCTGTGTTCCAAGCAGCTGATCGAGGGATTGACTGCCGGCGCCGAAAAAACGTGACAGTGTTCTTGCTTGGAAAAAGATTTCGTAAATGGGCGATTGATTATATGTTGAAACTATAGGTTCAAAAAGGAGACAGAGAACATGTTATTTAATTTGAAACAACTGCTTGCTGTGGCAGAGGAGAATCATTTTGCCGTTCCGGCTTTTAACATCAGCAGTTATGCGATGTTTAATGGAATTATGGATATATCAGAAAGAGAAAAAGCGCCTGTGATCATTGAACTTCATCCGAATGAACTGAAGCATATCGGGACAGACAGCATTCGGGCAATGGCTGGACGCATTGCATTTTCACCGGTTCCGGCTGCGATTCATCTTGATCACGGCGCTTCCTATGAAAATGTGATGGCTGCAATCCGGGCCGGTTTTACTTCCGTTATGATTGATGCATCGGCACTTCCGTTTGAAGAGAATATTGCTATGTGCAAGAAGGTGGTAGAAGCTGCACATGCGGCAATCAGCTATACCATGGCAACAGATACAGACGATCCGCGCAGAGCGCAGGTGGCGGACGGCGACGTATGGAATTATGCAGCTTCGTATTTTGCATCCGAGGTGTCGGTGGAGGGAGAACTTGGAAGCATCGGTGTGACTGATCCTGATAAGGCGTTTGATCAGATCATCTATTATACAGATCCGCAGGAAGCGGTTCGGTTCGTACGGGAAACAGGCATCGACGCCCTGGCGATTTCAATCGGTACGTGTCACGGAATTTATCCAAAAGGATATGAGCCGAAGCTTCAGATGGAACGTCTGGAACAGATTCGCGATGCGCTTCGGGCAGCAGGGCTGGATACAAGACTTGTTCTTCACGGAGGCTCGAACAATCCGGATGCGGAAATCCGCGAGGCAGCGCAAAAAGGAATCAGCAAAATCAACATATCAAGCGATATCAAGGTGGCATATTATGAAAAAATGCGTGAGGTGTTGAAAAAGGAGGGCCTCAGGGAGCCGAATGAAATTGAACCGCCTTGTATTAAAGCTATGCAGGAGGTAGCAAAGCAGAAAATTAAACTTTTTGGAACTGCGGGAAAAGCAGAGTTATATTAAACAGGATGAAAGAATTACAGGATACAATAAAGAAAAGGATTGAGCGAAAACAGCTGACTGCGCTTGGTTATACAAGCAATCTGGATATTGTTTATGAGCTGGATACGGTTATTGTAAACAGCCTTCTTGTAAAATATGGGATCAGCTGTGGGAGAATCCGTCAGGAGCCGACGTTTCAGCCTGTGAGCAGCGAGAAGGAATTTCTTGAGACACTGGTGTACTACTGCCTGAATGGATTGGGAGGAGAACGTGATATTTCTGATGTTTCTTTGCTGAATTGTTTTGGAGAGGGGCAGAGGGCAGTAGGGGGAACGGCAGCCCAGGCAGCTCTGGTGCTGTCAGGAACAGGCTGTCCTTCACTGGTCCATCTGACGGATGATTCGGATGAAGTGCGAGGCAGGATGAATACAGAAACGATCTATACTGTGGACTCGCTGGGACGTGCGGTGCATACAGGGCAGGTAAAAAGCAGGGTTGGACAGGAACCGCATTTTATTATACAATACAAAAAAGGCGACGAGATTGAATTAGAGGACAAAACATATGTGATTCCAACCTCCAATAGACTGATACTCACCAAACGGGGAATCAGCGAATTGCTTCCGCTGTCTGCAAAGTATTTTCAGTATATTGAACATCATGCAATCTGTATCACGAGTCAGGTGATTTCCGGTTTTAACTGTATTCTTGATCTGGCTGTGCTGAAACGGAGACTGTCAGATACAGCGGCACATATCAGCCGTTACAGAGCGGGAAATCCAGCAGGAATCGTGTACATGGAGGATGCTGCATACCATGACAGCGTAATCCGGCAAAGTTGTATGGAACACATACTTCCGTTGACAGATATCTTCGGGATGAATGAGGAAGAGCTGGCTGACAATGCCAGAGGTATGTATATGGATACAGAGATCAAAGACATTGATTCTGTGGTCTGTTTCGCAAGAGCATTCCGGAGAAAGTATGGGGTAAGACGTGGGATTGTGGTGCATACGGCAGATTATGCGGTATTTGTCGGTGACAAAGGAGATATAGCAATCGAACGGGGATTATATTGGGGCGGTTTGCTGGCTACCGCACGGGCGTCCGTGGGCAGGTACCCGACATTGGAGGATTTAGAAAGGGTCCTTGCGTTGCCAATAAGTGAGAAAGGGGCAGAGTTTGCTGCCGCCATCTCAGCAGGTTCGTATGATGACGTGCAGCTTATTCCAACGAGATACATAGACAAACCACGTTTTACGATTGGCTTGGGGGATTCTTTTACGGCAGGTATGCAAATATGTTTTGGAACTGAGACAAATGGAGAAGTCAGTATTAGAGACAATACGGTCAGAGTATAGTAAATTGCCGATGGCGGAACGGAAAATTGCAGATTTCATTCTGGAGCATCCGACTGAGATTAACGACAAAAATGTATCGCAGCTGGCAAAGCTGGGGAACGTCAGCGACGCAACGGTTGTGAGGTTCTGCAAACATCTGGGCTATAAGGGTTTTCATCAGTTTGCTATTTTTCTGGCGAACGACAATGGGAAAATTGCGGAGGAACGCAAAGCGCATGAGGAGCTGCTGAAAAGCGAAGATTCTGTGTCAAGCATCATCCGCAGATATACGGAGGAGATTTTTAAAATCCGGTATGAGCTGAGCAGTGAGCTTCTGGAAACGTGTGCGGATTTGATTCGAAGCAGCACGTTTGTGCATATCATCGCAGTTGGCAACACAAATCCGCTGGCGCAGTATATGCATTTTAAAATGGAACGGCTTGGTGTACGGAGTACTGCGGAAATATCACCAGAAGGCTTTTTGAACCAGGTGAATCTTGCGGGAAAGTCGGATGTGGTACTTGCTATTTCACAGTCCGGAAGTTCCAAGCAGGTAGTAGAAGGCGTGCGTCTGGCCAAGAAAAGAGGGATCAAGGCAATCGCCATCACGACTTCAACGATATCGCCATTGTCTGTTATTTCAGACTATATTCTGAGCTCAGGGGGCGGCCATGCCACTTCGCGCTATCATATTGATTCAGAATTCCTTAAAATTGTAGCAGTCATAGATCTGCAGCTGGAATTTGTCATGAATTATGATAAGATCAATAGCGTGTGCGCATTTGCTCCCGAGGAAATACTGTCGGACAATAAGTTTTAATCCAGGTTTTTGGTCGATATTGGATAAAACCGGATAAAACGCACAAAACGGAGTTCCAGAACAATCAGGGTTCTTAGGTTTTGTGTGTTTTATCCGGGCTTTGTTTTTAGGTTGAACATTTGAAAAGGAGAGGAATATGATTGAGCGTTTGAAAAAAATCCGGGAGGATTGCCTTCACAGGCGGTTTGGGAGGTATCGTCAGGATGTTGAACTGTCCTTTGCTGAAGAGTTCAGCAAAAAGGGGTACTCTGTGCCAGTCAGGAGCGTGATGCGGTATAAGCTGCTTCTGGAGGCAGAAAAACCGATTGTTTTTGCAGAGGAACGGATTGCAATTACAAGGACAATAAAAAAGATTCCGTCTATTTACACAGAGGAGGAATGGAAGGCACTCAATGAGAAGTATGAGTGCTTCCAGGATTACTATATGTGCAATATTATTACAGATTATGGATATACGATTGAGAGAGGATTGGGAGGGCGGCTGGCAGAGATTGATGCGTCAATGGAACGCGTACAGCGGGAGCAGGATCAGGAAGGAATAGAATTTCTGGGATGCGCAAAGACGGCAGTCCTTGCCACTATGGACTTTGCAAGGCGTTATCAAAAGGAAGCAGAGCGCGTTGGGAACGCAGAAGTGGCAGAGGCGTTTCGCGTCATTGCAGACGGGGAGGGGGCGCATACATTTCAGCAGGCACTTCAGTTCCTGAGGCTGCTCAACTTTACGATCTGGTTTAACATTAAGTATCTGATTCCTTTTGGAAGATTTGATCAGTACATGTATCCGTTTTATGAAAAAGACATTCAGAAAGGGCGGCTCACAAAAGAGGAGGCCTTTGACCTGGTACAGGAGTTCTTTCTTGCAGCAAACCGCGACTCAGACCTGTATTATGGAATTCAGGTGGGGGATAATGGACAGAGCATGGTGCTTGGAGAACGGCGCGAAGACGGGACCATGTACTACAATGATCTTGTTTTTCTCTGTATTGATGCATGTAGGGAAAACAATCTCATTGACCCGAAGATCAATCTCAGAGTAGGAAAAACGACCCCATTGGATCTCTATATCAAAGGTAGTGAGCTCACAAAAATCGGGCTTGGATTTCCCCAGTACTGCAATGATGACGTAGTCATCCCTGCGTTGATAGCGATGGGATATGAAAAAGAGGACGCTGAGAATTATGGTGTTGCAGCATGCTGGGAATTTATTATACCGGGTACGGGTATGGACCTGCCCAATCTTGATGCCGTGAATTTTGCAAAACTGGTGAATGATGCGATTCATACAGAACTTCCTTCCTGTAAGACGTTTGAAGATTTCCTGGAAGCGTATGAAAAAATCTTTCGGGAGGAGATTGACCGGTTGGTGAAGCGATATCATTACGTCCATGTGGAGCCGTGTCCGTGGCAGTCAGTGCTGATGAAGGGTTGTGTGGAGAAAGCGCGTGATTTTACGTCTGCTGCGAAGTATCACAATTATGGCCTGCATGGCGCCGGAATATCGACGGGCGTCGATGCTATGACAACAGTAAAAAAGCTTGTGTTTGATGAAAAAAAGATTACGCCGGAGGAGTTGATTCATGCGCTGGACACTGATTTTGCGGACTGTCCGGAGCTCCGCAACCAGATTATTCAAGAGGTTCCGAAGATGGGACATAACGAGGAATACGTGGACAGCCTGGCGGTGCATATGATGAAACTGTTCTCAGACGCGATGCGGGGAAAGAAAAATGCACTTGGCGGGATATTCCGTCCGGGTACCGGGACCGCACAGTTCTATATATGGTATACAAGAAATCTTCCGGCTACGGCTGACGGAAGAAAAGCGTACGCGCCTCTTCCGGCAGATTTTTCCCCTTCTCTGACAGCAACCTTAAAGGGGCCTCTTTCGACGGTGAAGTCTTTTACAAAACCGGATTTGCAAAACTGCTGCAATGGCGGCCCGCTGACTATTGAGCTGCATGATACCGTATTCCGGAACGATGAAGGAATTATGAAAACAGCAATGCTTGTAAAATCATTTGTAGATCTCGGGGGCCATCAGCTTCAGTTAAATACGGTGAACAGAGAACAGATGCTGGATGCGCAGGAGCATCCGGAAAATCATCCGAACCTGATCGTACGCGTGTGGGGTTGGAGCGGATATTTTGTGGAGCTGGATAAGGAGTATCAGGATCAGATTATCAGCCGGACAGAATTTACTTTTTCGTAAAAGGACAAACACAGATGGCAGAGGGATTGATATTTTCGATTGAAGAATTTACGATATACGACGGGCCGGGAATCCGTACTTCCGTGTTTTTCAAAGGGTGTCCTTTGCGTTGTGCATGGTGCCATAACCCGGAGGGCTGGAAAGCCAGGCCCCAGATTGTGAAAAGTCCGAATGGCTGTACACACTGCAAAGCTTGCGAGAAAGTCTGCCCGTCTCCCGGGAACTGTATTTTGTGCAGGGCATGTGTTGCGGCCTGTCCGAATAACCTGATCAGAATGAGCGGAACCTGGCGCGATGCGCATGAGCTGGCGCAGGAATTAAGGGAATTTACACCGTTTTTTAACAGCAGCAAAGGAGGGCTGACCTTTTCCGGCGGGGAGGTACTGGCGCAGCCGGAGTTTCTCCTGGAGCTTTTAAAAGAGACGAGGGGGATTCACCGTGCAATTGAGACAAGCGGGTATGCAAAGCAGGAGGTATTTGAAAAGGCAATTCACGACTGTGATCTTGTGATGATGGATCTCAAGGTGATGGATGATGAACTGCACAAGAAATATACGGGCGTCTCAAACGAAAGAATTCTTTCTAATTTTCAGGTTTTAAAAAACAGCGGAACGCCTTTTGTGGTCCGGATTCCTCTGATTCCGGGAATCAATGATACTGAATCGCATTTTACCGGGATTGCAGAGGCCGTCGGAGATGCGGCAGACCGCACGAGAGTGGAGATTCTGCCTTACAATACAATGGCAGGCTCCAAATATGCGATGCTCGGTATGGAGTATCATCCCGGGTTTGATACAGAAAAGAAATTGCGCAGTCCATTCGCACCGTTGAAAGAAGCAGGGATAGATTGGAAAATTTTGTAATGAAAAGCAGGGCTTTGTAAAGGCACTTTCTAGTGCGGTTTACACGGCTCTGCTTTTAAAATTTCGTTTCCTGCATGGCAAAAGTCTCAGGCCTGCTTCCATTTTAGAGGAATTTTGGAGATTGCAATAGTAAACTTTGAAAAAACAGAGGAGTATGATAAAATGGAAAGGCCGGAGGAATGAAAAAAATTACAAAAATATTCATTTACATATGGCTGTTTTTACTGGCTGCGGTGATCTGTTTTCCGGTGGTGTTTGCTGTTTCCGGTGTGTTTATGCAGCAGTGGGAGCTTGAAGAATATCTGGCCCCGGTCCTTGGCGGCACAGAAGGGATGGCACGGTGGGCGGCTTTGCCTCATGCACCGACCTTACAGTCTTTGGTGGAGCTTTTGATGGATTCCCCGCAGTTTTTCGTGATGTTCTGGAATTCCCTGAAGTTGTCTTTCTGTATTCTGGCAGGACAGACAATTTTTGGTGTACCGACGGCGTGGGCTCTGGCCAGATTTTCTTTTCCGGGGAAGCGGGCGATTCTGATGCTGTACATTGTTTTGATGCTGATGCCGTTCCAGGTGTTGATGATGCCGGAATATCTGGTGTTAAACCAGATCGGTCTTCTGGATACTCATGCGGCGGTGATACTTCCGGCTGTGTTTTCTACTTTTCCGGTGTTTATCATGTACCGGTTTTTTGGCGGGATTCCGGAGGCTATTCTGGAAGCGGCACGGATTGACGGAGCCGGAAATTTTCAGATATTCTGGAGAATTGGGATTCCGCTCGGGGCGGCAGGAATTGTTTCGTCAGGGATCTTGGGATTCCTGGAATCCTGGAATATGATCGAGCAGCCTATGACATTTTTAAAGACAAGGTCCTTGTGGCCATTGTCGTTGTTTTTGCCGGAAATTGGTTTGAAGGAGGCCGGTATGGGATTCGCAGCGGCAATTATGATGCTGATACCGGCGCTGCTTATTTTTCTTTCCGGACAGGAGTATCTGGAGCAGGGAATTGCAGCGGCAGCGCTGAAAGAATAAGGAGGTACAGGTTTTGAACAGAGGGAAGTTAATGAAGGCGACAGCAGTATTTTTTGTATTTATGCTGTGCTTTACGATTCTGTCCCGTGCGGCAGATCAGATGGGGATTGCTGTAGTAAAAGTGGAGCGGCCGCAGAATATGGTGATCGGGCATTCGGTTAGGGCGACAGGGAGAATCGTTCAGAATCAGGAGCTGGCGGTGACGACAGAGCCGGACCAGCGTGTGACGGCAATACATGTCAGCGAGGGGCAGCGTGTGTCAAAGGGCGATTTGCTGTTTGAGCTGGATACGACGTTGCTGGACGAAAAAATTCTGTATCAGAAACAGGAGCTGGAGAAGCAGGAGCTGAATGTGGCGGATGCAAAGAGCCAGAAAGATATCAGCAAGAGGCAGAAGGAAAATGAGCAGGCACAGGCGGCAGAGCAGTACTCGCTCAGTACGCAAAGTGCGGGGGTACAGCTTTCAAGAGCGGAGAAGCAGCTCTCGGATGCGCAAAAAGAACTAAAGGAATTCCGGAAAAAGAGCGGAAATCTACAGACCGACGACAGTGTAGAAGCAGCGTTGGAACAGGCGCTTGTTGAGAAGAGTAATGCGTATATTGCAGCGCAGCAGGAGCTTACGTCCTTGGAGTGGAAGATTGAGAACGCGGTAAATGCAGCGCTTCAGGCTGCACAAAACGGCGCTACGCTTAGCAAAACACAGATACCGAGGACTCAGGCATCGGAAGAATTTTTTGTTTTGGAGGAAACCGAAGAAGACCTGTGTGCAGAAGAGAAAGAAAAGCCGGAAAACGCTTCTTTCGGATCAGGCTCGGACGCTGATACGTCCGGTGATATGTCGGGTGAAATTGTCATGGGAATAAAAAATGTTCTGTTCGATAAAAACGGAAACGTCGGAAAAGTAACGTTTGGGAGCACCGGCGCACAGAACAGCGTACCGGAAATCAGCATTGATTCGGTAGAAGAAGTTGGAAGCAGTGCACCATCCTCGGGCGAAGGTTCCGGAAATACGTTCAGTGGTGGGGCTGGTTTGAATACAGGGAACATACCAGACAGAAATGCCGGAGATATGGCAGGCGGTGTAACAGGCCAGGTGCCAGGCAATATGAGTGGGGAAGTATCGGATGGAAATTTGGAAAATATATCCGACGGAATATCCGGGGATACAGCAGGCGATCTGTTCCATGACGGTTCGGACATGAATACCGGAACGACAGGAGACGGCATGTCTGGCCAGATTTCGGGCGATGTATCAGATATAAATACCGGAACGGTACCAGGCGGCTTTGATCAGGTGCCGGATACAGAGTCAGACGGAACATCTGGTTCCATTTCCGGAAATGTACCAGGGACATCAGGTCTGCCTTCTGGAAGTGGGGGCAATGGAAATTCGGGAGATTCTTCAGTGATATTTCCGGAGGATAGTTTCGGGGACAGCTCTGGTCAGGGAGTGACGCAGGAGGAGCTTGCGCAGATCGAAGCGTCCGTTCGCAACAGTTATCGTGAGGCGCTGGCAGCAGCTCAGCGCAAGGTGGAAGATGCACGGGCAGAAAAGGAGGCCGCAGAGGCAGCTCTGATGGCATATCAGCAGGAGCGGATGACAGCAGCGAATGCAGACGAGGCCGCAGCAGAAAGACAGTTGATTGCAAATGTGCAGGCAGCGCAGCAGGCGTATGAGGATGCTGCAATTGCAGCAAATCAGGCAGCGGTTACGTCAGGAAGGGCTGTTGCAGCCGCAGGGATTCCGAATGCGTCAAACAGTTCAGACCGTTTGAATGAAATTACATATGAGCAGATGGAACTTTCTCTTAAGAAGCTGGAAAAGCTGAAAAAGGAAAACGGGAAGGTTTACGCCGATACCGACGGTCTTATTATGAAGATTCAGATTCAGACAGGAGAGAAGACCTCCGATACGACTGCTGTTTTGATGGCAGATTTGACGAAAGGTTATCGTTTTACGGCAGAGATCACAAAGGAACAGGAAAAGTATATCGGTACGGGGGATCTGGTTACTTTAAGCGGAGGTAACGGTAAGCTGAAGCTTGAGGAGTTGGCGGTGGAGTCCGTCACAGTGGACGAGGCAGATGCGGACATTTATCATGTGATCGTCCAGATACCGGAGAATACCTTTGAGATTGGTATGACTGCGGCAATGGATTTTGTGAAAAAATCACAGGCGTATCCGGTCACGGTTCCTCTTTCCGCCCTTCATCTCGACGACAAGAATCAGGCGTATGTTCTGGTGCCGGAGGAGTACGATTCCATTATGGGAATCGAGACGAAAGCGCGTAAGGTGAGTGTGACGGTACAGGAAAAAAATGAATCGTATGCGGCCTTGGCTGATGGGATACTTGGAAGTGACCAGAAGGTAATTACGAGTTCCGATAAAGCAGTTGACGACGGAAGCCGTATCCGAATCGAAGGCTAGTTTTTATTTGTAAATTAAAGGAACAAAAAAGGCTGTCGCACTGTGGCAGCCTTTTGATTAAGCAGGACAAATTAAGACGGGATGGGGAGAATATTGAAAAAATATCGTATCAGCACGCTTCTATGGAGCGCTGTTTTGTTTTTCATAATGGGAGGCTGCTATTTTCTAGCAGTGCTCTGTCTGGGACGCGTGCAGAAAACGTCCGGTATCATCACGGTAATGTTAGAAGGATCGCCACTTTCCGGGAAGGAAGCACAGGAAATTCTCACCCGGGAGGAAGCACAGGAGGATTTTGTACAAAGCTGTTTTTGGGGTGAATTGCCGGGGGTGGAGCTTGTATGCCGGGAAACTGCAAAAATCAGTCGGACTCTGGCCATCGTGACAAAAGGAAATCCGGAGCTTGTCATGTCCGGAACAGTCTCTCTTCAGTGGCAGGAGGACGGATGTTTCCTTGATACGCAGACAGCGGAGGAGCTGTTCGGAACACAGCAGGCAGCGGGACAGCGGTTGTGGTGCGAGGAAAAAAGTTATACGGTTTGCGGCACGTTTGATAGTCTGCGCCGTGTGATGGTGCGACAGGCAGAGCCGCAGGATGGCGCTTGTCTTGATACGATTTCCCTTCATACGCCAAAGGAGGAAACTTTGGAAGCTGTATGGTCCATCCAAGTGGCTAAAAGCAGTGCCGGCAGCGCAGAACAGTTTTTAATGAGAAATGCGCTTACCGGAGAGGTCGCTGAGTTTACATTACCGGGCGTTGTGGCAGGTGATCTTCTTCTGATACTACCGCTTTTTCTGGCAGCAACTATCTTTTATTTCTTTTTAAAATCTGGAAAAAAAGCTTCAGCGCGGGGAGAAAAATGGTTCTGTTTTGTGGCGGCCTTTGCCGTCATGGCAGCAGCGCTGTGGCTGATATTGCAGTATTGGCGTATTCCGCAAGATATGATTCCGTCCAAATGGTCAGATTTTACATTCTGGTCAGACTGGTGGAATCGACAGAGGCAGAACCTTCTGCGCATCCTCGGCAGCGCACAGGGAGAAATGCAGCTCATGCTGCTCTGGAACTTGCTGGTGTCTTTTGTCGCAAATCTGATTGCCCTTTTTAGTGGAATGGCATTTGTAAAAAAATTAAAAGAAATAAACATTTGATCTCCCAGAATGAATGACAGCTTCAAATTTGGTTAATCCTAAATCACTAATAACGAAATTGCTTATTAATGAAAAAAAGGAGCTGCGAGAATGAAAGACAGAATATTTGGTGTGCTGCAAAGAGTCGGCCGATCCTTTATGCTTCCGATTGCGATTCTTCCAGTAGCGGGGCTTCTGCTCGGGATTGGCGGATCTTTTACAAATGCAACAATGCTGGAAACGTATGGACTGACAGGGATTCTGGGACCTGGTACGGTACTTTTTGCAATTTTTGAAGTAATGCGTGAGGCAGGAGACATTGTATTTGCGAACCTGCCCATTATTTTTGCAATGGGAGTCGCGATCGGTATGGCAAGGCGTGAAAAGGAAGTAGCAGCGCTGGCGGCGGCGATCGCATTTTTTATTATGCATGCATCCATCGGTGCAATGATTGTAATAAATGGCGGCACAGAGGCCATGCCGGACGGTGCGGTAGCGTCTGTGGTTGGCATTACATCCTTGCAGATGGGAGTCTTTGGCGGAATCATCGTAGGACTTGGCGTGGCGTCGCTCCACAATCGCTTTTATCGTATTTCTCTTCCGCAGGTGCTTTCTTTTTTCGGAGGAACGAGGTTTGTGCCGATCATCAGTGCGCTTGTGTACACGGCAGTCGGAATCCTTATGTATTTTATCTGGCCGCCGATTCAAAATGCAATCTACGCGGTTGGAAACCTTGTGCTGAATTCCGGTTATGCCGGCACCTGGGTGTACGGTCTGATGGAACGCCTTCTGATTCCGTTCGGCCTGCATCACGTATTCTATCTTCCGTTCTGGCAGACAGCCGTTGGCGGCACACTGGAAGTGGGAGGAAAGCTGATTGAGGGTGCGCAGAATATCTTTTTTGCACAGCTTGCAGATCCTGGTACACAGCAGTTTGCAGTTTCAGCCACACGGTTTATGTCCGGAAAATTTCCGCTGATGATTTTTGGACTTCCCGGAGCTGCGCTTGCAATGTACCGTACTGCGGACCCGCAGAAAAAGAAGACCGTTGCCGGACTTCTGATTTCCGCAGCGCTTACCGCTATGATTACAGGGATTACGGAACCGCTTGAATTTACGTTCCTGTTTGTAGCGCCTGTGCTCTATGTGATTCACTGTGTATTCGCAGGCCTTGCTTATATGCTGATGCATGTGCTTGGAGTTGGCGTCGGAATGACGTTTTCGGGAGGCCTGATTGATTTATTTTTATTTGGAATTCTTCAGGGAAATGCGAAGACGAACTGGCTCTGGATCGTGGTAGTGGGAGTTGGATATTTTATTGTGTATTATGTGCTGTTTGCGTATTTGATACGTCGGCTGAATCTGAAAACTCCCGGACGTGAAGAGGGAAGCGAAATAAAGCTTTATCGGCGCAGTGACGTGGAAGCCCGAAAGGCAGCTGCACAAAATGGCAGTGCCGCGGGCGGACAGGATGAAAGGACTTATGGACAAAATGATGCAATGTCAGCGGAAGCGTCTATGTCAGCCGCGATTTGCCGGGGACTTGGAGGAAAAGACAATATTTCAGATATAGACTGTTGTGCGACCCGTTTGCGGTGTACTGTTTTTGAGGCAGGCAAGGTGGAAGATGCAGTGCTAAAAGCAACAGGCGCATCCGGCGTGATTCACAAAGGGAATGGTGTGCAGATTATTTATGGCCCTCGTGTAACAGTGATTAAATCCGATCTGGAAGATTATCTGGATACGTTTATCGAGGAGGATTAAATTTCACCACGATCTCTGCGATTTCACTGCTTGTCCCCACACGCATCGCAGGCCCCCAGATTCCGGCGCCGGACGTTACAATGCTTGTCATGGAACCAAGAACAAGCTTTCCGTAGGAATTCAACCAGCCGATGCGTGTTGTGAGATTGCCGGGAAAAATCTGCCCGTCATGTGTGTGGCCGGACAGCACAAGATCAGCGCCTGCTTCAGAGAGTTCTGGCAGCGAAGAGGGCTGATGATCCATGACGATCAGCGGCTTTGAGCGGTCAAGTCCAAGGAGAAGTTCAGCGGGAGTAAGACGCGTGGTTCCGCTTTTTTCTTTGCAGGATGCGTCAAGCCGACCGGAGAGATAAAAAGCGTTTTGAATCAGCACTGTTTCATCCTCCAACAGTCGGATGTCCGCTTTTTTCAGGAACTGAACCATGCGGGGATCGCAGGAGACAGCACGCTCCTGACTGTCGAATGTAAACCCGGCCAGAATGACTTCTTCAATATCGTGATTGCCCCAGCAGGCAAAAGAACCATAAGTGGTTTTTATGCTGGCGAACAGGGCAGCTGCTTTTTTAGGCTTTGGAACTGCGTTAAATTCATTATCAAAAATATCTCCCGCATAGACAACGAGATCCGGATGAATGGAGGAAATTGCATTTCGGATTTTCTGAATATGGAGCAGTTTCGTGTTATATCCAAGATGCAGATCTGCCGCGAGCGCAATTTTCAGATCAGGAATAGGACAGCTCTTGGGTATTGTCACTTCGTAACGGGTAATTTTAATTCTGGAAGCATGCCGGATTCCGTATAACGATAAAGCAACGGCAGCAGCAATGCCAGAACCGATGGTGACGCGGTATTCAAAGGCGTCGGAAGGTTGAAAAACATCACGGTGCTGCAATAGCCGGACAAGAATACGGGCAAGGTCAATAAAAAGGACACAGAGCAGCAGATACATCAGAATGCCGAGCCAGTAATTGCTGATGCGTTTTGTCCAGGCCTTGAGTTTTCCATGGTAAAAGGCAGCGGCCAGAGGTGTAAGAGCTGCAAAGGCATACAAGATGGAAAACAAACCTGTAAACCAGTAACTGTCAAAAATAGGATGCAGCACAGCAAACCAGTGCTGGATGCGGACTGCAAGATAGATGTTCAAAAGAATATAAACGGGGGAAAGTAAAACAGCACCCATGGGCTCCTCCTGTTTCCAGACAATTTGATTTAAAGCGATTCTGTGAGAAAAGGAAAGAGGCTGTCACATGAAAATAAAAGATACCGGATATAGAACGTCTATATGTTGGTAAAATATTTTCCTGTGACAGCCCTCTTATAGGCTTAATAAAGCATTAGCCCTGTACGGCAATGCCGGAGGTTTCTGCGTCAAGCGCTTCCTGCGGAACTGTGATGGTCTGGGCTTCTCCATAGTTCATAAGAAGATCCATGGAAATGTCGTTAACAGTAAGATCTATGGTAGAAGCCGGAGCATCTTCGCTTGCAGTAGAACCAAGGAGACCACTGATCATCTGGCTGACCAAAGAGAAATCACTGCCATTCATATCAATATGTCCTTTTATCGGGATATAGGTAGCTGCGTCTACATAGTAGGAGATATTGAGCTTCAAACCGTTTAACAGGGAAAGTCCCATAGTTACGTTCGGATCAGATGCAAGATCCTGTCCGGTTATCTCTCCGGTTTTCTGAAGAATCGTCTGAAGAGATGCAGCGTCGATCGTTGTAGAGATCAGATAGCACTCTGTTCCGTTCACATCGGCAGCCTCCGGAGCCAGTTCAAAAGCAAGTCCCCACTCGGCCATCTCAGAGAAATTCATGTTCTTGCCGCCAGCGTTTGCGATTATTTCAGTGATGTTGAGATCATCCATGGTCTGAACGACCCACTGCTCGGAACCAGTGCCCGGGTCTGTAATTTTCATATACATTTTCACAGCACCATTTTCATCTGTGACAGAATAGATTTCTTCTTTGATTTGCTGGCCGGTTCCCAGAAAAGAGAAATTTCCTTCGATATCCGCTTGCATTGCAAACGGTTCCATGGAAAACAGGTAGTTCAGAGAGCCGTTCGCGATTGCATCGAGTGAAGTGTTGGTTGTGCCGTCACTGATGTTAACTGTAGCGTCAAGATTGAAAGAAGCTTCTGCGGTGGCGCCTTTGATCGAAGCGTTTGCCTCAGTCATTTTGGCAGACAGGCTGTCAAGAGTCTCTGCACTGTCAAAGCCGCACAGCATGGAAGCTGCGCCTAAGATCACGAGACCAGATAATAATTTTTTCTTCATAGATTTTATTCCTTCCTTTCGTATGTATTGGCATTTGAAAAAATATTCGTCTGCAATTATAGCATTAAAAAATAAGTGTGTCTATAGAATGAAATGGCAGAAATGGCACAGAAATCGAAAATTAAGGAAAACTTCAGAACTCAATGGATATCGGGAAAAGTGCCGCATTTTGCGAAAAAAATTTCTTGAATAATAGGGTTCCTGTGGTATCATAAAGTGACAAGTTCAGTGAACAGGAGCAGGTATGTTTTTGTGGGCTGAGGAAAAAAAGCAAAGGATGAACAGGATGAATTATTCAGAAGCGACGAATTATATAGAAGAAGTGCCAAAGTTTACGAAAAAAAACAAACCAGAAAATACGCTTGAGCTGCTCCGGCGGATTGGCCATCCGGAGCGCAGTATGAAAGTAATTCATGTGGCGGGGACGAACGGAAAAGGCTCTGTCTGTGCGTTTCTTTCCTCTATTTTGATTGAAGCCGGAAAATGCACAGGCCTGTTTACATCGCCACACCTGGTGGAGATTACGGAACGGTTTCAGATCAATGGACGTCCGGTATCGCAGGACGGTTTTACGCGGGCGTTTGAGCAGATCAAAACAGAAGTAGACGATATGGTTCAGAATGGTTTTGCCCATCCTGCCTATTTTGAGCTGCTTTTTGCGGCTGGCCTTCTGATTTTTCGGGATGCAGGAGTGGAATATCTGGTTCTGGAGACGGGACTTGGCGGCCGGCTGGATGCAACCAATCTGGTCGAGCATCCCATTGCGTGCGTGCTGACAAGCATTAGTTTGGATCATATGGAGTATCTGGGAAACACCGTTGCGGAGATCGCCGGGGAAAAAGCAGGAATTATCAAAGAGGGTGTTCCTGTGATTTATGACGGCAGAAATCCGGAGGCAGAAGCGGTGATTCTTTCACAGGCAGAAAAGATGCATGCTCCGGCGTATCGTTTTGACGGTTCCATGTGTGAAATCACTGGAAAAACAGACAAAAGCATTGATTTTATTTTCAATAGCAGGTATGATAGACAAAATACAAAGGCCGTACCGTGCGGGGTTCATGCAGTGTCTGAGCTGTATGGAGCGCTTCCGGTGACGGTGCCGTATCTGGCGGAATACCAGATTGTGAACAGTTCTCTTGCGATGGCTGCCTTGCGTGTGGTGGACCCGGAAAGGGAGATCAGTGATGCACAGGTAGTGAAGGGCATTGCAGATACAAGATGGCAGGGCCGTATGGAGACTGTTTTGCCAGGCGTTGTGCTGGATGGTGCACACAATGCAGACGGGATTCGGGAATTTATCCGTACGGTACAGGATATTCAGGCACACAGGCCGGTATCCCTGTTATTTTCCGCTGTGGTGGAAAAAGAGCATGAAAAAATGATCCGTACCATCTGTGAGTCGATTTCTCCGGTGTCGATTGTGGTGACGCAGGTCGGCGGTTCCCGTGTAGTGGAAGCAGAAGCGCTGGCGGAGGAATTCCGGAAATATACAAAGGCGGAGGTCATTGCCAGAGACGACGTGGCAGAGGCGTTTGAGACGGCGCTTGCACTCCGGGGAGACAGTATGTTGTTTTGCGCCGGATCGCTGTATCTGGTGGGAGAGCTGAAAGCGATTCTTGCAAAACGAGGGAAGAACGGAATCTGAGCGGGAACCGGCGGAAACAAGGTTTGCGGGCAGAACATACCGGATGAGAATTTGAAGGAGAGTTACATATGATTAATTATGAGGAAGAACTGAAGAAGTTTCATCCGAGCATGGATGTAAATGAGGCAGAGGATGCGATTTACAGCCGTGATCTGACGGATGTCACAGACATTTTAAAGGAAATGCTGCGGGATGAAAAGAAGAACAGAAAGCAGGGATAATTCATGAGGTGTATTTACTGTAATACCCCTCTTGCCGGGATTGACTACTGCACAGGGTGCGGTGCCGATATCACAATCCAGAAGCGGATTGTCCGGATTTCCAATCTTCTGTATAATGAGGGGCTGGAAAAAGCGCTCGTAAGGGACATGAAGGGAGCTGTTACCTGCCTGAAGCGCAGCCTGAAATTCAACAAAGAAAATACGGATGCCAGAAATCTTCTGGGTCTTTGCTATTATGAGACAGGAGAGGCTGTTTCTGCGCTGTGCGAATGGGTGGTCAGCAAAAATCTTCAGCCGCAGGACAACCTGGCAGATTATTATCTGGATCAGCTTCAGAATAACAAAAACCGTCTCGATACGATCAACCAGACCATCCGAAAATATAATCAGTCTGTCATGTATTGTCGCGAGGACAATGAGGATATGGCGATCATTCAGCTCAAAAAGGTGATCAACCAGAATCCCAAGCTTGTGAAGGCATATCAGCTTTTGGCGCTTCTCTATATGAAGCGGCAGGAATATGAACGTGCGCGCAGGCTGCTCAAAAAAGCGGCTGCAATTGATATGACGAACACAACGATCCTGCGTTATCTGCAGGAGATTGAGGATGTGACAGGTAAGGGAACCAACCTGACCAAGAAGCATAAAAAATACGAAAAAGAGACAGAGCAGGATAAAGTAACCGGTACATTGCGGTATATGAGTGGCACAGAAATGGTGATTCAGCCTACGACCTTCCGGGACAGCTCAACGATTGCCACGTTTATCAATATTATTCTGGGTATTTTGCTTGGAGGCGCGATTGTGTGGTTTCTGATCGTTCCGGCCAACCGTCAGTCTGTGAATGACCAGGCGAACCGTCAGGTGACAGATGCGAACACAAAGCTCGCCACGGAATCCGTAAAAGTGCAGGAGCTTCAGGATGAGATTGACGGCTATGAGGAACAAAAGGAGCGCGCGGAACAGGAACGGGATGAGGCTTTGGAAAAAGCGCAGAGCTATGATGATCTGTTGGCAGTGGCGAATGTCTACATAACGGGAGATCAGAACCAGGCGGCCAATCTGGTTGCCTCTCTTGACAAAGAAAATTTTGACGGAAACGCGAAAACACTTTATGACTCTTTAAGCGGGGCGGTACAGGGCAACCTGTTCCAGCAGTATTACAATGCGGGAACGACCGCATATGTGGCCGGTGATTACAAAACCGCGGCGGAGCAGCTTCAAAAAGCGGTGGACGCAGACCCGCAGCGCAGTCAGACAAATCACGGAGACGCCCTTTTATATCTTGGCATGTCCCATTATAATGAGGGGGATCGGACGAAAGCAGATGAATCTTTTAACAAAATCATCCAGTATTTCCCGAACATTGCGCAGCAGTACGGAATTTCTGCATACGTTTCCGGCAGCGGTAGCACACCTGACCCGCTTTCAAGAGCGGCAGATATCAGCGGAATGGGCGGCGCTACCACCACGGGCGGCGATGGAGGTTATTCCGGAGGCGACGACAATATCGACATCCAGGACGAACCGCAGCAGAATCTGCCAGCACCGGATTCCTACGTAGCCTGGACTGACCCGACAACTGGCCTGAAATATGACCAATACGGCAACCTGATGCCAGGCCAGCAATAAACTTAAATTACAACCAAAAGAAAAACTCCGAAGCAGGGGAACTGAAGCAAGGACAAGTATGTCCCACATTTCAGTTCCTTTTTTGCACCGCAGGAAACCAAAAAAGAATTTATATCATAATTAGACAGGGGGAGAGAATCATGGAACAGCTTTTTACAATATCAGGAACAACACTCATCATTCGCCTGCCGGCAGAACTGGATCACCACAGCTCGGAAAAAATTCGTCTGGAAGCGGACCGGCTTGCTACAGGCCGGAATATCCGGTGGATGTTGTTTGATTTCGGACAGACGGTATTTATGGACAGCTCCGGAATCGGAATGCTGATCGGACGCTATAAAATGATGCGTTTTCTCGGGGGCAATGTGGCGGCTGTCCGGGCGAATGAACAGATTCAGCGGGTTTTGACGCTGTCCGGGATTGATAAGGTGATTGATGTTTATGAAGGGATACCACAGCAATTAAATTTGTGATGAATCAGGGGGAGAGAACGATGCAGCAAAATGAAATGAAATTGGAATTTGACAGCCGTTCCTGCAACGAAGGCTTTGCCAGAGTAGCTGTAGCAGCCTTTATGACACAGCTCAATCCGACACTGGAGGAGGTGGCAGATGTAAAAACCGCGGTTTCAGAGGCGGTAACGAATGCGATTATCCACGGATATGAGGGACGGGTAAAAAAGGTTGAGATTTTCTGCCGGATTGAACAGGAAACGCTGTTTGTTGAGGTACGTGACGAGGGAAAAGGGATTCCCGATGTGGAGTTGGCCATGCAGCCGATGTACACGACAAAGGCAGAGTGTGACAGGGCCGGAATGGGTTTTGCTTTTATGGAGGCTTTTATGGATGCCCTGGAGGTGGAATCAGCGCCGGGCAGGGGGACATGCGTGCGCATGCGCAAGCACATCCGGCATGACACAGAGCAGTTTCCCGGTTATCTGGATACGGAGACCGCAAAAAATATGGCAGAAAGGTAAGGCTGGCAAATGGAAGAAACCCTTGCGCTGATTGAGCGGATACACGAAGGGGATAAAGAAGCCAGAGAACGATTTGTAGAAGAAAATATGGGGCTTGTGTATACGGTAGTCCGCCGCTTTCTCGGCCGCGGATGTGATCGGGAAGATCTGGTGCAGATCGGCTGTATCGGTCTTCTGAAAGCGATTGATAAATTTGACACTTCTTTTGAAGTGCGGTTTTCTACGTATGCAGTTCCGATGATTGCAGGAGAAATCAAACGGTTTTTGCGGGATGACGGAATGATCAAGGTAAGCCGCCTTTTAAAAGAATCTGCTGCAAAAGCATTTCATGCCCGGGAAATTCTCGAAAAGCAGCACGGAACAGAACCGACGATGGAGGAAATTGCACAGGAAACCGGTATCAGTCCGGAAGAGCTGGTGCTTGCAATGGAAGCGACGTCAGGTGTGGAATCCTTGAGTCAGACAGTTTACAGCGGAGACGGGACGCCTGTTTTACTGGGAGACCGTTTGCCGGACAGGCAGGACCGAAATGAAGAGCTTCTCAACAGAATGCTCCTAGAACAGCTTCTTGAGTTTCTGACGGATGAGGAACAGGAGATGATTCGTCTGCGGTATTTTGACGATCAGACGCAGGTGCAGGTGGCGCTCCGACTTGGCATGACACAGGTACAGGTATCGCGGGCAGAAAAGAGGATTTTGAAAAAGCTGCGCGGAGCGGCGGAACATTAGGCCTTTTGTATTTGGGGGAAATCTGTTATACTGAATCAGGAAGTGTAATCCGCGAAAGCGCGGCTGCGTGGCTCATTGCCCGTAGACATAGACAAATGGTGGTGTTACGTAATTGAAAGAACAGGAAAAGGCTGTTTTTACAAAGGAGGAGCTGGCCGTGGCGGTCAGGGTTCCGACTGTTGTGGAGCAGGATTTAAAACGAATTATCAGTGATCGTCTGGAGCAGTGCGGACTTTATTTTCGGGTGTTTTCCAGGATAAAAACGGCGACTTCGATGGCGCGCAAATTTGAAATGAAGGAATACGGTGAGGGACGGAAGCTCCAGGATTTGATCGGGGTGCGTATCAATCTCTATTTTGAGGATGATACGGATATCTGTAAAAATATCATGGAGCATTCGTTTGAGCTGGTTGACTGGTCCACTTCTGAGCGAAGCGAAGCGGAGTTCAAACCCACGAAGCTGAATGGAGTGTTCCGGCTTCCGGATTATCTGAAAAGTGAAATTTCTTCCGATACCTGGGAGATGTTTATTGACGATACCTTTGAGATACAGATCAAGACCATGTTTTTTGAGGGGTGGCATGAAATCGAGCATGACATGCGTTACAAAGGGGAAGAGCTCTGGGGACATTATCCGAGTTTTTCCAGATATCTAAACAGCATTTTGGCCACGCTGGAACTGTGTGACAAGTCTATGGTGACGCTATTTGAGGATCTGGGACACGAGCTGTACAAATCCGGACGCTGGAGCGATATGATCAAAAGTCATTTCCGGTTAAAGCTCGGAACGGCCTCCCTGTATCCGGAAGTGGAAGAACTGCTGAACAAAGATATGGAGCGGGTGGAAAATCTGGCAAAAAAGATTTATAAGACGCCGAGGCCCGTACTGATCGAGCAGCTTTCAAAGCGGAGCCGGAAAATTCCAATTAACGTAAATACGATTATTGCGCTGCTCAATGACAGCCAGTTTCATGACAGCCGTCTGTCGGCTATTTTCAAATCATACGATGTATACAATGACGGGCGGGAGGAGAGTCTTGCGGAATCAAGGCATTACGAGCTTCGTCCCCTGACCAGACATACCGTGTTTCAGATGTGTACCCAGGTAGACGGAAGCAGGATACGTCAGGAACAGACGCCGTCTTCCCGGCAGATTTTTGAGCGTTCTGCGGATATCATATATAAGTGGATTGTGCGCAAATACGGTGTTCTTTTTAAGGATATGCCGCAGGGCGTCTGTACGTATCATGCGGACATTCTGGCTTACCATGTGACGGTGAATTACGATCCCGGCCGTTACAGGCTGAACATGCATGTGCGCCATATGGATATGGAGGTAGGCGGCAGAATATGGTACTCGGAGGCGTCTCTCGAGACAGATGCAAACGAGCGTGTGATATTAAAAGTCTGCAACGGCTACGCTGAGCCAGAGCCGGACGATAATTTTGTCCAGGAGAGCGCCGGAATTTTCTTTAGCTATCCGGGCTATTATAAAAGCATTGTGGACAATGTGGGAATCTTTAACGGAACCGTGTGCATGAACAAGCGGAGGCTTTTGCGTGAGGAACGGTTGCCGGAGCTTTTGCAGGTGTTGCGGGACCCGGAGCGCAATTTCCCCCTGGTAGTGATTGTTTCAAAGGAAAATCAGGACGGTATGATGGACGAAGATTGGCTTGCGCCGTTTCGGGTTTCAGATTTTACGAGAACGGTATGGCGTTATGCGCATGTATTTACTGGATATGAGGAGCCGGGGCGAAAGTTTCTGAAGCAGGCAGGCGTACCGGATGCAGAGACAGAAGGGGTTCCGGGATTGTACATATTTTGGCCGGACGGGGCCTGGGACAGATACGGCGTGGAGGATGTAAAAAATTGCAGCTTTGGACGGCATATGGAAGCGCGTGTGGATATGCGGACGTATGACATTGTGCGCGGCGGGCAAGGATTTTATCATAAGATCGTGACAGACCTGCGGGACTGGAATGTATCTGCGGATATGTGGGAGGGATTTAAGCTGGATATCCTGACCGAGATTCCACAGTAACATGGACGGCAGGATGAAATGCAAAAACAGAAAGGCCTGCCTGTGCCGCAATCAGAAAAGCTGACAGGGCAGAACACGCGAATATACAAAGGGGATTTTTATGAAAGCAGTCGGAATTGACATTGGTACGACAACCATTTGTGGCATTGTGATGGACGCTGTGACCGGCGTGGTGGAAATGGTCGAGACTTTGCCGAATGATTCCGTTCTTTTGGGGGCGTCCTATGAATGGCTGCAAGATCCGGAGCGTATCTGGCATCAGGTACAGAAGCTTTACCAGGAGTTTCTTATCAGATATCCGGATATTTGCAGCATCGGTCTGACCGGACAGATGCACGGAATTGTCTATACAGATCGGGATGGCAGAGCAGTGAGCCCTCTGTATACCTGGCAGGATGAGCGTGGAAACCAGATGATGAAAGACGGAAAGACGTACGCAGAACGGCTGTCACAGGAGACAGGGTATCGTATGGCGACTGGCTTTGGCCTTACCACTCACTATTATCAGCTGAAAAATAATCTTGTGCCGGATCAGGCAGTTCATTTTTGTACAATTCATGATTACATCGGTATGCGTCTGACTGGACGCAGAGAGCCGCTGGTCTCAGCTTCCGATGCGGCAAGTCATGGCTGCTTTGACCTGAAAACGCTGCGGTTTGATACAGAAGCTGTAAAACAGGCAGGCATTGACTGCTCCTTGCTTCCGGAGTGTGAGCGCAGCTGTACCGTGATTGGCAGGACGCCAGAGGGGATACCGGTCAGTGCTGCAATCGGAGACAATCAGGCAAGCGTGATTGGTTCTGTCAAAGACAGTGAGAACAGTGTCCTGATGAACGTCGGCACCTCAGGACAGGTCTCAGCGGGTGTTGCACACTATATGGATGTCATGGACGTGGAACTTCGCGTACTTACAGAAGCATCCTATATTCTTGTTGGTTCGAGCCTTTGCGGCGGTCTGGCCTATGCGGCAATGGAAAAATTTTTCCGCGCCACAGTGAAGGACATAACCGGCCTGGACACGGGAAATTTATACGCAAAAATGGATGAAATACTTGCAAGACGCGGTAGCCGCCCCTGCACATTGCAGTTTCATACGCAGTTTTGCGGCACCAGAGAAAACCCGGAGCTTACCGGAAGCATCTGCGGCCTGAAACTCGACAATTTCACACCAGAGGAGTTTCTCTACGGCATACTGTCAGGCATTGCAGAAGAACTTGTAACCTTCCACAAATCAATGTGCGCCCAAGGAGCCGGTATCCCCAAATACCTGATCGGAAGCGGCAACGCAATCCGTTTCAACCGCCACTTCCGGAACATATTCGAAAATCTGTACCATATGAAAATGCAAATCCCGGTACACCGCGAAGAAGCATCCTACGGAGCCGCCCTGTATGCAATGACGGCTGCGGGAATCTATCCAACGCTTAAGGCGGCTCAGGAGCTGATTAGATACCTGTAACAGTGTCCGGTATCATTCTGCTTTAATGTAAGATATTTTTTCTTGCTCAAGTGGTTACATTGTGGCATAATATAAGTAAGAAATTCTTGCTAGAAAGGAGCGTAATTATATGAGTATGCAGATATTAACAGTTTCTTCCAAAGGCCAGATTTCCCTGCCGGTCGGCATTCGTAAATTATTGTCGATTGATACCGGAGATAAGCTGGTAGCATATACTTCGGGAGATGTCATTATGCTCAAGACGTTAAAACTTCCGTCAGCAGAAGAATTTGAAGCATCGTTGGATGAGGCACAGAAGTGGGCAGTTTCTGTTGGTTATGATGAAAATGATGTGAATAATATAGTCAAGTCTGCAAGAAGGAAAAAAAGAATATGAGAATTGTGCTGGATACAAATGTCCTGATTTCTGGTGTGTTTTTTGGTGGATTTCCAAGAAAAATCCTGAGTTCTATTGTCGCCAGAAAGATAACGGCTTGTGCCACGGCTGAGATTATTAATGAATATGAAGAAATTGTACAGGAAATGATTGACCGAAAGCAGGGGCATATCAATAGGACAATTCTTGTCCCGATGATTAAAGCTATGGAAATTATTGAGTCATTTTCTCGAATTAATATATGCCGCGATCCAGATGATGACAAATTTCTGGAATGTGCAAAGGATTCTCATGCCTTGTATATCGTCAGCGGTGATAAAGATCTGCTTGTAATTGAAAAGTACGAGAATATCCAGATTGTAACGGCAAAAGATTTCTGTGAAAAATATTTGCCTGATTAATTCAATATCAGATTCTGTCAGCTGCAATCCCTAGCCACACCACTTACAGGTGTGGCTTTATTCGAGGGATGTCTTTAATTTTATTCCTATCTGGTAACACTATGAATTGGAGGAGAATATTAGCATGGATTATTCAATAATAGAAGAAAGCGAAGGATTTTATAAATGGAAGGATTATATTCCAACGGAGGTTCAATATGCGAAGTATGCTGAGAGTAATCCGTCTCTTATTGCGGCGGGCCATAAAATTGTAGATGTATTTTATGCGTTTACGAATGCCAGAGCAAGTTATATGGTCATACATACAGCCATCTTCATTGGAATATCTCATGCAGCAAAGATATAAAAAGATGGAAAAAGAGTGTACAAGAGAAAGTGTGATTCAGCAATTGGATTGTGCTATTTCCCAAAAAAGTGAAGGTTTTGGAAAAGCAGAAAAGCTCAAAAATTTGATGACAGCTTTTGACCAGGATGAAAGTACATTAAAAGTTAGAACTCTATATAATGGGATAAAGCACCATGGAATGATACATTTTATAGGCTTGGGAGAAAATTTCAACAAGTTAGGAATTGCTGTTAATGGGAAGCAGGCTCCTATGCTTTGCAGAAAGGAATATTTAGTGGAGGAAATAGAAGATTTACTGTTAGATTATCACCTTAAATTTGAACAGTACTTTAATAAAATAATTGAGAATATTATCCCCCCAGGATACCTTAACAATAAAATGTCCTTAGGAGGATTCTTTGAAGCGCTTATGAAAATTACTGAAACAAGTAATTAATAGAATGAACAGGAATATCGATATATAAATTAAAATCATATCAAAAGCCAGAAACATAGGAATACCGCCGTCCGGGGTGACTTGTTTGCCGGAACCCCGGGCGGCGGTATTCCTATGTTTCGTTCTATTTAATTCATCCCCCCCTAAGTATAAAACACACACCACCTGCACATACTAATCCGGCAGATTCCAAAAACCTGACCAGGAGGAACTGGAATGATTCGAAAATATCTGATGAAGTATGTGATATTTATAGCAATTTTAGTCTTATGTCTCGGAGCCGCGTGGTATTTCACAGAGAGAACGGACAAAGTACATGAAGATGCGGTGCTTGCGCATCAGGAAGGCTTTCCGGAGACAATGGAGGAGGACGCGTCATGGGCGAAGTATTATATCTGAAAATTGATAAAAATATTCAGATTAAAAGCAAGCAGGTTGTATTGGGAGACATTGCGGAAATGAACTGCGCAGAAAAGGCGACAGTAAACAAGATCAAGACGCTCCGTCTTCCGACACAGCAGATTAAGGGACCAGGGCGATATGTATTTTCTGTTCTGGATGTGATTGATGTAATTCAGAAAGAATACCCGTCTCTCGAGGTGAACAATCTGGGAGAATCCGATTTTATTCTGACAGTAGAAAAAGAAAAACACTGTCCGGATGCGGTGAGCTGGGTAAAAACAATTCTTGTCTGTTTGCTTGCCTTTTTCGGCGCGGCGTTTTCCATTATGGCTTTTAATAATGACGTCGGAATTACGACTCTGTTCGGACAGCTTTATGAGATATTTACCGGCGAAACTTCAAATGGATTTACCTTGCTGGAAATTTCCTATTCCATAGGTGTGGGGCTTGGCATTTTAATTTTCTTCCATCATTTTGCGCGCAAAAAGAACGCTTCTGATCCTACGCCGCTTGAAGTCGAAATGCGGACGTATGAGGATGATATTGACACAACAATGATCGAAGCAAACGGACGGAGTGTGAAAAAGGCGCAGTCATGACTGGTTGTGTGCCATAAAGCAAAATATGGAGCATAAAAGGGTCCGGGGAATTGGACTGGGATGAGGTGTTAACTATGGAACATGCACTGCTTGCAGTGATAGGTTTTGCTTCAGGTTTTATTGTGGCCGGTGGCGTGGTGGCCCTGATGGTAGGACTGGGAATTATTACAAGATTTATCGGGGTGTCCCATACGGCAAAGCATGTAAAATACTATGAAGACGCGATTCTGCTTGGTGGAATCGGAGGAACGATTGTAACTGTATATGAGGTCAGTCTGCCGATTGGCGTCTGGTTTTTGGTGCTGGGCGGACTGTTTATCGGGGTTTTTGTCGGGGGCTGGATTATGGCGTTGTCAGAGGTCATCAATGTTTTCCCGGTATATTGCCGGAGACTTGGAATTACAAAAGGCCTGAGCTGGATTGTCATCACAATGGCAGTTGGAAAGGTGCTCGGAAGTCTGATGCTGTTTTATATGCGATGGGGGAAAGCCTGAGACTTTCGGCTTTCTCCTTTTGCGTTGGCCGTAAGAACTTGCTTTTTCAGACAGGCGCGCGGTGTTTGCCTTACGGGGGAAGCAGGAAGTTTGAACTGTGTTTTGAGGAATACCAGTTGACGAAGTAGGTAGCAGGCGATACACTTAACTATACGTGCCAGTTTAGGCCTGTGGCGAAAAGATGCCGCAGGAACATATACTGGGCATAATATGGCTCACGGATGAGATTCGGGCGCAGTGGGGATAGGCTTTTTTGGAGGAGATAAGAGCGAATGAGAACACAACAGGAATTGAGGAATCAACTAAGGCAGATTGATCATAAGGGATACAAAGCATATAAGGTATTGGAAGGGGAATATGATTTTGGTACATATCGGCTCTGCATTGATCATGTGCAGGGGGACCCGTTTGCCTCACCTTCCAGGGTACGGATTGTGTATTTTAACAGGGGAATCATTCCGGGAGAGTATTTGGAAAAGAAGCACCGCAGGATTGCGGTGGAGGACACGCTTCTGCGGCGTCTGCACCGTGCGCTTGGTGAGTGCAGAGACCGTGAGCGGAAGGGATCTGGAAAAAGCGGGCTTGTGACCGCGTGCCGGACCGGTCAGGAAATTCTGGAGCGGACGGCAATGCATGTGGCACCAGATGCAATTGAAGCGAGAATTGAAGTAGGCTTCCCGGCTTTTGGACGGACGATTGCTGCGGATGCGCTGGCAGATATTCTGTTTGACCTGCTGCCGGAGGTGGCTGAGCGGGCCTTTTCCGGAAAGCAGTCACCGGAAATGCGACAGAAGCAGGGAACGCCGCGAAGCAGCTCAGGTTTTGGGCGCAGCGGACAGATGCCGCTTGCAAAGGAGCTTGAGGCTGCAGTTTTTCTCGCGGATAACCAAGAGTATATCCGGGAGCAGCTGGTTCAGCAGGGGCTTGTCGCCTTTGTGGCAGATGGTTCGGTTCTTCCACGTGAGAGCGGAGTGTCTCAGAAGCCGCTGAGAGGGGCAGTTGTGTTCAATAGCCCGGAAAGTCTCGCAGTCACGATGGAACTTCCGCATGGCGGAACGCTTCGTGGTATGGGAATTCGAAAGGGAATTACGGTAGTTGCCGGAGGCGGTTTCCATGGAAAATCAACGCTTTTGAAAGCATTGGAACGCGGTGTGTATCATCATATCGCGGGAGATGGCAGAGAGTATGTAATCACAGACGCAGGGGCGTTTAAGCTGCGGGCAGAAGAAGGCCGGTGTATTCATGAGACGGACATTTCAATGTTTATTACAAACCTTCCAACCAGAACCGATACGGCCCGATTTTCAACAGAAAATGCCAGCGGCAGTACGTCGCAGGCAGCAAATACGGTGGAGGCGCTTGCAAGTGGTAGTACGGTTCTGCTAATTGATGAGGACACATCGGCTACAAATTTTATGATTCGAGACGATCGGATGGCGCGCCTTGTCTCTGATGAAAAGGAACCCATTACGCCATTCATCCGTAAGGTGCGGAGCCTGTATCAAGATCTTGGAATATCCACGGTTCTTGTAGCGGGCAGCTCCGGAGATTTTCTTGGCGTGGCAGATACGGTGTTGCAGATGGATTGCTACGTGACAAAGGATGTGACGGCGCGCGCCAGAGAGCTTGCGGCGCCGCTGACGGAGGAAAAGGCGGACAGAAAGGTGTGGATCAAAAAAGCTGTATCCAGAAAAAATATAGAAAAAGCGCGTGTACATGGCTGGGACAGTCTGAGTCTGGATAAAACAGAGATTGATCTGCGGTATCTGGAACAGATTGTGGATGAAAGCCAGACGGCAGCGCTTGCCTATATTCTTTCTTACACGCTTGGAAAGCTGGCGGACGGCAAAAAGACAGCGGCGTATCTTGCCGAGGAGGTATCACGTAAGCTGGAAAAAGAGGGAATCCTGTCTGTAACTCCGAGAAATTATGGAGCGGGTGCTGCGGCGATGGTGCGCAAACAGGAGATACTGGCATGTCTGGCGAGATATCGACTTCTGTAGAACTGTGTCAGAGAAACACTGATTCGTGCGTTTCCTTAGAGTCATGCAAATCTGTATGGCTGAAAAAGATAGATAGATTTGATTAAAAAATAAGCTTGATTTTTTTCTGGCAAAATGATATGGTGTTATTGCTCATATGACTGACGGAAGTGGAGTTTCGGCGGCATTTTGTCGCCGAGAAAACCACAGGGAGTATGAGTCTTTGGAAGCCGACCGTCTGGGCATTGTTTCATTACATGTCTGGAATGCGGCTTTTTTTGTGCAGTGGTATGTGCGGGTGCGGATTTGAAAGGGAGGAACCTCCATACCGTGTTACCGTGACATCCCGATTTTGGAACACAGAAAAATAGCATTCCGGAAAAGAAAAGGAGAGAAACTATGAAAATGACTGTTTTGGAAAACGAACTGAGGGAAAACAGCTACCCGGGCCGGGGAATTGTGATTGGCAGAACGGCAGACGGGACGAAAGCAGCAGCAGCCTATTTTATTATGGGCAGAAGTGAAAACAGCAGAAACCGTATTTTTGCAGAGGATGGAGAGGGAATCCGCACACAGGCATTTGATGAGTCAAAGCTGACAGATCCGAGTCTGATTATCTATGCACCGGTGCGCGTGCTTGGAACTGACACAATTGTGACAAACGGCGACCAGACGGATACGATTTTTGAGGGACTGAAAAAGGGACTGACGTTCGAAGAGTCTCTGCGCAGCCGTGAATTTGAGCCGGATGCACCAAATTATACGCCTCGTATTTCCGGCGTGATGCACGTGAAGGACGGCGTGTATGGGTATGAGATGTCTATTTTAAAAAGCAACAATGGAAATCCTGAGGCCTGCAACCGTTATACTTTTAACTATGAAAACTGTGTGGCCGGCGAGGGACATTTTATTCACACTTACATGTGTGACGGGAATCCGCTGCCGAGCTTTGAGGGTGAACCGAAGCTGGTGGCTATTCCGGACGATATGGACGCTTTTACAGAGATGCTCTGGAACAGTCTGAATGAGGAGAACAAGGTGTCTCTGTTTGTTCGTTATATTGATCTTGCGACAGGCACTTATGAGACAAGAATTGTAAATAAAAATCAGAAATAAATAGCAGAAGAGGAGATTCTATAATGAACGAATTCGCATTGAAATATGGTTGTAATCCGAATCAGAAGCCGTCTCGTATTTATATGGAAGATGGCAGCGAGCTTCCGATCAAAGTGCTTTCCGGTCGTCCGGGATATATTAATTTTCTGGATGCGTTTAATGGATGGCAGCTTGTCAGGGAGCTGAAGGAGGCAACAGGGCTTCCGGCAGCAACGTCTTTTAAGCATGTATCTCCGGCAGGGGCGGCAGTCGGCCTTCCGCTTGATGAGACGCTTGCAAAAATTTACTGGGTGGAGGATTATGAAAATCTTTCGCCGCTTGCCTGTGCGTATGCGAGAGCGCGCGGCGCAGACCGCATGTCCTCTTTTGGAGATTTTATTTCCCTGTCTGATGTCTGTGATAAGGATACGGCGCTTTTAATTAAGCGTGAAGTGTCGGATGGAGTGATTGCTCCGGGCTATACGGAGGAGGCTCTGGCGATTTTAAAAGAAAAGAAAAACGGCAACTACAATGTGATTCAGATTGATGAAAATTATCGTCCGAATCCGCTTGAGCGCAAGCAGGTGTATGGCATTACCTTTGAGCAGGGACGTCAGGAACTTAAAATTGACGATGCGCTGATGTCTGACTTTGTGACGGAGAAAAAAGAAATTCCGGCAGAGGCTGCCATGGATTTGAAAATTGCGCTGATCACTTTAAAATATACGCAGTCCAACTCAGTTTGCTTTGTAAAAGGCGGACAGGCAATTGGAATCGGAGCAGGACAGCAGTCGCGTGTTCATTGTACCCGTCTTGCAGGCCAGAAAGCGGATAACTGGTTTTTACGTCAGTGCCCGAAGGTATTGAACCTGCCGTTCTCTGACAAGATTACAAGGGCAGAGCGTGACAATGCGATTGATGTTTACATTGGCGCAGAATACATGGATGTTCTGGCAGACGGTGCATGGCAGAAGATTTTTACCGAAAAGCCGGAAGTATTTACCGCAGAAGAAAAGCGTGCATGGCTTGATCAGATGCAGGGTGTAGCCCTTGGTTCGGACGCATTCTTCCCGTTCAGCGACAACATTGAACGTGCGCATAAATCAGGTGTAGCATACATTGCGGAACCAGGCGGTTCTGTCCGTGACGAGGATGTGATTGCAACCTGTAATAAATATGGAATGGCGATGGTATTTACCGGAATCCGTCTGTTCCATCATTAAATAGAAAAGCCCACAGAGCAGATACGGCAGTTGGCCCGAATGCTCTGTGGGCATTTTTCATAATAACAAAATTTTACTTTTCAACGTGTTTTGGGATAAGAGGAAAGATTTATTTTGCCTTTTGTGGAATATTCCATGTGCATGTTATTGAAAGATACGGAGAATAAGATTGAAGCGATACGGAGAAACTGGTAAAAGAGGAAGGTGCCGGATTTCTTTTGACGGGTAATTACGTATCGCGTAAAATGAAAGCAGAAAAGGCAGATTCCAATACATCAAGAAAAGAGGAAATGTAAATGAAATCATTTGAGTATGTCATTCAGGATGAACTGGGGCTTCACGCGAGACCGGCCGGACTGCTTGTGAAGGAAGCAAAGCAGTTTGCGAGTAAGATTAATCTCACAAAGGATGGAAAAACGGTATCTGCAACGCAGCTTATGATGCTGATGAGCATGGGCGCTAAAAGAGGTGCAACTATTACAGTTACGGTGGAAGGTGAGGATGAGGACGTAGCATGTGCGGCGATCGAAAAATTTTTCCGGGAGAACTTGTAAGATAGTTTACAAGAAGTTGGCTTGATAAGATGTTAAAATCGGAGGGAATGCGGCATGGAACAGTATGAGGGAAAATCTATTTTGCGAAAAATTGCAATGGGAAGAATTTTTTTCTATGAGAAAAATCATGCGATTGTGAAGCGGGAACGCGTGGAGGATTCGGAGGCAGAGCTGGATCGTTTTGCATCCGCGCGGCGCGAGGCGGCCAGGGAGCTTCAGGATTTATATGAAAAGGCATTGAAAGAGGTCGGGGAGTCTGGGGCAGCCATTTTTGAAGTACACCAGATGATGCTGGATGATGAGGATTACTGTGAGTCAGTCTGTAGTATGATACGGCAGGAAAAGGTGAGTGCAGCGTATGCGGCAGCAGTAACCGGAGACAATTTTTCTCAGATGTTTGCGAGCATGGACGATAACTACATGAAAGAAAGAGCCGCAGATATCCGGGATATCTCAGAACGACTTGTGCGAGTTTTGCATGGAGACGCGGCAGATATGGGGAGTCTGGCAGAGCCGGTCATTTTGGCCGCAGACGATCTGGCGCCGAGCGAGACGGTTCAGCTTGACAAGTCGAAGCTGCTGGGCTTTGTCACGGTACATGGGTCTGCAAATTCACATACGGCGATTCTTGCTAGAACGATGAATATTCCGGCAGTAATCGGTATTCCGGTAAAAAAGGAATGGGACGGAAAGCTGGCAATTATAGATGGTTTCACAGGGACTGTAATCATTGAACCGAATGAGGACCAAATCCTGGAAACAAGGGCACAGATGGAGGAGGAAGCGCGCAGGGCCAATCTTCTGAAAAAACTGAAGGGACAGAAGACCGTGACTCAAAGCGGGCGGGAGATTCACCTCTACGCGAATATCGGCGGCGTCTCAGATACGGCAGAGGCGCTTGCAAACGATGCGGAGGGAATCGGCCTTTTCCGGAGCGAATTTCTGTACCTGGAGTCTGATCATTATCCAACTGAGGACGAGCAGTTTCAGGTATACCGCTTAGTTGCCCAGAATATGGCAGGCAAGAAGGTTATTATCCGTACATTGGATATCGGTGCAGATAAAAATGTAGATTATTTTGGACTTGACGCAGAGGAAAATCCGGCGCTTGGTTATCGGGCTATTCGAATCTGTCTGACACAGGAAGAAATCTTTAAAACACAGCTGCGGGCCCTGCTGCGGGCCAGTGCGTTTGGCAATATTTCCATCATGTTCCCGATGATTATTTCTGTGAAAGAGATTGTTCGCATCAAAGAACTGGTCGAGGAAGTAAAAGCAGAGCTTCGTGTGATTGGTACCACATACCGGGATGTGGAACTTGGCGTTATGATAGAAACTCCAGCAGCAGCTCTGATCAGCCGGGAACTGGCAAAAGAAGTGGACTTTTTTAGCATTGGAACGAATGATCTGACACAGTATACCCTGGCAATTGACCGTCAGAACCCGAAGCTGGACCCGTTTTATGACGCTCATCATCCGGCTGTACTCCGGCTGATCGAAATGACGGTGGAAAACGGACACAGAGAGGGAATATGGGTCGGCATCTGCGGTGAGCTGGGTGCAGATATGGAGCTCACGAAACGTTTTGTGGAAATGGGGATTGACGAGCTGTCCGTGTCCCCGGCCTTTATCCTTCCGCTTCGCGAGCTAATCCGTAAAATTCACTAACTATATTTTTGATAACCGTGTTTGCAAAATCGACTGGAATTCTTGCGTCGAATTATAAAATCAGTCAGCTGACTTTGCTTTTTGCTTCTGTCGGTCAAGCGCTGCCGCGACGAAACCGCGGAAGAGAGGATGCGGGCGGTTCGGGCGCGATTTCAGTTCTGGATGGGCCTGGGTGGCGAGGAAAAACGGATGGTTTTTCAGCTCGATCATCTCTACAATGCGCCCGTCGGGCGAAAGTCCGGATAGCGTCATTCCATGATCTGTCAGGATTTTCCGGTAATCGTTGTTGACTTCGTAGCGGTGGCGGTGGCGCTCTTCGATTTCTTTTTTGCCATAAAGACCAAAGGCTTTCGTCGTTTCATCGAGGAGGCAGGGACAGGAACCGAGTCGGAGTGTTCCGCCGATATCTTCCACACCGTTCTGGTCAGGGAGCAGTGCGATCACCGGATGCGGCGTCTGTGGGTCCAGCTCAATGCTGTGCGCTTTGTCCAGTCCGGCTACATTTCTGGCATATTCTATGATCGCAAGCTGCATGCCGAGGCAGATCCCGAGAAACGGAATCTGGTTCATGCGAGCGAAGCGGATCGCTTCGATTTTACCATCAATGCCGCGGTCTCCAAAGCCGCCGGGAACAAGGATGCCATCCATGTTTCCAAGAAGACTGGCGGCATTTTCCTGTGTTACCTCTTCGGAATTGATCCAGTGCAGATTCACAACTGCACGGCTGGCAATTCCGCCATGCTTCAGCGCTTCTACAACACTGATATAGGCGTCGTGAAGCTGAATGTATTTACCAACCAGGGCAATGTCCACTTCGCGTGTCGGTGTCCGCAGCGCTTCCACCATGGCTTCCCAGTCAGAGAGATCCGGTGCGGGACAGTCCAGATGAAGGCATTCGCAGGCTACCTGCGCGAGGTTTTCTTTTTCCATGGCAAGTGGCGCTTCGTATAAATATTCCACATCAAGATTCTGTAAAACGTGCGAGCTAGGCACATTGCAGAATAGTGCTATCTTATCTTTCAAAGATTGGTCAAGCGGATGCTCAGAGCGGCAGACGATCATATCCGGCCAGATTCCCATACTTTGCAGGGCTTTCACACTTGCCTGCGTCGGTTTCGTCTTCATTTCCCCGGAAGCTTTTAAATAAGGAATTAGCGTTACATGAAGCAGGATTGCATTCTCATGGCCGATGTCGTGCTGGAACTGGCGGATGGCCTCAAGAAACGGCTGGCTCTCAATATCTCCGACCGTGCCGCCGACTTCAATAATGGCAATCTGTGTTTCATCGCTGGAGTAATCGCGGTAGAAACGGTTCTTAATCTCATTTGTAATATGCGGGATGACCTGAACCGTGCCGCCGCCGTAATCGCCGCGCCGTTCTTTGTGAAGGACGGACCAGTAAATCTTTCCAGTCGTGACATTGGAATTTTTGTTCAGACTCTCGTCAATAAAACGTTCATAATGTCCAAGATCAAGATCTGTCTCTGCGCCGTCGTCCGTGACAAACACCTCTCCGTGCTGAATCGGATTCATGGTACCCGGGTCGATATTGATATAGGGGTCAAATTTCTGCATGGTTACTTTGTAACCTCTTGCCTTCAGCAGCCTTCCAAGCGATGCCGCCGTGATTCCTTTGCCGAGACCGGAAACAACGCCGCCGGTCACAAATACGTATTTTACTGGCATAATTTTTCCTCCAAAAAAAGAATACAGAAGACAGCCCGGCCGCCGTTGGCCTGGTGTCTTCTGTATGTTTGTAGTGGTTTTATAATTTCGAAAATAAAACAATGGGGCTATTATACACCTGTTTGGGTGGAAATGCTATATTTTTTTACTGTTTATATTAAAAATCAAGTAAATGAGCAACTATCCCCGCAAAATAAAGCATTTCCCCGCATTTCTTGAGGATTGCAACCCCTATTTACTACTTATTTACTACTGGGGAATGAGCCTTGATACGGTAAAATACCAAGAAATGCAAAGTTACAATTTTGACCGAACTTCCCCATAACGGTATAATGAAGCTAAGAAAGGACGGTGGACGGCATGAGGGAAAAGAAAACCCACTTATATGTAGACAGCAGGGAGAAATCATTACTTTTACATAGCCTTGTGGAGCTGAAAAACCAGCTCATACGGCAAGGCAAATACGGGGACTGCGTTGACGAGCTTATCTTCAAGGTAGCCAACGCCCCGATAAAGAAAGTGAAAATCGAATATGTCTAAGGCACATCACCATGAAGCCGCTTATTCTTATGGATTTTAAGAATAGGCGGCTTTTTTGCGTCCTGCGTCCTCTGGTACAGTTACATAGCCGCCTTGACAAAGCGGCTAAATCTATGCGAAAGGAGGACGCACCCTATGTCAAATTGCAAAGTGATTGCTTTAACCAACCAGAAAGGCGGTGTGGGCAAGACCACCACGGCGGTGAATCTGGGCGTAACTCTGGCACAGCAGGGAAAGAAAGTCCTGCTCATTGATGCCGATGCACAGGCGAATCTAACTATGTCCCTCGGCTACCACAGACCAGACGATTTACAGGTCACTCTCTCCACCATCATGCAGGACATCATAGACGATAAATCCGTTGATGTCGCCCAAGGCATCCTGCACCACAATGAGGGCGTTGACCTGTTACCGTCCAACATTGAGCTGTCGGGCTTGGAAGTAAGGCTGATTAACGCCATAAGCCGTGAAAGTGTGCTTAAAACCTGCATAAGCGAGGTCAAAAAGAACTATGACTATGTACTCGTGGACTGTATGCCGAGCCTTGGTATGCTCACCATCAACGCACTGGCGGCGGCTGACAGCGTGGTTATCCCTACGCAGCCCCACTATCTTTCTGCCAAAGGATTAGAGCTGTTGCTTCGCTCCGTGTCGAAAGTCAGACGGCAAATCAATCCCCCTTTGCGGATTGACGGCATCCTTATGACGATGGTAATGCCCCGCACGAATATCTCCAAGGAAATCACCGCCACGGTGAGGAGTGCCTACGGGCAGAAAATCAAGGTATTCGATACCCAGATACCCCATTCCATCCGTGCCGTGGAAGCCACCGCAGAGGGGAAAAGCATTTTTGCCTACGACAAAGGCGGCAAGGTAGCCGCAGCTTATGAGCAGTTCGGAATGTTGTGGTCAAGCATTTTTGTAACGCTTATGACTAAAAAAATCAGCTTTTAATTTAAGATGCAAACCGTACCTGATAAGGGGTGCGGTATCCATTATAGCTGTGAGGGCGGATGTGATTATACGTGACATAAGCAAATTCTTCCACTGCCCGATACAGTGCCTCCTCTGTCTGGAAATCGTACAGATTCACACATTCATTTTTCAATGTATTGAAATATCTTTCCATAGGGGCGTTGTCATATGGACATCCTGCTTTGCTCATACTCTGTGTCACATGGACAGATTCACAGAATTCTACAAATGCCTTTGACGTATACTGGGAACCCTGATCGCTGTGGAGTATCAGTTCTCCATTGATCCGGGACTGTGATTCCAGTGCTTTCTTCAAAGTCCGGATAGCAAGACTGCTGGTGATCTGGCGGTCTGTCTCGCTTGCAATGACACTCCGGTCATACAGGTCAACAATGCTGCAATTGTAGCGCACTTCTCCATTTTTCAAAAACAGATACGTGAAATCTGTACACCACTTCTGATTCGCCCTGCCTGCACAAAACTTTTGCTGCAGCCTGTTTTCAAAGATTTTGTGCGGTTTTTCACGCCGGCAGCCCGGTTTCTTTGGGCGGACAAGGGAATACAGCCTCATTTCCGTATTCATGTACTTATGTACGGTAACCGTGCTGTAATGGCAGCCCCTGCGCGCCAGATAGACAGTCATGGTCCGGTATCCTGCTACCCCGTTATGCACATGGTAAATTTCCCTGATCTGCGCTTTTACTGCTTCTTTTTGGGCATGATAAGCCGCCTTCCGGTGTTTCCGGTAGTTGTAATACGCATTCGGACAGATGCCAAGCCGCCTTAGCAGCCAGCGGACCCCGAATTCTCTGTGATGTTCTTCTATAAACCGATAAGCCTCTAATCGATTTCTTTTGCGAAGAATGCCGCTGCTTTTTTTAGAAACAGGTTCTCCTTTCGGAGCTCCTCATTTTCTCTTTTGAGCTTAAGCATCTCCTTCATGTTATCATACTCTGTTTTTGTATCGGGGCTTGTCCGGCATTCTTCTTTGAATTCATTGCACCAGCGGCGCAGCGTTTCTTTGGAGATGTTATACTCCGCGGTGATGCTTTTGATTGTTCTTCCTTCTTCCAAACGGAGACGGACAATCTTTTTCTTAAACTCGGGAGTGTAATTCTGTGGCATAATAGGTACCTCTTTTCTTGTGATTTTGATTATATCTTATTAGCCACTTCTGTTACAACCTTACTTTATCACAACAATCCTTGCAAAAAAAGTGTCAACCAATATTGACAATATCATTTTCTATCCACTATCTTATTTGACGCTTACGGTTTTTGGCTTGGGAAACGGTAAAACCTCCTACGCAGTCAACGGGCATCCCTCCTTTCACGGCTCGGCTTCTGCCTTGCAATCCCCAGATAGGACATTAAAAAATCGTTGACATCCTTGCCGACTGGCGGCGGTGCGTCAACGATTTGATAGTCTTTCTGCAATAATTCTTTTAAGGCGGCGGTACACAAACGTCCTGCCTTGTCGTTATCCAGATGCAGATAGATGGTCTTTATCTGGGGATGGGCATTGAGGAACGTGGTGAGTGCGATGGGGATTTTGCTCTCCGCAAGCTCCTTTTTAGGCTGGTACACGCCCGACAGAGAGAGCAGGTTTGCCATTCTGTAATCCTTTCCCTCGCATTTGAGGTAGGTGGCGTAGGACAGCACATCAATGGCGGCTTCAAACAGATGCACGGTATGGGTTGGCTCCCTTGCCAGAAGTCGGAACGAATACCGCTTGTCGCTGCCCGATGCGTCCCACTTGAAGCTCCCCATCGTGCCACGGCAGGCGGCGTACTTAGGGGTTCCGCTTTCATCCTTTCCGATAAAAACGGCATTGTGGTAGTCGGCACTCTCGTAGATTGTGCCGTCTGCGATGCAGTACTGCGCGATGGCGTAGTCGATGCCACGCCCGAAAAGGTACTGTAACACCCTGTCGCTGTCCGCATTTCTCGGCGGCAGGAGCAGCACTTTCGGCTCGTCCTTTTTCACGGCAGGGGGCGGCGGCTTCCAGTCGCCCATGTCCCCCGTGAGGGTCTGCACGGCTTCCACGAAGCCAAGTTCCCGCACTTTCATCAGATAGTCGAGGGCGGAGAAGCCGCCGAAGCCCCGTGACCACCAGTACCATTTGCCGTTGGAAATCTTCAAGCTGTCGTGTTCCCTTGTGCAGTAGACATTGCCTGCCACACGCTTTAGGTTGCCAGGCTCGTACCGTTGCAGGTAGGAAAGCAGGTCGATTTGCCGTGCCTGTTCAATCACGGCGGGGTCAAACTGAACGTAGCGGTTACTTCCCATTCAAATAAAATCACCTCCAGAAATGAATTTAGCCGAGGGGCTTTCGTGGAAGAAAACCTCTCGGCTATGTAGATTGCAAAATCAGATTCTCATTTCTTTCTCTCTTTATTCACCACGTCAAATATTGATTTCATAAACGACAGAATGAATTGAAAGCCTACGGAATTAGTATTTCCCTCGTGAAAATATCGCCACTCAGCAAATACATTACTATTATGAATCAAATCTTCTTGGAAATTTGTATCACAATATTCTGAACTGATTTTTTTCATTCTATCTACTGTCAAATTTCTTATTTCATCTTTAAGGCTGTTTTCTAACAAATCAAACAAACCATCAAGTTTATGTCCTCGTGTGTCTTTGGGAAGCATAGATTTCATAAAAAGCTCACACGCAAAAGCTCCATTGACAGCTATTGGAACTATAAGAGCTGCATCTAAAGCACCGCTCATTATCCCATTTGCTGATGACATATTCGCAAGTCCGAACTTCATTTGAGTATTCAAAACATCAACAGCACGTTGAAATATAACACCATTATTCATTGCTATCTCATCGTAAATCATCGTACCATCTCCCTTATATAATTTTGTGCCATATCTACTGACAAAGAGCATATTACCACATATGCAAAAATTTTTCTATATTTTATCTATGTAAAAGACGGCATCAGCTCCACGCCAACGCCGTCCTTTCTTCGATTCAGTCCGTCATAAAATCCCAGTTTTTTTCAGATATCCCACACTGTCATAGCAGCCACGGAAGTACACCGCCTGCATCTCCATGTCCGTGAGCTGGTTCTTCAGCTCCATCACTTCAATGAGAGCCGCACATTCTTCCTCGGTCAATTCACTTTCCGTCTCGCTGTCGAACACGCCTAAGACCTTGGGATATTTCTCATAGATTCCCTCAATCTTGGCTTGCAGGACTTGGTATTCCTTATCTTCCTTTGACAGCTTGGCGGTGACAGAGCTTAGATATTCGTTGAAGATGCTGCCGTGGACGTCTACAAAAGTCTCAAATCTGAACACATCAGACATTTTCCTCACCTCCGATTTTTCTTATCGCCACCTATTATACTGCCCAGAATCCTGCAATACAAATGTGCAAACGGCAAATTTACCGCTCACGGCTCGGCGTTTTCTTTTCGGGCGGTTCGGTTTCCTGCTCCGGCTCGGTATCCATGACGGGGGTATCTTTCTCGTCCAGATTCAGCTCGATGTTGAGGAGATTGATATTGTCAATATTGGTTGACACTTTTTTTGCAAGGATATCAATGCCTAAGCAGCAGTATCCAGAGCTTCATAATATCTCTGCCGCTTGACCATAGGAGGAAGCCCATCATTGGAAGAGCATATCCTCCTGTTGTTCCAATAACTGATGAAATATCTCCAGATGAGGGTTTTCAGTTCCTCTACTGTCATTTTTTCTGTGTCATGCCTCCCATAGATGAGTTCTTCCTTCATCCGAGCCCACATGCTCTCGCAACGGGCATTGTCATGGCAGCGTCCGCCGGCGCTGTTCATGCTCTGGAGAATGCCATACTTTGCTACTGCCCTGCGGTAGGTCTCACTGGTGTACTGAGATCCACGGTCAGAATGGATGATGGCTCCCCTGAGCGCCGGGTAAGACCGGACCGCATTGGTAAGCGTACGCTCGCATAGTACGGCTTTCATGTTTGTATCCATTGCCATGCCCAGAACTGCAGCATCGAAACAGTCAAATATGGCAGATACATAGAGTTTTCCATCTCTTGCTTTGATCTCGGTTATGTCCGTGATACATTTTTTGAGTGGTTCCCTGGATTTGAAATCCCTTTTCAGCAGGTCCTCAGATTTACGCGCCTCACGATCTGCTTTGGTGATCCCATTTGGTCGGTGTTTCGGGCGATGGCTCAGCCCGATCTCTTCCATGATGCGGTAGACAGTGCGTTCACTGGGAAGGTGGACACCTTCCGTCTGTTTTAAAAGAAGCGCCTGATACATACGGATCCGTCCGTAAGTGTCGTTGCATTCATCCTCAGACACGACTGTCCTCATGGCATCAGCTAACTGCTGGTATTTCCACGGACGGTCTTTGTCTGCCAGATATTTATAAAATCCCTGCCGGGTTACTTTCAGCATCCGGCAGTAGAAAGAAATCTTTCCCTTTATAACGCCGTCCTTGGTTTTTATGGTAAGGAACATCATTCTCTGCCTTTTGCAGACTTCCGACGGCTGGCGGCGAAAAAAGCGCTTGCCTCTTCGAGAAATTCGTTTTCCTCTTTCAGGCGGCGGATTTCCTTTTCCTGCTCCTTGACCTGTCTGCGTAGGAGAGCCAGTTCTTCTGCAAGATTCAAGGCAGTTTCCGGAGTATGTGAGCCGGAACCGACATTCAGTCTTCCCTCTCTGGCAGCCTTTGTCCACGCATATATAGTGTTTTCAGGGATACCTAACTCGGCTGCAGCTTTTGCACCGCCAAGCTCTTTTGCTAATTTTACGGCTTGGATTTTATATTCCATGTCGTATTTCCGTTGTTTTTTTGCCATTGTAGTTGCCTCCTTATTTCTTTTTGATTATACATCAAATCCTTGAGTGTAAGGTGTCAACTAAAATGATACAACATCAAAAATAACCACCAACCCTCTATACTAAAAGGGCAGTGGTTATCGACAACGTTCCTGTACCATGGGATCCCATGGCAGATAATCATCCAGATATTCCGGATTTTCAAGAAATGTACTCCCCGGCATATCTGATAGGATATATTTGATATATTTCATTGCATCCAGTCCATTGGCTTTCGCTGTCTCGACCAGGGTGTAGATCCCTCCACTTGCGGCAGCACCTTTCGGGCTTCCCGCAAACAGCCAGTTCTTACGGCCGATCACAAACGGACGGATACAGTTCTCCGCTAGAGAGTTGCTGATGGAACAGTTCCCATCCTCAAGATAGTTGAAGAACTCCTGCCGGTTGTTCAGGGCATAATGGAAAGCGGTATGGAGTTTCGACTTTGGCAGTTCTCCGTCAGAGTTTATCTCTGCCCATGACCAGAAAGCCTCGAGAAGCGGTTTCTCGCGGTTAAGCCGTTCTTTTTTCTTCTGCTCCGGGGGAAGGCCGTCCAATTCCTTTTCTATCTCAAACAACTTATTCAGCCGCAAGACTGCTTCCGCGGGTTTGGAAGCTTCCGGGTCATGGATGTCTTTTGGCAGCGCGTCCACAAAAGCGCGGCGCAGATGGGTATAGCACAGGCATCTTGTGACCTCCCTCACTCCATTGTATCCGGAATAAGCATCCGTATGGATATATCCGGTGTAGCCTTTTAAAAACGCTTCGGGATATTTCCCACCCCTCCCCGGCTGGTACTCAAAATATCGGACCGGCTGTTTGCAGTCCCTGATGCTGCAGTAGACCCACATATAAGAATCCGAAGTGTTCTTCCTCCCTGGTTCCATCAGCACTTGTACGCGGGTTTCATCAATGTGCAGATACTCCTGTTTCAGAAGTTCCTGCCTGAGATGACCGACCACATGGGAAAGCCAGTCCCGATAGACGACCATGAGCCAGTTCGACATCGTCGCCCTGCTTAATGACAGTCCCATGGCCCCCCATTCCTTTTCCTGGCGGTATAAGGAGATACCCAGTTCAAACTTCTGGTGGATGAGCCACGAAATCGTGGAAGCAGATGCAAGGGAGTGCATGACCGGGGGACAGGGCATCGGAGACTTCTCCATATAAGGTGTTCCGTTTTTTCGGCATACCCTGCATTCATAAGTTTCCCGGTAATGATCGACCACTTTTAGGCTGGCAGGAATGAACTGTACTTCAGTACGGACAAACTCCTCACCGACTTTTACCATGGCGCTCCCGCACCTTTCACAGATCTGTTCACGCTCATCGATCGTGTGGAGCACTTTGCTGCGGGGAATGTCTTTTATCAGCTTCTCCCGCTGGCCGGCATATTTCCTTTTACGCAGATGTTTTTCGACCTCCACCAAATCCGGCTCATGGGCATCCGGATCAGCACAGGATTCCATTTCATTAAAAAGAGACATCTGTCCCTCTATTTCAAGGGCAGACGTCTTCTCTGACTTTGTCCCATAAAGTTTACGGGTAAGGAAATCAACCTGCTCCTTAAGGAGCAGGACCTGCTGTTCCAGTTCTTTGATCTGCTTTTTGTACTCCTGTGCTGTATCCGGCATGGGCTGAAAACCTTCTTTTTTCTGATAGGTTCATTATACTATAAAACAGCAGGATTTTCCAGCACTTATAAGGAATTCCCGGTTTTTCCGGGCTTTGTAGGAGCCCATTTGCGCACTGCTTTTGGCTGTTCCGGGTTCAGACCCTCCAGCAGCCAGCGCAGCTGCTGATGGGAGATCTGTCTGGCTTCTTCACCTGTGCGCGGCCACTTTAGACGGCCGTTTTCGTAGCGCTTATAGAAAAGGCAGAAGCCGTCCCCTTCATAGTGGACTGCCTTGATCCGGTCCGCACGCTTCCCGCAGAAAAGGAATAAGGAATTGCTGTAAGGATCAAGCTGAAAGCTGTATTTTATGATATCTACCAGGCCGTCCAGCTGTTTTCTCATATCCGTGTACCCGGTGTGCAGATAAATTTTTTCCACCCCGGAGAGGTCTCCTAACATGACCGCACTGCTTTCAGGACAGCCTCCAGCAACTCCCGGGGAGTATCTTCAAAGAGTTCAACAGTCACAGTACCGGTATGGAGCACTGCTGCAGGAGTGGCGCAGAAATCCTGTCTGCCGCGAAGGGATACTTCCGTAAATTCCGGAGCCGCATCCGGCATCAACGCAGTCTGCTCCATTACCGGCCTGCATCCATGACTCTTTCGGGGCAGTTCCTCAAGCGCCAGCTTCCGAATCTTTGCGATCCAGTAATAATAGCTTTTTAAAGAGATATCATGCTGTTCGCACCATGCCTGGTTTGTCAGGCCGGAGGCTCTGCATTGCCGGATCACGTCCAGCCAGTACTGAAGTTTTACCTGTTTATCAGGAGTTAAAGATGAAATATCCATGGGTTCGCCCCTTTTTCTTAGATTTAGAGTTTCGAGAGCGGACTCTAAAAACTCTAACCCTAAGTTTACAAGAGAACGCCAAATATTTCACTACACGTTCTTATTTGACGCTTACGATATAATATCTTGTAATAAGAGATTAAAATTCGTAAAAGCCGATACGCTTTCAAAAGCATATCGGCTTTATACGTCTATTTTGACTTTGGCAATGCCAATTTTACCGAGAATCCCCCATAAGAATTATTTATAATAGCGATTGTTCCACCATGAGCAGATACAATTTGCTTAACAATAAGCAATCCTAAACCGTGCCGTTGCTCGTTTGTGTTCTCATCGCAAAGCATATAATGCGGTGTTTTGTTGAGCTTTTCTATCAATTCATCCGTTGCTCCAACACCATCATCCGAAACGGTTACGGTGTAATAATCGTTATCAGCCGTAACACAAATAAAGATTTTACAACCCTGTTCATTATGAGTGATACTGTTTTGAATGAGATTGCTGACTGCACGTTTTAATAAGTCTCTATCAGCGTTTACAGGGCATACCGTTAAGGCTTCATCTGTCTGCCATTCAATCGGGTATTTGTCCTCAATATCCATATTGATAAAATCGACAACGACTTGGCGGACAATAGCAATCAGATTTTGCTTTGCAGAATTTATCGGCTGCATATTGTACTCTAACTTTGAAGCAAGATTAAGGTTATTGATTAAGTTCTGCATACGCTTACTTTGCTTTACAATGACTTCCGCCTTCTGGCGTTCTTCGTCAGTCAAATTTGTATCATCTTTTAGCTGTCCCGCATAGCCCATAACCATAGACAGTGGAGTTCTAATGTCATGTGAAACTCCTGCAATCCAGTTTGCTCTGGCAGTTTCCTTTTTCTTTAACTGTTGTCGCTGTTCCTGCAATATATTAGAAGTCCGATTGATATTGGCAGAAATATCAGAAAGCAGACCTTTTTCTGGAATGTGGACAGGCTCTCCGATAGATAAATCTTGTATGCCCTTTGTAATCGGTTTTACAGGTTTTAAGAATTTCATATTTGCCAACATATAAATTAACAGGATAATCCCAATATTGACGGTCAAAACAAGGAAAACAATTTGTGGTAAGTGGGCAAAAAAGTTATAGTTCCAACTCGCCCTTGTATGTTTCCAGAAGCTGTCTTTCGGATAACCGAGAACAACAATGCCATTTTCTGTTTCGCCCGTATAAGTAGGATACCCATCAAGATATCCGACAGACAAATCAGCTATATCAGACAATGAATAGCTGACAGGTATTGTATTGGGAATATTTTCCGTTTTCCACACGATTTGCAGAGTATTATTATCAACAACAAACGCCCATATATCCTGCTTTTTTAATTGTGTGCAAATATCTTCCTGCAATGTATATCCGTTTTCGGATAACTGAAACGCCTTGCCTGTCCGTATTGCTACATTATATGGAGAATCAGCAACAGAGGGCGACTGCCAAGCCATAAGGAATGCCAATACAGTAAAATTACCAAGTACCAGCAGCACAAAGCTCAACAAAAGAATGCCCGAAAAACGCCGTATAAGTTTCGGTAAATTGTTCATGTTATCTCCCTTCCACAACCAGTTTGTATCCCAATCCTTTTATTGTTACCAATGAAATAGGCTGAGAGGGATTTAACTCTATTTTCTCTCTGATACGGCGGATATGTGCCATTAAGGAATTTTCATATCCGAACGGGTTATCTCCCCATGCAGCTTCGCATAAGGTATCAATCGTTACAATCCGTCCTGCATTACGATATAAAGCCGACAGTAAATCATGCTCTTTTGCGGTCAATGGAATATGCTCTCCGTTTTTTATTACTTCAGCCCGTGAAAAGTCAATCTGGCTTCCATGAAGTTTAACAAGTGGATTTTCCTCTTTGTAACTTCTTCTTAAAATTGCCATGATGCGGAAAAGCAGTTCCTTTGGCAGAAATGGTTTTACAACATACCGCAGCCGCTGGCTGCAATCAAACTATAAAAACAAAAGAATCATCCTATTCGTAGATGCACGTGCTATAATGCACTTATACGGTATCTGCGTACCAATCCATCGGGAACTAAATTCCCCTGCAAGCATTCATACGAAAGGATGATCCTATGAACACTATTTTAGAACAATATAAAGATAAAATCAATGGCACATTCTCCTTTTTTGACAGGATGATCATCAAAGGCCATATCCGCCAGTTCTTTTCCACTTCCGGAAAAGGATTTTTCCTCTCTGAACAAAATGTCCTGCTTAAAGATTTTTCGTCTTATGCCAATCAGGTAACTGCGGATATTGTCTCCTATGCAGAAAATATGGCTGCTTCTGATAAACGGCCTTTGATTTACCTTACATCTTCTAAAACTTCAAAGGAACAGGCAGCTTTACAGGCTCTTGAAGAACATCCGGTGGATGAGGGCCTCATCTGTATCCTCTCAGTAGTGGAATACTGCCAGACTCTGCAGCCTAAAAAACATGACAACGGGCTGCTTTCCCTTGACACAGTAAACCGCAAATGCAAATACTATTACTTCTATTTCCTTGATAAGCATTTCGGCTTCATGCATGTCAAGCTCCAGACATGGTTCCCTTTTCTTATCCAGGTCTATATCAATGGGCGGGAATTGATGAAGCATGTCTTTGAGCAAAACGGCATCTCTTACCAGATGTATGACAACTCCTTTTACGAAATCAGCGACATAAAAAAGGCACAGGAGCTTGCCGACAGGTTTGATTCCAAAAGCCTGTGCAGGCAGCTTGACCTCTTTGCACATAAAGTGAACCCTTATCTTGATACGATTGAAAAAACCTTCCACCAGGGATACCACTGGTGTGTGGATCAATGCGAGTACGCTACCGATGTTATGTTTAAGAGCCGGGAGGCTTTGGAGGATATTTATCCATCCCTGGTAGGCCACGCATTCTATGACTTCAACTGTACGGATATTTTTTCTTTTCTTGGGCGTAAACTTCACCATAAGTTTCAGGGAGAGGCAGTCTCCGATTACCGTAAGCGCCCAGAAGGCTGGAGGATTAAATTCAAAATGAAGTCCAACAGTATCAAGATGTATGATAAATTCAGCTGCCTGCGGGTAGAAATGACCATTAATGACCCGAGGGAATTCAAGGTCTATAAGGATGTACAACATGAAGACGGAACTACATCCAAACGGTGGGTTCCCATGGGTAAGTCTATCGCTAACTTATACCGGTATGCTGAAATTTCCAAAGCAGCAAATAAGCGTTTTCTGGATTCCATGCAGAACATAATCCCGGCAAAAACCATTGAAAAGGAGATCAACAGTATCTGTTGTCGGAAAAAACTGGGAGGGAGAAACTACAGCGGATATAATGTCTGGTCTGCCGAGACGTTTCTTCTCTTTGAGTCCGTTTCGGATGGGAAATATCTCATCCGTGGGTTTACGAACAGGGAAATCCGCCATTCAACCAATAGGGCTAATCCCGATTCTGCCAAGGTAAAAGGAAAAACCAGCAGGGAATTTACAAAATTAAGGGCGCATGGACTGATTCGGAAAGTTCCTCATTCAAGAAGGTATCTGGTCAGCGATAAAGGACGCCGTGTAATGGGTGCGCTGATCGAAACCAAAAGAAAAATCTATCCGGAACTTGTAGCAAAATAAACATCCAGCCTGTTAATATTCTTTGAAAAACCTGCCTGACGGACAGGTAGAATACTTGTGTTTTCATACAGGTATTACTGTTTTATTTTTATGTTTTTCTAAATCAATAGCATAATCGTCTGCTCCAAGACCGAACCCCTTGAGCTTATCATCATCTTCGCCGCAGGCAGTTAAAAACAGTATTGGATACCCATCTTTTAGTTTTTCCGCTAATGAAAATCCATTGCCATCTGGAAGCATTACATCAAGAATGGCAAGTTTAGGCTGAAAGCTGTCTGCCAAATCAAGAGCACCTTTTACTGTTCTGGCTGTTGCTATTTGGCAAAAGCCTGCTTCTCTTAAAATAGATACAACCATATCTAAAAGCTCCTGCTCATCATCTACAAGCAGTATGCGTTTGTCCAACAAATAATCATTTCTCATAAGGCGACCCCCTTTACGATTTCCATTATACCATAAAACTATGAAGATTTTTAGTCCAACAGAAAAAGTAAGGTAAATGTAAGGTAGAGAGAAGGTTGCCACAAGGTTGGTGCTGTACCATAAGGACAGAAAGGAGATGTTGCTATGAACAACTATATTATCAAAACGGAGCAGTTGACAAAAAAGTACAAATCTTTTGTTGCAGTGAATGATGTTTCTCTGCATATTCGGAAAGGGAGTATTTATGGCTTCTTAGGACCGAATGGAGCGGGAAAATCCACCACGATGAAAATGCTCTTAGGGCTTACTGCCCCAACAAAAGGGAACTTTGAAATTGACGGCAAAAGGTTTCCGAATGACCGTCTTTCTATCTTGAAAGAGGTTGGCTCTTTCATTGAATCACCGTCCTTTTACGCAAACTTAACAGGCAGAGAAAACTTGGATATTATAAGACGTATTTTGGGATTGCCTAAAAGTGCAGTTGAGGACGCATTAGAATTGGTAGGTCTTTCTGAGTTTGGCAGCCGACTTGCTAAAAAATATTCGTTGGGTATGAAGCAGAGATTAGGACTTGCAGGTGCATTGCTTGGCAGACCCCCTATCTTAATTTTGGATGAGCCTACGAACGGGCTTGACCCGTCTGGCATACATGAAATCCGAAATTTGATTAAATCACTGCCCGCCCTTTATGATTGTACCATTCTTATTTCCTCTCACATGCTGTCTGAAATTGAACTGATGGCAGACGATATAGGAATACTCAATCATGGGCGTCTGCTTTTTGAGGGCAGTCTGGATAGCTTACGCCAAAACGCAATGCAGTCTGGATTTTCCGCTGATAATCTGGAAGATATGTTTCTGAGTATGGTAGATAAGGATAATGCAAGCAGAAAGCAGAGGGCAATATTATGAGGGCGTTATCTATTGAACTTCGGAAAGAAAAAAGGACAGGCGTTATTCTGATAATGCTTGCGGTTGGAATTTTGGGTGCGGCATATGCACTTGTAAACTTTGTTGTGCGGAAAGATACGCTGCTTAATTTGCCGTTAGCCCCTATGGATGTTCTCCTTACGCAAGTTTACGGCATGATTATGATATTAAATATGTTTGGCGTTATCGTTGCTTCCTGCATTATTTATAACATGGAATTTAAGGGGAGTGCCGTAAAAAAGATGTATATGTTGCCAATGAGTGTTCCTGTTATGTACTTTTGCAAGTTTTTGATTTTGACCGTTATGCTTCTGCTTGCAGTAGGCTTGCAGCACTTGGCTCTTGCTAAAATTGGAATAACGGATTTGCCACAAGGAACATTTGAACTTGGAACGCTGCTGTCTTTTGCAGGATATTCATTTACGACATCTATGCCCGTATTAGCTTTTATGATTTTCGTATCCTCTCGATTTGAAAATATGTGGATACCGCTTGGCATTGGAGTGGCAGGTTTTTTAAGCGGAATGGCATTGGCAACATCAAATATAAAGTGGTTATGCGTTCATCCATTTGTAGTTATGTTGAAGCCTGCCGTTGCAATGAACGCACAGGCGGATATGACTATTGTAATAATAGCATTGGTTGAAACAGCCGTCCTGCTTTTTGCAGGATTATGGACGACAAAAAAACTGCGCTATGAATAGGAGGTGCTGATATGAGTTTTTGGGAATTGCTCAAAATTGAATTTATAAAAGTTAAGAGAGGTAAAATCGTTCCTCTGATTTTCATTGCTCCTATATTGGTAGTGGTTTCTGGAGTTGCAAATCTACACAGTTATTTTACGCCGGAATACACCAATGCCTGGGCGGCAATGTTTATCCAAAGTGCTTTGGTATATGCCTATTATCTGCTCCCATTCAGTATGATTGTTGTTTGCGTAATGCTTGCGGGGCGTGAAACGGGGAACAACGGAATATTAAAAATGTTGGCATTGCCTGTCAGCCGATATGCACTTTCCGCCGCAAAATTTTGTGTGTTGTTATTTTATTTATTTATGGAAATGGTTGTGTTCCTTGGTGTATTTGTTGTTGCAGGATTGATTTCAACGCAAAGTGCAGGAATTATAGAAACGTTACCCGTCATGTATTTGCTGAAATGGAGCATCGGTCTGTTTCTTACGATGCTACCGAGCATAGCCATTATGTGGGCAATTACGGTACTGTTCAGCAAGCTGCTGCTTTCTGTCGGACTGAACTTACTGCTTGTTATTCCCAGCGTTTTGGTAGCAAACACACCGCTCTGGATAGCCTATCCCTATTGTTACAGCGGCTATTTGGTTTCATGTTCTTTGCATGATTTTACCACAGGAGGCGACAGTACAGCTTTTCAGTTGTTTCCGTTTTTGCCGTGTGCAATGATGATTTTTGCTTTGGTACTTGTAGTAGCGGTTACACGCTTTGGTAAAAAAGAAATGAGGTAATTCGATTATGGAAAATAAGAAATTCAAAAAAATGAGTATAGCGGCAGTTGTCATTAGCGTGTTGCCATTGGCGACCTTTATTCCATCCTTATTGAACATTGCATTATCTGATGGAGTGCGTTCGGTCTGGGCAGGCGTGAATATAGCGTCTGTATTGGTTGGGTTTGTTTTATCCACCATTTGTGTCAAAGACCACAATAGCAGAAGTGCCGTAAACATTATCGGAATGATTATTAGCAGCCTTTGGGTATTGCTTATATGCGGTATTCTTGCACTTGCAGTATTCATTAATTATATCCAGTAGAGGTGAGTTATAGCAATGAAAAAATTAGTTATTTCTTTGGTGGTGGTGTGTCTGGCTTTTGGTTTTGTGGGATGTAGCTCTAATCAAATTACAGTGAAGTCAGGAAAGATTACTGTAAAGTGTAAGGTGACGGCAAAGTAGATTGAGGTAATAAAAGAAGATTTAAGAATATTATGTAAGGTTTCACTTATTTTTAAATTACAGGTATTGCTTTTTCCCATTTTTCTCTGTATAATAGGCGGGATAAAATTTGTGAAAATGTGTCGAAACCATGAAGGAGGACAAAGCGATGCCAAAGAGAACAGACATCCACAAGGTATTGATTATCGGCTCAGGCCCGATCATTATCGGTCAGGCGTGTGAATTTGACTATTCCGGAACCCAGGCCTGTAAAGCCCTCAGGAGCCTTGGTTATGAAATCGTATTGGTGAATTCAAATCCGGCGACGATCATGACGGATCCGGAAATTGCTGACGTTACTTATATTGAGCCGCTCAACGCAGAGCGTATTGAGCGCATTATCGAAAAAGAGAGACCAGACGCGTTATTGCCAAATCTTGGCGGACAGTCCGGTCTTAATCTTTGTTCTGAGCTGGCAAAGACCGGTGTGCTGGACAAGTACAATGTAAAAGTAATCGGCGTTCAGGTGGATGCGATTGAGCGCGGCGAGGACCGGATTGAGTTCAAGAAGACGATGGAAAGTCTGGGCATTGAGATGGCGCAGAGCCAGGTAGCCTACTCGGTAGAGGAGGCGCTGGAGATTGCAGACCGGCTCGGATATCCGGTTGTGCTCCGTCCGGCTTACACGATGGGCGGTACCGGAGGCGGTCTTGTATACAATGTGGAAGAGCTGAAGAAGGTCTGCGCGCGCGGCCTGCAGGCCAGCCTGGTAGGACAGGTACTTGTAGAAGAATCCATTCTCGGCTGGGAGGAGCTGGAACTGGAGGTAGTCCGTGACCAGGATAATAACATGATTACGGTATGTTTCATTGAGAATATTGACCCGCTGGGCGTACATACGGGCGATTCGTTCTGCTCCGCTCCGATGCTGACAATCTCCGAGGAGGTACAGAAGCGTTTGCAGGAGAAATCGTATAAGATTGTGGAGGCGATTCAGGTCATCGGCGGTACGAATGTGCAGTGGGCGCACGATCCGGTGACAGACCGTGATATTATTATTGAGATTAATCCGAGAACGTCGCGTTCCTCTGCTCTGGCAAGCAAGGCGACAGGCTTCCCGATTGCCCTTGTTTCCGCGATGCTGGCAACGGGTCTGACGCTGGCGGACATTCCGTGCGGAAAGTACGGTACGCTGGATAAATACGTGCCGGACGGGGATTATGTAGTAATCAAGTTTGCCCGCTGGGCATTTGAGAAATTTAAAGGCGTGGAAGACAAGCTCGGCACGCAGATGCGCGCGGTAGGCGAAGTGATGAGCATTGGTAAGAATTTTAAAGAGGCGTTCCAGAAAGCAATCCGGAGCCTGGAGACCGGACGTTATGGTCTCGGGTATGCGAAGAATTACCATGAGCAAAGCCTGAGTGCACTGATGAAGATGCTGTACACTCCGAGCAGCGACCGTTATTTTATTATTTATGAGGCTCTGAGAAAAGGCGCTGATATCGAGGAGATTTATCAGCAGACTAAGATCAAACACTATTTCCTGGAGCAGATCAGAGAGCTTGCCATGGAGGAGGAAGCGCTTCTGAAAGCAAAGGGCAGCCTTCCGGAGGATGCTGCGCTGATTCAGGCGAAAAAGGACGGCTTTTCAGATAAATATCTGGGCAAAATTCTGGATATTCCGGAGGAGGATGTGCGGAACCGCCGTATTGCGCTCGGCATGGAAGAGGCCTGGGAGGGCGTCCATGTGAGCGGAACAAAGGACAGCGCTTACTATTATTCGACCTACAATGCGCCGGATAAAAACCCGGTCAACAGTGATAAACCGAAAATCATGATTCTCGGCGGCGGCCCGAACCGTATCGGACAGGGAATTGAATTTGATTATTGCTGTGTGCACGCAGCTCTGGCATTGAAAAAGCTGGGATTTGAGACGATTATTGTCAACTGTAATCCGGAGACCGTTTCTACGGACTACGATACTTCTGACAAGCTGTATTTTGAGCCGCTGACGCTGGAGGATGTGCTGAGTATTTACAATAAAGAAAAACCGGTGGGCGTGATTGCTCAGTTTGGCGGACAGACACCGCTCAATCTGGCCTCTGATCTGGAGAAAAACGGCGTGAAGATCCTCGGGACGCCACCGGCAGTCATTGATCTGGCTGAGGACCGCGACCGGTTCCGCGCTATGATGGAGAAGCTGGAAATTCCGATGCCGGAATCTGGCATGGCAGTTACCGTAGAAGATGCGCTGGAGATCGCAGAGCGGATTGGATATCCGGTGATGGTGCGGCCTTCTTACGTGCTGGGCGGCCGTGGAATGGAAGTGGTTTATAATAAGGAAAGTATGGTTGGATACATGAAAGCAGCCGTGGGCGTGACACCGGATCGTCCGATTTTGATCGACCGTTTTCTGATGCATGCTATCGAGTGTGAGGCGGACGCAATTTGTGACGGTACGCATGCGTTTGTACCTGCGGTGATGGAGCATATTGAGCTGGCAGGCGTACATTCCGGGGATTCTGCGTGTATCATCCCTTCCCGCCATCTGAGCGAGAAAAGTGTGGCTACTATCAAGGAATACACCCGCAGAATTGCGGAGGAGATGCATGTCAGTGGTTTGATGAATATGCAGTACGCGATCGAGAATGATAAAGTATATGTACTGGAGGCCAACCCGCGGGCATCGCGTACCGTTCCGCTAGTATCCAAGGTTTGCAATATCCGTATGGTGCCGCTGGCGATCGATATTATGACCGGTGAGCTGACAGGAAGAACTTCACCGGTGCCGGAGCTGAAGGAGCAGAATATTCCGTATTACGGAGTGAAGGAAGCTGTGTTCCCGTTCAATATGTTCCCGGAGGTTGACCCGCTGTTGGGACCGGAAATGCGTTCAACCGGCGAGGTTCTGGGACTTTCCGACAGCTGGAGCGAGGCATTCTACAAGGCTCAGGAGGCGACACAGACGAGACTTCCATTGTCCGGTACGGTGCTGATCAGCGTAAACGATAAGGATAAGCCGGAGGTAGCTGAGATTGCAAAAGATTTCGCATCGTGTGGTTTCCGCATCCTGGCGTCGAAGCATACGAAGCGTGTGCTGGCGGAAGCAGGGATTGAGGCAGATCTGGTACATAAACTGCAGGAAGGTAGACCGAACATCCTGGATCTCATTACGAATGGCAAGATTGATATGATTGTCAACACGCCGGGAGGAGAGGAACACGGCTGGGATGACAGCTATCTGAGAAAAGCAGCTATCCGCAAGAAGATTCCTTACATGACCACGATAGCTGCGGCAAAAGCGACTGCAAGCGGTATTAAAGTCATGAAGACGCGCGGCGCCGGTGAGGTGAAATCTTTGCAGGAACTGCACGGACAGATTAAAGAGAAATAAAAAGCATTTGAAAAATGGGGCTGTGGTATGAAGGAAATATAAAACCTTCGTGCCACAGCTCCATTTGGCTGTAATAGGTATTGTTCACAGAAATTTAGAAAACATTTATATTTCCGGTATTGATTTATGCCAAACGTATCTTTATAATGTAACATGTCGGAAGTTTTGAAGGAACTTCCTTTATTTCGCGGCAGCGATATGTCAACGAGCAAACATATATACGTATTGAACTGCTCATATTCAATAAGGTATAAGTTTTGCGAGTTTGCATCAATGAACCTGCATAACATATATGGTATGATTGGCAGGGTCAGATGAGGAGGAGAGCATGGATAACAACCAGCAAAAAGACAATCGTCCGTCCGGCGGCGGAAATGGAAATCAGAACGGGCCGAATAAAAATCGATCCACATTTACGGTATTTTTGGTGATTTCTCTTATTACGCTTCTAGTCATGGCGATGTTCAATAATCTGAGGAATTCCACGACAGCGGTTGAGACGACTTATGATGAGTTTTTAAACCGCCTGGACCGGGGAATGGTGGAGAGCGTGGTCATCACTTCCACGAAGATCGAGTTCAAACAGAACGCGATCGGTGAGGTGGTGGATAAGCTGCAGGGGCATGGAAGCCTGTCTTATTATACAGGAAATCCGAATGACCCGGATCTGGTAAAGCGGCTTGTGGCAGCAGGTGTGGCTTTTAAAAGGGAGATACCCGATACGACTTCCAATCTGATACTGGAAGTGGTAGTTACCTTTATTCTGCCGCTTTTGTTTATCTGGATTTTGTTTGCGTTTGTCATGCGCAGGATGGGCGGTGGAAGCGGCGGCATCATGGGTGTCGGAAAGAGCAAGGCCAAGGTGTATGTTCAGAAAGAAACAGGTGTGACGTTCAAGGACGTTGCAGGTCAGGAGGAAGCAAAGGAATCTCTGCAGGAGGTTGTGGATTTCCTTGAGCATCCCGGAAAATATACGACGATTGGCGCGAAACTGCCAAAGGGAGCTTTGCTTGTCGGACCTCCAGGAACTGGTAAAACGCTTTTGGCGAAGGCGGTTGCAGGAGAGGCCAAATGTCCGTTTTTCTCACTTTCCGGTTCTGATTTTGTGGAAATGTTTGTCGGCGTGGGTGCGTCCCGTGTCCGCGATCTGTTTGAAGAGGCGAAGAAAAACGCGCCGTGTATCATTTTTATTGACGAGATTGACGCGATCGGAAAGAGCCGTGACAGCCGTTACGGCGGCGGAAATGACGAGCGTGAGCAGACTTTGAATCAGCTTCTGGCAGAGATGGATGGTTTTGATACGTCCAAGGGACTTCTGGTACTTGCAGCGACGAACCGTCCGGAGGTACTTGACCAGGCGCTTCTGCGTCCGGGTCGTTTTGACCGTCGGGTTATTGTGGATCGTCCGGATCTCAAGGGTCGTGTAGATGTCCTGAAAGTGCATGCGAAGGACGTTCATATGGATGAGACCGTGGATCTGGAAGCAATCGCACTGGCGACTTCCGGGGCAGTGGGTTCTGATCTTGCGAATATGATCAATGAGGCTGCTATTCTCGCTGTCAAGAAGGGGCGTCAGGCCGTATCGCAAAAGGATTTGTTCGAATCAGTGGAGATCGTTCTGGTCGGCAAGGAAAAGAAAGATCGTATTTTGAGCAAAGAGGAGCGGAGAATAGTTTCTTATCATGAGGTTGGCCATGCGCTTGTGAGCGCGCTTCAGAAGCATTCCGAGCCGGTTCAGAAAATCACGATCGTGCCGCGTACGATGGGAGCGCTCGGCTATGTGATGAATGTACCGGAAGAAGAAAAATATCTGAATACGGAAAAAGAAATCCGTGCAATGCTGGTGGAATTCGTGGCCGGTCGTGCTGCTGAGGAGATTGTGTTTGATACCGTGACAACAGGTGCGGCAAATGATATTGAGAAAGCGACGCGGATTGCGCGTGCGATGGTAACACAGTACGGAATGTCAAAGCGTTTTGGTCTGATGGGACTGGAGGTACAGGCGAACCAGTACCTGGATAACCGCCCCATCATGAACTGCAGCGAGGCTACTGCGGCAGATGTGGACCAGGAGGTCATGCAGGTACTCAAAGATTCTTATGATGAGGCAAAACGTCTGCTTACAGAGCATCGTGCGGCCCTTGATCAGATCGCAGCGTTCCTGATTGAAAAAGAGACCATCACCGGAAAAGAATTTATGAAGATATTCCGCGAGGTGGAGGGAATTGAGGAGACAGATGAAAAAGAACCAGTTTCCAGGATTTCCGAGAAAGAAGGAAAAGAACAGGAGACAAAGCTTCCCCCTGTGATCGAACTGCCGGGAGAGGTTGCAGAACCAGCAGGACCTGAGGCTGGGGAGGCAGAAGCATCCGAGGTGACGACAGATGCGGGCGAGAGCGTAGCGGATGGGAAGCCGGAGGAATCTGAAGATTCCCGCGAAAAAGCGGCAGATGGGAAGCCGGAAGAATCAGGCGAGAGTGTCATAGATGAGAAGCCGGAAGTATAAATAACAGGAAACATAATGACAGAAAAGCTACCGTTCAAATATAGATTTGTGCGGTGGCTTTTTTCAAAGGGGAAATTTTGAAATATATCCTTTTGTATCCGCACCCCTGCTTTATTTTTCCATATTATCGACCAATAACATATTCAGCTGTTCCCCTCTTTTGAGATCCTTTTTTGTAAAAAGCAACTGGTGGCGGAATTCTTCTGTCAGTTCCTGTGGTTTCAGTGTGATCACACATTTAAAGGCACACGGCATCAGATCCGTACTGGAAATTCCGCAGAGAAGTCCCGTCGTAAAATCTCTCAGATCCAGTGGATTAAAAATATACAAAAGGTCTTCTTCCAGCGGGTTATACTGGTTTACAAAAGAAAAACGAATTAACATATCACTATAAAGAACTTTTCCCGTGTAAAAAGTTTCACTGCTTCTGCCATTTGCAGACACAGAACAGATCGACAAGGTTGCCTCGTATTTTCCCGGTTCTCCTGTCTTTTCGTAAATGTCTATGATTCCATCTTTTGTCCGCTGATAACGTCCATCGTAAAAATAAAAATATAATCTCTGTGCCTGGAAAAAAGTGCTTTTCTGGTTTCTGTGCGGTGCGCTGAGGACCTGCTTGGTCGATTCAGGAAGATAGGCGGTGAGCTGTGTCATTGATACCTGAAGTACCTGGCTGATCTCATACAATGTTTCAATATCAACTGCAATTTCTCCGTTTTCGTATTTACATACGGTAGCTCGGCTTTTGTGGATCGCATCCGCCAGATCCTGCAGCGTCAGCTTTCCTGCCTTTCGGTATTTTCGTATCTGTTCTCCTACATAACGGGTAAAATCACTCATTTTGTTTCCTCATACTATCTATTATTTTTACTTTTTTCTTTTCTGTGCAATTATACTCAATAAATAGGATGTTTGTAAAGTTATAAGAAACTTTTAAGATATAAAATTTCTTATAAAGAAATTTATGGCGTTTGCACTTATATTTATTTCGGTTAATATAGAGCTGTTGGGTTGGAAATGGTCTGGCCTTTCATTTAACTTATACTTAAAGAGGGGAAATTGAAAATGAAAGAAAAAGGAAGTAGTTTTTCCGGTTCAATCGGCTTCGTTCTGGCAGCTGCCGGAAGCGCGGTAGGTGTGGGAAATATCTGGAGATTCCCGTATCTTTGTGCAAAAGATGGCGGTGGTCTGTTCTTACTGGTTTATCTGGTGCTGGTACTGACCTTTGGATTTGTCTTGCTGACAACAGATGTGGCAATCGGACGAAAAACAAAGAAAAATGCACTTCGGGCATTTGGAGCACTTCATCTGAAATGGAAATTTTTGGGAAATCTCACATTTCTTGTTCCGGCACTGATTATGACTTATTATTCTGTCATCGGTGGATGGATCATGAAATATTTCTTTGAATACATTGTGTCAGATGGATCGGAAGCGGCTGCTGATACATATTTTTCATCGTTTATCACTGCGGACATTGCACCAATCGTATTTATGCTGATCTTTCTGGTGCTGACAGCCTGGATCGTATTTCGCGGTGTGGAGAAGGGGATTGAAAAGTTTTCCAAGGTCATTATGCCGGGGCTGATCCTTCTGATCTTGATTATTGCTGTATTTTCACTGACTCTGTCTCATACAGATGGTGATGGTACGGTCCGCACAGGTTTGCAGGGATTATCCGTTTATCTCAAACCTGATTTTAGCGGACTGACTGTAAAACGTTTCCTGGAAATCCTTCTGGATGCCATGAGCCAGCTGTTCTTTTCACTGAGCGTTTCGATGGGAATCATGATTACTTATGGCTCTTATGTAAAAAATGAAGTGAATCTGAACAAGGCGACAAACCAGATTGAAATTTTTGATACTGGCGTTGCGTTTCTTGCAGGAATGATGATCATCCCGGCTGTATTCGTTTTTCTCGGGAATGATGGAATGGCTTCCGGCCCAAGCCTTATCTTCATTTCACTGCCAAAAGTTTTTGATGCAATGGGTGTGCTTGGCCGTCCAGTGGCAATCGCATTTTTCCTGATGATGGGTTTTGCTGCGCTGACTTCCTGTGTATCTGTTATGGAAACACTGGTTGCAAACTGTATGGAACTTTATCATAAACCACGTAAAAAAATGTGCGGCGCTGTCAGTATTTATGCACTGATCACTGCTGTACTGATCTGCCTTGGATACAACAAGCTGTATTTTGAATTAAAACTTCCAAATGGTTCTGTGGGACAGCTTCTGGATGTCATGGATTATATCAGCAACAGTTTTCTGATGCCGTTTATCTCACTGATGACAAGCATTCTGATTGGATGGGTGATCGGCCCTGAATGGATTGTAGGGGAAGTAGAACGAAACGGAGAACATTTTAAACGTGCCGGTCTATATCGTTTTATGATCCGGTATGTTGTTCCGGTCGTAATGCTGATTCTGTTCCTGGTATCGACTGGACTGGCAGATCGGATCTTCTGAGTGGCTGTCTTACACCGGATGTGGTAAAAGAAATGGTGTATTAGGCAGCTGATTATTTCAGATATGGCAGGATGTTATCATTTTAATGAAAACGGAGCGGGTCACTGTACGAACATTGTGTTTATACAGTGGCTCTCTTTGCGTTATTTTTTAACATAATTCTTACATTTTTAAAAATAACCTTAAGTTTTGCAAAGAAAAGTTGAATTAAACGAATGAACATGCTATGTTAGTCAAGGTAAAAAACAAATGAGGTGATTTTTTGGATATTTTAAAGAAAATACAGGAGTGTGCGAAACAGTATCCACAGCGCATTGCGTTTCGGCGGGGCTGTGAGGACGCGATTTCTTATGGAGAGCTCTGGGATTACTCAGAACGGCTGGCTGCATGGTTGATGGAACATGCGGATGAAGACAGGACACCCATGGCGGTGTACGGACATAAGCATCCATGGATGCTGGTATGCTTTCTGGCGTGTGTGAAGTCGGGACGGGCGTACTGCCCGATTGATATTTCTGTGCCGGATGCGCGGGTGGAGGCAACGCTTGCAGCGCTCCCGTCCAGGTATGTGCTTGCAACAGAGGAGCTTTGCGCGGACGTCGGAGAAAAGCAGGTGCTTGGGCTGGATGCTTTGAGACATATTTTAGGTGATGAGGACGGCTTTTGGCGAGGAGCAGAGCAGAAGAAGACAGATTCTGCAACAGGCAAGGAAAAGATCGGTTTCAATACAGACGGGAAAGAAATTCTGCATGTAATAGCGGAAGAAAACTGGGTGCATGGGAATGAGACGTATTATATTATCTTTACGTCTGGCAGTACAGGAACGCCCAAAGGCGTACAGATCACGGCAGATTGCCTGAATTATTATCTGGATTGGTCCACGGGACTTGGGAGCAGCCCGGAGGCAAAGCAGGGACAGGTATTTTTGAATCAGGCTCCGTTTTCCTTTGACTTGTCGGTGATGGATCTGTATACGTCGCTTGCGAGCGGTGGAACGCTTTATTGTCTCGAAAAAACAGTACAGTCGGACTATCGTGCGTTGCTGCAGGGGCTTGCGGCATCAAAAGCACAGGTTTGGGTTTCTACTCCGTCGTTTGCGGATGTCTGTCTTTCTGATAAGAGTTTTGATCGAGAATTACTGCCTGAACTGGAAGTGTTTCTGTTTTGCGGAGAGACGCTGACAAACAAGACGGCGCGGAAGCTGCAGGAACGTTTTCCAGGGGCAAAGGTTATCAATACATACGGTCCGACGGAATCTACAGTTGCTGTGACAGATGTGCTTGTGACGCAGGAACTTGCAGTTTTGGAAGAGCCTCTGCCGGTTGGTAGTCCGAAACCAGGTACAAAAATTGAAATATGGGATGAGGATGGAAACGTTTTGCCGGAGGGCGAAAAGGGTGAGATTATTATCCTTGGCGATACGGTTAGTACAGGATATTATGGAAGGCCGGATTTGACGGAAAAATCATTTTTTGTGTCTGAGCATTGTGTGCGAGGTTATCATACCGGAGATAAAGGCTACTTGAAAAACGGGATGCTGTACTACTGCGGAAGAATTGATTTGCAGATCAAGTTGCATGGATACCGGATTGAGCTGGAGGATGTGGAGAGTAATATTTCCAAATTGCCGCAGGTGGAACATGCGGTGGTGGTACCGGGGATACGCGGCGGGAAGGTATCCAGTCTGACGGCGTATATTGTGAAGCGGCCTTTGGAGGACAATTGTGCGTCAGTTTCCGGATCAGGAAGCGAGCGTACTGTGGATGAGCTGGCAAAGCTGCGCAGTGATCTGAAACAATTTCTGCCGGATTATATGATACCGAAAAAAATTGTTTTTGTGGATGAATTACCGATGACCAATAATGGCAAGGTGGACCGGAAGCGGCTTGCTCAGGATGGCGTTTTGGGTAGAAAGACTACATGTGTGGAACCAAATAAGGCAATATTGACGAAGAATCATGAAGTGCAGAAGAGCGGAGGAACAGTCGAATGAGTTATTATGAAGGACTGCCGTTTTTCCTGCTTCTGGTGCTGGTGCTTTTGGTGGCAGCAGTGCTTGGATGGATGGAAAAACCGCTCGGGCAATATGGCTTTGTTGTTTCGTTGATCTTCGCGGCACTTATTTTCGGGGGAAAGCCGGAATCACTTTTTTATCTCCTGCTGTTTTATGGCTGGTCGATGCTGCTGATTTTTGGCTATGCGCGTCTTCGCAGCAGGCAGGGAAGAAAGGCCGGCGTTTATCACGCAGTGGTATTGCTCGCTTTGCTGCCGCTTGTATTGTGTAAGGTGACGCCGCTGTTTCATTTGAATATTTTTGGATTTATCGGAATTTCTTACCTGAATTTCCGCGTGATTCAGATTTTGATCGAGCTGTATGACGGTGTGATCAAGGAAGTGTCGTTTGCAGAGACAACGGCGTTTCTCGTATTTTTTCCAAGTTTTTCCTCTGGTCCGATTGACCGGAGCAGGAGGTTTGGGGCCGACTGGTCGCGAAAGCTTTCGCGGGAAGCCTATATGGAGCTGTGTGGCCGCGGGTGTTGGAAACTTTTGCTCGGAGCCGTCTATAAGATGGTGCTGGCAGCTGCAGCCTACAAAGTGATGGGTTATTTTGAGACAGGACATATCTGGTATCAGTGGGTTGTGTATGCTTATGCGTACGGCGCGTATCTGTTTTTTGATTTTGCGGGTTATTCTCTGATGGCGGTGGGCAGCTCTTATATCCTTGGGATCGAATTGCCCGACAATTTTAATCTGCCGTTTATCAGCAAGGATATCCGAGAATTTTGGGACCGCTGGCATATTTCGCTGTCGCATTGGTTCCGGGATTTCGTGTTTACACGGTTTGTGATGTTCAGTGCAAAGAAAAAATGGTTTTCAAGCAGATTGCAGCGAGCATGTGTCGGGTTTTTTGTGAACATGGGGATTATGGGATTGTGGCACGGCGTGAGCGTCTCGTATATTCTGTATGGCCTGTATCACGGTGCGCTTCTGGCTGGCACTGAAGTTTATCAGAAAAAATCATCTTTTTATAAAAAGTATAAAGCAAAGAAATGGTATCAGGCGGCATCCTGGTTTGTAACGATGCAGCTTGTGATGTTCGGTTTCTTCCTGTTTTCCGGAAAACTGGTGGAGCTGATTGGATAGTTATTGAATGAAAGGAAGAGGAGAAAAGCCATGAGAGATGAAGTTTTGGAACTGCTTGCAGAAATTTGTGAGGATGACGGAGTAAAAGAAGACATGGAACTGGAGCTGTTTGAGTCCGGATTGATGGATTCTCTGGGATTTGCAGAGTTTCTGGTGGAGCTGGAGGAGCAGTTTGAGATCGTGATTTCACCGTCTGAAGTGGAACGTGGAGATATTAACACACCGGAGAAAATACTTGCTCTGGTAGAAGCGAGGAGATAAACGGTGCGGCGGGTAAAAGCATTTCTGGTGGCGCTTTTGCTTTTTGCAGGAACAGTTCTCGGGTGCCATTTTTATATTGGAAACTGCGTGGCGGTAAACAACCCTCAGTTTTCCATGTGGTCGGAAGAAGAGAAGGGAAAATCTCTCGCAGCGCTGACGCAGAATATGAACGAAGCGTGTATACCGGTATTCGGTTCGTCTGAATTTCAGCACGGAGCAGATACCGCGTATCATCCGGCGCAGGTATTTGCAGGGAACCGTTTCAATCCCATGCTGATTGGCGCAGGATATTATCAGTGTCTAAGCCATGCGGTGACTCTGGCAGCGATCGAAGACAGCATGACCATGAGAAAAGCGGTTCTGATTGTTTCTCCGCAGTGGTTCCGAAAGACCGGCGTGGTCGATCAGGCGTATACATCCCGTTTTTCAGAAACCTTATATGCGGGAATGCTGGAAAACGAGAAGCTGAGCGAGGAGACGAGATCCTATATTTCTGAGCGAACCCACAAGCTGATTGGCAGTGTGGATCAGAAAACCTTAGATCATGTGGATCTGCATGAGAAAGTATTGTGGAAAAAAGAGGGCAATGTTCTGGAAAATCTTCAGGAAACGATCTGGGAGAATTTTCTGTATGAAAAAGAGCTTTTTTCGATCAGTACAAAGGTGACGGCAGCAGGAATTGAAAAAGGCGACGGTCTGGTGTCAGAGGATATTGCTCCGGACTGGGAAGCGCTGATCGAGCAGGCGGAAGCAGCTGGCGAGGAGGAGAACCAGAATGAGTTTTTTATGGACGCTGTCAGCTATAAACTGATACAGCCGTATCTGGACGAGAAAAAGGACAAGGACAAAGACGCAGTAAACGGTTATCAAAATTCTCCGGAATACGATGATCTGCGCTGCTTCCTTCAGGTGTGTCAGGAACTTGATATCACGCCCATGTTGGTCATCCTTCCGGTGAACGGTTATTACTATGATTTTACCGGGTTCCCGAAAACGGCCCGGGAGGGCTATTATAAAAAGGTACTCGGCGTAGCTGCGGAATACGGCGCGCAGGTTGCTGATTTTTCCGGTGAGGAATACACAAAGTATTTCTTCAAGGACCGGGTTCATATCGGAAAGAAAGGATGGGTGATGGTCTGTGAAAGCCTTTATCAATTCTATCAAGAAGATTAAGGAACGTCCGCGGCTGCAGTTTTTGTGGAGCGTGTGCGGCTTCTATGTGTTGATGATGACGTTGTATCTGTATTTTATGCTGGCGAATCTGTCCAGCGCGCCGAAGTTTGTGTACGCGCAGTTTTGATTTGTGGATTGAGTAAGAAGTGAGCAGGTATGCAAGCTATATAAAGGAATTGAATTAAAAAACATAAAACACATAAAACACATAAAACACAGGAATCTGAAAAAGAGGCCTGTGTTTTTGTTTGTTGCATAATGTTTTGATAAGTATCAGATACAAAACAAAGTAGTTTTTAAAGAAATAATATATTGTTTTGGGAACTTGTATAAAATGAACTTTTTGGTTTCGATATGTGGGGAAATGAACTATAAATAAACTTTTTTAAATAAAACATTGAACTTTTTCGCGTGACATGGTAGAATATCCAAGAAAATGAACTTCTGGTTTTAATTAAGGAGGTTTTACAGTGGAAAACACTACTTTTGCGAATAGGCTGAATGAAGCGATGGAGCAGTGTGGGCTGAAGCAGGTAGATCTGATACGGGCCGCGGAGGCGGCAGGGGTAAAGCTTGGAAAAAGTCAGGTGAGCCAGTATGTCAGCGGAAAAGCGGTTCCCAGAAAAAATATTGCGGCGTTTCTGGCTGAAACGCTGGGAGTTAAGATGGAATGGCTCTATGGGGCGTCAAACGTCTTGGCAAAACAGAATAATTTGACAGAACAAAATGAATATGGAGTGCCGAAAGGAGAAACAAAAATGAGGGAATTTAAGAAATCAACAAAGCTCGATAATGTATTATATGACGTCAGAGGACCTGTTGTAGAAGAGGCGACGAGGATGGAAGATAACGGAACGAGTGTCCTGAAGCTCAACATCGGGAACCCGGCGCCGTTTGGATTCCGGACGCCGGACGAAGTGGTCTATGATATGCAAAGGCAGTTGACGGAATGTGAGGGCTATTCGGCAGCCAAAGGACTTTTTTCCGCGAGAAAGGCGATTATGCAGTATGCGCAGCTGAAAAAGATCCCGAACGTTTCGGTGGATGACATCTATACAGGAAATGGTGTCAGTGAGTTGATCAATCTGAGTATGTCAGCGCTTCTGGACAATGGGGATGAGGTGCTTGTTCCGTCGCCGGATTATCCTTTGTGGACGGCGTGTGTCACACTTGCGGGCGGTACAGCCGTTCATTATATTTGTGACGAGGAGGCAGAGTGGTACCCTGATATGGATGATATCCGGAAAAAGATTACAGACAAGACAAAAGCGATCGTACTGATCAATCCGAATAACCCGACAGGCGCTCTGTATCCGCGCGAGGTATTGCAGCAGATTGTGAACATAGCGAGAGAGCACCAGCTGATGATCTTTTCGGATGAAATATATGATCGTCTGGTGATGGACGGAGAGGAGCATGTTTCAATTGCTTCGCTGGCTCCGGATCTGTTTTGCGTGACTTTTAGTGGTCTGTCAAAATCACATATGATCGCAGGATTCCGGATTGGCTGGATGGTGCTGAGTGGTAATAAAGCTGCGGCAAAGGATTATATTCAGGGCCTGAATATGCTTTCCAACATGCGTCTGTGTTCCAATGTACCGGCGCAGTCCATCGTACAGACAGCGCTTGGCGGGCATCAGAGCGTAAATAATTATATTGTGCCGGGTGGGAGGATTTATGAGCAGCGTGAATTCATTTATAAAGCCCTGAATGACATTCCGGGTGTGAGCGCCGTAAAACCAAAGGCTGCGTTTTATATTTTCCCGAAACTTGATGTAAAGAAATTCAATATCTGGAACGATGAAAAATTTGCACTGGATCTGCTGCGTGAGAAAAAGATTCTGATCGTTCATGGCGGTGGTTTTAACTGGAAAGAACCGGACCATTTCCGGGTGGTTTATCTGCCGCGGATCGAGGTTTTGAAAGACGCTACCATACAACTGAGAGACTTCCTTGAAACATACAGACAGTAGTTTTTGGGAAAGGGTTCAGGCAGTAGTTGACAAGCGAGTTCCCTGGCGGTACAATGAAACCGACAGATTGTCGATATCTATTACGCAGGATGGGAAAATAAGTGAGAATTGTAAAAGAGGCAGAGGAGCGCAGAAATGAGATACTGGATGTGGCGGAGCGCCTGTTTGGGATGAAAGGCTTTGACCACACCAGTACCAATGATATTTTAAATGAAGTCGGGATTGCCAGGGGTACCTTGTACTATCATTTTAAGTCAAAAGAGGATATTCTGGATGCTATGATCGGACGTATGACAGGACAGATTGTTGCGGCAGCGAAGGCAATTGCCGGACAAAAGGAAGTACCGGTGCTTCAGCGTCTGACGATGACTCTTCTGGCTTTGAATGTGGATAATGACCTCGGACACGAGGTGATGGAGCAGGTTCATAAGCCGCAAAACGCGCTGATGCATCAGAAAATGATGGAGCGGCTGCTGCGAGAGGTGAATCCAGTGATCACGGAGCTGGTAAACGAGGGTATCGCTCAGGGGCTTTGCCGGACAGATTATCCGGCTGAGGTGGTAGAGATGACGCTCCTGTATTCATGTACCGTGTTTGATGAGCTGTCCGGGTACGGGGAGGATGAGCGGCAGAAAAAGGCGATGGCGTTTGTCTACAATCTGGAACGGATGTTGGGCATGGAAGGCGGAAGTTTGCAGGAAGCTATCCTGCCGGCATTGCAAAATACCGGTGCTGCACGCTGAGCCAGAAGGCAGAGTGAAAGGAGTGCTTTGCATTTTGCTTGCGGATGGAACAAAAGCCAGGAGGTTTTGTTCCATTGCTGGTGCCTGTAAAGCATATTTTTTTTTATTTTATTATCGACAGTCAGACGGTCAGTAAAAAGGAGATAAAAGATGGAACAGAAAAAAGCAAACAGAAACAGTAATTTTTCAAAATTTATGCTTCTTTGGGCAGGAGAGTTGGTCTCGTCAGTTGGCGGCGGCTTGACGAGCTTCGGACTGGGGGTGTATGTGTTTCGACAGACGGGAAGCGCTGCCAGTATGGCACTGATAACGCTGCTTGCATTTTTGCCCACGCTGGTGCTCAGTGTTCCGGCGGGGGTGCTGGCGGACCGATATGACAGAAGAGTGCTGATGATGGTGGGAGACGGATTTTCTGCGCTTGGGCTGATTTATATTCTGGTCTGTATGCTTCGCGGCGGGGCTGAATTTTATGAGATTTGCATCGGTGTACTGATAAGCGCTGCATTTTCGGCACTGCTTGAGCCGGCATACCGTGCAACAATTACGGATTTGCTGACCAGGGAAGAGTATTCGAGAGCAAGCGGCCTTGTCAGTATTGCAGGGAGTGCAAGGTATCTGGTATCGCCGATTTTGGCGGCTGTATTGCTTGCGGTCAGTGATATCAAGCTCTTGCTGGTGATTGATATCGGTACCTTTTTTCTCACAGTTGTCTCTACGGCGGTTGTAAAGCGAGGGATAGCAGTGAAAAAGACACGGAAGGAAGAAACGGTTCGGGAGAGCTTGCGGCAGGGCTGGAAGGCAGTGACGGAACACAGGGGCGTGCGGCTCCTGATTGCGGTTTCCGCAGCAATCACATGCTTTATGGGGACGCTTCAGGTTTTGGCAGAACCTTTGATTCTGGATTTTGCGGACAGTGTGACGCTCGGAGTCGGTGAGACAGTCTGTGCGAGCGGGATGCTGGCCTCCGGTATTTTTCTGGGTGCAAAGGGAATCAGAGGCAGTTATGTGAAAGTGTTGTGCGGCTCGCTGTTTGTGGCAGGAATCGGGATGGTTGGCTTTGGGATAAGGGAAAATAAATATATCATCTGTGTGTTTGGGTTTCTATTTTTTGCAATGCTGCCGTTTGCAAATAACTGCCTCGATTATCTGGTACGGACGAATATTCCGGACGAACTTCAGGGAAGGGCCTGGGGGCTGATTGGTTTTTTGTCACAGATCGGATACGTGGTAGCTTATGGGGCCGCTGGGATTACTGCGGATTATCTGGCAGAACGGTTTCAGATTGGAGTCGGCAGAGGTGCAGCCGGGGTAATTATGGCAGCCGGGGTTTTACTGAGTGTGACTGCGTTGCTGTTATATCCAGCCAGAAGTGTACGGGCGCTGGAGCGGCAAAAACGGTGAGGAGATATGGCTGAATGCGGATCTCCCGGCAAGAAAAGCCCAGAAAGAAAACAGTACGGGCTGAGGCCGGAACGAAAGTAGTGAGAATAAAATTTGGGAGGAAAGCCTTGTGACTGGAATTTTGAAATATGGTGTACGTAAGACTCTGGTATGGAATGACATCAGACGCAGCAGGATGTTGGCTGTTGCGACAATGATTTTTATGGCTGTATCGGCTATGTTTATGGCGCTCACAGTACTGTTGGGGATTAGTTTGCTGCATTCGATCAATACGCTGATGGAACAGGCTCGTACTCCCGATTTTTTGCAGATGCATACGGGAGACTTGGATGAAAAATCGCTTCAGGAATTTGCCGATGACCATGCGCAGATCCGGAACTGGCAGGTGAGCAGGCTATTAAATTTGGAGAATGCAGCAATCATGCTGGGAAACTACAGTCTTGCGGACAACACGCAGGACAACGGATTGTGTGTGCAGGGGCAGAACTTTGATTATCTGCTGGATCTAGAAGGCATGATGCCGGAGGTGCGGCCGGGGGAAGTGTATGTGCCGGTTTGTTACCGTGCTATGTACCAGCTCAAAAAAGGAGATCTTATGCAGGCAGGAAGCCGGGAGTTTATGATTGCCGGTTTTATTCGGGATGCGCAGATGAATTCGATGATGGCGTCTTCTAAACGCTTTCTGATTCATCCTAAGGATTATGAAACGGTGCGGGAACAGGGACAAGAAGAATATTTGATTGAATTTCTGCTGGAAGAAGGAACGAAAAGCAGCGAGTTTGGTACTGCCTATACAGAGAGCGGGCTTCCGGCAAACGGTCCGATGATTACAAAACCGCTTATTCGTATGATGAATGCACTGTCTGACGGGACGATGATTGCGGTGATTTTTCTGGTGAGCATGGTAATATTGCTGATTTCTTTGCTGTGTATTCAGTTTATTCTGAGATTACAATTGGAAAAAGAAAGACAGGAAACAGGGATGCTAAGAGCACTTGGATTCAGGAAAAAACGAATCAGACAGCTGTATTTTACCAAATATATTCTGTTGTCTGTGTGCGGGGCAACAACGGGCTTTTTGCTGGCTTGTCTGCTTTGCGGGCCACTGACAAGGCAGATGCAGGAGTTGTATGGCGCACCGCGGTTCAGCTGGAAGTTGGGTATCCTTTCATTTCTGGCAGCATTTGCGGTGGAGACAATTCTTTTGCTTTCGGTTTTACATACCCTGAAAAAGTCAGAGGGACTTACGATACTGGAAGCTCTGTTTCCAGGACAGGTACAGAAGAAAAGAGATACCCGGAGGCAGTATTTGCTGATTAGTTTTGTGACAACTGCGTGTATGTTTTTGGTCTTCGTTCCGAAAAACCTCCACAGTACACTTTCTTCCTCTGAATTTGTGACACATATGGGAATCGGGAATGCGGAGATTCGCATGGATGTCAGAGAAAACCAAGATTGGGATACCGAGGCCGACCAAAATGGAGAAATGACTGAGCTGGATGAGACGACGGTTCCCCGGATTGCTGCGGCGCTTGCAGCTGATCCGAAAGTGGAGCGTTATGTGGTTCTTCAGACAAAAACAGGTCGGGTTGAGCTTCCTAATGGAACTCTCTGTGACCTGAAGGTTGAGACAGGGGATCATACGGTATTTCCGGTCAGTTATCAGGCGGGCAGACCGCCGGAACTGGAAACGGAGCTGGCGGTATCTGTTTTGTATGCGGAAGAGTTTGACGTAACAATAGGAGATACACTTACGCTGCAAAACGAGGACAGAGCGTTTGCCTGTACAGTGTGCGGGATTTATTCGGACATTACAAATGGTGGAAAGACAGCAAAGGGAGCCTTTGGCCTGTGGGAGGAAAGGCCTGCGGCGTGGAGCGTTTTGTATGTTACATTGAAAGAAGATGGACAGAAAGAAAATGTGTACAAAGCAGAAGCATTGGAAGGCAATACGCGAAAAGCGGCCACGTCAGAACGAAAGCAGTGGATGCAGGCTTATCAGCGGCTTGGCGCAGAGGTAACAGAGGTGGAAACTTATGTGCAGGAAACGTATGGTCAGACATTGAAAGAAATCCGTCTGGCGGCAGATGTTGCGGGCAGTACAGCAATCTTTATTATTTTTGTGGTTGCTGCGCTCTTTATGCGCCTGCTGGTAGAACAAAACCGCTATGATATTTCTTTACAGAAAGCACTTGGTTTTTCGACAGGGAGTATACGCAGGGTATATATGAAAAAAGGCATTTTGTTTGTTGCAATGGGAATAGCGGCAGGTATTGTAACCGGAAATTTGCTGGGAGAGAAGTTGTGCGGGAGGGTGTTACAGTCGTTTGGAGCAGGAAATTTTCGGTTTGTAGTCCAGTGGGAACAGGCATTGCTGTTTTATCCGTCCGTAGTTCTCCTGACAGCAGGTATTGCTGTATGGATAGGGATCGCTGAAATTGAAAGAGTTCGGGCATTCGAATGCTGTATAGGGAAAACATAGTGGCTTGATAGGGATTTGGGGCGCTGTATGGGAAAAGAATAGCGGCATCATACAGGAGATACGTATATTATATTGGGAAAGGAATCAGGATTATGGAAGATTTGTTGCGTGTAGAGGCATTGTGCAGGGAGCCAATTTTGGATCGTGTTTCTTTTACGATGAACTCTGGTGAAATGGTAGCGATTATGGGACCGTCTGGCTCTGGGAAATCTACACTTTTATATCAGGTGGCCGGTATGGATCAGCCGACGAGTGGGAGGGTGTATCTGGCGGGACAGGAGATTACTGGGATTTCTGAGGAGAAGCGGGCAGAGATCAGGCTGCACAGGATGGGATTTGTATTCCAGCAGATGAATATGATTGGAAAGCTGAATATTCTGGACAATATTTTGTTGCCTGCTGCGGAGGCAAATCGCGTTTTACATAACAGGTCAAAATTGGAACTGCGAAAAGAAGCGGAAAGCTTGATGCAGAAGCTTTCTGTCTTAGAATTGAAGGAGCGCAGTATTACAGAGGTTTCAGGTGGGCAGCTACAGCGGGCGTGTATTTGCAGAAGCATGATCAACCGGCCGGAAATTTTGCTTGCAGATGAGCCGACGGGAGCACTGAACAAAAGCGCTACCGCAGAGGTCATGGACACGTTTGTTAAGCTGAATCAGGAGGGAACGACGATTCTGCTGGTTACGCATGACAGTAAGGTTGCCGGCAGATGCGGCCGTATCCTGTATCTGCTGGATGGTCGCATTTGTGGGGAACTGCTGCTGCAAAGGCCCGGAGCCGGAACACAGAAGCGCAGAGAGGAGACTGTGAACCAGTGGCTTGAAATGATGGGATGGTAATGAGGGACAGTCAGATTGTGATACGAGCTGGACAAAGCACAGGCGGTCCGGTATTTTATTTCGCCTTGTGCGGCGGATCGGCCGGATATCCGCCGCGCAATTTCTGCATGCCGCGCTGCAGCGCGTCCCTCGAGTTTCTCCAGTCCGCGTCGCGGTTGCGGTAATCGAATTTATCAGCCAGCCATGTAAGTTCTTCTTCAATTCTTGCAAAATTCTGTTCCATCAGTGAAAACATGGCAGGATAAAATTCTGCTTTTTCTGTATCTTTTAAATAACGGTCGGCGCTGTCACAGAGTATGCCGAAATGATGCAGGCAGAAGCCCTGGCCGTTTTTGATCTTGGTACGAAACTTTTCGTCGTTTCGGTAGAGGTAAAAAAAGGTATCGAGATAGCGGTCAAACGTTTCCTGGATGCCCTGACAGATATAGCAGGAACAGTCGCGTTTCCGGGTCCATTTGGAGACTGCGTTCTGCTCCTGGGTATCCTGCGTACGACGAATCCGCCCAAACAGTGAAGTCTTGCCAGGGGTAAAATCCCGGAAGGTTTCTTTCATTTCTTTTTGAATTTTCCTGTAATGTGTTTTTAAAATAAGAGCGTTACCCAGCGTATTGCCGTAGTCAAACATTTTTTTCATGTGTTCCCGGCAGAACCCGGCCTCGTCCGTCTGCTGGCGAATCTCGCTTTCCATATAGGAGGAACTGCTGCCAAGGACGAAATCAAGCATATCCCGCTCAAGCTTTCGTTCAATGAAACAGAGCGGACATTCGTCATGCTCTGCGACAGCATCATTCAGGGGGATGGTATAGAGTTTTTCTTTCATGTCTGGGGGCCTCCATTTTTTGATTTTCTGAGGTTCATTTTATCAGATTTCGTGGTTTCTGTACAGAAAAAGGCAAGTTTCCCGTTTCTGTATGTGCCGTGGCACAATTTCCTTGTCATGAAAATCCGGAAGCGTTATACTGGATGCAGAAAAAAGCAACTGCAAACGTATTGAAATCAGGAGGCCCCTGAAAAAGCGTCTCATGATTGCAAAGGAGATGATGCAACAGGAGATGAAAGTTTATGTGCAATGTGCTGGTCAGTGCATGTCTGTTGGGTGTGAATTGCAGATACAATGGAATACCGAAGAAAAATGAGGACATTGCCCGCCTGATCGATACGGAGGGGATTCATCTGGTTCCGGTCTGTCCGGAACAGCTGGGCGGTATGGCGACACCGAGATGCCCGGCAGAGCGAAGAGGGCAGCTGATCATCAATGCCGCAGGAGAGGATGTGACAGCACATTATCTTCGTGGAGCAAGGGAAACATTGCGGATTGCTCAGCTGTATCATTGCAGTGTGGCGCTGCTCAAGGAGCGCAGTCCTTCCTGCGGCAGCAGGCAGATTTATGATGGTTCCTTTTCGGGAACACTGACTGAGGGAGCTGGTGTGACAGCCGCGTTGCTTCGGGAAAACGGGATAGCGGTGTTCGGAGAGAGCGAGGCGGAGCAGGCAGTGGAGCGTATTGGAGCAAAATAATGAAGATAAGAGGAACAGGATGAGGAGGGGAAATCGGCATGATTTTAGAGATTGGTACAGCTCCATGCAGAGTTTGAGGAGACTGCATGGAGGATGATTTGAGACAGATTTGTCTGAAATCGCTACCCCTGATAGCAGGGGCATCCTCAGACTTTGCTTTTTATGAGAAGAAATGGAAAAATCATAAAGGAGCAAAGATAAATGAACAAAAAAATAAATAACACATACAAAGAACTGAAAACTTTTCTGATTCTGTGGAGCACACAGTCATTTTCTCAGCTGGGAAGCAGTATGACTGCTTTTGCGCTTACTTTATGGCTGTATGAAAAGACAGGGTCCGCGCTGCAAACAGCGCTTTTGTCAATCTGTTCGTATGCGCCGTATGTTATCATGAGTATATTCGCAGGAGCACTCAGTGACAGATGGAACAAGAAAAGAACGATGCTGGCCTGTGATACGGCGGCAGCCTTGTGTACGGTGCTGATTTTTACGCTGCTGAGAGGCAATCTGCTGATGCCGTGGCACCTGTATCTTTTGAATGGTGTGAATGGTCTGATGAATACGGTACAGCAGCCGGCAAGTGATGTGGCGATGACCTTGATTATTCCGAAAAAACATTACCAGAGAACAAGCGGTCTGCGATCGTTTTCGCAGTCTGTGATTACGATTCTGAATCCGGTACTTGCGACGGCGCTGTTTACGCTTCTCGGAATGAATGCTGTCATAGCAGTGGATCTTGGTTCTTTTGTAATTGCTTTTCTGGCGCTGCTGTTTATGATTGATGTTCCGCAGACAAACGGGAGCAGGACAGAAAAGAGAGAGTCGCTGTTTGCAGCAGCAGGAAAAGGGCTTGCATTTTTAAGAGAAAACGGTCTGATTCTCGTCCTCATTTTATTTCTGGCAGGCGTCAATCTGGTTGCTTCGGCATTTGATGCGGTACTACCGGCGTACGTTCTGTCTGTGCCAGTAGGCGGGGAGATGGTGCTTGGTCTGGTGACATCTGCGGCAGGTATCGCAACGCTGATTGGCAGCGTAGTGGTTACAGGAATGAAACGGCCGAAAAATCGTATTCGGATTATTTACATTACGATGCTCATTTCACTCAGCTTTGAAAATTTTCTGCTGGCATTTACAAGAGTTCCGGCTTTGTGGTGCCTGGGGCAGCTGATGGGCTGGCTGCCAGTTCCGATTATGAATGCAAATATGGATGTGATTCTTCGGACAACGATTCCTGTGGAATTACAGGGAAGAGTTTATTCGTGCAGAAATACACTTCAGTTCTTTACAATACCGGTCGGATTTTTCCTGGGGGGTTATCTGGTGGACAAAGTCTGCGAACCTCTGATGGAAAAAGCAGTTCCGGGAGGCATACTGAACCGGCTGTTTGGAGCCGGAAAAGGCTCAGGAGCAGCAATGGTACTGTTTCTTCTTGGGATTTTGGGTGTCGTGATCTGCCTGGTGTTCGGACGGATTTTGAAGAAGTACCGGTATGAGGAAACGTTATAAAAAAGCAGAAATAAAAGCAAATGTAGAAACACAGAAAAGTGCCGCATTTATTTTTGGAGGAAAGTGCCATGAGAATAGAACATGTTGCTTTATATGTGAAGGATCTGGAAAGAACAAAGGATTTTTTTATAAAATATTTTGAAGCACAGGCAAACGGGGGGTATCACAACCGGAAAACTGATTTTCGTTCTTACTTTTTAACCTTTGCAGATGGCGCAAGACTGGAACTTATGAACAGGCCGGATGCAGCGGAGAACAAAAAGGAACCTGCTCAGATGGGATATATCCATGTAGCATTCAGTGTGGGAAGCAAAGAGCGGGTGGATGAACTGACCGGCAGGCTTAAAACAGACGGGTACGAGGTAATCAGCGGACCGCGGACGACCGGGGACGGGTATTATGAAAGCTGTGTTCTGGATTTGGAAGGAAATCAGATTGAGATTACTGTGTGAAATTTGATGGTAGAATTTTTTGGTACATACATGTTTTCCATCATAAAACTAAACTAAACGGAGAACGAAATTTATGCTACCATGATAGTGTAAGTCTGACGCTTCTTTTTTGAATGGAGAGATTTCGATGAGTGAGAAAAGACGAGATAACCGTAATCTTACCAATATTGCAGACAAAAACATAAGAAGATTTGAAAAAATATTTTGAAAATAGATAGAAGCTCAAATCGTATTAAAATGACAAAAAACTGTAATATCAAGCATTTGAGAAGAAATAAAGGATCTATCAGGAGATATAAGATTATGATAATTTTGATGATTTAGAAAAATTGATTGAGTTTATAAAAAGCGGCGTATGATAATTTGTATTTGCCTGACTGGAAAATTGGGCATCAAGGAGATGGCATACTATGCAGGAATATATAAAGAACAGGGTACATGAATTGTACTGGAATGATGATATCAACTGTGCAAGGACAGCAATTATTTGTCTGAGTGAATTATTTGAAACCATGATTGAACCACAGGTAATTTGGTCTGCGGTTGGATTGCATGGTGCAGGCGGGTATAGGGCGCAATGTGGTTTAGTCGAAGGAGCGCTTATGTTTATAGGAATTTATCTTCATGCACTGGGAAAAACAGAAACTGAAATTGTATCTGTCTGTTGTGATTTTGCGTCTGCTTTTGACAGTACATTTGGCTCATTAAGATGTTTTGAATTACGCCCTACAGGTTTTTCGGAAAACGACCCTCCCCATATGTGTGAAAATCTGACTTGTAAGGGTATTGAATTTTCATACCAGTATATTTTAAAAATCACTAAGAAGTAAACATGAGGAAAAACCAATGATTAATATTCGCAAATTAGAAGCAGAATTATGGGAATCAGCTGATCTGCTTCGCGCAGGTTCAAAGCTAACATCCAATCAGTACTTGGCTTAATTTTTCTGCGTTATGCATATAGCCGATTTAAAATGGTAGAAGCGGAAATTCTCAAAAATCGTCCGTCTCGTGGTGGCAGAGTAATGCCGGTAGAAGCAAGTGACTTTGCAGCTAAAAGTGCACTGTTTCTTCCAAAAGAAGCACAGTACGATTATTTATTAAATCTTCCGGACGATATTGCATCTGCTGGATTAGTGAACCGAGACGGACAGACAATGACCAGCCTTGGTGAAGTAGTTAATAACGCAATGGCACTGATAGAAGAACAAAGCGATCAGCTTACAGGTGTATTGCCTAAAAGTTATACTGATTTTTCGGACGAGCTTTTATCAGAGCTTCTTCGTATTTTTAATAACAGTGCTCTTGATGAAGTTGGCGGAGATATTATTGGGCGTATCTATGAATACTTTCTCAATAAATTTGCTAAAAATATTGCATCTGATGATGGTGTCTTCTTTACACCAAAATCTTTGGTAAAAATGATTGTAAATATTATCGAACCCCAAAGTGGTATTTTGCTTGATCCTGCTTGTGGTTCAGGTGGTATGTTCATTCAGTCTGGTGACTTTGTAAATCAGTCTGGTATGAATGCAAATAGTGCAATGACATTTTATGGACAGGAAAAGGTGGAATATAATGCGCAGCTGTGCTTGATGAATATGGCTGTTCACGGTCTTACGGGTGTTATTAAATCGGGAGATGAAGCGAACAGTTTCTATCACGATGCTCACAACCTTGACGGCTGCTGTGACTATGTAATGGCAAATCCGCCCTTTAATGTGGACAAAGTGAAAGCAGAGTCTTGTGAAAGTGCAAAACGTCTGCCCTTTGGTATGCCAAGTATTAATAAAAACAAAGAAGTTGGAAACGGAAACTATTTGTGGATTTCATACTTCTACAGTTATTTGAACGAAAAAGGCCGTGCCGGTTTTGTCATGGCTTCATCTGCAACAGACAGTCAAGGCAAAGACAAAGATATTCGTCAGAAATTAGTAGAAACAGGCCATGTAGATGTAATGATCAGTGTGAGTAACAACTTCTTCTATACAAAATCTCTGCCTTGTTCTCTGTGGTTCTTTGATAAAAATAAAAACGATGCAATCAAGGATAAAGTTTTGTTTATTGATGCCAGAAACTATTACACAGTCGTTGACCGTACATTGAATGAATGGTCAGAATGGCAGCTTAAAAATTTAAATGCCATTGTATGGCTCTATCGTGGTGAAACAGAAAAATACACAGCATTACTGGATGAATATAGAACGATATTAGGAAGTGATGATTTTGAAGATATTCTTCATCAGTTGAAAGATGAGTTGAAAGACTTGCAGAAGCGCTCAAAAATTGAAGTGGAACACGCAGGGCGAGGCGACAAAAAACGTATTCAGGCTGAATACGACGAAATGATTGCCAGTAAGAATGAAGAAGTCACTGTGGCAAAGGAAGCAAACTGGCTGTATGAAAAATTTGGCGACGGTGAATATAAAGATATTCTCGGTCTTTGTAAAACAGCTTATACAACAGATGTCGCTAAAGATAATGACAAAGCTGAAAATGAAAACAAAATCAGCATTGAAGAAAAAGGCTGGACTCTGACATCGGGAGCCTATGTTGGCGTTGCGCCTGTAGAAGATGATGGCGTGGATTTTGAAGAACGTATGGCTGAAATTCATCTTGAGCTTTTATCTCTGCAGGCAGAATCCAATGAGTTGATGGAAACTATCTCTAAGAATATGAAGGAGATGGGGTTATGAGTTGGAAGAAGGTAAAATTAGGTAATGTCGCAGAATTTAGTAATGGAATAAATTTTGGTAAAGAGGCTTATGCAAAAGGGATAAAACTTATAAGCGTTTCTAATTTTGGAAACAGATTTTCTCCTGAATATGATTCACTTGAAGAAATTAAAGACGATGTAGTTAGAGAAAGTGATTTATTGCATAATGGAGACATTATATTTGTTCGTTCTAATGGGAATAAAGAGTTGGTTGGTCGATGCATGCTTATAAAAGATCATCCAGAGAAAGTTACATACTCAGGCTTTTGCATAAGAGCGCGATTGAAGGATACTACAAAAAATAATCCAGTTTTTTGGACGTACCATTTTAAAAATCAAGCATTTCGTAAAGCAATGTCAGGTACTGCTATAGGTGCCAATATTCAAAATCTTAGCCAAAGTAGATTATCTGCCTATGAGGCAATGGTCCCTAATATTGATAGTCAAAGGAGAATAGCAGAAATTTTGTCAACGTATGACAATTTAATTGAAAATAATCAAAAGCAAATCAAATTTCTCGAAGAAGCCGCACAGCGTCTTTATAAAGAATGGTTTGTAGATTTGCGTTTTCCGGGATATGAAGATGTGAAAATAGTTGATGGTGTGCCGGAGGGGTGGAAGAAAGAATTTATTGGTGATTTGATTAGAAAAGTTGTCCGTTCAAAACAAGTAAAAACAGCAGAGTACTTGCAGGAAGGTGCAATCCCAATCATTGACCAAAGTCGTGATTTTATTGCAGGATATACAAATGATCCTGAGGCTGTAGTTGACATGAGATGTCCGATAATTGTGTTTGGTGATCATACTCGTATTTTGAAATATATACAGTTCCCTTTCGCAAAAGGAGCTGATGGAACTCAATTGATTATTAGTAATAATGAGAATATGCCACAGTCATTATTGTATTATAGTCTGGTAGCTGTTGATCTTTCAAATTATCATTATGCCCGACACTTCAAATATTTGAAAGCGGAAAACATATTAGTTCCTACAAAAAAAATAGCGGAAAAGTTTGATCGATATGTGTCAGCAATATTGATTCAAATACAGAAATTGAGGGATATATCAGATAAGTCAGCAGAAGCCCGTGACCGCTTACTACCAAAACTGATGAGCGGAGAAATTGAGGTATAAGCAATGAATAAGATTGATATTCTAAATCGAGATAAATTTGTGGATGATCTTTTACGAGTAATGGAAAACATTTCTGATAATAAAGCGTCTACTTGTTTTGCGTTAAATGGCGCATGGGGAAGCGGCAAAAGTTTTGTATTGGATATGTTTGAAGAAAAATTGGGGCAAATTCAATCCGAAGAGACTTCTACAGATAAATATTTTATTATTCGATATAACAGTTGGCAATATGATTATTACGAAGAACCACTTGTTGCAATTGTGGCAACAATGATTTCTACAATTGAGGAAAAAACAAAATTGTTTCCGGATTGTAAAGAAAAACGAGAAATACTTGGAATGTTGAAAGCGGCGGGCGTTTCGTTACTTTCCCTTGGGAATGCAGTTGTAAAAGAAAAAACAGGAATGGACTTTCAGAAAGCATATGAAACTGTTTTAAAAGGTAAAAAAGACGGTGCAGAGGCTTATGAAAAAATACATGAGTATGATGTTTATTTTGGTTTCAATAAGGTAATGGATGAATTAATTGCAATTTTGCAAGAGTTGGCAGAAAAGTATACAGTTGCAATTATTGTGGATGAACTTGATAGATGCTTACCTGAATATGCTATAAAAATATTGGAAAGGCTCCATCATCTAACAGAAAATAATAACAACACAATAATGATTATTGCAGTTGATAAAAAACAATTAATGTCCAGCGTAAAGCAAATTTTTGGTTTTGAAAGCCCAGAAAAGTATCTTGAAAAATTTTTTAATTTTGAAATAAAACTTGATTATGGAATGCCTTCAGAAAAAATAGTCGAGAAATATGCTGCATACATAGATTTGTTTGATAAGGAAATTTTCCCATTTGATGATTCGTTAGAGGAATGCTTGCAAAATATTTTTAAAGATATAGATATACGAACACAGGAACAGATTATCAAAAAGGTGATGTTAACTCACAAGCTACTGTACACAGATAAGAAAGACCATTCTTTTATGTGCATGGAATTGATACTTGCAGTTATGCTGTTTATATATAATGAAGATGCAAAATTTCTTGAAAAAACAGTAGATATGGATAATTTGGAAAGTGTATTTACATCATCTAAAGGAAAAAACAAACCGGTGTTTTCGACTTTTTTCAAGGAAAAATTTGAGCAGATATCTTTTAAGAGTAGACATACTTTTGAAGATGAGCCCCGTAGTTATGTTTTGCCGGGTAAAGGTAGTTTATATGGTGCTATTATTTTTACATGGTATTGGATGCATGGAAAGAATAAAAATACTGTAATTCAGTATACCAAGGGAGATTCATATGAGGTGATTTCTCAAAATTATGAGGAATTGAAAAAATTTGTTGAGACTATAAGCATGATGAGGTAAAAAAGGGGATGGAGATATGAGCTACGATTATTCCGAAAATATACTCGTTCAGGAAAGTGCCGGTAATCTGCTCCGTGATGAACTGGGCTGGGATGTCTGGTTCGCTTACAATACAGAAGTTTTAGGGAAAGACGGCACTTTCGGCAGAGAAAGCTATAAAGAAATATTGTTACTTCGTTATTTCCGTAAAGCACTGAAGACGCTGAATCCGTGGATAAATGAAAGTCAGATTTCCGAAGCGCAGAAAGCATTGGAAAGCAGACTTTCTACAGCATCTCCTTTACAGGTGAATGAAGAAAAATATTTCCTTATTCGTGACGGCATTCCGGTTACGGTAAAGAAGCCTAACGGACAGACAGAAACGAAGAAAGCGGCTGTAATTGACTTCCAAAATCCGGATAACAACTATTTCCTTGCTGTGAAAGAATTGAAAATTCATGGTGCTTTATATGGACGCAGAACAGATATTGTGGGTTTTGTGAATGGCATTCCATTGCTTTTTGTGGAACTGAAAAAGAATACGGTTGATGTACAGAACGCATATGATGATAACTATACGGATTATCAGGATACCATCCCTCATCTGTTCTATTATAATGCGTTTCTTATGTTGTCTAACGGTATGGAGGCAAAGATTGGTACTCTTGGCAGTAAATATGAGTTTTTCCATGAGTGGAAGCGTCTTGCAGAAAAGGAACAGGGGAGTGTAGCGCTTGAAACAATGCTTCGTGGCATTTGCAGGAAAGAGAACTTCCTTGATTTGTTTGAAAACTTTATTCTATATGACCATTCCGGCGGACATACAGCTAAAATTCTTGCCCGTAACCACCAGTATCTCGGTGTAAATGAAGCAATGAAAGCGTATGCCGCAAGGAAACGGAATGATGGGAAACTGGGGGTATTTTGGCATACACAAGGCTCAGGCAAGAGTTATTCTATGGTATTCCTTGCGCAGAAAGTGCGCAGAAAATTTGAAGGTTCTCCAACGTTTGTGATTCTTACTGACCGTGAAGAATTGAATTCTCAGATTAGTGATACGTTTGAAAACTGTGGCTTGCTTGGTAAGACAAAAGCGGCAAAGTTTATTGCCACAAGCGGGGATGATCTTGTGCAGAAACTGAAAGGCAATCCAAGCTTTATCTTTACGCTTATTCAGAAGTTTAACAAACCAAGTGCAGAACCGATCTATCCAGACCACGATATTATCATTATGTCTGATGAAGCTCACCGCAGCCAGTATGGCATCTTTGCAGACCATATGATGAAATTACTGCCTACTGCAGCACGTATCGGATTTACCGGAACGCCGCTTCTGTCCAGTGACAATATTACCGCCCGTACATTTGGCGGCTATGTATCTGTTTATGACTTCAAAAGAGCAGTAGAAGATGGTGCTACGGTTCCTCTGTATTATGAAAATCGTGGCGAAAAGATTGCAGACTTACATAACCCGAAAATTACAGAACAGATTCTGGATGCCATTGAAAATGCGGATCTTGATGTAGACCAGCAGGATAAACTGGAAGCGGAATTTGCGAAAGAGATACATCTGCTGACAGCAGAGCCGAGATTAAAATCGATTGCCCGTGATTTTGTAAATCATTATTCCGATTTGTGGACAAGCGGAAAGGCTATGTTTGTCTGTTTGAATAAGGTTACCTGTGTCCGTATGTACAATTATGTGCAGGAATACTGGAAAGAAGAAACAGGGAAGCTGAAAGCGAAAATAAAATCAGCCACTCAGCAGGAAGCACAGGAACTGGAACGCAGGTTGAAGTGGATGCAGGAAACAGAAATGGCTGTAGTGATCAGCCAGGAGCAGAATGAAATTCAAACTTTTAAAAAGTGGGATTTAGATATTAAATATCATAGAGCAAAGATGGAAAAGCGTGAACTGGATAAGGAATTTAAAGACTCCCAAAATCCACTTCGCGTGGTTTTCGTCTGCGCCATGTGGCTCACCGGATTCGATGTAAAGTGTTTGTCCTGCTTATATCTGGACAAGCCGTTGAAGGCACATACACTGATGCAGGCAATCGCTCGGGCAAATCGTGTCAGCGAAGGCAAGAGCAACGGTTTGATCATTGACTATATAGGTGTTGTAAAGGCGCTCAGAAAAGCATTGGCGGATTATACAGCCAATGTTGGCGGAAATGGTGGGACAGATCCTACCGTAGACAAAGAGAAACTGATAGCTCGTATCATGGAAACGCTCGAAAAAGCGAAAGCATTTTTGCTGGAAAAAGATTTTGATCTGCAGATGCTGATGGATGCCTATGATTTCATGAAGTTGTCTTATCTTCAGGAAGCCGCGAATGCGGTTTGCGGAACGATTGAAGATAAGAAAACTTTTACTACCTATGCGTCAGAGCTGAAGCGACTTATGAAATATATTGACCGTGATGATATTACTGGCTATACTCGCAGGGAATATGAAGCAATAGCAGCTATTTATGCAGAACTGCAGAAAAAGCGTAAGCATGTTAACACAACAGATTTGATGGTGCAGATCAATGCAATTATCAGTTCGTATGTTGAAATTCAGCATGCGCCGATGATGATACGTGAAGAACCACGCCGTTTTGATATCAGCGCTATTGACTTTGATTTGCTTCGCAGAGAGTTTGCAAAGGTTAAGAAAAAGAATCTGGTATTAATGGATTTGAAAGAACTTATCCGGATGAAATTGGATCATATGCTGTTCGCCAATCCGGAGCGTATCAATTATTATGAACGATACCAGCAGATTATTGACGATTACAACAGTGAACAGGACAGGGCAACTATCGAAAAGACCTTCATGGATTTGATGGATCTGGCAAACAGTATGAACCAGGAAGAACAGCGTTATGTTCGTGAAGGTTTTGCCAGTGATGAGGAACTTTCACTCTACGATATGCTGTTCCGAGCGGATTTGAGCAAGAACGATATCAAGAAATTGAAAGAGGTTGCTGCTACATTGCTTCAGAAAATCAAAGCAAAGATTTCGGAATTGGATCATTGGACAGATAAACAGGAAACAAAAGCGGCCGTAGATAATCTGATACGAGATACTCTTTGGGCACAGCTGCCGGAATGTTATGACGAAGTAAGTATTTCGGTGTACCGCCAACAGATTTATGAGTATGTTTATACACGATATAAAGAGGCTGCGTAGAAGGATTTATCAGTAAGAAGTATAATGGACTTATCAATGTGGTAGAAGAATATGATGCCTCACAGGAAAAAATATAGCATATTTTTGCTTTATGAAAGGAGTTTTTATATGATTCGAGTGCTTTTCGTCTGTCACGGCAGTACACCAATTATCACGTCTTAATTGTTGATATTTCTTGTGTTTCTGGGATTCCTAAAACAAATTTACTACTGATTTACTACTTCTAAAAAATTAGATTGATTGGGGACTATCCCAAAGTTTGTGTAAACCTCCAAACTGATGTAAAATAAGATTACTCAGTTTGGAGATTTTATTATGGCAAGAAAAAACGAAAGCCCACAAAAAGCAGCAATGAGGGAAATGATGCGCAGCTATCTCAAAGAGAATGACATCAGCATTAAAAACGGAACGGATGTGAATGCCGTCATGCGCGACATGATGTCCGTGATTTTGGAGGATGTGCTGGATGAAGAGCTGAATGAGGAACTTGGCTACTCAAAGTACGATTACCGGAACAAGGAAACCAGCAACAGCCGTAATGGGCATTCTAAAAAAACATGCATACCAGCTATGGCGACATGGATGTTACTATCCCGCGCGATCGGAACGGCGAGTATGAGCCCCAGCTCATTAAAAAATATCAGAATACCGTGACGCAGGACATGGAGGAAAAGATTCTTTCCATGTATGCAAAAGGCATGACAACCAGCGATATAGAATCCCACATGAAAGAACTTATGACATGGATCTATCCGACAGCACGGTCAACCGGATCACGGACAAGATACTTCCCAGCGTTAGGGAATGCAGGAACGTCCGCTGGAAGAAGTCTATGCGGTCGTATTTATGGATGCCATCCATTACCATGTCCGCAGCGAGGGGCGCATTGTAAAACGTGCTGTCTATATAGCCCTCGGTATTGATATGAACGGGAAAAAGGATGTCCTGGGAATGTATGTTGGCGAAAATGAAAGCGCTAAATTCTGGCTATCCATCATGAATGGCTTGAAAAACCGCGGTGTGGAGGACATCCTAATCGCCTGCGTGGACGGTCTTTCCGGCTTCCCCCAGGCCATAGAAGCTGTATACCCGCAGACGGAGATCCAGCAGTGCATCATCCACCAGATCCGGAACTCTACGAAATTTGTGTCCTATAAGGACATCAAAAAGCTGATGTCAGACTTAAAGCGCGTATACGCTGCCCCGACAGAGGAGGCCGGCCTGAATGAGCTGGAACTGTTCAGGGACAAATGGGACGCCAAATACCCGAAAATCTACAAATCCTGGCACGACAACTGGGCAACCCTGTCCACTTATTTCAAGTATCCGGAAGCGGTCCGGCGGCTGATTTACACGACGAATGCGATCGAAGGGTTCAACCGCCAGCTGCGGAAAGTAACAAAATCCAAAACCGTGTTCCCAACCGACGACAGTCTTTAAAAAATGCTGTACCTGGCAATGATGGATATCACAAAGAAATGGACGGGCCACCGCCAGGACTGGGGCCAGATCCATTCCCAGCTGGAGATTTATTTTGAGGAACGCTTATCTGGCAGGAATCTGTAAAGGAGATCTTTAACGAGCTGCATTGACAGGGATAAAATTCCTTGTATAATACAGACAAGGGCAGAACCAGAAAACCGGCTCTGCCCGCTTACAACTATTCATAAATCTTATGTCAGTTTTTTGGTTTACACAAAACTTGAAACGGTTTCATTGATTGCCCTGTCACGGTGTATTTTTTAGTTTAATATTGCATAGGAGGCTTGATAATAATCACTTTTGCTGTGTCTTTTTGGGCATAATAATCCGCCTTTCGGTGTTTCCGATAGTTGTAATAAGCATTCGGGCAGATGCCAAGCCGCCGAAACATCCAGAGGACGCCGAATTCTCTGTTATGCTGTTCTATAAACCGATAAGCCTCTAATCGATTTCCTTTGCGAAGAATGCTGCTGCTTTTTTTAAGAAAAGGATCTCCTTTTCAGCCAGTTCCCTGCGTAGGCGCAGGTTGTCTTAATTTCCGCTTCATTAGCGGACGAAGGAATTTGAAGGCTTTGGGCTTGGTATTCTTTCTGGAATTCATTGCCCCATCGACGGATACTTTCTTTGGAGATTCTATACTCTGTGGTGATACTGTTGATTGTTCTTCCTTCCTCCAGACGGAGGCGAATAATCTTCTTTTTAAATTCAGGGGTGTAATTTTGCGGCATAATAAGTACCTCTTTTCCTTGTAGATTGATTATATCTTATTAGCCATTGCTGTTACAACTTTATTTTATCACAACAGATGGTTATAGGCCTTTACGAACATGAAAGCGTATAAGGCAATTTGAGACGGTTTTTGACGTGAGGGTAGAAGTACAGTGAATATATAAAAATGGCTATATGGGGGAATACGGTGTTGTATGGCGTATGCCTATAACGTAATAGTGATATACGCTTGCTTGAATGTTCACTATACGCTCTAAAATCAGTTTTAACCGACATTTAATTAATTAATGTATAGGATATAGGACTACTTAAAAGCCTTTTTAAACGCTTGAAATGCAAAATAGAACGTTGTATGAGGAACTAAATTGTGGTTGATGTGTCGGGGCGGTTATTTGAGGGGCAGCGAGTGACTTCCCAAACCGCCGAACTGCCCAGATGTATTCCGATTTTTTTCACCGACAAAATCTTAGACTCGCTATTTCAATTTATTAATAGATGTGATATATTTACAAATACAGATTTATGCACAAAATCAAATGATTGAGGTAAAAAATAAATTCTAATAGGGAGGAGAAATTCAATTGATATCAATTGTGTTGATTGAATTTATGTGATGGAAATGAATTTAATTAAGCGTCTAAAATGTGGAAGTAAAATAATGTTTTTATTGCTTGGTAGCTTGCTATTAACAGGGTGTGGCAAAGATCCATTAGCGAAACAAATGATAGAACAGATTGATACGATTGGAGAGGTTACATTAGATGATGAATCTCTAATTGCTAAGCTTGAGAAAGATTATTCTGAAATGACAGAAAAACAGAAAAATCAAGTCTCAAATTATATAGAGTTGAAGAATGCAAGAGAAGATTTAGAACAAATAAAAATTGATATGGCGAAAGAAGAACCATATAATACGGCTATTACATTGTGTCAATCTTTAAAAAAGAGTTTAACTAATCCAAATGATTTTTTACTTCATTCGGTAGAATTCTATTCAACATCCGAAGAAAATACAAATGTGTATAAAATTGATTTTTCTGGATCGATAGGAGCAAATATATCACGACTGAAAAACATAACTATTTTATCAGATGATGTAGGAATTGAAACATATTTTGAATATGATGGTCAATATAAAATCTGGGATATGTATTTTGACGAGTCAAATGCTTTTTATAATGAAGATAACCCTAAAACTGAATTAAATATTGATATAATTATTTCAAATTTAGAATAATATATTGATACATACGACCATTAAAAACTTAAATATCAAACACACAGCCAGTCCTGAAATAGGGGCTGGTTTTTTATTGCAAAAATTTAAACAAAGGAAGGATGATTTTTATAAGTATGATAGAAAGTAGTATGATGACTGATGATAGTGTCAATAGTTTTTCGCAAATTTAATTCTTGCCGTTTAGTAGCTGGCAGTTAACCGGCTATGATATCAGACAGCTGATCATCCTCCGGTTTGGAAAGATGATCCTTCTTCATGTAGCGTCTGACTCCCCATTGGGTTCCTGCTACATGACGCAGTCTGGCACATACGAGCATTAAGGCACTTTGACCATCAGGAAATGCGCCGATTGCTTTGGTACGGCGTTTGATCTCTCAGTTTACCGTTCAATGGTATTATTGGTCTGGATTCTGGTCCAGTGCTGTGTTGGAAAATCCATATAGGTGAGTGTCTCCTCGATACCATCCTGAACCTTTTTGGAAGCAGATACAAGTTTCATTTCCTTCCGTTTCCCAGCTACCTGTCGTGCTTTCTCACGTGCTGCTTCCTTGCCTTCCTGAGCATGGATGGCCTTTAACATCATGGCTACTGCCTTCATCTTGTTCCGTGGAGTAACAGAGAAAATATTCCGGTAAAAATGGATGGTACAGCGTTGATAACAGGCATCTGGAAATATTTCTGGTATGGTTTCGAACATTCCGAGATTTTTATCTCCGATGATTAGGCGGACTCCTGTCAAGCCACGTTCTTTCAGCCATACAAAGAAGGAGCACCAGCTCGCCTTATCTTCTTTCATACCCTCAGCTGCACCGATGATCTCACGGCAGCTATCCCTGCTGACTGCAATAGCAACGAGGATAGAAATGTTTTGGATCTCACCACCCCAACTACGTTTCAGGTATACGCCATCTACATAGACATACGGATAACTGCCGGCCAGTGGGTGCGTACGCCAGGTTTCGATATACTCATATGCCTTTTTATTGAGGTTGCTGATAGTGCTTGGGTTTTGGCCAGAGCGATAACCCTGACGGTCAGCAGAACGCGCATATTTCTGGGCATTCACGGGTTCATCGACCTCTTTATCAAGCAGAGCATTCAGAGTTTCTTCGACACTGCTGCGGACAAGATCCTTTAAATCGTGCTTTATTAAATCTTCATTGAGTTGTATAATGTTATCAGACATGGTTTAGCCTCCTTAGTAAAATTTTGCGTGGTAACTTAATTTTACCAAACGGCTATAGTCCATGTCTATTTTTATGAAATTGAATTTGCGAAACTAATTATATGTTATCGCTTAAGGAAGTGGAAGACATGCTTCATGAAAAATGCATGGACATACCATACGCAGAAAATATACTGGAAATGCCCGCATAGGAGAAAGAATCCTGTCGGAGATATTGGCGGAAATGGGTGATATTGACAGGTTCGATGATGTGAGAAAGATTTAGAAGCTGAGCGGGATGGGCCTTGTGGCATGCGGTTCCGGGAAAGATAAAGCGGAAACAAAGATCAGCCACAGGGGTCGCAAAAAACTCAGGTACTGGCTGTTTCAGGCGGCCAAGTCCGCAGTATCACACTCGGCGGAATTCAAAACACTGCACATGTATTACACGACAAGGGCATACATGGCATTTATAATTATAGTACAAAGAATGCTTTATTAAGTGTATCATATTATAGCTGTTCAGTACAAGATACTATGAATGTCCATCATCATATGCCCTGTTTTTCTGAGGTAAATAATTAGTCAAAGCCAAAAAAATAATGATTTAGGGATTGACAGAATAGGAAGAGTTTCAGCCTGTTTCAGAAGAACAGAACTATTATATTAATGACGCGGGAATTGCAGTGGTTATTTTTGACAAGTACGCAGCTGCTCCTGGTTTTATGGGAGAGGTTGAATTTGATATAACAGCAGACTGAACGGACAGTGTACCAGGCTGTTTTTAGCAACTGTAATGGATTGGGGCAGAAAACCATCAGTTTTGCCGATGGTTTTCTGCTCTGATCATTTCTGACTTGTTTCGTTTGATTCATTTGAGAAATAAATGGATGGATAGCTTCTCTCCCAGCAGTGAAGCACTGATCCGGCCTCCATGGAGTTGCACAATACGCTTTGCAATGGCCAGCCCAAGCCCGGAGCTTTGAGTATCACTCCTGGCCTGGTCCCCGCGATAGAAGCGTTCAAACATTTGATCAGGGTTCAGCCCGTGGGTATCTGCTGCCTGGTTTGCAATGCAGATATGGAGCTGGCCGGTGAGCTCTGTTTCTGCCGTTACTGTTATAGGAGCAGATTTGTCGGCATATTTGCGGGCATTGTCGAGCAGGTTTTGGAATACCCGGACCATTTGGTGTGTATTGATGTTGGCTGTATAGGATTCTGTTTTTATCTGCCAGGAAAGTGTCAGTCCGTTTGCCTCCATCAGCACTTTATGTTCATAAAGGACGTGGCGCAATAGTCCTATTACATCCATCTGCTCCATATCAGGGATCTTTTCGGCAGAGTTTAGTTTTGTATATTCAAACAGTTCATTGATCAGCACGTTCAGCCCCGTCAGGCGGCGTTCCACCACCTCAATATATTCAGCAAACCGCTGCTGGTCTTGTGGTCCTGTCTGCTTTAGCAGATCCACATAACCGATAATGGAAGTGAGGGGACTGCGCAGGTCGTGGGAGACATTGGTGATCAGCTCATTTTTGCTCTGCAGCTGTTTCTTTTCCAGTTCCTGTTTTTCACTGAGCTGGACTGACATCTCATTGATGCTGGCGCATAGATCTGTAATTTCATCACTGCCCTGCAGTTCCATAGTTCTTCCAAAGCCTTCTTCACGGATTAGCTGTATTTCCTGGGAAAGATACTCCACGTACTTTACTTTGCGGTTGATCCTGACAGAAAAAGACAGCACAAAGCATACCAGAGGGGGCGCTGCTATTAGTACAGTATGAAGGTATTCGGCGGCAGCGCCATGCTGTGAGCCCAGATGATAGAAAAATTCTCTCAGCCCATAATAAAACAGCAGATATTCCACAGCCAGTACAATCAGGCTGATGACAAGGGAATGACAGGCAGCTCTCAGAAAATATGCCGTAAGGCGTTTTCGGAAAGATACTGACAATCTCCTGTAAACCAGAAAAAGTACCAGGATTGTCCCGGCAATGACAATGCTGTTGATCAGGATATAGTCAGGAATCATTCTCCAGTCTGTCATATCTGATACCCTCTTCCCCAGCATGTTCTGATAAAATCTGGATGCACACCGTCCCAGTTCAATTTGCTGCGCAGATTTGCAATATGCATCATCACTGCATTTTCTGAGTGAAAAAACTCTTCGTGCCACACTGCTTCATAAATCTTGGACATCGTCAGTACCTGTCCCCGGTTTCGCAGCATATATTCCAGAATATCGTACTCCTTGCGGGTCAGCCGGACTTCCCGCCCGCTTACCCACGCCTGGCGGCTTTTGGTATCTACCGTCAGGTCATCCGCCTGAAGCGTATGTGCCGGCATTTTTGTCTCATTGTACTGCTTATAGCGGCGGAGCTGGGCCTTAATGCGGGTAAGAAGCTCAATGGGCTTGAAAGGCTTGGTCACATAATCATCACCGCCGGCTGTGAGTCCCTGTATGATATCCATATCTTCCGACTTCGCTGACATGAAGATAATTGGCATTTTGTTCGTTTCCCTGATTTTGAGACAGGCGCTGATACCGTCAATTCCTGGCATCATCACATCCAGAAGGATCAGATCTACTTGATAGTGTTCCAATACATCCATAGCCTTCCTGGCATTTTCGCAGGCAAGGTAGCGGTAGCCCTCATTTCCCAGATAGATGCCCAAAAGTTTACAGATATCTTTATCATCATCAATGATCAATATAAATTCTTTCATGATTTCTTTTTGCATCCTCCTCTTTGCAAAAATACTGCAGGCCTGCCGAAGCAAGAAACATTATTAGAAGCTCAGCGGCAATGATCTGCCAGTGTTCCAGGCCGCATAAGACACCGAATGAACCTGAAAAGGAAATCATTCCGACAGATATGATTTTCGCAATTATACCAATTTTCAGGAACTGGAACAAGGGTATTTTTAAAAGTGCAGAGCCTGCGCATAGTACCTCATCGGACACCAGGGGAACGATCAATAGTATACCCAGAGCCTGACAGCGGTACTGCTTTGTCAGCCGCTGCAGCCAAAGGGCCTGCCGTCTTTCTTTTTTGCCCTTAAAAATGCGGCAGGCCGCCAGTGCAGACAGGGTATACATGACTGCAAGGCCCAGCACGGAACCTGTGACACCAAGTAAAAAAGCTTGCAGACTGCCAAGATGATCCGTTCCCCACAGTACCACTGCGGCCTCTGGTACCGGAATACATATGGGGAGAAGTACGCATAGAAGAAAATAAATGAAACACATCATAAACCTTCCCAGCAGCAGTTTATATTGTTACTATTCGCGGCCTGGGGGCCGTTCATAGTAACGTTTATATCCGCTTCACTGCATTTTAATTTCATATTCAGTACATATGCCGGAGGCAGATTGCGCCAGATGCGTACAATATTCCGGATATTGAAGTATTCCTCCAGAAACTGCCTGCGGAGCAGAGTATACTGGAAGGTAGTAAATACGCCTTTTGCTCCGACAGCTTTTTGAGTCTGGGACAATATCCTGCGGGACACAGGCTCCGGCAGGGAGGTAAAGGGTAGGCCGGAAATAATATGATCCGCATGCGAGAAGCCCTGCTTTTTTAAAAAGTTGCAGACGTTTCCGGCATCTCCATGGATCAGTACTACACCCGGTACTCCATGAAATTGTTTCTGGAGCATGCTGTAAAAACGGTCATTTTGTTCAATCACAATATAAACCGTGCCAGGTCTTTTTTTTGCACACACTTCCCGGGTAAATATGCCGGTTCCGGCTCCATATTCTACAATACACTTTGCTTTATCAAAATCGATCCAAGCAGTCATGGCAGCTGCCAGATGTCTGCTGCTGGGAGCGATAGCTCCAATAGTGTTTGGAGTTTTGATGTATTCTCTTAAAAATTTCCACATATAAAATCCTCCTCATATCATAAATTCAGCATGCTGTGCTGTTATTTGATGGTTTAAGTATAAAACGCGGACCTAAGGAGAGAACCGTAGAAAATATAAAGATTTATTTAGGAATGTATATATAGTAACCAACTTTATGTTACTATTCACGGGCTGGGACCGCTCAAAGTAACAATTCTAGAAAGTCTGTTCCATAGCCGGGGATATTCGTGCATAAAAATGAATGAAAAAATCAAAAATTCCAGCATGATTATTATCACGCTATAATTTGATTTGATTGCCGCAAACCGATTTAAGGATTATTTAATAACTTCTATGCTACAATAGCACCACAAAGCGAAAGGAGCAGAGGAAATGTACTTACAAATACTGAAAAAAGACCTTAAGCGCAAAAAGGCGATGAACGTGATTTTGCTTGTATTTATCATACTTGCATCAATGTTCGTATCATCTGGTGTGAATAACATCATAAGCGTTACAACGGCGCTTGACGATTATCTTGAAATGGCGGACGCGCCCGATTACCTTGCGATGACAATGAACAAATCCTGTGCGGCCGATCGCGACGGGATTTTAAATTCTGCCGCTTCGGTGGAAAGCTTCAGCAAGGAAAAAATACTGTGTATGACGTCCGATAATATCACCTTTGAGGATGAAAGCAAAACCGCCTCAAGCATAAACCCGATTCTTCTTCAGAGTGATGAGGATATATCCATGAATTATATTCTTGACGACGGCGGTATTCTTCAATCGGTAAAGAGCGGCGAGTTTTATATGACGGCAGGCGCGGCGGAGGACATCGGGCTTGCGATTGGAGATAAAATGACTGTAAAGCTCGGCGGCGTAAGCTGTGTGTTTACGTTCGCGGGCGGTGTCAAGGACGCGGTTCTTGGATCGACCGGACTATCCATACAGCGTTATTTCATAAGCGCCGGTGACATTGAAAATTTCATCTCCGCAGAAAATGTCGAGCAATTTTACGGCGGCGAGCTGATTTATATACGCGCCTCGGATATGGAAAAAATGATCTCCGAAATCAAGCCGGTGATCGACAACGCCTTTTTTTCAGCAGACAAGGCAACTCTCAAATTGTCTTATGTTTTTGATATGATGGTGGTCGGTCTCCTCCTTGTGGTGAGCCTTGTTCTTGTAGCCGTTGCGTTGGTGATCCTGCGGTTTACCATTGCGTTCACGCTTTCCGAGGAGTTCCGCGAGATCGGCGTTATGAAAGCGATCGGTCTCCGCAACCTGAAGATCCGGGGCCTGTACCTTGTGAAATACGTGGCGCTTTCCGTTATCGGCGCGGCGGCCGGCCTCGCGCTCAGCTTTCCTTTCGGTGAACTGCTGGTAAGTGTTGTCCCTAGCTCCATTATTATAAACAATCAAAACGCGGCTTTTTCCAATGTCATTTGCGCGGTGTGCATGGTTGGCGTTATCATGCTGTTCTGCTACGGCTGTACGGGAAAGGTTGGGAAAATGTCGCCCATTGACGCTGTGCGAAACGGTCAGACGGGCGAGCGCTTCCGCAAAAAGAGCATGATAAGCCTCGGGAAATCAAAGCTTCCCGCAGCGCCGTTTCTCGCGCTGAACGATATCGTAAGCAGCCCGAAACGTTTCGGTATCATAACCTTCGCTTTCTTCCTCTGCCTGTCGCTTCTGCTTATACTTTCGACAACGGTTTCCACGGCGAAAAGTGGTACGCTCTTCAACGTTTTCGGCATTGCGGACTTCGACATATCCGCAAAGGGCGAGGTAATGGAGCTTATGACAGAAAACGGGCACGAAAAGCTGAAGGAATACCTTTCAGATATGGAGGAAAATCTCGCCCGAAACGGTATGCCCGCGCGCTGTATGCAGGAAATAATGTTCAAGCTGCCCGTGTCACACGGTGAAAACGAGAGCAGCGTTACAATATATCAGGGCACAGGAACGACCGCGGATATGTACGAGTACATCGAGGGCACGCCGCCGCAGTCTGTCGGTGAGGCCGCGCTGACCAGTCTTTCTGCGGATAGGCTGAAAGTGGATATCGGCGATACGATTACCATAAAAACCATCGACGGCGACAAGGAATTGATAATAACAGCAATTTTTCAGTCTATGTCCAATATGGGCGAGGGCGTGCGGCTTCACGAGGACGAGGAGATCAATTACATACAAGCGCAGAGCGCATATTTCACACAGATCAAATTCACCGACGCTCCCGATCAAAAGGAAACAGCCCGCCGTATGGAAAAAATTCAGAAGCTTTATCCCGAACTTGATGATGTCAGCAATCGCGCCGAAAGTATATCGTATCTGCTCAAAGTTGTGGATACTATTGATACAGTAAAACAAATGGTCGTTGTTCTCACGTTCATTTTAGCGGTGCTGATCACCGTGCTTATGGAGCGCTCCTTTATCGTTAAGGAGCAGGGCGAAATTGCGCTTATGAAAGCAATCGGCACACGAAACGGAAAAATCTATGCTTACCATACCCTGCGATTTGTTTTCGTCGGATGTATGACGGTAATCGCAGCGGAACCTTTCGCCCTGCCGCTTACGCATCTTTTCATTGATCCGATTTTCAGGATGATGGGCTCGGCGCGTGCTCTTGATTATTTGATAAATCCGTTTGAAATGTTCCTTGCTTTCCCGCTTGTTATTCTCGCCGCTACGGCGGCAAGCGCATTCCTCACCTCGCTGTATACCAATACGATAACGGCCTTGGACACGGCTAATATAGAATAAGAAAGGAAATCTGATATGAATATTCTCGAAGTAAAAGACCTCTGCAAAACGTATATCGTAAACAAACGGCAGAACAATGTACTGAAAAACATCAATTTTGCGATTGACGAGGGAGAGATGGTCGCTGTTATGGGGCCGTCGGGTTCCGGAAAATCCACGCTGCTGTACGCAGTTTCGGGCATGGATCATCTTACCGCAGGGGAGGTGAGCTTCTGTGGGAAGAACATCGCCCAAATGGGCGAAAGAGAACTTGCAGACCTGCGCCTTGACGAAATGGGGTTCATTTTTCAGCGGATGTATATGTTGAAAAACCTCACGATATTGGATAATATCATACTTCCCGCAACGCAGTCCAAAAAGCTGCGCGAACCCCGCAGGGAAACGGCGCGGCGCGGTCAGGACTTAATGCGCAGGCTCGGCATTATCGACATTGCCGGCAACGACATCAACGAGGTTTCAGGCGGACAGCTTCAGCGAGCGTGCATCTGCCGCAGTATGATAAACGGCCCGAAAATGATTTTTGCCGACGAGCCGACAGGGGCTTTGAACCGCGCTTCCTCCGACGAGGTAATGGAGGAACTTGTAAAATTAAATTCCGGCGGCTCAACGATCATGCTCGTTACTCACGATGTTAAGGTCGCGGCAAAATGCAAAAGGGTCATGTACATTGTTGACGGGAACATAAAGGGAGAGTTTGATTTAAGCGACTGCTCCACGCAGATGAGAGAACGAGAGCGCGCATTGAATAACTGGCTTCTGGAGTTAGGGTGGTAATATGGACATTCTCATTGTGGAGGACAACAAGGAGCTTGCTGATCTACTGTGTGATTTTCTCCGCGCGGAAAATTATACGGTATCGGCGGTTCAAACAGCCGAAAAAGCCTTGCTGCTGTACGAAAGATACGGCGCAAGGCTTGTCGTGCTTGATATCATGCTGCCCGATAAGGACGGATTTTATGTTTTGGAAAAAATCCGGACGAAAAGCAATACCCCCGTACTGATTGTAAGTGCAAAAACGGAGAAGGAGGACAAGCTGAACGGACTGAATCTCGGCGCAGACGACTACATTGAAAAGCCATATGATATTGATATCATGCTCGCAAAAATAAGCGGGATTTTTAAGCGGCGGTACGCTCTTGACGAAATTACCGACGGCAATATACGCATAAATAAGGCGAGCCGTACTGTTTGCAAAAATGAAAAAGAACTCGAAATGACCACGAAGGAATTTGAGCTCCTTCTGCTTTTGATGGAGAATAAGGGCAGGGCTTTGAGCAAGGAATATATTTTCGGACAGGTCTGGGGCAACGACAGCTTTTCGGAACAGCAGACATTGACGGTACACATAAAATGGCTGCGGCAGAAAATAGAGGATATCCCCCAAAATCCTAAAAAAATAGTGACTGTATGGGGGGTGGGGTATAAATATGAAGGCGTTTAACAGAATTTTCTCGGCAGTTACGGTTGCCATAATCCTATTGTTTGCTGTGGTGAATATGATTCTTGCCGCCGACAAAACCGATGGGAGCAGGCCATATCGAGTGGAGATAAGCCGTCTTGTTCGTGAAATAGAAACGAATGGTTCTGCCGACATGTCCGAATGTGTGTATGTAACAAATATTGAACGATACAGAGAAAAATTTTATAGCACGGACAGTGACTATGTTATCTATGAAATAAGCGGAGAACTTTATCGCTTCGATTACAGTACAAATGGTTATTCCAACAAGGCACATCTTGTGGGAATTGTAAATGCCGTTCTCGGCGCTATGGCGATTTTATTTATCGCAGTTATGCTTTACATAAAATTCGCAATTCTTGCGCCCTTTGAACGCTTGAGCAGTATCCCCTACGAACTTTCAAAGGGGAATCTCACCACGCCGATAAAGGAAACGAAAAACCGTTTTTTCGGAAATTTCCTTTGGGGAATTGATATTCTCCGCGAAAACATCGAACAGCAAAAGCAGCGCGAACTGGAAATGCAGAAAGAAAAGAAAACATTGCTGTTATCACTCTCGCATGATATTAAAACACCGCTTTCCGCAATAAAACTTTACTCGGCTGCACTGTCGAGAAATTTGTATTCAGACACGGAAAAACAGCAAAAAATTGCTGATAACATCACCGAAAAAGCGGACGAGATTGAAGGCTATGTTTCGCAGATCATAACAGCTTCAAGAGAAGATTTCCTTAGCTTTGAAGTGAATATAGGAGAGTTTTATCTTTCGGAGCTTGTTGAAAAAATTACGGGATATTATAGGGAAAAACTGGCGCTTATCAAAACAGAGCTTATTATCGGAAAATATAAAAACTGTCTGCTTTCGGGGGATTTGAGCAGGAGCGTTGAAGTGCTGCAAAACATTATGGAAAATGCCCTGAAATACGGCGACGGCAGACGTGTGGAATTGATTTTCCCTGAGGACGACGAATGCGTCCAAATTGCGATTATGAACGGTGGTTGTACGCTTGTGAAGGACGATTTGCCGCATATTTTCGAGAGCTTTTGGCGCGGAGTAAATGCGGAAAACATTGGTGGCAGCGGGCTGGGGCTTTACATTTGCAGACAGCTCATGCGCAAGATGAACGGCGAGATTTTTGCGCAGATCGACGATGACATCATCACTGTCACCACAGTTTTCACAAGAGCGTAAATGATTGAAAATTGAAAAAGCCATGCAAAGGATATTTATATCACGACCGAGGGCAGCAAATTGAAGTGCCAGATTTATATTAAGGACTGCACCACAGAGGATTATACCAACCTGTTCGACGCAGCCGACTACATAGACAATAACACCGTCGTTACGACAGTTGTTTTTTGCCGCTGATGTGTGGCTTAGATTGATATATTCAAAAAGTAAGCTAAGCAAAGGTGTTGTGTTAGAATAATTGCAACAAGGATATGGCGTATGCTAATGAAAACAACTGAATGGATACGCTGTCCTGTTTGTGGCAATAAAACAAGGGTACAAATACGGGGAAGATACAGAGTTAAAGAATTTTCGGCTCTATTGCCCCAAATGCAAACAGGAAACATTGATAGAAGTCAAGGACTTACAAGTAGCCGTCATCACAGAGCCAGACGCATAAGACGCAGAGCCGATGAACAAGTGAGTACGTTATCTCGCAGTTTGTTGGCTCTTTTTTAGTAGGATATAAGTTTGTAAAGCAAACGCCCACCATAATAAAAAAACGGTGTTTTGGTGGGCGGTATTGCTATGCCCGAAAAGACTTAACAGAGACTCTCCAGACCTGTTTTAAGTTTGGAGAGATTTTTTTATGTCCTTTTTTCGGGCAGTTATTCATCTGCTCATGCAACGCAGAATTGACTTATACATAGCATATCGGGGAATGGCAGGAAGCCAGTTAAAAAAATCCCTGCCCATGCAACGCTACTTCTCACCATGAAACCAGAAGTAGAATCTCCATTTAACAGAATATGTATCTCCTATAACCGTAGAGGTCACAGTGCCTTTGCGGTTTTTCTTTTGTCGTTTTTTATCGGAATATGCCGCAAGGCTGTTTCTGCTGTTGGCTGTCGTTCGCCGCCTTTCCAATCTGGATTATTACATTTCAAAAATTTCAGATTGGAGGAAAAAAGAATGGCATACAACAACGGACGTGAGAACAGGAAATGGCTTATCTGGAAAGAAGCCGAGGAAAAAATATTGCGGGAGCATGGAGTTGATGAAACCACCATTGAGCAAATCCGCATAGACGACAGGGCAGACTTCAATTCCAACAGGCGGTTTTATCATTGGACAAGTGACTTCGGTGAATACCTTGAGGGGATGGCAGACAGGGAACAGAATACCGAGCCAAAGACTGTTGCTGATTTACTGGATGAGATTGAGGACGAAACTCTGTATCGGGCATTGCTTACTGTGGACAGGCGTACCCTGCAAATTATCCTGCTGAAAATGCAGGGCTATTCCACAAAGGAAATTGCCCCGCTTGTGGGATTGACAACGGGTGCTATCTATGCAAGGTTAGACCATCTGCGGAAAAAGTTACGGAAGATTTTATAAGCATCTAATATAGATGGTTTTTCAGTGGGCTATTGGATGGGAGATAAAATTCTCCCATCCAATTTAAAATTAAATGAATAAAATTCCTGTCCACAGGGAATACTAAAGAGTTTGCCCAAAATCTTGACACAAATATAGCCATTATGATACTCTAAAATACTCATAAGAGAATTAGAAGTAAGTCAGAAATGGAGCTGTCAGAATGATACCAGATAAAATATTGAATTACTGCCTTCAAAATCTTGAGGGGACAGTCTTAGTTAAGAGTTGGGGCGAGAAAGGGATTTTCTATAACCCAGACCATGTGCTGAAGCGTGGCGTTTATATATTGACGGTTAAGGAAAAAGACGGTGATAATGACAAAGGTTCTGGTTTAAACAGAGAGAATGTCTACCGTGTGAATCTGGGAATACGGAAAAGCACTTTTGCGGAATTGTTTGGGGCAGTCCCAAAACGCCCGACAGCAGGCGGCGTTGTAGATATGGATTACGACTTTACCGTATTGGATGAGATACTCCCCCATCCCGTCTACGCATGGATGGCATGGATATGTGCATTGAACCCCTCTGAACAGACCTTTGAGGAACTGAAACCATATATCCAAGAAGCCTATGAGTATGCAAAGGAGAAATTTAAGAAACGCAGGAAATAATCTTGAAGATTGAAAATTAAATAGCACATAGATGGAAGAATGGAATGTCAGCCAATGGACAAGGCTGACCGCCGCCGAATTTATGCTGCCCTTTTCGGCTGGTGTATGGCAGCATGGTTTTGAATTTCAAAGCCGTTACATAGCATTGCGAATCCGAGCAGGAGAAAAAACTCCTGTCGTTCGTGGTGCGGTGTAGCGGCTTTTTCATTTATCCAAAAGTCAAGAGAAATCAAATCCAGAACGGAGGTGCAGGGACATAGGATTTTCTTTTCGGAGGGTAAGACAGGTATGGAAGAATGGCGGCTGCACAGGAAAAATGCTCTGCGGCATTGTCCACAGAGATAGCGAGCATCGGATTGTGTCAGCCACAATCCTAATCCATGCCGCTTGCGGGCATGGACTAACTCAGGGGACAGCCCCTGAATACCCCGAAGAAAGGAATTTAAGACTGGAGGATTAAGGAAAATGAGCAGAGAAAAATCAGAAAAGGACGTGCGGAATGTCCCGATTACTGTCCGATTGAACAAGGAAGAACATGAAAAATTAAAGCAGTGCGCCGTCGCTTGCGGTTTGTCTGCAGCCGAATTTATGCGCCAGTTATGCAAGGGAAACGCCCCGCAGCCGAAGCCAGAGAAAGAATTTTGGGCGTTGCTGAACACACTTTATGAGGTACATTCTGCCTTTAAAAAGTGTGTTCCCTACTATCCAACCGCCGCTGAAATCTGTAAGGAGATTGAGGATTTTATCTTAGAACTGCAACAGAAATCCACTCTCCCACAACAGTTTAGCGTAGAAGAATTGACGGGACAGGGGGCGGTCTGATATGGCGGTAACGAGCCTGTGGCATGTCAAAGGGAGCATAAAAGACGTGATTGACTATATAGAAAACCCAGAAAAGACCGTGCCGAATCGGGAAATGCAGGACTTCTTTGACGTGTTCTCCTATGTGAAGAATCCGTTAAAAACAAATGAGGGCGAGTATGTTTCCGCTGTCAACTGTCTGAAAGAAACCGCCTTACAGCAGATGATTTTGACGAAGGAACAGTACCAAAAGACAGGTGGGTATATCGCATGGCACGGCTACCAGAGCTTCAAGCCAGACGAGGTAACGCCCGAACAGTGCCATGAAATCGGATTGAAACTGGCAAGGGAAATGTGGGGCGGCAAGTACCAGATAATCGTTGCCACACATCTTGACAAAGGACATCTCCATAACCATTTCTGTTTCAACTCCGTTTCCTATCTGGATGGGAGCAAATACAATTACTCAAAATCGGAGCAGAAAAAGTTGCGGGAAGTGTCCGACCGCTTATGCCGAGAGTACGGATTATCGGTGATTGAAAATCCCAAGAAAGCCCCTGCAAGACCGCTTTATCTGGATGAAAAGAACGGAAAGCCGACAAGATACAACGTCTATCGGGAGGATTTAAGGGAGGCAATCAACGGGAGCAGGGATTTACAGCACATGATGAAATACCTTACCGACAAGGGATATGAGGTTGATTTTTCGGGCAGCCATTGGAAGATGAAACTGCCGCAGTATAAACATTTCACAAGGTTAGACACGCTTGACGAGCAGCTGACGCCCGATTTCATACGGTCATGTTTAGGTGGGGCTTCCCGATATGGAAACTACAAAGCAAGGATTTCCTACTCTCCCCATATGCCAGAGCAGTACAAAAACGCATGGAAACCGCATCAGAAAACCACGGGAATCTTAGCGTTATATTACTACTGGTGCTATCAGTTGGGGATATTCCCCAAAGGCACGGACTACAAGCCGACAAGCCCGCTGATGAAAGAGGAGCTTCGGAAACTGGACGAGATTACCGCACAGGTAAGGTATATGTCAAAGCATAACATCTCTACACTCTCCGACTTACACGCCGACAGGGAGCAAAACCAGAGTGAAATGAATAAACTTATCGACTACCGCCAGCACTTGCGGAACAAGGTACGCCGTGCTTTACCAGCCGAAAAAGAAACACTCCGAGCCGAAAAACAGGGCGTGACAGAGCAGATAACGAAGCTTAGAAAGCGGCTGAAATATGCAGATGAGATTGAGAAACGCTCCGCACACATTGACAACTGCTTAGACCAAATCCACGACACGATTGAAAACCAGCGGGCAAATACAAACGTCAGAGCAGGCAGGGCAGACCGCAGGAGGGAGGAATTATTACGGTAAAACAGTTGTTTGATAAGATGATATCGTCGGGAATCCAGCCAAAAGAGAAAGGAATCCCAACGGGATATTTTATAGAAAAAGACGGTCAGACTTCTTTTGTCTGCGGCAAAAACATTGTCCATCTTACAGAGCATTTCAGCGGGAAGAAACAGACCGTGGAAACCCTTGCGGAGAATGTCATGCGGTACGAGATGAAAAAACCATAAGAAAAATATTGTTGCAGTGATGGAAAAACAGCCTGCTCCATGCTATAATAGATTCATGCAAGCAGTGTATTGTGGCAGGCTGTTTCCAAAGGACAGGAGGTTAAAACAAGTGAAACAGCAGCAATACAATACAGCGTTATATATGCGTTTAAGCCGTGATGACGAGCTGGAAGGGGAAAGCGCAAGCATTTCCACGCAGAAACAGATACTAAGGGATTATGCAAATGAGCAGGGATTTTTAGTCGTAGACGAGTACGTGGACGACGGATTTTCTGGTACGAATTTTGAAAGACCAAGTTTTAAACGCATGATTGAGGACATAGAGGACGGGAAAATCAACTGCGTTGTCACAAAGGATTTGTCAAGGCTTGGCAGGAACTATATCCTCACAGGGCAGTACACGGAGCTTTATTTTCCGAGCAAGGGCGTAAGGTACATCGCAATCCATGACGGCGTTGACACGATAAGGGAGGACAACGACATCGCCCCATTCAAGAACATCGTCAACGAATGGCAGGCAAAGGAAACAAGCCGCAAGGTGAAAAATGCGATGAAAGCGAAATTCAAGAACGGGGAATACATCGCCCCTGTCGTGCCAATCGGCTATAAAATCAACCCTGCCGAGAAAAACAGGCTTGTCGTTGACGAGGAAACGAAGTGGATTGTGGAGAAGATTTTCGCACTTGCGGCGCACGGATACGGGGCGAACAAAATCTGCCGCACCCTTGCCGCCGAGAAAATCCCGATACCCGCATGGTGGGCATCGCAGAAAAACGGCTACAAAGCGAACATTTTTGAGGGACAGCCAGAGGGCAAGAAATACCTCTGGAACATCGTTACCGTAAGCAAAATCCTTCAGAATGAAATCTATCTGGGCAATACCGTGCATTACCAGATACAGAAACTTTCCTACAAGTCAAAGAAGAACGTCAAGCGACCGAAAGAGGACTGGATGCGGATTGAGAACACCCACGAGCCATTGGTTGACCGTGAAACATGGGATTTAGTGCAGGGGCATATTAATTCCCGCAAACGCAGCCGAAAGGACGATGAGCCACAGATATTCGCAGGGCTACTCAAATGCGGCGAGTGCGGGTGGAGCTTATCGGCGGCAAACACAAAGAACAAGTCGAGGTATTACCGCTGCACGCAGTATTCCGCACATGGGAAAGAAGCGTGTTCCCTGCATTTCATCACATACAATCTGCTCTATGCTTTTGTTCTCGGACGGTTACAATACTGGCTGATGGCGGTAAAGGAGAATGAGGACGCCATTCTGGAACGGCTGCTGCAGAGCAGCAAGAAACAGCGGAAGTCAGAGAATGCCCGTGATGAAAAAGAACTGAAAAAGGCGCAGAAACGCAGGCAGGAATTAAACAACCTCTTTGCGAAGATGTACGAGGACAGGGTAAAAGGGCTTCTTGACGAAGAAAACTATTCCATGCTCTCCGTCAAATACCGCACGGAGCAGCAACAGCTTGATGAAACAATTAAGACCGTATCCGCAAGGCTTGAGGATGCCAAAGCGGAAACGGATGACGCAAAACGGTGGGTAGACTTAATCCAAAAATACAGCGCCATTGACGAGCTTACCGCCCCGCTTTTGAATGAGCTGATTGAAAAAATCGCGGTCCACCAGTGGAGGAAAGATGAGAATGGCAAAAAGGTATGGGACATTGAGATTTATTACCGTTTTGTTGGGAAGATTGATTAGATACAGGAACTATGGGGAATGTGCCATTTATGGCAGTTCCCCGAAGGATTATCCTTAAGTAAAGTAAAGCGGGTACGGCACAATACCGAAGCCAATTATAATATTGTGGTAAACATTTTTAAGAAAGAGGATTTCGGAAAGAAGCGAGTCGACAAAATAAAGTTGTCGGATGCAAAATGTTGGCTTATTAAATTGTAGCAGGATGGAAGCGGTTACAGTTCCATTCATTCTGTGAGGGGTGTTGTCAGACCTGCTTTTCAAATGGCTGTCGATGATGATTTGATACGCAAGAATCCGTTTGAGTTTCAGCTTGCCTTTGTGTCACAGGACAATCATTTTTGCAGATACTATGACGGAATCTACATTTTATTTAAAACAGGACTTCGTATCTCTGAATCGGTTATGATGATGCGAAAGAGGAACTGAAACGGGTGGCAAATGCCGAGTAGTAAAAATAGCAATATCACACTCAATTTACTACTTTTGAGGTCAAAGATATGCTAATTTAGACTACAATATGCCACGGACGAAAGGCTAAAGCAAGACGCAGGAAAAGCCGATAAATCAAGGAAATACAGTAAATACAAGGAGTTTCAAAGATATGATAAAAATATTATTCGTCTGCCACGGCAATATCTGCCGCAGCCCAATGGCTGAATTTATTTTCCGCGATCTCGTAAACAAACATGGCCTTAGCGCGGAGTTTGTAGTTGCATCAGCGGCCACAAGTATGGAGGAAATCGGGAATCCGGTTTATCCGCCGGCAAAACGTAAGCTTGCCGAGTATGGAATCCGTGCGGAGGGGCATCATGCCAGAAGAATGGAGCGTCGTGATTACCAGGAATACGATTATTTGATCGGAATGGAGCAGTATAACATTCGCAATATGATGCGTATTCTGGGAGATGATCCGCAGGGGAAGGTGAGTCGTTTGCTGGATCATGCCAAGCGGCCGCGGGATATAGATGATCCGTGGTATTCTGGGGATTTTGAGACAACGTATAAGGATATACTCGAGGGGTGCGAAGCGTTGTTGCAGGAAATTTTGAATACTCGTGTTGGAAAAGAACGGTAAACTACCAGGCAGCACGTATAAACCATAGAGAAAGAAGGAAAAATGGCGTGAAAGCCAGATTATTTACAAGGAGGAGGAAGATGGAGGAGAAACGGAAAGGCTATATTTCCTGGGATGAGTATTTTATGGGAGTTGCCAGATTGTCAGGCATGCGTTCAAAGGACCCGAATTCTCAGGTGGGCGCCTGCATTGTCAGCGAGGACAATAAGATTTTGTCAATGGGATACAATGGGTTTCCGAAGGGATGTTCGGACGATGAGTTTCCGTGGGCACGGGAAGGAGAAGTATTGGATCAGAAATATCCTTATGTGGTGCACAGCGAGTTAAATGCGATTTTGAATTACCGCGGCGGAAGTCTCGAGGGCGCGAAGCTTTATGTGTCACTCTTTCCGTGCAATGAGTGCGCGAAGGCTATCATTCAGGCGGGGATCAGTACGATTGTCTATGATGAGGATAAATATCACGATGCGCCGACGACGATCGCGTCAAGACGAATGCTGGATGCAGCAGGCGTGCGGTATTATCAGTATCAGAGAACAGGACGAAAAATAGAATTTGTAATGTGAACGGAGGAGAAAATATGTTAAAGGATCTGGCTCAGAAATATTATGATATGGACTATAATTGTGCGGAATCCATGGTACATGCCGGAAATGAGTATTACGGCCTTGGACTTAGCGAACATGATATGCGTATGGTGGGCGCGTTTGGAGGCGGTATGCAGGTGGGAGATGTGTGCGGAGCCCTGACAGGGGCAGCGTGTGTGATCTCAGCGAAATATATTGAAACTCGGGCGCATGCTCAGAAGCAGGAGCTTCATGATGTGACTTTGAAGCTGGTACGCGCATTTCAGGAGAAATTTGGATCAAGGCTTTGCGGTAAGATCAAAGCAGAATATTTTGAGAAAGAAATCCGCTGTTTGAATACCGTTCAAACAGCCGCAGATGTGTTGGAAAAGGTGATTGTGGATTATGACAAAGAGCGGACACAGGCATAAAACGGGTACAGGCATAAAATAGGAAAAAGGAAGAACAGAAATAGGAGATACAGGAAATGAAAAAGAACACCAGAGCAATTATATTTACATTTGTGTTTGGCATGACGGCCCTTCTGGCGACAGGATGCGGCGCAAAGAAGGAGGATACCGGAAGCGGTGCAGCAGGAGACGGCGTGAAAATCGCAATTGAAGTGGAGGATTACGGAACGATTCATGCTGTTCTGGACAGTGAGAATGCGCCGGAGACGGTGGAAAATTTTGTAAATCTTGTGAAGGAAGGATTTTATGATGGCCTGACGTTTCATCGGATTATTGACGGTTTTATGATACAGGGAGGAGATCCGAATGGGGATGGTACAGGAGGCTCCGATCAGAAGATCAAGGGTGAATTTTCACAGAATGGTGTGGAGAATAAGATTTCTCATAAACGAGGCGTTCTTTCTATGGCGCGCGCACAGGATATGGACAGTGCCAGCTCGCAGTTTTTTATTGTACAGGCTGACAGTGATTTTCTCGATGGCCAGTATGCAGGCTTCGGGCATGTCATAGATGGAATGGATATAGTGGATGAGATTTGCGAAAAGGTTACGGGACAGGATGCAAATGGAGTCCTGCCAAAAGAAGATCAGCCGGAAATAGTGAGCATCCGGATCGTGGAATAAAGGCATCGCATTCCATAATAATATGACAGAAAAACGGATAGAGAGATTCAAGATGGTGAATCAATTCTATCCGTTTTTATATGCAACAGCCTTTAAATAGTGGCCTGTTTAAAGACGACTGCTCTGCACTTTTCAAGGGCAAACAACAGGGCCATACCCATAACACCGCAGGATAATACTTCTCCGATTCCCACAGTCAGCATCATAAATGGAATCGGAAGGGGTACTCCATAACCGTAGCGTAGTACAAACGGAACAATCAGAGCGTTTGCTGCTACAGGAGGAACAGGTGCCAGGTAACGTCTGTGGCGAAGCAGGTATGTAAATACCGCTGCAATCAGCGTGGCGAGGCTTCCGAAGATGATATCTACCGGAATAGCGCCGCCGAGCGTATTCCCGATGATACAGCCGACAAACAGGCCCGGAATTGCCGCAGGCGTGAAGTACGGGAGAATGGTCAGCGCTTCTGATACACGAAGCTGAATTTCTCCGAACCCAAAGGGGGCAAACACAACCGTCAACACGACGTAGATGGCAGCGATCGCTGCGCCTTGAACGAGGAACAGTACTTTTTTGTCTTTCATATTCAGTTTTCTCCTTTAGTTTTGTTTTACGAGTGGAAGGTCTCGAACACTCGACTCATTTAACGCCGGGAATCGGCGGCAAGCCCGGAAAGACCTTGTTTTTATGGGCTCTGCAACGGAACGAAGTATAACACGATTTAGGAATAAAATCAAGTCAAGTACCAAATTACTAAATTTTAAGCCGGAAATAGGCGCTGAGAACCGGTACAAAATATTAAAAGCAGCAGGCGTGTGTTGACTACCTGCTGCAATGAGTTTTTAAGATTGTTGTCTAATGTTAAAAATTGAATTTTGAAAAATCAATAATAAGATTGTCATAGATGCAGGGCTTTATCGTGTCGGCAAATGTAAAGCGTTGGGCGAGGATTTGATTCTCAAAATTATATACTGTAATTATTTGATTTCTGGGATCAACTATCCAGTATTCCCGGACGCCTGCAGCTTGATACTTGTACAGTTTAACAACATAATCATTCATTGGATTGCTGGGAGATACGATTTCAATAATCCAGTCAGGGGCACCATTGCAACCTTTGTCGTCCAATTTAGAGGAATCACATATTACACTGATATCTGGCTCAAGATAATTCGTGTCGTCCTCATCCAGAAAAACAGCGAATGGAGCAGGATAGACCTCGCAGGGACCGTTGCGTTCAGAAATATAGTTGTAAATGGCTGCGTGCAACGCACTTAATATTTGCTGATGTTGGCGAGTAGGTGGGGCCATGTAATAAATCTGACCGTCAATGAGTTCTGCCCTGGTTCCTTCTGGCAGGTTGTAAATATCCTCAATGGTGTAAAGCTTTTCTTTCGGTAATGACATAGAAACACATCCTTTCATAGATAGTATGGAACTGATGGAATAACGTTATTCAACTTCACGTAGCATTCTTTCATCGATGGCTTTTTTGATGTAGCCATTCACTTTTTCACCTGCTGCATCGGCGGCAGCTTTGATTTCTTCGTATTTTTCCTTTTGGACATCTAAAGGAATACGTTTTATGCTTTTCTCTCTGTACTTTATGTTGGCCTTTTTTTGCGCTTCTGTTAATGGCATTAGGTTCACCTGCTTTCTTTGTTGAAGGAGCTGGCGGAAAATGTAGACACCTTCTCTATTATGCAGTAAGTATATCATATAATTCAATATATGGACACATACAAAATAGACAAATATGTGTACGTATATTTGTGAGATGTGTCAATTGATAAATGTGTACACATATTTATAATAAAAGCAGTTAAAGGAAGAGCAAACGAACATCCCGAAAAGATGTGAAGCTGAAAACCATATACCTGTGAACCAACGATTACGGCGGCAATAGTCAGGAAGATGATTTGACCGGAGTTCTTCTGAAAGACAATAAAATGCAGGAGGTAGCACAATGAAGAAATACAATTTAAGCCACATCATGACAAAGGCATGGACACTTTTCAGAAAGGCAGAGATTACATTCTCAGAAGCTCTACACAGATCATGGCTGAGTGTAAAGGCGGCAGAAATTAATCAGATGCGCATTGAGGAGGTAAAGTCGGTCGCAGGAGTCAACGAAGAGATAAACACAAGGAACGGCTGGAACAACTGGGGTATGAAGTAATTCATGGCAGCAGGGCCTTATTTGGTACGGAACTGATCTGGGGAAGCAAGGGAAGTGGAGTCACTTATAAAGCAAGGTTTTTTGGAGCTTCACAGGTTCAGCCAGTATAAAGAAAAAGCCCTTATCAGAGCGGCAACTCCGATAAGGGCAGTAACCCGACAACCAATCATGAAAGCCGGATAGTGTTATTTTATCATACTTCCGGGGATAAGGAAAGACTTTATGAAAAGAGATTTATATGATTTGTCTGCGGAAATTAGCGGGTTAGCAATGATAATTACAGGTTTATCTAAACAATTATTGAATAATAAAGCTGATCCATTAACTCCACAATCAATACATGACGCTCTTTTTGGAATATCAAATTATTTAGAGCGAATAGCGGCTGATTTGGAGGAGCGCGCAGCTATAGAGGATGAGGGAAAGTATGAGTAAACCGATGAACAAAGAAATTATGTTGATTAGCATCAAAGGGGGATTAGCTGGAATGGTTCAAATGGCCTGCTGCCCTGTTTATCAAAATAGAAAGGCGGTGTAGTATGGCGGTTGATAAACGTGGTAGGAAACTTCCTAAAGGTATACAGCAACGTTATGACGGATATGAAGCAAGCCCCATGATAAAGGGAAAGAGATATCTTGTCCATGGTAAGACAATTGCAGAAGTGCAGCAGGAGGTGGCAGAATTAAAGTATAAGCTTGCGCATGGATTATTTGTTGAAAAGAAAAAGGTTACGTTTGGAGAATGGTTTGATACCTGGATACAAGAATATAAAAAAAGGCGTGTGAAAACTGGGACACTGGTATCATATCAAAAATATTATAATGGTTGTATAAAACAGCGATTTGGAACCACATACATTACGATATCCGTGGGGAACATATTCAGAAATTGTATAATGATCTGGCAAGAGAAGATTATGCTATATCAAGTATTAAAATTGTATCTGCAGTATTAAATGGATGTTTTTCCCAGGCGCTAAAGAATGGACTAATTGAGAGAAATACGATTGATGCGGCTACACTTCCGCGCCAGACGGAAAAGAAGACACGGCAGGCGTTAACAAAAGAGCAGCAGGAATTGTTTATGGCATATGCGAAAGACAGTTATTTCTATAATTTCTTTGCTGTTATGCTCCGGACTGGTATGAGGAGCGGAGAAATGCGCGGGTTGAAGTATGCAGATATTGATAAGAGATTGCGCGTTGCAGTAGGAGTATGGTATGATAAAACCAAATCAGTTCCGTTTTCAAAGGAGATATTTAACCCGGAAGCGGAATAGGAGTAAATGACGGATGAATGGCTCACAGAATGGAGGATTTGATATGAAAGTATTGATGATCAACGGCAGTCCCCATGCAGAGGGAAATACGTATGTGGCTTTGCACGAGATGGAGAAAATTTTTGCAGACGCCGGTATTGAGACAGAGATTGTGCAGGTGGGAAATCAGGCGGTTCGCGGCTGTATTGCCTGTGGCGGATGTGCAAAAAAGGGACATTGTGTGTTTGAAGATATTGTAAATGAAACAGCGCCGAAATTTGAGGAATGTGACGGACTTGTGGTGGGGACGCCTGTGTACTATGCATCTGCGAATGCGACATTAGTTGCGTTTCTGGACCGTCTGTTTTACAGCACGCATTTCAATAAAACTATGAAAGTTGGCGCAGCTGTGGCAGCCGCAAGGCGCGGCGGTCTTTCAGCGACGTTTGATGAGCTGAACAAGTATTTTACCATTACAGGAATGCCAATCGCATCAAGCCAATACTGGAACAGCATTCATGGCCGTACGCCAGGGGAGGCAGCGGGGGATGAAGAGGGGCTTCAGACCATGCGGACGCTGGCGCGGAATATGACCTTTTTGATGAAGAGTATTGCACTTGGAAAAGAGGCGTATGGGCTGCCAAAGAAAGAGGATTTGGTACATACGAATTTTATAAGGTAGGGGTTTTTTGAAGGGAGGACGTCCCCTGGTAAGTGATACAAAAACGGGGTTCCGACAAACAAGTCACCCCTTATTTTGTATCACTTACCAGGGGACTGACTTTAAAAAATTGAAATTTTATAGGAAAATATACCTATTGATTGAACCACAAGCACTCAAGAAGGTATACTTAATTAAATTGCTGATGTTCATTAAAGTTTCATTATACAATACTATGGAGGAGGAAGCATGGATATGAAATATCGTGAGCTGGGCAATACGGGATTGAAAATCAGTGAGATTGGTCTTGGTTGCGAAGGGTTTGGGAATGATAATTGCGGGGAAACAAGGCGGCTGATGGATGCCGCACAGGAATATGGTGTGAATTATATTGATCTTTATACGCCTGATCCCGGGATTCGGGCAGCGGTTGGAGAGGCATTAAAAGGAAGGCGCGATCAGTTTTATTTGCAATCTCATGTCTGCTCTGTGTGGAAAAACGGCCAGTATATGCGGACACGCTGCATTGAGGAAGTGAAAGCGGGTATGAATGAGATGCTGGAGCTGTTCCAGACGGATTATATTGATGTGGGGATGATCCATTATGTGGATTCCATGGAGGACTGGGAGCAGATTGTTGGGGGACCGGTGTTAGAATATGTTCTGGAATTAAAAAAGAGCGGTGTGGTTCGTCATATCGGTATGAGCAGTCATAACCCAGAGGTGGCGCTTGCTGCGGTAAAGAGTGGGTATATAGAGGTTTTGATGTTCAGCGTAAATCCGTGTTATGATCTTCAGCCAGCCGGGGAGGATGTAGAAGAACTCTGGAATGGAAAGAATTATGAGCAGCCTCTCATCAATATGGATTCTGAGAGACAGGAGCTTTATGAGACATGTCAGAGACTTGGTGTCGGGATTACGGTCATGAAAGCATTTGGCGGCGGTGATCTGCTAGATGAGAAGCTTTCTCCGGCAGGAAAGGCTTTGACACCGGTTCAGTGCCTGCACTATGCCTTGACCCGTCCAGGAGTTGCCAGTGTCATGGCGGGAGCGCACAGCGTAGAACAGCTGAAAGCGAGCGTTGCCTATGAGGATGCGTCAGAAGAGGAGAAGGATTATGCGCTGGCGTTTGCCTCCTTCCCAAATATCAGCTGGAAGGGGCACTGTATGTATTGCAGCCACTGCGCGCCGTGCCCGAAGCAAATCGACGTTGCGTCAGTGACTAAATTTTTGAATCTGGCTAAGGCACAAAAAGAAATGCCGGAGACCGTGCAGAATCATTATGAGCTGCTCGCACACCATGGCGGATGTTGTGGTCAAGCATTTTTGTAACGCTTATGACTAAAAAAATCAGCTTTTAATTTAAGATGCAAACCGTACCTGATAAGGGGTGCGGTATCCATTATAGCTGTGAGGGCGGATGTGATTATACGTGACATAAGCAAATTCTTCCACTGCCCGATACAGTGCCTCCTCTGTCTGGAAATCGTACAGATTCACACATTCATTTTTCAATGTATTGAAATATCTTTCCATAGGGGCGTTGTCATATGGACATCCTGCTTTGCTCATACTCTGTGTCACATGGACAGATTCACAGAATTCTACAAATGCCTTTGACGTATACTGGGAACCCTGATCGCTGTGGAGTATCAGTTCTCCATTGATCCGGGACTGTGATTCCAGTGCTTTCTTCAAAGTCCGGATAGCAAGACTGCTGGTGATCTGGCGGTCTGTCTCGCTTGCAATGACACTCCGGTCATACAGGTCAACAATGCTGCAATTGTAGCGCACTTCTCCATTTTTCAAAAACAGATACGTGAAATCTGTACACCACTTCTGATTCGCCCTGCCTGCACAAAACTTTTGCTGCAGCCTGTTTTCAAAGATTTTGTGCGGTTTTTCACGCCGGCAGCCCGGTTTCTTTGGGCGGACAAGGGAATACAGCCTCATTTCCGTATTCATGTACTTATGTACGGTAACCGTGCTGTAATGGCAGCCCCTGCGCGCCAGATAGACAGTCATGGTCCGGTATCCTGCTACCCCGTTATGCACATGGTAAATTTCCCTGATCTGCGCTTTTACTGCTTCTTTTTGGGCATGATAAGCCGCCTTCCGGTGTTTCCGGTAGTTGTAATACGCATTCGGACAGATGCCAAGCCGCCTTAGCAGCCAGCGGACCCCGAATTCTCTGTGATGTTCTTCTATAAACCGATAAGCCTCTAATCGATTTCTTTTGCGAAGAATGCCGCTGCTTTTTTTAGAAACAGGTTCTCCTTTCGGAGCTCCTCATTTTCTCTTTTGAGCTTAAGCATCTCCTTCATGTTATCATACTCTGTTTTTGTATCGGGGCTTGTCCGGCATTCTTCTTTGAATTCATTGCACCAGCGGCGCAGCGTTTCTTTGGAGATGTTATACTCCGCGGTGATGCTTTTGATTGTTCTTCCTTCTTCCAAACGGAGACGGACAATCTTTTTCTTAAACTCGGGAGTGTAATTCTGTGGCATAATAGGTACCTCTTTTCTTGTGATTTTGATTATATCTTATTAGCCACTTCTGTTACAACCTTACTTTATCACAACAGGAGAATGTATCAGCTGTGGGGCATGCGAGAGCCGCTGTCCGTTTGAAGTGCCTGTCATGGAAAATATGCGACAGGCAAAAGAACTGTTTGGAAAATAAAGTTGTTGCATGCATAGGGAGATACCTGTGCGGACTTACATTGCAAACTGGAAAATACAGTAAGCCGCATAAATGGCAAGCAGTACAATACCCTGTACGCGTGAGAGTCGTTTGCGTAGCAGAGCCGGTACTGTCAAAAACAGCATGACAAAGATCATAAGCGGTATATCAAGCACGAGGGATGCATTTTTTCCAGCAATCATGGAGCCTGTCGGGACTTGGAAAGGAGACAGGGTTACGGAAATACCGGAAACCAGCACCAGATTGAAGAGGTTCGCGCCGATGACATTGCCAAGAGAAAGTGCGCCGTATCCTTTGACAAGCGAAGTAATGGCAGTTACAAGCTCAGGCAGTGAAGTACCAAGTGCAACGAAGGTGAGCGCGATTACAGATTCCGGAACGCCAAGTGCCTGTGCGATCAGTGTGCCATTGTCCACCAGCAGGTCAGCGCCCACAGCGATGATTCCGGCGCCAAGTATCAGGAACAGAATGTTCTTTCCAATGGAACTTTCTGCTTCCGGTTCTGTGGCTTCGGCTGAGACACTGTGAGGCGCATTTTTCATTTCCAGAATAGTATAAACGATATAAATCAGGAAAAGAAGCAGCAGGACAATTCCGCTTGTCCGGCTGAAATATCCGGTACTGTAAGCGACGAAAGAATAGAAAGAGGCTGCTGCGATAAAAAAGAGTACCGGTGCAAGCAACGATTTTGGTTCCACTTTTCCGGGACGCACAGCAACGGTAAGCGCGGCAATCAGGGAAGTATTACAGATAATTGAGCCAATCGCGTTTCCGTAGGCAATCTCGCCGTGTCCGCCAAGTGCGGAGGTAGCGGATACCATAACCTCCGGAAGCGTTGTGCCGATGGAAACGACAGTAGCACCGATTAAAAGCTCCGGAATGTGAAAGTGGTGTGCAATACCGGTGGCTCCGTCAACAAACCAGTCACCGCCGGAGATCAGCAGGACAAGCCCGACAATAAAAAGAAGTACAGGAATCAGCATAAAAAGTCTCCTTGTCGTATTATTTCCAGTATAGCGTCTTTTCGATTAGAAAATGGTGCCATATGTGTATGGATGCTATACAATTTTATGTATATTTACGGGAGTGCCTGTTTATGAGTTTTCCCTGTAGTAACAGGTAAAAAACAGGAAAATCTTCCCAGATGAAGAAGAGTATAGCATCAAAGACAGAGGTTTTCAATTGCAAGTTTTCGGATTATAATTTCTTATATGTTTTGAAGGAATCTGCTCTTGTGGGGGATAGGGAATTGTATTATAATTAATATGTAAATTCACATAAAGGAAAACAGTGGAAAATGACATCAGAATGGAAACTGGACAGGCGGATGCGTTTGCTGGATATGCATGCGCATCTGTTTTGTATGGCCGATAGAAACGGAAAGACAACAGATGAAAACATGCTGCGTACAATGGCGGAATGGGAAATTACGCTGCGCCGTGAGATGGGTGTGATTACCTTTTTGAGCAGTGGAACGCCATGGGAATGGAAATTTATGAGGCAGTTTGCACGCAGTGAATCGCTGCTTTTCAGTTTCGGGATTCATCCCTGGTATGCGGAACAGTATATGGCAGTCGAACAACGGGATCTGGAAGATGCGTATCGGATGTGTGATGCGGTGGGCGAAATAGGGATGGACTGTGTCTGGTGCGAGATTCCGCTTTCTGTTCAAAGGGCGGTTTTGGAGCGTCAGCTGCAGATTGCAGCAGATCTGAAAAAACCGGTGATCTTGCATACCAAGGGAATGGAAGCTGAAATTTCAGATATGCTTCAGGGGTTTCCGGAGCCGGTGTGTGTGCACTGGTATTCCGGAGATTTGAAGAGTTTAGAGAAGTTTTTGGAACAGGATTGTTATTTTACCCTGGGACCAGATCTTGCCGGGAGTGTAGCAGGAGAAGAAAAACGGCTTGTAAATGGCTTGGAGGATGCAGAAAATTCAGGTCTCTCTGTATGGTCCGGCGAACGGGCCGGTCGGGAATTGTATCAATATATGCTCTGGGAGATTCCCGTGAACCGTCTGTTTGTGGAAACGGATGGCGTTTCCGCCATTGCATGGGCAAACGGACAGGAAGATGCAGAATTTCAGGAAATACAGAAGGTTCTGGATAGAAATATAGATTGTATTGCAGCTGTGAAAAAAATGCAGGGAGATGAGCTTCGCGAAAGAATGTGGAAAAATCTGATAAAGTTTCTCGGGAAAAGCGAAAAGGGACTGGAAGAGGAATTGCAGAGCGAGGCACGGATGAGATTATGATACAGACAAAGAAAATGGTTCAGTTTTATGTTTCGCAGTATGAACAGCAGATGAAAAGACGGCAGAAAAAAGCGGTAAATTACATCGATTTTCCAGGCAGGGTGGAACGGCTGAACAGAACTCTGAAAAGTGCCAGACCTTCGCGGGTGAACAGCGCCGTGCTGGAAGATTACCATAAACAGATTAAAAATATAGCGGTTTACGCTTACCGGAAGCATCAGGAGGCTGTGCTTGAGTTGGTAAAACAGCAGATGATACCAAAGCTAGTACAGCTTGACGTCGCTTTTTTGCTTCCGGAGCAAAGAGAGGGAATAGACGGAGAATTTTTTGCATTTCTGCGCAGACAGATGCCTGGAAAAATCTGTGCAAAGTCGCTGTTTTCGCTGTACCCCTTTTATCGGCAGCATCAGCTTACGAACAAAATTCTGGATCTAGTTCCGGCGCGCCCTGAACTGGAATTTTCGGAAGTTCTTGAGATGCGGCGACATTTTGTTCTGCACATTGGTCCGACGAACAGCGGAAAGACGTTCCGGGCTCTGGAACGCCTGAAAACGGCAGGACGGGGCGCCTATCTGGGGCCATTGCGGTTGCTGGCGCTGGAAGTCTATGAAAAGATGAAGGAATACGGTGTTCCGTGCACCATGCTGACAGGACAGGAATGCATTGAAGAGCCGGACAGCCGCGTGGTCGCTTCAACCATTGAGATGGCGGACTATGATGAGCTGTATGATATTGTGGTGATTGATGAGGCGCAGCTTATGGCTGATACAGACCGGGGACATTCCTGGACAAAGGCCATACTTGGCGTGAAAGCGCGTGAAATTCATGTCTGTACGAGCCCTGCGGCAGAAGGGGTGTTGAAACATCTGATCGAGCTGACCGGTGATACGTGGGAGGCGCATCGGTACGAGCGCAAAACGTCGCTTGTTTTTGAAGATCTGGCCTTTGATTTTCCGGAAGATGTCCGCAGAGGAGATGCACTGATTGTATTTTCCAAAAAGTCAGTGCTGGATGTCGCAGGACGTCTGGAGGAACGCGGAATCAGTGCCAGCGTGATTTACGGAAGCCTGCCGCCGGAAATACGGCGCCGTCAGATGCATTTGTTTACGAGCAAGCGGACAGAGGTAGTTGTTTCTACGGATGCGATTGGCATGGGGCTGAATCTCCCGGTTCGCAGGATCGTTTTTTTGCAGGCAGACAAGTTCGACGGCACAGGCCGGAGACCGCTGTGTACGTCAGAAATCCGGCAGATTTCCGGGCGCGCAGGGCGTTTTGGTATTTATGATACAGGCTATGTCAATGCAATGGGGGAGGAGATGCTGCATGAGATCCGTGAGAAATTCGAGGATGAAGAGCTTCCGCTTACAAGGGTAAATCTTGGTTTTCCTCAGGTACTTCTCGACCTTGATGAGCCTTTGAATGAAATTTTAAAGGTATGGCATTCGGTAGAACCCTCCAAACCATTTGAAAAAGAAAATGTGGAGGAGGCATTGTTCCTCTATGAACGTGCGTGCAAGGTGAGGGCGCGGATTGAAGGATTTGAAAACAAACGGATTCTTTATCGGATGATTACCTGTCCGATTGATATCAAAGATCGACGTGTCGTTGGTTTGTGGCTTGATTATTGTCAGAACTATTCCGCAGATGTCTCGTTAGAGCGGCCAAAGCTTGACCGGCGGGACCGGGGCGGTATATTGAAGTATGAGACGTATTACAAGCAGCTGGATTTGTACTATCAGTTTTCCCATCGTATGGGCAAGATTGTGGATGAAAAGTGGCTGCGGCAGGAGCGGGAGAAAACAGAAGCCAGTATCATGCGTTATCTGACAAAAGGAAAGGCAAATTATATTGCAAGATGCCAGTACTGCGCAAAGCCGCTTCCGCTTGGTTATCCATATCGGACCTGTCAGGCCTGTTCGCAGTTGCCGGAATGAGTGGCAGAGTTACCGGGACAACAGTAGGGAAGAGCGTGGGAGACGCGGTATAAGATCATATAAAGCTGAACTTGGGAGGCTGATGGAAATGGAGGAAATTTCTTTAAAAGGAATGTTTACGCTTGCACTCGTCAAAAAAGAGTGCTTTTGCGGTTCCTTTGGAGATATGCGTTACAGGCTGTGCAAAGAGGAGGAGAAGTTGTGCGCTTCGGTTTATCCAGAACCATACTGCTGGGAAGCTACGCCGGAGGAGCAGAAACAATCAGAGTATTTTGATTTGTCTGATGAAGGGATCGAGCAGGCAGTGGCGTGGCTCAATCAGAAATATAAGGAGAATTTTTCAGATTAGGTCTGTGAAATGTACAAGATTTCCTTGACAGTTGCAAGGAGGTGTGGTAAAATTATAAACCGTAACGAACAGTTATGCTGATGTGGCACAGTCGGTAGCGCACCTCATTGGTAGTGAGGAGGTCACGGGTCCGATTCCCGTCATCAGCTCTGAGAGAGCCCTGGTTTCCAGGGCTTTTTCGTTTGCTAGGAAAAAGGAGGCTTTCGCACGAAATTGAATGAGTGCGAAAACCTCCTTTTTTAATAATTTTTATGGATATAAATGATCCAAAACTTTCAGAGTTTCTGATTATAACTGCGGACCAGCGGAAACAAGTGCTTTTCCAGCGTCGTTGCCTTCATATTTTGCAAAGTTCTTAATGAATCTCTGAGCCAGATCTTTTGCCTTTGTCTCCCACTCGGAAGCGTCAGCATATGTGTCGCGCGGATCAAGAATACCTGTATCTACGCCCGGAAGCTCTGTCGGAACTTCAAAGTTGAAGTACGGAATCTTCTTTGTCGGAGCGTTCAGGATATCGCCGTTCAGGATTGCATCAATGATACCACGAGTATCTTTGATGGTGATACGCTTGCCTGTACCGTTCCATCCGGTATTTACAAGGTATGCCTTTGCACCGTTCTGTTCCATCTTCTTAACAAGCTCTTCGCCGTATTTTGTCGGATGCAGCTCAAGGAATGCCTGTCCGAAGCAAGCGGAGAAGGTCGGTGTCGGCTCTGTGATTCCACGCTCTGTACCAGCAAGCTTAGCTGTGAAACCTGACAGGAAGTAGTACTGTGTCTGCTCCGGAGTCAGAATAGATACTGGCGGAAGTACGCCGAAAGCATCTGCGGACAGGAAGATTACGTTCTTAGCTGCCGGTGCAGCGGATACCGGACGAACAATATTCTGGATATGGTCGATCGGGTAGGATACACGAGTATTCTCTGTAACGCTCTTGTCGTTGAAGTCGATCTTGCCTTCTGCATCCAGTGTTACGTTCTCAAGAAGAGCGTTGCGCTTGATTGCATTGTAGATGTCCGGCTCAGACTCTTTGTCAAGATTGATAACTTTTGCGTAGCAGCCACCTTCGAAGTTGAATACGCCGTTGTCATCCCAGCCGTGCTCGTCATCACCGATCAGGAGACGCTTCGGATCTGTGGACAGAGTTGTTTTACCTGTTCCGGAGAGACCGAAGAAGATCGCTGTATTTTCACCGTTCATATCTGTATTTGCAGAGCAGTGCATGGAAGCGATGCCCTTCAGCGGCAGATAGTAGTTCATCATGGAGAACATACCTTTTTTCATTTCTCCGCCGTACCATGTATTGATGATAACCTGCTCACGGCTTGTGATGTTGAAGACTACAGCTGTCTCGGAATTCAGGCCAAGTTCTTTGTAGTTTTCTACTTTTGCCTTGGAAGCGTTGTAAACAACGAAGTCCGGCTCGAAGTTTTCAAGCTCTTCGTCAGTCGGCTGGATGAACATGTTTTTAATGAAGTGAGCCTGCCAAGCAACTTCCACGATGAAACGGATTGCCATACGTGTGTCTTTGTTTGCGCCACAGAATGCGTCAACAACGAACAGTCTCTTATTGGAGAGTTCTTTGAGAGCGATTTCTTTTACAGCATCCCAGCATTCCTGTGAAGCCGGATGATTATCATTCTTGTATTCGTCAGAGGTCCACCATACGGTATCCTTAGAATTGTCATCCATTACGATGAATTTGTCTTTCGGTGAACGGCCTGTGTAGATACCAGTCATTACGTTGACAGCGCCAAGTTCACTTTCCTGACCTTTCTCAAAACCTTCCAGTTCCGGTCTGGTTTCTTCCTCGAACAGCATTTCATAAGAAGGGTTACGTACGATTTCAGTGGTTCCGCTGATACCATACTTGCTTAAATTGATCTCTGCCATTTTTCATAATCTCCTTTTTCGAAAAAATAGTGTGTAGTTGCTCGACGATAACTGCCTGCAGATGCAAAAACGCAGGACTTACGTATCTTATTTGCTATGGAAGCGAGGTTACCGCTTCCCCTGTTTCATAGTATACATAATAAAAAAATAAAATCAATAAAAATTCTTCAGTTTTTTGAAAAAAGATAATAATTTAACAATCTTTTGGACCCATACAGGCTGATTATTGAAAGATTTGACAGTGGAAAATATGCGTTATAAAATGATACGAAAAAGGGAAGGCTGATTTTAGAGAGGAAGAACGATGGTTTATTCGGATATGATCGTTTTTGCAATGGAAATCATAGGTACGGTAGCGTTTGCAGCATCAGGGGCGATGACAGGGATTCAGCGAAGGATGGACTTGTTTGGCGTAAATGTGCTTGGTGTCACAACCGCCGTGGGCGGAGGTCTGATCCGGGATCTGATTCTGGGAATTAATCCGCCGGTCATGTTCCAGAATCCGCAGTATGCCTTGACTGCTGTGCTTACATCAACAATTCTGTTTCTTTTTTTGTATGTAAGGACAGAGGGGGGATCAGGAAAATACGGAAGAACGCGGGAACTGCTTTTGCTGACAGGGGATACGATCGGTCTTGGAATTTTTACGGTGGTAGGAGTCCATACGGCGATTACGGCAGGGTATGGGGGCGATCGGTTTCTGTTGATTTTTGTGGGAGTAATGACGGGAGTGGGAGGCGGAGTAATACGGGATGTACTTGCGGGCAATACGCCTTACATTTTTGTGAAACATGTTTATGCTGTGGCATCTTTGACAGGCGCCTTGTTTTATGTAGCGCTTCTTCCGTATCTTGGCGGACTTTCGTGTATGCTGATGGGTGCGGCGGCTGTGATGCTGATCCGCTTTCTGGCAGCGCATTACCGGTGGAATCTGCCGCGGATCAGATAGCCGTCATCTGGTGCATTATTGTTCCATTTGCCGTCCCATAAAACCGGCGGCACATTTTGCCAGCACCTGTTCGGTTTCTCCCATTTTGCGGGAGGTATCTTTGCTTCGCAGGATCACAGACCCGATCACGTCTCCTTCGCAGAGAATCGGGCTGATGACCTGGGGCATCTCATCGTCCATGTCTTCGCTTGTGATTTTTACATGTGTTTTGGAAGTCTGGTTTGCAAGTACGTGTTCGCGTTCGTTCATGACTGCCTCGAGCTGGCCGGTAACTGGTGTGCCAACCGTTTCCTTGCGGATGCCGCCGGCTGCTGCGATAACCTGATCGCGGTCCGTGATATATACGCTGTGACCGGAGGCGGAAGCAAGCGCTTCGGCGTATTCTTTTGCAAAACTTCCGAGCTCTCCGATCGGAGAATATTTTTTTAATATAATCTCACCTTCGCGATCTGTGAAAATTTCCAGCGGGTCACTTTCACGGATGCGAAGGGTTCTGCGTATTTCCTTTGGGATCACCACGCGTCCCAAATCGTCAATTCTTCTAACAATTCCAGTGGCTTTCATAAAAATTCCTCCATTTATCTTTACTGGTAGTTTTCTTTTTATGGTACTAGTATCTGTAAAGGGAGGCATTTTATACCGGATTTTTCTGAATGCAGGCCTGAAATTTAAAAAGTATGTCCTCTGCAGGGTTCAAAAGCTACAGAGACAGGGATTTCCGCCCCATCTGTTCCAACAGGTCGCTTTTGATTTTAAAGAGCTTGTCGGAAAGGTCAACGTAAACCTTGTGCGGATTTGCAAAGCGTTTGGTTTCGTCCCAGAGTGTCTCTTTTTCCTTTGTACAGTAATCGCGGATTTCCATGACAGAAGGAGAAGTATAGACACATTCGCCATTCAGGAAAATCGGGACAAGCATCTCTCTTAAAGTATAGGTTCCGGCCTTGATTTTCGTTTTTTTCCAGGTTTCAAGCGGATCAAAAATAATCATATCTTCCGATGTGTCGAACTGTTCGTCCTCCAGACAAATCAGATCGGCGCGGATTTTTCCGGTTTCTTTATCGTAAATACGAAAGATTTTTTTGTTGCCTGGATTTGTAATTTTTTCTGTGTTTTCAGACAGCTTGATCTTTGGAGTAAATTCTCCGGTCTTCTCATCCAGAACAGCCGCCAGTTTGTAGACGCCGCCGAACGCCGGACAATCCTTGGAGGTGATCATATTGGTACCGACTCCCCAGGAAGTAATGGCAGCGCCCTGTGTTTTTAAACTGTCAATCAGATATTCGTCAAGGTCGCTTGATGCGGAAATAATGGCATCCTCAAAACCGGCTTCGTCGAGAAGGCGGCGTGCCTTTTTGGACATGTAGGCCAGGTCGCCGCTGTCGAGGCGGATTCCGTAGTTTTTCAGCTCAATGCCTGCTTCGCGCATTTCGCGGAAAACTCGGATTGCATTCGGAACTCCGGAACGGAGCGTATCGTAAGTGTCAACGAGCAAAGTACAGGCATTCGGATAAAGCTGTGCGTATTTTTTAAATGCAGTATATTCATCCGGGAAGCTCATAATCCAGCTGTGTGCATGTGTTCCTTTTACAGGGACATCAAAGAGTTGTCCGGCCAGGACGTTCGAGGTGCCGATGCATCCTGCGATCATTGCGGCTCTGGCTCCATAAACACCGGCATCCGGCCCCTGGGCCCGGCGGAGACCAAATTCCATAATACCGTCTCCACGCGCGGCACGGACAATACGATCTGTCTTTGTGGCAATCAGGCTCTGGTGATTCAGAATAGTGAGAATTGCTGTTTCTACCAGCTGTGCCTGCATAATCGGGGCAACTACTTTCAAAAGCGGTTCATGCGGAAAGGCAATAGAACCTTCCGGGATTGCATAGATGCTTCCTTCAAAACGAAAATTTTTCAGATAATTCAGAAACTCGTCATGGAAAATACCGAGGCTTTTTAAATAGGAAATATCTTCGTCGGAGAAGCGAAGGTTTTTGATATAATCAATCACCTGCTCCAATCCTGCAACAATCGCATATCCGTTGCCACAGGGATTTTTCCGGTAAAATGCGTCGAAGACTACGACTTCCGAGGACTGGCTTTCAAAATATCCTTGCATCATGGTAAGCTCGTATAAGTCAGTCAGCAGGGTAAGGTTCAAAGTACTCATCAGGAACACTCCTTTTCTCTGTTTTTTATGACTATATCACATTTTTCGCGGTATGGAAGAAAAAAATTAAAAAAAATAAAAAAAGTACTTGCATTAATCAAAAACATGAGTTATAATTCTTCTTGCGTTGAACAAAGGGCTATCGCCAAACGGTAAGGCAACGGACTCTGACTCCGTCATTTCAAGGTTCGAATCCTTGTAGCCCTGCTAAAGAGTATCCGAGTGGATACTCTTTTTTTTGTGCCCTGAGCAAAAAGATGCGGTGCTGAAACTGATCTGTAGAAGAGAAAAGATAAAATTCATATCGTAGTGTGATGAAAATCACAGCATATTGAGGATCTTTACGGTAAGATACTGTAAAGATTCTTTTTTTTGTGTAAGGAGGCGGAAGATGAAGGTATTAAATTTTGGTTCATTGAATATCGATTATGTTTATACAGTAGACCATATCGTAGAGGGTGGAGAGACAATCCTTTCATCAAAGTCGGAGACTTTTAGTGGTGGAAAAGGGCTGAATCAGTCCATTGCGCTTGCAAGGGCAGGGATTCCAGTGTATCACGCAGGCTTGATTGGAGAGGAAGGGGATTTCCTTCTGGATATTTGTCGGCAGTACGGAGTGGATACTTCTTATATAAAGAAGCTTCCGGCAAAGGGTGGACATGCGATTATTCAAACGGACAAAAACGGACAGAACTGTATTATTCTCTATGGCGGAACAAACCAGATGCAGACCAGAGAATATATTGACGAAGTGCTGGGACAGTTTGAAGAGGGAGATTACATTGTTCTGCAGAATGAGATTAATTTGTTGGATTATGTGATTGAAAAGGCGTATGAGCGCGGTATGAAGATCGTACTGAATCCGTCTCCGTTTGATAGTAAGTTGGATGCGTGTGATTTGACCAAGATCGACTGGTTTATTCTGAATGAGATTGAAGGAGGACAGTTTACCGGCCGAACAGAAGCGGATGAGATACTGACATGTCTGGCAGAACGTTTTCCGAAAGCGAAATTCGTACTTACGCTGGGAGAAAATGGTTCTGTATTTTTTGACGGCAAGCAGAAGGTATGTCAGGAGATTTATAAAGTGGATGTCGTGGACACAACGGCAGCAGGAGATACATTTACCGGCTTTTTCCTTGCATCAGTGATTGCAGGCAAGAGCATGCAGGATGCGCTGCGGCTTGCGGCAAAGGCTTCTTCGATTGCAGTGTCCCGTGCAGGGGCTGCGCCGTCCATTCCGGCTATGGAAGAAGTGAAAGACGATACAGAGAGTGTAGCTTGCTAAAATTGTGCATTTCACCGAAGAATTGAATAGTGCTGTACAATGACTTGAAAAAAATCCAACAAAAGTGACTTGTGTCACAGACTTATTACAGGAAAAAGTAGATAATAAAGTCACATGAAAACGCAGGGGCAGGATGTTCTGTGACAGTATGGAAGGCGCCAAAACACGATTGCAGAAACATTCGGACCAAGGCAAAAACAATATGCAATTAACAAGGAGGCAGCAATAATGAAGAAATTAGTAGCAATGGCTCTCGCGGCAGGTATGGCACTTACAATGGCAGCTCCGGCAGCAGTATCCGCATCAGAGGCAGCAGAACCGGCAGTGAAACGTGCGATTCTTGATACAGATATGGGATATTTGAATGACGATGCAATCGTTATGTTTATGCTTGCACAGGAAGATTCACTTGGTAACTGTGATTTCCTTGGAATTACAACAGTAGGAGGAAACTCCTGGTGTGCATCCGGAGCAACCGCAGCACTTCGTCAGCTGGAGCTGATCGGCCGTGAAGATATTCCGGTATACCTGGGATGCGATGTGCCGCTGATGGGATTCCGCAATCTTGACGCAGAGAGCAAGATCTGGGGTATGCCGGAGTACGCAGGTGCTTACTGGGATTGGGACACAAGCTATTTCTGTGACGTAAACGAGCGTCCGACAGACTACAAGAATCTGCCGTCAGAGCCGAAATATGGCTATGCAGAGACAGAAGTACAGGATGAGCACGCAGTTGACTTCATCATTGAGCAGGTACATAAATATCCGGGCGAAGTTACAATCTTTGTAATCGGAGCTGGTACAAATATGGCGCTCGCAGTTCGCAAAGACCCGACAATCGTAGAGGATGCAGCAGGTGTTATCTACATGGGCGGTGCAGTTGATATTCCTGGAAACTCCAGTTCAGCGGCAGAGTTCAACTGGTATTACGATCCGGAAGGTATCAGAATTTGTCTGGAATCTCCGTGGAAGAGCCAGATCGCCGTTCCGAACGATGTAGCAGAAGCAGTATTCTATACCAAAGACATTTACGACAGACTTGTTGAAAATCAGGGCAATGCAATCTCTAACCTGATCGTAGAAGGTCAGAAACAGCGTTTCGAGGACAACCCGGAAGCAAGCAGCTACGTATGGGATGCTATTACAGCAGCTATCTGGATGCATCCGGAAATCGCAACAGACGTTCAGGAGCGTTACCTGACAGTAGATACTACTTACGGCCCGAACTACGGAAGATCCACAAGCTGGTGGACATCACGTAACCGTGACGTTGAAGCAGGTACAGGAATGCCGTACGGCGTACAGAAAGTTGACGTAGTATTTGATATCGACAGAGAAGCGTTCTGGAATTACTACGTAGACATTCTCACAAAAGACGTACAGTAATTCAAACATACAATTACTAATTTAAGTTACGAAATATTGTCGCGGCGGCGAAAGCGGTCGCGGCTATATTATATAAAGAAAGAAAAGGTGAAAGAATCTTATGAGAAAGAAAGTATTATCATTGGCTCTGATAGCAGGCATGATGGGAACAATGCTTGCACCGGCAACTGCATACGCAGCACTGGAGGATTATGAAATCGTTACTACAGCAGAAGACAACAAAGTCATTATGGACTGTGACATGTTATATTACAGCGATGATATGTACTGTATGTCTATTCTGGCGCAGGCAGATGCAGCAGGTTGGATTGACTTTCTTGGCGTTACTGCTGTAGGCGGAAATGAAATCGTTTCAGTAGGAACAAACGCAATTCTGAGACAGCTTGAGATGATTGAGCGTACAGATATTCCGGTTTACATGGGTACGGACGTTCCGATTATGGGATTCCGTGATCTGGCTCAGGACAAACCGGTTACTGGTGGATTTACTTGGACAGGTGGATATCGTCGTCTTGAGAACTATGTAGAGCCGCAGAATTATCATGATCTTGGCGAGTATTTGGATGAAAAATATGGCTACTCAACAACAGAACCGCAGACAGATATGAACGCAGCAGAGTTCATGATCAAATCTGTAAAAGAAAACCCGGGACAGGTTACGATCTTCGCAATCGGTGCTTGTACAAACGTAGCTCTTGCTTGTATGATGGACCCGACTTTTGCTGAGAACACAGCAGGTATCGTTTACATGGGCGGTGCTATCGACGTTCCTGGAAATGCTAACGCATGTGGCGAGTTCAACTGGTTCTATGATCCGGAATCCGTTCAGATCTGTCTGAACAATGATTTCCCGTATCAGATCGTTGTTCCGCACGACATCGCTCCGAAGGTACTTCTTGCAAAAGACGTTATTGACTGGATCAAAGAGTACGATCAGGGTTCACCGGTTGCTAAGGCATTCATTGAGAACGTAGGTCCGAAATATGATGAGAACCCGACAAGCACAGGTTACTGCTGGGATGCTATCACAGCTGGTATCTTCCTTTGCCCGGATCTGATCACAGAGACAGAGTTCAGAGATCTGGCAATTGACTGCAACCGTTCCAGCTACAGCTACGCAAATGCTGTAACATGGGCAACTGATAATGGACCGTACGAATCAAAGAACGTACAGATCGTATTCAACATCGACAGAGACGCATTCTGGCAGTTCGTAGCACAGCTTTACGGCACACAGTTTTAAGTAAAACCACAACTAAATCAGGAGGACAAGGCCTATGAAAAAGAGAATCATTGGTCTGCTTGCAGCAGCTACGATGCTTCTTGGCATAAGCGCCAGTGCAGCAGAAGCAGTAGAGCGTGATTACGCTCCGGAAGAAGGTAAAGGCTGGCTGATAGTTGAAATCAACGGTGAAGAAGTAGAGTTTGAATACACAAGTTCTACCAAAGGAATGACTGGCACCACGCACAATTTTGAGGCAGAACACTACACAATGGCTTTAGTATTTAACAAGAAGCTGGTAGTTGGCGAAGAGATGGACAAAAATGCAATTGCTCAGATTGAGATTATGAGCCATGCAACTGCTGATAACGGATATTATTTCGCAAAGAAAGCAGCAGGAAAAGATGTAGTAAGTACCGTTACACTTGCAGAAAACGAGACAGAGGGTGTCCTTCAGGGTGAATTTACAGTAACAGTACCGACTGCTGACAGATATGTAGGCGACAACAAGCCGGGTATCCTTCCGGAACTTGAGCTGACAGAAGGAGAGTTCTGTTTCTTCGAGTAAAAGATTCAGGTAAAAACGGCGGGTTCACATAAGAACTCTCCGATTTTCAAAGTAACATATATAAAACAAGTAATAATTTAGGAGGACAAAAGTAATGAAAAAGTTAATGGCATTAACAGCTATGGCAATGGCAGCATCCATGAGCATGACAGCATTTGCAGCAGAAGCAGATCTTCCGAGTGCAGATGTAGCAGAGCAGGGATATGATTTCTACAAAGATGCAGTTTCCTACAACGACATCCGTGAAGAACTTGGCGCAGTTCCGAAGCTTGACAAAGCTGTTACAATCGGTTTCGCAACAAAGACATTCGAGAACGAGTTCTGGCGTATGGAAGGTGAAGGCGCTGAGATTGCTGGAAAAGCTTTCGCAGACGCTGGATATGATCTGACACTTGACGTTCGTGGCGCTCAGACTGAGACAGACGAAGAAGGTCAGCTGACACTTATGCTTGACATGGTTAACAAGGGATATGATGCAGTTCTTGTTTCTGGTATTTCAGATGCAAACCTTGTTCCGGGTATGGAAGCAGCTCTGGAAGCAGGCATTGACATGACAACCGTTATGGACGCATTCACACCGTATGCATCTACAACAGTAGGCGCTTGGCATTATCAGGCAGGCGTACAGGGCGCTGAGTGGATCTACAATACAATCGGCCAGAAGGGCAAAGTAGCTTGTATCACAGGTCTTTCCCAGGCAACAGCAGCTCAGGCTCGTACACAGGGATTCAATGACTTCTATGCAGACAAAGCAGACATCGAAATCGTAGCAGTTCAGAATGGTGACTGGGATCGTCAGAAAGCTTATGATATCACAGAGACACTGCTTCAGCAGCATCCGGATCTGGCTGGTATCTACTGCAACAACGACACAATGGCAATGGGCGCTCTGGAAGCAGTTATCGCTGCTGAAAGCGACTGTGTAATCGTTGGTACAGACGGAACAAGTGAAGCAACAGAGTCTATCAAAGCTGGTGAGCTTGATGGTACTGTAGACTTCTTCCCGAACATTATGTCTCAGATCGCAGTTGAAATGCAGGTTCGTAAACTTGCAGGCCAGGAACTTCCGAAGGTTATCTACGCTCCGCAGTGCGTACGTGACTCCTCTAACATCGAGCAGTCCTTCGAAGAAATCTTTGGTTATGAGTATAGCCCGATTTTTGAGTAATTGTTAGTACAAAGGGGGGCAGCGTAAGCGCCCCCTTTCCTTTATGAAAGAAAAAGAGAACTTCAGACGGAGGATGTATCAATGGATAAATTCATTGAATTTGAACATATTGTCAAGACTTTCCCCGGGCAGAAGGCTCTGGACGATGTCAGTTTTTCGATCCGCAAAGGAGAAATCCATGCGATCATCGGAGAAAATGGAGCGGGAAAGAGTACGCTGCTTAATATTCTGCACGGAGTTTTTCCGGCGACCTCAGGCGAGATCCGGATAGAGGGAAAGCCGGCAAAATTTTCCAATATAGCGGATGCGATTGATTTTGGAATCGCAAAGGTTCACCAGGAGATCGTCAGCATTCCGGATATGACGGTCGCTGAAAATATGTTTATGGGAAAAGAGCCGGGTAGGTTCGGAATTATTGATAAACAGAAGATGAATGCAGATACCGCAGAGCTTTTAAAGCGATTGAACTGCGACTTTCGGCCGACAGACCGGATGGGAGATTTATCAGCCGGACAGAAGCAGATGATTGCTATCGCGAAGGCGCTGGAGGTAAATGCGCAGGTGATTTCCTTTGACGAGCCGACTGCCTCTCTGAGTGACAAAGAGGTAGAGACATTATTTGGAATCATGCATGAGCTGAAGAATGCGGGAATTACGATTTTATATATCAGCCATAAAATGAATGAAATTTTCCGGATGTGTGATCGTTCAACGGTACTGCGCGATGGAAAGTTTATTAGAACAATTGAGATGGACAAGACAACACGTGATGAAGTGGTTCAGGCTATGGTAGGCCGTGACATTTCACTGTTTGCAAAACGTACAATGCCTTGTCAGAAGAGAGGAAGTACGCCAGTTCTTCAGGTGAAGAACTTAAGCGGTGGCATGTTTAAAAATGTCAGCTTTGATCTGTACCCGGGCGAAATTCTTGGATTTTTCGGCTTGGTAGGAGCTGGACGTACGGAAGTTATGCGTGCGATTTTCGGAGCAGATCCCCGTACATCAGGGCAGGTTTTCCTGAATGGAAAAGAGATCCACTGCAAATTGCCGAATGATGCGATCAAGCAGGGAATTGCATTGATTTCAGAAAACCGTAAAGAAGAAGGTATCATGCCGAACTTCAACAACATGGATAACATGGCTCTGGCAAGCATGGAAAAATACATGTCAGGCTTTGTAATTAACAGTGCAAAGAAGAACGCAAATGCTAAGGACAAGGGAACTCAGGTAGGCCTGAAGCCGAACGATCCGGAATTTATGACAGTAAGTCTTTCTGGTGGAAATGCACAGAAGGTAATCCTTGCCCGCTGGATGTCAACAGATGCATCTGTCATGATTTTTGACGAGCCGACGAAGGGTATTGATATCGGTGCAAAATCAGAGATTTACCTTCTGATGGAGAAGATGGCAGAAAAAGGTATCGCAATCATCATGGTTTCTTCGGAGCTGACAGAAATTATGGGTATGAGTGATCGTATCCTGGTTATGCGTGAAGGAGAGATCTCAGGAGAGCTTATGAAAGAAGAGTTCTCTGAGGAAAGAATTCTGAATTATACTGTGGAGGAAGATGTATAATGAATGCTATTTATAAAAAATACCGCAGAGAGTGGAGCGTTCTGATTGCACTGTTTGTTACGATTATTGTATTCAGTATATTGGAACATTCCTATCTTTCTACGACGAATATTGCAACGATTATTACACAGGCAGTTACATATGGCTTGATGGGTATTGGAATGACATGCGTTATCATCACAGGCGGAATTGACCTTTCGGTTGGTTCAGTATTGGCTCTGGTAGCGTGTGCAGGCGCACAGATGGCAAAAGCAGGGGTTCCGATCCCGCTTTGGATTATCCTGTGTCTCGGACTTGGTTTTCTGCTTGGAGCAATCAACGGCGTTCTGGTTGGCGTTATGAAACTGCAGCCGTTTGTTGCTACGATGGGAACTATGCAGGTTTATCGTGGTATTGGTTACGTAGTAACGGGTGGATTCCCGGTACTGAACGTACCGAGAGAGTACAGAAATGTATTTAACTTTAAGATTACTTCTGTATTTACATTTTCTGTAGTTGTATTCTTTGTATTTGCAATTATTATTACCTTTGTTCTGAAGAAAATGAAAATCGGAACATATGCGTATGCAGTTGGTGGTAATGAAGATGCAGCAAGACTTTCCGGTGTACGTGTAGAGCGTACAAAGGTACTTTTGTATGGAATCGGTATGCTGGGAACAACGCTGGCAGCTCTGGTTATCATTGGCCGTCTTGGAACGGGTGACCCGTCTACAGGTCAGGGCTATGAGCTTGATGCAATCGCAGCAGCAGCAATCGGTGGTACTTCCATGGCAGGAGGCCGCGGAAATGTATTCGGTACTGTAATCGGAGCTGTACTTTTCTCAGCGCTGAAGGTTGGACTTGTCGTACTCGGTGTTGATACATTCTATCAGTTCATCGTAACAGGTCTTGTAATCATCGTAGCAGCTTACATTGAGATCGTACAGGGCAATATGTTGATGAAACAGAAAAAATAATCAGATACAGCAATAAAGTGTCTGTAACCAGAAATGGGAAAGAGAAAATATAATAAAAAGCTTCCACAGCGAAATACTGTGGAAGCTTTTTATTTAGATTATTTCATTCACATGTTGCTTATATATGAGAAAAATAGGGAAAACAGTTCTGGCTGCAGAAAAACACGGAGCGAAACATGTCAGTCTCGCTCAATGAGCAGCTCCGGCTGTGTCCTGCCAATATATACCTCAAGACTGGTTTTGTCGATCAACGCAGAGGTAACGCCCTGCCTTGCGATACAGAATGCAGATGCGTACATGGCAATTTGTATAGAGCGTGTGAGCGAATAGCCTGTATGTAGATAAGAAACAAGTGCCGAAATAAATGCATCGGCGCCGCCTGTGGTATCGCAGGCTTCCATCTCGGCTGCCGGAAAATACTGGGAAATAGCAGCTGTTTTGAGGTAACATCCCTCGTGCCCCAGTGTAATGATAACGATGGGGATGCCTTTGCCAAAAAAGTATTCTGCCTGTTCCTCTACAGAAGTACAACCGGGACAAAGCGAGGATGCTTCTTTACGGTTGGGAACCAACATGTCGACCGTCTGATACAGCGCTTCCGGCAGCTGCTCCAGCGTAGATGGCTTGAAAACAGTTGTAACATGGTGTTTTTTGGCCATTTGGGCAGAAAGAATTACGGTGTCTAATGGAATTTCACCGGATATCAGGCAGTAGCATGCGTTTTTGAAGAGATATTCGCTGTTTTGAATATTTTCTGGTGTCAGACAGTCGTTGGCCCCGGAAAGAACCGTTATGGCACTTTCGCCGCTGCTTTCTGCATAAATATATGCTTTTCCGCTCCTGGCCTTTTTGTTTCGGAAGATTCCCTGTGTTGAGACATTTTCTTTTTCGAGCATATTTAAAATAAAAGTAGCATCAAAATCATTTCCGACTGCGCCAATCAGATGAACCGCGTGTCCGAGCTTTGCCACTCCCACTGCCTGGTTGGCTCCTTTTCCACCGATTGAAGTGGCAGAATTGTGAATTTTCAGAGTGCTTCCCAGCTGAGGAAGCGCATTTACGTTGAACGTAATATCCTTATGAATACTTCCGACAGAAATAAAGAACTTTTCCTGCATAAAGGCAGGATAGCTGATGGAACATTCGTGATTCAGGCTGCAAGACGGCGTATACATGAATACAGGGCTATCCTGGGATGATTTTTCGCAGATGCCGATCAGTTCCTGGCAGGCGTGCTGTCCAAAGGCATGATATGGAATCATAACCGCAGAAACAAAGTTATTTTCGTGCGGGTTATCATGATCGTTCAGGCTAAGCAAAGAGAAATCCGAAGGAATTTCGTAATGCTGCCGTTGCAGTGCATCGTAAAGTGCGCGTGCTGTTTTAAAGTCGGCGCAAATTGCAGCTGTGATATTATACTGCAAGATTTTATGAAGAAAGGTTTCATCAAACGTGCGTTGAATCAGATGCTCAGGGCAGGAGATTTGATGTTCATAAAGGCATTTGCAGAATCCTTTTTGAAAGAGTGCTGAGCGCTGACCGTCTTCGCCGGGAAAACAGACGATCGAAGTATGATTTTTGCGAATCAGAATATCTGCCAAATAGTATCCGAGCTGGGAAAAGTCAATTTCAAAAGCAGGGGTATGTGGTGTGTTTCCAATAAAATAATATGGTATTTTCTGGCGTTTCAGAAAATCACAGTGGGAAGAAAGATCAGCAGAACTTGGTTCCCAGAGAAGGCCATCAATGCCATTACGGCAGAGCGTAGAAATATGCTTTGCTTCCTGCTGAGGATCGCCCTTGCTTTCTAACAACAAAATTCCATAACTGTGTTCCTGGGCGCTCTGCAAAATGCCACTGAGAAGCGAGGCAGAAGCGCGGGAAGAGTGCAGCAGAACACCGAGCAGAAATTTTTTGGCATCCGGCGAGCTTTTGACAGCAGCGTATGGAGTGAAATTGTATTCTTTTACAATCTGCAAAACTCTTGTACGCGTCTGGGGGTTAATGTGTTCATCTTTGCCGTTGATAATTTTGGAAACTGTGGATATTGAGACACCGGCTAACCCGGCTATATCTTTAATAGTCATGATAAAATCTCCCTGCGTGTGTAGTTGAAATATAGGATAACATTTTTCGTAATTCTTCTATATTAGTATATATGATAATTGATCTTATGGCAACTTTGATAATAATATAGGAAATATGCTTGTGAATTTATGCAAAGAGGCCAATATGAAATATTCTCTACAAATTTATGTAACGAAAACCGGTAAAGTGGATTTGAGAAAACGCAGACACTGTCTCTCACTAAAATATGCTTTACATATTTTATATTATGAGGGAAAAAGTGACAAATGTCAACAAAAATGAACAAAAAACATGGCAAAGTGAATGAAAAATAGACCTGATTTTTGTGAAAAAAATCAAAAATGTAAAAGTGATTGACAGAAGGAAGAAAAGAATATAGTATTATAACATAAGAAAATGCTTTAGGAAAAAGATTTCACAGTATAATATGCACATTGTGATGAAATGATGAGGCCACTAACACAGGTTTGCTATGTATTGGGAGGAGAATTATGGAAAAAAGCAGAGCAACTCTTGATAAGTGTCAGACGATATTAGGGGGAGGGTGTTTGGAAAGCTTAAAGGTTCAAATGAAGGCAGAAATCAGAGAAAAGGCCGTTTTGTGCAGATTTGAAGATTCAGAAAGTGTTGATGCAGAAGAAATACTCAGCGGAAGGAAAATCTGGGCATTGCTGAAGGGGGAGCTGCATCTGATTATGAGAGATGAAGAAGGAAGAACGATCGTACTTCAGAAGATTCTTCCGGAGAATTCCGGATTTACTTTGCCGGCATTGTGTCTGGATTCACACGAATACAGCATCGAGGTCGTATGTGTCGGTGAGACAGAGTTGTACTATATTCCGGAACAGCTGAGCGCGCGGATGTACAGTGAGTGTGCAGATGTGAGAAAGTGGCAGGAGCAGTGTTATGTGAAAGCGTTTACAAAGCTTCTGGAGTTGATAAATGATCTGAGCTTCCTTTCATTGAAAGAAAGACTGAGAAAAAAACTTTATGAATACTGTGATCAGTACAGAACGGATACAGTTCTTGTGACGCATGAGAATTTGGCGGACGAGCTTGCAACGTCGAGAGAGGTGGTTTCCAGGCTTCTCAAGAAGATGGAGGCAGAGAAGATTATCAAGATTAAACGGAAAAGTATTCAGGTATTGGGCTGGAAAGGCGCCGGATATTCAGAAAAGGTGTCCAGAATGGCAGTATAGAAAAAGCAGAAAAGGCGGGTCCGAAAAATCGGGGCGCCTTTTTTACTGTCGTTTTTAGAAGTTTTAAAGCATACATTTGTCCATTAAGGGCTTGTTTTCCGTTCGTCTGGCTTGTATAATAATCAGATATGGAATTGCAGAGCAAAGCTTTTGCAAAGTTCCGTATAGTTTTTGGAAATGAAGGGAACACGATGGCATATCAGTTTGAGAGCAGAGTGCGTTACAGTGAGATGGATATAGAGCAGAGGCTGACACGCGTTTCTCTGGTAGATTATTTTCAGGACAGTTCTACGTTTCAGTCGGAAAGTTGTGGGAATGGCCTGGAATATCTGAAAAGTTTGGACAGGGCCTGGATGATTCTGTCCTGGCAGATTGAGATTATAAGAAGACCGCGTCTCGGAGAACGGATTGTAACGAAGACCTGGCCGCATGGATTTAAGGCGTTTTATGGATACCGGAATTATGTGATGTACGATGAGACCGGTGAGATGCTTGCAAAGGCGAACAGCGTGTGGGCTTTTATGGATGTGAAGACCGGACATCCGGCGAAACTTTCTCCGGAGTTGATTTCAGATTATGAGATGGAACCTGCGCTTGCTATGAAGCAGCATTCGCGAAAGATTCAGGTACCGAAAGAGCAGGAGAAGATGGCGGCGCTTCTTGTGTGCAGCTATCATTTGGATACGAACCGGCATGTGAATAACGGGCAGTATATCCGTATGGCAGAGGAGTATTTGCCGGATGATTTTGAGCCGGTATGGCTCAGGGTGGAATATCGAAAGCAGGCAAAGCTTCATGATACGATTGTACCAATGGTTTATGCGGCGGCTGATCTGGTGGTTGTGAGCTTGTGCGACTCACAGGGAGAGCCGTATGCGATTGTAGAGTATACGCGGTAAGTAAGGCGCACGACAAGCGAAGGTGCGGGAAGATCTAAGAGAGGATCATGTAAGACAGAAATGGAGGCAGAATGTTAGCAATAGGAGAAAAGCAGGAGCTGATGATCGTAAAAAAGGTCACCTTTGGGGTTTATCTGGCGCAGAAAGCCGGAGACGAGGAGACAGTGCTTCTTCCGAAAAAGGAAACGGATGAAAGCATGCAATGCGGGGATAAGGTGACGGTGTTTCTGTACAGAGATTCCAGTGACCGGCCCATTGCCACAAGGAGGGAGCCGCTACTGACAATCGGAAAGACGGCGGTTTTGAAGGTAAGGGAGGTCACGAAAATCGGGGCTTTCCTGGACTGGGGGCTGGAGAAAGATCTGTTCTTGCCCTTCCATGAGCAGACAGGTAAGGTATATCCGGGAGACGAGTGTGTGATTGCCTTGTATCTCGATAAAAGCGGTCGCCTCTGTGGAACCATGAAGGTATATCCCTACCTTTGCAAAAATTCACCATACCGCATAGATGATCAGGTGCGTGGGCGTGTGTATGAATTGAGCGATAATTTCGGTGCATTTGTCGCGGTAGATGATACGTATTCGGGGCTGATTCCAAAACGTGAGGGCATCTCAGGACTGAAGGTGGGAAATATTGTCCGGGCCAGAGTAAGCGGCGTCAAAGAGGACGGCAAGCTCGATCTTTCAATCAGGGAAAAGGCATATTTACAGATGGATGAAGATGCTGAATGTGTGATGGAGATAATCGGAGAATTTGACGGCGTCCTGCCTTTTGATGATAAGGCGTCGCCGGAGCTGATTCAAAGAGAGTTCGGTCTCAGCAAAAACGCTTTTAAACGTGCGGTAGGCCGATTGATGAAGCAGGGCAGAGTGGAGATCCGTGACGGACATATCCGGGCGATAAAAGAGTAGGGCTAAAAGAATCAAAGGAGGAACTATATTTATGAAAAAGGCAATCAGTACAGACAAGGCACCGGCAGCGATCGGGCCGTATTCACAGGCAATTGAGGTAAACGGAATGGTTTTTACATCGGGTGTGATTCCGGTAAATCCTGCTACGGGAGAAATTCCGGAAGGTGTCGAAGCGCAGGCAGAGCAGGCGTTTTCTAATATGGCAGCGCTGTTGCAGGCAGCAGGCACCAGTATAGAGGCTGTGATCAAGACAACCGTATTTATTAAGGAAATGAATGATTTCGGAAAGATCAATGAAGTGTATGCAAAATACTTTACCGGTACGTTCCCGGCGCGCTCTTGCGTGGAGGTTGCACGTTTACCGAAGGATGTTTTGCTGGAAGTGGAAGCAATAGCAACAAAATAGTTGCACCATAAAAACGGAAAGAAAGCAATACCGACAAAGCGGATTTTGTGGTTGTGTGAAAATGCCGCAATACTGCCGAAAATAAAAGAAAGGCTTGATTTTCCTGATTTTTCATCGTATATTGAATGCGTAGAAGATAAGGTAAGAAGAAAGGAGAACAAGCAATGAAAGTACAGAATATTAGAAATATTGATAAATTCTTTCAGGTAGTGGATGCTTGTAAGGGAAAGGTAGAACTGGTAACAGGAGAAGGAGACAGACTGAACTTGAAGTCAAAACTGAGCCAGTATGTATCTATGGCAAATATTTTTTCGAACGGAGAAATTCCGGAGCTTGAGATTATTGCATATGAGCCACAGGATGTGGAGAAGCTAATTGATTTCATGATGAACGAGTAAAAGGGAACTTGGAAATACATACCTGAAAGCACATTTGTGCTGAAATACTGCACAGTGTAAAAAATCATATCAAAAACAAAAACCGCTGTAAAATGCATGGGAGCTACATAAACGTTCCATTTGCATTTTGCAGCGGTTTTCTGTTTTGCAGCTGTATTAAATTTGTTTGAAGCAAAAGGGGGAAGGATAAAGGACCTGGGAGAGATTTTGGTGGTTAATTTATGAGAGCTATGATAAACTGTACAGGCGAAGAAAGTATAGTAAAGCAGAGGAATAAAGAGGGTACAGATCATGGACAGGATTTTAATTGCGGAGGATGACAGGGTGATACGGGAGGAATTGAGCGGTCTGCTGCGGGCGAACGGGTATCAGGTGGTCTGCTTGCAGACGGACAGTATGGCGCCGAACGGGAACGAAATGACAGCGCCTCATGGCCAAACGCAGGGGGACCGTACCGAGATACCGGACTGCGACCTGGCACTTCTTGATATCGGCTTGCCAGGACAGAGCGGGTATGAGCTTTGCAGAAGGCTGAGGGAGAGGTCTGATGTGCCGGTTATTTTTCTGACAGCACGGGAATCAGCAGAAGATGAGCTTCTGGGATTTGGCGTGGGAGCAGATGATTATATCCGCAAGCCGTATCATTCGTCGGTCCTTCTGGCCAGGATTGCACGGCTGTTGAAGCGAAAGAGCAGTGCTGTACTGTCGGTTCGGGAGTTGACGTTGAGTCTGACTGATCTGACGGTGTGCTTTGCGGGCAAGACGGCGGAGCTGACGAAAAATGAGACGCGTATCCTGGCATGTCTGATGCAGAAGGAGCTGTGCACAAGAAGCGAAATCATTGAGGATTTGTGGAATAACAGTCTGTATATTGATGAAAATACACTGTATGTAAATATCAACCGGCTGCGGGAGAAGCTCAGAGGAATCGGGGCGCAGGATTATATCCGGACGGTTCGGGGCGTGGGGTATCGTTTATGAGGTTTGGAGAATATCTGTATGCGAAAGCAGTGACTTTATGTTTTCTTGGAATCGGTACGTTGTTTCTGGATATTTTTCTGGCTTTTGCGGAAGTGCCGTTTGCCTTTCTTTTTGTACTCAATGCGGCAGCGGGGGTGTTGGTGGTTTTATGGCTTGTGGCAGATTTTTTGATTGAAAATTCCAGGCTTCAGAAACTGGAGCGGGTGATGAATGAGCTGCCGGAGAAGTATCTCCTGGGGGAGGTAATTCCAAAGCCGGTGCAGCCGGTCGAATATCGGTATTATGAAATCATGAAGACGGTTTCGCAGGCGGCCATAGAGGTGGCTGAGCAGGCAACACGGGAGAAAGAGGATTATTGTGATTACGTGGAATGTTGGATTCATGAGATGCGCACGCCGCTTACGGCATGCTCATTGATCCTGGACAGGGCGAAAGGGGTTGTGGAATGCAAGGAAGATCTGGACAAAGCAGAAGAGGTGTCGCAGAAACTGAAACAGGAGCTAAAGCGTGCAGAGAATCTCACAGAGAGTATTCTTTATTATGCGCGCATACGCCGGGCTGGCAATGAAACGCAGATCAGGCAGGTGCGGGCTGCGGAGCTGATTCGTGAAGCGCTGTGGAGTCAAATGGAACTTTTGACCGCGGCGGGTATCTGTGCCGAGGTAGATGGCGATTTTGATATGTATACAGACGGAAGGACGGTCTGTTTTATTTTAAAGCAGCTTTTGATTAACTGTGCGAAATACTGTCCGGGCTGTCAGATCTGCATCTGTGCTGGGAATGGCAAGATTACGGTAGAGGATAACGGGATTGGTATTCCGTCGCACGAGCTGCGCCGGGTGACACAGCGCGGTTATACAGGGAGCAATGGAAAACGCCTTGGCGGAAGCACAGGTATGGGACTTTATATTGTAAAAGAGCTGTGCAGCCGGATGGATATCGGACTGGAAATTGCGTCAGAGGAAGGCAGTTATACGCGCGTTGTTCTGAACTTTGAAGGGGAAGAAGAGAGTGGAGCGTAGTGGATTGGAGACGTATTTGAAGTCTTACAAAACTGTAAGAAATCTGCCCTGGTACCGTTAGAAAAAAGAGGGGGCTTTTGTGTTAAAGTAGAACCGGAAGCAGGGCAGTACAGGAAGCGATAAGCCCTGCAATGGAGGGATATCTATGGAACAAATACTTTGTTTGAAGAATGTGACAAAATATTATGGCTTTGGCAGTGTTGTCACAAAGGCGTTGGATGGGATTACGTTTGATGTGGAGGCCGGAGAGTTTACAGCGATTATGGGAGCTTCGGGCTCCGGAAAAAGTACACTTTTAAATGTAATTTCGACGATTGACAAGGTGAGCTCCGGAGAAATTCTGGTTCGCGGAAAGCTGTTAAACAAAAAGAAGGAAAAAGAATTGTCGGTATTTCGACGCGATGAGCTGGGTTTTATTTTTCAGGATTACAATCTGCTGGATACACTTACCATCGGGGAAAATATTGTATTGCCTCTGAATTTGCGGCGTACGGGAGTGCGGGAGACGAAAATGGAGCTGCGGCGCGCGGCAGAGGCGCTTGGCATTGCAAATCAGCTGGAAAAATTTCCGTATGAACTCTCCGGCGGTCAGCGGCAGCGTGCGGCGTGCGCCCGGGCAGTGATTACAAATCCGGCGCTGGTGTTGGCTGATGAACCTACTGGGGCATTGGATTCCGGCAATTCAAAGCTGTTGATGCAGACCTTTCAGATGATGAATGAGACGCTGGGCTCAACGATTCTGATGGTAACTCACGATGCAGTGGTGGGCTCGTATGCCGGACGTGTCCTCTTTTTGAAGGATGGAAAGATCTGGAGCGAGATATACAAGGGAGGACGGAGCCGTCAGGAAATGTACCGGGAAATCCTGTCCGTAACGGCAGCGCTGGGAGGTGAGGCTGATGTATAGGAAAAAAGACGGTAGGGATGGAGAGGTACAAAAGACGGATGATTATGCTTCGATGCCGTACTGGAAACTTGCGCTGCGCAATGTTAAGCGGCAGATGAGAAGCTATCTGATTTATTTTATGACAGTCGCTTTTACGGTTGCTTTCCTGTTTGCAATGAACAATATTATCTATGGAAATGAGCTACAGGAAAAGGCAAAGAGTTCGGAGAACCTGACAAGCTTGCTTCAGGGGCTGACGGTTTTTATTTCCTTCGTGGTGGCTTTTGTGCTGAGCTACGCGACTTCGTTTATGCTGAAGCTACGCAAAAGAGAGTTTGGTACGTATCTGACACTCGGAATGACACGTCGGGATATCCTGAAAATATTTCTCGGAGAAACGGTTCTGATCTGCATGGCGGCGCTGGGGGCGGGAATTTTTCTGGGGCTTTTTGTCTACCAGTTTTTTATGGCGGTTATGATGAAGCTGCTGGACGTTACGTTTACATTTTCAGCGTATTCCATGCAGGGGCTTGCCGGAACGGTAGCGCTGGTGGCGGGGCTATTTCTCGTATCGGCAGCTGGTTCGGCTGTGTATCTGAAGCGAGTACGTATTTACAGTCTGCTGCATGGCGAAAAAAAGGTCGAGCGGACTGTACGCCATCCATTTTTCTGGGCATTGCTGACTCTGCTTTTTCTGGCAGGGCTTTTGTACAGTGGGTTTCAGTTTTACGAGGGTATGCGGTGCGCGATGGAGACTGCTTCCTCTGATCTGTCCGGTGTAGTCGGCTGTATCGGGATTTTTGCCATCAGCCTTGTCATGTTCCACATCGCATTTGCAAGGGGCGGTATCAGCTTTTTGCAAAGGAGCAGGCGTTTTGCTGCGCGGGGGACAAATACGTTTGTGTTGCGGCAGCTTTCGGCCTCGCTTGGCAGTAATTCAGTGATGCTTGGCTTGCTGGCCTCGCTTCTTGCTTTTGCGGTGGTCGGGGCAAACCTCTCTTTTATTCAAAAAGGTACGGAAGAGGAAGCGCTGCGCCGTGATTTTCCATATGACATTCTTTATACAGGGCAACTTGAGGGAGACGGTTTTGTGCAACACGGAGAAGGACCGTCGATCGAGGAGGCGGAACAGCTGATCAGAAAATATGTGAATGTCCGGGAAAAACATTCCTACACGTTGTATACGGATGGGAAACAGAATTTTTACCGGTATGTGGACTGGGCGGCGGGAACGAGTCTGCATGATTCTTATATGACAGTGAGTGATTTTAATGCGTATGTAACGCCGCTTGGCTGTGAGCCGATCGAGCTTGATCATGAATTTTTTGTGCTTGCCAACGATGTTTCCTGGAAACAGATGGACTGGAGCAAGATAGAGCTTGTGCTGAATGGGGAGACGTATCGGTGGACGCAGGCGCCGCAGCAGAAGTATCGGATTTTTAATTACCTGCTCTGTGTTGTGGTTGTGCCGGATGAGGCTGTGCGTGCAATGACTGCAGAACAGGAAATTGTTTCCTATGAACTTGAGCCGGACACTTTTGATCGCAGCGCCATAGATGCAGCAGAGCAGGCACTTACTTATCAAGTGTATACCGAGTACATGGGGGAAAGGCTCGAGGAACCGCGGTGCGATTATTTTTTCCGGGAAAGCAGCAAGCAGGAAAGGAATGAACAGATTGCGGTGTTCGTTGTCGGCGCGTTGTACCTGGCCGCCGTGTTTTTATTAATGGCTATGGCAATTCTGGCGCTCAAAACATTGTCCCAGATTGGAGAGGACCGGAAGCGCTATCAGATTCTGATGCGCCTGGGTGCGGGAAGAAGAGAGCAGAGCAGGGCTCTTTTCTGGCAGACCTTTACCTTCTTTCTTGTTCCGTTTCTGATTCCCGTGATTCTTTGTATTCCGACTGCACTGATCGGGGCACGGTTATTGGATCTTTGTGATATGGGAAATCTGACCGGAATGCTTTACACAGTCGCAGGGAGTATTGCAGGCGTTATGACAATTGTCTATGTTCTGTATTACCTGGCAACGTATCTGATTGCAAAGCGGGAAGTGATCGGATAGAAACTGAGAAAAAAGTTTTGTACAGAATTTCGTTCTGAAAAATATAGGAAGGCCACAAAGTATCGCTGTATATTTTGTGGCTTTTCCAATTATCCGGAAGGTTGTAATTGAAAACAAGCGCTATTTCCTTTATAATGAAACTAATTTTTTACGGGAAAAGGAGATATTACTGTGAATTTCACGCATTTGCATGTCCATACGGAATACAGTCTGCTGGATGGTTCGAATAAAATAAAAGAGTATGTTGCACGCGTTAAAGAGCTCGGAATGGACAGCGCAGCGATTACAGACCATGGGGTTATGTACGGTGTGATTGATTTTTACCGGGAGGCAAAAGCAGCCGGCATCAATCCAGTCCTGGGCTGTGAGGTGTATGTCGCGCCAAATTCAAGGTTTGACCGTGAGATCGGGAATGATGAGGACCGTTATTACCATCTTGTACTTCTGGCGGAGAATAACACGGGTTATGCAAATCTGATGAAAATCGTTTCGCGGGGCTTCACGGAGGGCTTTTACTATAAACCGCGGATTGATATGGAAATTCTGCGGGAATATCATGAAGGAATTATTGCATTAAGTGCGTGCCTGGCCGGTGAAGTGCAGAAGTATCTTGTGCGCGGCATGTATGAGGAGGCAAAGGAGGCGGCGCTTCGGTACCGGGATATTTTTGGTGAAAACAATTATTTCCTAGAGCTGCAGGATCATGGCATTGCAGAGCAGAAAATGGTAAACCAGCAGCTGCTGCGCATGAGCCGTGAGCTGAATATTCCGTTGGTGGCGACAAATGATGTACATTATACGTATGAGGATGATGTGGCGTCGCACGATATTCTGCTGTGTATTCAGACAGGAAAAAAGCTGGCGGATGAGAACCGTATGCGGTATGAAGGCGGACAGTACTATGTGAAGTCGCCAGAACAGATGGCAGAGCTTTTTCCGTATGCGCCGCAGGCGCTGGAGAACACACATAAGATTGCGCAGCGCTGCCAAGTGGACATTGAATTTGGAGTGACAAAGCTGCCGAAGTTTGATGTGCCGTCACCATATACGTCGTGGGAGTATTTGAATAAGCTGTGCTTTGAAGGTCTGGAACGGCTGTATGGAGACAGAGCAGGAGAGCTCAAAGAGCGTCTGGAATATGAACTGTCGGTTATTCAGAAAATGGGTTATGTCGATTATTTTCTGATTGTATGGGATTTTATCCGTTTTGCGAGAGAACATGACATTATTGTAGGACCGGGCCGTGGTTCAGCGGCAGGAAGTGTTGTGTCGTATACGCTTGGGATTACGCAGCTTGACCCGATCCGTTACAATCTTCTGTTTGAGCGTTTCCTGAATCCGGAGCGTGTATCAATGCCGGATATTGATATTGACTTCTGCTTTGAACGCAGGCAGGAGGTTATTGATTACGTTGTGCGAAAATACGGGAAGGACCGGGTTGTACAGATCGTTACGTTTGGTACCATGGCGGCGCGCGGCGTGATTCGTGACGTGGGGCGTGTCATGGACCTTCCGTATGCGCTTTGTGATACGATTGCCAAAATGGTTCCACAGGAGCTGAATATTACGATTGACAAGGCGCTGCATATGAGTCAGGAGCTGCGCACAATGTACGAAAATGATGCGCAGGTGCATGAGTTGATTGATATGTCCAAGCGTCTGGAAGGACTGCCGCGCCATACGTCGATGCATGCCGCAGGCGTGGTGATCAGCCAGAAGGCTGTGGACGAATATGTGCCGCTCTCCCGTGCATCGGACGGTACAATTACCACGCAGTTTACAATGACGACGCTGGAAGAGCTGGGACTTCTGAAAATGGATTTTCTCGGTCTGCGTACGCTGACAGTGATTCAAAATGCCGTGCGGCTTGCGGAAAAAAGCAGCGGGAAAAAGATCGTGATGGAGGAAATTGATTACAATGATAAGGCGGTCCTTGATTCAATCGGCACAGGCAGGACGGAAGGAGTGTTCCAGCTTGAAAGTGCCGGGATGAAAAGCTTTATGAAGGAACTGAGGCCGAGAAGCCTGGAGGATATTATTGCCGGGATTTCTCTGTACCGTCCGGGGCCTATGGATTTTATTCCGCAGTATATCCGCGGCAAGGACCATCCGGAGGATATCACGTATGACTGTCCGCAGCTGGAACCGATTCTGGAGGCAACGTACGGATGTATCGTTTACCAGGAGCAGGTAATGCAGATTGTGCGGGACCTCGGCGGTTATACGCTGGGGCGCAGCGATCTTGTGCGCAGGGCGATGTCGAAGAAGAAAACAGCCGTCATGGCAAAGGAGCGTCAAAATTTCGTTTATGGAAATGAGACGGAGGGCGTACCGGGCTGTGCGGCGAACGGTATTGATGAAAAGACAGCGAATAAGATTTTTGATGATATGACAGATTTTGCGAAGTATGCGTTTAATAAATCCCATGCTGCCGCCTATGCTGTTGTATCATATCAGACGGCTTATCTGAAATACTATTATCCGGTAGAGTTTATGGCAGCGCTTATGACGTCTGTGATTGACTATCCGAGCAAGGTGGCAGAATATATTCTGACCTGCCGCCAGATGGGAATTGCGATTCTGCCGCCGGATATTAACGTCGGAGTAGGGAATTTTTCTGTGGACAACGGAAACATCCGTTATGGTCTCTTTGCGATTAAGAGTCTTGGAAAACCGGTGATTGACGCGATTATTGAAAATCGTGAGGCTTATGGGCGCTATCAGAGCATTGCGGATTTTATTGAGCGTACAACGGGGCGTGAGATAAATAAGCGGGCGGTGGAAAACCTGATTAAATCGGGCGCCATGGATAGTCTTGGCGGGACCAGAAAACAGTTTATGCAGGTCTATGCAGCCATTATGGATCATACGGTTCAGGAGAAGAAGCATTCTGTTACGGGCCAGATGTCGCTGTTTGATCTGATGGGCGATGAGGAAAAAAAGGAATTTCAGGTGCAGATGCCAAACGTCGGAGAGTTTGACAAAGAGCAGGTACTGGCATTTGAAAAGGAAGTGCTTGGCATTTATATCAGTGGACATCCGCTGGAAAAATACGAAAAGCTTTGGAAAAAGGGAATCACAAACGTGACGTCAGATTTTGCACTTGACGAGGAGACGGGGGCCTCCCGGGTACTGGATAACAGTACGGCGATTGTTGGCGGCATGATTACAGGTAAGACAATTAAATATACAAAGACGAATAAAACGATGGCGTTTCTGACGCTGGAAGATCTGGTGGGGACGGTGGAGGTCGTTGTGTTTCCACGGGATTATGAAAAAAACAGTCAGATGCTTACACAGGACAGTAAAGTGTTCGTGCGTGGGCGCGTGAGCTGTGAGGACGACCGGCCAAGTAAACTGATCTGTGAAAAGATATGGACATTTGAGGAAATTCCACAGGAGCTTTGGGTGCAGTTTTCAGATAAGAAAGATTATGAAATGCGCGAACAGGATTTGTTCGGGGTTCTGCGTCACTGTGAGGGGAAGGACCGCGTTGTGATTTTTGTGCGAAGTGAACGGGCGGTAAGAAGACTTGGTGAGAACTGGACCGTAAATGCAAATGATGAGCTGCTGGAAGAACTTTATAGCATTTTCGGGAAAGAGAATATCAAAGTGGTGCAGGGAAAAGGATAAACGATACAGGGAAAAGCGCAGTGTTGCCTTTACAAATAGAAGAAAATGAATTAGAATGAATACCGTCATCTGACAGATAACAGGGTGCTTGCAGCGCATCGCGGCGCAGGATTTGATCGGTCAGAATAGTGACTTATGGAAAAGCAGGAGGTGCGATATGGAAAAAAAGATTGAGACGATTGGCGTACTGACCAGCGGTGGAGATGCTCCGGGGATGAATGCGGCGATTCGGGCAGTGGTTCGCAAGGCTCTCGCGAGGGGGCTTAAGGTAAAGGGAATCTCACAGGGTTACAAGGGTCTTTTAAATGAAGAGATTGTAGATATGGATGCACGTTCTGTTTCGGATACGATTTCAAAGGGCGGTACCATTTTATATACGGCGCGCTGTTCTGAGTTCCGTACAGCAGAAGGCCAGGATCTGGGCGCCCAGATCTGCAAAAAGCATGGGATTGACGGGCTTGTGGTGATCGGAGGAGACGGCTCTTTTAAGGGAGCGCAGCAGCTGGCAGCCCGTGGCATTAATACGATCGGCGTGCCGGGGACGATTGACTTGGATATCGCCTGTACCGATTATACGATTGGGTTCGATACGGCAGTAAATACGGCGATGGAAGCCATTGACAAGGTACGTGATACTTCCACGTCCCACGAGCGATGCAGTATTATTGAAGTAATGGGCAGAAATGCCGGGTATATTGCGCTGTGGTGCGGCATTGCGAATGGTGCGGAGGATATTCTTCTTCCGGAGCGCTATGATTATGATGAGCAGGTGCTTATTAATAATATTATTCACAACAGGAAGCGTGGGAAAAAGCATCATATTATCATCAACGCGGAGGGAATCGGGCATTCCACCAGTATGGCGAGAAGGATTGAGGCGGCCACCGGTGTGGAGACAAGGGCCACGATTCTCGGACATATGCAAAGAGGCGGCAGCCCGACCTGCCGGGATCGTGTGTATGCTTCTGTCATGGGGGCTTATGCGGCAGATCTTCTTGCAGAAGGGAAGTCGAATCGCGTGGTGGCATTTAAAGACGGAAATTATACGGATATTGATATTAATGAGGCACTGGCTATGCAGAAGGATTTGCCGGAGTATGTAGTGCGTGTAGCGAAGGCGATGGCGATTTAATAACATGAAAGAAATGATTACCAGCACATCAAACGCTCAGGTGAGGCAGCTTGCGCAGCTTCAGAAAAAAGCGCGGGAGCGTACACAAAAGGACGTATTTATTGTAGAAGGAATCAAGATGTATCAGGAGGTTCCGCGTGAGCGCCTGGTACAGACGTATGTTTCCGAGAGCTTTTTCCACAAGCACACGAAATTGTTTGCGGATAAAGAGGGTTTTGAGAAGGACGGAGACGGTAAGTACAGAGATGGCAGAAAGGTTGGGCCTGCCGGGACGCAGCAGGGAGCGCCGCTTATGTTGCTTTCGGATCATGTTTTTGAAAGTATTTCCGATACGAAAACCCCGCAGGGCGTATTGTGCCTGGTGCGGCAGTATCATTACAGTTTGCGTGATCTTCTGGGAGAACGGCCGTTTGTCATGATTTTGGAAAATATTCAGGACCCCGGAAATCTCGGTACTATTTTGCGCACTGCGGAAGGCGCGGGGGTTACAGGCATTCTGATGAGTCCGGGATGTGTGGATATTTACAATCCAAAGGTGATTCGCTCGACGATGGGGGCGATTTACCGCATGCCTTTCTATTATACAAAAGAGTGGGAAAATGACATTGTATCCCTGAAAAAGGCGGGGGTATCGGTATATGCGGCGCATCTGAAGGGGAAGGCCTTTTATGATGGAATGGATTATCGCGGTCCATCAGCTTTTTTAATCGGAAATGAAAGCAGGGGACTTTCAGATGAGACGGCGAATATGGCAGATACGTATATTAAAATTCCGATGTGCGGTCAGGTGGAGTCGCTGAATGCGGCGGTGGCATCAGCGGTGCTGATGTATGAGGTAAATCGGCAGCGTAGATTATAATAAATATAAATATTACGATAATATTACAAATAATGGAAAAAGATGAAATCACCCGGAAAGGTTTTGCGGCAGCAGAAATATCTTTCCGGGTGGTTTTTATATTTGTAGAATGTACAGGAAAAATGTGGAATAAGGAAGTAATACATAAGGAATGTTAAGGGAATTTGCGCATAGCAAAGGGGATATGGAGGAGCAGAATCGTTCCTTTTAATTCTTGTAAAAATAATAGTTGACAAAAATGATTAAACATATTACAATACACCTGTAACATAAGTTAACAATTACGTAATAAATTTAATAGAAATGTATTGAATGCACTTCGAGGAGGAGATATAAGTATGAAGAGGACGAAAGGGTTTGCGGTCTGCACGGCAGCGGTTATGGCGGCATCTGTGTTGATGAGCGCCACGGCGATGGCCGGGGAAGATACGATTGTGATTCCGTATCAGCAGGAAGACGCCTGGTCTCAGATTGCGGTTACGAATGACGATGTGGTGAGTACCGGTATTAATATCCGAAGCTCAGCAAATGAAAACAGCAAGGTGATCGGATATCTGTATCACGGAGGGGCAGCGTGGGTGCTGAACCGGGGAGAAGAGTGGACAGAGATTTATTCCGGTGGTCTGACTGGTTTTGTAAAAAGTGAATATCTTGTTTATGGAGCAGATGCGGAAGGAATGGCGCGGACGCATGGTATAGAAGGGGTTGCGACTACCTGGGATGATGTAAAGCTGTATGCTGATATGGATGGCAGCTCTCAGGTACTGGATTCCTTGGAGTATGGCGACTCATTTATCCTGACAGAAGCCGGTGAAAAATGGATTCAGGTACAAAACGGCGCAGACAGCGTGGCGTACGTATCTTCGGAGGATGTTTCGCGCGTACTGCTTATGGATACAGCTGTTGCTACTGACGCAGTATATCAGGGACCTTCAGGTTCAGGTGTACAAGCTGGTACAGGTGAGACAAATACAGAAGGGAATTATGCTGGTGAGACGACGCCGGATTCCACATATACGGAAGGAAACGATACATCGGGCGATACTTATACATCAGATGACACATACGTAGATGATTCAGATGATAATTCCTATTATGATGCAGATAACGATACAATGGTAAATGGTGGTGATTCTTCCCAGGAGACCGGTACACAGGGACTTCCGGCGGAGAGTTATTATGACCCGGAGACGGGTATATACTATGATGCTTCCACAGGTCTGTTTTATGATTCGGGCACAGGCATCCTTTACGATGCATGGTGGAATCCGGTAAATGAGGCAACTGCGACACCTCCCCAGACTGACGCGCCTCAGACGGAAACACCGGAGACCGATGCACCGCAGACGGAAGCTCCAGAGACGGATGCGCCTCAGACCGATGCGCCGTCTACAGGAAGTTCAGATGACACAGCGCTTCTGGCAGCACTGATCTACTGTGAGGCAGGAAATCAGAGCTATGAGGGAATGGTTGCAGTAGGTGCGGTAGTTATGAACCGTGTTTACAGTTCTTCTTTCCCGAACTCAATCAGTGAAGTTATTTATCAGGGTGGTCAGTTTACACCGGCATCCAGCGGTTCACTTTCCAGTGCACTTGCGAATGGCGTCCCCAGCGCCTGTTACGATGCGGCTGTAGCAGCCATCGGAGGAGAGAATCCTGTAGGAGGAGCCCTTTACTTCAATACAGGATCCGGAAAAGGTATGAAGATAGGAGATCACCAGTTCTATTAAGATTCCATTTACAGACTACAGATGAAAAAGAGGAGCGTGCTGCTCCTCTTTTTTGTGGTATGGAAAATTTTGTTTCTTAAAAAAATAACATATGAAAATATAACTATATGACAAAAGCCTTCAGGTAGGATGCGTAACTGTCGGAGAAGAAATGAGCTGTATGCCGCACCGCTCGCGCGTGACAAATGTGATTTGCGCATTTTTTTATAGAAGTTCTTTCATAATATGTTCATAAATGTGCTGGCAGTGATCTTTCCAGTTGCGGCAGACTATTTTTGCCTGAACTTCATCCGGGACTGTAATGGTCAGTTCGATCGGGTTGGAATATTTCTCTTTTACAATACAGCGGACGGAATACTCGTTTGCTGTGTTTTTATAATAATCTGCTAAAACAGATACGTCATCGCGCAACTTCATTTTATTTTCGCTGATATAGGTGTCTATTTCGTCACGTATGGATTTTGAGATGCGGTTCTGGAAATAGTACAGTGCCTCTTCTCCTGACTCTGTCAGAGAATAATAGGAGGAATTGAGGATGATTTCCTGACGTATCATGTCGCTTTCAGCCAGTTCAGAAAGGACAGACTGAAGCGTGAAATAGGTGGTATATCCGCGGTCCAGAATAAATTCTGAGATCTGGGAATTGGTCAGTGGAAAATCAACTTTCTGCAACATATAAAGAATAATAAGTTTATACAGTGTGAATGGTTCTGACATGGGGCGCCTCCTTCGCAGCATAGGTTGATATTGGTAGAAGTTTTCCATGCCACGTATCACGGGTACGAAACGCGGCATGGATCTGGTTCAGTACGGTTCGCTTTTGTGTACTCCACTGTGGTTCAATCAGCAGATCTTTTGGTCCGTCTCCGGTGAGACGGTGAACGGTAATATCCGGAGAAAGCCGTTCGATGCAGTCAATCAGCAGAGAAATATAATCCTGCATAGACAGCACAGGGAATTTTGTCTGTTCATAATAGCATGCCAGGTCTGTACCCTTTAAAATATGGAGAAGCTGGAGTTTGATACCCTGGATGCCAGAGTCATTCAGATAGGAGATTGTTTCCAATATCTGATCTCTCGTCTCCCCGGGCAGTCCAAGAATTGTGTGAACAATCACATCAATTCCACTCGTACGCAGATGATGAACAGCCTCTTCGAAGCAGGTGAGAGGATATCCCCTGCGTATCAGCTTTGCGGTTTTGTCGTGAATTGTCTGAAGACCAAGTTCTATCCAGACTGGTTTTTGCCGGTTCAGGCGTGCAAGAAGCGCAAGCACATCAGGCGGCAGACAGTCTGGACGCGTGGCGACAGACAGTATGGCGACTTCTGGATCTTCCATGGCCTGTGTAAAAATCTGTTCCAGATAGGAGACCGGGGCATACGTATTTGTGAAAGCCTGGAAATAGGCGATAAATTTATGAACAGGGCGTTTCTTCCGTATGATTTGTTTCTGAAGAGAAATCTGTTCGGGGATGGAAAGAAAGGCTTTAGCGGCAAATTCACCGCTTCCTTCGCCACTGCAAAAGATGCAGCCGCCATGACCGATTGTACCGTCTCGATTGGGACAGGTCATGCCTCCGTTTAGCGCCAGGCGGTATACTTTTTCGCCAAAATGAGTTTTCATCTCATAATCAAGCGAACGATAAGGTTTTCCCTCCCAGGTCATGCTCATTACCAGTATTCTCCTTAGATCATTTTTTTAGAATCTTTTTCTATCATACCATTGGAATGAGGATTCGTAAAGAAGGGGTTTTAAGTGGCAGGATCAAAAAAATTAAGGAAATATGACGTGCAGTCTGATTGACAAAGGATGGTCAATCAACTATCCTATTTATAGTGAATTTTGTCAGTTTTAGACAAAAAAAGGGGTGCAACGAAATGGACGACGGAAGAAAAAAAACAGGAAAGCCGAGGATTTACGGCGAGGATGACAATTACGAGAGAGAACTTGCACATAGAAGGCAGATAAAGATACAGAAGCAGGTGCAGGAAGAGCAGGAAAAGCAGTTGGAGGAAGAGCAGCCTGCGCAGCAGGATTCTTTGCGGAGCAGGATCGAAAGGAAAGCAGATGGCATTCGCCGGTCGGCGCACATTGTGACGGGTTCAGCAAGAAAGCGCGAGCAGGAAAACGCCAGGAAAATGCAGGCTTTGATGATCGCAATGGGTGTTCTGATTGTGCTTTTGGTGGCTGCGATCATTTATGAGGTTGTGCTTGGACATGGGACGAAGCAGACGGGCGCCGAGCGAATGGCACAGCAAAAAGAGATACAGCGTCAGGAGATGAACTCCAAAGACGGTTCAGGAACAAACGGTAAGGGCTCGATGACGAGTGACGGGACAGATCAGCCGACTGTAGGCGAGCCGACAGGCGAGAATAAAGATGCAGACAAAGCTACGGACGGAGACACCGAAACTAGTGAGCATACGACGTCGGCTCCTTCCGGAGATTTGCTGGAGGCTGCGAAGCTCAAGGCAATGCAGTATGATTATGACGGTGCGCTGGCACTTTTGAAGAGCAGTCCGGATTATGAGGAAAACGAGGAGTATCAGGCAGAAGCAGCAGATATTGAAAAGCAGAAAAATGCCTGTGTGCCGTATCGTGCAGTGGATGTGACGCATATTTTTTTCCATACGCTGATACATGACGCGAAAAAGGCCTTCGACGGAGATGAACGGGAAGGCGGCTATAATCAGTTTATGGTAACAGAAACTGAGTTTATCAGTATTATTCAGCAAATGTATGACCGCGGTTATGTGATGGTGTTTATTGATGAGCTGGTGCCGGGAACAGAAGATGGAAACGGCGGGAAGACATTTGCTGCAAAGGATATTATGCTGCCGCCGGATAAGACACCGTTCGTACTGTCGCAGGACGATGTAAGCTATTATCATTATATGAGCGGTGATGGTTTTGCAAGCCGCCTGATTGTTGATGAAAATGGCGATGTAAAAAACGAATATATTGAGGAAGACGGGACTGTATCGGTAGGAGATTATGATATGGTGCCGCTCATTGACCGTTTTGTGGAGGAACATCCTGATTTTTCGTATCACGGACAGAAGGGGTATGTGGCTCTGACCGGCTATGAAGGAATTCTGGGTTATCGGACAGACGAGGTATATAAGACAAAAGAAGCTGGCCGGGTGACTGCTTTTCAGCAGGCATTTTTTGATTCCTATCCGGGTGGTTTTGACGAGGCGGCCTTTGAGAAGGAATGTGAAGGCGCAAAAAAGGTGGCGGAAGTCATGAAGAACAATGGCTGGAAATTTGCAAGCCATACGTGGGGCCATCAGAATATGCATGAGACGAACGGTATCAGTATGGACGCTTTCAAACGCGATACAGATCGGTGGGAGACGTGGGTAGAGCCGCTGATCGGAGAGACGGATACGCTGATTTATGCGTTCGGTGGGGATATCCGCGGCGCAGAGAGCTATTCGGGAGACAGATTTTCCTACTTGAAACAGTGTGGCTTTGATTATTTTTGCGGTGTGGATTCCGCAAAACACTGGATGCAGATCGGAACAGATTATGTCCGTCAGTCGAGGCGAAATATTGACGGTTATCGCATGTACTATAATCCTGAGATGCTGAGCGATCTTTTTGATGTGGAAACCGCCTGGGACCCGCTGCGGCCGGCTTCCGTACCACCTATTTAATGAGGGTATATTTTCCGGTATAAACGAGATACTTTATAAAAATATATTCTTTCAGGTTATATCCTGTGTTTTGGAGGAGATTTTATGGAAGAGAGGGATTTGAAACTGCATCAGCGTAGGCAGCAGAGGCGGCGAAATGAACTGATTGTTAAATGTATTATTTCCTTGCTTGTGCTGATTGTGGTTGTGCTGGTGGTGATTCTGATTAAAGATGTGGCGGTTCCGCAGCTGACAGGAAAGAATAAAAAAGAACCTCGGAATTATCTGGAACAGTTGCAGGGCAGCAGTATGTCTGCGGGCGGTCAGGTGAGCGATGGGACCGCAGGAAATGTTCCGGCTGCTGTCGGGACGGAGGCAGAACTGATTGCAAAGGCGGATCGTATGGCGATGCAGTATGATTACGACGGTGCTATTTTCTATTTAAAATCCGCAGAAGGCTATACGGCAAGTCAGAATTTGCAGAATGCGGTGGCAGGCTATGAGAATACAAAGTCGAGTTGCAGCTCGTATCCGCTGGATCAGATTACACATGTATTTTTTCATACAATGATCAGGGATAACAGCAAAGCCTTTGACGGTGACAGCAAAGAAGGCGGATATAACCAGGTTATGACGACTATGAGCGAGTTTGCCGGAATCATGCAGTCCATGTATGAGAAAGGGTATGTGATGGTGAGCCTGCATGATATGTGTACCGTGAACAGTGACGGCACGGTGACGAGAGGTGAAATCCGTCTGCCTCCGGGAAAGACGCCGTTTGTACTGTCGCAGGACGATGTGAGCTATTACCATTATATGGATGGAGACGGCTTTGCACAGAAGTTGATTGTCGATGAAAATGGCGACGTGAAAAATACGTATATTGAGGACGATGGCAGTATCTCAGTCGGGGATTATGATATGGTTCCCTGGATTGATACTTTCGTAAAGGAACATCCGGATTTTTCTTATCATGGCCATAAGGGAATCATTGCACTGACGGGCTACGAAGGCGTGCTGGGTTATCGGACGGATGAGGTGTACCGCACGAAAGAAGCAGGACGTGTGACGGAATATCAGCAGAAGTTCCTGAACGAGCATCCGGATTTTGATGAGGCAGCCTGGCAGAACGAGGTGTCTGAGGCACAAAAGGTAGCGGAGGCGATGAAAGCGAACGGATGGGAATTTGCAAGCCATACCTGGGGGCATATTTCTCCGCAGGCAACTGGAATTGACGGTGTGATGAAGGATACGGAACGGTGGCTGAATAATGTGGCGGCAGTGGTAGGCGATACGGATGTCATTATTTTTGCATTTGGCGCGGACATCGGAGGCTGGCAGCCGTATACAAGTGACAATCCCTATTTTTCTTATCTCAAAGAAAAGGGATTCAATATTTACTGCAATGTGGATTCTTCTAAAAACTGGGTGCAGTTCGGAGACAATTATATGCGCCAGGGTCGTCGGAATCTCGACGGGTACCGGATGTACTACAATCCGGAGATGCTGAGTGATCTGTTTGATGTAAGCAGCGTCTGGGATAATGCAAGGCCAACGCCGGTACCGGAAATGTAGGATGCTGCTTTCGCTCCTGATTTTCAGAAAAGCCGGAGGATGTTCTGAAGGTTGAATTCCGGGAAGAATGATGTTATACTGAACAACAGACTTTGGTAAAATCATCAGTTTATGGAAAATTGATGATGAGAAAAAACAAAAAAATATACGGAGGGTTATTTATGAGGACATATCTTGTTACAGGAGGAGCCGGATTTATCGGGGCAAATTATATTCATTATATGTTCCGCAAGTATGGTGATGCAATCCGTATCATCAATGTTGACAAGCTTACGTATGCCGGAAATCTTGAGAATCTGAAGGAAGTGGAGAACAGGGAAAACTATCAGTTTATCCGGGCGGATATCTGTGATTCTGAGGTGATTCACCGCATTTTTGACGAAAATGATATTGACCGGGTGGTACATTTTGCAGCAGAGAGCCATGTAGACCGGAGTATTCGTAACCCGGAGGTATTTGTGAAAACAAATGTGCTTGGAACGCTGGTGATGCTCAACGCGGCAAAAGCGGCGTGGGAGCTGCCGGACGGTACCTTCAAGCCGGACAAGAAGTTTTTGCATGTGTCGACGGATGAGGTTTATGGTTCGCTGGAGGAAGAGGGCGAGTATTTTTATGAGACGACCCCGTATGATCCGCACAGTCCGTATTCGGCAAGCAAGGCTTCTTCGGATATGCTCGTGAAATCCTACATGGATACGTATCATTTTCCGGCAAATATTACAAATTGCAGCAACAACTACGGCCCGTATCAGTTTCCGGAGAAGCTGATTCCGTTGATTATCAACAATGCATTGCAGGGGAAGAAGCTTCCCGTATATGGCGACGGAAAAAATGTTCGTGACTGGCTTTACGTAGAGGACCATGCGAAGGGAATTGACATGGTACAGGAAAAAGGCCGGTTGTTTGAAACTTATAACATTGGCGGACACAATGAGAAACAAAATATTCAGATTATCCATATTATTCTGGACACGCTCCAGGAAATGCTTCCGGCAGATGATCCCAGAAAAGCGCTTGTCAGCGAAGAACTGATTACGTATGTGACGGACCGGAAGGGGCATGACCGTCGTTATGCGATTGCGCCGGATAAGATTCGTGCAGAGGTTGGCTGGGAACCGGAAACCATGTTTGAGGAGGGAATCCGCAAGACAATAAAATGGTTCTTTGAGCATGAAGACTGGATGAAGCATGTGACAAGCGGAGATTACCAGAAGTATTACGAGGAGATGTACGAGGCGAAGTAATCCATAGAGGGGGTAGTATTATGAAAGGAATTATTCTGGCCGGCGGTGCCGGTACACGTCTGTATCCGTTAACGAAGGCAATTTCGAAGCAGATTATGCCGGTGTACGATAAGCCGATGATTTATTATCCGCTTTCCACATTGATACTCGCCGGGATTCGGGAAATCCTGATTATCTCGACGAGACGCGACCTGCCGGTGTTTGAAGAACTGTTTGGTACTGGAGAGCAGCTTGGCCTTACGATGTCATACGCAGTCCAGGAAGAACCGCGCGGACTGGCCGATGCCTTTATTATTGGCGAGGAGTTTATTGGGGATGATCGTGTGGCGCTTGTGCTGGGAGATAATATTTTCTACGGACAGAGTTTTTCCAGTGTGTTGCAGCGCGCGGCGCAGCAGGAGAAGGGCGCTACGATTTTCGGTTATTATGTGCGTGATCCGCGGGAATATGGCGTGGTAGAGTTCGATGCGCAGGGCAGGGCGCTTTCTATTGAGGAAAAGCCGGAGCATCCAAAGAGCAATTATGCAGTGCCGGGCCTTTATTTTTATGATAATGACGTGGTGGAAATCGCCAAAAACGTAAAGCCATCCGCGCGTGGTGAAATTGAAATTACGAGTGTCAACAATGAATACCTGCAAAGAGGACAGCTCCAGGTAGAGACGCTCGGCCGTGGCTTTGCATGGCTGGATACCGGAAATCATGATGCATTGCTTGATGCAGCTGACTTTGTGGCAGCGTTCCAGAAGCGGCAGGGGCTTTATATTTCCTGCATTGAGGAAATTGCTTACAAGAAAGGCTTTATCACGAAGGAGCAGCTGGTGGAGCTGGCTCAGCCGCTGCTGAAGACTGCGTATGGCCAATATCTGATCGAGGTAGCAGAAGGACTGTAATGGCTTTGGTCAGGATTGAAAGAATGGTGTAATTAAGTTCAAATACAGGGTGAGGATATGGGAAAGATAACAGTAGAGACTTGTGAGATTGAAGGACTTATGGAGATTACCCCGGCTGTGTTCGGAGATGAACGGGGATATTTTATGGAGACCTACAATTATAATGATTATAAAGCAGTCGGGATTGATATGGAGTTCGTGCAGGACAATCAGTCGTCTTCCAAGAAAGGAGTACTGAGAGGGCTTCATTTTCAGATCAATTACCCGCAGGACAAGCTGGTGCGTGTAGTGGCCGGCGAGGTTTACGACGTGGCGGTTGATTTGCGGAAGGGGTCTCCGACATACGGTAAGTGGCACGGCGTGCTTTTGTCAGCAGAAAATAAAAAACAGTTTTTTATCCCGAAAAATTTTGCGCACGGGTTTCTCGTGCTTTCAGACTACGCAGAATTTGCCTATAAATGTACAGACTTCTATCATCCGAATGATGAGGGCGGCCTTGCCTGGAATGATCCGGATATCGGTGTGAAATGGCCGATTCCAGATGGAATGGAACTCACAATTTCAGAGAAGGACCAGAAATGGGGCGGCTTGAAAGCCCTGGTATAATGGAGTTTTAAATTTGATGGGAAAATGGCTGAAGCTCCCCGGGGAGCTGTATCATAATAAAAAACTGATCTGGAGCCTGGCAAAAAATGACTTTAAGACAAAGTATGCGGGCTCCTATCTTGGCATTGTCTGGGCTTTTATTCAGCCAGTGGTAACTGTGCTGGTTTACTGGTTCGTATTTGGCGTGGTTCGGCAGGGAAGTCCGAAGGCGGTACCGTTTGTTCTGTGGCTGATCACGGGCCTGGTGCCGTGGTTCTTTTTTCAGGAGGCGTTGACGCAGGGGACGGGATGTCTGATGGAATACAGTTATCTCGTGAAAAAAATTGTGTTTAATATCAACGTCCTTCCGGTGATTAAAATCATATCTTCTCTGTTTGTACATCTGTTTTTTGCGGCATTTACATTGTTTTTGTTCTGCTGTTATGGATATTTTCCGGATATTTATGCCCTGCAGCTTTTGTACTACAGCATTTGTGTGTTTATGTTGACGCTGGCGCTGTCGTATACGACGTGTGCGGTTACTGTTTTTTTCCGGGATTTGAAGCAGATTATTGCAATCGGATTGCAGGTGGGGATCTGGATGACACCGATTATGTGGGACTTTGTAGATATGAATATCAACCCATATTCGCGTATCGCAAGGCTTCTCAAAATTAATCCCATGTATTATATTGTGGCAGGGTATCGGAATGCATTGATTGATAAACAGTGGTTTTGGGAGCATCCGTGGCAGACAGCATATTTTTGGCTGGTGACGGTTGTTCTTTTTGTATTTGGTGCAAGGCTCTTCCGGAAACTGAAGGTGCATTTTGCGGATGTACTGTGACGGAAGGCAGATAGAATAGAGAGTACGATGCAGGTAGAACATATGAATGAGAATGCAATACAGGTAGAACATGTAAGTAAAATGTACAAGCTGTACAATAGACTGTCTGACCGCCTGCGCGAGGCGCTCGGAATGCGTGTGCAGGTGCGGGAACACTATGCACTGAAGGACGTGGATTTTTCCGTGAAGCGCGGTGAGACGGTCGGCATTATCGGGACGAACGGTTCTGGAAAGTCCACGGTATTGAAAATCATTACCGGGGTAGTAAGTCCGACCAGTGGTCAGGTCAAGGTGGATGGAAGGATTTCAGCGCTGCTGGAACTCGGAGCCGGATTCAATATGGAATATACCGGCATTGAAAATGTTTATCTGAACGGGACCATGATTGGTTTTTCAAAAGAAGAAATAGACAGCAGGCTGGATGAAATTCTGAGCTTTGCGGATATCGGCGATTTTGTATATCAGCCGGTAAAATCTTATTCCAGCGGTATGTTTGTGCGGCTGGCTTTTGCCGTTGCGATTAACATTGATCCGGATATTCTGATTGTGGATGAGGCCCTCTCTGTGGGGGATGTTTTTTTTCAGGCAAAGTGTTATCACAAATTTGAAGAGTTTAAGAAGCAGGGCAAGACGATTGTGATCGTGAGCCATGACCTGAATAATATCAGTCAGTACTGCGACCGGGTGATTCTGCTGAACAAGGGAACACTCATCGAAGAAGGAGAGCCGAAACGGATTGTGGATCTGTACAAGCAGATTCTGGTCAATCAGGAGGAAAAGAAGGAACAGAAGGTATTGATCCGCAAACAGGAAAACTGTGTGTACGGAACGCCGTTTGACCGGCCCTTTGACCGGAATCCGGCGACGCTTGAATATGGGAATGGTGAGGCGGAGATCGTGGATTTCACAATAGAGGATGCACGTGGTCTGGCCAGCAATACGATTCATAAAATGGAAGACTTTACAGTGAAAATGAAGGTACATTTTCATGAGGATATTTCTGAGGTGATTTATGCGTTCAGTTTTAAGGATATTCGTGGAACGGAGATTACCGGCACCAATACGATGTTCGAACGGATTCCGGTAGAGCCGCAGAAAAAAGGGAATACCCAGACCATTACGTTTACCCAGAAAATGAACCTGCAAGGTGGCGAGTATCTGCTGTCACTTGGCTGTACAGGGTATAAAAGCGGCGAGTTTGTCGTATTTCACCGTCTGTATGACGTGTGCAGCCTGACCGTTGTGGCGGAGAAAAACTCGGTGGGTTATTATGATATGGATTCCAGGATTACAGTGGAATAGAAAATTGCGTTGCATCTTTTTTACGGGATCTGATTTTGATTAAGAAGTTTTAGAATTGACTGCTATAGATTAAGAGAGGAACGTGGGCGCTTCATGGTGCGGTATATAGGGAAAGTTTTGCTGGATGATACATTTTATCCGGGGTGGGATTTGCATACGGATGAGGCGGAGGATGAGATTTTGGAGGTGGTTTCGTCTGAACCGGAGGAAGCGTACGCCAGGGTGATTGGTGAGCGGAAGAAGTGGAGTTTGCTGTACCATTTATCGCATGTGCGGCAGAACCTTGTGGAATGGCTGCCAATTACAAAGGAAGAGACGGTGCTGGAGGTTGACGCAGGCTGTGGAGTGTTTACAGGTGTGCTTGCTGATAAGGCGAAAAGTGTTCGGTGTCTGGAAGTATCGGGGAAGCGGAGCCTGATTAATGCAACGAGAAATCAGAAGCGGGAACAGATTGAAATCTGGAACTGGGAATTTCAAAAGACTGTGGAAAAATTGAGTGAGTATAACGCGCAGTATGACTGGATTGTGCTGACAGAAGGACTGGCAGGCGCTGTGGCGTGCGGGGAAGAGGCACAGGAGAGAGAGCCGTATCCAGCACTCTTACGGCAGCTTGGCGGTTTTCTCAAAAAAAATGGCCGGATTGTATTTGCAGCAGATAATCGCCTGGGACTGAAATATTTTGCCGGATGTGCGCCAGAGGGCGGCGGGCGGTATTTTGAGGGAATAGAGGGCTGGACGAAGGAACAGGAGGCGCGGTCATTTTCGAGGCCGGAGCTGGAAAAGATCTGCCGGAACGCTGGTTTTGGGGATCTGGAGTTTTATTATCCATATCCGGACCGCATTTTGCCGATGTCGGTTTATTCTGATGCGTATTTGCCAAAGACAGGGGAGCTGCGGGATAACCGTAAAAACTTCGATCGGGAGCGCTACATACTGTTTGACGAGGCGCGGGCGTTTGACCGCATTTTGGAAGACGGACTGTTTCCGGTGTTTGCAAACGCATTTCTAGTGATTGCGCGTCAGGCGGGTCAATAAGTGGAAGTTTGAAAGAATGCGGCCCGCGCGGGGGATTTTGATTGTCGTGTGTAAGGCTGGATCATAAGGGAAATCGTATGGAGAAAATTATATTTACAAAATATTCAAATGAGCGGGCCAGAGCGTTTTGCATCCGGACAGATATCTGCCAGAGTGAGGATGGCTCCAGGATTGTAAGAAAAAGCGCCTGCTATCCGGAAGGCCGTGCGCATGTGGAACGGATGCGGTTCTGGTATGAGAGGCTGGAGGAATTATACCGGCGAAGCGGGATTTCGATGAACCGTCCGGTATCTGACCGGAAACAGGACCGTGGTGCATATGGAAGCGTGGAGTTTGAGTACGTGACGGGACAGACGCTGGAAGAGCAGCTGGATAAGATGCTTGGCAGCGGTGATGTGGACGCAGCAATTGCGCGATTGCTTGATTTTGTGGACGTGGTGCGCCGTGCGGGGACGCGGGAAGCGTTTGGGGTGACAGAAGAATTCCGGAAGGTGTTTGGAGATGCGGATTTGCCGGACGGGTTGTTTTGTGCGCCGGTGACGGATTTGGATATGATTGCGGCAAATGCTTTTGTGACAGGTGACGGATGGATGATGATGGATTATGAATGGTCCTTTGATTTTCCGATTCCTGTCAATTATGTTATTTTCCGTATTCTTCATTTTTATATATACGGAAGTACTGCAAGGACAGTGCTTTATACAAAAAATTTATATGGCCGGGCGGGGCTTGACGGGGAAGAGGTGCGTCAATATGAGCGGATGGAAGAGCATTTTCAGCAGTATGTGCTGGGAGGGCATCTTCCGCTGCGCTTTCTTTACCCGGAGATGACGCCGGGCTGTATTGATTTCAGGGATGAAAAAAAGCAGCAAAGCATTGCAGAGCTTTGCAGGGAAGCGCGTTCCCAAAAACAGGAAGCAGCAGGGTTACAGTTGTGTGTGGACTCGATTGAACGGACGGAGGATGAGCTGGAGATCAGGGGCTGGTCATTTAACGAAAAACTGATATGTCCGCAGTTTTCGGTTACAGATGCAGCAGGAGGAAAGCGTGAGCTGAAAAGGCTGGAGTTTTTCATGCGCAGAGACGTGAATGCGCTGTTTGGCATGGAGGATTCTCCTTATACAGCCGGTTTTGATCTGATTATCCATCTGCCGGAGAAAGCGGCAAAGCGCTGGGGAGAACGGTATGTGCTTTGTGTGCAGGCAGGGGAGCAGCAGGCGACGTACGTGGTGGATGTAAGTAGGCTTGCGTTTAAAAACGGAAAAATCGGGCAGAAGCTGGTGAAACTGAAATCCAAAGAGCAGGCAGGCGGGCCGAAATATTTTTCCCCTTATGAGATGGGACTTTTTGGAGAAAGCAGAAAACTACGGAAGGAAGATCAGCGTTTCGGCGGTTGGCGGTTGGCAATGCAGTTGACGGAAACGGAGCGGAAAGCACAGCGAGAGCACCGGTTCGACAAAAATCCGCTTATCAGTATCGTTATTCCGCTCTATCAGACACCGCCGCAATATCTGAGGGCAATGCTGGATTCGATACTGTCGCAGACATACGGCAATTTTGAGATCTGTCTGGCAGACGGAAGCGGGGAAGATGACAGTGTGGGCGCACAGGTGCGTAAGGAATACGGAACAGAAGCGCGTATTCAGTATAAAAAACTGAAACAAAATGGCGGGATTTCTGAAAATACAAATGAAGCGCTGGCCATGGCACACGGCGAGTATGTGATGCTTGGCGATCACGATGATTTACTGGAAGATCATGCGCTGTATGAGATCGTGAAGGTGATCAATGAACATTCTGATGCTGATGTGATTTATACAGATGAGGATAAGGTGGATGCGCAGGGACAGCATTATTTTGAACCGCATTTTAAGCCGGATTTTAATTTGTACATGCTGCGGACGTCCAATTATATCTGCCATATTTTTGTGGTGAAACGTCACATTGCAGAGGACGTTGGCGGTTTTCGCAGGGAATATGACGGTGCGCAGGATTATGATTTCATTTTGCGGTGCTGTGAGCGGGCAGAAGGGATTTATCATATTCCGAAAATTTTGTATCACTGGCGGACGCACGAGGCCTCTACTGCGTCCAATCCGGAGAGCAAGTTGTACGCCTGGGAGGCAGGGAGACGGGCACTCGCGGAGCATTATCATCGTATCGGAGTTGATGCGGATGTGACGCTTGCGGAACTGTTTGGACGTTACCGGACCAGATGGAAGATCCAGGGAATGCCGCTTGTTTCGATTCTGATTCCAAACAAAGATCACAGCGAAGACCTTACAACGTGCGTCAGATCCCTTTGCCAGAAATCTTCGTATCAGAATTATGAGATCCTGATTGTGGAAAATAACAGCGAAGAACCGAAGACTTTCGCGTGTTACAAAAAGTTGCAGGAGGAGTTTCCGTGCGTGCGTGTGATTACGTGGGAGAACGCGTTTCATTATTCTAAAATCAATAATTTCGCGGCGCAGGAGGCGGATGGCGAATATCTGTTGCTGCTGAATAACGATACGGAAGTGATTGAGCCGCACTGGATAGAAGAAATGCTGGGTATCTGCCAGCAAAAAGAGGTTGGCGCTGTCGGGGCGAAGCTGTTTTATCCGGACGGAACGATTCAGCATGCCGGAGTGATTCTGGGACTTGGAGGGGTTGCCGGGCATGTGTTTGCAGGCATGGATGGAAATCAGTGCGGTTACGTTGCGCGGGCCAATACGACGCAGAACCTCAGTGCTGTGACTGCGGCGTGTATGATGACAAAACGCAGTGTTTTCGAGGAAGTAGGCGGTCTGGATGAAAAGCTGACAGTGGCATTGAATGATGTGGACTACTGCATGAAGGTCGTACAGACAGGAAGGCTGGTGGTTTATACCCCGTATGCACAGCTTTACCACAATGAATCCGTTACAAGAGGATTGGAGGACAGTCCAGAAAAAAGAGAGCGTTTTGCGCAGGAGCAGCGTTTATTTGAGCAGAAGTGGGGAGAACAGATCAAAGAAGGAGATCCCTATTACAATATCAATCTGTCACGGGTGAGCGGGCAGTGCTCATTCCGGATACCCAGGTGACAGGAAGGACGGCCTTTCCAGTATGATGAAAAAAACGAAAAAGATGGTGGATAAGGGAATTGCATATCTGAAAAAGAATGGTGTTCGCGCTGCGGCAAGGCGCCTTGGCCGGAAAATTGTTTTAAGCCGCGATGTGGATTATGAAAAATGGCTGGAGAATCATCAAAAGCGGCGGACTAACCGCCTTTCGGGAACAGATGCAGATTCCATTCATGTGATTGTTTGCGGTACGTTTACAGGGCAGGTGGAGGCGCAGGATTATTATCTTTTTATAGAAGAGGGAGATATTCTGGAGGCAGATGCAAGAGAAACGTATGCAGATGCAGTGCTTGCCCATCCGGGGGCTGAGCTGTTTTACTGTGACAGCGATGATTTCGTATACAGCAGCGATCATTTGTGTTCTGTCCGACCAAGATGCAAGCCAGATTTTGATCCGTTTTATTTGCAGAGCACAAATTATATCGGGAGTGGATTTCTGGTATCAGGGCGTCTTGTGCAGGAACTTGGGATGCCGCAAAATTTGTTTGCTTATGTGCTTGCCTGTGCGGGGAAAGCAAACGAGATTGTCCATGTACCGGAAATTCTCTGTCATGAGGGAGTGCGGGAACAGACCGAAACGCGATGGAAAAAGGAAGAAGAGGCTCTCCGGGACTCTTTTTTTCAAAATGGAATTTCTGCAGAAGTAACGGCAGGTATTCAGCCGTGGACCAGAAAGATTACGTATGTCTTACCGGAGCAGTCCCCGCTTGTTTCGATTCTGATCCCGAATAAGGATCATCGGGAGGATCTTGAGAAATGCATCAACAGCATTCGTCAGTTCAGCGGTTACGAGCCGTACGAGATTCTGATCCTGGAAAATAACAGCAGCACACAGGAGATACGTTCCTATTATGAAGAGTTGCAAAAAGAACCGGATATCCGGGTGATTTTCTGCGGGGGAGCCTTTAATTACTCGAGCGTGAACAATCAGGGCGTGGCCCAGGCGAAAGGAGCGTATCTGCTGTTTTTGAACAATGATACAGAAATGTTAAAACCGGATTGTATCCGGGAACTAATGAATTACGCCTTACTTCCGGAAGTGGGAGCAGTCGGCGCGCAGATGTTTTATGGAGATGATACGATTCAGCACGCAGGAGTGGTTCTGGGCTATGGCGGCCTGGCCGGACATGCGTTTGAGGGGCTGGAACGCCAAAAGACAAGCGCTCACGACGAGATCATCTGCCCAAGGTGCTGCAGCGCCGTAACCGCAGCGTGCATGATGGTGCGACGCAGCGTATTTGAACAGGCCGGCGGTTTTGATGAGGCTTTTGGTGTAGCATACAATGACATTGATCTCTGCCTGCGTATCGGCAAATTGGGAAAGCAGATCATCTATACCCCGTACGCACAGCTTTATCATTACGAATCCCAGACCAGAGGCCTGGAATTAACCGATGAAAAGGCTGAGCGAATCCGCCGCGAGAGCGCACTTTTTCGCAGCCGTTGGGGAGATCTGCTCGCCCAAGGCGACCCATTTTATAATCCGAATTTGACCTTGGAGAAAGCAGACTATTCTCTGAAACCATAAACAGCCCAATCAAACATCAACACCCAATAAGTGAAATCCATAAATGAGGAGTCCAACCATGAACCCGATTCAAAGCATCAGAGGAATGAAAAAAGAATACAAAATAGAAATTCTGTTCCTGCTGGCCATTGCAGTGTATTACACAATGTGGGCCAGAGTACAGCCGCTTGGCGTGTCGCCGGATGAGACGATGCGCTATCAGGTTGCACAGTATATTTATGAATACGGAACACTGCCGCGGGGCGATGCGCCGGAAATTCTGAATAAAACATGGGGAATTTCTTATGCTTTTAATCCGATTCTCGCGTACATGCTGTGTGCGGTTTCCATGAAGCTGATGAGCTTTTTCAATGATCACGCTTATGCGCTTTTGATGGCAGCGCGTATGGTCAGCGTATTTTTCGGCGTAGGGACTGTATTTTTTGCAATCCGGATTGCCAAACAGCTTTTTTCGAGAAGAGAAACCTGGATGTTCGTGCTGGTGGCAGCCTTTTTTCCGAACATGGCATTTCTGTCTTCCTATGTAAATAATGATTCTCTGGCGCTGTTTTCGGGGGCTATGATTCTGTATGCGTGGATTCGGGCAGTGAAAGGTGGCTGGACCTGGGGAAATTGTACATTGCTGGCGGTTGGTATTGCAATCTGTACACTCTCCTATTATAATGCTTATGGATTTATCCTGTGCAGTATCTTGCTTTTTGTGCTCACAATTCTGTTCGGCGAAAAGAAAACGTGGGATGTGAAGGAGCTGCTTCAGAAAGGGATTTTTATCTCTGCAATCGTGCTCGTACTGGCAGGATGGTGGTTTATCCGCAATTATATGATTTATGACGGGGATTTTCTTGGAAGAGAGGCCATGCATCAGTGCGCGGAGCTGTATGCTAAAGACGGATATAAGCCTTCGCAGGCATCTGTACCAAAAGACTGGGGACTTACGCCGTTTACCATGCTGTTCAACAAGGCGCCGCTTGGATATATGTGGATTGATCTTGTGCTGCGCAGCTTTATCGGTACGTTTGGCGCTATGTCCATTATGCAGCCCTGGGGCATTTATGCAATGTGGTAGGCGTTTCTGATCACAGGGCTTCTTGGTACGCTGCTGAGTCTGAAGGAGCTGTACGGTGTGCGCGAAAAAGGGCATTGGAGAGCACAGGGCTGGCTGAACTGGTGTATGCTGCTTGCTCTGATTATTCCGAACATTTTGAATGTATATTATTCGTATGCTTCCGATTATCAGCCTCAGGGGCGCTACAGCATACCAATGCTGCTTCCGCTTCTGTATTTTGTAACACTTGGTTATCGGAATATTATAAAAAAATGGGTGAAGAGCGACCACTGGAGCAGGATTTTTTATCAGCATATGGGAATATTTGCAGTAATTTTGGGCCTGTATGCGCATTTCGCGGTATTCCTGCCCAATTATTACTAAAAGGCTTGTGAAAGGGCCGGAAAGAAGCCGGAGAAGGCGTATCAGCATCCGGGAGTGTACAATTGAAAACAGAGTTTTACAGTTACATACCGAAAGGAAGGATAAAGATGATAGATTTTAATATGGCGCCGTGTACGGGCAGGGAGCTTGCATATATGCAGCAGGCCATGCAAAACGGAAAGCTCTGCGGGGATGGGCCGTTTACGAAAAAATGTTCTGAGTGGATGTGTACTAATTTTCAGGCAAAGCACTGCCTGTTGACGACTTCCTGTACGCATGCGCTGGAAATGGCAGCGTATCTTTCGGATATCCAGCCGGGAGATGAGGTGATTATGCCTTCCTATACGTTTGTATCTACAGCGGATGCTTTTGTGCTGCGCGGGGCAAAGATTGTTTTTGTCGATATCCGGCCGGATACGATGAACATTGACGAGAATCTGATCGAGGCAGCAATTACAGAGAAAACAAAGGCGATAGCCGTGGTGCATTACGCAGGAGTGGCCTGTGCAATGGATGAAATTCTGGCAATTGCGAAAAAATATAATCTGGTGGTCGTCGAGGATGCGGCGCAGGGTGTGAATGCCTGGTACAAAGGACGTGCGCTTGGAACAATCGGGGATTTTGGCTGCTACAGCTTTCATGAGACGAAAAATTATACGATGGGCGAGGGAGGCGCTGTTCTGTTTCAGGACGACAGATATCAGGAGCGAGCGGAAATCCTCCGGGAAAAGGGGACGGACCGCAGCAAATTTTTCCGCGGTCAGGTGGACAAGTATACATGGGTAGATTACGGGTCCTCCTATCTGCCGAGCGATATGAATGCGGCATATTTATATGCACAGCTGGAGCTGGCAGAAGAGATTAACGACAAACGAATGGCAATCTATGACCATTACCGGGAGGCTTTGACGCCGCTGGCTGCGCAGGGAGCGATTGAGCTTCCGACAGTTCCGGATTATGCGGTGCACAATGCACATATGTTTTACCTGAAGCTGAAGGATATCAGCGTGCGGACTGCGTTTATCGGGTATCTGAAAGAAAACGGAATCCATGCCGTGTTCCACTATGTTCCGCTTCACTCGGCAAAGGCGGGCCAGCGGTTCGGGCGTTTTCACGGCGAGGATGTTTATACAACAAAGGAGAGTGAGCGCCTGGTACGGCTGCCGCTGTTTTATAATCTGGAATTGGAACAGGCGCGGTATATTACAGATACAATCCTGAAATATGAGAATTTTTAGACCGGATTTGAGGAGGCCTTATGGGAGATAAGGAATACGGCGTTCAGTGGGGAAAACTGCTGGGTGCGCTTTCAGCAGAGCATATCAAAAAAGGATGGCGTTATCTGCAGCGTCACGGTCTGAAACAGTTTCTGATCCGGCTGATTGAACGGTATCAGACGCAGGACATTGACTATGAAACGTGGTACAGTCTGAACCAGGTGACGCAGAAGGAGCTGGAACGGCAGAGAAACGCAGTGTTTGAGCGTCCCGTTCGGTTCAGCATTGTTGTCCCGGTTTATCGGACACCGGAGCGCTTTTTGCGGGAGATGATTGAATCTGTCTGCGCTCAGACGTATGGAAACTGGGAGCTGTGCATTGTGGATGCAAGTCCGCAGGTCGGTGGAGATAACAGGAAAAGCAAAGACGGCGCATCAGCCGGCGGGCAGGAAAAAATGGCAGAGGATCAGCGTGAAACAGAACTGACCCGTATTGTACGGGAATATCAGGAGAAAGATTCGCGCATCCGCTACCGCATACTGAAAGAGAATTTTGGGATTTCCGGGAATACAAATGAGGCGATCAAAATGGCAGAGGGTGATTTTATCGGTCTTCTGGATCATGATGACTTGCTGGAACCGGATGCGCTGTATGAGATTATGGCAAAGATTGCCGAAGATGAGAGTACAGACATTGTTTATACAGATGAAGATAAGGTAAATAAAAGGGCGACGAAGCATCTGATTCCGAATATGAAGCCAGATTTCAACCTCGATTTGCTTCGCTCGAATAATTATATCTGTCACTTTTTTGTGGTACGGAGAAGTATTGCAGAGAAAGTGGGTGGTTTTCGACGGGAATTTGACGGGGCGCAGGATTATGATTTTATTTTCCGGTGTACCGAAGAAGCCCGGCGCATTGCGCATGTCCACCGCGTGCTGTACCACTGGCGCACGCACAGCGCTTCTACCTCCGACAACCCTGACAGCAAGCTCTATGCGTTTGACGCAGGGAAACGGGCAGTGGAGGCCCACCTGGCACGGAAAGGCGTGGAAGCTTCTGTAGAAGAGACAGACGATCTGGGCTATTACCGGGTGCGGTATGCGCTCAAAGGAACTCCGATGGTATCCATTATCATTCCAAACAGGGATGAAAAGGAATCTCTTCAGAAATGCCTGGAATCGGTGTGGGAAAAGACAGAATATGAGAATTATGAGATTCTGATCGTTGAAAATAACAGTACAAAACAGGAAACTTTTTCCTATTACAAAGAAATAGACGGCAAAAATCATGTTCGTGTGTTATACTGGGATAGAGAATTTAATTATTCGGCCATCAACAATTATGCTGCGCGTCAGGCAAAAGGCGAATATCTGCTTTTGCTGAACAATGACACGGAGGTCATCACAAAGGGTTGGATGAAGGAGATGCTTTCCAACTGTATGCGGGATGAGGTGGCAATGGTAGGCGCAAAACTTTATTTTCCGGATCATACGATTCAGCATGCAGGCGTTATCATCGGTCTTGGCGGACTGGCCGACCATGCGTTTGTTAATATGTCGCGAAAACGGGCCGGGTATATGCACCGGGCATCAGTTCAGATGAATTTAAGCGGCGTAACGGCAGCCTGCGCCATGGTAAAGCGCAGTGTGTATGAAGAGATGGGCGGCTTGGAAGAAAAGCTGAGCGTAGCTTTCAACGACGTGGATCTCTGTCTGAAGATTGTTACGTCCGGTTATCGGATTGTGTACGATCCGTTTGTGGAACTGTATCATTATGAATCGCGTTCGCGCGGTGTAGACGATGAAAAGAAGGAGCGCCATAAAAAAGAAGTGCAATATGCACAGGAAAAATGGAAAGACTTCCTAAAAGACGGAGATCCGTGCTATAATAAAAATCTGACTTTAAGCAAGCACAACTTTTCACTGCGCATATAGGGCAGAAGCGTAGCTTGCAAAATGCAGACAGGAGAAAAATACGATGCAGGAAGTTACTGTAGTAATACCGAATCTAAATGGCGCAGCGTATCTGCGTCCATGCCTGGAAAGCCTGCGCAGGCAGACCATTGATTCGCTGCCGGTGATTGTGGTGGACAATGGTTCTGAAGATGAGAGCGTTTCCATTATCCGGGACGAATATCCCGAAGTGACGCTCAGGGTTCTTGAGGAAAATTATGGCTTTTGCAGGGCAGTGAATATCGGGATTCAGATGACAAAGACGCCGTATGTGATCCTGCTGAATAATGATACTGTCTGTGAGCCGACCTTTGTGGAGGCGCTCACAGAAGCAATCAAAAAGTATCCGGACAGCTTCTCCTGCGCCTCCAAAATGATACAGATGCAGGACCCCGGCCGGATGGACAATGGCGGCGATTATTACTGTGCCCTTGGCTGGGCATTTGCGTGGGGGAAAAACAGACCGGCTGGTGATTACTGCCGCAGACGGAAAATTTTTTCTGCGTGTGCGGGGGCTGCGATTTACCGTAGGGATGTTTTTGATGAGATTGGTCTTTTTGACGAGGTACATTTTGCATATCTGGAAGATGTGGATGTTGCTTATCGTGCAAGAATTGCAGGGTACCGAAACTATTACATACCGGAGGCAGTGGTTCGCCATGTGGGGAGCGCGACCAGCGGCTCTGTGTATAATGAATTTAAAACAAAATACTCTTCCAGGAACAGCGTTTATCTAGTTTATAAAAATATGCCGTGCCTTCAGCTTTTGCTGAATCTGCCGTTTCTTCTGGCAGGTTTTGCAATTAAGATGATTTTCTTTTTGAAAAAAGGCTATGGCAGAGAGTACATTACAGGGTTATGGAAGGGAATTCGGTTGTGTGACAGAAGCAAAAAGGTAAAGTTCCAAAAGAAAAATCTTGGACATTATCTGAGAATACAGTGTGAGCTCTGGGGTAATCTGGCAAGATTAGGCAGGAGATAAGGATCAGGGCAAGAGGGAAAATGTTTTGATTAAGGATAACCAGAAATATTTTAACCGGCTTCAGGTAATTCTGGACGGGATGGTCATCGTTGTGTCGTATCTGATTGCATGGTACGTCATGATGGTAAGGGTAAGTGAAAGAGAAGTAGGTGTTCTGCCGCCGGAATTTTATATGATGGCGCTTGTGTTTGTTACGCCGTTTTTCCTTGTGCTGTACTATGCGTGCAGCCTGTATACGCCCAAGCGCGTGCAGGGCCGCCGGCTAGAAGGCAGCAACATTGTCAAAGCGAACGTGCTCGGCGGACTGACCTTCATGGCAATGCTGTATTTGCTTCGTCAGGGAGACGTTTCGAGACGCCTTGTCGCTTTATTTCTTATTCTGAATGTGACGCTCACCTTCCTGGAGCGAAACGCCGTGCGCATGGTGCTGATGAATGTCAGGCGGATTGGATTGAATCTGAAGTATGTGATTCTGGTAGGGTACAGCCGGGCAGCGGAACAGTATATTGACCGCATTGTGCAGAATCCGCAGTGGGGCTACAAGGTTATGGGAATCCTTGATGATAACGTGCCGCCAGGCACTGTTTACCGTGGCATTGAGGTACTGAGCTTTACCGGCAGTCTGGGAAGCATCTTGGAAGGGAATCACCCGGACGAGATTGCAATTACGCTCGGACTGAACGAATATGACAAGCTGGAGCGCATTGTTGCAATGTGTGAAAAGTCAGGCGTGCATACAAAGTTTATTCCGGATTACAGTAAAATCATACCGACCAAGCCGTATACAGAGGACCTTCTGGGACTTCCGGTCGTAAACATCCGTCACGTGCCGCTGTCTAATACCTTCCATATGATGGTGAAGCGGGTGATGGATATTGTAGGCTCCATCTGCTGTATCGTGCTGTTTTCACCGCTGATGATCCTGACTGCGATTCTGATCAAGGCGACTTCCAAGGGACCGCTGATCTTTAAACAGGAACGAGTAGGGTTGCACAACAGGCCGTTTCAGATGTATAAATTCCGCTCGATGGAAGTACAGACGAAGAAAGAGGAAAGCAAGGGCTGGACGGTAAAGAATGATCCGAGAGTAACCAGGATCGGAAAGATTATCCGCAAGACAAGCATCGACGAGTTGCCGCAGCTCTTTAATGTACTGAAAGGAGACATGAGCCTGGTGGGACCGAGGCCTGAGCGGCCCCAGTTTGTGGAAAAGTTCCGCGAAGAAATTCCGCGGTATATGATAAAACACCAGGTGAGACCGGGGATGACTGGCTGGGCCCAGGTGAATGGTTACAGGGGAAATACTTCAATTAAAAAGAGAATTGACTATGATTTGTATTATATTGAAAACTGGACAGTCGGGCTGGATATCAAAATCCTGTTTCTGACGGTGTTTAAAGGGTTTGTAAATAAGAATGCATATTGAAGCGTTCCACAGAACAATGAAAGAAGGGAAATTCATGAAGAAAAGAAAGGACAAAACGGGAAATTATAACGATTCGAACGGTTATTACGGACAGGGCGGCTATCATGACCCAAACGGTTATTATGGACAGCCGAATGGCTATTATGGACAGCCAGGGTATGGCGGGCCGGGCGGTTATTATGGGCCGGATGGAAACGCAGGTAATGGGAAAAAGAAGAAAAAACACAGAAAACTGATATTTGCGATTGAGGTGATTGTACTTCTTGTGTTAGCGCTTGGACTTTTTGTAGTGGCACAGCTTGGCCGCATGGACCGTGTGAAGCTGAAGGATATTCTGATTAATACAGGAATCGGAAAATCCGGGTACCGTAATATTGCATTGTTTGGTGTGGACTCCAGGGAAGGACAGCTTGAGAGCGGGACAAACAGCGATACGATTATGGTGGCGAGTATTAATGAGCGCACCGGAGATGTAAAGCTTGTCTCGGTTTACCGCGATACGTATCTGGACAATACAAACGGAGAATACCGTAAGGCTACCGAGTGTTTTGCAGGCGGCGGAGCGGAGCGTGCAGTGAATATGCTGAACAAAAATCTGGATTTGGATATTTCTGATTTTGTGACCGTTGATTTCAATGCAATCATTGAAGCAGTTGATCTTCTGGGCGGAATCGAGCTTGACATCACAGAAGAAGAGCGCGGATGGCTGAACGGTTATCTCGTGGAGACATCACAGGTTGCGGGGATTACGGAATATGAAGAGATTCAGTCCGCGGGCTATCAGAAAGTAAACGGTCTTCAGGCCATGGCTTACTGCCGGATTCGCTATACAGAAGGATGGGATTACAAACGGACTGAGCGTCAGAGAACGGTTCTCGGAAAGATTTTTGAAGCGGCACAGGCAAAAGGTGTGACAGGTTTGCTTCCGCTTGTCAATACGATGCTCGACTATATTTCAACCAGTTTGAGCAATACGGAGCTGATTACACTGGCGACCGGCATTGCAAAATACAAGATTGCAGATTCAACGGGATTTCCGTTCAATCAGACAACGGCGGATATTGCAGCAGGCGACTGTGTGATACCGGTCGATCTGGCAGCCAATGTAACACAGCTTCATGCATGGCTGTTTGGGGAGGAAAATTATACGCCGTCCCAGACCGTGCAGGAGATCAGCAATAAGATAATTTCGGACACCGGAATTCAGTGACAGAATGGCTGACTTTGAAGAACAGTTTTTGAATGTTCAGGGATGGACGATGGAGGAAAGAATGGCAGGAGCTGAGATTGACGTGGTGATTCCGGTCTATCGGCCGGGGATTGGGCTTCGGCAGTTGCTGGAGCGACTGGAGAGCCAGACCGTAAGGCCTTCCAGAATCCTGCTGGTGAATACGGAGCGGCAGTTCTTTGATGAGGGCTGTATTGCTGGATATTCGAATGTTGAGGTCATCCACATTCGGAAGAGCGAGTTCGACCATGGGGGGACGCGGCATATGGCGGCGGCGCAGCTTAAGGGAGAATTTCTTCTGTTTCTGACACAGGATGCACAGCCGGAGAATGACAGGCTGATCGAGGAGCTGTATCGCGCGTTTGCATCTGAGCTTGTGTGTGCGGCATATGCGCGCCAGCTTCCTGCGCAGGACTGCGGTGTGATTGAGCGCTATATACGCGGGTTTAATTATGGAGAGGAAAGCCGGATTCAGACAGCGGCAGACTTGCCGAAGCTTGGTATTAAGACATTTTTCTGTTCAGATGTGTGCGCCATGTATCGGAGAAGCGCATATGAGGAATTGGGCGGCTTTGTACGGCATACGATTTTTAATGAGGATATGATTTTTGCAGGGAAGCTGATCCAAAATGGAAGAGCGGTTGCGTATTGTGCACAGGCAAGGGTGATTCATTCGCATAACTACAGCGGAGTGCAGCAGCTTCGGCGGAACTTTGATCTCGGCGTGTCGCAGGCAGAGCATCCGGAAATTTTTGCATGTGTCCGGTCAGAAAATGAGGGTGTTCGTATGGTAAAGCAGACGGCCGTTTATCTGATAAAAAATAATAAAGCGTACCTTCTTCCGAAGCTGGTCTGGCAAAGCGGCTGCAAGCTGGTTGGCTATCGGCTGGGGAAGAATTTTAGACGGCTTCCGGCATGGCTGATCAGGCGATGCACGATGAACAGGGACTATTGGAGGTAAACAGTATGTGCGGAATAGTTGGATATATAGGGAAAGAGCAGGCAGCTCCGATTTTGCTGGATGGTCTTGACAAGCTGGAATACCGCGGATATGATTCTGCGGGGATTGCGGTGTTTGACGGAGAAAAGATTCAGATTGCAAAGGCGAGAGGGCGCCTGAAGGTACTGCGCGAAATGACGCACGGTGGTGAAATGCTTCCAGGACCATGTGGGATCGGGCATACACGGTGGGCGACGCACGGAATTCCATCCGATACGAATGCACATCCGCATTTTAATGGAACAGAGTCCATTGCGGTCGTGCATAATGGTATTATTGAAAATTATCTTAAGATTAAAAAGCAGCTTCAGGAAAAGGGTTATGAGTTTGTGTCAGAGACCGATACGGAAGTTGTGGCCCATCTGCTGGACTACTATTATAAAGGAAATCCGCTTGAGGCGATTACGCGCATGATGCACCGTGTCGAGGGTTCTTATGCGCTTGGTATTATGTTTAAGGAGCATCCGGGAAAGCTGTATGCAGTCCGCAAGGACAGTCCGTTGATCGTAGGGAGAGCGCAGCAGGGAAGCCTGATTGCTTCTGATGTTCCGGCAGTTCTCAAATATACGAGAGATGTATTTTTTATTCAGAATGAAGAGATTGTGTGCCTTGAGGAAGAATGCCTGAATTTCTTTAATGTGGACGGCGATCCGATTGAAAAGGAGTCTGTAACGATTCAGTGGGATGTTTCCGCGGCAGAAAAGGCAGGTTATGAGCATTTTATGCTCAAGGAAATTTATGAGCAGCCAAAAGCTGTTCTTGATACATTAAACCCGAGAATCAGGGATGGAAAGATTGAAATCGAAGAGCTTGGCATGACGGACGAGGAGATTCGTTCCATCCGCAAGATTTTTATCGTGGCGTGCGGCTCTGCATATCACACGGGAGTCACTGCAAAGTATGTGTTTGAAGGACTGGCGCGGATTCCGGTTGAGGTGGATCTGGCTTCTGAGTTCCGCTATCGCAATCCGATTCTGGACGAGGAAACACTGCTGATTGTGGTCAGCCAGTCGGGAGAGACAGCCGACACGCTGGCAGCGCTGCGTGAAGCGAAGCTGCGCGGTGTGCACACGCTTGGTATAGTAAATGTAGTGGGCAGTTCGATCGCAAGAGAGGCCGACAATGTCATGTATACATGGGCAGGACCTGAGATTGCGGTAGCGACGACGAAGGCCTACAGCACCCAGCTGATTGCAGAATATCTGCTTGCAATGAAATTTGCACAGGTAAGGGGGACGGTATCGCAGGAAGAAATAGACGAGATGATCTGCGACCTCAAGGAGCTTCCGGTGCACATCGGTATGCTGCTTGACCATAAAGAGAAGCTTCAGCGGTTTGCCAATCGTTATGTGGCGGCAAAGGATATTTTCTTTATCGGCAGAGGCATTGATTATGCGATTTCTCTGGAAGGCTCCTTAAAACTAAAAGAGATTTCTTATATTCATTCAGAGGCATATGCGGCAGGGGAATTAAAGCATGGTACGATTTCTTTGATTGAAGAAGGAACGCTTGTGGCAGCGGTGCTGACGCAGGAAGATCTGTATAAAAAAATGCTGAGTAATGTGGTTGAGGTAAAAACGCGAGGAGCATTCCTGCTTGCAGTGACGAATGCGGGCAATACCGAGGTAGAGAAAGCAGCGGATTATGTGATCTACATTCCGAAAACAAATAAATATTTTACAAATTCTCTTGCAGTCATTCCGTTGCAGTTGTTTGGCTATTATGTGGCGCTTGGCAAGGGCTGCGATGTGGATAAACCGAGAAACCTTGCAAAATCAGTAACGGTGGAGTAAATTATGGAAAAAAATCAGGATGAAATCAAAGAAGAGTACCCTAAAATCTGTTTTCTCTGCAAAAGGCCGGAGAGCAAAGCCGGAAAGATGGTGGAGATGGGCGGCGATATCTGTATCTGCTGTGAGTGTATGCAGCGTGCAGTAGACTCCATGCAGGCGTCTGGGCTTTCCTATAACGGGCTTGTGAACCTTGCAGATGAGGAAAGTACAGAGACGCCGGAGAATACGGAAGAAAAAGAGAAAAAAGGTTCCAAAATCCCGAGCATCAGTATGATTAATCTTTCTGATCTGTTCGGGGGCATGGGACTTCCACGCCAGCAGGTAAAAAAGAAAAAGACAAAAGAACAGCACGAAGAAAAAGTTTTTGATATCAAGGCGATTCCGGCGCCGCATAAGATCAAGGCGAGCCTGGATGAGTATGTAGTCGGACAGGAATATGCAAAAAAAGTAATTTCTGTGGCTGTATACAATCATTATAAGCGGATTGGAACCGGAGCGCTGGATGATATTGAAATAGAAAAATCCAATATGCTGATGCTAGGACCGACGGGCTGCGGAAAAACGTATCTCGTCAAAACACTGGCAAGGCTGCTGGATGTACCGCTTGCAATCGCAGATGCTACTTCGCTGACAGAGGCAGGATACATAGGTGACGATATCGAGAGTGTAATCTCAAGGCTGCTTGCGGCTGCCGATAATGATGTGGACCGCGCAGAACAGGGTATTGTGTTCATTGATGAGATTGACAAAATTGCGAAGAAGAAAAATGCGCATCAGAGGGATGTAAGCGGGGAAGCCGTACAACAGGGTATGCTGAAGCTTCTCGAGGGAAGCGAGGTGGAGGTTCCGGTGGGCGCTGCGAGCAAAAATGCCATGGTGCCGATGACAACAGTGAATACAAAGAATATCCTTTTTATCTGCGGAGGGGCATTTCCCGGACTTGAGGAGATTATACGGGAACGTCTGAACCGTCAGGCTTCGATTGGATTTCTGGGCGACCTGCGGGACAAATACGACGCCGATCCGGATATTCTTGAAAAAGTAACGGTCGAGGATCTGCGCAGCTTCGGTATGATACCGGAATTTATCGGCAGGCTTCCGATTATCTTTTCCCTGAGTGCCCTGACAAGGGATATGCTGGTGCGGATCCTCAAGGAACCGCGCAATGCGATTATCAAACAGTATCAGAAGCTGCTGGCACTCGATGAGGTGGAGCTGACGATGGACGACGGCGCGCTGGAAGCAATTGCTGAAAAAGCGCTGGAGAAGAAAACAGGCGCACGTGCGTTGCGGGCGATTATCGAAGAATTTATGTTGGATATTATGTATGAGATACCAAAGGATGAAAATATTGGAAGCGTAAAAATTACGCGGGAATATATCGAACATACCGGAGGTCCCGTAATCTCTTTGCGGAATATACCGCCGCAGATTTCATGCAGTTGACAAAAATTGACACCGACTGCGTGGTTGACAGCGTTTGACAAAAATGGTATGTTAGAATCTACGAAAGTTATGAGGAGAGAGCGCTGATGAATGAAGTACAGGAGCAGTTTTTAAAGACACTGGAAAGTCTGAAAGCGTTGGCGAAGACCAAGAAAAATACGCTGGAATATGACGAAATTCTGAATGCTTTTACCGGAATTGAACTGACAGAAGATAAAATGGATATGATTCTGGACTATCTGGAGAAGAATCATGTGGATATTCTTCAGGGCAAATCTCCGGATGATGTGACGGATGATCTTCTCCTGGAGTCCGAGGAAGACATTTTGTTGTCGGACAACGAGGAGATTGAGCTGATTAATGATGTAGACGTATTGGAAGGGGTCAGTACAGAGGATCCGGTTCGCATGTATTTAAAAGAGATCGGCAATGTTCCGTTGCTTTCCGGTGATGAAGAGGTAGAGCTGGCAAAGCGTGTGGAGCAAGGCGATGAAGAGGCGAAAAAAGCTCTGACTGAAGCAAACCTGCGTCTTGTAGTCAGCATTGCGAAAAAATATGTCGGAAGAGGTATGCCGTTTCTGGATCTGATTCAGGAGGGCAACATGGGCCTGATGAAGGCTGTGGACAAGTTTGATTATACAAAGGGATATAAGTTCAGTACGTATGCGACCTGGTGGATTCGTCAGGCGATTACGCGCGGGATAGCAGATACGGGCAGGACCATTCGCGTTCCGGTACATATGGTGGAGACGATCAATAAGACGCTTCGTATGACGCGTACGCTCCTCCAGGAATTTGGCCGGGAACCGACTCCGGAGGAGGTAGCGGAACGGTTGAATGTCCCGGTAAGCCGTGTGCGTGAAGTATTGAAGATTTCGAGAGATCCGGTATCACTGGATACGCCGATTGGTGAGGAAGATGATTCCCATCTTGGAGATTTTATTGAAGACGATACGGCGCTTTCACCGGCGGATTCGGCAGCATTTTCAATGCTGCGTGAGGAGCTGAGTACTGCGCTGGAATCACTGACTGACCGGGAGCGGCAGGTAGTAAGGCTGCGGTTCGGGCTTGAGGATGGCCGTGCAAGGACTCTTGAAGAGGTTGGCAAAGAATTTAATGTTACGCGTGAGCGTATCCGTCAGATTGAAGCAAAAGCGTTGCGTAAGCTGCGTCATCCGTCAAGGAGCAAGCGGCTGAAAGACTTTTTGACCTAAATACAGACAGCAAAGACATGCGAAAGGAAGAACCGGACGCATGTCTTAGCTGTTTTTGTAGCATAGGAAATTTGTGAGCCGATACGGTTTTATTTTTGGTTGCAGATGGAAAATTCTGGAAACTCTCCGTCTGCATGAAAGGAGGCAGAAATATGGATATTGAATTATTGAGAAAAGATATGGTGGCAGCGATGAAAGCGAAGGATAAACCAAGAAAAGAGGCGATTTCTTCGCTGATTTCAGCGGTGAAAAAGGTTGCGATTGACGAGGGCTGCCGGGATGATATTTCACAGGAGTTGACAGATCGTGTCATTTTAAAAGAGATGAAAACCGTGAAAGAGCAGATTGACACCTGTCCGGCTACCAGAGAGGATCTGAAGGCAGAGTACCAGTTCCGCTATAATGTAATTTCAGAGTATGCGCCGAAGCTGCTCAGTGCGCAGGAAGTAAAGCAGATACTTGAGGAGAAGTTTGCAGAAGTGTTGGCTACGAAAAATAAAGGTCAGATCATGAAAGCTGTGATGGGCGAACTGAAGGGCAAGGCAGACGGCAAGGTGATTAATCAGGTTGTAGGAGAACTCTGCAGTTAGGCGTATCCGTTGTTTCAGACATCATTGGGGGCCGGGAGCGTCTGTGTTTCCGGCCGAATGATGATACAGGGAGGAAATAAGAGAGTGATAGCGAAAAAGATGAAACCGTATCTGGAGAATAATTCGGCAATCCGCGCAATGTTTGAGGAGGGCAAGCGGATGGCGGCAGAATTCGGAGCAGATAAGGTATATGATTTCAGCCTCGGAAATCCGAACGTTCCGGCGCCGCAGCAGCTGAAGGAAGCAATTCGCGAGATACTTGACGAGGAAGATCCGGTGTTTGTACATGGCTACATGAGCAATGCCGGATTTGAGCATGTGCGCAAAGCGATTGCAGACAATTTAAACGAGCGTTTCGGGACGGCTTTTTCGAACGAGAATCTGATCATGACAGTAGGCGCAGGCAGCGGATTGAACGTCTGCCTGAAGACACTGCTTGACCCGGGGGACGAAGTGATTGTCTTTGCCCCGTATTTTCTGGAATATGGCTCTTATATCCGTAATTATGACGGCGTGCTGGTGCAGGTGGCACCTGATACAGAGTCATTTGGGCTGAATGTTTCGGATTTTGCAGAAAAACTGAGTGTCAGGACAAAAGCAGTCATCATAAACAATCCGCACAATCCTACGGGAGTTGTATATTCCAAAGAGGATATCTGCGGACTTGCCCGGATTTTGGAGGAAAAGCAAAAAGAGTACGGTCATGCCATTTATCTGATTTCCGATGAGCCGTACAGGGAGCTTGCTTTTGATGGGGCAGAAGTTCCATTTGTGACAAAATTTTACGAAAATACCATGGTCGTGTATTCCTACAGCAAATCGCTGTCGCTTCCGGGAGAGCGGATTGGTTATATAATCATACCGGATGAGGTGGAGGACAGTGAGAATACGATTGCGGCAGCGACGATCGCTAATCGGATCAGCGGGTGCGTCAATGCGCCTTCGCTGATTCAGCTGGCAGTGGCAAAATGTGTGAATGCCGGTGCTGATCTTGGATTTTACGACCGGAACCGGAAGTGTCTGTATGAAGGGTTGCTGCGACTAGGGTTTACCTGCGTAAAACCAAGGGGCGCCTTTTATCTCTGGGTAAAATCTCCGGTGGCGGATGAAAAACAGTTTGTGGAAGCCGGGAAAAAATATCATATTTTGATGGTGCCGGGTTCTTCGTTTGCATGTCCGGGATATGTGCGCCTTGCTTACTGCGTTTCTTATGGGACAATCCAGAATGCTTTGCCGGAATTTGCGAAGCTGGCCAGAGACTTTGGCCTGGGCTGAGATTCAGAAATACATTTACAGGAGAAAGTACATAATATGAAGATAATTATTGTGGGTCTTGGCAAAGTCGGGGCGTCACTGGCGATAGAGTTAAGTGGAGAGGATAATGATATTACGGTCATAGATGATGAGGAAAGCGTCGTGGATGACCTTTCCAGCCAATGTGATGTGATGGGGGTTGTCGGCAATGGAGCGAGCTGGTCGACGCAGATTGAGGCAGGCATAGAATCTGCCGACCTGCTGATTGCAGTGACCGGTTCGGATGAGTTGAATCTTCTGTGTTGTCTGATTGCGAAGAAAGCAGGCAACTGCCATACGATTGCCAGAGTCCGTAATCCGGAGTACAGCATGGAGCTTAACTTTATCAAAGAAGAACTCGGGCTGGCCATGGTAATCAATCCGGAGCTTGCAGCTGCCGGTGAGATTGCAAAAGTGCTTCAGTTTCCGTCAGCAATCGAGGTAAATTCTTTTGCCAAAAATAAAGTGCATCTGATGAAGTTTCGTGTTCCGGAGAAATCCGTTCTCGATAATATGCGGATTTCAGATCTTTCAGCAAAAATGCTGGGAAATATTCTGATTTGTACTGTGGAACGCGGAGACGAGCTGATTATTCCGGATGGAAACTGTATTTTGAAGGCCAGAGATCTTGTGTCCGTGGCGGGCGGGATAAACGATGCCAATGCATTTTTCCGCCAGGTTGGAATTGTGACAAATCAGATCAAGAGTCTTATGATTGTGGGCGGAAGCCCGATTGCCTATTATCTGGCGAGAATGCTCCAGGCTTCTGGGACGAAAGTAAAGCTGGTTGAGAAGAACAGAAAGCGCTGTGAGGAGCTTTGCGAGCTGTTGCCGAAGGCAACGGTGGTGTGTGGCGACGGTACAGACAAGGAACTGCTTCTGGAAGAAGGAATAGCAAGATACGAAGGATTTGCGGCGCTTACGAATATAGATGAGGAAAATATACTGTTGTCTCTGTATGCGAGAAAGACGGGGGATAAAAAGCTGATTACAAAGATCAACCGGATCGCCTTTGATGAGGTCATTAAGGAGCTGGATCTGGATACGGTAATCCATCCTAAAAATGTCACGGCAGAGCAGATTTTGCAGTATGTCCGCTCTATGAAAAATTCTCTGGGCAGCAACGTGGAAACGCTGCATAAGATTATCGGCGGCAGAGCAGAGGCGCTTGAATTTATGATCCGCAGCCGGTCCAGGGTTACGGATGTACCGTTGCAGGATTTGAAAATAAAAAAGGGAATTCTGGTTGTATGCATTGGCCGAAACGGAAAAGTCATTATTCCGCGCGGTTCTGATAAGATATTGACGGGAGACAGTGTGATTATCACGACACAAGAAAAAGGGCTGAATGATATCGAAGATATTTTAGCGAAGTAGGATACGGAGATGAATTATAGGATCATTACCTTTATTATTGGATGGGTACTGAATTTTGAGGCAGTATTTATGGCTCCGGCAGCAGTAGTTGCGCTGATTTACCGGGAGCGTGCAGGCGTTTCTCTTCTGATTACGATGGCGCTCTGTCTGCTGTGCGGCGTATTGCTGATAAAAGGCGGGATTAAAAATAAGGCGATGTACGCCAGAGAAGGTTTTGTCGCAGTGGCGCTGTGCTGGATTGTGCTGAGTGTGTTTGGTGCGCTTCCGTTTGTGATTTCAGGCAGCATTCCGTCTTATATTGACGCGCTGTTTGAGGTGGTATCCGGATTTACGACAACAGGTTCCAGTATTCTGGCAGAGGTGGAGCCGCTGCCGCGCTGTCTGCTGTTCTGGCGTAGCTTTACGCACTGGATTGGCGGTATGGGTGTCCTTGTTTTTGTGATGGCGATTCTTCCGCTGACCGGCGGAAGTTCGATGTATCTGATGAAGGCAGAGAGTCCGGGGCCTTCCGTTGGAAAGCTGGTTCCGAAGGTAAAAAGCACGGCAATGCTGCTCTACAAAATGTATCTGGGGCTTTCTGTCCTTCAGCTTATATTTTTGTTGCTTGGCGGTATGCCACTGTTTGATTCTCTGACAACCATGTTTGGAACAGCCGGTACCGGAGGCTTTGGGATCAAGAATGACAGCATCGGCGGTTATTCCGTGTATCTTCAGGGCGTGGTGACAGTATTCATGATTCTGTTTGGCGTCAATTTTAACATTTATTATCTGTTGTTGAAACGGCGGTTTTCTGAGGCCTCAAAATCGGCAGAGGTGAGGACTTATTTTATCATAATTCTGGCGTCTGTAATTTTGATTACCATCAATATTTCAGGCATGTTTTCCAGCGTGTTTGATGCGCTTCACCATGCCGCGTTTCAGGTTGGATCAATCATTACGACTACGGGCTTTGCGACCACAGATTTTGATGTGTGGCCATCGTTTTCGAAAACAATTCTTGTACTGCTGATGTTTGTAGGAGCGTGTGCGGGGAGCACGGGTGGCGGTATCAAGGTGTCACGTATTGTGATTTTGTTTAAATCTGTGCTCAAAGAGCTTGATTTTATTGTGCATCCGAGAAACATTCGAAAGCTGAAAATGGATGGACGGGTTGTGGAACATGCAGTGATTCGGTCCGTGAATGTTTTTCTGATTTCTTATTTGTTTATTTTTGCAGGTTCTGTTCTGCTGATATCGCTTGATAATTTTGATTTTACAACAAATTTTACTGCGGTTGCCGCTACGATCAATAATATTGGCCCGGGACTTGCAGTGGTAGGGCCGACGCAGAATTTTGGCAGTTTTTCAGATTTTTCGAAAATCGTGCTGACATTTGACATGCTGGTAGGCAGACTGGAATTATTTCCTCTTTTGATTTTGTTCTCAAGAAGAACATGGTCAAAATAGGACAGCTATTGAAAAATCCTTGATTTATGGGGGCGCTCAAGATCTTTACAATTTTGAATGACTGTGTTAAAATAAAAAAAGGTGCATTTTATAAGCAAATTTCAGCCAGGCAGGGGAGTTGACTGGCTGAAATTCGAGCAAAAGTTCCGTGAATCAGGAATGAAAAGTTACTTCAGGGGAGAAAAGCAATGCGAAAAAAGAAGTTACTCACGGCTGCACTTTGTACTGTATTACTTTTGGCATCATGTGCAGTCAGCGGAGATGACAATACGATATGGCAGATAGAAATCGCAGGGGGAATTGTGTTTGCCTCAGAAGATGGAGCGCCGTCTTTGCCGGTGACGGAAACACCGGAGACCAAGGCGCCGGAAACACAGCCTCCGCAGACGCAGGCACCGGAAACGGAGCCGCCACTGCCTCCGGAGACAGAGACGCAAAGTCCGGAGACACAGCCTCCGCAAACAGAGACGCAGGATACGGGAACTCAGAATACGGAGACGCAGGATACAGAAACTCAGAATACAGAAACGCAGGGGTCTACAGAGCCTGTAACGGGACCTTCGGAGCCGGACACTGAGCCGGTGACGACACCGGAAACAGAGCTTCCTTCTGAGACACAGCCGCCGACAGAAACAAATTCGACAGAGACTATGCCGACGGAATCTGAGTCTGAATCTGAGTCAGAGACGGAAAAGCCGAAAAAGTCAAAGACCAAAAAAAAGAAATCAAAATATAAATCAAACAAAGAACTGATTGCGAACCAGAAAATTGTTATTCCGCCGGATATTGAGCTGGAATTCCGTTTTGCAAAGGTGGACAAAAGGTTCGCGATTGTGAAAAATGATACGGGCGCAAAGGTTTATGAGGAGAAGTCTGGCGAATCCACAGTAGTAGGAGAACTGGACTATTATGGACTTTGTTATATCCTGGAAGACCAGGGAGATGGATGGTATTACATAGAATCAGGAAATGTCCGTGGATTTTTGAAGGCAGAAGAGGTAGTTATAGACGACGTTGCGGAGCGCATTGCCGGGATAAAAGGGGTAGATTTTCTTCCTGCGGCACGTCTTCTTGTGGCCCGGACTGAAAATTCTGCTTTTGAGTATACACATACGACGGTGCAGGATGTAGTTGTAGATAAGGTGTATGCACTTGCTTCTGGTGAAGTAAAGATGTATGAGCAAAGAAAGTCTTCTTCTACCGTTACAGGCATTCTTTCTGATCAGGCTTTGTGTTATATATTGGCGGATTCTGACAAGGACTGGGTGTTTGTGGAATCCGGAGATGCGAGAGGCTTCGTGGAGAAGCATTCCCTGATTACAGGAAATAAGGCGCGTGCCAAGGTTTCTGAAAGAGGGGAAAAAAATATGACGCTTGCTCAGATGCTGGTGGAGCCGAAGGATAATAAGGCTTGTTACTATACCCTGACTTCTGTAAAAGAGGCGTCGCAGGCTGCAAAGACCCGGGAAGCAATGGTGAAATTTGCCTTGCAGTTTGTAGGAAACCGATATGTATGGGGTGGAACAAGCCTGACAGACGGGGCAGATTGCTCCGGCTTTGTACAGAGCATTTATGCAAACTTTGACTATTCCATTCCGCGTGTTGCAGAGGATCAGGCCGGATACGGGCTGCAGATTCCGATTGACTCGGCGGAGCCGGGCGATTTGATTTTCTATGCAAGAAACGGATACGTTTATCATGTCAGTATGTACATAGGAGACGGGCAGGTGGTTCAGGCAGCAAACAGCCGGGCCGGGATTATCACATCCGGAATTGCAGACGATGCAGTTTGGGCAACAAGAGTAATTACGGATTAGATTGAAAGAATACAGCAAGAGTATTCACAGGATAATGATACATAAACTGAAAATTTACAGATCAAAATCAAAAGGCATCCTCCGGAATTGTGAGGATGCCTTTTCTCAGGTTTATTTTGTGTTTTGAATCTTTGGTTTATAAGGCACTGTTTATAGAGATCCGTCTGTTTCAGACGTTTCTCCCGCCTCCTCCTGAGGCTGCGGGAGCACAAGACGGACAGATTCGATCCGGTTTTTATCCATCTGTATGACAGTCAGACGAATCCCTTCTTCCGTTATTACAGATTCATGTTCGGTCGGGAGGTGGTCAAGCTTTTCAATGATCAGTCCGCCGATGGAATCGTATTCATCAGAAGAGAGAGCCAGCTGTAACGTATCGTTCACATCGTCCAGTTTTACAGAACCTTCAATGATATATTCACAGTCAGATACTTTCTGAATCAGATCTTTTTCATCCTCATCGTACTCGTCGCGAATTTCTCCGACAATCTCCTCCAGAAGGTCTTCGAGAGAAATCATACCGACCGCAGCGCCATATTCATCAAGAACGACCGCAATGCTGACAGAGGATTTTTGCATTTCCATTAAAAGTTCGGATGTTTTTTTGTACTCATACGTAAAATACGGTTCGTACATGATATCAGACACCTTGAAATCTTCGGTATCGTTACAGAAGAAGAAATCCTTAATGTTGAGAATTCCGATGATATTATCGCGATCACCCTGATATACCGGAAGGCGTGTATATTTTTCCATGCGGAATACTTCGCGTATTTCACTGAAGGAAGAGGTATCGCTGACTGACACAACGTCCGCACGGGGAACCATGACGTCTTTAGCCTGGGAATCACCGAAATCTACTACGTTGTAAATCATCTCGCGTTCTTCTTTTTCAATAACGCCGTCCTTATGGCTGACTTCCACGATAGTACGGAGTTCCATTTCTGTCATGGTGTTCAAAGAACGATCCGTATCAACATGCAAAAGCTTCAGCAAATAGCGGCAAATCGTGTTGATGATGACAATAACGGGCGTCAGAATCTTCATCAGAAGAAGTATTACGGAGGCATATGCCAGAGAAAGTCTTTCCGCATTTGCCGTCGCAAATGTTTTGGGTGTAATCTCGCCAAAAATGAGAATCGCGATTGTCAGAATACCGGTAACAATTCCGACTGCGCCATTTCCAAACATTTTGATGGCCAGAGCAGTTGCCAGGGCAGCTGAAAAATTGTTCACGAGGTTGTTGCCGATCAGGATGGAACTGAGCATTTTAGAGGAATTCTCAACCACCTTTAGAACAACGGCAGCACGCTTATCCCCTTCGGCACAAAGCGCTTGAAGCCGGATACGGTTTACCGTGGTAAGAGCCGTTTCGGCAGAGGAAAAGAATGCAGAAAGCATTACGAGGAACAATAGAGCCAACAGTTGTATGGCATCTTCTGAAGTCAAAAAATCATCTCCTTTTTTAAATTCGAACATAAAATGTTTATCTTGAATCATACAATAGTTTCAGATAAAAAGCAACAGCAAAAAGGGGGAATTTGTGTGGAAGTACTTCGTGGAAGAGGGAAGGCTTTGCAGCTTTTGAAGGGCCTTGTGCTGTCCGGTGTTGTGACTGCGGTGGTATTGTTTTTGCTGGCCTTTATAATGCTGAAGTTTCAGCCACTTGCAGAAAAAATGGAGATTTGTATTTTGTTTACGTATGTGTTTGCATGTCTATTGGGCGGTATGTATTGCGGGCATAAGGCGGGAAGCAAAAAATTTCTCTGGGGGCTGCTGCTTGGCTGCGTGTATTTTGCTCTGCTTCTTCTGATATCGGGGATGGGAGATCATTCTTTGCAGTGTGGTCTCTTGCAGGGAATAACGGCCTTTGTCTTGTGCGCGTGCGGCGGAATGCTGGGTGGAATGCTTGCAAAATAGTGCATTTTTCGCCAAACGTGACAGGAGACCTGTTATAATGTGCATTTCTAAAATGGTTCTAGGCAAGGAATAATGATGTTCTGAGAGAATCTGGCTGTGAGGATGGATAGCAATGCCGCAGCCAGATTAATTTCTGTTTTTCTTTTCAATATATGTGCCCTTGTCAAGCGAGGGTACTGTATGATACAATGAAACAAATATGCTGTTACAAAGCTGCTTATACGGCGATCTGATCAGATATAGGTTCGCATCAGTCATTTCAGACAAATATATCCCGCTTAGTAAAAGAAGAATAAAAGTTGCAAAAGAAAATAAAACAGAAATAAATTATGAGGTGAATATGAAAGAAAAATATGAATCGCTGTCTTTGGCTGTGCTGAAAGAATTAGCAAAGGCCAGAGGGATGAGAGGCATCTCGACAATGAAAAAAGGTGAATTGATTGATACAATGCTCCTGCAAGATGAAAAAGAAAAGGCAGAAAAACAGCAGGGGGAGGAACCAACACATTCCGAAGCGACGGAACAGCTGGAAGCGACTCATGTAGAAAAAGTGATGCCCCAGCCGGGGACCGCGAATCCGGCAGAAGGAAAGCGCCAGGGCATGTCGGAACGACGTTATCCCGGGACATCGCGGGAGGGAGAACGCAGTCGGCGTGAACCGCGCAACGAAGAAAGCAGCCCAGAGTATCGCAACCAGGAGCGGTTTGAGCAGGAGGGACCGGCTTCGGAACGGACGGACAGGCCTCCGACAGAGCTTTCTCAGCTTGACAGCGGGATTATGGCCTGTGGGATTCTGGAGGTCATGCCGGATGGCTTTGGTTTTATACGGAGCGATAATTATCTTCCGGGGGATAATGATGTGTATGTGTCTCCGTCACAGATTCGCCGTTTTAATCTGAAGACAGGGGATATTATTTCCGGTAATATGAGAATCCGGGCGCAGCAGGAAAAATTTGGAGCATTGCTTTATTTGAAGACAATAAATGGAAAGCCGCCCTTTGAGGCAATGAAGCGGTGTAACTTTGAGGACATGACACCGGTCTTCCCAAATGAGCGGATGCGCATGGAGCGCGGTTCACGTGCGACTGCGATGCGGATTGTTGATTTGTTTTCACCAATCGGAAAGGGACAAAGAGGCATGATTGTGTCGCCTCCGAAAGCAGGAAAGACTACGCTGTTGAAAGATGTGGCACGGTCTATTCTACAAAATGATCCGCATATGCGCCTGCTGATTCTTTTGATTGACGAACGCCCGGAGGAAGTGACGGACATCAAGGAAGCCATTTGCGGTGAGAATGTAGAGGTTATTTATTCTACATTTGACGAACTGCCGGAGCACCATAAAAGGGTTTCGGAGATGGTAATTGAGCGTGCAAAACGTCTTGTGGAACAAAAAGAAAATGTGACGATTTTGCTCGACAGTATCACGCGCCTTGCCCGTGCGTATAACCTCACCGTACCGCCCAGCGGCCGTACGCTTTCGGGTGGTCTGGACCCGGCAGCGCTGCATATGCCGAAACGGTTTTTCGGTGCGGCGAGAAAGATGCGGGAGGGCGGCAGCCTGACGATTCTAGCCACAGCGCTTGTAGATACGGGAAGCAAGATGGACGACGTGGTATACGAGGAATTTAAGGGAACCGGAAATATGGAGCTGGTACTTGACCGCAAGCTTTCCGAGAAGCGTGTTTTTCCGGCAATTGATATTCCGAAATCCGGTACCCGCCGTGAAGATCTTCTGCTTGACCGTGAAGAGCAGGAGGCAGTTTATATCATGCGCCGCGCGTTAAACGGAATGAAGTCAGATGAGGCAGTGGAAAATATTTTGAATATGTTTGTTCATACAAAAGACAACCGGGAGCTTGTTCAGAAGGTACGCAGACAGAAGTTTGTTTAAGCAATGTGTAAAGGCCTTCTATGACATTGTGAAGAGACAATGTCATAGAAGGCCTTTTATGTGCATCAGATGCCCCGCTTTTTGTTAAACCCGAAACGCAACAAGAGCAATGTTCTCTCCGAGTTCCTTTGAGAGCGTATGCTCGAGCTCTGTAATCTGTTTACGGCAGCTTTCGGTAATTTCTGCGAAATCTTCTTTTGCCAGTTCCCTTGCCATGCGTTCAGCGGAAGCCTTGCAGGAAGCGGGAAGTTCTGTCACAGTAGAATGAATTTTAGTTGACATTTGCAGAATCTCCTTTCAGGGTGTATTACAGATAGTATTCCCGGAAACAGATAAAATAAATATATAAAAATGGCAGATATTTTTTGAGGCGCCGCGTTTCGTGGGGAGGATAAAGGACGCGTAAAAACCTCTATAAAATAGTTGCATTGTGCCGAAATTTGTGCTATCATTTTTACGTTGTGATATAATTTGATTTGCAACGTAACTGCAGGGACTTGCAGGGGTAGTCTGGGATAGCTTGTTGTGGTAACATTTGAGCAGCATTGGCCAGAAATGAGACGGCGTGGAAGCCGGATTCAGCAGTTCACAAAATACGAAGAAGAGGTGAAAATCATGAAGGAAGGAATCCATCCGAATTATTATCAGGCAACGGTTACATGCAACTGTGGAAATACTTATGTTACAGGTTCTACAAAGAAGGATATCCATGTAGAAATCTGTTCAAAGTGCCATTCATTCTACACAGGTCAGCAGAAGGCTGCAGCAGCCCGCGGACGTATTGAGAGATTCAACAGAAAATACGGTATTGAGTCTAAATAGTGTGAGAAGAGATAAGGTTGAGATTGAAAAATCTCAACCTGTTTTTAAATAATGGAGGAAATTTATATGAAACCATCCGGTATAGGGGGACAGGCGGTCATTGAGGGCGTTATGATGCGCAATGGCGGAAAGTATGCGGTGGCAGTGCGGACGCCGGACAACGAGATCGTCGTGGATGTACAGAATTGCAGCAGCAGCCGTTTCCAGGATAATAAAATCGTTAAGCTGCCGATTATTCGAGGCGTTGTCAATTTCTTTGATTCTATGATCCTGGGGATGAAAGCTCTGATGTACTCTGCATCGCTGTTTGCGGAAGAGTCTGAGGAGGAGCGTACCCAAAGAGAAAGTAAGGCGAGGAAAAAGGCAGAGGCAAAAGCAGAGAAGCTGAAAAGACAGGGAAAGGAAGCCGAGGCTGAGCAGGTTCTTGCAAAATGCGAGGAAAAGCTGAAAAAAGAAGCCGGGGAGGTAAGTGGCGGCGAGAAAAAGGAAGAGAATGATACGATAATGACTATAACCGTTATTTTCTCTCTTGCATTTTCAATTGTGCTCTTTATGATGGTGCCGTATTTTCTTTCCAGACTGCTCCGGCAGGCAATCACGTCTGAGATGGCGATTCTTGTGATTGAGGGCATTGTCAAGCTGATGATCTTTATGGGATACCTGGCATTGATTTCCAGAATGAAGGATATTCAGAGGACTTTTATGTATCACGGTGCGGAACATAAATGTATCAACTGTATCGAACATGGCCTGGAGTTGAATGTGGAAAACGTCCGGAAAAGCTCCCGGGAGCATAAGCGTTGCGGCACGAGCTTTCTGTTTATAGTCATGTTTGTCAGCATAGTGTTTATTATGGTAGTTAGTATTCCGCTGTTCGCGCTGATTCATGTGAATACGGCGTTCTGGCGTATTGTGCTGCGTCTGGCTTTGCTTCCGGTGATCGCAGGAGTATCTTATGAATTTATTCGTCTGGCAGGTATGTCAGAGAGCAAACTGGTGAATTTTCTCAGCAAGCCGGGTATGGCTATGCAGCGTCTGACGACAAAAGAGCCGGATGACGCGATGATTGAAGTGGCGATTGCGTCAGTAGAAGCAGTATTTGACTGGAAGAAGTTTGAAAATGAACAGTTTGGGGCACAGTATAAGTTAGATGAGGCGTCCGATGATCCGTCATAAAACACTGCGGGAAGCATACCGGGACGGTGCGCAGTACTTGACCGCGTGTGGCATTGAGGATGCTTCGGTGGATGCCTGGCTGCTCCTCACTTATGTGACAGGGATTACGAGAACGTATTTTCTGGCGGAGGGAGGAGCGCCCATGATGCCGGAGCAGCACGCGCGCTATGAGGAGCTTATTTTGTCCAGGGGCAGTCATATTCCGCTCCAGCATCTGACCGGGCAGCAGGAATTTATGGGGCTGTTGTTTCAGGTCAATGAATATGTTTTGATACCGCGTCAGGATACGGAAATCTTGGTCGAAGAGACACTTGCGCGGCTGCGGCCGGGTATGCGGGTGCTGGATTTGTGTACTGGTTCCGGCTGTATTGCCATTAGTCTGGCAAAATTTGGCGCAGAACTGCTGATAGATGCCGCGGATATTTCAGAACAGGCGCTTGCTGTTGCAGCAGAGAATGCGGCCTGTCTGGGGGCTGCTGTAAGGCTATTGCACAGTGATCTGTTTTCTGATATTCCGGGACAGTACGACGTGATTGTATCAAATCCGCCGTATATACGCAGTCATGTGATTGATACGCTGGCTGAGGAAGTGCGGCTACATGAGCCGCATCAGGCGCTGGATGGCCGGGAGGACGGGCTGCATTTTTATCGGAGCATTATTCAGGAGAGCCGGGAACACCTATGTCCAGGTGGATGGCTTTTATTCGAGATCGGATACGATCAGGGAGAATCGGTAAAAGCGCTGATGTCCGAGGGAGGATTTTCGGAAATACGCGTGAAGCAGGATCTGGCGGGACTTGATCGGGTAGTACTGGGAAAATGTACCTTGTGATTAGTAGCAGTGCGTATTGATATGGAAAAGGGAAATTCAGGAGGAAATCATGTTTGATAAATTGGAAGATCTGGTGATGCGTTTCGAAGAGATTCTGAACATGCTGAACGATCCGGCTGTGATTGCCGACCAGCAGCGGTTTCAGAAACTGATGAAGGAGCAGGGCAACCTGCAGCCTCTCGTGGACGCATATAAAGAATATAAAAATTGTAAAGAGACCGTGGACGACAGCCTTGCCATGCTTGACGAGGAGTCGGATGATGAAATGCGGGAAATGCTGAAGGAGGAACTTTCAGAGGCGAAGAAACGGATTGAGGAGCTCGAACGTGAGCTGAAGATTCTTTTGCTTCCAAAAGACCCGAATGATGATAAAAATGTTATCGTGGAAATCCGCGCAGGTGCGGGCGGTGATGAGGCGGCTCTGTTTGCCGCGGAGATCTACCGTATGTACGTACATTATGCGGAGAGCCGCCGCTGGCGTGTAGAGACCATGGATTTTGAGGAAATCGGAATCGGCGGTATGAAATACGTGAATTTCATGATTACAGGCCAGGGAGCCTATTCGATGCTGAAATATGAGTCCGGCGTACACCGCGTACAGCGTGTTCCGGAGACAGAGTCGGGCGGCCGGATTCATACCTCTACGATTACGGTTGCAGTAATGCCGGAGGCTGAGGAGGTCGACGTTGTGATCGACGACAAAGATATCCGAATCGATGTCATGCGTGCATCCGGCAACGGCGGCCAGTGTGTCAATACGACCGATTCCGCGGTGCGTCTGACGCACTATCCGACTGGTATTGTGGTATACAGCCAGACAGAAAAGTCACAGCTTCAGAACAAAGCGAAGGCATTTGCGCTTCTGCGTGCCAAGCTGTACGACATCGAGCAGCAGAAAGCGCATGACGCGGAGGCAGAGATGCGGCGCAGTCAGATCGGTACCGGCGACCGTTCTGAGAAGATCCGTACCTACAATTTCCCGCAGGGCCGTGTGACGGATCATCGGATTAATCTGACCTTGTATAAATTGGATAAGATTATGGACGGAGATATTCAGGAGATTATCGACAGCTGTGTCGCAGCGGACCAGGCGGCTAAGCTGGCGAAGATGAACGAGTAGAACGATAAACATACAGGCCGCGAAGGTCAGAAGACAGAATTTGAATGAGAATCCCCATCGGAGTTCGCCTTTTTGGACGATCCGGTGGGGATTTTTGTTCGGTCATTGAAATTACTTTTAGATTACTTCAAGATAATCTTTCTCCGAAAGCTTCGGGAATTTCTGGTGTGGAATGCTCCGGAAAACGGATGGCCGGCATGGTTTAACATTGCTTACAAGAACGGCGGAAAGATTCTTGATGAAGAAGGAAAGAGAATGGTTGTTGATCCGAACACGGCAGAAGCGCTGCAGTTCTACTTTGATCTTGCAAACGTGGAGCATTGTGCGACAAATCCAGACGATATGACAAGTATGGGCGGCGGAGAGATCGATGCATTTAAGTCAGGTCTGGCTTCCATGGTAATCGGCGGCAGATTTATGACGTATTTCCTGAAAGACTTTGACGGAAATTATGGATTTACAACATTCCCGATTGAAAAGAGTGAGGTGGCGCCGCTCAACTTTGTAGCGCTTGGTATGGCAAAAGACAGCAAGAACAAAGAGGCTGCATGGGAATTTATCAAATTCTACTGCGGAAAAACGGGACAGGAAATTAACTCTGCGACAGGTATGGGAATGCCGGTTATGAAGAGTGTGACAGAATCCGGGGTGTGGATGCTGGAAGGCGAGACACAGGAGCAGCTTGACGTGATTCTGAAACAGTTTAATAACACGAAGGATCATCCGTTCCATCCGGAGTGGATGAAGCTGATGGATGATATTTTTGCGAGAAATATGACAGAGGCAGCCAGAGGAAAAACGACAGCGCTTGAAGCTTTGGAAAATGCTGCTGAGGAAGCAAACGCTTATCTGGAAGAGGTTGGAAGATAGTGCTTGCATCCCCCTGTTAAAAAAGGAGTGGAAATTACCATGAAAACAAGGCAAAAAGTAAATCCAATCAAAAAAGGGGAAAATTTCTGGGGCTATGTATTCATAGCCCCCAATCTCATAGCGACAGCCATATTCGTCCTGATTCCGATACTTTTTTCGTTGTATATGTCGTTTATGAAGTGGGATATGATTAATCCTCCGGAATTCGTGGGGCTTGCGAATTTTACAGAAAAAATGATGCGCGACGAGCAGTTTTTTATCGCCCTGAAAAATACTGCGGTTTATTCTTTTATAAGCATTCCGCTTGGCGTTGTGGCTGCGATTCTCGTAGCGTACGTATTGTCAGGGGATCTGAGGGGAACGACTGTTTTTCGAAGCATTATTTTTATTCCTGTTACCTTGTCAATGATATCGGTATCCATGATCTGGAAATGGCTGCTGAACGGTGACTACGGCGTTGTAAATTACTTCCTGAGCTTTTTCGGGATTGACGGGATCAGCTGGCTCGGAGACGAACGGTACGCGATGATGTCTGTGATCCTGATCGGTATCTGGAAAAGCCTCGGATTCAATGTTGTCATTTTAATCGCGGCATTCAAGGACGTGCCAAAATCACTGTATGAGGCGGCGGCTCTGGATGGAGCGAACGGGTTTCAGAAATTTAAAAATGTTGCGCTGCCGCTCAGCGCGCCGTCTATCTTTTTTGTCACCGTAATGTCAATTATCAACTCGTTCCAGGTATTTGACGTGGTATATATGACAACGCAGGGAGGCCCCGGGGACGCGACGAGAGTTGTGTACTACTGGATCTATCAGAATGCATTTAAATTCTTCGATATGGGCTATGCGTCGGCGTTGTCCTGGATCGTATTTATCATTATTTTTGTATTCACAATGCTGCAGATGAAATTTGGCGGCAGGAATCAGAGCTATGATTAAACCCGGGGAGGTGAAGGTGATGAAGAAAAAATTAAATGCGGTTAAGATTGCGGAATTTGTGGGCATGTGTATTTTGGCATTTATTTTTATTATGCCGTTTTTCTGGACCGTGATTACGTCTCTGAAAGCCCCGAATGAAATTCTGACATGGCCGCCGACTTTTTTTCCGGAAAAGCCGATTTTCAAGAATTATACAGATGTAATTAAAAAAATTGATATTTTCCGGATGTTTGGAAATTCCATCTATATTGCGCTCGTGACGACGGTAGGGCAGGTTTTCTTTTGCTCGCTGGCCGGATATGCGTTCGCGAAACTGGATTTCAGAGGCAGGGAACTGCTGTTTAAAATTTATCTGTCTACGATGATGGTTCCGGGTATGATTTTGCTGATCCCGCGCTATGTCATTATGCGGGAACTGGGTTGGGTGGATAAACATGCATCTGTGATTCTTCCGTTTATATTTGGAAACGCGTTTGGGGTGTTTTTAATGCGGCAGTTCTATATGACGCTGCCGGGACAGTTAAAGGAAGCAGCAATCATAGACGGTGCAAGCCAGCCGCAGATTTTTATCCGTGTATATATGCCGCTGACCAAGGCAATTGTGTCCACTCTGTTTGTATTCAGCTTTATGGGCTCCTGGAATGACTTCCTGTGGCCGCTCATTACACTTCAGTCAGCGAAACTCAAAACGCTGCCGATTGGTCTGGCCTCTTTCCAGAGCCTGTACGGTGTGCAGTATAATTTGCTGATGGCAGGAGCAGTGCTTTCTGTGTTGCCCGTAATGCTGGCATTTTTGCTGGCCCAAAAGCAATTTATTGAAGGAATTGCACTGTCCGGTGTCAAGGGATAAATACAAATAGAAGGAAATCAGAAGAACTGGGTCTGCTGCATTAATTGTGCAAAAAGGAGAAAAACGCATTTACTTTCAGGAAAGATATGGTACAATAAAACATACAGGGTTATCTGAACGAAGTGCCCTGGCGGAACTATTTTTTTAAGGGAGGAATGGAGTTTATGAAAAGCACAAAAAAATTTGCAGCATGCCTTTTTCTTGTTTTTTGCCTGGCAGCCACGGTTTCGATTGATATTCCGCAGCTGAATCTGGTGTCAACGGTGCAGGCTGCATCAAAGGTCAAGATCAGTAAGACAAAGACAAGTCTGGAAAAGGGCAGCACACTTCAGCTGAAGATATCCGGGACAAAGAAAAAAGTGCAGTGGAGTACTTCAAGCAGTAAGATTGCGACCGTAAATTCAAAAGGTAAGGTGACGGCAAAAAAGGCCGGAACAGCTACGATTACCGCAAAAGTAGACGGAAAGAAATATAGATGTAAGATTACAGTCACGACACCGGCAATCTCAAAAAAGACGCTGAAACTTACGGTGAAAGACACTTATACGCTGAAAATGACGGGGACAAAGAAAAGTGTAAAGTGGTCATCAAGCAAAAGCAGTGTTGCTTCCGTAAATGCTAAGGGAAAAGTAACTGCGAAAAAAGCGGGAACAGCTACGATCACGGCAAAGGTGGGCGGAAAGAAATATACCTGTAAAGTTACGGTAGTGAAGAAGCCGGCGTTTGCAAGCGGGTATCAGAAGCTGAACCAGTATATCACAAAGTATGGCAGTCTGAATGCAAATGGAAATAAATTTATCAGCGCTTCTGATTATGTAGAAGGTATGGATATTACATGGGGAATCGAATATGATTCGAAAAAGAAGCAGTATCATTTTATTATGAGTACAGAATATTATTACGGTGACTTTGCGATCTCCATGTATGTAAATGCCGCAGATTTACAGTATGTAAGACCGAATTGCCTTGTCGTAATCGGTGATGGGCTGGGAGCATTCATGTCAGAAGCTCAAATTGTACCGGCGAAATATAATGGAAAATCTAATGTAGCGTTTACGATTAAAGATACGAGTGGAGGTATTTCTTCCGCACAAGTGAATCAGCTGTCCAATGCGTCTTTACAGATGGCATTTGTCGGCTGGGAGGGGTATCTACTGCGGACGAAGGTCGGCATTAGTATGAAAGATCTTGGGTTTACAGCATTTTCGATCTGATGATAAAATATAAAGGGCTGTCGCGCATTTCAGAACTTTTGAAAACAGAAATGGCGCGACCGCTTTTTTATGTCCTGGAATTTCGTGTTTAAAAAACTGGACTTATTAAAAAAATAAAAACTGGTTATTTAAAAAGAGCCAATCCTTCGATATGATTGTAGAAATAAAAAATGCAGGAATTTCCACGGAAACTATATTTGGAAGGAAGATGAGGAAAAACCGGCAGCGAAGGAGCGACGAATAATGATGAAAGAACATGCAGCAAAATATGTCACAATTAACGCGCTTTCCATTGCGCTTGTGTGCATCAGTACAATGGTGATTCAGATTCCGATCCCTCTTGGGTACATGCATCTTGGTAATACGTGTATTCTTTTGACTGCGGCAATGTTTGGTCCGGGAACAGGTCTTCTGGCGGGCGGCATTGGTTCAGCGATGGCAGATTTACTGACTGGCTATACCCAGTGGGTACTGCCTACTCTGTTGATTAAAAGTGTGATGGGCCTGGTGATTGGCCTTCTTGCATGGGGAAGTGAAAAGAAGCTGCATATGGCTTCGCCGCGAACGCTTCTTGCAGGCGTGGCGGGTGTTGCTGTGATGGTATTTGGATACACGGCAGCGGGAGCTGTTTTGAATGGAAGCTTTTATACGGGGCTTTTGCAGGTTCCGGGGTTGACGCTGGAAGGCGTAATCGGACTGGCGGCCTTTTATGCACTTGGTTTTGTGCTGGAAAAGGCACATGTAATCAGACTTTTGGGGAGGATAGGATGAAACAGGATCATAATCACCAGAAAAAGATAGCTGTGATCAATGATTTTTCCGGCTTTGGGCGCTGCTCGATTGCAGTTGCCCTGCCGGTTATTTCTTCAATGAAAATTCAGTGCTGTCCGGTGCCGACTTCGATTTTTTCAAACCACACCGGTTTTCCGAGCTTCTATTTTGAAGATTATACAGACCGAATGCAGGCTTATATTGATGAATGGAAAAAGCTGGAGCTTCAGTTTTCGGGTATTAGCACCGGATTTCTTGGTTCCAGGGAACAGATTCAGATTGTAATTCGTTTTCTTGAGGAATTTGGCACAAAGGACAATGTGATTGTTGTAGATCCGGTGATGGGGGATTATGGAAAGACGTATGCGACGTATACGCCGGAAATGTGCGAGGAGATGAAGCGGCTTGTTTCTTATGCAGATATTCTCACGCCAAATCTGACGGAGGCATGTATTTTGACCGACACGTCGTACCATGAGGAACGATGGAGGATGAAGGAAATCGCTTCTCTGGCAGAAAAGCTGAGCAGTATGGGGCCGGAGAAGGTTGTAATTACGGGAATTGTGCAGGGGGATTTTATTGCAAATTTCTGTTATGAAAGAGGCAGAGAAGGAAAAATCCGAAGAACGCATAAGGTGGGAACACAGCGGTCCGGAACAGGCGATATTTTTGCGGCGATTGTTGCGGCAGACGCGGTAAATGGCGTGGAGTTTCAGGAGTCCGTAAAAAAAGCGTCACGTTTTATCAAACGTTGTATTGAGAAATCAATAGAACTGGGGATTCCGGTGACGGACGGAGTATGCTTTGAAGAGGTGCTCCATACGCTGCGATAGGGAGCTGTCTATGAAAGACCGTTCGCATTCTGAGATAATTAAATTGGATGAGAAAAAGGAGAATGGATGTTATGAAAGAGAAAGCGATGACGATTTTATATGAGGTACATGGGAATCTGTATGTAAATCTGACAAACAAGTGTCCGTGTGCCTGTACGTTCTGTTTGCGGCAGACAAGAGAGTCCATGGAAGAGTCGGGGGTGCTCTGGCTGGAGCATACGCCTTCGGTAGAGGAAGTAAAGGCGGAATTTGACAAATTTGATATGGGAAAATATGGGGAAGTGGTATTTTGCGGATTCGGAGAGCCGACAGAGGCGCTGGAGGTATTGCTGGGAACGGCACAGTTTGTGAAAGAACGATATGGAAAGAAGATACGAATCAATACGAATGGTCTGGGGAATCTGGTGAATGGGAAAAATATTGCGCCGTTGTTTGAGGGATTGATTGATACTGTGTCGATCAGTTTGAACACACCGGATGCTGGAAAATATTATGAACTGGTGCGTCCGAAATTTGGAGAACAGTCATTTGAAGCGATGCTTTCTTTTGCAAAAGAATGTAAAAAATATGTGTCCGAGGTTGTGATGACTACTGTTGATACGACGCTGACGAAGCAGGAAGAGGAAGAGTGCCGGAAAATCTGTGAAGAGGTAGGCGCGCGCTATCGCATTCGTCCGTGGGAGGACTAAAGAATTCTTATGTGATAAAATCTGGTTTCTGAAATTGACAGAACTTTGACGATCAGTTATACTGAATAACAGTATAGTTAATTGTGAATTTGTTGTAAAGTCAGAACCCGGGGAAAAGGCACAAAATAGAGGGTGACTTTTCTCCGGGTTTATTTGGCTTTTGGTACCGGTTTGCTTCGGTGTTTTACAATTATCTGGAAGGTCAGTAAATTGCAAGGAGAGAAAAAATGAAGGAAAGAGAAAAATTTGGCAGCCGCCTTGGTTTTATTTTAGTTTCGGCCGGCTGCGCGGTAGGAATTGGAAATGTATGGAAGTTTCCGTACATGACAGGAAAGTACGGAGGAGCGGCGTTCATTCTGATCTATCTGGCTTTTCTTGTACTGATGGGATGGCCGATTATGGTCTGTGAGTTTTCGGTCGGAAGAGGCAGCCAGAAGAGCTGTGCTACTTCTTTTCGCGTACTTGAGCCGAAGGGGACAAAGTGGCATCATTACGGCTGGTTCGGCATGGCAGGAAATTATCTGCTGATGATGTTTTATACCATGGTGGCAGGATGGATGATGTATTATTGTTTCCGCTGCGTCAGGGGAGATTTTTCCGGTTCTATTTTGGATGCGCAGGCATCGGGAGCAAAATTCAATGAGATGCTTTCGTCTCCGGGAACGCTGACGCTGTGGATGGTGCTTGCCGTGGTGATTTCGTTCGGTATCTGTGCGCTTGGTGTGCAAAAGGGTGTGGAGCGGATTACGAAGGTGATGATGATTGCACTTCTGGGGCTCATTATCGTGCTGGCTGTACATTCTGTGCGCCTGCCGGGAGCAATGGAAGGCGTGAAGTTCTATCTTGTTCCGGATTTCCAGAAAATGAAAGAGATAGGAATCGGTGATATTGTGTTTGGAGCGATGTCCCAGGCATTCTTTACCTTAAGCCTTGGAATCGGAGCAATGGCGATTTTCGGCAGTTATCTGGACAAAAACCGTTCTCTGACAGGAGAGGCGATGAGCATCGGGATTCTTGATACATTTGTAGCCTTGATGGCAGGGCTGATTATTATTCCGGCTTGTTTCTCGTTTGGCGTGGAGCCGGATGCAGGGCCGTCCCTCATTTTTATTACACTGCCGCAGATTTTTAATCAGATGGCAGGCGGAAGGATCTGGGGAAGTCTGTTCTTCCTGTTCCTGTCGTTTGCAGCTCTGTCAACGGTCATTGCCGTATTTGAGAATATCATTTCGTTTGCAATGGATTTGTTTGGCGTTTCGAGGAAAAAGGCAGTTGCGATCAATATTGTGTTGATTATTCTTCTGTCAATGCCGGCAGTGCTCGGCTTTAATGTCCTTTCTGGAATTCAGCCGCTTGGCACCGGGACAGGAATCATGGATCTCGAGGATTTCCTCGTTTCCAGCAACCTGCTTCCGCTTGGTTCCCTTGTGTATCTGATGTTCTGTACACAGAAAAACGGTTGGGGCTGGAAGCATTTCATCAAAGAAGCGAATGCAGGAACCGGTATGAAGTTCCCGGCGTTTGTCCGCGGCTATATTACATATGGGATTCCGGTGCTTGTGGTCATTGTATATCTGAAAGGTTACTGGGATATGTTTGCGCCGCGCGCGAAAGCAGAAAATAATCCGATGCTGCTTGTGGGGTGGATGCTTGTGGCCGTGGCCTTCCTTGCTTTGGTCGGATGGTTTGCATTCGGCGGGAAAAGGGATAAAAGAGAGGAACGGTAATAGATTTCAGAAGAAGGTTTTGGCTATTTAGCGTTTATTATAAAACAGTCTGTGTGGAGCAGGCTGTTTTTATTATACGAAAATAGGAGGGATTCGGATGGGTAAGGAGTATGGATACATACGGGTATGAAGTACAGATCAGAATGAGGACAGGCAGATGAATGCGTTACAGGAGAAAGGGATTTTTAGCAGGAATATTTATATGGACAAGATATCGGGAAAAGATTTTAACAGGCCGGAATATAAGAAGTTGATTAAAAAGTTGCAGGTGGGAGATATTTTTTGGGAAGACGAGGGGGACGGATACAAAGGCGTACAGTATGTGGCGTGGTAAGATCAGAAATACTTGCGAAAACAACAGTACATACCTGGAATCCCTGGCAGACAGTAACCAAGCAACTGTAATTTCTAAGTGAAATATGAAATTTATAATCGAAAACGAATGAAAAAACAATCGTAAAAAAATACGATTGTTTTTTCGCTTGTTTCTGCATATAATATAATCAATAAGATTGGAGGAATACGATTCATATGCGTGAAACGAGAACATTAGAATTTAAGGAAACGGTTACGAATACCTTTTTAAAAACAGTTAGTGCCTTTTCGAATTATGATGGTGGAACAATCCTTTTTGGGGTTAATGATGATGGCAACATGAAAGGATTGCCAGATGTAATACAATCTTGTTTGGATATTGAAAATAAAATCAATGACAGTATTTTTCCTCAACCTAATTATACACTTGAAGTACAGAATAATGATCAGACGATAAAACTCCTTGTAAAAAGTGGACTTCAGAAGCCGTATTTATATAAATCAAAAGCATATAAGCGAAACGATACAGCAACGATAGAGGTAGATACACTGGAATTCTCAAGGCTTATTTTGGATGGGAAAAACATCAGATTTGAAGAGTTGCCATGTAAAGAACAGGAACTGTCTTTTGAAGTTTTGCATCGTAAGTTGGAAGAAAGTATTCAGATTGAAACATTTAACCAGGATACATTAAAAACACTAAACTTATATGACAATGTCAATGGATATAATAATGCGGCAGGTCTTTTGGCAGATAAAAATCATTTTCCAGGAATTGATATAGTGAAATTCGGTGAAAACATCAGCATTATTCAAAAGAGAACGACATTTGAGCATATCTCCATATTAGATGCATATGAAAAGTCGATACCTGTATTTAGAGATTATTACCAATATGAAGTAATACAGGGGGTTGATAGAAAAAAGATGGAGAAAATACCGGAAGTTGCCTTTAGAGAGGCAATTGCCAATGCTTTGATTCACAGAGTTTGGGATGTTGAATCTCAAATCAGAGTTTTGATGTTTGATGACAGAATTGAAGTGGTTTCTCCTGGTGGTTTGCCATCTGGAATAACAGCGGAAGAATATTTATCTGGTAAACTTTCTGTTTTAAGAAATAGAAATCTTGCAAATGTATTTTATAGATTGGGTTTTGTCGAGATATTCGGAACAGGAATCACAAGAATAAAACAACTCTATGAAGAAGGTTTCATAAAACCAGATTTTGAAGTATCAGAGAATACTATAAAAATCGTGCTTCCGGTTTTTGAAAACGATTTGAATTTAACGGAAGATGAAAGTGCAATCTATAAAATTTTAAGCAAGACAATGCTGAAACCAATAAGCGAAATTACACCGTATGTACCTTTTGGCAAATCAAAGACGACACAATTATTGAAAGATTTGGTACAAAAAGGTGTGGTACTTCTTGAAGGCAAAGGCAGAGGCACGAAATATAGATTAAAATAACTTGATAAGCTTTATGAAAGTTATGCAGGTGGGAAGATTATGTCATTTATAAGTAAAATAATGGACATTTTAAAGCTGGAAAGCACTAGGAAAATGGAGAATACTGCTGATAATGCAGAAAAGGAAGCGGAATTGTCAGTATTAGAAGCATATGCAGAGATTGACAGGGCGAACAAAATAACGGAAATAGTGGTTAAAGAATCGCAATCAGAGCCGATTAAAGAAGAAATCGAAATACCGAAAGGAAATAATCTACTTACAACAGAAACAGCAATAGAAGAGCCAGAACCATTTAAATATATATTTCCACCTGTTAGTTTGTTAGATAAAATGGAGGATTCAGAAAACTATATAGGTAAGACAGAAGAACAGGCAGAGAAACTAAAGCAGACATTTGAAGCATTTGGTGTGAATGCGGATATTGTGGAAATATCACACGGCGCACGTTTCACAAGGTTTGAAATTCAGATTGGAAAAGGCGTTCGTGTTCGTGATGTGCTGAAAATTGAAGATGATATAAAACTGAACTTAGAAGCTGCTAACCTCCATATAGAAGCACCCATTCCCGGCAGGACAACCATAGGCATAGATGTGGAAAACAAAGAATTGCCCATAGTCACATTTAGAGAAATGATAGAATCAAAAGAGTTTATGGAAAATCCCTCTGATTTGGCGGTCACCGTTGGAAAAGATGTAGTAGGAAATACCATTATTGAAAGCCTTGATAATATGTGTCATTTGCTTATCGGAGGCACTACCGGCTCTGGCAAGTCAGTATGTATCAGCAGCCTTATAATGAGCATTCTGTATAAGGCAGACCCAAACAATGTAAAACTGCTGATGATAGATACAAAGGCGGTAAACTTGACTATGTATAACGGTATTCCGCATTTACTTATTCCAGTCGTGACGGATTTAAGAAAGTCAACAGGGGCTTTACAATGGGTGGTTGCTGAAATGACTGATAGGTATCGAGAGTTTGCAAAATTTGGTGTAAAGGATTTGAAGGGGTATAATAAAGCCGTGGAGAAATATTCTTCTAGTGATGAACCGCCCCAGAAAATGCCACAAATTGTTATTATTATAGATGACTTTTCAGACTTGATGATAGCGTATAGCAGTAGCACAGAAGAAAGCATTTGCAGGCTGGCGCAAATGGGAAGAAACGCCGGAATACATCTCGTTATCTCCACGCAAAGACCGTCTGTAGATGTGATAACGGGTATGATTAAGGCAAACATATCAAGCCGCATAGCATTCAATGTGTTTTCTGCCATAGATTCAAGAACGATTTTAGACGCTAAAGGGGCAGAGGATTTATTGTCTGACGGCGATATGTTGTTTTATCCGCAGGGCGCAAGAACGCCTTTGCGTGTACAAGGGACATATGTTTCTGATAGGGAAATGGAGAGTGTGATTAATTTTGTCAAAAGTCAGATGGTGGGATATTATGGCGTGGACTATGAAAAGAAACCAGAGCGAGTGCAGTCAGCTTGCAATAAAAGTGAATTAGACCCCTATTTCATTGAGGCAGGAAAATTTATCATTGAGAAAGATAAAGCGTCTATTGGTATGATACAGCGCATATTTAAGATAGGTTTTAATCGTGCCGTCCGGATAATGGATCAGCTTGAAGAAGCTGGTGTTGTTGGTGAAGAAGAAGGAGTAAAACCAAGAATGGTTCTTATGTCATTGGATATGTTTGAAGAATATATCAAAGAATTACATTCGGTAGATGAGGTAACAGTGAAATAACAGATGATTGTCTATTGAAAAAGAAAGAGAATCCGGAAAAAGAAGCAGAAACGAAAATAAAATTTGCGTTTCCAGAAACAGATTCTTTTGGTCTCCTGATTTTTAATAAGGATGTCTCAGACGAACTGCTCCAAAACGTCTTCGATCATGGAATGGGATATTTGTCCGTACAGCAGGAAAAGACGGAGGATTCTATTCCGGATATACTCAAGCTGCTGAAACAGGAAAGCGGTAGAATACAACGTATCGTCTTGATTGGTGAAGAGTCAGAGAAAGAAGAATTGCTGCGTATCGCCAGTGAGATGGAAGATCCTTTTGATAAGGATGTTTTGTTGATTGGTGAGGAGGGGAATATCTGTCTGTATCTGGATGGGTATGCACAATTTGATACGGTGGAAAAGGCAGTTGGAGAAATTTTAAATAGTTACAAATAGTTTAAAAATATTTATTTAAACAAAGACTGTGAAAAAAGTCTGTAAAAGTTTGAATATCAGGTCTTCTATGATAAAATCTAGTTCATAGAAGGCCTTTTATTATGGCAAAAAGAAAAAGAAACCAGTATAGCATTTTTTTAAATTCATAAAGATTATCTTAAATCTTAAGAATCTACTTGGTTCATGAGAAGAAATGATTTATACTGTTGGTAGCGAGGGAACTGTTACCAAAATACCGATTTTGGGGTAGCCCCTGAACTGAGGGAGAAGGAGTGAGCAGAATGCGCATATTGGATGCCCTGACAGCGGCAAAGGCGGGACAGAAGAAAAAGAAAAGAACATATGAGTTGCAGACCGTCTGGAGTGAGCAGGCGGCATCGGAGGCGGTACCAAAGGAGTATCCAAGGCCGCAGATGCAGCGCAGTGAGTGGATTTGTTTGAATGGGCACTGGCATTACGCATTTACAAAAAAGGGAAACAGACCGGAGAATTTTGACGGCAGGATTCTGGTGCCGTTTGCGCCGGAAAGCAGCCGGTCCGGAGTTGGGAAAAAGCTGCATCCAGGGGAATACCTCTGGTATTTTCGTAGTGTGGAGATTCCGGAGGTTCCAAAAGGCAGGCGTCTTTTGCTGCATTTTGGGGCAGTGGATGAGCGATGTATTGTCTGGTGGAACGGAAAGCTTCTGGGCGGACACAGAGGAGGATATCTGTCCTTTACATTTGATGTGACAGAGCAGCTGCATGAGGGAAAGAATACGATCTGGGTACGTGTGCAGGACGATACGGACAAGGGCCAGGCGGCACGCGGAAAGCAGACGCTGGCTCCGGAGGGAATGTTTTATACGGCAGTAAGCGGCATCTGGCAGACTGTGTGGCTGGAATGGGTTCCGGAAAATTATATCGAGAATATAAAGATTACGCCTCGGTTTGATGAGGGAGAGGTGAAGCTGGAGCTGACGATGACGGAGCCGCTGGATGTGGCGGTGCTGGTCAGCGGCAGGTGGAGTTCTTATCTGCACCAGATTCCGGCATCGTCGTTTGTGGCGGCGGAAAGAGGGGCAGAGGGCAGATGCAGCGTATATGCAGGAGAGCAGATTGAAAAGGTAATGGCAACGACGGTGATTACGCTGCCGGAGGTTCATGTGTGGAGCCCCGAGGATCCTTTTTTGTATGATCTGGTGATTCGTGCGGGTGAGGACACGATAAGAAGCTATTTTGCTCTGCGTAAATTTTCGACAGGGCACGATAAAAACGGGATTGCACGGCTGTTTTTGAATAATAAGCCATATTTTGTGAACGGGGTACTTGACCAGGGGTACTGGCCGGAGAGCCTGTACACGCCGCCCTGTGACGAGGCGATGGTATTCGATATTACCAAGATGAAAGAGCTTGGTTTTAATATGTTACGCAAACACGTGAAGATTGAACCGATGCGCTGGTATTATCACTGTGACCGTATCGGCATGCTGGTGTGGCAGGATATGGTAAACGGAGGCGGACCACTGGATTTGAAACGCCTGTGCTATCTGCCGACCGTGTTGCCGCCTGCGGGCACGCAGGTGAAGGACAGCCATTACAGTTTTTTCGCAAGGACTGATAAACAGGCCCGCGCGCAGTGGCTGGAGGAATGTATTGCGGCAGTGATGCAGCTCTATAATTGTCCCTGTATCGGCATGTGGGTGCCGTTTAATGAAGGTTGGGGACAGTTTGACGCGCTGCGCGTGACTAAAAAAATAAAACGTGAAGATCCTACGCGTCTGGTGGACCATGCAAGCGGCTGGTTTGACCAGGGAGGCGGGGATATTCGGAGTGTCCACAATTATTTCCGGCCGCTTCGGGTACAGAAAGGCAGGCGTCCTTTTGTGCTCTCGGAATATGGAGGGTATTCCTGTCCGGTTCCGGGCCACATGTATGCAAGCGTTTCTTATGGATATCGCTCTTATCAGAACGTGGAAGAGTTTGCGGAGGCTTTTGTGCAGCTCCAGAAACAGATACGCGCGCTGGAGCAGGAGGGACTTGCAGGAGCCGTATATACGCAGGTGTGCGATGTGGAAGAAGAGATCAATGGCCTGTACACGTATGACCGGAAAATCTGCAAGGTGAAAAAGCGCGACGCGGACCGTATTTATAACAAAAAATGAAGATAATTTGACAATAATTTGTCTTGTGAGAGATCAGGCAAAATTATAAGATAGAAAACAGTACAGGAGACAGGATATGAAAAAAATGCTGTTTGTGTACAATCCCAGATCAGGAAAGGGATTGATCAGGAACCATCTTTCAGCAATTCTGGAGCTTTTTTCAGCAAATGGTTATGAGATAACGGTATATCCGACGAAAAAAGGTCTGGATGCCAGCGATATTATAAAAAGATGTGCCGGGGATTACGACGAGGTGGTCTGCAGCGGCGGCGACGGCACGCTGGACGAGGTGGTAAGCGGGCTGATGCAAAGCGGAGTAAAGCGGACCATCGGTTACATACCGGCGGGCAGTACGAATGATTTTGGAAACAGTCTCGGTATTCCGAAGCAGATGGAGCAGGCTGCAGAGCTGATTGTAAAAGGAGATCCTTTTGCATGTGATATCGGTAAATTCAATGATGCGTATTTCGTTTATGTGGCGGCTTTCGGTTTTCTGACCGATGTTTCCTATCAGACGAATCAGGAGCTGAAAAACATGCTGGGCCATACTGCCTACCTCCTGGAGGGCATGAAGCGGGTGGGAAGCTGGAAGAGCTATTTCCTTCGGATAGAGAGCGAGGAATTCACCGATGAGGGAGAGTTCATGTATGGGATGGTTTCCAATTCTACCTCAGTGGCGGGCATCCGTGGGCTAACCGGGAAAAATGTGGAGCTGAATGACGGGCTGTTTGAGGTTATGCTGGTACGCACGCCTCAGAATCTGGCTGACTGGCCGGAGGTTATTACGGCGATTCTGATGAAGGATGAGACAAGCAAAAATGTCGTGCGGTTTAAAACAAAGTATCTTAAAATAACATCAGCGCTTCCGGTGGCATGGACACGGGACGGCGAGAATGGCGGAGAGCATACAGAGGTGGAGCTTTGGAATCTTCCAGAAGCGATTGAGATTATGACGGGGGCTTCGCCGGATTCACAGCTGCATGTAATTCCCAGCTAAAAAGAACAGCGTACGCTCTGTCAGGCCTGTTTCTGTAGAATTGAAAGAGAGTTGAGAGAAAAGGGGGATTTCATGTTTTATGCAGGTATTGACCTCGGTACTTCGGCTGTCAAGCTTCTTTTGATGGACGAATCCGGGAAGATTCACAAGATTGTATCGAAAGAGTACCCGATTTATTTTCCCAATCCGGGCTGGTCTGAGCAGAATCCGGAGGACTGGTATGAGCAGACGATGGCAGGATTAAAAGAGCTGTTCGCAGACTGTGACCGGAGCCAGGTTGCGGGGATCAGTTTTGGCGGCCAGATGCACGGCCTTGTGATTCTTGACGATAAGGATCAGGTGATCCGGCCGGCGCTTCTGTGGAACGATGGGCGTACATACGAAGAATGTGATTATCTGAATCAGGTGATCGGAAAGGAAAAGCTGTCGGAATATACGGCAAATATTTCATTTACCGGTTTTACAGCGCCGAAGCTTCTCTGGGTTAAAAATAAAGAGCCAGAACATTTTGCAAGGATTGCAAAGATTATGCTTCCGAAGGATTACATTGCCTACCGGCTTTCCGGTGTGCACTGTACGGACGTATCAGATGCATCGGGCATGCTGGTCTTTGATGTAAAGAACCGGTGCTGGTCGAGAGAAATGCTCGAGATTTGTGGTGTGTCGGAAGCACAGATGGCAAAGGTATACGAGAGTTACGAAGCAGTGGGGACCGTTCTTCCGGCGATTGCAAAAGAACTTGATATTCCGGAGCAGGTAAAGATTGTGGCAGGAGCCGGAGACAATGCGGCAGCAGCAGTCGGTACCGGAACAGTCGGGGACGGCATGTGTAATATATCCCTTGGAACGAGTGGTACGATCTTTATTTCATCGAAAAAGTTCGGCGTAGATAAGTTTAATGCGTTACATGCATTTGCACATGCAGACGGGCATTATCATCTGATGGGATGTATGTTGAGTGCGGCTTCGTGCAACAAATGGTGGATGGATGAGATTATCGGCACAAAAGACTATGCCGGTGAGCAGAAACAGATTGAAAAGCTGGGCGAAAACCATGTGTATTTTCTGCCGTATCTGATGGGAGAACGTTCGCCTCATAACAATCCGAATGCGCGTGCGACCTTTATTGGAATGACGATGGATACGACGAGAGCCGATATGACGCAGGCTGTACTGGAAGGCGTGGCATTTGCGTTGCGGGATTCACTTGAAGTGGCCAGGGCACTTGGCATTCAGATTGAACGCACAAAGATCTGTGGCGGCGGAGCAAAAAGTCCTCTGTGGAAGAAGATTATTGCCAATGTACTGAACCTGAAAGTCGATGTGATTGAGAGCGAGGAAGGTCCGGCTCTTGGCGGTGCGATGCTGGCAGCCGTTGCCTGCGGAGTGTTTGCATCGGTGGAGGATGCGGCAGAAAAGCTGGTGCGGATTGTGGACACAGTAGAACCCGAGGCAGCGTTGGTAGAAAAATATGAGGCAAGGTATGCACAGTTTAAACAGATTTATCCGACGTGCAGGCCGCTCTTTGAAGCGTTGTTGTAGTGAAAAAGGATAAAGTCAGGGCCGGTATCTGATGACCGGAAATTCCGGACTGACCGTAAGATAGAGGAAACAAAAGTGTACTGTGTACACTTCAATGATATAAAAAATAAGAATCAGGAGGATAAAAAGATGAACAATATTCCAAAAGTAAAAATTGGAATCGTGGCCGTAAGCCGTGACTGTTTCCCGGAGTCTCTGTCTGTGAACAGAAGAAAGGCTCTGGTGGAGGCTTACAAGGCAAAGTATGATGCAGCAGATATTTATGAATGTCCGGTGTGCATCGTTGAGAGTGAAATCCATATGGTACAGGCGCTTGAAGATGTAAAGGCTGCTGGCTGTGAGGCGATTGTGGTTTATCTTGGCAATTTCGGGCCGGAGATTTCTGAAACACTTCTTGCAAAGCATTTTGACGGACCAGCTATGTTTGTGGCAGCAGCTGAGGAGACCGGTGATAATCTGATGCAGGGGCGCGGCGATGCGTACTGCGGCATGCTCAATGCTAGCTACAATCTGAAACTGAGAAATATCAGAGCATACATTCCGGAGTACCCGGTAGGGACGGCAGAGGAATGTGCAGATATGATTCATGAGTTTGTTCCGATCGCACGTGCAGTTGTTGGACTGAAAAATCTGAAGATTATCAGTTTTGGGCCGCGTCCGCTGAATTTTCTGGCATGCAATGCACCGATCAAGCAGCTTTATAATCTCGGCGTGGAGATTGAGGAAAATTCAGAGCTTGATTTGTTTGAAGCGTTTAATAAGCATGCGGATGACCCACGTATTCCTGATGTGATAAAGGACATGGAAGCAGAGCTTGGAGCAGGAAATAAAAAGCCTGAAATTCTTGCGAAGCTTGCGCAGTACGAACTGACGCTGCTTGACTGGGTGGAGGAGCACAAAGGGTACCGGAAGTACGTTGCAATAGCAGGCAAGTGCTGGCCGGCGTTCCAGACACAGTTCGGATTTGTACCGTGCTATGTAAACAGCCGTCTGACGGGCCGCGGGATTCCGGTGTCCTGCGAGGTAGATATTTACGGCGCACTTTCTGAGTTTATCGGAACTTGTGTGAGCGGCGATATCGTTACATTGCTCGATATTAACAATTCTGTACCGGCAGATATGTATGAATCTGAGATCAAAGGCAAGTTTGATTATACACATAAGGATACCTTTATGGGATTCCACTGCGGCAACACAAATGCGAAGAAGCTGTCTTCGTGCGATATGAAATACCAGCTGATTATGGCAAGAAGCCTTCCGGAAGAGGTGACGCAGGGCACGCTGGAGGGAGATATTGTTCCGGGTGATATTACATTCTTCCGTCTGCAGAGTACGTCAGACAATGTGCTGCGCGCATATGTGGCGCAGGGAGAGGTTCTTCCTGTGGCAACGCGGTCCTTTGGCGGTATTGGTATCTTTGCAATTCCGGAGATGGGACGTTTTTACCGTCATGTGCTGATCGAGGGTAACTATCCGCATCACGGAGCGGTGGCATTCGGTCACCATGGCAAGGCTTTGTACGAGGTGTTTAAATACATCGGTGTCTGCCCGGATGAGATCGGCTACAATCATCCGAAGCATGTACCATATCGGACAGAAAATCCATTTGCATAATCAGGCAGGAGTAAAAGTATGAAGAAGAATTTCGGAACGATGCCGGACGGTACCCCGCTGTCCCTGTATTCGTTTACCAACAAAAACAACATGACAATGGCTGTCACTGATTTAGGTGCGACACTTGTGAGCGTACAGCTTCCGGACCGGGAGGGCGTCGTGCGCGATGTGGTTCTGGGCTACGATACGCCGGAGGCTTATCTCAAGAATACATGCTATTTTGGTGCAGTAATCGGGCGTAGCGGCAACCGCATTGACCAGGGACATTTTGAAATAAACGGGACAATGTACCAGATGGACCAGAATGACAATGAGAACAACCTGCACAGCGGGCAGGATGGTTTTGACAGACGTAAATGGCAGGTGTCTGACCTGGATGAAACAAAAAACAAGATTACTTTCACAATCGAAAGTCCCGATGGAGACCAGGGCTTCCCAGGGAATTTCCGGGTATCTGTTACCTATACGCTGACGGATGAAAATGAAATCATTCTGGCTTATGAAGGAATGTCCGATCAGGATACGGTAGCAAATCTCACAAACCATTCGTATTTCAATCTGGCGGGCCATGACGGAGGTTCGATGGAGGATCACAAGCTTTTGCTTCTGGCAAAGGCGTATACACCGGTCAGGGATGGCAAGGCAATTCCGACCGGAGAGATTGCACCGGTAGCGGGTACGCCGATGGATTTCCTTGTTGCAAAGCCAATTGGCAGGGATATAGAGGCTGATTTTGAGCAGCTGAAGTTTGTCGGAGGCTATGACCACAATTACGTGCTGTCTGAAAAGAACGGTGAGATGAAAAAAATGGCAGAGGCATACTGTGACCGCACAGGTATTGCAATGGAAGCATTTACCGACTGCTGCGGCGTACAGTTCTATGCCGGCAATTTTATCACAGATCACGAAGGCAAGGGAGGAGTCATTTACAAAAAACGGCAGGGCTTCTGTCTGGAATCCCAGTATTATCCGAACTCGATCAATCAGGAGGGCTTTCCGAAGCCGATTCTGAAGGCAGGAGAACCATACAGAACAACGACGTCCTATCGGTTCTTTGTGAAATAGCAGTTATCTGTCACTGAGAAACAGCGGAAAGTCCAGATACACGGAGGTATACTGGCCTTCCAAACTTTTCAGGTCCAGCACAACATCCTCGTGAAAGCATGATTTCAGAAGGGCCATAGTACTTTTCAGGCCGATGTATGGATTGCCTTCATCGAGGATGTTTTTTTGAAGGGCTTCCTTTATATTTGTAATCTGCGCGTAAGAGATGCCGCGCCCACTGTCATATACGTGAACGTGAACACGTTCCTCTTTTTGCGAGATATTTAAAAGAATGCGACCGTCGCGGGGTGTGCGGCCGATACCGTGAACGATGGCGTTTTCAATAATAGGCTGAAGAGACATTGCCGGAATCCGGGCATCCAGGCAGTCATCCTGGACGTATGCTTCATAGGCAATGCGCTCTCCGAAACGAAGTTTCTGGATTTCCACGTAGCGCTGGATGCTTTCCAGTTCCTCCCGGATTTTGACAATGCTGCCCACACGGGAAAGCGCATCGCGCAGGAACGTTGCGATCAGTTGCGTGGTTTTTCTGGATCGAACTGCACCTTCCAGATATTCAATGCTTGAAATCGTGTTCAGGCAGTTAAACAGAAAATGAGGGTGGATTAGCGCCTGCGTAATACAAAGTTTGCTCTGCGCAAGATGGACCTTCATCTGCATGTTCTGAAAATTAAGTTCATTTAATTTCTGTTGCATTTCTATTTTTTCATTTTTTTCTCTTGTCTGTGTTTGAAGCGTTGTAATCATACTGTAGAATGCGTGAGAAAGCACGGCAATTTCATCGGAATTCTCCGATACCTTCTGTTCCGGTCGATAGGAAAGAAATTCGGATTCTGCTTTTTGTACCTGGTCGGTGAGCTGTTCGATCGGTTCCACCATACGATTGGCAATCCGATAGCTGAACCACAAGCCAAGTGATAGCACAGCGGCAGCCAGAGCTGCGATCATTCCGGTACGCAGGACCTGCATGTGGCGGAAGGCACGGATATTTTCGTCAATAAGCTGTTGTTCGATTCGGGAGAGAAAGCGCTCGCTGTTTTGGATCAGTTTGGCGATATGGGTTACCTGGCGGTAAAAATACGAGGAACTGCTGCTCGGGGTGGCAAGGAAGAGCTCCAGCGCCGCCTGTAAGGATAACGCCATATGAAGTTGATCGTCAAATTGGGGATGGGCGTAATAATTCGACAGTGTTTCGGCGTAAGAGACGCACTGTTCGACAATTTTACGGCATTGTTCCGCATCCTCTTCGTAATCCGTATTGATGTAGGCAAGAAGCTGTCCCTGCAAATGGGAGATTTCTGAAAAGTAATGATTCGAAATCATTTCCTGCTCCAGCATGCGAAGGACAGAAGAATTTTCATGCCGCATAATCCCGAGCAGACACCCCATGGCTGCGGTAATCATAACTACGAGCGATATACAGCGGATCATCAGATTCGTGCGGAGACTGGTATATGTAAGTGAGAAAATGTGTTTCAAGCTTCTTCTCCTTTCTGAAGACAGTACTGTGCGACCGGGAGTCCGTAAAGCTGTCTGAAGTTCATATCAAGATATCGGCCGGAAGCAAAGCCGCAGTCAGCGGCGATCTGATTGAGGTCACTGGCGCCACGGTCCAGCTGTTCGCGCGCATGCTGCAGGCGTATTCTGAGCAGGACAGTTGAAAAGTTTTCTCCTGTTTTTTGTTTAAACAACCGTGAAAAGTAAGACTGGCTTAATCCGACTTCCTCTGCAACACAGGCTTCAGAAAGGGGCGCCGTATAGCGCGTCTGCATAATCCGTAGCGCGGTGTCAACAGAATCAGATGGAAGCTGCTGCGATCCTGAAAGATGGTGCTTCCAGATCTGGCGCAGCCACCGATGGATTCCAGATGCGCCGAAAGACAGGTCTGCAAGGGTACTCCAGATGGCAGCGATATCAAGAGCCGGCCAAAAGGTCCAAAGGGATTCGAGAAGAAGCTGTATCATCTGCTCCGGATTCTCTTTTTCAATACGATCCAGCATAGACGCTGCGCGTTCCAGCTTTTTTTCGCGGAAACGCTGTACGATTTTCTGGCGTAGTACGTTTCGTCTTTTTTTGGAAAAACAGGTTTTGCCAAGGAAAGAACCGGCCTCAAGGTAAGGCTGTTCTGGTATCGTCTGGGCGAAGAGAAGGCCTGCTCCATTTTGAAACGCATGATTTAACTGCTGATAATCGGAAAAGGGACCTGAAAACGCGAGTTTGCCGGAGGTACCGGTTTTTTTTGTACTTTGCCGGACAGCAAGACTTGTAAAGAGCCAGAAGGAAGTACGGACAGGACACTGTTTGGCAAAAGGTTTCTGCTGCAGCAAAATAGAAAGTGTACCATGGGAGACGTCAGCAATGATATGAAAGGCACTCTGAAAAATAGAATTCCAGGAGCACAGCAGGTTTAAGCTGGCTTCGTCGTCAAGTGCGGTCTGCCATTTCAGGAAAAAAGAAGATAAATGTCCGTCCTGAGGCCATCCGTAGCCGTTTTGAAGCAGTGACGGAGCGAGGCCGTTTTCTCTGAAACTGCGCAGCATATAGGGTTGGATGTAGCTGCGCATGGTTTCCAGGCCTTGGGTGATATGAGTGGTGTGTTTTGTTTTTTCTATCTGAGCAATGCATTTTTTGAGTGCTGCCTCCAGCTCTCTGTCATTGATCGGCTTCAGAAGATAGGCCTGGCAGCCAATGTCCATTGCCTGTCTGGCATAACTGAAGCGGCCGTAAGCCGTAGTAATGATCGTGTGGCCGGCGAGTCCCTGATCGGCAAGCTGCTGGCACAGCTCCAGACCTGTCCGGCCCGGGAGGTTGATATCTACCAGGAGGATATCCGGCCGGTATGTACGCATAATTTCCATTGCCTCTTCGCTGCTTGCAGCTTCGCGGACATCGGTAAATTCCGGAAAGTTAGTTGTAATCATTGAATGAAGTGCGGTTCGCGGCAATAATTCATCTTCCACAATCAGCAAAGAATACATAGTTCCTCCTCCTTGGTCAGAATGAGCTGTCAAAGTTGTCGGGTGTGATCAGCCGAAATGGTGTAGGGATCAGATCCTTTCTTTTTTTCAGATCAGATGTGCACAGCACGTTGAGATATTCCAGACCATTTTTGCCCATCGTATAGGGTTCCTGCATGACGTGACATTTCACATCTCCTGTTTTTATGGCCTCTACGGCTTCCTGGCTTTCACTGAAGCCGACGACACTTACTTTATCAGACAAATTAAGCCTTGATACGGCATTGATTGCTACGGAGGTAACTTTGGGTGCACAGCCGAACAGCAGTCCGAGGTTTGATTCTTCCTCAAGAAACTGCATGAGAACAGGCAGCCGGAGACCTTCGTCTACGGGCAACTCAAGAACCGTAAGCTTGCATTCCGGAAGGATTTTTTCGAACGTATCCCGAAAAGCGGCTATGCGGGAGGAGGCGGCCTGTGACATAAATTTGTCGGGAGTCTTTACCATGGCAGCAGACTTGCCCTCTGCAAGAAGTTCTGCCGCTTTTTTGGCTAGTTCTGCAGCGGCAGCCTGGTTGTCAATGGCAATAAACGCGTCTCTGTAATTTTCACCGGCGTCAACATCTAGCGTTACAATGGAAATATTGTGGCTTCTGGCAGATTGCAAGGCATTTTGGAGGGAATCGGAGGGCGTATCCTGCGAACGAAGGAGGATACCGTCAACGCCTGCGAGCACCGCTGTCTCGACAAGATCGGATACATCGGAATCATACTGTTCATATGGACATTCCGATAACGCGATGTGATGTTCCCCGGCTGTATCGCGCACACCCTGCCAGACGTCGTTCCAGAAAATAACGTCAGGATCAATCATAATTGCAGCAATGCGCGGATGGTGGGCGGAAAGCTCCGGACTGTCTGTTTTCCGGAAAAGAACGGTGATTCCGGCTGCCGAAAAAAGCAAAAGAGCAAGAATCAGAAAAATGTTTTGTTTTTTCATGCCGCCGTTCCCCCTGTAAAAACTAAATTGATACATTTATTATAGAAAAGCGTATATGGAAAGTCAAGGAAACGGGGAGGGGGAAGGGCTTTTGAAACCGGGCATTTTTTTGACATTTGGCAGGGACAGTGCTGAATTTTTCACAATTTGGTTCACGGATGGGAAAAAGGACAAAATGCTGCGCGCCGGAATTGTTGACAGGAGAGAAGCGCACCGGATATGATAACGGCAAGCAGGAACGTGCACGTCCTCAAACATAAAAGGAGGAACAAGAAGTATGAAATGGAAAACAGCTAAATTTGCAGCAATGCTGTGTGTTGGGATGATGCTGTCCCCAGGTTCGGCATTCGCAGGAGAGGCAGGAGAAGCGGAGATTCTTTCTGTGACTGCGATTACCGAAACGCAGGAAGAAGGCGAGAAGTTTGTCGCGCTTGCGATTCAGTATGAGGATGAGATACAGTCAGGAGTTGCCACGCGCAGCAGCTATACCGTTGCGGGACGGGAAGTTACCAGAGTTTATGTGAATGATACAGGAAAAACGGGAGACGTGGCGTATACTGGAAATTATGTGATAGTAGAACTGGCAACGAGCAATGTTCCGGGCGCATCACTTGGCACGACTCTGTATTTCGGGAAAATGAACGATATGGAGGTAAAGATTAATCATCGCCTTCCGGTGGAAGCGCTGATCACGCAGACGGAAGACCTGGTAACTGTGTCAGGAGATGTGGCATACGGAAAACGTCTTGATATTACGGGAGAAGCAAATCTTCTGGCAGATCAGTTTACAAGCGGCACGTTTGTTGATCCGGAATCGGGATTTGAGCTGAATTATCGTCTGTATATTCCGGAGGGATATGAGGAGATGGACGAGACAATGGAGAAGCTTCCGCTTGTGTTGTTCCTGCATGGCTCTGGCGAGCGTGGGTATAACAACCAATCGCAGCTTCTGGCGAATCCGAGTGCCTTGGAATTTGCCCGTGAAAAAGCGCAGGAAGTACATCCGTGTTTTGTTCTTGCACCGCAGAATCCGGTGGTAACAGAAGCCTGGACAAAAGACATTGGAACAGAAGAGGTTCCGGATTATGCGATTACGCCGCAGCTTCAGGCTGCAAAACATCTCGTAGATGGAGTGATTAAAAATTATAATGTGGATTCTTCACGTATTTATGGTTCGGGACTTTCCCAGGGCTCCAAAGGGATTGCACGTCTCTCTATGGATTATCCGGAGCTTTTTGCAGCGCAGATCAACTCTTCTGGAGTGGATAAATATTATTCCAGCGAAGACGTAGCCGCGATCGCAGGAAAAAGCATTTGGTTTCTGAATGCAGTGGATGATCCCACCAATCCTTCTGAGGATGTGAGAACACTTGTGGCTCAGCTGGAGGAAGCCGGCGCTGTCACTGTACAGAATAAAGAGGACAGAGGCTGGAACGGATGGCTTCGCGGAGAAGATGCGGCGGCCTTGGCTCTGGGAGAATGGGATGAGGCGAAGGCTGCGGGCGCAGAAATACTTTACACAGAATATATTGCCGGTACGGTTGTTCCGAATGCACATTGGTCATGGATGGCTAATTTCAGCAATGCGTCAGTCCGTGAATGGCTTTTCAGCCATACGAATCCGAATCCGTATACAGTGGACTGATACGAAAATATTCTTTTTAATATCCTTTTTTGCACCGGTCAGAACAAAAACAGATAGTCCAAGGACAAATATTTAGACATTACTTTTCAGGCCGGATGAAGTAAAATAAAAACATGAGATGCGCGCACTCTGAGAAACGGAAAACAGAATAAAAAATAGAAGAAAATATGTAACATAAATAATGACAGAAAGAGACGAGGTGCATGTATGAAAAGAAAACATATTACAGCAGCAGTTTTGATAGCCAGCCTGGCGGTTTCTTCCATGATGGCAGGTACGGCATATGCCGCAACAGAGCCGACAACAACCGTAGCGCAGGGTGAGCTGCGTGGTTTTATGGATGGCGATGTTTACACATTCCTGGGAGTTCCCTATGCGTATGTTCCGGAAAGATTTGCCCTTCCGGAGGACCCGCAGCCGTGGGAAGGCGTTCGTGCAGCACAGGCATTTGGACCAATCTGTCCGATTCCGGATCAGACATCTGTTGGCGGTGATGAGCTTGTATGGCCGCATCGTTACTGGATTCAGAATGAAGATTGCCAGGTGTTGAATATCTGGTCACATAATATTGATAAAGAGGCAAAACAGCCGGTTATCGTTTATATGCATGGCGGCGGATATAAGAACGGCTCTTCCATCGAAGGCGTTGCTCACGACGGAAGAAATATTGCGGAATATGGAGATGTTGTATTTGTATCTCTGAACCATCGTCTGAATGCCCTTGGTTATCTGGATCTGTCTTCTTATGGCGGAGATTTTGAATATGCCTGCAACCTGGGAGACGAGGACCTGATTCAGGCTCTGAAATGGGTCAACGAGAACATTGAAGCCTTCGGCGGTGACCCTGATAATATCACGATTATGGGTCAGTCCGGCGGTGGAAGAAAAGTACAGGGTATGCTTCGGTATGCAGACTGTGAAGGACTGGTAGACAAGGTTGTTTCTGAGAGTACTTCCTATCTGACTCCGATGCCGAAGGATCAGGCAAAGGAAGTTGCTGACAAAACATTGGAAATCCTCGGACTGGACGAGTCCAACATCGAGGAGATCAAGACAATTTCTTACCGCGAGCTGGATGACGCAGCAGAAGCGGCCCTGAATGAACTGGGTCTTGCATGGGTTCCGGTTGAGAACGAAGGAAGACTGGCTGATGAATTCCTTGACTGGACGGCAGACGTTCCATTGATCGTTGGTTCTGTATTTACAGAGAGCAGCGGAAATATGAGCACCGGTATCGGCTGGGCAGACCACAATAAGAACGAATGGACCGATGAAGAGGTTCAGGAGAAGCTGACAGAACAGTATGGTGAGAATGCACAGGCTGTTGCAGACGCATTTTCTGCCCTTTATCCGGACAAAAAGCTTGCAGACGCATACTACCTGGCACCAAGAGGAGTTTCCTACAGAAATGGTGTGAAGGAAGTTGCAGCCAAGAAGGTTGAAACCGGAACCGCTCCGGTATATAATTACATGTTTACTTATGAGATTCCGGTTAACGGCGGTACTACTGCATTCCACTGCGTTGATATTATGTATTATCTGCATAATATTGAGATTCCGATCGTACGGATCGCTTCCGGCGGACCGGAGAATCAGGATGCATTGGATCTGCAGGATCGCATGGCAAGCGCACTGGTGAATTTCGCTTATACAGGAGACCCGAGTACGGACGAACTGAAATGGGAGCCGTATACTCCGGAACAGCCGTACGCAATGCGCTGGGATGTTGAGAGCAAATGCCAGATTCTTGATGATGCAGAACTTCTTGCAGCAGCAACCAAATAAGAGATTTTTATAGCAAAAAAAGGAAAAAACAGATATAATAGAGACGGAAGGGTAAAGCCATTTTAGGTTTTGCCCTTTGGTTGTATTATAAAATAAATTTGGGGGAAACGGCATGAAAAAGGAGATGGCAATGTTGGCAGCAGGCGTTATTTTGTTTACAGCAGGCGAAATATGGCTGCTGGCCGGAGAAACGTATGATGGAGCGTCGGTCCCGGAGCGGAAGATTACGTTTGTTGCTCCAATGGCGAACTCGGGATACTGGGGAATTACAGCCGGGGGCCTCCGAGACAGAGCAAGTGAGTATGGAATCCATGTAAAATGTATTGGCTTTGCGGAGCTGGATGTGGAAAAACAGGTCTATGCGCTTGAAAATGCAATACTTTCTGGCGTGGATGGCATTATAACCGCTCCGAATGAGGTGACGCCGGAATTTCAGAAAGTCGTCATGGAGGCAGAAGCAGCAGGGATTCCCGTTGTGTTTGTAGACAGCAATGCAAAAAGTCTGGCGTGCACCTGTTATGTGGGGGCAGACAATTTTCAGGCGGGAAAGCGTGCAGGAGAAAAACTGGCCGCAGCGTGCGGAGGGAAAGCGGAAATTGCCGTGATTACTTCTTTTAGCAGCAGTACGAATCAGCTGGATCGAACAGAGGGCTTTCAGGAGGCTCTGAAGGAGTATCCGGACATGAAAATCACAGAGGTTTTGGAAGGCGAGTCCAACAGGGTTCTTTTAAATGAAAAGGTTTCCAGACTTTTGGAGGAACACCCGGAAATTACTGCATTTTTTTGCGCAGAGGGATATGGATCAAGATGTATGTGCCTGCTCCGGGAGAAAAATGAAGAAAGCTACAAAGATTTCAAAATCGTGACCTTTGATTCCACGGATGCAACAACGAGAGCAGTAGAGCAGGAGATCGTAGAGGCGACGATTGTTCAAAATCCGCGCGAAATGGGGATTCGGGCCATGGATGTCATGTATCAGCTATTCGAAGAGGGACTGGGAGAAGTGGAAGACCAGTACGTTGATGTAATGGTAGTTGACAAAGAAAATGTACAGGATGTTTCTTATATAAGGCGGGAGGATATACCATGGCAGTTGTATTGAGGCAGATGATTAAGAAAAATGAAATAAATACACTTCGAAAAGAATTTGTCTGCTATCAGGGCATGATCCTTGGAATTGCTCTTATTATGAATATAGCGGCGCTTTTTGTTCTCCTTGGAAAAGATTACAGCTATTCGAATGTGATGCGTCAGGTGGTCAGCCTGAATTCTTATTATATGCAGCTGGAAAAGACAGAACAGGCGGTTCAGTCATACGTTGCGAATGGTGATAAAGAAGCAGAAGAAGCCATGCATGATCAACTGGCGTTGCTGTCCACACAGATGGACAGGCTGAAGACAATGGGAGTCAGTGTTGATTTTCAGCGGAATATTGCGGATATTGCAGGAATGCAGGAAAAAGGCATGGCGCTGATCTCAGAGATTGAAGAAGAAATGTCAGGAAATCAGACAGTGTTTACAAAAAAGGTATATGGTGAGATTCAGGAAAAATATGAGAAGATTTCGGACATCTATGCAAGAATAGACGGAGAATTTAAACAGCTGCATTTGCAGCTCCTGAGTTTTGCGAGCGGCAAGCTCGATAAATTTGTACGTACGGGAAATTTTTATTATTTGGTTTTTGCCGGTTTTTTGAGTATATTGATGATCTATGGAATTGTATGGGGAAAATATTTGCGTGAAAGGATTGTTACACCGGTTCAGATACTGACAAGAGCGGCAGAACAGATCCGGGATGGAAAGCTGTTCGGACAGAAGGCTGTTGTCTTAAAAGAAAAGACATGCCAGGAAATATCCGTTCTTGTATATGTGTTTAATATGATGGTTGAACAGATGAAAGAAAAATTCCGTATTATGGAGGAGGATGCCAGAACCAAAGTAGCGCTTCGGGAACAGGAATTGGAAAACCTGAGGATTACAAACCTTTTGCGTACCAGTGAGCTTCGCGCTTTGCAGCGGCAGATGAACCCGCATTTTCTGTTCAATACGATGAATATGATTGCCAAAAATGCATATATGGAAGGCGCAGAAAAGACGGTAGATCTGCTGCAGAGAACAGCGTATCTGCTTCGGTACAGTCTGGATTATATGGACAAGGCAGTGACGCTGGATCAGGAGATCGAAATACTTGGAGATTATGTGTATTTGCAGGAACAGAGGTTTGGAAAAAGAATCCGTTTCCGTTTTGAACTGGATGAGAGATTTCATCAGACGAGGGTTCCATGTCTGATTCTGCAGCCGCTTGTAGAGAACAGCATCATTCACGGTGTTGGTTCCTATGTAAAAGACGGACAAATTGTGATAAAGACGCAGTATTTGGAAGCGCAGAAGGAAGGTCTGATTCTGATTTCTGATAATGGAGAGGGAATACCGGAAAAGGAACTGGAAGCGCTGCGGAAAAAATTGTCGTCTGAGAGGGAGAAGCAGGAACGGGTCGGTTTGGCAAATGTATATCAGCGTCTGACCATTTTTTTTGAAGGGGCAGCTGAATTTGAAATAGAAAGCAGAGCAGGGGAAGGTACACAGGTGTTGATTCGCATTCCGGTAGAGAGCTGACTGGAAAAGGAGGGAACGAATGATACGGATTCTGATTGCAGATGATGAAGAAATAGAATGCAGAGGTCTGGAAATGATGCTTCAGAATAATTTTCAGGATATTGTCGTGCTGCCGAGCGTTTATAATGGCGTAGATATGGTAAAATGTGTGGAAAATGACAAACCGGATCTTTTGATTGCAGACATTAATATGCCGGGGCTGAATGGACTGGAAGCCCTTGAGCTGCTGCGGGGCAAGGCATTTGACACAAAAGTGATCATTAACACGGCATACAGCGATTACGAATTTATCCGTCAGGCACTGCTTCTTGGCGCGAATGATTTTCTGGTGAAACCGGTGGACGAAAAACGGCTGGTATCTGCTGTGGCGCGTGTTCTCGGAAATATGATCAGTGAGAAAAAGGAGTTTCTTAAAATAGAAGAAGCGCAGATTCAGATGAAAAGTATGCAGAAAGCTCTGGGAAATGAACTGCTCTCTTCGATTTTACTCGGCCAGTTGAATGTCGAAAATTTTCAGATCTGGCTTTCTAATCTGGGCAGAGTGTTTCAGGGAGGAATTTTGGTGGCGGTCAGACTGGAGCGACAGGAACTTTTGGCGCAGAATCAGGATGCGGAGAAAGGGGAAAATACGCCAGAGAACGGGGCGAAAAGGCTGGACGATCTGCTGGAGCATATCGGGTTTCATGCGCTGGAACAGTTGCAGCGTTTTTGCACACTTCAGTATAAAGTGTACAAAGGTCTCTTATATTTACTGATTTTTCCCGGAGGTCAGATCAGTGAAAAAAATTACCGCGTATGGCTGGAAAAACTGCTGGAACGGCTGCAAAAGGAAATTGCAATAAGACCGGGCGTATCGTTTGTCTGTGGGGTGAGCAGATGGAAGGAAAAGCTTGAGAAAATGACAGAAACGCCCGGAGAATGCCGTGCGGCACTGAAAGGGAATTCGGAAGGTACCATATGCTTTTTTGAAGGAGGATATTCTGATTCTGTATATATGGATGCGAAAGAGATTGCAGGTGCCCTGGCGTGTGAACATATGAGTCAGGTATATGAAAGCATAAACAGGCGAATCACATTTCTGAAGGAACAGGAGTACAGCATAGAACAAATCCGTATGCATCTGGCTCTTTTCATACAATTATGTGCCGAACTTTTGAATACGGAACACCGGTCCGGGATTTCCTGGAGACGTTTGCTGGAACGTTTCCGGGAAAAAGAGGAGGGAGAGGTGCTGAATGCAGCCGTACAGATGCTGGAGGAAATAGCAGAGGATTCTTTTCGGGGAAAGGAATATAATTCGTATGTAGAGGAGGCGGTTTTGTACCTTGAAAAAAATTACAGAAATGATATTTCACTCGGAGAAGTGGCAGAAAAACTGGGAATCAGCTCTTTTTATCTGAGCCGTCTTCTGACACAGGAGCTGGACCGCAGCTTTGTGGAGCTGCTGACGGATATCCGTATTGATCATGCGATTGAACTTTTAAAAACAGAAGACAGCATTGCAAAGGACATCGGAAAGCAGGTCGGATATTTGTCGCCGAATTATTTTCACAAGCTGTTTAAAAAGAATACAGGAATGACGGTGAGTGAAATGCGCAGGCTGCTCAAGCAGCAGGGATGATTCAGGCAAAATAAATAACCGTGCTTTGTTTTCCAACACTATTTTGTAAAAAACATTGAAATCCCGGCTGCATCCGATTTTTTGCTTGATTTTTACAGTGAGATAGAGTATTTTAAATGCAGGTGACAAGGGCGTTCCACATAATCAGTGCTGGAATGCCCTGTTTTTAGATAAGGGGCACAGCCTGGGATGCGGGATGCTGGCCACAAATATCAAAGGAAAAGAGGAGAAGCTTATGAGCGAGTATTATAACGTAGCCAACATCTTCGGCGAAGATGTATTTACGGACAAGGTAATGCAGGAACGTCTTCCGAAAAAGGTTTACAGGGCGTTGAAAAAGACCATTGAAGAGGGTACGGAGCTTGATCTGGCGACAGCAGACGTGATTGCAGCGGCCATGAAAGACTGGGCAATCGAAAAAGGCGCAACCCACTATACACACTGGTTCCAGCCGCTTACCGGCGTGACAGCGGAAAAGCACGACTCGTTTATTACAGCCCCGAATCCGGACGGAACGATTCTGATGGAGTTCTCCGGAAAAGAGCTGATCAAAGGGGAGCCGGACGCATCCTCTTTTCCGTCAGGCGGACTGCGGGCGACGTTCGAGGCGAGGGGCTATACAGCTTGGGACTGTACGTCTCCGGCATTTGTGAGACATGATGCAGCGGGAGCGATTCTCTGCATTCCAACGGCCTTTTGTTCTTATACGGGAGAAGCACTGGATCAGAAAACGCCGCTTCTGCGTTCGATGGAAGCGATCAATGTGCAGTCTTTGCGTTTGCTGAGGTTGTTCGGAAATACGACCTCCAAAAAGGTGACGCCGTCTGTTGGACCGGAACAGGAATATTTCCTGGTAGATGAAAAAAAATTCCTTCAGAGAAAGGATCTGATTTTTACAGGAAGAACGCTGTTCGGCGCCATGCCGCCGAAGGGGCAGGAGATGGATGATCACTATTTCGGAACAATCCGTCAGCGTATTGCATCCTTCATGAAGGATGTCAACGAGCAGCTGTGGAAGCTTGGAGTATCTTCGAAGACACAGCACAACGAGGTGGCTCCGGCACAGCATGAGTTGGCCCCGATCTACGCAGAGGCCAATGTTGCGGTAGATCACAACCAGATCATTATGCAGACACTCAAGAGAGTGGCGTGTCAGCACGGTATGAAATGTCTGCTCCATGAAAAACCGTTTGCGGGTGTGAACGGGTCCGGTAAACACAATAACTGGTCCATCACGACGGATGACGGCATCAACCTTTTGGAGCCGGGTAAGACACCGCATGAAAATATACAGTTTTTGCTTGTGCTGACCTGTATTTTAAAGGCAGTAGATATCCATGCAGACTTGCTTCGTGAATCAGCCGCTGATCCGGGGAACGACCACCGTCTCGGTGCAAATGAGGCGCCGCCGGCGATTATCTCCATCTTCCTTGGCGAACAGCTTGAGGATGTATTTACGCAGCTGATCAGCACCGGAACGGCAACGCATTCGATCAAAGGGGGCGTGCTGGAAACTGGTGTCAAGACGCTTCCGAATCTTGCAAAGGATGCGACAGACCGTAACAGGACTTCACCGTTTGCATTTACAGGCAATAAATTTGAATTCCGTATGGTTGGTTCCCGCGATTCCATCGCCTCTCCGAATATTGTATTGAATACGATCGTGGCGGAAGCATTTTCAGATGCATGTGACGTGCTGGAAAAGGCAGAGAATTTTGATGAAGCAGTGCATGACCTGATCAAGCAGTATGCGAGAGATCATCAGAGAATTATCTTCAACGGAAACGGCTATTCGGATGAGTGGGTAGAAGAGGCGGAAAGAAGAGGCCTTCCGAATATTAAATCCATGGTAGAAGCAATTCCGGCCCTGACAACGGAAAAGGCGGTTCAGCTGTTTGAAAAATATGGCGTATTTACAAAAGCCGAGCTACAATCGCGTGAAGAGATTAAGTATGAGACGTATGCCAAGACAATTAATATTGAAGCAAAAGCGATGATCGACATCGCGAGCAAGCAGATCATTCCGGCTGTAATTAAATATACAAAGAGCCTTGCAGATACGGTAAATGCGGTTGTGCAGGCAGGAGCGGAGGCTTCTGTTCAGATCGAGCTTCTGAATGAAACGAGCGCGCTGCTTTCTGATACGAAGGTTGCACTGGCAAAGCTGATTGATGTGACGGCACAGGCCGGACGGATATCAGAAGGACCGGAGCAGGCAGCGTATTTCCGTGATGCTGTTGTACCTGCCATGGAAGAACTTCGTGCACCGGTAGATGAACTGGAAATGATTGTCGATAAGGAAATGTGGCCGATGCCGTCGTATGGCGATCTCATTTTCGAGGTATAGATTTTTAGGAACGGTGTTTGAAATTACATAAATGTGATAGGAATGTTTTCTTCGCGAAAACACTCCAGAACAAAAGGAACAGGCTGTTTTATAAGAGTCTGTTCCTGTTTTTTTGCTCGAAATCGTGTGTTTGGGCACTTTTTTTTACTATTTTTTTCCTTTTAGTGCAGATTACACAATTATGATTGATTTTTTTTGGCAACTATATTAAAATAATACCAGTTCGTTAAAAATGAAAAAAATATATTAATTGGGGCAGTTTTATCCGGTGCAGCGAGGCACCGGACAGAAGATAGCGAAGACGGTAAAGGAGGATGTACGAGTGATTTCGAATCAGGTTTTACAGACAACATTAGACGGATTGAAAGGCATCAGCAGAGTTGATTTGTGTGTGCTCGACACAGAGGGCGTTATGCTGGCTACGACGTTCCCGGAAGCAGAGGCGTTTCGGGATTCAGTGCTGAGTTTTGTAAACTCTCCGGCAGACAGCCAGGTGGTCTCCGGCTGTCAGTTTTATAAAGTGTTTGATGAGCATCAGCTGGAATATATTCTGTTGGCCAATGGCAACAGCGACGATGTACACATGGTGGGCCGGATGGCTGCATTCCAGATTCAGAATCTCCTGGTTGCATATAAGGAGCGTTTTGACAAAGATAATTTCATCAAGAATCTGCTTCTTGATAACCTGCTTCTGGTAGATATTTACAATCGCGCGAAAAAGCTTCATATTGATACAGAAGCGCGCCGTGTTGTTTTTATCCTGGAGATTAACAACGAAAAAGAAAACAGCTCTCTGGAAAGCGTTCGCTCTCTGTTCAGTTCGCGTTCAGGAGATTTTATCACAGCCGTTGATGAGAAGAGTATTATTGTTGTAAAGGAGCTGGCGCCGCAGGATGGCTATGCGGAGATGGATAAGATAGCAGAAGTGATTCTCGGCTCTTTGGGAGAAGAGAAACGGAAGGATGCGCTCATTGCCTACGGTACCATCGTCGGTGAGATCAAAGAAGTATCGCGTTCTTATAAAGAAGCACGCATGGCGCTCAATGTCGGCAAGATTTTCTTTGCGGAGCGTCCCATTATTGCGTACAGCTCGCTCGGGATTGGCCGTCTGATCTATCAGCTTCCGATTCCGCTTTGCAAGATGTTTATCAAGGAGATTTTTGAAGGAAAATCGCCGGATGATTTTGACGAAGAGACATTGGTTACGATCAATAAGTTTTTCGAAAACAGCCTGAACGTTTCCGAGACCTCCCGTCAGCTTTATATTCACCGCAACACACTGGTTTACCGCTTGGATAAGCTTCAGAAGTCCACTGGACTTGATTTGCGGGTGTTTGAGGATGCGATTACCTTCAAGATTGCACTGATGGTTGTGAAGTATATGAAATATATGGAGCATCAGGAATATTAATGAGATGGGAGCTTTCCGGATCAAAAGAGATCAGTAGTATTGGACGGAAGCTTTTACAGATAAGACACAGGAAAGAAGAGTTTACAAAAGAACGATATAGCTCTAGGATGGGGCTATATCGTTTTTTTAACGCAATTGATTGACGTACGTGTTTTTGTAAATAATAAGTAGTTATATGGCATAAAGCAGTAGTAACCCCTGCGAAAATAGAGGTTGCAAATTGGGGTAAACTATATTAAATTATGATAAGGATAGAAAGGTATACAGAAGACAGAGCATAGAAAAAAGAAGAGGAATCATGAAGGAGGCATATAAATGGCAGATTTGCCTGAACTGGAGCAGGAAGAAAAACAGGCAGAAGAACAAACGGAAGTACAGATGAATGCAGGTAAGTCTCAGTGGAATTTCTTTCTGGGCCTTTTATTGGGAGTTTTGCTGACTCTTGTTTTTATTTTTGTATTCAGTGGCGGATGGTTTCTGGCGCGGTGGCAGATGTCCGGAAATGGAGGGAATGCTTCGGAACAGGGGACAGATGTGTCAGTTTTGACAGATCCGGACACACTGTATAAGCTGAATGAGGTACAAAGCCTGATTGAACAGAATTATCTGGAAGAGGTGGATGGCAAGAATCTGGAATCATGGCTTTTCCGAGGGATTGCTTACGGACTTGGCGATCCTTATGCGGATTACTATTCAGCAGAGGAGATGGATTCCGTGATGGCTGCTACCAAGGGCGAGTATCATGGAATTGGCGTGGTCCTTCTGGATATGGGAACAGCAGGCGGGTTTATTGTAGAAGAGGTTTATGCAGGGTCTCCGGCTGAACGGGCAGGCATACAGGTAGGTGACGTACTGCTGGGATTGGATCAGATTTCCTTTGAAGGGATGGATCTTTCTGAAGTGGTTTCTACAATCAAGCAATATCAGGATTCTTTCACATTGCATATTTTCCGGTCGGAAAATGAGAGCGAAATGGATCTTATGGTATACTGTACGGATGTGGAAATCAATTATGTGGAATATAAGCTTTTGGAAGACGGTGTCGGGTATCTGCGCTTGAGCGAATTTACGGAACGTGCGGTTGACCAGTTTTATGATGCTGTTTCAGACATGCAGGATCAGGGCATGGAACACCTGGTTGTTGACCTGCGTGATAATCCGGGCGGCCTTCTGGATGCTGTCTGTGACATTCTGGACGAGATTCTTCCGGAAGGTCTGATCGTCTATACGGAAGGACGAAGCGGAGAGCGCAGTGAGGAGCTGGCGGATAACAAACGCTCGATCACCTGCAAGGTGGCTGTTCTTGTGAATGGGAAATCAGCCAGTGCATCGGAAATTTTTGCGGGCGCGATTCAGGATTATGAAATCGGTCCGGTGATCGGCACAAAGACGTATGGAAAAGGGATTGTTCAGGCTCGGTTTATGCTGTCTGACGGTTCGTCATTTAAGATGACAACGCAGACCTACTATACACCAAAGGGGCAGAACATTCACGGAAATGGAATTACGCCGGATATAGTGATAGAATCAGAAAAAGTGTCAGAAGGAGCCTCAGATAAAACAGACGGTGGTGCAGAAACTGAAAAAAGAGGAAATCCCGCAACTGATCCGGTTTTAAAGAAAGCAATTGAAGTTCTGACACAGAAATAAATGTTTTCGAAGAAACCGTGTTTGCATACGGAAACAGAGTTTTGCAGTTTGGGAAACAGGAGAAAATGGAATGGATCATAAAATTATTTTCCGTGAATTACTGACAGATTTGAAAAATGCTGCCGATAAACAGTCAGGTGTTATTTCGAAAGCAGAAGTTCACGAAATTCTGAAAAACATGCCTCTGGAAGAAGAACATTTTTCTTTCATTTATCAGTATCTTTCGAGCCTGAGTATTCAGGTGGTGGATTCGAAAGAAGAGGTTTTGGAGCAGCCGGAGCTTGGGGGACAGAAAAGTCTCTCTCTTTATATTGAAGAACTGGCAGGTCTGACAGAGCCTCTCTCAGAAAATGAGCAGCGGCTGATGCGGGACGCCATGCAGGGAGACGAAGAGGCGCGGCAGCATTTGATTGAAAGCTATCTGCCCCTGATCTGTGAGATTGCAGGCAGCTATGAGGGGACGGATGTTTTGCCTGAGGATTTAATTCAGGAAGGGAATCTAGGGCTTCTGACAGCCATGAAGGAGATTGCGGGGATGGAAAGTCCTGCCGCATGCCGTGCGCATATCGTGAATTGCATCAACCGGGCAATGGAGCAGGCGATTGGTCAGAGCCAGGAAAAGCGGCAGTTGGATGAGGGCATTGTGAGCCGTGTCAATCATCTGAACGAGGCAGTACACAACCTGGAACGGGATTTGGAGCACAAAGTTTCAGCCGAAGAGCTTTCTGCGTATCTTGAGATGCCGCTCAGTGAGATTCGTGATCTTCTTCGAATGTCCGGAGATCAGATTGAGTTGGAAGGAAATGAAAAAAATCAGTAAATCAGTATGATTGGACCGCAGGGATGGAGGAGCAATATATGAAAAAGACAAAAATTATTTGTACCATGGGACCGAATGCAGATAACCGTGAGATTTTGAAAGAACTGGTAGCGGGAGGAATGGATATTGCGAGATTCAATTTTTCTCATGGGGATCATGAAGAGCAGAAACAGCGTTTGGATCAGCTGAAAAGCGTTCGGGAAGAAATGAAAAAGCCGATTGCGATTCTGCTTGATACAAAAGGACCGGAAATTCGGACAGGGCTTCTGAAAAACGGGAGTAAGATAAAATTAAACGAAGGCGATGAGTTTACACTGACAAGTGAAACGATAGACGGAGATGAAAAAAGAGTCAGCCAGACGTATCCGGAGCTCTCAGAGGACGTAAATACCGGCGATACGATTTTGATTGACGACGGTCTGATTGCGCTTGAGGTAAAAGAGATCAGAGGCCGCGACATTGTCTGTATCGTGAAAAATGGCGGCGAGCTGGGACAGAGAAAGGGCATAAATGTTCCGAATGTTCAGGTAAAGCTTCCGGCCATCACGCAAAAGGACCGGGAAGATATCATTTTCGGTATTTCTCAGGGAATCGACTTTATTGCAGCGTCGTTCGTGCGGGATGCGGACGCGGTAAAGGAAATCAAGGCTATTTTAAAGGAACATAACGCGGAGCACGTCGATGTCATAGCAAAAATTGAAAATGGCGAGGGTATCAAAAATATTGACCGAATTATTCAGGCCGCGGATGGAATTATGGTGGCGCGCGGGGATCTCGGCGTGGAGATTCCTGCTTATGAGGTACCCCATGTGCAGAAGATTATTGTAGAGAAATGCAACAGAAAGTATAAGCCGGTTATTATTGCAACGCAGATGCTGGATTCTATGATTCGCAATCCGCGTCCCACAAGAGCAGAGGTGACGGACGTGGCAAGTGCGATTCGCGAGGGAGCAGATGTCATTATGCTTTCTGGCGAGACGGCAGCCGGAAAGTATCCGGTGGAAGCGCTGAAAATGATGGCCCAGATTGCAGAGACTACGGAGCAGTATCTGGAATATGAGTCCATGCCGGAATACCGTTCCCTGCGTGGGGATGCAAATGTTTCCAGCGCTGTGGGCGTGGCGGCTGTACGTACGGCAACGAATGTACAGGCAAAATGCATTGTAACGCCGACGATGTCAGGACAGACAGCCCGCACAATGTCAAACTTCCGTTCCAGAATTCCGATCTATGCAGTGACTCCAAACGACTGGGCACAGCGCAAGATGCAGATATACTGGGGTGTGACGCCGCTGAAAGGTTATACCGAGGATTCGACGGAGCATATTATTTCTCATGCGATGTATGTAGTGATGCGTGAAGGATATGTAGAAGAAGGAGATATGGTTGTGCTTACCGCCGGTGATCCTGCGACAAACATTGTGAAAGGCAAGGGCGCAATGACGAATACGATGCATGTGATTCAGGCGAAATAATAAGAAATTATTAATGAAATTTTGACAGGAAATTAAACAGCTTCTGCTAAACTGGATGTAAGTATGGATCATCCCAGGCGGGAGCTGTTGCTGTATCAGGGAGAATTTATTTCGGGTTGCGTGTATGGGGCAAACGATCATATGAATTTCAGGGGAAAGAGAAAGGAGCTGCAAAATGTATAATATACTGGTTTGTGATGATGACAGAGAGATTGTGGATGCGATAGAGATTTATCTGGCACAGGAGGGGTTTCGCGTATATAAGGCTTATGACGGAGAGGAAGCGCTTGACGTACTGAAAAGAGAAGAGATCCATCTTCTGATTCTGGATTTGATGATGCCAAAGATGGACGGCATTCATGCGATTATGAAGATCCGGCAGGACAGCAGTATCCCGATTATCGTGCTGTCGGCAAAGACACAGGATACAGACAAGATTCTCGGGTTGAATCTCGGGGCGGATGACTATGTTTCGAAGCCATTTAATCCGTTGGAACTGCTGGCCCGGGTGAAGTCCCAAATCCGCCGTTATACGAATTTCGGAAGTGCCGCTGATGTGGCCGAGTCAGAAAAGATTTATTCGACAGGCGGTCTTGTGATCAATGATGATCGCAAGTCGGTGACAGTGGATGGAGAACCGGTAAAGCTGACCAGGATTGAATACAACATTCTGCTGTTCCTGGTCCAGAATAAAGGCAAGGTCTTTTCAATAGATCAGATTTATGAGCAGATCTGGCAGGAGGAGGCCTTTGGCGCAGACAATACGGTTACGGTACATATCAGGCACATTCGTGAGAAGATTGAGATTGATCCGAAAAATCCGAAGTACCTCAAAGTAATCTGGGGGATCGGTTATCGGGTGGAGAACCTCTGATTTCGGGCGTACGTATCCAGATTTGACAAAGAGAGACAGCATTTGTGATATTACTTGAGAATCAGGAGGCAGATTCGTGGGAAAACTGATTTACAAAAAAAGTGTAAAGGCAATTCTCCTGGCTTTGCAGATAGCAGCTGCGGGAGTCGTTGTTTTCTGCCTTTTAAATATTGGCTTTTGGTTGGAGGACAGCTACAGCATATGGGAGATGTCCAGAAATTATGAAGAGACGGATCTGTTTTTCCGACAGGCAGATACGATCATTACGCACAAAATACGAGGAAAACAAAATGTGGCCCTGTTTGAGACGGACGGGGAGTATAATGGCAATAAGGAAATTGATATTCGTTCCTACGGGACGAGCAACAGTTCCGTGCGTGATCTGAATACTTCCTATACGTTGGCAGATCTTTTGAAATTTGCAGAGAGCGGTGGACGCGCAAGGCTGCATACGGCAATCAGCCGCGCGCTTGATGAACAGGAAAAAAGTGGACGGGAGGCAGGTGAAGTTCTGGATGAGCAATCCGATGATTTGGAAACGATCACACCTGTGACCGGCATTTCCCTTTCCGAATGCTCAAGATGGTATTCGAATCCGGCAGATTTCGTGCTCGATCTGTATCAGTCCCTGGATCGTGTCAGTGAAGAAATATATGGAAGATATCAGGAGTATACGTTTCTTCAGGATGAAGGGTGGTCTGAGGAAGCGCCGAGCAATCTCAAATATTGTATTGAGAATACGGCTACCGGAGAGATTTATACGAATACCGGACAGACCAAATACGCGGCGGCAGTAGAAGCTGTCCGGGCGGATGAAGACTTTATAAGCCTTTATGAAGGCGAGCGCAGCTTCAATATCATGACGGCAAATCCGGATAATGTTCTGAATAATTCTGCGGCTGACTGGTTTATGCAGGAACGGTTTGTCAATACAAATGAAACGGTTTTTCTGGCAGTCAATACGGCTTATCCGGTGAGCGATGAGCTCAAAATCGGCAACGATATTTTTGCGAAGCGGGAAGGAATTGTGTTTGGCTCCCTGGCGCTTGCCGTGCTTTGTTGTCTGCTGATTGCGTTTTGTTTTGCTCTTTGTGTACTCGGGGCAGGATGGACAGAGGGCCGCTGTACCCCTACAGCTGCCCGGATTGACAGGATTCCGACAGAACTTGCAGCGGGACTTTTTCTGACCATTGGTGTATTGTATCTGATTGCTTTCCTGAACTGGTTGCCGTCTCCCGAAAATATGACAGAAAGTGAACGTGTGGCGACGTCTGTGTTCGGCGCTTCTGCCTATGCGGTATTTTTAGCAGGCAGTCTGAGTCTTGTGCGCAGAAAGCGCACGCAGACACTTTGGTCAAACAGTATCTGTCTGATGTTGCTTAGAACGTGGCGTCAGGTGACTTCAGCCCGCGCGGCGTCGGGACAGTTTCTGTTTTTTTACATTATCTTTGTTATTTTGAACTTTATTTTTCTATTGTTAGGAAACATCGGCTTTTTTCTGATGCTTGTCCTGGATGTGGCGGTGCTTTTATATCTTTTGCAGGATATGACAGGAAAGCAAAGTATTTATGAGGGGATTCATCAGATTTCAAAGGGAGATCTGGAATATAAGATTGATACAGGAGCTTTGCAGGGCGAAACGTACGAGATGGCGAAGGCAGTAAATGACATGGGCGACGGTCTGCAAAAAGCCGTGGAAGCGATTATCAAAAATGAGCGTCTGAAGGCAGAACTGATTACAAATGTGTCGCACGATATCAAAACTCCTCTGACATCAATCGTAAATTATGTGGACTTGCTGAAACGTGAGAATCTGCCGGATGAGAGGGTACGCCATTATGTGGAAGTTCTGGAACAGAAGTCACAGAGGCTGCGGCAGCTTACGGAAGACCTGGTGGAGGCAAGCAAGATCAGCTCCGGGAATGTGGAACTTCAGATGATGAAGCTGCAATTTCAGAGTATGCTGCAGCAGGCGTGGGGAGAGTTTCAGGAGCGCTATGAGGAGCGGGGCCTCATTCCGGTATGGGAAGTTGAGAAGGAACCAGCCTGCATTATGGCAGACGGCCGGCAGCTTTGGAGGATTCTGGAAAATCTGCTTGGGAATATTTACAAATACGCGATGGAAGGAACGCGTGTTTATTTTGAACTGTACCGGGAGGACCGAACGGTTTATCTGGTATTACAGAATACGTCGCGAGAGACGATCGCGGTGGACGCACAGGAGTTGACAGCCCGCTTTGTACGTGGTGATAAAAGTCGGACAACAGAAGGGAGTGGCCTTGGTCTTTCGATTGCACAAAGCCTTGTGGAGCTTCAGGGCGGAACATTTTCGATCTCTGTGGAGGACGATCAGTTCCGGGCCACAGTCAGTTTTCCGGTGGTGGTGGACGACGAGTAAAAACAGTGTATTTTCTTCGGGTATCCGGATTCTGTAAAGAAAAAATAGATATATGAAATTTCTCTGAATTTAAGGCCGGGTCTGTTGACATTCCCTTTTTTTGGCTGTAAAGTTGAAGGAACGATAAGAGAAACGAGGCTGTTCAGATGAAAAGACGTTTTATGGATTTTATGAGTGGAAGGTATGGAGCAGACCAGCTTTCCAGATTTATGCTCGGAGTTTGTGTGGTGTGCATTGTTCTGAATCTGTTCACACACATCCGCGGGTTTTATCTGCTGTCGCTTGTGCTTATTGGTATCTGCTATTTCCGGATGCTGTCACGCAATTTTGCAAAGCGCAGTGCAGAAAATGAGAAGTATTTGAATATAGTCTGGAAAATAAAGAGAAAGTTTCAGCAGACGAAAAACCGGGTGGTACAGAGCAAAGATTTCCATATTTACAAGTGCCCGTCCTGTGGTCAGAAAATCCGGATTCCGCGTGGTAAAGGAAAGATCTGTATCACATGTCCGAAGTGCAGGCAGGAGTTTGAAAAGAAGAGCTGATTGGTATGTTTGGATATATTTATGTGAATGAACAGGAGCTGAAGCTGCGTGAATACACTGTATATCGCAGTTTTTACTGCGGGTTGTGCCAGAATCTGAAGCACAGGTATGGACGTATGGCTCAGATGATGTTAAACTATGATCTGACGTTTCTTGCACTTTTGCTGACCGGAGTGTACGAGCCGGAGACGAAGGTGGAGGAACACCGCTGTATAGTACATCCGGTTTCCAGACACCGCATGGCGGACAATGATGCAGTGAATTATGCGGCGGATATGTGTGTTTTGCTTTCCTATCAGAAGCTTAGGGATGACTGGGAGGATGAGCACCGGCAGACGCGCCGTGCTGCGGCCGCTTCCCTGCGCAGCGCCTATCAGCGGATTTCCATGAAATATCCGCGGCAGGCGCATGCTGTGGAGGAAAATATCAGGCTGCTTCACGAGGCAGAGCGACAGGGGCGCCGGGATATTGATTATGTTGCCGGGCTTACAGGCTGTTTTCTGGCAGAGATATTTATGTGGAAAGAAGACATCTGGCAGGAGGATCTGCGTCAGATGGGTTTTTTTATGGGTAAATTTATCTATCTGATGGATGCAGTCGACGATATAAAAAAAGATAAAAAAAGCGGCAGCTACAATGTATTTTCGGAGTATGGGGATATCTGGAGTCCGGAAAAGGAAAGAGAGATTCGTGATATTCTGCGGGATATGATGACAGCCGCATCCCAGGCTTTTGAGCGGCTTCCGGTACTGGAGAATGCGGAGATTATCCGCAATATTCTGTATTCGGGTGTCTGGTGCCGTTATGCGGCGCTGCGCAGCAGGGACGAAGAGAAAAAGAAACAGACAAAACCAGTTGGGTGATGCCGCAAAAGCTGCGGCGGAGGAGATTATGAAAAATCCGTATACGGTCCTGGGAGTGCCGGAAAGCGCTTCTGAGGAAGAGGTGAAAAAAGCATACAGGTCACTCAGTCGAAAATATCATCCGGATGCCAATGTCAATAATCCGAACAAGGCGCAGGCAGAGGAGAAATTTAAGGAGATTCAGCAGGCATATCAGCAGATTATGCGTGAAAAAGAAGGTGGAGGAAGCTACCAGAGCGGACCGGGAAGTTATGGGCGTGGTGGATTCTACGGTGGTTATGGCAGCGCAAATGCAGGCAGGGGCGCATCTTGGTCGGAAGAGGATGTTCGGATGCAGGCGGCGGAGAACTATATCAGGAGCCGTCATTTCACGGAGGCGCTGCATGTGCTTTCCGAGATTGGCCTGCACAATGCACGCTGGTATTATCTGAGCGCAATGGCTAATTTCGGACAGGGCAATAACGTCACCGCAAAAGAACACGCACAAAAGGCTGTGTCCATGGAGCCAAACAATATGGTATACCGCCAGTTTTTGCAGCAGATGGAAAACGGAGGTGCGTGGTATCAGTCGATGGGCGATATGTACGGCAGCCCGATGACAGGCCAGGGAGACTGGTGTATGAAGCTTTGTATGATGAATGCGCTGTGCGGCTGCTGCTGTGGCAGGCCGGTATTCTTCTGTTAATTTAAAATCTTTCAGAGAAAAATCAGGGAGGAACTAGGATGAGCAGTTATGAAATTGAGACAAAATGTATTCAGTCGGGCTGGCAGCCGAAAACGGGAGAGCCGCGTATGCTGCCGATTTACCAGAGTACGACGTTTAAATATGATACGGCAGATCAGATGGGAAGGCTGTTTGATCTGGAAGACAACGGATATTTTTATACAAGATTGCAGAACCCGACAAATGATGCAGTAGCTGCTAAAATTGCAGACCTGGAGGGCGGTGTTGCGGCCATGCTGACATCCTCCGGTCAGGCGGCGAACTATTACGCAGTGTTCAATATCTGTGAGGCGGGAGATCACGTGATCTGTGCATCGGCCATTTACGGGGGTACGTTTAATCTTCTTGGCGTGACGTTGAAAAAGCAGGGAATTGCGTGTACTTTTGTGGATGTAGATGCTGACGAGGAGACGCTTCATGCAGCTTTCCAGCCGAATACAAAGGCTGTATTGGCAGAGAGTATTTCCAATCCGGCTCTTGTGATTCTGGATATTGAAAAAATGGCGCGGGTGGCGCATACGCACGGTGTGCCGCTCATTGTGGATAATACATTTGCTACACCGGTGAATTGCCGTCCGTTTGAATGGGGCGCAGATATTGTAACGCATTCAACGACCAAATATATGGATGGACATGCCATGCAGGTCGGTGGAGCGATTGTGGACAGCGGCAATTTTGACTGGGAGGCTCAGGCAGAGAAGTTTCCGGGCCTGACAGAGCCGGACGAGTCTTACCATGGCGTTGTCTATACAAAGAAGTTCGGCAAGGCTGCTTATATCACAAAAGCCACGTCTCAGCTGATGCGTGACCTGGGTTCTATTCCGTCTCCGATGAACTGCTTTTTGCTGAATGTAGGGCTGGAGACGCTGCCGCTGCGCGTGGAGCGCCACTGTTATAATGCGCAGAAGGTGGCAGAGTTTCTGAATGCGCATGAGAAGGTGGAGAAAGTAAATTATGCAGGACTTCCGGGAGATAAGTACTACACATTGGCACAGAAGTATATGCCAAAGGGGATCTGCGGTGTCATTTCATTTGAATTAAAGGGTGGTCGTGCTCCAGCAGTTCAGTTTATGGATTCACTGAAACTGGCCTCTATTGTAACGCATGTGGCGGATGCCAAGACCTGCGTGCTTCATCCGGCAAGCCATACACACCGTCAGCTGACGGATCAGCAGCTGGAAGAGGCAGGCATTTCTACAGGGCTGATTCGTCTGTCTGTCGGTATTGAAAATGTAAAGGACATTATTGCAGATCTGGAGCAGGCGCTGGAAAAAGCGGAGATATGAGCGTAAGTTGTAAAAGGAAATAACAATTTCAAAAAAGGCAATTCGGATTTTCGAAAACAATAGAAAACACATCGGAACGTATCTGGGGCAGGCCCCTTCCATGATAGTTTCGATGTGTTTTATGTTTTTGGCGGTTTTAAGTATCTTTTCCAATGTTCGCTATGAGACGCGGCGCTTACTCTGACAACGGAGTGCTTTCTGATGCATGTCCTTCCACTGTCTCAGTGAGAAGCTCGGATGCACAGTGCGGACATTTTACCGCGTCTTTGTGGATCTCAGATTTACAGTAAGGACATATCTTTGTTGTGACTTGTGGAGCAGGAGCCGGCCGGTGCAGACGGTTGATTCCTTTGACCATGAGGAAAATGACGAAAGCGGTCAGCAGAAACTGTATGACCAGCTGAATAAAGTTTCCGTAAGCAAGTACCGGGGCTGCGGCGTCCCGGGCAGCCTGAAGAGAGGGATACGTATTGCCGTCGAGCGGCAACATCAGGTCTGTAAAATTAATTTTGCCGGTAATCAGGGTAATGACAGGCATAATAATGTCCCCTACCAGGGAATTGACAATACCGGTAAAAGCACTGCCGACAATGACACCGACTGCCATATCCATGACATTTCCACGCATGATAAAAGTCTTGAATTCTGATAGCATTTTTTTCATATGTGTCCTCCGTATTAATTTATAATTAATAGTATAACATGGTTATTTTAAAAAATCTATGATATCATAAAAGAGCGAATAATGGGAGGATGATAATTTATGCGATTTATGCATATTGCAGATGTACATCTTGGTGCAGCGCCTGACCATGGTTATCTGTGGGCCAGAGAACGGGGAAGGGAACTTTGGGAGAGCTTCCGGCGCTGTATTGAGGATGCAAACGAGAAGAAAATAGATTTGTTGCTGATTGCCGGAGATCTGTTTCACCGGCAGCCGGATATGCAGGAGCTTCAGGAGGTGAATTATCTCTTTTCCACACTGGAGCGGACGATTGTGGTACTGATTGCAGGGAACCATGACCACTTGAAACCGTCCTCTGCGTACACTGCATTCCCGTGGAATGAAAATGTGATCTGCCTGTTTTCACCGGAATGCGAGAGAGTACGCCTGCCGGAGCTCAAAACAGAGATTTACGGGTTCAGCTATCACAGACAGGAAATTTCAGAACCATTGTATGACGGAATTGTGGCGGAGAAAAACGATTATTTTAAGATACTGCTGGCCCACGGTGGGGATGCGGAACATATTCCGTTTAACAAGCAGACCCTCCAGTCAGCAGGTTTTGATTATATTGCACTGGGGCATATCCATAAGCCACAGGTTGTGCTTCGCAACCTTGCGATGTATGCAGGGGCGCTGGAGCCGATTGACTGTAATGATGTGGGGCCACACGGCTATATCATCGGAGAGGTGCAGCGGAAAAAAGTAAAGCTTTCATTTGTGGAAGTATGCAGCAGAGAGTATTGTCAGGAGGAGATTACAGTCACGGAATCCGACACAGTATATTCTGTACGGGAAAAGATTGCAGTGGCCATCCGGGAGAGAGGGGCACAGCATACCTACCGGATTACGCTTACCGGAGAGCGCCAGCCACGGCTGATGTTGGATATTCGGGAGTATATGAAATGTGGGCGTATTCTGGAAATCATAGACCGTACGGTTCCGGCTTTTCATTTGCAGGAGCTGCGTCGGGAATACCGTGGACAGCTGATTGGAAATTTTATCGAAAGCTTTGGGGAAAAGCCGAAAGGGCTTGTAGAAGAAAAAGCGCTTCGCTACGGATTGGAGGCTTTACTCTACCCCGAGAAGCAGAGAAGGTAATGGCGCCCATTTGCAGATATGAGAGGCAGTTTACAAACAGGGACTGACCAGGGAGAGAAGTGAGGATGGAAATACAGGAACTTTTTTTAAAGCATTATGGCAAATTTGAAAATCACAGGATTCCTCTGAAGACTGGGATTAATATTATTTATGGAGGGAATGAGACCGGAAAAACAACGATTCATTCCTTTATTCGGGCGATGTTTTTTGGGTTAAACCGGGCCCGGGGTCGTGCTGCGCACACCGATGAGTATCAGGTGCGGCAGCCGTGGGAGACTCCGGGCGCGTTTCTGGGCAGTATGCGCATACAGGAAAATGGCGCGGTGTACCGGATTGACCGGTGTTTTGACCGGAGTACAAAACCATTGACCGTGACGCGGGAAGGTGTGATGCCCGGATATGGCATGTATGAAATGGAGGAGGAATCCGTGGAATATGCGCAGCCTGAGCGCGTACTTGGAGAGCTGCTTGGCCAGATGAGCGAGGCAGCTTTTGTAAATACGGTATTTGTTCCGCAGGCAAAAGCTGAGACGGATGAGGCACTTGCTATGGAGCTGCGCAGATTTATGGTAAACAGTGACAGTACGCTGGACGGTCAGATTGATGTTACCGCAGCACTGCAGGGGCTTCGTAAAAAAAAGAAGCAGTTTGAGCAGAAGAAAAAGAAAGAAGACGAACGGATGGAGGAAGCGATCGAGAAGAAACAGGCGCAGGCAGAGCTGATACGGAGCGAGATGGAACTGCTGCAAAGACAAAAAGGCATTTCTGCATACGATATGCGTCGGCCATTGCAGGAAAGAGAGGGACAGCAACCGGAAAGGGCAACGCATTTGAAATGGATTCTGGAGGGGTTGCTTCTGCTTGCAGGTATTTTGGCCTTTGCCTGTGCATTTTTCCTGACTGATTGGAAAATCCGGGTATTTCTCGGTGTATTTGGGGCAGTGTTTCTGGCTCTGATTTATCCGGTTCATCTGCTTATGGGAGCGCAGGTGGATGAGGAAGAAGAACCGGAACCCGACTGGGGGGATGAGCGTGGAAGATATTTACAGGAGGAGATCCAGGGACGGGAGGAGCAGTATCAGAGGCTTCAGGATGAACTTGAGGAGCTGTACCACAGTCACGTCCGGTTGGACGGTACAGATACAGAAATAGCGGCTCTTACCATGGCAATCGACCGGATTTGTGAGCTGTCTTCCGGAATCTATGCAAAGTCGGGCGGGCTTTTGAACCGCCGTGCATCAGAGATATTAAGAGAACTCACGGGCGGGGCTTATGACCGGATTGTTCTGGATGAGACGGCAGAAATCCGCATTCACACGCCGCAGAGGGTTTTGGGTCTGCATCAGGTAAGCGGCGGGACCTTGCAGCAGATTTATTTTGCACTGCGTATGGCATCCGGCGAGCTGCTTTCGGAAGGAAGGGTACTGCCGATCGTTCTGGATGAGACCTTTGCGATGTATGATGACGTGCGGCTTGAGGCAGCGCTTCGTTGGCTGAAAAAAAGCGGCCGTCAGGTGATTCTTTTCACGTGCCAGAAGAGGGAAAGGGAAATTCTGGAGCGTATCAGCTGACTTTTGTACGAAATATGAAAAAATATTTTTCTGTGAGACATTTTCCCGGACAGCGTCGTCTAATGTTTGAAGCAAAACAAAAAAACCGTTTTTCCTGGGCCGGGATAAAGGGCCCGGTGCAGGGGAAACAGCTGCCGGCCGGCGCATTGCTTCAAAACAAAGATTGCAGAAAGGAAAAGGTATGGAGAATCTCGTAAAAAGGGCGCAGAAACGTGATGCAGATGCATTTACAGAATTAATGCGAATGCAGATGCAGAACATGTACAAAGCAGCCAAGGCAATTCTTTCCAATGAAGAGGACGTGGCAGACGCGATACAGGATACGATCCTGACCTGTTGGGAAAAGCTCGGGCAGCTTGCAAGTCCACCATATTTCCGGACCTGGATGACGCGCATTTTAATCAATAAATGCAATGATATTTTACGGAAGCGGGAAAGGCTGAACTTTACGGATGAGGTGCCAGAGATACCTGTCTGTGATACCGGATATGGAAATATGGAATGGAATGAAGCGCTGAATTCTTTAGATGAGAAATACCGTCTGGTGATTCTTCTGTATTATGTGGAAGGCTATAAGACCAGTGAAATCAGTCAGATTCTGGAGATTCCGGAAAGCACGGTGCGGACACGTCTTGCCAGAGGCAGAGAGAAAATGGCGGCGGAGTACAGGCAGACGGGAAATAGTGCAAAGCCAGATATTTCCAGGATGGGCAGTGTTGCGATTCAAAGAAGGAGGCTTGTATGAGACAGAGAGATAAGCTTGACATATTGCGGTCAGAGGTGGAGATTCCGGAGATTGTGCAACGAAAAGCAGAAGCTGCATTTGCACAGATCAAAATGGAAGGCGCGTTTTTACAGGGAGATCCGCAGGAAAAGGTAAAGGGGCAGGATATGAAGGGAAAAGACAGACAGAACATAAAAGGAAGCAGAAGAATTTCAGTAAAAAGATTCTGGCCGGCGGCTACAGCAGCCGCAGTGGCGGTAACCGTATTGGGAGTTGGAGCGGCGGCAGCCTATTCACAGTGGAGCAAAGGAATGGGGGATGGCCTTCAGGTTTCGTCAGAGATGCGCCAGGAGCTGGAGGATATCCAGATGGCATCCTTCCCGGAACAGTCAGTAACCCAGGGCGATGTAACCGTAACCGCGCAGCAGGCGATTGTAGACAGCCATTTTGCACGCATTTCCTTTAAAGTAGAGGGATTTACGGTAGAAGACGGAATAGAGCCGGGGTTTGCCAGCACATCCGTAAATGTGGGAACAAAGGACGGCAGCTATACGTCAGAACATGCAAATGGCAGCGTCTTAAGCGGATTTTATGATGGCTTGATTTATGAGAATGGAAAGGCCGTGTATCAGGACGGTACGCCGCTGTCAGATGACAGTGTGATCAGCTATACGATGGAAGACGGAAGCTTGGAGTATCAGATTGATATGTTCAGCGGTGAGAAGGATTATTATATTGGAAAACAGATTTATGTAGAATTGAAGGATCTGGGCATTGCGTCGCAGTTTGCAGGTGAACCGGATGTGAAGGTTCCCGGCACCTGGAGCTTTGAATGGACACTTCCGGGAAACAATGAAGTAAAGAGCTTTGAACTTGACGAGACGCTCGGAGACAGCGGCGCTGTAGTTACTGGCGCGGAACTGTCGCCACTTTCTGTTTCTGCTACGTATGAAATGCCAAGACAGGAAGAAACAGAGCTGGGGATCGACGAAAACGGTACGGAATTTACACACGAATATTTCAGAGAGCCGCCATATCTTACAGGTGTGAAATTAAAAGATGGTACAATGTATACTGGCATTATCGGCGGCGGACAGTCAGGCTATGTATCCGAAAATTCCGATACGTATGAGGTGATTTATTCACTGATGCGTGCGATTGACCCGAATGAAGTAGACAGCCTGCTGTTTGTAAAATCCTATCCGGAGGGCGAGGAACCGCTGCAGGAAGAAAATCTCTATATTGTTCCGATTTCATAAAGTTCAATTCTGCAAGATATAAAAATTTTAGCAATAAACAGTAATCTGCGGCACAGACAGTATTCAGGGAAACTGAATTCTGCCTGTGCCGCATTTCTGTTTTGTTTCTTTTAAGACAGAGTGGCTGCATCCAGCGCCAGCTATACGGGACCGTAATAGGTACCACAATTGTCACAGATGCCTTATGTCAATCTAGGACCAGAGATTGAAAAGATCCTAAGAAACGTATAAAATATATGAAGTAGCCTATGAAAATACCATTTACCAAAAAAGGAGATTCATCATGTTAAAAATCGGCTGTCATCTGTCATCCTCAAAAGGCTTTCTTCATATGGGAAAAGAAGCAATTTCCATCGGAGCAAATACTTTTCAGTTTTTTACACGAAACCCGCGTGGAAGCAAGGCAAAGGCAATTGACGAAAGGGACGTACAAGCTTATCTGGCGTATGCAAAAGAACATGGAATCGGGACAATTGTGGCTCATGCGCCGTATACGTTGAATGCATGCTCAGCGGACCCGCATGTACGGGAATTTGCACAGGAAACCATGGCGGATGATCTGAGACGAATGGAGTATCTGCCAGGAAATGTCTACAATTTTCATCCCGGAAGCCATGTAGGACAAGGGATTGAGCAAGGGATTTCGTGGATTGTTAAGACGCTGAATGAAATCCTTACTCCCGACCAGAATACGACCGTGTTATTGGAAACCATGGCAGGAAAGGGGTCGGAGGTAGGCAGCAGGTTTGAAGAGCTGGCAGAGATCATAGAACGTGTGGAGCTCAAAGAGAAAATCGGCGTCTGCCTGGATACGTGTCACGTATACGATGCAGGCTATGACATTGTGGGCGATCTGGACGGTGTGCTGAGAGAATTTGACCAAGTGATCGGATTGGAGAGACTAAGGGCGGTTCATGTCAATGACAGCAAGAATCCGGCGGGCAGTCATAAGGATCGTCATGAAAGGATCGGAGAAGGGTACATTGGCTTTGAGACACTGCAGCGAATTGTGCATCATCCGCAGCTTAGCCATCTGCCGTTCTGTCTGGAGACGCCGAACGAGCTGGATGGCTACGCAGCAGAGATTAAAATGCTTCGGTCAGAAAAGTAAAGTAAATTAATTCCTGTGTTTTTCAAGGAAGCTGTTGATACGGTCAGTCGGATTGAGCAGCTCACTGATCGAACCGTCATGATTCAGCGTATCAATAATCAGCGCAATGTATTTGCTCATATCGCATCCGGTGTAATAAGGCTTCTGCAGAAGCTCCGGAGTCTGGTAGACGAGATTTGTTGTCAACATAGCGAAGAACACGCCGTCTTCATATGCTTTGTCAAACTTGTCCAGACCATTGGTAAACAAACCGAAGGTGGAACAGATGAAGATACGTCCTGCATTGCGCTTCTTAAGCTCTCTGGCGACATCAAGCATGCTGTCTCCGGAGGAAATCATGTCATCAAGAATCACAACGTCTTTGCCACCTACATCTGAACCGAGGAATTCATGAGCAACGATCGGGTTACGGCCGTTTACGACGTGCGCGTAATCGCGTCGTTTGTAGAACATACCCATATCAACGCCAAGAATATTGGCCATGTAAATCGCACGGCTGGCAGCGCCCTCGTCCGGGCTGATGATCATCAGATGGTCGGCATCCATGCGGATATCCGGCGCGGCTTTATAAAGCCCCTTGATAAACTGATAAACAGGCTGGACGGTTTCAAAGCCGTGCAGCGGAATCGCATTTTGCACGCGCGGGTCATGCGCATCAAAGGTGATAATGTTGTCGACGCCCATGCTGACCAGCTCCTGCAAGGCCAGCGCGCAGTCAAGAGATTCGCGGCCGGTTCGTTTATGCTGGCGGCTTTCATAGAGGAACGGCATAATCACATTCAGACGACGTGCTTTTCCGCCGACTGCTGCGATAATACGCTTCAAATCCTGAAAATGGTCGTCCGGAGACATGTGGTTTGTATATCCGCAGAGGGAATAGGTCAGGTTGTAATTGCAGACGTCTACGAGAATGTAAAGATCGTCTCCACGCACGGAACCGTTAATAATACCCTTTGCTTCACCGGAGCCAAAACGCGGCACACTGGCATCGACAAGATAGGAATTGCGCGAATAAGTCTGCAAAAGCGGGCTGCCGAGGTGCTCATGGTCACGTTCCTGCCGCCATTGTACGATATGTGCGTCAATCTTCTTGCCAAGTGATTCACAGCTTTTCAGCGGTATAATACCAAGCTCGCCTACCGGGATAGTCTCAAGATTTCGTTCATTTGCAGATTGGAATTCCATATTGTAATCCTCCTGTCGCTGGATGCCAGCGGTGTTTATATATTATATTTTTCAAGTGTTCTGCTGTACAGATTTTACCATAAAAATAAGCTCCGTCAAGTGTTTGAGGCGGATATTTTTTTCTGAAGCCGGATATCGTCGCCAATCAGTTTCAGCATAGTATAACTGCTGGAAATTCTGGAAAAGACACGCTCCGAGTATGTATCGGCAAAGGTGCCGAGCGAAAGGTTGGTGGAAATCAGCGTACTTTTTTGGCGCAGAATCCGTTCATTCAGCACATGAAACAGCTGAGAAGCCACGAATGAATTTACGAGTTCTGTTCCCAGATCATCAATAATCAGAAAATCACAGTCAAAAATTTGCTGCTCAAGCTCCTGGGCCTGCTGCGGATTGCTGCGTCCGAATGTAGAATCAGCAAAGAGGTCAAAAAGCCGGAAAGACGAAAAGTAAATAACCGAATGCGTGCTGTCCAGCAATTCCCGGGCAATACAGTGGGAAAGAAATGTTTTTCCAAGCCCGGTGTCTCCGTAAAGAAACAGATTTTGAAAACGCTGGTCAAATTCCTCGACAAATCGCTTGCATTCGTCAAACGCACGTCTGGCTGTCTGCGCGGCAGAAAGCCCCGTCACAGGGTCTGAAATAGCTTCTGAATAGTATTTCATGGAAAACGAAGAGAAATTCTCTACCTCAAGAATTTCCTTTAGATTAGACTGTGTATAAAGCAGATCAATCGCAGCCTGGCGGAAACAGTGGCATTTCTGCGTTCCAATATAACCGGTATCCTGGCAGTCCGGGCAGCGATAACGCGGCTGTAAATAATCCGAAGGATAACCGGCTTTCAAAAGAAGTTGATTACGGTACACGGATAACCTGTCAATTTGCGTCCTCAGAGCATCTACAGGCGAAATGGCGGGTGATGTTTCCAGTAAAAGCATCTGCCGCGCACATGCCGTACTGGTAGCGGCAATCTCAGCATCAATCTCAGAAAACTCCGGAAACCGCGTATAAATTTCCTCCCGCCGTTCCTCAAGCTCCTGCCGGTTCACCGTCTGCTGCTTCTGATAATCCCTCATAATCCGATTATACTGCTCATTTGAAAGTCCCATAGGAGCTCCTTCCAATTAAGATAATGAATAATAGCGATATATTTGAAAACGTGTTTCACAATCACATAGTTATCAAACAATTAATTTCCAAAACCATAAAAATTCACTGCCATAACACAAAAAGGCAAAAAGACAATATCTTGTAAGGCATTACCCGGGGCCGTCCTCTTTCCAATACCCATCCTTAAGAATCCTTTATCTTAATTGAGCAGCTGCTTTTCGAGCTGACTGTAATCATAATCCCTCTGCGAGAAATTATTGAAACGATTACCCGAACCGGAGGCCGCTTTCTGAGGCCGGTCTGCCCGGGTCTGCTCTTTTTTCTGCTCCGCCTTTCGTCTGGCGTCGAGCTGGCTGATATCGGCCAGGGAAGTGACACCGTTTTTATACCACCCATTTAAAATTTTATCTGCATAATCAAAACTTGGCTGGTGGGTCTGGCGGATGGTACGGTTGCAGGCCTCCAGGACAATCTCAATGGAGAAACCGAATTCATCGAACCACCGCGCCATACTTTTCTGTTCCGCTGCGGCGGGATTGCGGTTTTTGATTCCGAACGCGTTCATAACAGTGAAATAGTTTTTGTTATGAAGGTTTGTCTCTTGTTTGGCCTGAAGGACCGAGGTGATCCCGGCTTCTGCCCATGCAAGCGCTACTTTTTTCATATAGTGACGGCTGGCGCATCCCTTGGAAATGCAGTATTCCAGGAGATATTCGATGAGATCAGTGGAAAATTGCAGCTGATCGTAATAATAGATGAAATCACTTTGCTCCGAGGAGGTCAGCGGCCTTTGCAGGTATTGCTCTGCCACATAGAAAAGCTGCTGAATTTCTTTTTGTTCTTTCGCTTTTGCAATCCGTTCCCGGGCAGGCTGCTGTCCTGCGCTGCTGTCGGAATCCGACACTGAAGCCTTTGGTGTATTTTGGACAGTCAGATCTTCTTCTTTTTTGTCTGCAAAATTGGAATGGTCCGTCTGCTTTTCGGTAAAGGTGATAGAGGAAAGCTCACCGTCTGCGTCGGTATGAAGGCGCAGCAGATCTTGTTTTTCCCAGTAAGCAAGCGCTCTTTGAATATCTTTTTCCGTATGATCGAACACATCAGCAATCGAGGAGAGAGACAGTTCTCTGTGCGTGTTTGCACAGCGCAGAAGATAAAGGTAGACCTTGACGTATTCTCCGCTGGCGTGTGGCATGTACTGGTCAATAAAAGTATTATGAATCACAGTGAATCCTTCCGGTATGTTCGTATAAATTTTCATGATGTTCTCCCCCGTCTGCTCAGTCATGCATAGCATTATTCGACAGGGCATATGTCCCTGTCAAAATAGAACTAAAAACAGTATAGCATATCCGAAACAAAATGAGAACAGCCAGTTTTCCGGACAGATATCCCCGGCGGTTGTCAGGGAAGAATGTGGATAATGTGGATAAAAAGTTGACAATAATAAAATTACAGGGTAAAAAAAGTGGGAAAACGGTAAAAAGTCGAAAAAAGTTATGTAAATCAGATTGTCCACAAAGAAATCCACAGAAACAGTTGCAGGAGATGTGAATAAGTCTGTGGATAATGTGGATAACTATGTCATAGGTCCCGTTTTAGCTATAAATACAGCATCCCCGGTGTCTGAACTTATCAACAGACCACCGGGGATAAAAATGTAAAACTTTTTCAAAGAAAATTAATACAATGTAAAAGAAACTTAATTTCCAAGCAGGTTTTCACCTATCTTAACGACATCACCGGCCCCCATTGTGAGTACAAGGTCACCTGGCTGGCATTTTTCCAGGAGAAATGTTTCAATTTCGTCAAAGGTCGGAAAATAGTAGGCTTCTTTCTGGAGCGATTCCAGCTTTTGTCGGAGCGTATCGGAGCTGATGCCGAGGTTGTCGGTTTCGCGCGCAGCGTAGATCTCTGCGAGTATCACGGCATCTGCAAGAGAAAGAGCGTCTGCAAATTCATCCATCAAAGCCTTGGTACGGGTATAGGTGTGAGGCTGAAACACGCACCAGATCTTACGAGCAGAGTATTTTCCGGCGGCCTGGAGCGTTGCCATGATTTCTGTGGGATGGTGCGCATAGTCGTCGATAATCGTTACACCGCCGATTTCTCCTTTTTTCTGGAAGCGGCGGTCTGTTCCTGTGAAAGCAGAAAGACCCTCAGCCATAGCGGCGGCGCCGATGCCAAGCAGATCGCCGGCAGCCAGCGCGGCCACGGCATTTGAGACATTGTGCTCACCCGGAACGCGAAGAGAAAAATGTCCCAGAATTTCTGCCCCTTTTTTGAGATCAAAGCTTCCACAGCCTGAAGCATCATAAGTAACGTTCACAGCCTGGTAATCGCCTGCGTCGATGCCAAACGTGTATACATGGCAGGAGAGGCCGTCTGTGATACCGGAAAGTTCTGCGATTGCCTGATTGATTACAAGGGCGCCCCCATCCGGAATTCTTTTTGCAAAGAGGTGGAAGGAATGGCGGATGTCATCAAGATCCTTAAAAAAGTCAAGATGATCCGCATCAACATTTAAAATGATGCCAAGCGTCGGAAAAAGCTCCAGAAAGCTGTTGGTATATTCACATGCTTCTGTCAGAAAATTGCCGGATGTACCGACGCGGACATTACCTCCGATTGACTTCAGGATGCCTCCCACAGAAATCGTGGGATCAAGCGCTCCGGAAAGCATGATGTGAGAAAGCATGGAAGTAGTTGTCGTTTTGCCATGTGTTCCTGCAACGGCCACTGCCGTCTCATAATTTCGCATGAGTTCGCCCAGAAGCTGTGCTCTTGTCAGCATTGGAAGCTGTTTCTCTGTAACAGCAATAAATTCCGGATTGTCCGGATGAATGGCTGCGGTATAAACGACTACGTCGATATCATCCGTAATGTTTTCTGCGCGCTGCGGATAGGAAATATGTGCGCCAAGACCTGTAAGCCAGTTCGTGAGATCACTTTTTTTGGCATCTGAGCCGCTGACAGAAAAACCGCGTCCGAGCAGTATGGCTGCAAGACCGCTCATGCTGATCCCGCCGATTCCAATAAAATGGATGTGTACCGGTTTATTATAATCTATCTGATACATGATAAACGTCTCCTTATGTTAAAGTTATGTACAGTATACTATTTTCAGAATAAAATTCCAAGGATTTTCTCAAGGCTTTCGGTCAGTGGACGCGGGAGAAGACTGCAAATGACGTCAGATTCTGCTGTAATATACAGAAAATAGTAATTTTATACAAAAAGAAAAAGAGAAAAAAGCGTTATAATGATGGAAAATTGAAAAATATGAAAAAACGAAAAATAGAAAATAAGTTAAAACTGATAAAAACATAGAAAAAATATAGAAAATATTGTAAAAATTGTTCACTTCTGAAAAAAGCTATGGTATAATGAGCTGGAAATAAAAAGCAAGAGGTGATAACGTGATTAAAAAAGAAATGATAGCCATGCTTCTGGCCGGAGGACAAGGCAGCCGGCTTGGGGTACTTACCTCCAAGGTGGCCAAGCCGGCAGTAGCTTTTGGCGGTAAATACCGTATTATTGATTTTCCTTTGAGTAACTGTATTAATTCAGGTATTGATACAGTAGGCGTTCTGACACAGTATCAGCCCCTTAGGCTGAATACGCACATCGGCATCGGCATTCCGTGGGATCTTGATAAAAACATAGGCGGTGTGTCCGTACTTCCTCCTTATGAAAAGGTAGGAAAGACGGAATGGTATACTGGCACAGCCAATGCAGTTTATCAGAATCTGGCATACATGGAATCCTTCAATCCGGAATACGTTTTGATTCTCTCCGGTGATCACATTTATAAAATGGACTATGAGGTTATGCTTGATTTTCACAAGGCGCATGGTGCGGATGTCAGTATCGCAGTGATGTCTGTTCCGATGGAGGAAGCCAGCCGCTTTGGTATTGTAGTGGCAGATGAGAACGGAAAAATTCAGGAATTCCAGGAAAAACCGGAGGAGCCCAAAAGCAATCTTGCATCCATGGGAATTTACATATTTACATGGAAAGCATTGAAAGAAGCGCTGGTTACACTGCGGGATCAGAGCAACTGTGATTTTGGAAAACACGTCATTCCCTATTGCCATAAAAAAGGACAGACCCTGGTGGCTTACGAATATAACGGCTACTGGAAGGATGTCGGAACACTCGGCTCTTACTGGGAAGCCAATATGGAGCTGATTGATATTATTCCGGAATTTAATCTCTATGAAGAATTCTGGAAGATTTATACGAAAAATGATATACTTCCGCCTCAGTTTGTATCGGAAAAAGCAGTGACAGAGCGGTGTCTGATCGGGGACGGCTCCGAGATTTACGGGTCGGTTTATAATTCCATCATCGGCTGTGGCGTGATCATTGAAGAAGGCGCGGTTGTGCGAGATTCGATTATCATGCAAAATACGGTGATTAAGCAGGGGGCGGTTGTCAATAAGGCGATTATTGCAGAGGGAAGTGTGATTGGAGAGGGCGCCGAGCTTGGGGCGTTCGAGGAAGTTCCCAATCGCCGCAAGCCGTCCGTTTATGCGTTTGGACTGGCTGTGGTCGGAGAGAATACGGTAATCCCATCCCACGTAAAAATCGGGAAAAATACAGCTGTGACAGGAATAACTGTGCCGGAGGACTATCCGGACGGTATTTTGAAAAGCGGTGGGACTTTGGACAAGGCAGGTGATATACAGTGAGAGCGGTAGGAATAATTTTGGCTGGCGGGAACAGCTTCCGAATGAAAGAGTTATCCAATAAAAGGGCGATTGCAGCAATGCCGGTGGCTGGAAGCTTTCGCAGTATCGACTTTGCGCTCAGCAGTATGACAAATTCTGGGATTCAGAAAGTCGCCGTGCTGACGCAGTATAATTCCCGGTCTTTGAATCAACATCTGAGTTCCTCAAAATGGTGGAATTTCGGACGAAAGCAGGGCGGACTGTTTGTTTTTCCGCCCATGGTGACTTCGGACAATGATTTCTGGTACAGAGGGACGGCAGATGCAATCCATCAGAATCTTGATTTTCTGAAAGAATGCCATGAGCCGTATGTGGTGATCGCATCCGGCGACTGTGTGTACAAGATGGATTTTTCCAAAGTCTTGGAATATCATATTTCAAAAAAAGCGGATATTACGGTGGTCTGCAAAGATATTCCGATGACAGAGAACGTGACGCGTTTTGGGCTGCTGAAAATGAACGAGGACAGCAGAATCGAACAGTTTGACGAAAAACCAATGGCAGCGTCTTCCCATACAATCTCATGCGGGATTTATGTACTGCGCCGTCGTCAACTCATTGAACTGATTGAACGGTCGATTGAAGAGGGGCGTCATGATTTTGTCCGGGATGTGCTGATTCGTTATAAAGAGGTTAAGCGAATATACGGTTATAAAATAAACGAATACTGGAGCAATATTGCTTCCGTGGAATCTTATTATCAGACAAATATGGATTTCCTCAGGAAAGAAGTGCGGGACTATTTCTTCCGTGAATATCCGGATGTACATTCAAAGGTGGACGATAATCCGCCTGCAAAATATAATCCGGGCAGTGTCGTGAAAAACAGTCTGGTTGCGAACGGCTGTATTATCAACGGACACATAGAGAATTCTGTGATCTTTAAAAAAGTATTTGTCGGTGAAAATAGTGTCATTAAAAATTCGATTATATTGAATGATGTGTATCTTGGGGACAATGTCTATCTGGAAAACTGCATTGTGGAAAGCCGCGATACCATCCGCGCAGGTTCCCGTTATGTGGGGGAGGACAGCGTGAGAATTGTGATAGAGGATAATGCGAGGTATGTACTGTAGCATAGGAGGAGCAATCCGCAGATGCCCAGGAACGTTTTGTTCACTGGCATGGTTCCTGTTCTGCAACAGAAAAAATAAGTAACTACGGAGGATAAATCCATGACAATTACAGATGTAAGAGTGAGAAAAATTACAAAAGAAGGAAAAATGAAAGCAGTTGTTTCCATTACGCTGGATGAGGAGTTTGTCGTTCATGATATTAAAGTGATCGAGGGAGAAAAGGGACTTTTCATCGCAATGCCGAGCCGCAGGGCTTCCGACGGTGAATACCGAGACATTGCACATCCAATCAATACCGGGACGCGCGGACGCATTCAGCAGATGATTCTCGACGCATATGAAAAGGCGGTTATGCAAGAAACAGAGGATATGGAAGAAATAGAGGATGTGGAGGAGACCGCGAATAGAGAGGAAGCGGAATAAATTGCGATAAAGGCCAGGGGCTGCCATATGAAGGCGTAAAAATACCGTATACATATTTTCAAAAAACACGTATACGGTACGAACGTTGTTTCATATGACAGCCCTTTTATTCTCCGGTTTTTATCAGCGAAGAGCAGTTCTGTTTTTTTTCAGAGTATCTGTAATAAGTGACTGTACGTACTTTCCGAGGAATTTCTGCTCTTCCCGCGGAAGATCTTTCGGATAAATCGGCGCGCCGTATTCGATAATAACCGGAACCGCTTTTACGAACGGGAAATGGTCCTCAAAAAGTGCTGAGGAATTTGTAATGGAGACCGGTATTATCGGACAGCCGGATTTGACCGCGATTTTAAAGGAACCTTCGTGAAACGGGAGAAGCTCCAGCTCGCTGTCATTTTTATTTCGCGTGCCTTCCGGAAAAATCATGACGGAAATTCCGCTTTTTACCTGCTCCACGGCCTGCAGGATGGTTTTCAGGCCCTCGCGGATGTCGGAACGGTCTAAAAACAGACAGTGAAGAAACTTCATCCAGCGGGATAGCAGAGGGATCTTCAGCATTTCTTTTTTTGCCACATACCCGGTCAGATTCCGGCAGCGCACATAGGTCAGGACAATATCGAAATAACTGCGGTGATTACCGATAAAAAGTACTGCTTCGTCCTTCGGAATATGTTCTTCTCCGATCACGGTAAGTTTGACGCCTGAAAGTAGGATTACAATCCGAAAGGCTCCCTGCACAATGCGCAAAGAGCTGATATCGCGAAGCCGGGGATTACATTTGCCAATGATCCATTCGATCAGAAACACAGGAATCGAAAGAATCAGAAATAGAATAACAAAAACTGTAATCAAAATAATTCGTATCATATACACCCTCCATAATTTGTGGGACTCTTTTCATCTGCCATATCGGAAGGATTCTCAGCTCAGGCACGGTTGTAGAGCTGTGTGGATTTAAGCAGCCATTCGCAGCGATCTTTTGTCAGCGCATCTTCTGTATAGCGGAACGCCCAGTTGTTTGCCGCAACGCCAGGTGTATTCATGCGGGCATCGCTGCCAAGTACAAGAAGATCTTGGATGGGGAAGATGGCGTATTTGGCAATGCTGCCCATGCAGAAGCGGATGAAATCAAGGCTGACACATCCGCCGTCCGTATTACCGTAGCGGCGAATCCGGTCTTTTACGAGTTCAGTCTGCTGTGCATACCATCCCATGGTTGTGTCATTGTCATGGGTTCCCGTGTAACAGATGCAGTTCGTCGTCGTATAGAAATGCGGGATATAATTTGTATCGTCCATATCGCCAAAGCCAAACTGAAGCACTTTCATACCAGGGAAGCCAAATGTATCGCGCAGATGTTCGACTTCCGGCGTGATGATGCCGAGGTCTTCTGCAAAAATCGGCAGATCCTTGCCAAGCTCTTTTTCAATGGCAAGAAACAGGGATTCGCACGGGCCCTTGACCCACTTGCCGTTAATTGCCGTTTCTTCCTCTGCGGGCACAGACCAGTAAGCCTCAAAGCCACGGAAGTGATCAATACGCAGATAATCGGTCAACGTAAGCTGGCGTTTGATTCTGCGAATCCACCAGGAATACTGCGTCTGTTTGTGATATGCCCAGTCATACAGCGGATTGCCCCAGAGCTGTCCTGTTTCGCTGAAATAATCTGGCGGTACTCCGGCAACGCAGGTCGGATGGCCCTTGGAATCGAGTTGGAACAATTTTTTGTTGCTCCAGACGTCAGCGCTGTCAAAAGCCACGAAGATCGGGATATCGCCAATGATCTCCACATCATGTTCATGTGCATAATCGCGCAGTTCCATCCACTGCTTCTGGAACATAAACTGTACAAAGCTGTAATAATGAATCTGCTGTGCCAGCTTTTTCTGCCATTCTTTTTTCACTGCTTCTGTGGGAGAGAGGATTTCTTTTTCCCATTCCACCCAGCAGCGGCCTTCGTGCTCATCCTTGCATGCCATGAAAAGAGCATAATCGTCGAGCCAGTCTTTTTCTTCCGTGCAGAAGGTTTCAAATTCCTCGAGCAGTGTCTTGTCCGGCGTATGTAAAAAAGCAGCCCACGCTTTTTTCAGAAGACTGGTTTTGTATGTGATAACAGGGCCGTAGTCTACTTTGGTGTCATCCCACTTGGGCATATCGGAAAAATCCTCTTTGGTCAGAAGCTTGAGGTCAACAAGCTTATCCGGGCTGATCAGGAGCGGCTGGCCGGCAAACGCAGAAAATCCCTGGTACGGGGAATCTCCGAATCCAGTAGGCCCAAGCGGGAGAACCTGCCACAGGTGCTGTCCTGATCCTTCCAGAAAATCAATGAAATCATAAGCGCCGGGCCCCATATCCCCGATTCCGTAGGGAGACGGAAAAGAGGTCGGATGTACGAGAATCCCGGAAAAGCGCGTCTGTTTTTTCTTTTCCAGAAGTTCTGTTTCGTTCGATGTCTGAACTTTATTCATCTGTATTTTCCTCCAAATGCTGCATATTGAGCCGCGCCGCACAGTCCAAAAGCTGCCGAAACAGCGATGAAAAAACACGCAGGCTCATCCGTTACAGTATACTAAAGAAGCTTGAAAAATTCCAGTCATATTTTGCCCGTGCCCACCATATCAATAATAGAAAGCAGCGGAATGGGCTCCTGAAATGAAAAAATGTAAATACCTGATCTTCTTTTTTGTACTTCTCGCAGTCATGCTTTCAGCTTGCAGTGCTGCCGATACCGGAGCAGAGAGTGAGAGAAAAGAAGTGGACTTTACGGTAATGGATCCGCGAAGACTTCCCGAGGAGCTCGCGGGCCTGATAGAAGAAAATAAACAGAATGAAATACGAATGACCTATACGGACGGGACGGCTCTGTATCTCATTCGCGGCTACGGGGAACAGAAAACGGGAGGCTACAGTATTGAAGTTGCAGGCTGTACGGAGGACGCAGAGACGGTCTATTTTGATACGCGCCTGCTCGGTCCGTCCGGTCAGGAAAAACTTCCGAAGGAACCTTCGTATCCGTACCTTGTAGTGAAGGTGGAGCTGCGGGATAAAGAGGTTCTGATACAGTAGTATTGGAGAATCAGTGATCATTATGGAAAGAAAGGCGGAAGCATATGGAACTTTTAATGAAAAACATACATATGTGCAGGCAGGCAAAACAAGCGGAGACACAGATTACACTGGATGAAGATCTGAATGTACCGGACGTGCGCCCTGACGCGCAGATGATTATCCAGAGCAGAGAACGCGTTACTTTGGAGCATACGAGAGCAGAGGCCGGAAAGCTTTTTGTAGACGGGTACATGGAAGTAAGTATTCTGTATCTGGATGACACGAAGGAAAGACAGATCCACCGTCTTGATACAAGGCTGCCTTTTGACGAGGCAATCGCAGTAGACGGGCTGGAATCCGGGGACAATGTGCGTGTCCGGTATGAGACGGAAGACCTGAGTGTGACACTGATTAATTCCCGAAAACTGGCAATTCGCGCTATCTTGAGCTTTTCGGCTGCCGTGGATGAGATTTATGATATGTCAGCAGCAGTGGAAACGCAGTCTGCGCTTGAACTTTGCGAGCGGAGAAAGCGTCTGGAACTGATGCAGCTTGAAGTGCAGAAAAAGGACATTTTGAGGCTCAAAGAGGAAATCCAGATTCCGTCCAATAAGCCTAATGTGCATGAAATCCTGTGGGACAGTGTACAGCTGCGCGGATGCCGAATTTCTCTGCAGGACGGAAAATTTTCTGCCCGGGGTAATATTTTCATGTTTGTGCTGTACCGGACGGATGATGAAACGCAGAGCGTACAGTGGCAGGAACAGATGATTCCGTTTGAAGGGGAGATAGAATGTGCCGGCTGTGCGGCAACGCTGGTTCCGGATATGGAAGTATCGCTGACGCAGCCGGAGCTGACTGCGAAAGAGGACACGGATGGGGAAATGAGGATTTTCCATCTCGAGGGTGTCCTTGAATTTGAGATACGTCTGTATGGGACTGAGGAAGCGGAGATTTTGGAGGACGTTTATTCGCCGGAGAAAGACCTTGATCTGGCGGTCAGCCAGGAAACGTATGAGAGCCTTGTTATGAAAAACGAGTCAAAATGCAAGGTTTCAGGCAGAATCCGCATCCAGGGGGCAAAGCCAAGGATTCTGCAAATCTGCCACGCAAACGGGAGTATCAAGATTGACAATACGGAGATTGTGGAGGAAGGTATCCGGATTGAAGGGGCTGTACCGGTTTCGATTCTATATATTTCTTCTGACGATGCAATGCCGTTTGCCGTGCTGGATGGGATTATTCCGTTTACGCATGTGGCACAGGTACCGGAAATTGACGCCTCCTGCCGTTTTACGCTAACCGCGGATATGGAACAGCTTTTGGCTACGATGGCGGACAGCGAGGAGATTGAGGTGAAAGTGACTGTTTCACTGAATCTTTTTGTGGCGCGTGCGCAGACACAGCAGTGCATCCGGGCAATTGAGGAAAAAGATTATGCACTCGAAGACCTGGAGGCAGTGCCGGGCATTACCGGATACATTGTACAGGGAAAAGAGAGTCTGTGGGACATTGCAAAGCAGTATTATCTGACGCCGGCACAGATCATGGAGATGAACAGCCTGGAGTCGGAGGAGCTGAAAAAGGGACAGTGTTTGATTCTGATGAAGAGTATGAGCAGACAGTTTTCGTAATATAAATGACATGCATTTGATGCAGACAAAACTGGATAGAAACAAATTCGATTAGTGGAAAGCAGCAGGAGACGATAATTCGTAGGAAGTTCGTCAGTTTTCATAAAAAAAATGACGGAAAATTGGCGTTTCTTTTATTGACACTGTGATTTGGGGAGGATAAAATAGGACTATATTGTATACAAAATACAGGAGAGAACCCAAAATGAAGGAATTAAAGCTGAAAGCGATGGCAAAGATAAATCTGGGACTTGATGTTTTGCGGCGTCGTGCAGATGGATATCATGATCTGCGGATGATTATGCAGAGTGTGTGTCTGTATGATCAGCTCAAGCTGAAGCGGCAGCAGGAGCCCGGGATTTCAATCAGTACGAATCTTGCTTATCTTTCTACCGGCGAGGATAATCTCGTGTACAAGGCGGCAAAGCTTCTGATGGATGAATTTCAAATCCAGGAGGGCGTGAGCATTCATTTGAAGAAGTGTATTCCGATCGCGGCCGGGCTGGCGGGGGGCAGTTCGGATGCAGCGGCAGTGCTGGTAGGGATGAACCGGTTATTCGAACTGGGGCTTTCGCAGGAAGCGCTGATGAAACGGGGCGTGAGAATCGGAGCGGATGTTCCTTTCTGCGTGATGCGCGGGACGGCGTTATCGGAAGGAATCGGAGATATACTCACTCCATTGCCGGATGCACCCGATGCATTCGTGGTGCTGGCAAAACCTCCGGTTCACGTTTCAACAGCCTTCGTTTATGGAAATCTTCAAGTTGACAAACTGGTCAGTCATCCGGATATCGACGCACAGGTGCAGGCGGTCCGGGACAAGGACCTGTACCGGATAGCGGAATTGATGGGGAATGTTCTTGAGACAGTTACGATTCCGTCCTGTCCGGTGATTGGGGAAATAAAAAATTGTATGAAGCGTCAGGGGGCTCTGAATGCCATGATGAGCGGCAGCGGGCCGACCGTATTTGGACTGTTCGATGACGAGCAGGCGGCGAGGCGCGCGTATGAGGAGCTTGAGGCCGGGGAGATGGCTAAAAATGTAGTTCTGACGAAATTCTTCAGGAGCCGGAGGGTTTGATTTCCGGCAAATGATTCGGGCGTGATTTAACAACAGGATATACGGTAAGGAGGTACATATGACGGATAATTTTCAGTTGCAGATGAATGAGTATCTTCCACTGCGGGATGTGGTATTTCAGACGCTTCGTCAGGCAATCCTGCGGGGGGAACTGGCGCCGGGAGAACGGCTGATGGAGATTCATCTGGCTCAGCGGCTTGGGGTGAGCAGAACACCGGTGCGCGAGGCAATCCGGAAGCTGGAGCTGGAAGGACTGGTGCTGATGATTCCGCGCAAAGGGGCGGTTGTGGCAGAAATTACAATCTCTGACCTTGAGGATGTGCTGGAGGTTCGCATGACACTGGAGGAGCTTGCGGTGAAATATGCCTGCAAGCGGATTACGAGAGAACAGTTTGAAGAAATCCGGCAGCTATCTGAAGATTTTAAAAATACGCTATATGGCAATGACGTGGGAGCCTGCGCGCAGGCTGATATGAATTTCCATGAAGCGATCTATGAGACAACCGGAAACGGAAGACTGGTACAGATTCTGAATAATCTGCGTGAGCAGATGTACCGCTATCGGATGGAGTATCTGAAAGACCGCCAGTCTCACAGCGTTCTGGTGAAAGACCATGAGGAACTTCTTCATGCTCTGGAGCAAAGAGATGAGAAGCTGGCCATGCAGGTGACAAGCCGTCATGTCGAGCGGCAGAAGGAGCACATTATCGGAGTACTGAATGCAAAGGAACAGTAAATAGTAGAAAATTATTGAAAAGAAAAAGGGATGCTAAAATAGTGAAGTTATACAGAGCAGTGCCAGTCATGTAAAAAGACGGGCGCTGTTTTGTTTTGAGTCAAAATAAATTTCAGAAAAATGACATATACTAAAAAATATCTCAAATTTCATAACAGGTTGAACAATAAAAGAAAAAGGAGAATACAACGTGCACAAAGTAAAGAATGCGAGTCATTTGCAACAGGTGCAAAAAAGGCGTGCGGGATTTGCCTCGTGGCAGATTCATGTGCTGGTTGGCGCAGAAAATGCGGCAAAGTTTTGCGTACTTCTGCCGCTTTTAACAGAAGAGGTATGGAGAGGCAGAGGACTGGGAGTTTTTACCGTGTTCTGTCTGCTTGGGTGTCTGGTAAACGGATTTCTGGAACGGATTTTGTGGAAGGAAGAGCTGTTGTTTTCAGAGCTGTGGCGTATGAATGGGAGGAAACTGGTACTGACCGTTTACTTTGGTCTGTTTTGCTTTTTTCTTGTGCAGGCTTCGGTGATGATTCGGCTTTCCGGAGAAGTGATGCTGCATTATGTTCGGGATACAGCGTCGGAAGGGCTGCTGTATGATTTCAGGGAGACGGGCGGAAGCATGATTTTCCGGTATTCGTTTTTCTTTTTGCCGCTTCTGGTATCATCGGCATGCAACAGCCTGATCTATATGAGAAAGCTTTTTCGAAGACTGTATGAAGAGAGTGTGAAGGGCTGGAAGGCACTTCAGAAGGACTGGGTTATTCGCGGCAGGGACGTAGTATGGTGGGGCTTTGTATTTCTGAGTATCGTGCTTGCGCTTGCTTTTCGGGACCGGTTTGCTCTGGCAGGTTTTTTCTGTGCTTACAACTGGCAGGCACTGGCGGCTGTGGCGGTGGGAGCTGCGGCAGTTATGTGGACTGAGGACAGGATGAAAAAACGAGGGATTGAAAAAGAGCTCAAAAAGGGATTGTAGGTACGGAAAGTTCTGTGTTATACTGTTATAACGTTTTCGGACAGTATGCAGAAGAAGGATGGGTAAGAAGAATGAAAAAGATTCTGGATTTGATCAGCGCGGAGGTTATGAGTGCATTTGAAGCCTGTGGTTATGATGCATCTTATGGCAGGACGGGAATTTCGAACCGCCCCGATTTGTGTGAATATCAGTGTAACGGTGCAATGGCGGCCAAAAAGAAATATCAGAAGGCTCCGATTGCGATTGCACAGGAGGTAGCTGAGGCATTGCAGGGAAATCCTACCTTTGCCGAAGTGAGCGCAGTGAATCCTGGCTTTATTAATATGAAGGTATCCGGTTGCTTTCTGGCAGATTATCTGCTGGAAATGCAGGCGGATGAACGTCTGTCAGTGGAAAAAGCGGACAAACCGCAGAAAATTATGGTGGATTACGGCGGACCGAATGTGGCGAAGCCTCTGCACGTAGGACATTTGCGTTCTGCAATCATCGGTGAGAGTGTCAAACGGATCTGTCGTTTTGCAGGGCATGAAGTGATCGGCGACGTGCATCTTGGCGACTGGGGACTTCAGATGGGGCTTATTATTACAGAAGTGAAAAAGCGGCAGCCGGATCTGATTTATTTTGATGAGGGCTATGCGGGAGACTATCCGCAGGAGGCGCCGTTTACGATCTCAGAGCTGGAGGAGATTTATCCTACTGCCAGTGCGAAATCAAAAGCGGATGCTGCCTATAAAGAAGAAGCGCTGGCTGCAACGGCAAAGCTGCAGGAGGGTGTGCGCGGCTATCATGCGCTGTGGCAGCACATCCTGAACGTGTCAGTGGCTGACCTGAAGCGCAATTACAGCAATTTGAACGTAGAATTTGATCTCTGGAAAAAGGAATCGGACGCACAGCCCTACATACCGGACATGGTTGCCCGCATGAAAGAAGAAGGTTATGCGTATGAGGACCAGGGAGCACTGATTGTGGATATCAAAGAAGAGAGCGACACGAAGGAGATTCCTCCGTGCATTATCCTCAAATCTGACGGTGCAGCGCTCTATACAACGACAGATCTGGCAACAATCATTGACCGTATGAAGCAGTATCATCCGGATCGTATGATTTATCTGGCTGATAAGCGTCAGGATATGCATTTTACACAGGTATTCCGCTGCGCGCGCAAGACGCAGCTGGTGGAGGACGATACAGACCTTCGGTTCCTGGGCTTTGGAACGATGAATGGAAGAGACGGCAAGCCATTCAAAACGCGAGATGGCGGTGTGATGCGTCTCGAAACACTGATTTCCGGGATTAACGAAGAGATGTATAAGAAGATTACGGAAAATCATGAGGTAGACCCGGAGGAAGCAAGGGAGACGGCGAAGCTGGTCGCACTTTCCGCAATTAAATACGGCGATCTCTCCAATCAGGCATCCAAGGATTACATCTTTGATACGGAGAAGTTTACTTCATTCGAAGGAAATACGGGGCCGTATATTTTGTACACGATCGTGCGGATTAAGTCTATTTTGAATAAATATTGTGCGGGCGGAAGGGAAATCTGCGGCGGGGCGATTCTGGCTCCGTGCGGTGACAGTGAAAAAGGGCTTATGATGGAGCTTGTGAAGTTTAACAGCGTCATTGCTCAGGCATACGAGGAGATTGCGCCGCATAAAATCTGTTCGTTTATTTATGATCTTGCCAATGCATTCAACCGTTTTTATCATGAGACAAAGATTCTGACGGAGGAGGATGAGACGCGCAAGGCAAGCTGGATAGCGCTTCTTTCTCTGACGCGGAGAGTGCTTGAGACAAGCATTGATCTGCTTGGATTTTCGGCGCCGGAGCGGATGTAAGAGACGGCTTCAGGACAAAAACGGCATTTCGGAAATGAAAACAGCCGTATAAATACAGGAAAGGCATTCAATTATGAAATACGTACGTCAGTTTTTGATTATTACAGGGATTTCATTTTTAGGGGAAGGGCTGAAAGCGCTGCTTCCCCTGCCGATACCAGCCAGCATTTATGGGCTTGTCCTGATGCTGGCTGTTTTGTGTCTGCGCATCCTTCCGCTGGAGGCTGTAAAGGATGCAGGGAAGTTTCTGGTGGAAATTATGCCGCTGATGTTTATTCCGGCGGCAGTGGGGCTGATGCAGTCCTGGGAACGCATCCGTCCGATTCTGGGACAGCTCATAGTAGTTACGGTGGTTTCCACCGTGGTTGTCATGGCGGTTTCCGGACAGACAACGCAGGCGGTAATCCGCAGGGGCAGAAAGGAGCGGAAAAATGAGAGAGATACTGTGTGATTCTGTATTTTTTGGCGTGGTGGTCAGCCTGCTTGCGTATGAGTTTGGCCTTTTTCTGAAAAGGAGACTAAAGCTTGCAATCTGCAATCCGCTGCTTGTTTCGATTGTGGCGGTGATAGTAGTTCTGACTGTATTTGGAATTGATTATGAACGGTATGAAGAGGGAGCGAAGCTCCTTTCGTATCTTTTGACTCTTGCAACCGTATGTCTCGCGATACCGCTTTATGAGCAGATCACATTACTGAAGAAAAACAGCAAGGCGATCATGGCAGGGATTCTCTCCGGTGTGGCATCAAGCCTTCTTTCTATTCTTGCAATGGCGGCGCTGTTTGGCTTCAGCCACGAGGAATACGTGACACTGTTGCCGAAATCCATTACGACAGCAATCGGTATGGGAATTTCACAGGAGCTTGGCGGGATTGTGACAATCACAGTGGCAGTGATTATTGTAACGGGGATTCTTGGAAATGTGATCGGAGAACATATTTGCAGACTGTTTCATATTGAGGAGCCGATTGCAAAGGGGATTGCGCTCGGCACCGCAGCGCATGCCATCGGAACAGCAAAGGCGATGGAGCTCGGAGAGATCGAAGGAGCAATGAGCAGTCTGTCAATTGCGGTATCCGGACTTTTGACTGTGGTGGGCGCTTCGGTGTTCGCGCAGTTTTTGTAAATCAGAACAGGCAGAGTTATGGCCTGACGACACCGCTTGAATAGACAATCTTTCTGTAAAACACAGAGCTGCAATCACATAATTTGTCACTATACAACAAAATTATAAAAAATAGAAAAAACTTTTGGTATTTTATACGTTTTTATGGTATATTAATGAACAATAAGGAACAAGGAGGCTCCTGCTTGAGGGGCCTTTTTGCGTCTTATACTTTATTGAGATTAGGAGGAGAGGTTAATGAAAAGGAATGGAAAAGCTGCGGCTGCCCTGCTTTGTACGGCAGCGATGGTTCTCGGCGTCGGAAGTACGGCGTTTGCAGAGGAGACAAAGACACTGAAGGTTGCAATGGAATGCGGCTATGCGCCGTACAACTGGACACAGGCAACCGATGAGAACGGTGCGGTTCCGATTGCAGGCAGCTCCGAATATGCATATGGATATGATGTTATGATGGCGAAGCACATCTGTGAGGAGCTTGGGTATGAGCTGGAGATTGTGAAGCTTGACTGGGATTCCCTTGTACCGGCAGTACAGTCCGGCACCGTGGACTGTGTGATCGCGGGACAGTCCATCACTTCTGCACGTATGCAGATGGTAGATTTTACAGAACCGTATTATTATGCGTCAATTATTACACTGACAAAAGCTGACAGCGATTACGCGGAAGCGAAGAGCGTGGCAGACCTTGCAGGCGCAACATGCACATCTCAGCTTAACACCATCTGGTATGACGTATGCCTGCCGCAGATCGAGGATGCGGATATTCTTCCGGCACAGGAATCGGCTCCGGCTATGCTGGTTTCACTGGATGCTGATAAGTGTGATCTCGTTGTGACGGATATGCCGACTGGTATGGCTGCATGCGTTGCGTATCCGGACTTTAAACTGCTTGATTTTACAGGCGGAGATGGAGAATTCCAGGTTTCCGACGAGGAAATTAATATCGGTATTTCTCTGCAAAAAGGCAATGATGAGCTGAAAGATGCCATCAACAGTGTCCTGGAGAACATGACAACAGAAGATTACGAAGAAATGATGAACGAGGCAATTTCCGTTCAGCCGCTTTCCGATGCAGAATAAATTAGTTTGATATGAGGGGCATTGCACAGATCAACTTTTTCAAACGTGCAAATGCCCCTTTTATGCGCACGCCCGCATTAGGAAAATTGTCGCTGAAGCGACATGCGGGCGGCGCGGCGAGTAAGAAAGAAAACTTTCCTACTCGATTGTATACGCCCGCACAGGGAAAATTGTCGCTGAAGCGACATGCAGGCGGCGCGGCGAGTAAGAAAGAAAACTTTCCTACTCGATTGTATACGCCCGCATTAGGAAAATTGTCGCTGAAGCGACATGCGGGCGGCGCGGCGAGTAAGGAAGAAATCTTTCCTGCTCAATTACATAAAAGCATTGGGCAGAGGTAGCATGAATTTGCAGGTAAAGGGAGGAGAGAGAATATGCCACAGGATTTTTGGGGCAGGATTGTGTATATTTTGCAGGAGCGTGGTCCGGCTTATCTGGACGGCGCAAAAAATACAATGGTGATTGCGCTTATCAGTACATTTATTGGCTGCATCATCGGTTTTGCGGTCGGGATTGTTCAGACCATACCGGTAAGTAAAAAGGACAATATTTTTAAGCGGGCATTGCTCTGGGTTGTTCGGCTCATTTTGAATATTTATGTTGAGGTATTTCGCGGTACGCCGATGATGGTGCAGGCGATGTTCATCTTTTTCGGTTCTTCTGCGGTGTTTAACATCAATATGTCCATGTGGTTTGCGGCATTTTTTATTGTATCCATCAACACGGGCGCATATATGGCAGAGACGGTCCGGGGCGGGATTCTTTCCATTGACCCCGGTCAGACGGAGGGTGCGAAGGCCATCGGTATGACACATGTGCAGACCATGCTTTATGTGATTCTGCCGCAGGCGTTGCGCAATATCATGCCGCAGATCGGAAACAATCTGATTATCAATATCAAAGATACGTGCGTACTGTCCGTAATTGGCATTGTGGAGATGTTTTATGCGGCAAAAAGTGTGGCGGGAGCATTGTATACCTATTTTGAATCTTTCACGATTGCGATGGTGATCTATTTCATCCTGACCTTTGCATGCTCCAGGCTGCTCAGGCTGTGGGAGAAAAAGATGGACGGAAGCGATAATTATGATCTGGCGACCACGGATACGCTGGCGCATACAAGCGGTCTGTACAGCTATACGGCGAAAAAGGAGGAGGACGAATGAGCGGGGAAATCATCAAAATCAATCATCTGAGCAAAACCTTTGGGAAAAATGTGGTCCTGCGGGATATTGATTTTTCTGTCTCGACCGGGGATGTGACGTGTATCATCGGGGCCTCCGGTTCCGGAAAATCCACACTGCTGCGCTGTCTGAATCTGCTTGAGACGCCGACGACCGGCGAGATCCTGTATCATGGAGAGGATATTGCGGCGGCACATACGAATGCGGCGGCATATCGTGCAAAGGTTGGCATGGTGTTTCAGAGTTTTAATCTGTTCAGCAATATGACGGTGTTGCAGAATTGTATCATCGGGCAGACCAAAGTGTTGAAAAAGAACAAAGAGGAAGCAAAAAAACGCGCGCTTGCATTTTTGGACAAGGTTGGTATGGCTCCGTATATCAATGCGAAGCCGCGTCAGCTTTCCGGCGGACAAAAGCAGCGTGTGGCGATTGCGCGGGCATTGGCAATGGAGCCGGAGCTTCTGCTGTTTGATGAACCGACGTCAGCGCTGGACCCGCAGATGGTGGGCGAGGTGCTTGATGTTATGAAGCAGCTTGCAGGAGAAGGACTGACGATGATTATTGTAACGCACGAGATGGCGTTTGCGCGGGATGTGTCGAATCATGTTGTGTATATGGCGGACGGAGTGATCGAGGAAGCAGGAGATCCGAAGCAGATTTTCAGCAATCCGCAAAATCCGAAGACACAGGAATTTTTAAAGAGGTTTATGCGCGGGTAACGCGGCATATTCTGTATAGAAGCCGGTATTCGGCGGTTGCAGGGAGATTATGAAAAAAGAGAGGATGGATGAAACATGATTGATGTGATTACACAGGTGAACAGTACCGTCAATAATATCGTGTGGGGCTGGCCGGCGCTGATTTTGCTTGGCTTTGCGGGCGTTTTGATGACGTGTATGACAGGTTTTTTTCAGTTGAGTCATTTTAAATACTGGATGCGGCACACAATTGGTGCTATTTTCGGCGAAAAACATGTAACAAAACATACGGACGATAAATCAATTTCACAGTTTCAGTCGCTTTGTACGGCGCTTGCAGCAACGGTCGGTACCGGAAACATCGTCGGTGTGGCCGGAGCCATTGCAGTCGGAGGTCCGGGCGCCGTATTTTGGATGTGGCTGATTGCATTTTTCGGAATGATGACGAACTATTCTGAGAATGTGCTGGGTATTCTTTACCGGCGCAAAAATGAAAAGGGAGAGTGGTGCGGAGGCGCCATGTATTATCTGCGTGACGGACTCGGAGCCAAAAAGGGCTGCAAAGAGATCGGCATCGTGCTGGCCGTTCTTTTCTCCTGTTTCTGCCTTCTGGCGTCGTTTGGCATCGGAAACATGAGCCAGGTAAACAGCATGGTTGGCAATGTAAAGACTGCGTTTGGCATTCCGGAGCTGGCGACAGGAATTTTCCTTGTTCTGGCAGTTGCGCTTGTGATCCTGGGAGGAATCAAGCGGATTGCCACCATGACAGAAAAGATTGTTCCGTTTATGGTAGTTGTTTATCTGATTGGAACACTTGTGATTATCTGTGTACATATTGACGTGGTTCCGGCAGCGTTTGTTTCTATTTTTAAAGGCGCATTTGCCCTGAAGTCAGCGGCAGGCGGCGTAGTTGGTTCCGGGATTGCGCTGGCGATGCAGATGGGTATGAAGCGCGGTGTATTTTCGAATGAGGCGGGACTTGGTTCGTCTGTTATGGTGCATTCCAGTTCCAATGTAAAGGAGCCGGTGCGTCAGGGGATGTGGGGCATTTTTGAAGTGTTTGCGGACACGATCGTTGTCTGTACGCTGACTGCTCTGACGATTCTTTGTTCCGGTGCAGTAGATCTCGTTACCGGAAAACTGACAGAGACAGCGGCTGCGATTGAATCCAACTCTCTGATGAGTTATGCGTTTTTACAGACATTCGGAAAACCGGGCGCATGGTTTGTGGCAATTGCCATTTTACTGTTTGCGTATTCGACGGTACTTGGATGGAGCCATTACGGTTCTACTGCATGTGAGTATCTGTTTGGAACAAAATCCGTTACCATTTACCGGGTGGTATTTGTAGGGATTGTACTTGCCGGCTCTTTGATGAAGGCACAGCTTGCGTGGGATATTTCCGATACGTTTAACGGTATGATGATGATCCCGAACCTGATCGGCGTTCTGGTACTCTCTCCACAGGTTATCAAATGCACGAAGAATTACGTGGCCCGGAAATTCCGGCACGAAAAAGTAAAGCCGATGCTTTCCGTGTTCCAGGATATCCAGGAAATGCAGGAGAAAAATCTAGGAGAAGACGACTGATCGAAGAGAACCATACGAAATAGAAGGTGGCTGCACAGGAAATATGTATTGTGCAGCTGCCTCTTTTTGTGCTATGATACCTTGGACTGACAAGGACACATATAGTCAGGACAGAATGTTGACTGAAAGAAAGGCGAATTTATGCGGGAAATTTTCATTGACAGTGTGGTAGATTGTGTGAAGCTTCTGCCGTTTCTTTACCTTTCCTATTTGGTGGTAGAGTATGCAGAGCACAGGATGAGTCAAAGGACAAAAGAACTCATCTATCAGGCAGGGAAGGCGGGGCCCCTTCTGGGCGCTTTGATCGGGATTATTCCGCAGTGCGGATTTTCAGCAGCGGCAGCAGGCCTGTTTGCCGGCGGTATGGTATCTCCGGGAACACTGCTTTCCGTATTTTTATCTACTTCGGATGAAATGCTTCCGATTATGGTATCGGAGGGAATCCACGCGGCTGTGATTCTGAGAATACTTCTGGTTAAAGTGGCAGTGGCGGCAGCAGCCGGACTTTTGACTGATCTGGCAGTTGAGCACTTGTTCGGGCGCAGAAAAGAGATGCCGGAGCACCCGCATATGTGTGAGCATGAGCACTGCGGCTGCGGGGAACATGGGATTGTATATTCAGCCCTGAACCATACGATTCGAACCGCGGTTTTTTTGTTCGTGATCTCTCTGGCGATTGGTTTAGGAATGGAATGGAGCGGAATTGCCGGGGCTTCGCAGGGGATTGCGGGTGTGCCGGTTGTGTCAGAGGCGTTTGCGGGACTGGTCGGCATGATACCGAACTGTGCGGCGTCGGTTTTGATTACCCAGCTTTTCCTGGAAGGAATCATCGGGAGCGGCGCTTTATTTTCCGGGCTTCTTTGCAGCGCGGGTACCGGACTGCTTGTTTTATACCGGGAAAATGAAAGCAAAAAAACGAACCTGGCGATCACGGGGCTGCTTTATGCGGCTGGCCTTTTGGGAGGTATGATTGCCGGAGGATTGGGGATATTATAGGAAGAGAAAGGATACAAGACAGATGGATTATATCGTAAGAGCTACGGCTGCAAACCAGCAGATTCGCGCGTTTGCAGCGACGACAAGGGAGTCCGTGGAGATGGCACGGTCTTTCCACAATACCAGTCCGGTGGCGACTGCAGCGCTCGGGCGTTTGCTGACGGCAGGCGCTATGATGGGTGCTATGATGAAGGGTGAGAGGGACATTCTGACACTTCAGATGAAAGGAAACGGGCCGATCGGCGGTATTACGGTGACTGCGGATTCGAAGGCAAACATAAAAGGGTATGTGCAGAACCCTGGCGTGGTGCTCCATGCAAACGAAAAAGGAAAACTGGATGTGGGCGGCGCGATTGGCATCGGGATTTTGAATGTGATCAAGGATCTTGGCATGAAGGAACCGTATATCGGTCAGTGCGAATTAAAGACGGGAGAGATCGGCGACGATCTCACGTATTATTTTGCCGTGTCAGAGCAGGTGCCTTCCTCCGTCGGTCTTGGCGTTTTGATGGAGAAAAACAATACAGTAAAACAGGCCGGTGGTTTTATTATTCAGCTGATGCCTTTTACTTCAGAGGACGTTGTGGAGCGTCTGGAAAGGAAGCTGGCAGAGGTGAGTTCCGTAACAGCCATGCTGGATGCTGGGATGACACCTGAACAGATTCTGGGCGAGCTGCTTGGAGAGTTCGGGGTGGAGATTATGGATACAGTTCCGACGCAGTATCACTGCGATTGTTCCAGAGAGCGGATTGAGCGGGCTCTGATCAGTATCGGGAAAAAGGATTTACAGGAAATGATTGATGAGGGCGAAGCAATTGAAGTAAACTGTCAGTTCTGTCAGAAAACGTATCGTGTGGAGGTAGAGGAGCTGCGTGCGCTTCTGAAAAAGGCCGACAGATAAAGGGCAAGTGTAAAGTAATAGGGCCGGCAGATCAGAATCGGCCGGAAAGAGAAATGAGCAGTCAGGAGGAACTTGGTGTGAGGGATGGTTTCATAAAAGTGGCGGCAGTAACTCCGGAAATCCGGGTTGCAGATTGCAGGTTTAACCTGGAAAGTATTTCCCGGGAACTGAAAGGAGCATTGCAGGAAAAGGCAAAGATTATTGTATTTCCGGAATTGTGTTTGACCGGCTATACCTGTGAAGACCTGTTCTGGCAGGAAAAGCTTCTGAATGAGGCGCGGGAAGCACTTTTTCAGTTGATCGCAGAGACAAAAGGAGAGGATGCACTGGTATTTGTGGGGCTGCCCTGGGAAAAAGAAGAGAAGCTCTATAATACAGCGGCTGTATTTTCGGATGGCAGATTGCTTGGCCTGGTACCGAAAAGAAATATTCCAAATTATAATGAATTTTATGAGGCGCGTTATTTTACGCCAGGCAATGAGCAGGTGGAGTATCTTATATGCGAGGGTATGAAAGTTCCGTTTGGCACACAGCAGCTATTTTGCTGCGACGGTATGCGACTTACCGTAGCAGCTGAGATCTGTGAAGATCTGTGGGCGCCGAACCCGCCGAGCACGGCGCATGCGCTGGCAGGAGCGGATGTGATTGTCAATCTGTCTGCGAGTGATGAGGTGACTGGAAAAGATGTGTACCGGGAGGCACTTGTGTCCGGACAGTCGGCGAGACTGCTCTGCGGCTACATTTATGCCAGCGCAGGAGAAGGAGAGTCCACACAGGATCTCGTGTTTGGAGGTCATGATCTTGTGGCAGAGAACGGACATATTCTGGCACAGTCCCTGCGGTTTTCCTGTGGGGCGATCTATGCGGAGCTGGATCTCGGGCGGCTGCGCGCGGAGCGGCGGCGGATGACGTCGTTTCAGATACAAAATGTCGGGCAGTATGTGAAGACATCGTTTCATTTAAAAACAGAAGAGACACAGTTGACGAGAAAGTTTGATGCAGCACCGTTTGTTCCTTCTGGAAAAGAGGACAGGGAAAAAAGATGCGAGGAAATTCTGATGATTCAGGCACTTGGCCTGAAAAAGCGTTTGCAGCATACGGGCGCAAAAAGTACAGTGGTGGGGATATCGGGAGGACTAGATTCCACGCTTGCACTGCTTGTTATGACAAAAGCGCATGACCTGCTTGGGCTTCCGCGCAATCAGATGGTGGCAGTAACGATGCCGGGCTTTGGCACAACGGACCGAACGTACCACAACGCGTGTGAATTGACCAGACGCCTCGGAGCCGAACTTTTGGAGGTGGACATCCGGGATGCGGTAAGCCTTCATTTCCGTGATATCGGGCAGGATGCCTCGATCCATGATGTGACGTACGAAAACAGTCAGGCCAGGGAGCGAACACAGATTTTGATGGATATTGCAAATAAAAAGGGCGGTTTGGTCGTCGGAACCGGGGATATGTCTGAGCTGGCGCTTGGCTGGGCAACCTACAATGGCGATCATATGTCCATGTATGCGGTCAACTGCTCTGTACCGAAAACGCTGGTACGCCATCTGGTGCGCTATTATGCAGATACCTGCGGTGATACCCGTATCAGCGAGATTTTATATGACGTACTGGACACTCCGGTCAGCCCCGAGCTGCTGCCGCCTGAGAACGGCCAGATATCTCAGAAGACGGAAGACCTGGTGGGCCCGTATGAGCTGCATGACTTCTTTTTATATTATCTGCTTCGTTTTGGCTATGCTCCGTCAAAGCTGTACCGTGTGGCAAAGCTTGCTTTTGCGGGCATGTATGAGGATGCGGTAATTCTGAAATGGCTGAAAAAGTTCTACTGGCGTTTCTTTTCCCAGCAGTTTAAGCGTTCGTGCGTGCCGGATGGCCCGAAAGTGGGAAGCGTCGCACTTTCACCAAGAGGTGATCTGCGGATGCCGAGCGATGCAAGTGTGGCTATCTGGATGGAGGAGCTGGAGGGGCTTTAAGGTAAGGGATTGGATTTTATTGGATGGAGGACGTCTTCTGGCCGCATATGCAAAAACGGGGTTCTGGCGAACAAGTCACCCCTTATTTTGCATATGCGGCCAGAAGGCTGACTGTGATCAGGAAAATACAGTGGGATGGTGCTCCTGAGGGATGTGCCTTTCCGCTGTTTTTTGTTTCTGCTTTGATTATATTATAGTTTGTCCCTTGCTATGGTATAGGTTGGGAGAATGAATATTATTTGGGTTTGTGCGGAGGAGATTGTGTTATTTATATTATAGAATTTAGGGGAGTTTTTGTATTGTCATTTAAAGTGAAAAATACATTGGTTAAAGAACGTATGTTTGCAAAAGGGCGTTGAAAAAGGTAATATGTTATAGTATAATAGCAAAAAATAGAAGGCTTGTAGGTGGGTGGAATATGCTGGAAAAAATTGTAGAACTTACAAACGAATATATAGAGAGTATGCCGAAAAAAGAGCGTAAAAAATATGGACAGTTTTTTACTAGTATGGAAACTGCCCGTTTTATGGCCGGATTATATAATATTGATGAAAAAATGAGTAAAGTAAGTGTGCTTGATGCCGGGGCAGGTTCAGGCATATTATCATGCGCCTTTATTGAAAGATTAGAAAAAATAGATTTTATTCAGAAGGTTGAACTTACCTGTTATGAAAATGACAGTAATGTATTACCATTGCTAAAACGTAACTTAGAATACTGCAGGGAAAAGACAAAGAAAGAGCTCATTGTTAATATAATTGAAGATAATTATATTCTTAGTCAGTATTTGGATTTTAATCATATGATAGGTGGCAGGGTAGAACCTAAAAAGTATGATTTTGTGATTGGAAATCCACCATATATGAAAATTCCTAAAGATGCACCGGAAGCAACAGCAATGCCAGAAGTATGTTATGGTGCACCGAATTTATATTTTATTTTTGCATCTATGGGGTTATTCAATTTATGCGAAAATGGGGAGATGGTGTACATTATTCCACGTTCATGGACCTTAGGGGCGTATTTTAAACGTTTCAGAGAATATTTCCTGACAGAAGGGAAGCTGGAACATATTCATCTTTTTGCTAGTCGCAGTAAAGTGTTTGACAAGGAAAGCGTGTTGCAGGAAACTATTATTATCAAGGTAAAAAAAACGATCGAAAAGCCAGAAACAATTACAATCACATCTTCGAAATCAAACAGTGATTTTGGAGAAATAACATTATTAACAGTTCCGTATGATTTGGTTGTGGCTGGTTCAGATTATTATGTCTATCTTGTAACGGATGAAAATGAAGTGGAAGTATTAAAAAAACTGCATAAATTTGATAAAACGCTTCCGGCAATTGGTATGAAAATGAAAACTGGATTGACTGTAGATTTCCGCAATCGTGAGATTCTGAGAGATGAAGCAGAAGAAGGAGCAATACCATTATTTTATTCGCAGCATATAAAGCAAGGAAAGGTAGAATTCCCGATACAGAAAGAACACGAATATGTGGTGACTGAACAAAGAGGTTTGATGCAGGATAACAAAAATTATTTATTTGTGAAACGTTTTACAGCGAAAGAAGAACCACGAAGATTACAGTGTGGAGTGTATCTGGCAAAAGAGTTTCCGCAATATAAAAAGATAAGTACACAAAATAAAATTAACTTTGTTGATGGAGTTTTAACACAGATGTCGGAATGTCTGGTGTATGGATTGTATGTACTGTTTAATTCTACACTATATGATGAATATTATCGTATCTTGAATGGATCTACACAGGTTAATTCTACGGAGATTAATGCAATGCCTGTACCAGATTTGGAGTCTATCCAAGAGATGGGAAGAAAAATGATAAAAAGTAAGGATTATTCAGAAGCAAATTGCAATTTGATATTGGAGGGATACTGTGGGTGATAAGATAGAAGAAGCAAGAGAGTTCCTAAAAGCCGTAGGTATGCCAAAAGAACAGCAGGGAAACGTTTCGAAAACAAGCATTGCATAGATTTCGCACAGCAGCATTGATTGAGGATAATGGAAAGGCAACCAATAGTCCGAATTATGGATACAGATTGACAGAAGAAACCGTAAAAATTTTGAGAACTATGCAGACGCCAGCATGGAAGGAATCCTTAAAAAAGTTTCTATACTACCATGAAAAGTTAATTGATATATATGCTTCAAAAAAGATAATGACAATGATGCCAGTAAATATAAATGGTGAAGATTTTAAGTTTTCTGCTGGCAAACATAATGAACTTCAGAAAGCTATTATTGAAGAATTTGCGCCGAGATTTGCACCAAATTCAGAGTGTCTATATGTTGGAGATACAATAGAAAAAGATCTTGTAAAAAATGTAAATAAATTGAAAAAATTGGGATTTGAAATAACGCTGCATGATAAGATGCCTGATGTAGTGCTGTATCGAGAAGATAAGGATTGGATTTATTTCGTTGAGTCTGTCACTTCTATAGGCCCAATGGATTCAAAGCGTATATTAGAAATTAAAGAAATGACAAAAGATGTTACAGCAGGAAAAATATTTGTGACAGCTTTTTTGGATTTTAAAACATATAAGAAGTTTGCAGAAAAACTTGCATGGGAGACAGAGGTCTGGATTGCTGAGATGCCGGAGCATATGATACATCTGAATGGCGATAGGTTTATGGGACCCAGATAGCAGTTGCTAATCATTTTCACGAAAGTTATAATCAAATGGAGACAAATGACAACAGAAAATATTTTATTAAGCTGTACACCCATACATACCAAAATTTGAATGAGTAGTTAAAAAGTATATATCAACTTTTTCATAGCCAGCCCCCTGGCACAAGGTACAAAATAAGGGGTGACTTGTTTGCTGGAACCCCGTTTTTGTACCTTGTACCAGGGAGCGTCGTATTTTATAAAAAGCAGAGGAGGATTTTCAATATGAACTCAGTGCAAAATGCCCCGCAATGCCGGAAGTTTTTGAATGGGGCAGGCTGGAAGCAGATTGTGACCGTGTTTTGCATGTGCATGTTCTTTTTGGCGGTGCCGTTGCGGGTTTCAGCGGCAACGCCGGTTTCAGAGCATGGAAGACTTTCGGTGAAAGGGACAAAGCTTGTGGATCAGAAAGGGAAGACCTTTCAGATCAAAGGAGTCAGCACGCATGGCCTGTCGTGGTATCCGGAATATATTTCGAAGAAAGCGTTTAAAGATCTGCGGGATAAATGGGGCGCGAATACGGTGCGTCTGGCCATGTATACGGCAGAGTACAATGGTTATTGTACCGGTGGAAGTGCGAACCGGAAAAATCTGAAAAAACAGATTGATACGGGTGTGAAAGCGGCTACGGGTCTTGGGTTGTATGTGATCATTGACTGGCATATTCTAAGCGATGGAAATCCGAATACATACAAGAAGCAGTCCATTGCCTTTTTTAAAGAGATGGCAGAGAAATATAAAAATCATAAAAATGTCATCTATGAAATATGCAATGAGCCAAACGGGGGCACAAGCTGGAAACAAATCCGGTCGTATGCACAGGCAGTTATCAAGGAGATTCGGGCCATTGATAAAAAAGCGGTGATTCTGGTCGGGACGCCTACCTGGTCACAGGATGTTGACGCAGCGGCGAAGAACCCGGTTAAGGGTTACAAAAATATCATGTATACGCTGCATTTTTACGCAAACACGCACAGAGAGTCCTATCGTGAAAAGGCAACGGAGGCAATTCAGGCAGGCCTGCCGCTTCTGGTCAGTGAGTTTGGTATCTGTGATGCCTCCGGAAATGGAGGGGTGAATGAAGCAGAAGCCAATAAATGGATCTCTTTTTTGAATAAAAATGGGATTGGATATGTGGCATGGAATCTTTCGAACAAAAATGAGTCAAGTGCGCTGTTAAAGAGCAGTTGTAAGAAAAAGTCCGGATGGACGGCCAGTGATTTGTCACAGTCCGGCCAGTGGCTCGTCAAAACATTCAAAGGTTCGCTAGCAAAAGAATTGACCTCTGGGAAGAAACCGGATTCTACCGCCTCTGGTTCCGGCAGCGCCAAATCTGTGAAGGCCTCGTCCAAATACTGTAAAGTATCTGTGAAAGAGGTCAATTCATGGAAGAGCGGGAATCGTTATTACACGCAATACAAACTGACAATCACGAACAAAAGCAAATATCAGATTTCTAACTGGAAGGTGCGTGTAAACTTTAAAAATGCAATCAAAAAATCCCAGCAGTGGAATGGAAACTATTCGTATAAATCAAAATACCTCACGGTTACGCCGCTTTCTTGGAACAAACGGATTACACCGAAAGGCAAGGTTACGGAGGTTGGATTTATTGTGAGCTCAGCGAACGGGAAAAATAAAGTGACTTCGGTGAAGTTCCTTTAGAAAGCACCAAATTTCTTCAGGTCTGCGTGTTGATGCCTTGACAAACGAAAAAAAATGGTATACTGTAAGAAACAGTTGATGCAAACGAAAACACGATGACGAGAAGAGTAAAATGCGGAAGCATCCAGAGAGAAGGCGGAAGCTGGAAAGCCTTTATGTGGAACCATTTGAAAACTACCTCCGAGTGGCCCCAATCCGGTCCGGTGACTCCGTTACAGTCAGATGAGAGGTTTTGCGGCGCAGCTGAGAGAACAGCGTTCTGTGAAACAAGCAGGGTGGAACCGCGAGTGATGAAGATTACCCGTCCCATGCAGTCCAAGATTTGGATTGCATGGGATTTTTTTATCGTATAGGAAACTTCGTCTCCCATACGATAAAAGCCTCCGGCAGGATGCGCAGCTTCGCGCGCGGAACAAAAGCTGTGCTCTGAAATTTATTGACTCGCAAGGTGTGCGAAGCACACTTTTGTTCTGCATGTCCGCATGAGGCAAATAGTTGCTGAAGCAAGGGGAAGCAGTTTGCAGACAAAAAAGAAAGAAGGAGAAGCGGCATGAAGGATAAACTGAAAACGTTGTTTTTATCAAGCTGGACGCCGGCGGAGAAGACGCTGCTACTGGCAGATGTGCTGTTGTTCGGCGTTTTAGTGGGCTGGCTGACGTCCCCGCTGCGGGATGGCATAAATCTATTCAGTCATAATAGCTGGGATTTCAGCAAGAACGATACCGATTGGGAAGAATGGGATTTGGAAGAAAGTGAGGAATAAATGATGATTATTACATTAAAGGATGGATCGAAAAAGGAGTATGCACAGCCGATGTCAGTGCTGGATATCGCTTCTGATATCAGCGAGGGGCTGGCGAGAGTGGCAACGGCAGGCGAGTTGAACGGTGAGGTTGTGGATCTGCGTACCGTAGTGAGCGAGGACAGCGATCTGAATATTCTGACCTTTGATACTCCGGAGGGTGCAGGCGCATTTCGTCACACAACCTCTCATATTATGGCGCAGGCGATCAAGAGACTGTATCCGTCTGTTAAGCTGGCTATCGGTCCTTCTGTGGCAGACGGATTTTATTACGATGTGGACAGCGAGACTCCGCTGACGCAGGAAGATCTGGAAAAGATCGAGGCAGAAATGAAAAAGATTGTGAAAGAAGCACTTCCGATCACCCGTTTCACAAAGCCGAGAGACGAAGCGATTGCTTATTTTAAGGAGAAAGATGAACCGTACAAGGTAGAGCTGATCGAAGATCTGCCGGAGGATGCGGAAATCAGTTTTTATCAGCAGGGCGAGTTTGTGGACCTGTGCGCAGGCCCTCATCTGATGAGTACAAAGCCGGTAAAGGCATTTAAGCTGACAAGCCTGGCAGGCGCTTACTGGAGAGGCAGCGAGAAAAATAAGATGCTGACCAGAATCTATGGTACCTCCTATACGAAAAAGGCAGATCTGGAGGAATACATTACCCGGATGGAGGAAGCAAAAAAACGCGATCACAGAAAGCTTGGAAAGCAGCTGGGTCTGTTTATGATGCGCGACGAGGGACCTGGGTTCCCGTTCTTCCTGCCAAAGGGAATGATCCTGAAAAATACGCTGCTGGATTACTGGCGCGAGATCCATACAAAAGCCGGCTATGTGGAAATTTCCACTCCGATCATGCTGAACCGTCAGCTCTGGGAGACATCCGGACACTGGGATCACTATCAGGAAAATATGTATACGACAGTGATTGACGAGACCGATTTTGCGATCAAGCCGATGAACTGCCCGGGCGGTATTCTTGTGTATCAGTCAGAGCCGCGTTCTTATCGCGATCTGCCGCTTCGTATGGGTGAACTCGGTCTGGTACACCGCCATGAGAAATCCGGTCAGCTTCACGGACTGATGCGTGTGCGCTGCTTTACACAGGACGACGCACATATCTTTATGATGCCGGAGCAGATCCGCGATGAAATCAAGGGTGTTGCAAAGTTGATTGACCAGGTTTATCAGCTCTTTGGGTTTAAATATCATGTGGAACTTTCCACACGTCCGGAGAATTCCATGGGAAGCGACGAGGACTGGGAAGTGGCGACAGACGGACTTAGAAGCGCCTTGGATGACCTTGGCCTGGACTATGTTGTAAATGAGGGTGACGGAGCGTTCTATGGCCCGAAGATTGACTTCCATCTCGAAGATTCCATCGGAAGAACGTGGCAGTGCGGAACGATTCAGCTTGACTTCCAGCTTCCGCTTCGCTTTAACTGTGAGTACATCGGAGCAGATGGGGAGAAGCATCGTCCGATCATGATTCATCGCGTGGCCTTCGGTTCTATTGAACGCTTTATCGGCATTCTGATTGAGCATTTCGCAGGCGCTTTCCCGACCTGGCTTTCACCGGAGCAGGTACGCGTACTGCCGATTTCCGACAAGTATCTTGACTATGCCGGAAAGGTAAATGAGCAGCTGAAAGAAGCTGGCATCCGCAGCAGTGTTGACGCACGCGCAGAGAAGATCGGTTACAAAATCCGCGAGGCGCGTCTTGCGAAAGTGCCGTATATGGTAGTTGTCGGCGCAAAGGAAGAGGAAGAAGGCCTTGTGTCCGTGCGCAGTCGCTTTGCAGGTGATGAAGGACAGAAAGATCTGGCCGGATTTATCGCAGATTTGCAGGAAGAGATCAAGACCAGAACGGCTCGGGAAGTGACGGTTCAGGAAGAGGAGAAGAAATAATGGGTAGTCTACTTCCTGAAAAAGCAAGGATCACGTTTTGACCGACTGCTGAGCGGGACACATAGCGATCTGTTTGGGAAATAAGAAAATAAAAAGATGGGGCTGTCGCACCTGATACGAAATTTTATTCGTGAAAGCGACAGCCCTATTTTTGTGCACAAATTTTTCACATAATTACCACAGAAGGAACACAGAATTTCCAAAAACTAAACACAAACTACAGGTACACTTTTTTCAAAAATCAGGACAGGACGAGAGGCATTTATTTTATATTAGAGCCTCCCGGGGAAAGGAGTATTGTAATGAAAAAGTGTGTGAGTGGTTTTGGCAGAAGAGTTGGCGCGGGGACAGCAGCGGCTTTAATGGCAGCGGTGATGAGTGTTCCGGCGCCTGTATTTGCGGCAGGAGCTTCCGGGATTGATATGAGTACGGATTATCCTGGAATTACGGTAAAAGCGGGAGAGACAGTAAGTTTTCCGCTGGATTTTTCCAGTCTTGACGGGGAAGGGCATGATATTGCGTTGAAGGCGGAGAGCCTGCCGGAGAACTGGACCGGATATTTCAGAGGAGGAAGCAATCAGGTGACGAAGGTTCATGTGGACGGCACGTCAGATACAGAAACGGCATCTGGCGAGGAACTGGCAAATTTTAGCCTGACAATTCCGGAAGGGACGGACGAGGGTGTCTATACGGTAGAATTGCAGGCAGACGGAGGAACCGGAAATAAAGATACGCTGGAACTGGAAGTGACCGTGAGTCAGGAAGATGCAGGGGAGAGCAGCTTTACTTCAGAGTACCCGGAGCAACAGGGAACCACCGGGACTACATTCAGTTTTGATACGACGATTGTGAATAACCGCAGCACCAATCAGTCCTACAGCCTGTCAGCACAGGCGCCGCAGGGATGGCAGGTAACGTTTACACCGTCAGGTGAGGCGGCAAATGTGGCCAGTCTTTCCGTAGATACCGGGAAAAGTCAGGGACTTACGGTTACAGTTGTTCCGCCGGCAAATGTTGAAAAAGGGGAATATACAATTCCCTGTACGGCAGTTTCCGCGAATGACACATTGAAAGAGGAATTGAAGGTCAGCATTACCGGTACATATGGCGTACTGCTTTCTACACCGGACGGGCGACTCAGTCTGGACGCCTACGAAAATAAGGAGTCTGCGGTGACACTTTCTATTACAAACAGCGGGAACGTTGATCTGACGAATCTGAATCTGACTTCATCTGCACCGACGAACTGGGAGGTACGTTTTGAGGAATCAACGATTGATACGCTGGAGGCCGGGGCGACGAAAGAGATTACGGCTTATGTGAAGCCGTGTGAGAATGCAATCACGGGCGACTATGTGACGAGCATCCGGATCAGTAACAGCGAGGTTTCGTCAAATGCAGATTTTCGTATTTCTGTAAAGACATCCACGACCTGGGGACTTGCAGCCATTGCGGTGATTGTGGTTCTGGTGTTCGGACTTGGCTTTATCTTTAAAAAGTACGGGAGACGGTAAACATGACAGAAAAAAGCAGAAATGTAATAGAAATCGCGCATCTGACAAAACAGTATGGCGAGAAGATCGCAGTAAATGATTTGAATCTATGCATAAAACGTGGGGAAGTGTTCGGCCTTCTCGGGCCAAACGGAGCCGGAAAGACCACCACAATCCTGATGCTGCTGGGCCTTACGGAGCCGACTGCGGGTAGTGCGCTGATTGAGGGAATGGACTGTACGAGAAACCCTCTGGAGGTCAAATCCATCACAGGCTATCTGCCTGACAATGTGGGATTTTATTCCGATATGACAGGCAGACAGAATCTGCGCTTTACGGGGCGGATGAACGGACTTTCCGGAAAAGCGCTGGAGGAGAGGATTGACGGTCTGCTTCGGCGCGTGGGAATGGAGCAGGCAGCCAACCGAAAGGCAGGCACTTATTCGAAGGGCATGCGGCAGAGACTTGGAATTGCGGATGTTCTGATGAAAGATCCTGAAATTATCATTATGGATGAGCCGACACTCGGAATTGACCCCGAGGGTATGCGTGAGCTGCTGACCTTGATTCGTGAGCTTGCACAGGAGGATGGTCGGACGATTCTGATCTCCTCGCATCAGCTTCACCAGATTCAGCAGGTCTGTGACAGAGTCGGGATTTTTGTGAGCGGACAGCTGATTGCAAGCGGTACACTTTCCGAACTGGAAGAACAGATTCGCAAGGATGGCAGCTATCTGCTGGAACTTGAAGTTCAGCCCTGTGATGACAGGCTGCTTGCGATGCTGCGACAGCAGGAAGGAGTCCGGAAGATCAGTAAAGAAGGAAATACCTTCCTGATTGATGCAAAGACCGATCTTCGCGCATCTCTGACGCAGTTTCTGGGAGAATACGGGTATACGGTACTGCATCTGCACCAGCGCGGCGGCGACCTGGATGAAATTTATAGACGATATTTTGAAAAGGCAGGACAGAGTGATGAGAGAGATGGTATGGAAAAAAAGAAAAAATATGGATGGAAATATGAAAAATAAGATACGCGTAAACGGTATGACCGGGCTGGGAGCGCTTTATCACAAGGAACTGGCTGACCATCTGAAGAGCAAACGGTTCCTGATTCTGCTGATTCTGATCGGAAGTACTAGCTTTGCCAGTCTGTATGGAGCATTGACAGCGCTTGGAAATGCAGAAGACAGCAACTATCTGTTTTTAAAGCTGTACACCACAAGCGGCAGCTCCATACCTTCTTTTTTATCTTTTATCGCGCTGCTCGGACCCATCATCGGACTTGCGCTCGGATTTGACGCCATAAACAGTGAACGGTCAAGCGGAACCTTAAATCGGCTGGTATCACAGCCGATCTACCGGGATTCCATTATCATCGGTAAATTCCTGGCCGGAACGGCCGTTATTGCAACAATCATTTATTCAATGGGGGCAATGCTTGGCGCAATGGGCGTTTTGGTTACAGGCCTGAAGCCATCCGGAGAAGAAGTATGGCGGGTACTCATTTTTCTGACCTTTACCGTAATCTATGTCGCATTCTGGCTTGCAATTTCGATTCTCTTTTCCGTCGTATGCCGCCATGCGGCAACCTCAGCCCTGGCTTCCATCGCATTGTGGATTTTCTTTGCAATCTTCATGAGCCTGGTTGCAAGCATCATAGCAAATGCCATGTATCCGATCAACGATGAGTACAGCGCCCTGGTAAATTCTATGGATCACTATACCCTGAACCTTGGAATAAACCGTCTTTCCCCGTATTATTTGTACAGCGAGGCAGTATCTACAATCATGAATCCCGGAGTCCGTTCCGTCAACGTAGTCACAGTAGACCAGCTTGTAGGCGCTGTCAGCGGCTACTTAAGTCTCGGCCAGAGCTTATTGCTTGTCTGGCCCCATCTCACCGGCTTGGCCGCCCTGCTGCTCGTAGCTTTCGGCGGAGCTTATCTCGGCTTTATGCGTCAGGAAGTGCGGGCAAACTGAGTTCACCTTTCCACTTGATGTATATTTTGCCCCAAACTGCAAAAACTATCTCATGAAAATGATAAAATTCAGGAGGTAACATTATGCCAGCTTTAGTTTGTTCTGCACAGAATTGTGTATACAACAATGCAATGTATTGCAGTAGAGGCGATATCGAAATTGGCGGTCAGGATGCGAAAGTTTGCCAGGATACATGCTGCCAGAGCTTCGAGGAGCGCAAGAGAGACAGTGCGAAAAGCTCAATGGGAAGCCCGTCCTTCCATGCAGATATTAAATGCGAGGCAGTACACTGCAAATACAATGAGAACTGTGCCTGCCATGCAGAGCATGTGGATGTTTCCGGTGCAGCAGCTTGCTGCTGTGACGAGACGGAATGCGTAACCTTTGACGAGGAACGTTAGCCATTGTAAATAAGGATAAAACAAAATAAAAACAGGGCTGTTGCCAGAATGACGCGATATGCTACACGCATAAAAATCGTCCCGGGAACAGCCCTGTTTTCACTTGCAAAAATGTATGTGTCTGGAGCTTGCAGATACTTATTCTGTGTCAAGCTGAGCCAGTGCGTAGTAGACAAATTGTCCGTCTTTGATGGTCTTGATGTATGCGGAATCTTTGATCGCGTCGTGTTCCTCGTCAAACTTAATCTGCCCTGTTACGCAGGTGAACTCATTTTCCTCAAGCGCTTTGATGAGGGCTGCGCTGTCCGTGGTGCCTGCTTTCTCAATCGCATCAAGTGCAATGTTGTAAGCATCATAACCAAGAGCAGTTCCGCTTCCTTTCGGGGACTGGCCCGGGAACATGGCGTCATAGTCGTCAAGGTATTTCTGCACCGTTTCATTCGGCTCGTCGCCTGCAACGAAGAAGCAGGTAAACAGAGCGCCTTCGGTATCCTTGCCGGCAATGTCAATCATGGCCTGCACTTCCCAGCTGTCAATGGCAAGGAACTGCGGGTAATATCCCATCTGATGTGCCTGCATCTGAATCAGCGCAGCTTCCGTATACTGCGTCGGACAAAATACAACGTCCGGGTCAGCTTCGCGGATGGCGTTAATCTGTGCAGAAAAATCCTGATCGCCCTTGTTGTACCGGACATCGGCGACAACGTTTTCCTCACCAAAGGTATCGACAAAATATTTGCGTGCGCCGATACAATAGGTGTCTGTGATATCTGTGATGATCCCCACCGTCTTTGCGCCGAGGTCTTTGGCTGCAAACTGAGCCATGGCAGCGCCCTGGAAATTGTCGGAATAGCATGGCCGGAAATAGCATTCATTTCCCTGTGTGACAAGCGGATTTGTTGCGGTTGTTGTAATGACCGGAATGCCTGCGGCCTCAAAAGTAGGAGCTGCCGCGATGCAGTAGCTGGAGCCAGGGCTGCCAAGAACGATCGGGCAGTTGGCAGAAACAAGGCTGGCTGCCGCTGTCACAGACTCTACATCGTCTGATTTGTTATCTGCAATCACGAATTCCACTTTTCTGCCCAGAACCTCAGGGCGGGCATTCTGGGCAGCCTGGATGCCCTCAAATTCCATCTGTCCGCCGGCTGCGTTGCTGCCTGTAAAGGTCATGAAGATACCGATTTTGATCGGTTCATCGCTATCAGAGGCAAAGGATGGAAAAGAAGCAACGGGAGCTGACAGAAGCGCCATGCTGATCAGAGATGCTGCCATTTTGCATTTAAAAGAACTATGTTTCATATTCAAATCTCCTTTCGTGCGTGTGATGGCAATTCCGAAGCGGATTTGCCGTATCTGTTTTAGGGTGTTCACTGCTCATAAGTTACGAAATACATTACGTTACGGAATATCCACAGATGCATGGGAGTATTATTTTGAAACGTCTTTGGCTTTTCCGAGATACGCGGAGCGGATCTGTTCGTTTTGCAGAAGATCCCGGCCGCCTCCTGACATGGAAATACGTCCGAGTTCCATGACATAGCCTGTATCAGCCAGCTTCAGGGCAGCGTTTGCATTCTGTTCAATCAGAAGTACGGTTACGCCCTGCGCGTTGATCTGTGAAATAATATGAAAGATATCGCGCACCACAAGCGGAGCGAGGCCAAGGCTTGGCTCATCCATCATAATCAGCTTCGGCCTTGCCATAAGTGCGCGGCCCACAGCGAGCATCTGCTGTTCTCCGCCGGAAAGTGTACCGGCCATCTGCCAGCTGCGCTCCTTAAGTTTTGGGAAAAGCTCAAATACATAATCATAGTCCCGACTGATCTGGCTGCTGTCCTTTCGCAGGTATGCTCCAAGCATCAGATTTTCCAGTACGGTCAGATTCGGAAAGACATGTCGGCCTTCGGGCACAAGCACGATTCCCCTTGCAACGATTTCCCGGGTGGGCATGTTTGTGATATCCTCACCCTCAAAGAAGATCTGCCCGCCGGAAGGTTTCACAAGAGAGGTGATCGCACGGAGTGTCGTTGATTTACCCGCTCCGTTTGCACCGATCAGTGTGGCGATCTTTTTCTGTTCTACACAAAGAGATACGCCTTTCAGTGCCCGGATGCCTCCGTAATTGACCGATAAGTTTTTGATTTCCAGCATACTCAGTCCTCCTCTGCGCCAAGATACGCGGCAATGACAGCCGGATCTGTCTGAATTTCCTGTGGTTTTCCCTGTGCAATGAGCCTGCCGAAGTCGAGCACGTAAATATTTTCAGCAATTTCCATAATGAGGTCCATATGGTGCTCAATTAGGAGAACAGAAACTTCGTATTTGTCTCTGATTTCCCGGATAAAGCCGGCCAGCTCAGCAGTCTCCTGCGGATTCATTCCGGCGGCGGGCTCGTCGAGGAGCAGAAGCTTCGGACGAGAGGCAAGTGCTCTTACGATTTCAAGCTTACGCTGAATCCCGTAAGGAAGAGAGACGGCGTCAGCATCTGCATAGTCGCCAATTCCAATTTCATTGAGCAGCTCCATTGCATAGCCGCGCATCTGTTTCTCTTCCTTCCAGTAATGCGGGAAGTATGAGATGGCTCCGAGATAGCTGCTTTTTAAATGCACGTGCTGTCCGAGAAGAATATTGTCGAGCACAGACTGTTCTGCAAACAGGCGGATATTCTGGAACGTGCGCGCGATTCCAAGCCTGGCGATTTTATCCGGACGCAGGCCGGTAATATCTGTGAAATCAGAATTACACGCGTCAAAATACCGTATATGACCGGAAGTCGGCGTATAGATTCCTGTGATTACATTGAAGGCGGTTGTCTTTCCGGCACCGTTCGGACCGATCACCGCAACAATCTGATTTTTTTCGATGTTCAGATTTAGATCGTGAATTGCGGTAACGCCGCCGAACTGCATTTTAATATTGCGTAATTCAAGTATATTACTCATTTGTATCACCTCTGTGCAGCAGTCTTTGGATGGATTTCCGGACGCGTCCCGGGAAACCGATCAGGCGGTCCCAGCTGAATTCCTTTCCTCCGGCGAGACCCTTCTGGAAAAACAGTACGACAATCATCAGAAGAAGCGAGAAGAAGACCATACGCAGACCGGCGATAGCGGGAACTGTGACGGGACCTATTGCAAAACCGTTATCGAGGAAACGAAGCGCTTCTCTGGCGATGATAAAAATACATCCTCCGAGAATGGAGCCGGTAATGGTGCCTGTGCCGCCCAGTACAATGATCAGAAGAATGTCATTGCTGAGACTCTGGCGAAACAGTGCGGGGTTGATCGTGCCGACAACGCTGGCCATCAGCCCTCCGGCGATTCCGGCCATAAACGCGGATGTACAGAAAGCCAGAAGTTTGTGGCGCATCAGTGAGATGCCGATGGCCTCAGCAGCAAATTCGTCGTTGCGGATTGCTTTGAAGGAACGGCCATAGCTGGAACGAAACAGCCGGACCATGAAAAGCACGGCCAGGATCAGTGCAGTACCGGTCCACCAGACATTTACGGTGGAGGGGATGTTTTTCAGGCCTGTGGCTCCATTTGTGACATTCTGAAGGTTTACAAAAAGAATGCGGATAATCTCGGAGAAGCCAAGTGTCGCAACACTGAGATAATCCCCCTTCAGCCTGAAAACGGGAATACCGATCAGGAAGGCTGCTGCAGCGGTCAGAACGCCACCCAGCACAAGCGCTGCCAGGAAGGGCAGGTGCAGGTCTGCAAGCCAGGGAACGATCGGGTCAAGATAGAACAGCGTGTCCTTGACTTCCGGGGAGAGTGCAAGCAGCGTTGTAACATAGGCACCGATGGCCATAAAACCTGCGCTTCCCAGGGAAAACTGCCCGGTATATCCCTGGATCAGATTCAGGGATATACCTACAAGCGAGTAAATCAAACAGAGATTGACGATACGGATTCCATAGTTGTCGAGAAGGAACCCGTTTTGTAATAAGTAGAAAAACGCAACAAGCAATAAAATACTGATGCTTGTGAGCGCAAGATTTCTGCGCTGTTTTTTGGACATTTGTCCGATAAGTCCCGGATAAATTGTTTTATCTGTCATAATACCCCCATGGAATTGAGAAAACGCAGGTTATGCTTTGTCGGTCACCTTTGCGCCAAACAGTCCCGTCGGCTTGAACAAGAGAATCAAAATCAGAATGATAAAAGCAAAGATGTCTCTGTAGCCGGACAGACCAGGAAAAAAGTATACCAGCATAACTTCAACCAGTCCCAGAATGATGCCGCCGAGAACAGCTCCCTTGATGTTTCCGATGCCTCCCACAACTGCGGCGATAAAACATTTGGTGCCTGGCATGGCGCCCACTGTGGGACTGATCTGCGGATACTTCAGGCCCCACATAAATGCTCCGAACGCAGTCAAACCGGAACCAATGATAAATGTGACGCGTATGACAGCATTGATGTTGATGCCCATGAGCTGGCTTGTCTCAAAATCTTTTGATACGGCTCTTGTTGCCACGCCCATTTTTGTGTGTTCCAGGAAGAACAGCAGAGCTGCAATCAGAACCACCATGGAAATCACGACAAAAATAACAAGACGCTGAATACGCCACTCGCCGTTTCCAAGAACTATGACTTCCTGCAAAAACGGAATGTCCGGGAAAGACTTTGGAACGGCAGTAAACACAACTGTTGCGAAGTTCTCCAGCAGATATGCCACACCAATGGCAGAGATTGTCAGAGAAATCCGCGGCGCGGACCGAAGCGGCTGATAGGCAATACGCTCAATACATACGCCAAGCAAAATGGTGAGCGCAAGCATTGCGATCAGGCCGAAATACCAGGGCAGATAGAATACGGAAACAGAGTAAAACGCGAAGTACATGGAAAACATGAATACGGAACTGTTCGCAAAGTTAATCAGATGCAAGATGCCGTATACCATAGAGTAACCTACCGCGACGAGACCGTATAAACATCCGAGCGCCAGCGCGTTCGTAAATTGCTGAAAAAGAGTTGCCATAAAATCGCCCTACTTTCAAAATATAACAAGAGAATGACCGGTTACAGAATTTCACGAAGCTGCTGCAAAAGATAATCAATATCCTTACGGCTTACGTCATTGTTTGTCAGGAGACGGAAGCATCCCTCGCGCCCGGCGATTGGATTGCAGATTTTAATACCGCGCTTGTACAGCTTTTGGGGCAGCGTTTCACAGAACTCCCTGGAACGGTGCAGTTGAAAGAATACAATGTTGATGTCCACAGACTCCAGCTCTACATCAATGCAGTCAAACGCACTGAGCTGTTCTGCGAGATAGCGTGCATTTTCATGGTCAATGTGCAGACGGCCGCGCATATGGTTCAGTGCGCAGATCCCGGCAGCTGCCAGGACGCCGCATTCGCGCATGCCTCCGCCCAGCATTTTCCGGTATTTTCTTGCCCGGGCGATAAAATCGCTCTCTCCGCACAGAATCGCTCCCACAGGAGCAGCCAGTCCCTTTGAAATACAGCATGTGATGGAATCGCAGTACTGCGCCAGTTCTTTGACGTCAACATTCTGGGCAACAGCGGCATTCCAGATGCGGGCGCCGTCAACATGGACCTTCAGTCCGTGTGCGTGTGCCATCTCATAAATTTCACGCATGGTTTCCTTTGTGACAATGCGTCCGCAGCGCAGCGCGTTTTCGAGACAGACAAGAGAGGTTGCAGGTGCGTGAATGTCATCCGGACGAATTGCCTCTTTGATCATCTGAACATCAGGGATATCATCTGGAAATGAGAGCGTTCTGACGCTGACGCCGGCCAGTACCGATGCTCCGGCGACCTCTTCCTGGAAAATGTGGCTGTTGGTGCCGACAATGATTTCATCGCCGCGGTGCGTCTGGCTCATAATGGCAGTCAGGTTGCCCATTGTGCCAGAAGCCACAAACAACGCTTTTTCTTTTCCGAGAATACTGGCGCCAAGTGCTTCAAATTGATTAACCGTAGGGTCGTCACAGGCTACGTCGTCGCCTACAGCCGCGTGAAACATTGCTTCACGCATTTCTGGAGTGGGCTGCGTTACGGTGTCACTGCGAAAATCAATATACCGCATATGTATGTTCCTCCTAGTAGTGGTGCAACGGATATTTTCCGTCACTGTGAATGAGTAATTTTAACAATATTTATTAAAATTCCGTAAATAAGCACAAAAATATAGCGTGTAAAAAGTAGAAATATGGCAAAATTTATATAAATTTGTATATCATTATAAACAAAGATTGACAAATAGTAAAATACTTATATTAATATATAATTATAAGAATAACTATATAATTCGTGAAAAACTGATATCAGGGAGATGCAGATGTTCGGTCATAATGAATATGTTTATGCAGTGTATAAAGAAGGAAGCTTTAGCAAAGCAGCAGAAAAGCTGCACATTTCGCAGCCTGCGCTCAGTGCAATTATATTAAAAGAAGAGGAAGAGATCGGCTGTCCGATTTTTGACCGGAGAAAACGTCCGATTGAACTGACTGCTTTTGGCACAGAATATATCCGTTCCATCGGCAAAATTTATGCCATCGAAAAGGAGCTTTCGGATTACATAACAAGCGCAAAAACTCTAGAAAGCGGAGAGGTAACGCTCTGCGGAACGAATCTCGGTCTTCTCTATAAAGTACCTGTTGTGATTGCAAAGTTTAAGCAGCAGTATCCGAACATTACGGTTCATGTTGCGGAATCCTGCACGCGCGGGTCGATTCAGCAGTTAAACTCTGCGGAGGTGGATCTCGTTTTGACAAGTAAACCGCTGGATTCTCACCGGTATGTGCAGGAAGTCTGTTATCAGGAACGGCTGATTCTTGCGATTCCAAGATGCTTTCCGGTCAATGAGGAACTGACTGCAAAGAAACGTTTCAGCTACGAGGAACTGCAGCAGATGCCTTATCATATTTCAAAAGAAGAAATGGTATCACTGTCAAAACTGGGCGACACGTCATTTATTCTGCTCAGAAATACAAACTATCTGCGTGAATGTACGGATCTTCTGTTCCGTGAGGCATATATCAGTCCGCCGATTGTTATGGAGGTCGATCAGTCTGCGATATCGTACAATTTTTGCAGCCTGGGTATGGGCGCTACGATTCTGAGTAATCGTCTGATTGAGCCGTCCCCCAAGAATGATTCTCTGTATTTTTATGCGATTGACAGCAGGTTTACGGCGCGTGAGACATACATTGCATACAATAAAAACAGATATGTGACCTTTGCAATGAAAAAGCTGATCGAGATGATGACTACGGAGGAGTAGACTGCGTATTTACGCTGGATCAGTTTATTGATTTTTCATTTGCACAGAGTGCCCAGATCCGATAAAATGAGCATATGCGTTTGATATAAGAACGCCAGGAAAGAGGTGCAGGGATGAATATTGAACACAAAAAGACGGCATTGGGGGATGATTCTGTTCTTTATCAGAAACGGGATGATTCATTTGGAAGGAAAGACCTCAAAAGTCTTACCAGAAAGCAGAAGCTGCAATACTTTAAAGACTACTATCTGATGAAGGTGGTGGTCGTTCTTGCCGTTTTGATTGCAGTGGGAAGCCTGCTGAACGGAATGTTTTTTAACCGCTCAGAGTGCGTGTTATCAGTGGCCTTTGTAAATGAAAGCCGTATTCCTCAGGCAGAGGAGCTGAATGAATCACTTGAAAAATATCTGGATCTGGGACGCAACGACTATGTTTCCGTGGAGAATTACGGGCTGGACGACTATCAGATGCAGATGGCTTTTGTGACAAAGATGTCAGCGTCTGCGATTGATCTAACGATCTGTCCGAGGGATTATTTTGAGGACGGATGCGCACTCGGAATGTTTGCCGACCTGAGCGAATGTCTGCCGGAGGAGACGTACCGGGAGCTTGCTGGGCGTATGCTGGAAGGCCGGGAGGCCGAGCGGGACACAGAAGGAAACATTGTATCTTATTATGATGCAAAGCCTTATGGAATTGATCTGTCAGGCAGTGCATTTTTGGCCGAGTATGGCGTTACGGATGAGTCCGCAGTACTTTGCATTATGGGCAATACGGAGCATATGGCGTATGTAAAGGACGCGCTTGTGCATTTTTTCAAATAAGACCTCAGAAGCTTTCCGGACATTGACAATACAATAGTGACAATACAAAAAAGATGAAACTGTGCTTAGCAAAAAAAGAGCGGGCAAAGGAAAACGTGATGGAGGATTGTTTTGTAAATGTAAAACGTTACTCCATGGTTTCCTGCGCATAGGCATGCTACAATAAAAATGTAGAATGTGGCCATAAGATACAGAAAATCAAAAATAGAATGTTCGGTAAAATGCAAAAGATTTTGAACGAAGATTCTGTTTGAGTGCGCAGGAGGGTTGTTATATGCAGCAGAGAAAAAGAACGAATCAGTTTTGGAAAAGATTTCTGGCACCTGGTCTTGCAGCAGCCATGTTGTTTGGCATGCAGACGACAGGTGTTGCTGCCGGCGCTTCAGGATTTGAAGCGAAGGATGGAATGATCGACGAGCAGGCAGGCGATGTCTACTATGAAATTTTTGTACGTGCGTTTCGCGATTCAAACGGAGACTCTATTGGAGACTTTAAAGGTATAGAGGAACAGGTTCCATATCTGGCAGAACTGGGGATCACCGGAATTTGGCTGATGCCGATTACAGATTCTGGCAGCGATCACTGTTATGATGTACGGAATTACTATGAGACAAACAGTGATTACGGTACAATCGAAGAATTCAAAAGTATGCTGGATACGTGTCACGAGTATGGAATTAAAGTGATTATGGACCTGGTAGTGAATCATTGTGGTTTTAGCAATGTTTGGTTTCAGGAGGCCCTGAAAGGTCCGGTTCTGGAAAATGGAAGCGAAAATCCTTACTGGGATTATTTTACATTTGTTCCGGACGATGCAAATTTTGTAGAAAAAACAGCAGAAGAAATTCATGAAGAAGAGGAAGCATATCTTGCAGAACACGGTTCTATGGAGGGATATACGGTACAGTATCCGATGTTTGATAATGCAACCAGGGGACCAGAGGCTACGGTATGGAACCGCACCGATGATTTGCCAGACATGGTACAGAGAATGATTGAGTGGGGAATGTTAGAAGCCCCGGAAGAGGGCAGTGAGCCGGAAATCGTTCCTGGCTATCGCTATATAGGTATTTTTGGTTCTGGAATGCCGGATCTGAATTATGCCAGCGACGCTTTGCGTGAGGAAATCAAGGATGTGGCAAGCTATTGGCTGGAAGCAGGTGTGGACGGATTCCGGTTGGATGCGGCGCGTCATATTTATGGTGATTATTATTCGAATATTTACAGTGATTATATTTTTGAAAAAAATATGGAATATTGGAGAGATTTCCGGGCAGATTTAGAAGCAAAGTATCCGGATGTTTATCTGGTTGGAGAGGTATGGGAGAAGAATACGGACAATGTGGTTCCGTTTGTTTCCGAAGGAGGACTTCACAGTATCTTTGATTTTAATCTTTCCGGCAAGATTTATGAGGCAGTATCGAACGAGACTACGAAGTATGATCCGGCGGCTGCATCAGAGACAAACAGGCTTTCCGAAGATACGGATTTGAATCTTGTGACCGGACTGGTTGATTACTATAATAAACTGGGTGCGGGTTCGGATTATGAATTTGTGGACTGTCCGTTTATAACAAACCACGATCAGAACCGACTGATCAGTTTGCTTCGCTATCAGTTTGATGAGACGGCAGACGATATTTTTGTGGCCAATATTCTTACGGATGAGGAAGGAAATCTGATTCCGAGAGAGGATGCGGACCAGGCAGAAAACCATGCAAAAGTGGCTGCTGATTTGCTTTTGACATTGCCGGGCAGACCGTTCCTTTATTATGGAGAAGAAATAGGAATGGACGGGGCAAAACCAGACCCCACCATAAGAGAGTGTATGGCATGGTTTGAGGAGCCGTTTGCAGCGGATGGGGCTGCACAGACAGGACTTGCGAACTATAACGACGTAGTATACAGCCTGGGCGGTGAGGCATCCGTAGAAGCGCAGATGGATGATCCAGAGTCGATGCTGTCACATTACAAGGAAATCATTGGGGCCAGAAAGTCAATTCCGGCATTGATGAATGGAGATATTGATACGTATACGCTGGAGTCGCAGGAGGTAGTGTCTTATATTCGTATGACGCAGGAAGAAAGAGTTCTGGTACTGATCAATCTGACCGGTGAAGAGAAGCAGCTGCAGATTACGGATGATCCGAATTATGGGGCATTCACAGAAGTGGCATTCCAGGCCGGAACCGATCAAATCAGCAATCTGGCTGGACAGGATTTGACATTGGCGCCGTATGCAATGGTAGTTTTGCAGTAAGGTAAACGATACAGAAGAAAGATGATATACAGCTAAAACTTGCAATATTTTATGTGGAGGGGCCGTCTGGGGGCCCCTCTTCGTATTTTTCCGCTTCATTTCTTACAAGTTTAAGACGATCTTTTTCGGGGAGTATTTCCGTTAAATACTTCAAAATATTAATTCTATTCATGAATTCTATTCATGAATTCTATTCATGGGTAAAAAATGGTTTGACATTCCAGTAAGTCTGTGGTAAAGTATAAAAGGTTGTAATTAACAGGAAAGCAGAGTATCCACTCTCACCGCGGCACAGAGGTGACCGTCGGTTCATATCGGGAGCAAAGCAGCACACAGAAGGTATCTGTGTTTTGTATGTGAGGATTATGAGTGGATAACGATGTTATCCACTCTTTTTATATCGATGTGTGGAGGTGCGTACCATTAGCGAATTAATGATCAACGAACAAATCAGGGACCGTGAAGTCCGTCTTATCGGAGAGAACGGCGAACAGCTTGGAATCATGTCTGCAAAAGATGCGATGAAGCTGGCAAAGGAAGCAGAACTTGACCTAGTAAAGATTGCTCCGACCGCAAAGCCGCCGGTCTGCAAGATTATTGATTACGGAAAATATCGTTATGAGCTGGCCAGAAAAGAAAAAGAGGCCAGAAAAAAACAGAAAACGATCGAAGTCAAAGAGGTTCGATTATCGCCGAACATCGATGTAAATGATTTAAATACCAAGGTAAATAATGCCAGAAAGTTCGTCACCAAGGGAAATAAGGTAAAGGTTACGCTTCGTTTCCGTGGACGTGAGATGGCGCATATGAATGCCCACCGTTATATTCTTGAAGATTTCGCAAAAGAGCTTGAGGACGTTGCAGTCGTTGACAAACCGATCAAGCAGGAGGGCAGGAGTCTTACTATTTTCCTGTCGGAAAAACGTTAATTCAGATATTTTAATACAAGGAGGAACTATAAGATGCCAAAAATGAAAACCAGCAGAGCAGCTGCAAAACGTTTCAAAAAAACAGGTACAGGTTTATTGAAAAGAAGCAAAGCTTATAAGAGCCATATCTTAACCAAGAAGTCTACAAAGAGAAAGAGGAATCTGAGACAGGCGACGATTACAGACGCTACGAATGCTCAGAACATGAAGAAGATTTTACCGTATTTATAAGATGAGGCGAAGGAGGAAATAAGACATGGCAAGAATCAAAGGCGGTTTGAACGCTAAGAAAAGACATAACAGAGTATTAAAGTTGGCAAAGGGTTACAGAGGAGCCCGTTCCAAACAGTATAGAATCGCAAAACAGTCCGTAATGCGCGCTCTGACAAGCGCATATGCAGGACGTAAGCAGAGAAAGCGTCAGTACAGACAGCTCTGGATTGCACGTATCAATGCAGGCGCACGTCTGAATGGACTTTCCTACAGCAAGTTTATGTATGGTCTGAAGCTGGCAGGTGTTGAGCTGAACAGAAAAGTTCTAGCTGACATGGCAGTAAATGATGCAGAAGGCTTTGCAACACTGGCAGAGCTCGCAAAGACAAAACTGGCTTAAGCGGCAGGGTTCGAATAAATAAAGAAGAATGATAAAAAAGCACTGTATTCCGCGGAGGACTGCAGTGCTTTTCTGGTTTCTGTCGGATTATGGTAAACAAGAGGTGTATTGTGGGAGACTTGAAAAAGATTTTGAAGCTGACGGCCGGTGTGGGAGAGGAGTTGATCCGATGCGGGGCAGAAATATCGCGGGTTGAGGATACAATGAACCGGATTGCGCTGCATTATGGTGTGACAGGACGTCAGATTTTTATTATTTCTAATGGTGTGTTTGTCAATCTGGAAAAGGGTGAGGAGGCAAAGAATGTCAGCTTCCAGCATATTCCACAGATCAGTGTGGATATGAGTAAACTGTGTGAACTGAACAGCCTTTCCAGAGATATTGAACAGATGGATTTGTCACTTGATCAGGCGCTTGCACGTTTTGAATGTGTGCGCGGTGGAAAGAAGAAAAATATATGGCAGTATATTGCGGCTTCCGGAGTGGGGGCGGGCTCTTTCTGCTATCTGTTCGGAGGGGACGCAAAGGATTGCTTTGGAGCGCTTTTGATGGGACTGATTCTGTGGTTTTTCTTTACGGCAGTTGAAAGATACAGACTTCCGAAAGTGGTTCTTCACACCCTGGGTGGTATTTTGGCGACATCGGGCTGTATTTTTCTGCTGCGTCTGGGACTTGTCAATCATTTGGAACAGACAATTATGGGTTCAATTATACCAATGATTCCGGGTGTTGCATTTGTGAACGGAATTCGTGATATTGCGGACAGTGATTACATTTCAGGAAGTATACGGCTCCTGGATGCAATGCTGATTTTTATCTGTATTGCGGCGGGGGTGTGTATTGCATTCCGACTGTTTGGTATGGGAGGTGTCTGAGATGGGTTTGCTTCTGGAAACAGCCGCGGCGTTTGTGGGGACAATCGCATTTGGCATCCTGTTTGTGGTACCGTCAAGTCAGTTTTTGGTCTGCGGCCTGGTGGGTGGAATCGGCTGGGTGGTATATGCTGTGACTCTGGCAAACAGCTCTGCCGCCGTTGCGTCTTTTATGGCAACTGTAGTGATCGTGCTGTTGGCAAGGATCTTGGCAGTAGTGCGTAAAGTTCCGACCAATGTGATTATGATACCAGGGATTTTTCCGATTGTGCCGGGAATCGGCCTATACGATATGATTTATAATCTGATGATCGGCGATACGGCGTCAGGAGTCAGCCAGGGACTTGCTGTGCTCAAAGCGATCGGCGCCATTGTATTTGGGATTATTGCTGTGTTTTCTCTGCCAAACCGGTGGTTCCGGAAACGGCCGAAAATTGTGGCAAGGAGATAAGCGGGAAAAGAGGAAGTGGATGAAAAGGTATTTATGTTTGGTGGGTTTGAACTGTTTGGTACTTTTCGGGGTTATGTATTCGTTTTTTGCGGAAAAGCAGGTAGCCTATGAACTGAATTATCGGTTTATGCTCATTTATCCGCAGGTGTGGAAAGAACAGAATTATGAAATGCCGGATATGTTTGAGCTGGAGCGGGCGAATATCAAATGTGTGAGTTTTGGGAGCACGAGTGATGATGAACAGATCGAAGCGCTCCGGAAAGCGGTTCTGGCAAATGTGGACGGAATTATTACAGTTGGAACCGGGAACTCCAGGGAGCTTGCAGATTTGGTGAACGAGGCGGAAAAGGAGGGCATACCGGTGGTGCTGGTGGATTCGGATCTGCGCGATACGAACCGCAGCGGATATGTGGGGGCGGATAATTGCAGGGCTGGACAACTGGCCGCCCGCGATATGGTCGAGGCCACAGATGGACAGGCCAACGTCGGAATTATCGTCTCCAGGCTAGACAACACAAGTCAGGCGGACCGCGTAGCGGGGTTCGAGCGTGTTCTGAAAGAGCAGGAGAATATGAAGATTCTGGAGGTATTGGAATGTGAGGAGGACCGAACAAAAATCCGCCGTCTGATCGGGAACATGTTGCAGGAACACCCGGAGTTGGACGCGATTTACTGTACGGAAAGTGTTTCCTCGGACATGGCAGGAGAAATTTTGCAGGAATTGCGTTGTGGGCCGGAACAGGTGAAGGTGGTCTGTTCTGATCTGTCTGATCATATCTGGGAGTACATTCAGGAAGGCCGCTATTATTCCGCGGTCGTGCAGAATATTTATGAGCAGATAGAGGAGGCTGTGGTTTGTCTGAAAGAATACATCAACAATGGCGTAAACGCACCGGATCTTGTGTATACAGGAATCACCAGTGTAAAGAAAGGCTTTGATTATGAAAGCTGGAGAGCAGCAGGCCTGGATGGGGAGGCGTGGAAATCAGAATGAGGAAAAACAGGACATTTAAATCCCGTATGATGCAGTTTATGCTCGGCATTTCCGTTGTGGCGCTTGTGCTGATCGCTCTCTGTGTTTCTGTCTACCGAATTATGGATCAGAGTCATAAGGACAGTATGAATCAGCTGTTGAACCTGAATACATTTTTTGACGGACTGGCTGCCATTAATGACAGCGTGTATGAATATACGCTGGAGGGTGACGAGACACTGTACAGAGAGATAGAGCAGGGGTGCATGGAAGGACGCCGGATTTTAAAGGAAATGGCGGATATGCAGGTGGATATGGCTTTTTACCGGGATATCCGCGATATGGAGGAGATGTTTTACAGCTATACGGAGCGTATTCAGCGGATTTATGACCACAGTTATCTGTGTGATGCGATGACAATCGGAAGTAAACGGACGATCAACCGTTATTATGCGCAGACGCAGGAGGTTTATGAGGCGATCAATTCCGAGTTTCAGAGCTTGTATTCCAGGCTGCTGGATGCAGCTGGGAAGCAGGAGAAGAAAATCGAGTGGAGGAACGGCATTTATTTTGCGGATTTGATTCTGGTCATTTTATGCACGGTAATATATGAATTTTTTAATATTCGCAATATCATGCGGCGAGTGATTCACCCAGTGCAGGAGCTGACAGAGAGTGCAAGCCGGTTTGATGGAGAAAATCTGGAACAGATTCGAACAACCATGCAGTATACGGATATGGATGAGGAAATGGGAAGGCTTCATCAGGTCTATAATTCAATGATTCGCCGGATTCAGCGTCAGGTTATGGAAATCAGGCAAAACGCCAGTACAATGGAACGGCTGAAGAATCAGGAACTTGAGAACCTGCGCATCAGTAATCTTTTAAAAGCCAGTGAGCTCAAGGCCTTGCAGATGCAGATCAACCCGCATTTTCTGTTTAATACGCTGAATATGATTTCTCAGACCGCGTATCTGGAAAGCGCGGAGCAGACCGCTGGACTGCTTGGCAAGACTGCGCGGCTTTTGCGCTACAGTCTGGATCATTCCGGACGGGAAGTAACGCTGGCTAAGGAAATCGAGATACTGGGGAATTATGTTGAGCTGCAAGAACAGCGATTCGGGGAACGCATCAGCTTTTCTTTTGATCTGGATGAGTCCTTCCATCAGATTCATGTACCGAGCCTGCTTTTACAGCCGCTTGTGGAAAACTGCATTACGCATGGTGTGGGAATAAAGGGAGAAGATGCGAAAATTACTATCTGTACCAGATATGACAGCGAGCGTCAGAGTGGACGGATTGTGATTGCAGATAACGGAGAAGGCATGTCGCAGGAAACACTGGAACGGGTGCGGCGGGAGATGCAGGAAAATGACAAGATTGGGCAGAAAATCGGACTGAGTAATGTGTATTTACGGCTCATGATATTTTTTAACCGGCGCGCAACCATGGATATTTTCAGCGTAGAAGGGGAGGGAACCAGGATTGAAATTACAGTTCCCTGCCAGGAGGTTTTGACGGTTATAGAGCGTCTGAAGTAGATAGCTGCAAAGAAGGAGGATTTATGTATCGGATAATCATTGCAGATGACGAGGCAATTGAGTGCAGAGCGCTTGAGTTAATGATTCAGAGAGAATTTCCGGAGCTGGAAGTGTTGCCAAGCGTATACAACGGTGCGGATCTGATTGCTGCGGTTCAGGAATTTGAGCCGGATATTGCGATTGTGGACATTAATATGCCGAAAATGAACGGGCTGGATGCGCTCGAACTGATCCGAACGCGCAATTCGCGACTGAAAATCATTATCAGTTCCGCATACAGTGAGTTCGAGTATGCAAAGAAGGCAATGAAACTGAATGTATCAGACTACATTGTGAAGCCGCTTGAAAAAGAGAGCTTTGTGGAGACCCTGGGAAAGGTGCTTGCTGCTCTTCAGGGAGAACAAAAACTGGTGTATGAGCAGGAAAGCAAGGAGCGGTATCTGGACGAGATCAATTCTGTTGTAGGAAGGGAATTTCTGTCCTCATTGTTGCTGGGGGAACCGGATGAAAAGAGCTTTCAGATTTATCAGCAGTCTCTTCACAGAAGCTTTCGCGGCGGTGTACTGATGGCAGTGCGGCTTTTAAGCGACGCAGATCTATGGAGAAATCCGATCGACTACAGTGCGCTGATGAAACTGTTGGAGGAAGAGATCGGAAAGTACTGCTGCTGTGTGGGAAAGCTGTACAAAGAAGAACTCTATTTTTTGATTTTTCCGGAGGAATTTGTGGCAGAGCAGAACCTTGTAAAATGGCTGTCCGATATTGCGGCAATTTTGCTGTCTCTGGTGAAGAAGCAGGAAGGACACGAGATGGTTCTTGGTGTCAGCACGTGGAAATATGATTATGAAGAGATGGGTACAGGGCTTGCAGAATGCCGGATTGCGGCAAGGAGCAGTACGAAGGCAGGCGTTTTTTTCTATAAAGACAGTGAAAAAAGACAGGAAACGGGTACGTCGGCAAGAGAGCTCGGACAGCAATATCTGAAAAGCCTGAAAAAGGGAGGAATTGAGCGGTGCAAGGAGGAGATCAGAGCGCTTTTTTCAGAGGCCGTTATCACGGAAGAAAACGCCAATCTCTGGCAGCTGCGCATTCTTGGGTTTATGCAGCCGATCTGTGATTATATGGAGGAAAGCCAGGGATATCTGAGACGGTATTCCAGAAAAGGCAAACTGGATTTTCCTGCGCTTTGTGGCTGTGCGGATAAAGACAGCATGCAGGAATGGGTGATGGAAGTGCTGGAGCGGCTTTCAGAGCGCGGAGCAACAGAAGGAAAGAGCCGGGAATATATTGAGCGTGCGATTCTCCATATGGAACGCCATTACCGGGAAGATGTTTCTATGGAGGAAACAGCCGAGGCTGCGGGGATCAGCACGTTTTATCTGAGCCGTCTTCTGAAGCAGGAGCTGAGTCAGACTTTTGTGGAAATTCTGACCGATATCCGGATGAAGAAAGCGCTGGGACTTTTGTGGAAGGGGAACTATACGGTCAGGGAGATTGCCGAACAGTCTGGCTATGGAAATATTACATATTTTTATAAAGTGTTTAAAAAATACACTGGAAGAAATATCGGAGAAATCCGGGAGTATTTGAGTTGACCGGAAGGGGTCTTTAAAGGAGAATTCTGTGGCAAATTGCCCTGGCTGTACGGCCAGGGCAATTTTAGACATAATGGCAAAAAAATGCAGCGCCGATGGCATAAAAGACCATGGTTTTGCCAGAAATGCAGAATAGAGGTCAAAATTTTTCTGTGCTAGAATACTTTCAACAGCAGGAACGCGGTTTCCCAAGAAAGGAGAACAGTATGAACAGAAACAGAAAAAGACTGGTTTCAGCAGCAATGGCAGCAGCAATGGTACTTGGCAGCTGTATGACAGCCGGAGCAAACGGCGCAGTGACCTCCAATGAGGTAACAGAGCGTGAAGCCAGGAATTCAGATGTGTCTATGAATCTGGCAACACAGGGTATGGTGCTTTTGCAGAACAAGAACAATGTGCTTCCGATGGCAGCACAGGGCAGCGTGGCAGTGTTTGGTACAGGCGCGCAGAGGACAGTAAAGGGCGGTACAGGTTCCGGTGATGTGAATCAAAGAGAGACCGTTTCTGTGGCAGAAGGTTTTGAAAATGCAGGATATAAGGTAACAACAGGTTCTTATATTGCAGCTTATGAGGAGGCTCAGAAGGCAGCAGAGGAGGCTTCCGGAAACAGCTGGTGGTCTGCACCGCGTGCGGAAGAGATCGAAGTAACCGACGAGATGCTTGAGGAATCAAAAGCAGACGGCACGGATACAGCAGTGTATGTACTGGGAAGAATCGCAGGAGAAGGTGCTGACCGTACGGTTACGCCGGGCGATTATGAGCTGACGGATCTGGAGAAAGCAAATCTGGAGAAGATTGCAGCCAACTTTGATAAAGTAGTGGTTGTTATTAATGCAGGCGGAGCCGTTGATACGAAATTCGTGGGTGAAATCGAAGGCATTGATTCCGTTGTTGTGATGGGACAGGCCGGACAGCGCGGCGGTGACGCTCTGGTGAAGGTATTAAACGGTGAGGTGACTCCGTCCGGTAAGCTGACAGCAACATGGCCGGTAAACTACTCTGACGTTGCAGACGCCAAGTACTGGGGCGCAAACGATGGAGACATTGATCAGGAAGATTACTTTGATGGAATTTACGTAGGCTACCGTTACTTTGACACTTTCAATGTGACACCGGCTTATGAGTTTGGATACGGACTTTCCTACACAGACTTTGACGTGAAGGTAGACAGTGTTGAGGCAGATGCGGATCAGGTAACTGTGACGGTAACTGTGACTAATACAGGCGATACGTATTCCGGAAAAGAAGTAGTTCAGATATACTTCTCCGCACCGGACGGCGAGCTTGAGAAACCGTATCAGGAGCTGGCAGCATTCGGAAAGACTGACGAGCTGGCGCCGGGCGAGAGCCAGACGCTGAAGATTTCCTATAAGACAACAGAGATGTCCTCCTATTCGACAGAACGCGCTGCTTATATTCTGGAAGCGGGCGATTACGTAGTACGTGTGGGTGACAGCTCAAGAAATACGCAGGTAGGCGCTGTGATTACCCTGGACGAGACAGCCGTGACAGAGCAGCTTTCCAATCAGCTTCATCCGGACGAGGAGATCGAGGAGCTGAGCAAAGAGGGCGTTACACCTTATTCCTATGAAGGTGAAGCGGACGAGATCGCAGCGGCAGAGAGAATCGCTCTGGCAGCGGCAGATATCGAGACAGTGGACAATGCTTCTCCTTATGATAATGAGAATGTGACAGCTTACGTTTCCGATACGACTGAAACAGAGTATCTGAATGAGAATCTCGGCTATACATTGACCGGCAAGTACCATGACCATCCGGATTATTCCGAGATCGTGGAAAAACTGGCAGGAGATTTCGGCCAGAGTACGCTGAAAGATGTCTACGATGGAACGATCACCATGGAAGAGTTTGTATCCGGTCTGACGGTAAGCCAGATGGCAGATATCGTGATCGGCGGAAACAAGCTGCCGAGTGCAAACGGACAGTCCGCAGGCGCTGCTTCCGAAAATGCATCAGACATTTCTGACGGAACAATGATCGGCGCGCAGGCAAACGCAGTGTCCGGTGCGGCAGGCGAGACAGCAGGTATCTATATCGAATCCAAGAAGATTCCGAATATCGTTCTGGCTGACGGCCCGGCAGGCCTTCGTATTACGCAGGAAGAAGAACGCGAAGACGGCACATACTATCAGTTCTGTACCGCATTCCCGTCCGGTACGGTTATGACACAGAGCTGGGATGTGGAAGCAATGGAAACGCTTGGAAAGGCAGTAGGCGAGGAGCTTCTGGAGTACGGTGTGACACTGTGGCTGGCGCCTGGTATGAATATTCAGAAGAATGCGCTGTGCGGACGTAACTTTGAATACTATTCAGAAGATCCGTATCTGTCAGGTATGATGGGAATCAGCGAGACGCAGGGCGTTCAGTCCCATCCGGGTATCGGCGTTACCATCAAGCACTTCTACGGCAACAGCCAGGAAGACAACCGTAATGCAGTAAACAACACAATCAGTGAGCGTGCTTCCCGTGAAATTTATCTGAAACAGTTTGAGATGGTGGTTAAGGGCGCAGCTCCGATGTCCATTATGTCCTCCTATAATGTAAATAACAGTATTCCGGATGCAGATGATTATGATCTTCTGACCGATGTAACCCGCGGCGAGTGGGGCTTCGACGGTCTGATCATGACAGACTGGGGCGGCGGACAGTCCACACCTTCGATCTCCATGCATGCAGGAAATGACCTGATCATGCCGGGAAGCTCTGTTGAGGATATCACAATCCGTGCATTTACGGATGAAGAGCCGGTATTTGGCGAAGATGATATTTATCCGCAGGTAACGGTAGGCCAGGGATGGTTCGGACCGAGTGCGAAAACTGCATGGGGCGAGTTTGTGCTTGATGCAAACGGCAGCGTGACGATTGAAAAGACAGTTGCAACCGCTGATTATGAAGCGGCAGTTCGTCCGGCAATCGTAGACGGCCAGGAAGCAGAGGTAGCAGTATCCGAGCTGATCGCAGCGCTTGGCGATGCAGTAACCGTTACGACAGACGGCGACAATACGACGATCGTTTACAAGGGCGACTATAAGGATAACAATATCTCACTTGGCGATCTTCAGAAGTCAACTGCAAACATCTTGAAGGTTGTTATGGCATCCAATCAGTTCGCAGCACTGTTTGACGATGTGGAAGCAGTTTCTTATACAGAGGCGCGTGCAGACAAACTGGAAACTTATCTGACGATCGAAAAACAGTAGTCAAAAAACACGTATCAGAAAAATATAAAACAGTAATGTATTTTACTGGCTTGAAGCAGTGAAATACAGACAAAAGGATTGCGGTCCCGGTATTTTTACCGGGACTGCTTTGCAATGTATCCATATATAAATACAAAAGATGTGTTTTCTTTTATTCTTTGACAGGCCTGTCAAAAAGTATGCTATACTGGAAAAAAATAACAGGGAGGAAAGAGCGGATGAGACGATATGCGGGAACAGGAAAACGTTTTCTGGCGTTTATGACGGCAGTGTGTCTGGCCGGAAATTCGGGGATAGCCGTACAGGGGGCATCTACCACTGAGGAAATGTCAGAGCGGGAAAAGAGAAATGCAGCCTTGTCTATGGAAGCAGCGATGCAGGGCATGGTACTTCTGGAAAATGAGGACGGGGCATTGCCACTTGTGTCCGAAGGGAGTCTTGCGCTCTTTGGAGGTGGCGCTGTCCGTACGGCGAAGGGCGGTACCGGGTCAGGTGACGTAAATCAGAGATACGCGGTTTCCATCTGGGAAGGTTTTAAAAATTCGCGTTTTGAGATTACAACTTCAGACTGGTTGAACGGTTATGAAGAAATGTGCGAGCGAAAAAAAGCAGAGTTTGACGGCGGCTTTGGTATGCCATTTTATGTGGAAGAACCGGAACTGACGGATGAGGAAGTGGAAGAGGCGCGTAGGGATGGCGAAACAAAGACTGCGATTTATGTGATTACAAGAAATTCCGGAGAAGGGGCGGACCGGGTCGGTGAGACGGGCGATTATTATCTCACAAGTGCAGAAGAAAGAAACCTGCAAAAGCTGGCTTCTTCTTTTGAAAAAACGATTGTTCTGCTGAATGTTGGCGGTGTGATTGATACACAATTCTTTGATGAGATTGAAGGCCTGGATGCGATGCTGCTGATGAGCCAGGCAGGTATGGAGGGCGGAAATGCTGTAGTGAAGGTGCTGGCAGGGGAAGAATGTCCTTCCGGCAAGCTGACTGATACATGGCCACAGGATTATATGGATTATCCGTCCGCACAGAGTTTTGGTGCGAATGACAAGGAAGTGGACCAGGAGGATTATACGGAAGGAATTTATGTCGGGTACCGGTATTTTGATACCTTTGGAATTACGCCGTCCTATCCGTTTGGATACGGGCTTTCTTATACGGACTTTTCGATTGAGGTGGAGACGGTGACTGCCGGTCCGAAGGAGATTACAGTGACGGCCCTGGTGACAAATACAGGAGACACTTACGCAGGTAAAGAGGTTGTGGAGGTGTATTTTTCTGCTCCGGACGGGGTTCTGGAGAAGCCGTATCAGGAATTGGCGGCTTATACAAAGACAAAAACACTGGAGCCGGGAGAAAGCCAGAGCGTGACGCTGTGTTTTTCGACTGCGGACATGGCCTCCTACAGCACAGAGCAGGCAGCATATCTTCTGGAGGAGGGGGACTATGTTCTGCGCGTCGGCAACAGCTCCAGAAATACAGAGATTGCGGCCGTGCTTCATCTGGATGAGACTGTGGTAACAGAGCAGCTCAGCAATCAGATGGAGCCGGTACAGGAAATCAATATGCTCTCGCGAAAGGGTATAGACTCATATACTTACGAAGCGGAGGCACAGGAGATTGCGGAGGCTTTGCAGCTTGAGCTGGATGCGGGAGTGATAGAGACCGTAAACCATGCGTCGTCTTATGAAGCGGAGAAGGTGACTGCATATGTGTCTGATACCACACAGACACAGTATCTGGCGGAGAATCTTCCATATGTGCCGGAGAATCCTTATCATGGTATATATGAAGAAGAGATTGTGCAGCTGGAAGGAGATTTCAGTGAATCGACACTGATTGATGTATATAACGGGACCGTTACATTGGAGGAATTTGTGTCAGGCCTGACCGTAAGTGAGATGGCAGATCTCGTGATCGGCGGGAGTAAGCTGCCGAATGCTTCCGGACAGTCTGCGGGGGCACAGTCAGCTAATGTGGCAGAGGTAAGCGTTGAAACGATTGCAAAGGCACAGGAAAATTCAGTGCAGGGGGCCGCAGGTGAGACAGCAGGTATCTATATTGAGTCCAAAAAGATACCGAATATTATTCTGGCGGACGGTCCGGCAGGGCTACGGCTTACGAGGGATTATGAAGCGGAGGATGGCCGGGAATATTATCAGTTCTGTACGGCGTGGCCGATCGGCACGCTGCTGGCGTCTACGTGGGATACAGATCTGATGGAGCAGGTGGGAGCCGCTATGGGAGAGGAGCTTTCCGAGTATGGAGTTACGATGCTTCTGGCTCCGGGCATGAACATTCATCGCAATGCCCTGTGCGGGCGAAACTTTGAATATTACTCAGAAGATCCGTATCTGTCCGGCACGATGGGCGGCGCAGAAACGCAGGGATTGCAGTCCGTGCCTGGAATCGGGGCCTGCATCAAGCATTTTGCGGTAAACAATCAGGAGGTAAACCGCACGGCGGTGAACAATAATGTTGATGAACGCACGCTTCGGGAAATCTATCTGAAAGGGTTTGAAATTGCCGTGAAAATGTCGCAGCCCATGGGAGTGATGTCTTCCTACAATCAGAATAACGGCGTTCCGGCAGGAGACGATTATGATCTCCTGACGAATATTCTTCGGGGAGAATGGGGCTTTGAAGGGCTTGTCATGACAGACTGGGGCGGCGGACAGTCGACGCCGTCAGTCTCCCTGCATGCCGGAAACGATCTGATTATGCCAGGAAATTCGGTGGAGGATATTACCGTGCGGGGCTTTTCGGACGAAGAGCCGGTGTTTGGTACGGATGGAACATACCCGGAGGTGACAATCGAGCAGGGCTGGTATTGGCTGGCCGGATACCGGATGCATACTGCGTGGGGGGAATTCACGCCGGATGCGTCAGGGGATGAGACCATTACAAAAACCGTGAAGACTGCCGTTTATGAAAGTGCACAGAGGGATGTGGTGAATGAAAACGGAGAGGTGGTTACAAAGAAGGTTTCAGAGCTGCTTGCAGATCTGGGCGGAAGCGCTCTAGCGCAGGATAACGGGGATGGAACAACAACCATCGTTTACCGTGGTACGTACCAGAAGAACAATATTACGCTCGGTGATTTGCAGAAATCGGTAATGAATATTTTGCGGGTGGTGATGAAGTCGAACCAGTTTGCAAAGCTGCTTGATTCCGAAACTGAGCAGATCAGACAATAAGACAAAATTTAATACTCATTTTAGATTTTATTTAGTATACTGATATTCAGATGTAAAGAACAGTCCCTAAATTCTGCACAGAGGAGGCATGCGAGGATGAAAAAGAAAAAACGGAAAAGAGGCTGGTTAAAAAAATTCCTGTTTTTGCTGATTATTGCGGCTGCGGCAGCAGGAGTGTACTACTGGTATCAGAAGGATGAAAAAAAGGAAGAACCGCTGGCTGCAAATGCAAAGGTGGAAGAAGTAACGCGGGGCACAATCCGGATTATGACAGAGGGAAACGGACAGATTGAGGCGGCAGAGACGGTGACAGTAACAGCACCGTATACGCTGAAAATTGAGGAAGTAAAAGTGGAAAACGGAGATGTGGTTGAGGCCGGGGATGTAATTGCGGCCGTTGACCGGGAATCCGTCAGGGAACAGATTGAAATCCTGGAGTCGAGCCTTTCTGAGATGAACAGTACGATTTCAAATATGGACAGATCGGGCTCTTCCGCACTTTCCGCGCCTGTTTCCGGACGCGTAAAGCGGATTTATGCGGAGCAGGGGGATGTACTTACGGATGTCGTGGCTGCTCATGGCGGCGTCATGGAGCTCTCTGCGGATGGAAAGATGAAGGTGGAGATTTCCGCAACGGACGATTTGAAGACCGGAGCAACGGTGAACGTTTCTTTTCTTGACTATGAAGAAGAAGGGACCGTGATAAGCGAGGAAGATGGTATTTATACGATTACGCTGGAAGACGGTGAGAACTATGACGCAGATCTGGAAGCAGTGGTTACGGATGAGAATGGAAGGACGCTTGGGACAGGAACATTGCAGCCGAACCATGCGTATCTGGTGGAATGTGCGTATGGCATTGCAGATGAAATTCATGTGGATGAAGGAGAATACGTGAACGCAGGGATGACGCTGCTGACAAGAACGAATGTCCAGTATCATGGCGCGTATCTGACCATGCTTGAAAAGCGTTCTGAGGTGATGGAAAAGCTGCGGGAATTACGTGCATTAGAGCGCGAACCGCGGCTGAAAGCTGAGAAGAAAGGGATTCTTTCCGGGCTTTCCCTTGCGGATTGTACGGTGGCTGCACAGGATGCCCCGATGTATCAGCTCATTCTGACAGATAGTTTCTGGCTGAAGGCAGAGATTGACGAGCTGGACATTGCCGGGGTGGAGGAAGGACAGAATGCGACGATTGTATTTGATGCGTTTGATACAGAAGAGTACGAAGGAAGGGTGGAGAAAATTTCTGCACTTGGCCAGAATGTAAACGGTGTAACAAAGTATACGGTTACTGTCTCCGTTCCGGGGATTGACAAGGTAAAAACGGCAATGAGCGCAACGGTTACGATTGTGACGGATGAAAAGGCTGACGTGCTTCTCATACCGATAGATGCGGTACAGACAGTGAACGGGCAGAAATGTGTGACAGTGCTGCGGGGAGAATCCCAGGAAATAGTGCCGGTTACGCTTGGGCTCGTAAATCATACGCAGGCTGAGGTGGCAGAGGGGCTTCAGGAAGGGGATCAGGTCGTTGTCCAGGGAAAATCTGATTTTGAAGTGATGATGGATATGATGCAGCAGAGCCGTTCGCACATTCAGGGAGGTGACAACTGATATGATCGAACTGCGCGATATCAGGAAAGTCTATCAGCTGGGTGATGAGGAGGTCCACGCGCTCGACGGGGTGAGTCTGACGATACGCGATCATGAATTTGTGGCGATTATCGGGGCGTCAGGCAGCGGAAAATCGACGCTCATGAATATTATTGGATGCCTTGATACAGCCGATGAGGGTTCTTATCGGATCGACGGACAGGAGGCTTCTGACCTTACAGAAAAAGAGCAGAGTATTTTACGAAACAGAAAGATTGGTTTTATCTTTCAGCAGTTCAATCTTCTGCCAAAACTGACTGCATATGAAAATGTCGAACTGCCGCTCATTTACCAGGGAGTTTCAGCCAGGGAACGCGAAGACCGTGTGCATCGGGCGCTCCGCCTTGTTTCTTTGGAGCACCGGGTTCATCACAGGCCGAATCAGCTCTCCGGCGGCCAGCAGCAGAGAGTAGCCGTGGCAAGAGCGCTTGTTACGCGGCCATCCCTGATTTTGGCGGATGAGCCGACCGGAAATCTGGACTCCAAATCCACGGCGGACATTATGGGATTGTTAAAGGAACTGCATGCACAGGGAAACACGCTTGTACTGATTACGCATGACAATGAGATCGCGGCGCAGGCGCCAAGACGCGTCCGATTGCTTGACGGAAGAATTGTATCAGACAGCGGTGTGCCGGAGGGCAAAAATGTAAAGGTACCGGAAAACCGTGAATCAGATAGCAGAAATACTTCAGAAAGCCGGGAGATAACAGACAGCAGAAAAAGCAGGAGAGGGGGCAGGCGCGTATGAAACTTTCACAGGCCGGGAAGATGGCCTTTGCGGCCGTGCTTTCCAATAAAATGCGTTCTTTCCTTACCATGCTTGGAATTATCATCGGTGTTATGGCTGTCACCCTGCTGATTTCGCTTGTGCAGGGGGTGACGAATACGGTGACGGAATCGCTCGACGATCTGGGCGGAGATCAGCTTGTTGTTTCAATCAGCGACCGTTCAAAGCGGTTATCTTTAAATGAGGTGGAGGCACTTGCTGGAAAGGACGGTATTCGCTTCGTCTCACCGAACCTAAGCAGCGGCGGAACTGCAAAGGCGGAAGGCAAATCAATGGATGTAACGGTAAACGGGATTACGGGATCATATGATGCAGTGCAGGGGCTTGATCTGGAAAGCGGGCGGGTTATAACGGCGCTTGACAATGAGTACCGGTTGAATGTCTGCATTGTTGGCCCGGCTGTTGCAAAAGAATTGTTCGGTAACACGCAGGTGCTGGATGAGACAATTCGTCTTTCCGGACGGGATTACAGGATTGTAGGGGTGCTTAAAGAAGCGCAGGAGACAATGTTTGGGAGCACGAATAAGGCAGTGTTTGTTCCGTTTACGAATGCACAGCGGCTGTTTTCTGTTGTGAGTATTACGAATTTTTATGTGACATCAGAAGAAGGTGCGCAGACCGACGAAGCGGAGTACACGCTGGAGCGCATGTTGATGGATAAATACGGGAGTGACGACAACTACAGCATTGTCAATATGACAGATATTATGGACACGATTCAGGATGTGATGGCGACAATGGAACTGCTGCTGGGAGCAATCGCCGGAATTTCCCTTTTGGTTGGAGGGATAGGGATCATGAATATTATGCTGGTGTCCGTGACGGAGCGTACACGTGAGATTGGTATCCGAAAAGCGATCGGAGCGCTCAAGATGGATATTGTTGTGCAGTTTATGATTGAATCTGTGATTATTTCACTGACAGGAGGACTCATCGGTATGGCAGTCAGCCAGGGGATTCTGACAACGATTAATACCATGTTTCCAGACTATCATTTCGGTATTACGGGGCAGGTTGCGACTATCGCACTTGGATTTTCCATCCTGGTCGGATTGGTCTTTGGGATTTACCCGGCAAACAAGGCGGCAAAGCTGAAGCCAATCAACGCACTGCGCTATGAATAATAGAAAGGGACTGTTTTAAAATGGAGAATCCATACAATATATGGCGCAGATGCAGGTGGCATGCATACCATATATTCTAGGAATGCTGCATTTTGTAACAGTCCCTTTCGGCAATTTATTCATCCAGCAGCATGAGGTTTGTCGTAAAAGAATTCTCACTGCTCGATATTTCATACTGTCCGTGATATTTTTCCGTTATGCTCTTGATGATTTTAATACCCATTCCATGAAACTCGGGATTACTCTTATTTGTGAGGAATTTCGGGTTTGTTTTTTGGACGTTACTTTTGCAGGTATTTGTGATCTCAAGAATCAGGTAGGCCTTTATCTTGTGGATGGCCAGTGAAATTCTTGCGTTAGGAAGGGTGGCGCAGGCCTCGATGGCATTGTCACAGAGGTTGACGAGCAATGAGTTCAGATCATTAATGCTGATTTTTCCTATTGTGGGTAATACAATGTCTGTGTCAAAACGAATTCCATATTTTTCAGCTATCGTAATCTTCTGGTTTAAGATGATATTCAGGCTGGGATCCTCCACAAAATTGCGCAGATGAATGCCCTCATACTGATACTGATGAAGCGAGACAAGGTACTCATGCAGTTCTTCGTATTTTCCAGCAGCCAGCAACGTGTCCATACAGAAAAGATGGGCCTTATAATCATGACGGAATTTGCGCAGAGATTCTACCATTTCCTGTTGCTGCAGAAGGTATTGGTTTTGTACCCTGGCCTGTGAGATCTGCATGCTGACGATTTTGTTTTTTTCAGCAGCGGTGGCAATATATTTTACGATAATGAGCAGAAAAAAGGGCAGGGTTCCGAGAAAAAGGGTTGAAACAGTCTGTGAAATACGATCGTCAATGTTAAGTGGCAGTTGGTAGATGACAAGCATCAGGGTATTGCCGGCAGAAACGGCAAGAAACAGGGGCCAGGTCAAAGCAGGAAGCTGGATATTGGTTTCGATTGGCCAGAGGATCAGTTTTTTGTTAATAAAAAACAAAACAATTTTCACAATCACTCGCTGCATGAAAAACATAAAGAGATATACAGAATAATTGTTAGCCGTAGTGATACCCCACATTTTTGTGAAAAGAATATTGATGTTTTCCAGACACAGGATCAGTGTGGTAAAGAGAAAACAGATGGTGATTTTATCACCCAGTTTACCGCGGAAAAACACAATGCTGTACAGGAGCGGCAGTACAATAATTGCAATATAATAAGGATAAAACGCATTATGGAAAAACAAATCCACCCCAAATAGTATTGCAGCCATGAGTACAGTCATAATCTGTCCCTGGAAACGGGAGGGGTTGTCTTGTCTGCGAACCGGGAAAAAGTGATTTACGAGATAAATAAAAAGGCAGGCATCAAGAATTTGTCCGAGTATATTCAGAATCAATACTTCGGGTAGTGCAAAGTTGCCTTTAAAATAAAACATGAAATACTCCTTTCCGTTGAAACCAGCATAGAAGTGCTACAGAGCCTTTCTGAAATCAGGAAGTTTTGTTGTAAGCAAGAAATAGGTTCTGTACTTCCTTTTTCCGGTGACGGCTAAGCGGAAGCTTTTGGCTACCATCAAGGATGATGCTGCTGGTGTCGATACGGTAAATATACTGTGGATTTACGAGATATCCACGGTGAATTCGGATAAATTGATGCGGCACCAGAGCTTTTTCCAAATCACTGATGGAACAGCGGATGAGATTGGAGCCATCGGTACTGACGAGATTCTGATATTTTTCATTTGCTTCTATGTACATCAGCCGGGTAAGGTTCAGTGAGAGGATATGGCCAAGTTCGTCCTGAAAATTAAGCATCTGATCGGCAGGCTTTTCCAGATGCTCCATCAATGTTTTCATGGCCTTTTTCATATCTTCTGAAAAATTTGACTTTCGTACAAAGGCAAGTGGGTGAATCCGAAAGGTATCAAAGACACGCTCCTCTCTGGCAGATACAAACAGAATATGGGCATCCGGGTTGCAGTCTTTAATTTTTTCAGCCAGGGAAATTCCATCCAGCTCCGGAATATCAATATCAAGAAAATAGATATCATGAGGAGCAACGTGATACAGGCTGTGGAGCAGTTCCTGTGCGGAGGCGAAGGTGTCTGGCTCAGTCTCAAAATTCTGCGAGCGAAAAAATGATTTTACCATGGAGGAAAGCTGTGGCAGCAGCAGGATTTCATCATCACAGATTGCAACTCTAAACTTATGCATAGGTAAATGCCTCCTCATAAAATTTTATAGTAATTATATCATATGTTGGTAAATTTAAACACAAAAAGGCATACCATTCGTGACAATTTTGAGCCATTCGTGACAATTCCGCCTTGTGTATTTGCTTGACACGGGTCATATATTTTTGTAAAATTGTCAAAGAAATGAATTATTTGTGACGGGGAGGAAAAGTGTTTTGGAGAGAAGAAATGAGCGAAGAATTTCATAAAAAACGAATAAAATACAGAATTTGGTTTGGTTTCTGGTGTCTGCTGCTGTTTTTTGCGGGAAGGATGGAGACCTTTGCTGCGGTGACAGAGGGAAGGCCTGGAGAGACGGTTTCCGGGGAATACGCGGTGATCGTAAATACAAGTACGACTTCCGAGGCGAGTACAGGAACGCTTGTGTTTGATAGTAATGGAAATGGAAGCAGTGTGGTCCGGTCTGCGGCTTCGAAAGATGTCTTGGGGCAGGATGTGGCAGCGGGACAGAACAGCCGGACAGTCGTGACGTCTGCGACATCTTCCTATACGATCGGGATGGAAAAAACGATCACTTCTGGAAGCAGTAGCAGTCAGACTTACGTGTGTATTGGTGTGGGAGCGCATTGCTACATTTGGATGTCAAAGGCACTGAAGCCAAGCTATGATGCGGCGGGAAAGACAGAGGCGATTGCGAGAGATATGGCGCGGACCTATGACGGAGTGCCATATCAGATGCTGAGCGCACTGGCCGGAGGAACGATTCCTTGTCAGGACAATACAGGTAAGTTGTCCATATTGCTTGAGACACTTTCAGGTGCCAGCGGTGTTTACAAGGGTGATTACGGCATTACGGCAATTCATATTAATGTGCCGGATGCTGCCAGCTATCAGTTTGGAAACATGCAAACCAGAAATGGGCTCCTGGTTCATGAGGGGCAGCATGCGCTGTTTCATCTGTTGACCGGTTATGATCCTTACCAGCCGTATTTATGGCTGAATGAGGGGCTTGCTGTGGCAGCTATGGATTATATCTGGGGCGGGACGGATAGCAGCGGCTGGATGGATGGTATTGCCGGGAATACAGATATCCGCAATGGCTCCGCACTGTTTTATAAGAGTTATCGGGACAGTTCCGCGAGGGATTACGGGATGCCGTATCTATTTGTTCGTTACCTAATTGCACGGAAAACGGGCAGCTACAATCCAATGGCGCTGTTTCCACTGTTTTACAAACAAAGTGCGAACTGTGATCCGGCCACATACGTGACAAAGGTATTGGGGGATGGCACGAAGTTTTCCGATCTTTTGACTGAATTTTACACGGCGATCATCGCGCAGGAGCCAAGTGGAAAATATGGTTTTGCGGGAGACGCAATTGTATATGAAAAGGTAAAGAATTATCCGCTTTATATGGGGAGGAGCGGTGCGGCTCATACGTTACCTCCGACGGGAGCGATTGCCATCCGCCTGCAAAACGGAACGTTCACAGTCCCGTCAAATGGAGGCAGCAGTATTCGCTATATGATTGTAGGAGAGGGACGGAAGGTTTCCGCACCTGCTGAAGGAGATGGAAGCAGTGAGAATCCATATAAGATTACAAGCTTCCGGGAACTGAATCTGATCGGCAGCCAGCCGAATGCCCACTATCGTTTAGAGAAGGATATTACGGTAAATGGCCAGCTGAATCTTACTATTACGAATTTCCGTGGGGTGCTCGAAGGAAACGGACACGTGATCCGTGGACTGAAGCAGCCTCTGATAGGAAGAAACAGCGGAACAGTCCGGAATCTGACGATTGAGGCAGCTTTTGACGGGGAATATTCGAGTGTGCAGGGGGTTTTTGCACAGATCAATGAGGGGCTGATTGCAGATTGTATCGTAAAAGGAGAAGTCACGGCTCGAATGCTGCGCAGCCAGAGTAACTACGCAGAGACAGCTTTCGGTGGAATTGCCGGGCTTAACAATGTCGCCGGAATTATTCGTGGGTGTGGTTTTGCTGGTACCTTGAATGTAGAGCTTCCGCCGGTTAAAAGTTGGGTGGGCGGAATTGCCGGTATTCAGATGGGTACAGCAGAAAAATGCTACAGTCGCGGAAGTATTGCTGTGACGCAGCCAGATGGAGCTACGCATGTACCGTATGTTTCCGGCTCAGGGGACAGCTATGACGTATATGTCGGCGGAATTGCCGGTGAAATCCGGAAGCAGGGATCGTTCGGAGGCAGTCTGTCATACTGTGTGCACTCCGGCAGGCTTTCAGTGAGCGGCGGGAATCAGGCAGTTGGACAGCTCTGTGGCCTTGCAAATACAAATGTGCTGAACAGCATATCCGGACTTTCCGGACATCTGAACGGCTGTTATGCCAGACAGAATGGTATTCTTGCAGTCGGGTACCCGGCAGGCATGATATCGGAAGATGGAATGCTGCTTTCGGAGGAGGCAGCAAAGGACCCGTCCTCCTACCAGGGCTGGGATTTTACCGGAGACTGGAAGATGGATTCAGACGGACCTGTGCGGGTTGGCGCAGACGATATTCAGTCGCTTGTAGTCAGTGGTTCTCCGGCGTATTGTTATGTCGGTGAAAAGCCATATAGTTGGGGACGGCTTCTGGTAAACGGGGGCAGCGGAATTTCGATTACGGAGGATATGCTCAGTGGTTTTATCAGTAAAACACCGGGAACTATTCAGGTAAAGGTATCGTATCTTGGAAAAACCACATCGTTTTTCATGGAAATCAGAGCGCCGAAAAACGTTTCGCAGGTTCAGGTTGTTTCGGATAAAGACGGAATTTACATTGAAGGTGAATATTTTAATCCGGGCAATGTCCGTCTTCAGGCAACGATTGACGGCATGTCTAACCGGACTATTTACAGTGGCTTTGATTACAATAAAAAGGGGCCGCTGACAACGGCAGACAAGAGTGTACTGCTGACGTATTACGGCGCAAGTGCAGCATATCCGATTACAGTGAAGGAAAAGGAGATCGCCAACATAACTTTGATCAATAAAATGGGGAAAACGTATTATCAGGAAGGTCAGAAACTGGATCTGTCCGAGGTACGTGTACGGGTTACCTATAGTAATGGAGAGCAGAGCGCAGTATTCGGTCAAGATCAGTTTGAAGCCTATGGAATCCATGTGGCGAAATTTTCGGGCAATACGATGAAGGCTTTCAATCAAAATGGAGTACTGTGCACTGGGGATCATAAGGCAGCGATTTATGTTTATGTTGGAGATATACTTCCAGGACCACACGGAGTAATTGCAGCGCATGCAGGTACTTTGAAGGTCTGCGAGAAATTGAAGGCAACGGATATATCTTTGTATCTGTATAGGGGAAAATTAATTGACAGGATGACATCTGAAAATGTTACTGGCGGAAGTGGTAGCTATACGACGAAGATGATTAGTGAAAGCCTGCCACCGGGAATTTCTAGAGTAATAATGCCTGGAGAGAATTATAGAGATAATTTTGAATATAAAGGTACAACATATGCAGCTGCCGGCACCATTTATAGGTCAACTTATCAGATTATCGATACGATGACTGGCGTGAATGTTGCGGTAGAGGTTACGATACGAGTTCTTGATGACACAGAGGCATTTTTTAAACGATTTTACCTGCCGAAGACATTTAATTCGATGCTAAAGGAGAATGTAGAAGGTATTATTGGAGATCATACGATTACATTGAGAATACCGGAAGGAACAAATGTATCGAATCTTACGCCAATTATGGATTATGATTCCGAATATGGTGTAAGTTTGCCGGATGAATTCTCCAACGGAAGAAGCCATGATTTCACAACACCGGTTATTTATGTACTTACTACTCCCGGCGGCTATAAGAAACAATATACGGTATCCGTTGAATTCGTTCCGCTATCGGAATCAGGATCAACAATACCAAATGGAGATACAGGAAGCGGCGGAACAACCGGAGGCGGAAGCAGTACAGGAAATGGAAGTGGAAGTACATCCGGCGGAGGCAGCAGCGCAGGAAGCGGCGGAACAACCGGAGGCGGAAGCAGTACAGGAAGTGGAAGTACATCGGGTGGAAGCAGCAGCGCAGGAAACGGCGGAACAACTGGAGGCGGAAGTAGTACAGGAAGTGGAAGTACATCGGGTGGAAGCAGCAGCTCAGGAAGCGGAAATGCTGTGCAGCCTCCGGCGGCCCCGACCGTTGTATATCCGGCAGTTGGCAAGGTAGTAAAGTCCGGCGGGGCATATTATCGGATCACGGCGAGCCGTTCGAACCTGAAGACTGTAGAATTAAAGGGTCTGGTAAAGAAAAAAACTTCTTCCCTGAAAATGCCGGCTACCATTAAAATCAATGGCTATACCTACCGGGTGACAGGTATCGGAAAGAAAGCATTCCAGGATAACAAATATCTGAAAAAGATTACGATCAGTAAATATGTGACAGGAATCGGTACGTATGCTTTTAAGGGATGCAAAAAGCTTACGACAATCACACTGCCGCAAAGTGTTCAGACGATCGGTGACGGAGCATTTTATCAGTGCACAGGACTGAAAAAGGTGACAGTCGGAAAATCGCTGAAAGTGATCGGCAAGAGCGCATTCCAGAACTGTAAAAATCTGCGCACGTTGACTTTGCAGGGGACAAAACTCCGGTCAGTCGGCAAGAATGCAGTGAAAGGAATGTATAAAAAAGCAGTGATTCGGGTACCGAAAAAAAGTTTAAAAGCATATCAGAAGCTGTTGAATAAAAAAACAGGATATGTGAAGAGCATGAAGATCAGAAAATAGAACAAAGCCGTTGCTCATGCGAATAAGGAGTTATTCAAATGAGCGGCGGCTTTTGGTTATCATTGTTGTTAGAAGAAAAGGTAACTTTCAAGATACGTGAGTAAGAGGCTGGAAAGATTCTTTTCGTTACTCAGATTTCCGATTGAATTTGTAGGGATTATCCGATATAATTTCTTCAGAAAATACGGAGGATGATTATGAAAATTTCAACAAAAGGAAGATATGCGTTGCGTCTGATGCTGGATCTGGCTTTGCGTGATTCGGGAGAACCGATTCGTCTGAAGGATGTGGCACACAGGCAGGGGATTTCAGAAAAATATCTGGAACAGATTATTTCGGTCTTGAATAAGGCAGGCTATGTGCGGAGTGTGCGGGGGCCGCAGGGCGGATACGTACTTGCACGTGCCGCGGAAGAATATACAGCCGGAATGATTCTGCGACTGACAGAAGGGAGTCTGGCGCCTGTTGATTGTGTGGAAGCTGGGAAAGGCGTCTGTGACAGAGAGTGTGGCTGTGCGACACAGATTCTCTGGAAGAAGATAGACGAAGCAATCAGCAGCGTTGTGGACCATGTGACACTGGAAGATTTGGTAGCCTGGCAGATGGAGCGCACAGATGATTATGTGATTTAGTAAGATGTAAATGAGGTGGCGATGAAGGTAACGTATTTAAAACACAGCGGGTTTCTGATTGAATGGGAACATTGTTATTGGATTTTTGATTATTATCAGGGGAAAATTCCGCAGCTGGACGAGGGAAGGCCAATCTTTGTTTTTTGCAGCCACAGCCACAGCGACCATTTTAATCCGGCTGTTTTTGCCCTTGGCAGGCAATATCCGAAAGTATCCTACATTTTTTCCAGTCAGGTTCGTTCTGCCTGTCGGAAGCTTGAGCGGAAATCGGGCGGAGTGTGCCTGACATCAGAAGAGATTGCACAAGTATGCGGCAAAACGGAGGAAGGTAGAGTGCTTTCGATTCCGGAAGTGTACTTTCTGGCAGGAAGATCGGAGACAATGTTTTCGGATGAAGCAGGGGAAATGCTGAAGGTTTTTACACTTCGCTCCACGGACTGTGGATGTGCATTTTTGATCAATTACAGAGGAAAGACGATTTACCACGCAGGAGATCTGCACTGGTGGATCTGGGCGAACGAATCAGAAGCAGCAAACCGGCAGATGACAGGGAATTTCAAGAAAGAAATGGAGTATGTCGAGGGCAATACAATCGACCTCGCTTTTGTGCCGTTGGATGCCAGACTGGAGGAAACATATGGCTGGGGAATGAGTTATTTCCTGGAGCATGCAGAGGTGCGGCATGTATTTCCGATGCATTTCTGGGATGATTTTTCAGTTATGGACCGGTATGAGGCGGAATATCCGTTGCCTGCACATACACAGTTTCATAAAATTTCCAGCGACGGCATGAGCTGGGAACTGTAAAACCGGCAGAATAGAAACAATTGAGGTTTCAGTTCTGCCGGTTGAAATTTATAGTTTCTGTTGTATTTTCTGAAAGGTAAGATAAAATATTATGCCTTTTATAATAGAGGATAAGGTCAATGCCCACCAGATTCCGGACAATCCAAGACCGATCTGGGACAGGAGCAGGGCAAGCGGAATGCGCGAAGCAGTAAGTGTAATGCTGATGACACTGCACAGCGTTGTTCTGCCCAGGCCGGAAAGCGCGCCGATTGTCATCAGTTCAACGCTCATAAAGGCTTCACTGAAACCGATAATAATAAGATATCCGGCTGCAATCTCAATGACCTCCGGTTCATAGAAGAACAGGCGGGAGATGGGCTCGGGCAGCAGGATAAAAAGTGCGGAAATAAATGCTCCCCAGAGAGCCAGAATCCGAAAAGAGATAACGTATCCTTTTCGAATGCGTTCTGCTTTTCCAGCACCGAAGTTCTGAGCAGTAAATGCGTTGAGTGCAGCGGCAAAGCCATCTGCCGTGTTCCAGCAAAGGGATTCAATCTGTCCGCCAACGCGCTGTGTGGCGATTGCTCCGGGGCCAAAAGCCGAAACCATGCGTGTGAGAACCATGGAAATCATACAGTAGACAGAACCCTGAAGCGCAGAGGGAATGCCGATTTTTGCAATTGACCGATAATAAGTAGCAGGAACGCGGGAAAGCAGCGCGATGTTCTGGAAGATATTGTGGCCAGTCCGGTCGCGGTTCATTTCAAAAAGAAGGACAAGGAACACGAGTATTTGTGCGCTGACGGTTGCAATCGCTGCGCCGCTGACTTCCATGCGTGGAAACGGTCCAACCCCGAGGATTAACAGGGGGTCGAGAATCATGTTTAAAACAAGACCGACAAGGTTTGCCTTGAACGGAGTTTTGGAATCACCCTGCGCGGTGTAGAGACCGGTCAGGGTATAATTTAAATAAGAAAAAAGAATCAGTCCGCAGGTGATGACCATGTAAATGCGGGCTGCTTCGTACGTTTGGGCATCATTCAAATGAAAGAAAGACAGAAGCGGGTGAATAAAAATAACACAGACGCCGCCAAAAAGCAGGCCGAACAATACGGTAAGCTTTAGAGCAGCGGATGCATAAAGTCCGGCTTCTTTCGTTTGATGACGGCCGCAGCACTGTGCAGCATTTACCTGTCCTCCCATACGTGCCAGTGTGACGAGTCCCTGCGAGAGCCAGAGAAACATGCCGCCCACACCGACTCCGGCGACTGCTTTGGAACCGAGCATGCCAATCCAGGCCATATCCGTGATATTATAAGCAGTGCCAAGAAAAGACGACGCCATAATTGGCAGGGCAAGCCTGGAAAGCGTCGAAAAGATCGGACCGGAAGTCAGATCGAGCGTTTTTGTTTTATCCATCATATCAGTATACCTAATGCTTTCTTTTTCTCCTTGCCACGGGAAAAGCCCACAGCGGTTTCTATACAAATCCGACATAGACCGCACAAGGCAGGTGTCAGATTCTCTATTATACTCTGGAATCACTTGAAAAGCAACATTTGACAACCGTATGATCTTTTCATAAAATACGTTCAGATGAAATCACAGTGAAAATTCTTTCAAATTTTGTGGGTAACTATTATGAAAATACAATATAAAAAAAGAAAAAGGAGTTCGCCGATATGAATAAAATTCTTTTAATCAGTACCGGAGGTACGCTTGCGTCGTCATGCAGTGTCAACGGTCTGGCACCGGGAATGGGAGGCAAGGAGATTCTCAGTAAAATTGAAGGGCTTACGGCTGGTTTTGCGGTTGATGTAGAAGAGCTTTTCATGCTCGACAGCTCGAATATCCAACCAGAGCACTGGGCTCAGCTTGCAGAGTGCATTTATGAGCGCAGGGAACATTATGACGGCATCGTGATTGTTCATGGAACGGATACACTCTCATATACGGCTGCGGCGCTATCATTTGCTTTGCAGAATATCGAGCTTCCTGTTGTGCTTACGGGAAGCCAGGTATCAATCGAAAATCCGATTGCCGATGCGACAGAGAACTGCCGTGCAGCGCTTCATATGGCTGCAAGTGGCTGTCCCGGTGTTTATGTGGCGTTTAACCGGAAAATTATTATGGGAACAAGGGCGAGTAAGGTACGGACAAGAAGTTTTGATGCATTTGAGAGTATTGATTATCCATATGCGGCAAAAATAAACAGTAGTGGCCTTGTGCTGAATCCGTGCGTTTCACAGTCTTCTGAAAAAGAATGTATCTTGCAGAACCATTTTAGTACGGATGTATTTTTGCTGAAATTATTTCCGGGCATGAATCCGGACATTTTCAGGAAGCTTAAGGTTCTCGGTATGCGAGGGGTGTATATAGAAGCGTTCGGCATCGGAGGGCTGCCGTTTGCGCTGCGCGGCCTCACTGAAGTGATCCGCGAGGTGGTGCAGGAAGGGATGATTGTGGCAGTCGGGAGTCAGTGTCTGTATGAGGGAAGTGATTTTTCTGTATATGAAGTTGGAAGGCAGGTTTTAGACTGTGGCGTGATAGAAACGGGAAATATGACTTCTGAGGCGGCGATCACAAAGCTTATGTGGGCGATTGGCGAGTATGGGGACCGGGAGCGCGTGCATAAGATTATGAAGACGAATCTACTCGGGGAGTTTGGTACGAGGCAGGACTGGATGTTAAAATAGGCAAAGGCGGTAATGTTATGTGGAAATTGTTAAAATATATGAAGGGTTATAAAAAAGAAGCTTTTTTGGCGCCTGCGTTTAAGCTTCTGGAAGCGCTGCTTGAGCTCTTTGTTCCGCTGGTGATGGCTGCGATTATTGATGTGGGGATCAAAAACGGCGATACGGGCTATATTGTGAACATGTGTCTTTTGATGGCAGGTCTGGGTTTGACGGGGTTGGTCTGTTCGGTAACGGCACAGTATTTTTCAGCGAAGGCAGCTGTCGGGTTTACCGCAAGGCTGCGCCATGAGCTGTTTGCACATATTCAGAGCCTTTCTTTTTCCTCCATGGATAAGCTTGGGACGTCGACGCTGATTACAAGGATGACGAGTGATATGAATCAGGTGCAGTCCGGGGTAAATCTGTTTCTTCGTCTGTTTCTGCGGTCTCCGTTTATTGTATTCGGAGCCATGATTATGGCTTTCACCGTTGACGTAAAAGCAGCTTTTATCTTTGTGGTGGTGATACCGGTGCTGTGTGTAATTGTATTTGGTATTATGCTGATCAGCATTCCGGTCTATAAAAAGGTTCAGGAGCGTCTGGACCGGGTGGTGCGGGTGACACGGGAAAATTTGCAGGGTGTTCGCGTCATCCGGGCATTCTGCCGGGAAGAGGAGGAATGCCGGAACTTTAGGGACCGCAATGTAGCGCTTATAAGGATTCAGCTCTTATCCGGGAAAATTTCGGCGCTGCTGAATCCGATGACGTATATTGCAATCAATGCAGCGCTGCTCGTTTTGCTGTACGTTGGCGCAAAACGTGTGGATGCCGGTTTTCTGTTGCAGGGCAGCGTTGTGGCGCTTGTCAATTATATGTCGCAGATTCTGACAGAGCTGGTAAAGCTGGCTAATCTGATTATCACAGTGACAAAGGCGATTGCATGTGGAAACCGGATTGCATCGGTATTAGAAGTGCAGCCCGGAATGGCGGGCAAACCAGCGGACGGCAATCAGCCCGATACACAGAGCAGAGAAGCAGGAAGAAATACTGACAACGCAAGGAATGAAAAAAGTCTGGCCGACGCGGGAGAAACGGAGTCAGAAGTACCGGCAGTTGCATTTGAGAATGTCCGTTTTGGGTATGACGGAGCCGGAGCCGACGCGCTTTCCGGCATCAGCTTTACGGCGAAACGGGGACAAACGATCGGGATTATCGGCGGAACGGGTTCAGGCAAAACTTCGCTGGTCAGTCTGATTCCTCGTTTTTACGATGTGAGCGGAGGCTGTGTAAAAGTAAATGGAATGGATGTGCGTGCGTATCCTCTGGATGAGCTTCGCAGAAAGATTGGGATTGTCATGCAGAAAGCAGTGCTGTTCCAGGGAAGCATCCGGGAGAATCTGCTGTGGGGAAACGAAGACGCATCGGACGAGGACTTAAAGGAGGCGATTCGGACGGCACAGGCGGAGGATGTGGTGTTTGGAGCAAAAGAAGGGCTGGATGCGTATGCAGGGCAGGAGGGACGTAATTTTTCCGGCGGACAGAGGCAGCGGCTTTCGATTGCCCGGGCACTGGTGCGCAGACCCGAGATTCTGATTCTGGATGACAGCGCCTCGGCGCTTGACTTTGCAACGGATGCAAAGCTGCGCAGGGCGATTGCAGGGCTTTCTCGGGACATGACTGTTTTTATTGTTTCACAGAGGACCTCTTCAATTCAGCATGCAGATAAGATTCTGGTCCTGGAGGACGGAGCGCTGGCCGGGATTGGCACGCATGAGGAGTTGCTGGAAACTTGCAGTATTTATCGGGAAATATATGAGTTTCAGTTTCCTAAAAAGGAGAAAAAAGCAGCAGTCGGGGAGGTACCGTCATGAAGAAAGTTCTAAGCTTTATCCGGCCGCATAGCGCGCTTGTACTTCTGTCTCTTTTGATGGCAGTGGTTTCGGTTGTGCTGACACTTTATGTGCCGGTTCTGACTGGTCGGGTAATTGACGAGATTGTCGGGCCGGGAGCCGTGCAGTTTGAGAGAATTGCCCGTATCATGAAAGTGATGGTATTTATTGTGCTGATCACAGCAGCGGCGCAATGGGTTATGAATGTGGCGAATAACCGAATCGTTTGTCTCGTATCCAGTGAAGTGCGGGAGCAGGCGTTTGAGAAGATTGAAATTTTGCCGGTCTCTTATTTGGATGCGCATTCCTCGGGAGACCTGGTCAGCCGCGTAATTGCGGATGTGGATCAGTTTGCAGACGGACTTCTCCTGGGTTTTACACAGTTTTTTACCGGGGTAGCAACAATTCTGGGAACCCTGGTTTTTATGCTGGTAACAAATGCGGGAATTACGCTGGTGGTTGTCCTGCTGACTCCGGTTTCCCTTCTGGCAGCAAGATTTATTGCGCAGAAGACGTATGCCATGTTTCGGATGCAGTCTGAGGCGAGAGGGGAGCAGACGGCGCTGGTTGATGAGATGGTTGCCAATCAGAAGGTGGTCCAGGCATACGGGCAGGAAAAAAACATACAGGGAAGATTTGATAAGATGAATGAACGGCTGCGCAGCTATTCCCTGCGGGCGGTCTTTTTTTCCTCCATTACAAATCCGGTCACACGTTTTGTCAACAGCCTCGTGTATACAGGCGTTGGACTTACGGGAGCGCTTTGCGTTGTCCGCGGCGTGATGAGCGTCGGCCAGCTATCTGCGTTTTTGTCGTATGCAAATCAGTATACAAAGCCGTTTAATGAGATATCAGGTGTGGTGACAGAGCTGCAAAATGCACTGGCATGCGCAGGCAGAGTGTTTGAGCTTTTGGAAGCGCCGGCACAGACGCCAGATGCAGAAGCGGCGAAGGAGCTGCCGGACAATCCGGGCAGTATGTCGCTGGAGCACGTGAATTTTTCGTATGTGCCGCAGAAAAAGCTGATTCAGGATTTTAATCTGAAGGTAAAGGCAGGACAGCGTGTTGCGATCGTCGGTCCGACCGGATGTGGAAAAACGACGCTGATCAATCTGCTGATGCGTTTTTATGACGTGAACAGCGGCGCTATTAAAATAGAGGGAACCGATATCCGCGAGGTGAGGCGGCACGATCTGCGAAGTACTTTTGGAATGGTGTTGCAGGATACATGGCTGTCGGGCGGGACAATCCGCGATAATATTGCTATGGGGCGGCCGGAGGCAGAGGAGAAAGAGATTATAGAGGCCGCAAAAAGGGCGCATGCTCACAGCTTTATTCGGAGATTGCCGCGAGGATACGATACGGTAATTGGCGAAAATGGTGGAAGCCTTTCTCAGGGGCAGAAGCAGCTTCTGTGTATTGCACGTGTCATGCTGTGTCTGCCGCCGATGCTGATTCTTGATGAGGCCACGTCCTCGATTGATATCCGTACAGAGGCACGGATTCAGGAAGCCTTTCATTCCATGATGCAGGGCAGAACAAGCTTTATTGTAGCGCACAGGTTGTCAACAATACAAAATGCAGACGTAATTCTTGTGATGCAGGACGGAAATGTGATAGAGCAGGGAAATCACGAAAGCCTTTTGAAAAAAGGCGGTGCGTATGCCCGTCTGTATAACAGCCAGTTTGTATTGTCACAGGCGGACAACAGGGCAGACGTGTTTGTCCGGGGAAAACAGGATTGACGTTTGAGATGACAGCGTGTATAGTAAGGGGAGATTAAAAAAGAACAGGAGACTTTTTTATGGGGAAATATTTCGGTACGGATGGTTTTCGCGGGGAAGCGAATAAGAAGCTGACAGTAGAGCATGCGTTTAAAGTGGGACGTTTTCTTGGCTGGTATTACGGGCAGGATTACAAGGCGCGTATCGTGATCGGCAAGGATACGAGACGATCCAGCTATATGTTTGAATATGCGCTTGCAGCAGGGCTGACGGCTTCCGGGGCAGATGCGTTTCTGCTTCATGTGACGACGACCCCGAGTGTATCTTTTGTGGTGCGGACAGAGGATTTTGACTGCGGAATCATGATTTCTGCAAGTCACAACCCATACTATGATAATGGCATCAAAATCATCAGCGGCAGCGGGAAAAAGATTGAGGCAGAGGTGGAAGAAAAGATCGAGGCGTATATTGATGGCGAGATGGAAGAGCTTCCGCTGGCGACAGGTGAGAAGATTGGCCGTACCGTCGATTATGTGGCTGGACGGAACCGTTATATCGGTCATCTGATTTCTATGGCGACGCGTTCCTTCAAAAATCAAAAGGTGGGCCTTGACTGCTCAAATGGAAGTGCCTCTTCGATTGCCAAGAGTGTATTTGACGCGTTGGGTGCAAAGACGTATGTCATTCACAATGAGCCGGACGGTACCAATATCAACCGCGGTTGCGGTTCCACACACATTGAGGTGCTTCAGCAGTTTGTTCTGGAGAAAGGGCTTGATGTGGGATTTGCTTTTGACGGAGACGCGGACCGCTGCATTGCAGTCGATGAGAAGGGACGCATTATTGACGGCGATCTGATTTTGTATATCTGTGGAAAATACATGAAGGAAGAGGGAAAGCTGACGAATAACACAGTTGTTACGACTATCATGTCAAACCTCGGACTTTATAAGGCATTTGACCGGGCAGGGATTGCTTACGAGAAAACGACAGTCGGTGATAAATACGTTTATGCCAATATGTGCGAGAACGGACACTGCCTGGGCGGAGAGCAGTCCGGACATATCATCTTCTCGAAATATGCGACAACTGGGGACGGTATTCTGACCGCGCTTATGGTGATGGGCGTTATGATGGACCGGAAGGTCAGCCTGAGTTCCCTGGCATCTGAGGTGAAGATTTATCCGCAGCTTCTGAAAAATGTAAGAGTGGCAGATAAACAGGCGGTAAAAGAGAATGCAGCCGTGCAGGAAGCAGTTACGGCAGTGACCGGTGCTCTTGGAGAAAACGGAAGAATTCTCGTGCGTGAGAGCGGCACTGAGCCGGTAATCCGTGTGATGGTGGAAGCAGAGTCGGATGAGTTGTGCGAACAGCACGTGGATGCGGTGATTGCAGTCATGAAAGCGCAGGGACTTACCGATGAAGAATAAGCTGAAAAGGCTTGCTGGGTATTACAGACCTTATCAGGGGCTGTTTTTGAGCGATATGTTTTTTGCAGTTCTGGGGGCCGGCATTACGCTGGCCATCCCGCTGCTTGTCCGTTACATTACGTCGCATGTCATAGTATTGCCGGGCAGTGAGGCAATGCAGATGATTGTGAAGCTTGGGCTTGTGATGGCAGGCCTGGTGGCTGTGGAGTGTTTTTGCAATTTTTACATTGCCTATTTTGGTCACATCATGGGGGCAAAGATTGAGCATGATATGCGAAACGAGATATTTGCCCATTATCAGAAGCTTTCTTTTGCTTTTTACGATAATCAGAAAGTGGGACAGCTTCTCTCAAGAGTAACGTCAGATCTGTTTGATATCAGCGAGCTCCTGCATCACGGTCCGGAGGACGTTGTCATTTCCCTGATCAAATTTATCGGATCCTTTGTGATTCTGTTTCGTATCAATGCGGCGCTCACTGTTGTTGCGTTTGCGTTTCTGCCGCTTATTATTCTCTATGCAGTTTATTTCAACAAACGGATGAAGCGTGCATTTAAGACAAACCGGGCAAGAATTGCGGATATCAACAGCCAGATTGAAGATTCCCTTTCTGGAATCCGCGCGGTGAAGTCCTTCAGCAACGAAGAAGTAGAGCTGAAAAAATTCCGCGCGGGAAATGAACAGTTCGTTGAGTCCAAAAGGAGAAGCTACTGGTACATGGGATGGTACCATTCCGGTCTTGGCGCGTTGACGACCCTGGTGACGGTTGCGGTTCTGGTCGCAGGCGCAGGGTTGATTACAGGCGCCAATATGGATGTGACAGATTTGGTGACGTTCCTGCTCTATATTAACAATTTTACGGAGCCGATCAAAAAACTGATCAATTTTACCGAGCAGTTCCAGAATGGCTATACGGGATATGAGCGTTTCCTCGAGATTCTTGCAGTGGAGCCGGATATCAAAGATGCGCCGGATGCGATTTCAATCGCATCAGCAAATGGTGAAATCTGCTTTGACAACGTTTCGTTCAAATACGAAGAAAAGCAGGACACTGTACTGAGTCATATTGATCTGCATGTAAATGCAGGCGATTATCTGGCCATTGTCGGCTCATCGGGCGGTGGAAAAACGACGATGTGCAGTCTGATTCCGCGCTTCTACGATGTGGATGGCGGACGGATTCTGCTGGATGGAGTGGATATTCGGAAGATTAAGCTGGAGGATTTGCGGCGCCAGATTGGAATTGTGCAGCAGGACGTTTATTTGTTTGCGGAAAATATCATGGAAAACATTCGTTACGGCAGGCCGGATGCCACGGACGAGGAGGTAATCCGGGCGGCGAAGCTGGCAAATGCGCATGATTTTATCGAGCAGCTCCCGGATGGTTATCTGACGGATATCGGACAGCGCGGGGTCAAGCTTTCCGGAGGGCAGAAGCAGCGTCTTTCCATTGCGCGGGTATTTTTGAAAAATCCGGCAATACTTATTTTTGATGAGGCGACTTCTGCGCTTGACAATGAAAGTGAAAAAATAGTACAGCAGTCCATGGAGGCTCTGGCAAAGGGGAGAACGACGTTTGTAATTGCACACCGTCTCTCCACAATCCGCAATGCCAAGAAGATTCTGGTGCTGACCAGAAAAGGGATTGAGGAGCAGGGCACGCATGAGGAACTGCTGGCCATGGACGGGGTTTATGCAAAGCTGTACCATGGTTAAAAGAAAAAGCCGGCATTTGCCGCAGAACAAAAAGGGGTAAAGCATGGAATTAGAATTCAGAAAACCGGAGCTTGCAGACCGGGAGATGGTCAATCGTTATTTTCGAATGAACCGAAACCGGAGCTGTGAATATACGTTTGCCAATCTGTATCTCTGGTCGAGACACTATAAGGTAGCATATACGATTGTTGAGGATATGATGGTATTTTATTATACAGAGTACGGCAGCTTTACATTTCCTCAGGGTGATCGGTCCAATCTGAAAAAAGTACTGGATCTTTTGATGGACTGGAGCAAAGAACATGGGATTGAATTTCACATGACAAATGTGAACGAAGAGCAGTTCCAACAGCTTGAGGCCATATATCCGGGCCGTTTTTCCATCGAATATTATCGGGATTCGGCGGATTACGTGTATGAGACAGAGAAGCTGATCACACTTTCCGGTAAAAAATATCATGGAAAGAAAAATCACATTAATAAGTTTAAAAAACTGTACCCGGATTGGACGTACGAAAAAATTACATCGGAAAATGTAGAGGAATGCTTTCAGATGGCACTTGACTGGAGAACGGAAAATGGCTGCAACGAAGATCCGGAAAAAAATGCGGAGATGTGTGTAACCTTAAATTCTCTGCGCCTCATGGAGGAGCTGAGGTTGTGTGGTGGTCTGATTCGTGCGGACGGAAAGGTGATGGCTTTTTCAATCGGAGAGCCGGTCTGCGACGATACCATGGTGGTGCATATTGAGAAAGCTTATGCGGATGTGCAGGGAGCCTATCCAATCATCAATCAGCAGTTTCTACTGCATGAGGCTTCGCAGTACAGATATGTGAACCGCGAGGAAGATATGGGAGAGCCGGGCCTGCGTCAGGCAAAAGAATCGTATCATCCGGTGTTCCTTGTTGAGAAGGGGAGAGTGTCTTTGCGCTGAGATATATGCGGATGCCCTTCAGCATCCCGCAAAAACAGCAGGTTTAAGTAGACAATCCTGATAAAAAATTTTAATAGAAAAATGTGCTATATGGATGGCAGAGGAGAGATGTATGAGAGAATGGGAAAGCAATGTGCGGAAGGTTGTGCCGTATGTTCCGGGGGAACAGCCAAAGGATCAAAGAGCCATTAAACTGAATACGAATGAGAATCCGTATCCGCCTTCCCCGATGGTGGAGGAGGCGCTGCGGGAGTTGGCGGCAGAGCCGATGCGCAGATATCCGGATTCCGCTGCCCAGCAACTGGTGGATGCGATTGCAAAAGAGCAGGGCGTGAAACCGGAGCAGATCTTTGTAGGTGTTGGCTCTGACGATGTACTGGCTTTAGCGTTTCTGACATTTTTTAATTCTGGAAAGCCGATTTTGTTTCCGGATATTACGTATTCCTTCTATGATGTGTGGGCGGATTTGTTTCGGATTCCATATGAGTGCCCGCCGCTGAATGACCGTTTTGAGATTGTGAAGGAAGATTATTACCGGGAAAACGGAGGCGTAATTTTCCCGAATCCCAACGCACCGACTGGCGTGCTGATGCCGCTTGCGGAGGTGGAAGCGATCATTGCACACAACCGGAAGGTTATAGTTATTGTAGATGAAGCATACATTGATTTTGGGGGAAGCTCTGCTGTTTCGCTTCTTGAGAAGTACGACAATTTGCTGGTGGTGCAGACCTTTTCCAAATCGCGCTCCATGGCTGGAATGCGTATTGGCTATGCGGTTGGAAATGCAGATCTGATTCGCTGTCTGAATGATGTGAAATATTCATTCAATTCGTATTCCATGAATCAGACTGCTATTACACTTGGAACGGCGGCAGCGCTCGACCATACATATTTTGAAAAAACGCGGCAGAAGATCATTGCGACAAGGGAACGTACGAAAAAAGAGATGGCGGCCCTTGGGTTCCGTTTTGCAGATTCCCAGGCCAATTTTTTGTTTGTCACGCATGAAAGCGCCCAGGCCGGGGAATTGCTTGAGGCTCTGAAGGAAGCGGGGATTTATGTTCGCTATTTTAAACGGCCGCGCATTGAGAATTACCTGAGAATTACGATCGGTACCGATGAGGAAATGGATGAGCTGCTTGCTTTCCTGAGAAAATACCTGAAGAGATAGAAACAGGTAAAGGAGTGAGCGTAAACTGAATACAGAATCGTTTACAGGCGCGGTAGTGGCAGCATTGGCTGGAATACAATCCAAGGAAGCAATTGTATTTCTGATTTCGATGCTGCCTGTTTTAGAATTAAGAGGAGGATTTCTGGCTGCTTCATGGCTGGGAATACCGCTTTATCGTGCGGCGTTTGCGTGCATTGGGGGCTGCCTTCTTCCCGTTCCGTTTATTTTGCTGTTGATACGCGGCGTACTTGGCAGGATGAAACGGTACCGGGTAACAAAACGGCTGGCAGATTATGTCGAGAAACGTGCGATGGGCAAGAGTGATGAGATACGAAAGTACGAGTTCTGGGGGTTGATGCTTTTTGTCGGCATACCGCTCCCAGGTACAGGAGCATGGACTGGATCGTTGATTGCGGCTTTGCTTGGCATCCGTTTTTCAAGAGCAGTCGCAGCTATTTTCATCGGTGTGCTCATATCAGCGGCATTGATGGCGGGGCTGTCTTATGGAATACTGGATCTTATTTTGTGATTTTGAGGCAGGAAGTGTGGGGCTGTACCGGAGATTTCGGATAAGTTTTGATATTAGAACACGACAGAAAAGGAAAGAGAGGTGTAGGAAAATGGCGTCTTATGAGAGTTTTGCCAGGGTGTACGATTTGTTTATGGATAATATTCCGTATGAGGAATGGGGCAGATACTTATGTGGTCTGCTCCGGCGGTACGGAGTGGAAGATGGCCTGGTGCTGGAGCTTGGATGCGGTACAGGGGCGATGACGGAGGTGTTGTCAGATCAGGGCTATGATATGATTGGCGTGGATAATTCAGTTGAAATGCTGGAAATTGCGCAGGAGAAAAAGGTACAGTCGGGTCATGATATTTTGTATCTTTTGCAGGACATGCGGGAGTTTGAACTGTACGGGACAGTAAAAGCAGTGGTCAGTGTCTGTGATTCGATGAATTATATTACCGACGAGACAGAACTTCTGGAAGTGTTCCGCCTGGTGAATAATTATCTTGATCCGGGCGGAATTTTTATTTTTGACTTGAATACAGTTTACAAATATGAGAAGATTCTTGGTGATTCTGTGATTGCTGAGAATCGGGAGGAGAGCAGTTTTATTTGGGAAAACTGGTACGAAGAGGAGGAACAGATCAATGAGTACGACCTGACGCTATTTATCAGGCGTGAGGACGGGCTGTATGAAAAATATGAGGAAACGCATTACCAGAGGGCATATGAGATTGAGATGGTAAGCAGGCTTCTTGCCAAAGCTGGACTGGTGTTGGAGGCAGTTTACGATGCTTTCACAATGGAGTCACCGGGGGCAGACAGCGAGCGTGTATATTTTATTGCGCGGGAGCAGGGCAAGTAGAGCCTGAGAATTGGGGGATAAAGCTATGATAAAAGTATTTTTGGCAGAAGATGAAGTGATTATACGGAATGGGATTAAAAACAATATCGCGTGGGAAAAGGAGGGGTTTGCGTTTGTCGGAGAAGCGAGCGATGGCGAACTTGCCTGGCCGCTTATTAAAAAGACGCGGCCGGATATCCTGATTACAGACATACGGATGCCGTTTATGAACGGACTGGAATTGGCTGAGCTTGTAAAAAAAGAGCTGCCGGACACGAAAATCGTGATATTAAGCGGATTTGGCGAGTTTGATTACGCAAAAAAGGCGATTACCTTAGGGGTGACAGATTATCTGTTAAAGCCGATTACGTCGGAACAGCTGATGACAGCAGTGAAAAAGGTTGCAGATGTGATTCGCGAGGACCGTGCGCAGCGTGAACTGATGGATCAGTACAGGAAGGAAATGCAGGAAAATATCAGTTTTGAAAGAAGGCGGCTGTTTAATCGCATTGTTTTACAGAATTGTTCCACGAGAGAATTTCTGGAACAGGGGCAGTTGTTGGGACTTGATTTAACCGCAGAATTTTATACCGTACTTTTGTTTAAGCTGATGACACCGGATGAAAGTCAGGTGTATTCAGATGAAATAGAGACTGCGGTAGAAAAAATAAACGGGGCAATAGAAAACTGGAACGATGTGCTGGTTTTTGATCGGAGTCCGGAAGGCTGGGCATTTTTGCTGAAGGCGGAAACAAAAGAGCAGGCAGAAGCAGGGATTGCACAGTTTGAGAGAAACATACAGGAAATGCTGAAAGACGAAGAAGGCATTCTGTATTTCGGAGGGATTGGAGAAACAGTACAGAGAATGAGCGATATCTGCAATTCGTACCATGCGGCGAGCAAAGCGTTTGCCAGTCGCTTTTTTGTTGAAAAAAATCAGTTTATTTTGGCTTCTGCAATGGAAAACAGGACAAAGATAAAAGAAAAAGGGCGGATTTTGGTAGATCCGTCAAAGGTAAACCGGAAATTAATCGAAGATTTTCTGAAAGTAGGAGTAGCGGAAGAGGTTGGCGATTTTGTGGAAGAATACTTTTACAACATTGGTCTGGATAATTATAATTCCCTGATGTTCTGCCACTATCTGATTGTAGATATGAATTTTTGTGCCTGCCGTTTTCTGGAGAACATCGGTGTCGAGGCGTCGGCGCTCTCAAAAGAATGCAGGGAGATTGATCGTTTTTCCGATTATGCGATTTCTACTGAAAAGATGATCACGTATGTGAAACAGCTGTTTGCGGAGACGATTTATCTGCGGGATAAATCGGCGAGGGGGAAATATCATGATTTGATCGAGACCGCAAAACGGTGTGTTCTTGAAAATTTTCAGAATAACGAATTTTCCATGAATCAGGCAGCAGCCATGGTAAATATTAGTCCGGGTTATTTCAGTACGCTGTTTCGCCAGGAAACAGGCTCTACGTTCAGTGAGTATCTGACGAGCATACGACTTGAAAAGGCAAAGGAGTTGCTGATGTGCACGGACATGCGCAGTTCGGAGATCGGATATTACGTCGGATACCGGGATTCTCATTATTTTAGTTACATATTTAAGAAAATATGCGGCTGTACCCCGAAAGAATATCGGGCCAGAAAGAATGGGGGACAGTCATGCGATGCCTGAAAAAATTCTCCCTGAGCCATCGGATGGGCATGCTGACCGGCGTCATTATGGTGCCCCTTACTGCGTTGGTGCTGTATCTGCTGATCAATCTGATTAGTTTTAGTTCGGCATACAATCAGAGCGTCAAGAACATCACAGATATTAAGGATTACAGTCTGAGCTTTAAGACAGATCTTGATTACAGTATGTATCGGGCGATTGTACAGAACCTCAGCCTGGAACATATTGATACGTATGCAGATAACAGTATTGCAGATTCGGCGAAAGTGCGTAATCCATATAGAATTATTCAGGAGATGCGTGAAGCAGTGCAGCGCCAGGAGAACGCGTCAGGGAAGGAAAGCGCTGAGTTGATGCGCCGGATCAACAAAAGTCTTGGTTGGTTGGAAAAGGTCGTACAGAAAATAGAAAATAATATCTGCGAAGGTGGACATTATGGGGAGAACATTGAGCTGCTGGACAAGGATATTCGGAGTTCAACGCTCCTGATTCAGGACAATTTGCAGGAGTATATTTATCATGAAGCTGTGAATCTTGAAAATATCCGTGCAGAATTACAGTCCCATTCGAAAAGTACGGTCATATTGAGTACAGTAATTCTGGTTGTGATTGTAATGCTCACACTAAGTATGACGAGAATGATTACCCGCAGTGTCACACAGCCGATCCGTGAATTGTGTACAGCGACGCGGAAGGTGGCCAAGGGGAATTTTGCTCCGGCGAAAATTGAGTCTGGGGATGAGATTCAGGTTTTGACTGAGAGCTTTAACGAGATGACAGCAGAGATTCGGTATCTGATTGAGAATATTAAAATAGAGCAATGGAATCTGAGAGATACAGAGTTGAAGCTCCTTCAGGCGCAGATTACCCCGCATTTTCTGTACAATACGCTGGATGCGATCGTTTGGATGGCAGAAGGGGGACAGAACCGGGAGGTCGTGTCCATGGTGACGGCACTGTCTGAATTTTTCCGCACAACGCTGAGTGAAGGGAAGGATTATATTACAATCCGGGAGGAAGAGTCTCATATCAGGAGCTATCTGAGAATCCAGGAATTCCGGTATGCCGACATTCTGGAATATGAGATTGACATTGCGCCGTCGCTGTATGAATATACGATACTGAAGCTGACCCTTCAGCCTTTCGTGGAAAACGCGTTGTATCACGGAATAAAAAACAAGCGTGGGAAAGGAAAAATTGTGGTCCTGGGCTATGAGAAGGAAGACAAAATCTATTTTGAAGTTTCAGATGACGGAATCGGAATGGACGACGAAGAGCTTGCACGTTTGCGCGGAAAACTGGACGGGAAGGCCGTTCACGGCAGAGGCTTCGGCCTTGAAAATGTCCACGAGCGGATTCGCTTAAATTACGGAAAGGAATACGGAGTGTCGTTCAGAAGCCGGAAAGGCGAAGGAACTACGGTCATTGTATGTATCCCTAAAAAGTTAGGAGCGAATTAGAGACTGTCATCAGGTGAAAATGAAATCATATACAGACTGAAAAAGCACTGCTTTTCGATGGAAGATCATCGATCAGACAGTGCTTTTTTGATGGATGCATGAAACAGTTATGGTTTTACTCCTGGAAGTTTGCTGGAACGCTGTTTTGGTACGATTTATCAGAGGGCGTCCGTTTTCATATCTTAAAATCCCTCCCTATTGAAAGAAATCACACTTTTTTCTGTAAATTTTGAATAAAAAAGGATTTGACAAAGAAATGTATGAAAAAACAATACAAATTTACGGCTTTATTCCGTATTATTTTATGCTTTTTACTGGTAAACTTCACAACATAGCAACCGTGAAGCATGCATAAAGGAGGAAAGTATGAAAACGAAAAAGGTATTAAGTGTGATCCTGGCTGCAGGACTCAGCGTTGGAGCATTGTCGATGGAAGCTTCAGCAGCACTCTATCAGCGTCATCAGAGCAACGACGCAACGTTTGAAACATTAAAGGAAGCGCATGAAAATGCACCGGGCTTTATTATGAGTGAATATCCGGCAAGAACGTACGTCGGTGATCCGGCTCTTGATGCGTATCCGGAGAATACAACATATGTGTATCGTTCCGCCGGTATGCTGAATACGACGGCTGGCGGCCCGAGAATGCATACGAACCTGATGGTGTATACAGACCAGAGCTTTGCAGATAAGGATGCAGCACTTGCTTACATCACAGAACTTGGACTGACAAAGATGGTAGACGAAGCGACAGGAAGCGTTGTACTGGTAACGCCGATTAATCCGGAAACAGGATTCGGTGATGCAGACCAGTATGCATACTATCAGTTGCAGTCCGCAATGTGCAACGTTGGATTCTCTATCCGCGGCGAAGATTCTTCCACGTATTATGCAGATGCAGGATATTTTGGCGGTGTTACAAACCGGTACGTGATTGGTATTGACGGTGGAGCAACATTTATCAACAATTATATTTCTCCGACCATGGATTATGTAGGCCGTATCGCAGGTATGCTTCTGATCGGCGGAGAGATGGAAAAGATTCAGGAAGTTCCGGTATGTGTACCAGTATGGCTGGTGAACGCAGACGAAGATGTTGTGCAGAAATACGCAGCCGGCAATGAGACAGACAGCGTAGGACGTAACGGTGATGATCTTCTTTACTACAACAGCGATCATCCGCTTCAGCAAGTAATTTCCACAACAACGGATGAAGTAGATGTTGCAGCCTGTGTACAGAAAGCATACGATGAACTGTTTATTAAATCTATGAGAGTTCCGGTTGTAAAAGCAGGTCTTCATACGGCTTCTACTGAATATCGTAATTATAACTGGAATCAGGCGCCGTACTCACTGGGCGCACGTAATGCGATCATTAATGGCGTGACACCGGATGGAATCCATGTAGTTGAGTGTCAGGACGAAGAACTGTTAAAAGACTATCCGACCAATAAAGGCGAGTTTGTAACAACGTGGTATGAGTTCCTTCCGGATGAGATGGTAAACGGAGCAGCAGCAGAGCACAGCATTCCGCTTATCGTTGTAAATCATGGAGGCGGAGATGATCCGATTCAGGCAGTTGATGAGCTTGGTTGGCTGAAACTTGCAGGAGAAGAGAGATTTGCTATCGTGGCTGAGCGTCATACATCAGAAGATCTTGCAGCATCCTTCCAGGATGAGTCACCGTGGCATACGCTTTCGGGTGCAATGCCGGCGCTTGTTCGTCACGTGCTGGAAACACATCCGGAGATTGATCCTTCCCGTGTATATGTAACAGGATATTCCATGGGCGGCGGCGCAACAAACAGATGTGTATACGGAGACGCAAGCCTTTTCGCAGCAGCAGTAAATATGTCCGGTACTCCGATTGAGCATACAGAAGAGCAGGAAGAGCAGTTTAAGGAACTCGATATGCCGATGATGCTGACAACCTGTACGTATGATACATGGACACATTATGACGCTGAAAACGGATATATTGCAGAGGACTTCCAGCAGAACATCAACAGCTACCTTGGCTACAATGAAATGGAACCGGTAGAATTTGACTTCGAGAAATATCCGATGAGCGGTTTCAAGGGCGATATTTACCGTGAGACAATGATTAATGACGAGTATCCGAATTACTCATGGTTCATGCTGAATGAAGAGAATGTGCCGATGGTTGGTCTGAGCATTGTTGAGTTTATTCCGCACGGTCTGTATCAGGAATACGCAAACCTTGCATGGGGATGGATGAAGAACTTCAGCCGTAACCCGGAGACAAAGGAAATTGAGTACAATCCGTATCAGAACTAAGCGTTATTTTCAGGATAAATAGAGAACGCATTGGTTGAAGAACTTATAAATGATAAATGATACAGGAGGAAATGATATGAAGAAAGTATTGACATGTCTGCTGGCCCTGGGCCTTACGGTTTCATCGGGCAGCACAGCTCTCGCAGTAAACTTTACAGGAGAGCTCGGCAATGAGGCAACATTTGAGACATTACAGGAAGCACATGCAAATGCACCAGCTGTTGTACAGGGAATCGTTGAGAATGGAAGTAAAACATTTGTCGGCCATCCTGCACTGGAAGCATACCCGGACGGAACAACATTTGTATATCGTTCCGCAAATCAGTACGCAGGCCGTGCAGCTGCCCGTATGAACACAAATCTCATCGTTGCAGCTGAGCAGCATTTCGAGAGCAAGGATGCAGCACTTGAGTATTTAAAAGGACTTGGCGTAATAGATATTATTGACCAGGCAATCGGTAGTGTTATTCTGCTTACACCGGAAGGTGAGACATTCGGTCAGGCAGATGTGAAGGATTACTATGCATTACAGACCGCCATGCTGTCACAGAAAGCTACTTCAACTGACGCAGAAGGCAATGCAGTTACTTTTGCAGATCCGGAATATTTCGGGGGATATGGCAATGTGTACTATATCGGTGTAGATGGCGGCGCAACATTCTTTAACAATTTCCTTTCTGTGGAAGAAGATTTTGCGGGACGTATCGCAGGCGCACTGTTAGTCGGCGGAGATATGGAAGAAATCCGCAAACCGGAAATTATGGTACCGGTTTATCTTGTAAACGGAAAAGAAGACGTGATTGAAAAGTACAAAGCAATCAATGAAACAGACGCTTTGGAAAGAGACGACGAGAAAGATGTTTATTACAACCAGGCATGGCCGCTTCGTAAAGTAGTTGCTTCCAAACAGGAAAATCCGGAGCTGTCCAGCGTTGTGAACGATGCATATTATGGCATGTTCATTAAAGCAATGCGTGTACCGGTACTTCCGCAGGGAATCAACAGCGGCGGAACAGAGTATGCAGGTTACAATTTTGACCAGGCGCCGTATTCTCTGTGCGATCGAAATACATTGATCGACGGAAAAACAGCAGACGGTATCTGCCTGATTAAGCATCAGATGGACGATGACCGTTTTGCTGAAATAAAGACGACAACGGATATGGAGAATATGGACGGATCTATTACACCGGCCGGTGAATATCTGGATGTATGGTATGAGTATCTTCCAGAGGAAGTACTGGACGGAACAGCTCCGGCCGGATCAATCCCGCTCATTCTGGCAAACCATGGCGGCGGAGACGACCCGCGTGTATTCGTAGAAGAGAATGGTTTTGTGGAGCTTGCAGGAAGAGAGAGAGTAGCCGTTGTGGCTCCGGATCATCAGCTGATCGGCGAAGTCAGAGGAGAAGCTCTGTCATCAATTGTAAAATATATGCTTGAGAAATATCCGGCGCTTGATGCAAGCCGCGTATATGCGACAGGATATTCCATGGGCGGCGGCGCTACTTATACGGTTGGATATTATGAGCCATCTCTGTTTGCAGCAATTGGTCCGTGCGCAGGTTCTCCGACTCCGATTCCGGAAGAGCAGGTAAGCAATTTTGACAACTGTGATCTGCCGACGATTCTTACGCTGACTTCTTTCGACAGCCTGAGAAGACTGGATGCTATGGAAGGCAACATCAATGAGGCAGAGCAGGAAATGTTGACTTTGTGGAGTAGCCTGAATGGTATTGAGCTTCCGGCATATGACTTTGAGGCATATCCGCATCTTGGTATCAAAGGCGACAAAGTTGTTGTTGATACAGTGAATGATGAATTTGAGAAGGATACCTGGTATCTGAATAATGCAGACGGTGAGCCGAGAGTTGCCTTTGCATTTATCAAGGGGCCGATCCATGCACTGTATCCGGAATATGCAGATATCGTGTGGGATTTCATGAAGCAGTATTCCAGAAATCTGGAGACCGGCGAAGTTGTTTACAATCCGTATGTTGATTAATGGATTGAAGTAAAGAATTATGGGACTGCCGTGTAACTGTGAAAGCAGTGTTTGCGCGGCAGATCCATAAAAATAAAGGCAGAAAAATTCTGCATTATCAATAAGGAGGAAGAAAAAATGAATAAGAAAATGGTATCTCTTTTAACAGTATCTGCAATGGCAATTTCCATGATGCCGCTTAGCGTATTTGCAGAGGAAGATCTGATCACAGTTGGTTACGCACAGGTTGGTGCTGAGTCTGACTGGAGAACAGCAAACACAGAATCTTTCAAATCCACTTTTACAGAGGAAAATGGATACAAACTGATCTTTGACGATGCACAGCAGAAACAGGAAAATCAGATCAAAGCAATCAGAAGCTTTATCCAGCAGGAAGTTGACTACATCGTAGTAGCACCTGTAGTAGAGACCGGTTGGGAGACCGTTCTTCAGGAAGCAGCAGACGCTGGTATCCCGGTTATTCTTTCCGACCGTATGATGGATCTTGCAGACGACAGTCTGTATACTTGCTGGGTAGGTGGAAACTTCACACTGGAAGGTGAGACATGTGGCGACTGGCTGGCAGCTTATCTTGAGGAGCAGGGCCGCGGCGAAGAAGAAATCAATATCGTAACAATTCAGGGTACGATCGGTGCTTCCGCTCAGATCGGACGTACAGAAGGCTTTGCCAAGAAGCTTGCTGAGCACGAGAACTGGAAGATGCTGGATATGCAGTCTGGTGAATTCACACAGGCAAAAGGCCAGGAAGTTATGGAATCCTTCCTGAAATCCTATGATGACATTGATGTAGTTATCTGTGAAAACGACAACGAAGCATTTGGCGCAATCGACGCAATCAAGGCTGCTGGTAAGACCTGTGGTCCGGATGGAGACATCATTGTTGTTTCCTTCGACGCTGTAAAGGCTGCTTTCGATTCCATGATCGCAGGCGATCTGAACGCTACATTTGAGTGTAACCCTCTTCACGGACCGCGCGTTGCTGAAATCATCCAGAAGCTTGAGGCAGGCGAAGAAGTTGAGAAAATCCAGTACGTAGACGAAGCATTCTTTGATACAACAATGGATCTTGAAGCAATTCAGGCAGAGCGTGCTTACTAATGAAACGCGAAGATCATTATAAAATCTGTATAAAATAAGAAATAGTCGGGTGTGGAGGCCGGAGGCCGTAAGGCTTTCGCCTCCATACCTTTTGTACCATCAAAAATAAACAAAAAAATCTGCTGTGCGAATGGCCAGATTTTCACAGAAATATGGAAAGAGAGGTGCTTTATGGAGCAGGATGTTGTACTTACCATGCGAGACATCAGTAAGAATTTTCCGGGAGTAAAAGCACTGCAGAATGTCGATTTTACTCTGCGCAAAGGAGAAATCCATGCGCTTATGGGAGAAAATGGAGCCGGGAAGTCTACTTTGATTAAAGTGCTCACCGGTGTGGAAGAATTTGAATCCGGCGAAATCCAGATTGAGGGAGCTGATACGGCGATTATCAACCGTTCCCCACAGGAGGCGCAGGCGAACGGGATCAGTACCGTTTACCAGGAGGTAAACCTCTGTCCGAATCTTTCAGTGGCAGAAAACCTGTTTATCGGGCGTGAACCGAAGCGGGCGGGTATGATTGACTGGAGAACTATGAAAAAGAAGTCCAGAGAGTTACTCGAGGGACTGGATATACATATTGATGTTTCAGTAGCAGTAGAAAATTATTCGATTGCAATCCAGCAGATGCTGGCAATTGCGCGTGCGGTAGATATGTCGGCGAAGGTGCTCATTTTGGATGAGCCGACTTCATCTCTGGATGACGGAGAAGTGGAAAAATTATTCGGTCTGATGCGCAGGCTGCGTGATCAGGGCGTAGGTATTATTTTTGTAACACATTTCCTGGAGCAGGTATATGCAGTCTGTGACCGCATTACGGTGCTTCGGAACGGCGCGCTGGTCGGAGAATTCAAGGTAGAGGAGTTGCCGAGAGTACAGCTGGTTGCCAAAATGATGGGAAAAGACTTTGATGATCTTGCTGCCATTAAAAAAGAAGGCATGCAGAACCGCATAAAAGGCGAGGTGGCGATCAGCGCAAAGAAGCTTGGTCATAAGGGGACGATTCGTCCGTTCGATTTGGATATCCATAAAGGTGAAGTGATTGGTTTAACCGGATTGCTTGGCTCTGGCCGTTCAGAGCTTGCCAGAAGTATCTATGGCGCGGATAAGCCGGATATGGGAGAACTGTTTGTAAAAGGAAAGAAACTTCTTGTAGGTGCTCCGCTCGATGCCATGATGGCAGGTATGGCTTATCTGCCTGAGAACCGAAAGGAAGAGGGGATTATTTCTGATCTGTCGGTGCGTGAGAACATTATCATCGCGCTTCAGGCAAAACGAGGACTGTTTCACTTGTTGAGCCGCAAAGAACAGGAAGAATTTACCGATAAATACATCGACGTTTTGCAGATTAAAACGGCAGACCGGGAGACGCCGATTCGACAGCTTTCCGGTGGAAACCAGCAAAAAGTAATCCTTGGCAGATGGCTTTTGACCAATCCGGATTTCCTGATTCTGGATGAGCCGACCAGAGGTATTGATATCGGAACAAAGACAGAGATTCAGAAGCTTGTGTTGCAGCTTGCCGAGCAGGGCATGGCAGTTATGTTCATTTCATCTGAGATTGAGGAAATGATTCGTACCTGCAGCAGAATGGCCGTACTTCGCGACGGTGCGAAGGTTGGCGAGCTGGAAGAATCTGAGCTTCATCAGAACTCAATCATGAAAGCAATCGCAGGAGGAGGAAACTGATGGAAAATATCAAAAAGCTGACATCCAAAAGGTTGTTTATGCCGCTTTTCTGTCTGGCTGTTATGCTGATCGCGGCAGTGATTGCCAGTCCTGATTTTTTTAAAATTGGTATACAAAACGGCGTATTGTATGGACGTATTATTGATGTGATAAACCGAGGCAGTGAGGTTGTGATTCTTGCAGTTGGCATGACGCTTGTCGTATCTGCTTCGGCTGGTACCGATATTTCTGTAGGTGCTGTTATGGCCGTTGTAGCGGCCGTTGCCTGTGCGTTTACCGCAGGCGGACAGCAGAGTGTAAATGAGTATATTCGTAATCCGTTGCTGGGCGCACTGCTGGCAATCCTGGTTGGTATTCTCTGCGGTTGCTTCAATGGTTTCCTGGTAGCAAAGCTGAAGATTCAGCCAATGGTTGCTACGCTGATTCTGTTCACGGCAGGCCGTGGAATCGCACAGCTTCTGACGAATGGACAGATCACCTACGTGCGTGTGGACAGCTATAAAATGCTTGGTTCCAGCATTCCGGGTGTTCCGGTTCCGACCTCAATATTTGTTACTGTTCTGATGGTGGTGCTGACCATGTTGCTGCTGAAAAAAACGGCAATGGGAATGTACATAGAGGCGGTCGGAATTAACTCCAAAGCGGCAAGACTTGTGGGACTAAAATCTACGATGATTATCTTTCTCGTGTATGCGTTCAGCGGTTTCTGCGCAAGTATTGCAGGACTGATCAACTCATCCCGTATTTATTCTGCGGATGCAAACAATATCGGACTGAACCTGGAGCTGGATGCGATTCTGGCAGTTGCTCTTGGCGGCAATTCTCTGGCAGGCGGTAAGTTTTCTCTGCTTGGTTCTGTGATTGGCGCATATACGATTCAGACGCTGACGACAACTCTGTATGCAGGTTCCGTAAGTTCTGATCAGATTCCGGTATACAAGGCGATTGTGGTTGTGATTATTGTATCTTTGCAGTCACCGGAGCTTGGAAAGCTGATGCGTCGTCTGAAAGCAAAATTTTCTGCAGGGGCAGGGAAAGGAGCGGTATCATGAAAAAAGAAAGACGTAAACTAGATGGTAATTCTTTCCTTCTCGTGATTACCATTGCATTGTTCCTTGTGATGTATGTCGTAGGCTGTATTCTTTTTAAGACACAGGGTTTTGCGAAAACACAGAATTTCCTGAATCTTTTTATTTCAAATGCAGGTCTGATTGTCATTGCAGTCGGCATGACGATCGTCATGATTACAGGCGGTATTGATATTTCAGTAGGTTCTGTCGTAGCTATGGTATGTATGATTCTGGCTTGGACCATGGAGATGGCCGGTTGGGGCGCAATCTGGTCGACCGTTTTTGTGCTGGCGATTGGTCTGGTATTTGGATTTGTACAGGGATGGCTTGTTGCATACCTGAAGATTCAGCCATTTATTGTGACTCTTGCAGGCATGTTTTTCGCGAGAGGTATGACGGCAGTGATCAGCAAAGAGATGATCAGTATTAAAAATGAGATGTTTCTTTCCTGGGCGCAGTGCAAAATTTATCTGCCGTTTGGCGGATACATAAATAAAAAGGGAATGCTGATCAAACCGTATATATATCCGAGTGTAATCATTGCCATTTTCATTCTGATTGCAGTTTTTCTTGTCCTGAAATACACAAAATTTGGACGAAGCATTTATGCAATCGGAGGAAACGAACAGTCCGCATTGATGATGGGACTGAATGTCAAGCGCACAAAGCTCAAAGCTTATATGCTGGAAGGCTTCCTGGCAAGTCTGGGCGGTTTTCTGTTCTGTCTGAATACGTGTTCTGGTTTTGTGGAGCAGGCAAAAGGACTTGAGATGGATGCTATTGCTTCCTCTGTCATTGGAGGAACCCTTCTGACTGGTGGAGTCGGAAATGTAATCGGCAGTCTGTTCGGCGTATTGATTAAAGGTACGATCGAAGCATTTATCACCTTCCAGGGCACGCTGTCTTCCTGGTGGACACGAATCACAATCGCAGCAATGCTCTGCTTCTTCATTGTACTTCAGAGTGTCTTTGCTGCGGCGAAAGAGAAAAATAAAAAATAGATTGTAATTTGTAATAAAAGCAAGAAAAATTTCTTTTCATTGTACCCCTTATTAAATGGGCTGTTACAGGAAAACATTTAGTCGCAGACAGACGTGTCTGTGCATGAATTGTTTTCCAAGTGGCAGCTCTTTTTATTTGGTTGTAGAGTTTTCTGAAAATCAAAGAAATTTGTTATTTTACTTGAATGTTAAAATGCGTTGCTTGTGGTAACGGGCAGATACGTCTACAATAGTGGTAACAATGAAAGGAAGGAGGTTATCCCGAATGCTCAGCAAAAATATTAAAGCGATCAGAAAATCAAAAGGACTTTCGCAACAAGAGCTTGCTGTCAAGCTGAACGTGGTGCGACAAACAATTTCTAAATGGGAGCAAGGATTGTCGGTTCCGGATTCTGATATGTTGGTTTCCCTATCAGAAGTGTTTGAAACATCCGTGAGTACATTGCTTGGAGAAAACGTCATTGAGTCAGAAATTGACGACTTAAAGGCGATTTCCGCAAAACTGGAGGTGATAAACTTGCAACTTGCACAGAGAAAAACCACAAGAAAAAGAATTGTACATTGGCTTTTGATCTCATTGTGCGTAGTTGTGGTAGCAATTTTTTCAATTTTATTGGAAGTAGAAAGTCCTTACTTGGCTTGGGATTATAGTGATCCTGAAACCGCCGTTCTCGGAGTGGTATTTCACTCATTTGAATGGTTGCTTGTCAGAGTAGCACCGATTATTCTTATTGGTGCAATCGTTGGTATTATCTTGACGCAGAAGAAAGAATAAAACCGCTCTGCTTTATAGCTCCATTCAAAAAAGATAAAATCAAATTGTTATCGCATTATCCCCTCCGGACGCTAATAAGGAGGCAACGCCGTGTCCCTATCATTCTGGAAAGGTTTTGTACAAATAGTTATTGAAAAAAATATTGGGATATGATAAGTTTAAAATGTAAATTTACAGAAAAAATGTAAAAAAGGGGGATGCGGTATGAAACTGGGATTGAATTTGTCTTTTGCGGTGAAGCGGTGGGTAGAGCCGGAGCGTCTGGCAGCGCTGGTGAAACATGATTTTGCAACGGACCATGTACAGGTTACGTGGGATCTGATTGACCCGTGGTGGCCGGCGGAGCAAAGGGGTGCGTATGCACGACGTTTTCGGGAGGCGTTTGAGCGGGCAGGTGTGGTGATTGATTCTACGTTCAGCGGGCTTGCGGCCTATTCTTATCCGCAGCTGCTTGCGCCGGATGAATTGCAGCGTGGGATTGCGCTGCAGTTTTTTAAACGGGCGGTTGATATGACAGCTGAGCTTGGTGCAGAAGTAATGGGAACCGCGATCGGTGCATTATCCTATGATGATGCGAGGAATCCGCAGCGCAGAGAGTTCCTGTATCAGGATATGCTGAAAAATATCAGGATGATTGCAGCGCATGGAAAGGAACGGGGACTTAAGGAAATACATATCGAAGCCACACCGCTGTTTACGGAGATTCCGCACAGCCCGTCTGTGTCTGTACAAATGATGGAAGATCTGAAAGGGACGGAGATTCCGGTCCGGCTTCTGATTGACTGGGGACATGCGCTTTACCGGCCTCTGCTTGGGGATGAGGCGGATATTGCGCTTTGGTTCCGTACTTGCGGCCCATATATTGGGGCGATCCATCTTCAGCAGACAGACGGTGAATGGGACAGGCATTGGGATTTTACAAAAGAGGGAATTGTGACGCCTGAGCTGATTAAAAAAGCAACCAAGGACGCGGGGCTGGATGAGATCACGCAGTATCTCGAGGTGTGCACAGCGATTGAGGATGACGATGACCAGGTATATGCCAGAATGAAACAGACGATGGACTACCTGCACAGAGAATTGGGAGTCTGAAGGTGATAGTAACGTTCTGACTGAGATACGAAACCAGAACAGAAGCGTAACAAAATGGCAGCTATATGAAGTGTAACAGTAGTATCTTCATATGGCTGCCGTTTTTCTTTGTTTTTTATAAAGCGGAGTTTTTTCTTAAACGTGAAGTGCCGGACTCTGGGTTGGCAGAAGCGTGGAGCCGCGGATGATCAGTTGCGTGCTCAGAACCACCTGTTTGTTTGCAGAGCCGGGGGATTTGATCTGATCAATCAGCATTTCACAGGACTGATAGCCGATCTGTTTTTTCGGCTGATCGACTGTGGTGAGCGGAGGGTCTGACATGATGGATATTTCCGTGTTGTCAAAGGCTATCACAGATAAATCCTCCGGTACGCGAAGACCAAGATTTTTAGCTGCATTGATAATGGCGATTCCGTAGACATCCGAGCAGGCAAACATGGCCTGGGGACGATCGGGAAGCTGCAGGATATGCAGGGCTTCGGAATATGCAAGGTTGTAGTTGATGGAGGAGATGTGTGCCACCCATTCCGGGTTGATCTCAAGGCCGTGCTCCTCAAGCGCCTGTGTGAACCCTTTTTCCCGGTGTCTCGCGTATTTGAATTTCAGGGAACTGTTCATCAGGCCGATTTTTTTGCATCCCGTGAGTACCAGATAATTGATCGCTGTGACGGTTGATGCCACATCATTGATGGTTACATAGGAGACGTCATAATCCTCTGGATATTCGCAGCACATAATAACCGGACACTTGAAGTTCAGTTCACGTATCAGCTCTGTATTTGGAACTGAAGAGAGGATCAGAATGCCTGCAATTGATTTTTCTTTAAGAATATTGGCAAAATCAGAAATCTCAGTGTAATAATCTCTTGACTGAAGGAAGATGACGTCATAATTATTTTCGTGCGCGGCTTTCTGGATTCCGTCAATGACAGGGCTGTAAAATGGGTTACAGAAATCCGGGACGCAGGTCAGAAGAAGATTGCTTTCCGGATTGGAGAGCGCATGGGGATTCTGTGGATGAAAATCGTATTTCTGCATGATTTCAATGACATGATTTCTTGTTTCTTTTTTGACATTTCCTTTATTATTGAGCACTCTGGAAACTGTTGCGATGGATACATTCGCTTTTTCTGCCAGTTCTTCTATCGTAATGCGTTTCCTTTTCATTAAAAATCCTCCCATGAAACTTTTTCTTTTATATACGTGAAGAAATTGGGTCTGATCACGTAGGAAGCTGCTATTTTGCAGCTTCTGATTAAATAATATAATAAACTTAAAATGTAAAAATGTAAATACAAATGTAAAAATGAAAAGAAAAATGGCATAATATACAAAGAAATGATAATAAAATCATGAAAAACCATGAAAATAGCGTGGATTTTGAAAAAAATATTGAAAAAATGACAAGAACATGATAGCCTATAATTGTAAATTTACAGGAAAGAGTGTAAAGAATAAAACCATACATTTACGCTCTTCGGCAGAACGGAAGAAGAACAAACATGGAGAAGGAGGATACAAAATGAACGGTAAAAAGATGAAGAGAATGACAGCTGTTGTTATGGTGGGAACGATGCTTACTGCAATGCCGATGGGGGTGATGGCAGGAGAAGGCGGAAAAGTATACGGATATATTACTCCGGGTCCGGACACCTGGTACCAGAGAGATGTTGACGGATTTACAATGGGCGCGGAAAAAGACGGGAATAAGGTTGTTGTTCTGAACTCAGATTATGATGCGGACAAGGAGATTTCCAATATTGATTCTCTGATCAATCAGGGTGTGGACGGACTTTGTATTTTCCCGTTTAATGAGACAGGCGCGAAGATTGCGGCAGAGAAGTGTGCGCAGGCCGGTATTCCGGTGGTAGCGACCGATACGTGCGGAACGGCGCTCGACGCAGAGGCTGATATAGTGGCAGCAATTGATTTCGACTGGACGGAGATGGGCATCAATTATGCGGACTGGATGGCTGAAAATCATCCGGGCGAGAAGTTTGTGATTATCACGGGAAATTTTGAATCCGTTCCGTGTCAGAGAGTGAATGAGGCGATGACGGCCAGAGCAGAGGAACTTGGACAGAACGAGCTGGTAGAGCTTCGGGAAGGAAAATACAATCCGAGCGAGGCCGTGAATGTGGCGCAGGACCTGATTTCCTCCGGAAAAGAATTTTCCATTATCTTTGTGATGGATGAAGATATGGCAGCGGCAGTTATTCAGATGCTGAAGGCAAGTAATCTACTGGATGACTATACGGTGATAGCACAGAACGGTTCTCCGGCAGGGCTTCCGCTCGTAAAAGAAGGTTCCCTTTCTTATACTATTTCTTCTTCACCGGGTTGGGAAGGACTTGTTTCTTATCTGGCGCTGGCGAACTATGTGGAAGGGAAGAGTACAGAAATCGAGCAGTCCATTATGCTTCCGATCATGCCGGTAGATCAGGAAAATATCGACGATGAGAGCAAGGTGGTTCCGTGGGAAGTAAATGATATTTTCTGGGAGCTGACACAGGAGTATTTCCCGGAGCTTCTCGCTGAATAAAGGGAGTGAGAACCGGAATAAGCTTGAAAAGAGATTTCAGTGGAAACGTAATATTTGAAAAACGGAAGGAGAGTATGTGTGGAACAGATACTTGAGCTGAAAGATATCAATAAGAGTTTTGCGGGGATTCAGGTTCTTCACAATGTAAATCTCACCCTTCATGCGGGAGAGACGGTCTGCCTCGTCGGAGAAAACGGGGCAGGCAAGTCCACCCTGATTAAAATTTTGTCCGGCGCCGAAAAGCCGGACAGTGGAAGTATCACACTGTTTGGCCGTACCTGGTCCTCGCTTCAGCCTTCCCAGGCTATGGAGCTTGGAGTTGCAACGATTTATCAGGATGTGGATTTGGTCGATACTTTGAGCGTTGCGGACAACATTTTTCAGGGAGCCGAAATTAGAAAAAACGGAATTTTTATTGATCGCAGGAAACAGGAAGAAAAAGCAGGTGAGATTCTGCGTGCGCTGAATATGACGATCCGTCCGGATGTGCTGGTGGAAACGCTGTCGCCTGGGCAGAAACAGAATCTTCAGATAGCGAAAGCGCTTCACAAAAAAGCGAAAATCCTGATTATGGATGAACCGACTGCATCGCTCGGTGAGGATGAGACGAAAGCGCTCATGGAATTGATTGACCGGCTGAAGCATGACGGGATCGGGATTATTTATATTTCACACTATATGGACGAGATTTTCCGTGTGGGGGACCGCGTCAATGTGTTAAAAGACGGTTACTCGGTCAGTGAAAGACAGATCGGGGAGGTCACACAGGAAACCTTGATTCGTGAAATGGTGGGAAGAGATGCTTCTAATTATTATAGGAAGGGAAATTTTTCAACCGGAGATCAGGCATTGGAGATACGCGGGTATACAAGGGGAAATCTTGTAAAAAATGTCAGCTTTACGGTTTCACACGGCGAAGTGCTGGGACTTGGAGGGTTGGTCGGAGCAGGCCGGACGGAGCTGGTCCGCATGCTGTTTGGTGCAGATCCAAAGGAGAGCGGCCAGATGTTCCTAAATGGGAAAGAAATTACCCCGAAGGACCCCAAAGATGCGATAAAAAAGGGCATCTGTTTTGTGTCAGAGGACCGGAAAGGGGAAGCACTTTTTCTGGACCGCTCAGTAAAGGAAAATATTTCGATTGCGAAAAACGAGAGCAGGTTTTTTCTGAACCTGGCAAAAGAAAAAGAACTGGTAGATCACAGCATTGAGCAGCTCTCGATCAAAGTGTTCAACCGGGAACATGATGCAGGCAAGTTAAGCGGAGGCAATCAGCAGAAGGTTGTAATTTCACGGTGGCTGGCCATGGACGGTGAAATTTATATTTTTGATGAGCCGTCAAAGGGCGTGGACGTTGGCGCCAGAGAAGAGATTTACCGGCTGATAGAGGAACTTGTAAAACGGAAAAAAATAGTAATTATGGTTTCGTCTACGATGCCGGAGCTGATTTCCATGAGTGACCGCATTGCTGTTATGAAAGATGGTGCACTCAGCGCAGTGATTCCTGCCGATGAGGCGCAGGAAGATGAGCTGCTGAAATGGTACATGGGCATAAAATAAGAAGTTTTTAAGGATAAAGGGAAAAAGAATGAAGAATAAAAATCTGAAACAGAGACTGTTTCAATCACAGTGGCTGATGCTTTTGCTGATTACGATCCTTATTTCTGTGTTTACGGCGATTGCAAACCCGAAATTTCTGGCCATCAACAATATCATGAATATTTTTGAGCAGATTGCGGTATCAGGACTGGTGGCAGCAGGAGCGACTATTCTGATTATATCCGGTAATTTTGATATTTCCGTGGGGGCGATTATCGGACTGGCGTGCTGCACGAACGCGCTTCTGATCAATCAGGGGGTGAACGGATTCGTGGCCTCTGTGGCGGCGGTTGCAGTTTGTATGCTGTGCGGGCTTTTGAACGGAGCGCTTGCCATTCTCTTTAAGGCTCCGTCTTTTATCATAACTCTGGCGACGACGAGTGTTTACAAAGGAATCGGATTGTTTGCGACTAAAGGTGTCATCCAGACGGTCTATGGGAAGTTTGATATGCTCGCGTTTACAAAGATCGGAGGAGTGATTCCACTGTCTTTTGTGATTAGTTTGCTGGGCTTTGTTGTTGTATTTATTATTTTAAACTACACACAGATCGGAAGAAGAATTTATGCAATTGGTTCCAATGAAAAATCGGCGTTTCTTTCCGGCGTGAGGATTACAGAGAATAAACTGCTTTTCTTTATGCTGAACGGGTTTTTTGTCGGTATTGCGTCCGTGCTTTTGCTCTCCCGCGTCGGTTCCGCGCTTCCGTCTTCCGGAGCCGGACTGGAAATGACGGCAATCGGGGCGGTCGTGATCGGAGGAGCGCCGATCAGCGGCGGACAGGGAAGTGCAGTTGGCACGTTTTTTGGCGTGCTGCTTTTGGGACTGATTTCGAATGTACTGAATATTCTGGGGGTAAATCCGTATTTGCAGGAGATTGCGTCAGGTGTGATTATCATTCTGTCGCTTGGGATCAGTGCGCTGCGCTTTAAGATGTTGCGTAAATAATGTAATGTTTTTGAGAGGACGCCCGAAAGAGCATTTCAGTAGAAAGGAGAACGTATGAGAAGGATGAGAGTGGGTGTGATTGGGATTGGATTTATCGGGGCAGCGCATATTGAGGCGCTGCGCCGTCTGGGATATGTGGATGTTGTGGCAGTGGCGCATAAGAGCGGAGGAGAGAAGAAGGCGGGGGAACAGTTTGTACCCAAGGGATATGATGACTACAGGGATATGATTGACCGGGAGGAATTGGATGCGGTACATATCTGTACGCCGAATAATCTACATTTTGAGATGGCAATGTACGCGATGGAGAAGGGGCTGAGCGTGATGCTGGAAAAGCCTTTTACCATGACTGTGGAGGAAGCAAAAACGCTGTGTGCGTATGCAAAAGAGCATCAGATTGTGACAGGGGTGAATCACTCGCTTCGGATGAATCCGCAGGTACAGCAGATGAAAGCAATGGTGCAAAGTGGAGAGATCGGAGAGGTATTTGCAGTGACAGGCGGGTATCTTCAGGACTGGCTGTTTCTGGAGAGTGACTGGAGCTGGCGGTTAGACCCGGAGATTTCGGGGAATACAAGGGCATTTTCGGATATCGGAACGCACTGGATTGATATGGTGGAAGACATTACAGGACTGCGGGCAGTCGAGGTGCTTGCAGAATTTGGTCTGCTGCATAAAACGAGGAAAAAACCGCTGAAATCCGTCGAGACATTTTCTGGAATGGCGCTTCGGCCGGAGGATTATGCGGACACGCCGGTGAAAACGGAGGACTGGTGCAGCATTTTGTTCCGGTTTGAAAACGGGGCGATCGGAAACATGAACGTGAGTCAGGTGACGGCGGGGCGAAAGAATCAGCAGATTATCTCGATCAGCGGCAGCAAATGCGCGCTTCATTGGGATAGTGAGGATTCCCAGGAGCTTTGGGTCGGAAGGCGGGAAATGTTCAACCAGAAGGCGCCGAAGGACCCGTCTGTGCTTTCAGATAAGGCAAAGGCTGTGATTGGATATCCGGGCGGCCATGTGGAAGGATTCCCGGATACATTCAAAGCACAGTTTGAAAAGTTTTATCAGGCGGTGTTGGAAGGAGATACCGCGCAGAGGGATTTTGCAAATTTTGAGGACGGTCTGCGGGAAATGGTGCTTTGTGAAAAGGTATATGAGTCCGCGCAGAAGCGTGCGTGGGTGAAAATATAGGAAAAGTATAAGGGAGGGGGAAATGACGATGATGAAACTTGGTTTGCACACGGCGATTCTGGAAGGATATTCCTTCGAGCAGGTCGTGGATTATGCTGCGGAGACGGGGTTTGAAAGCCTGGAGGTTTGCTGTTGGCCGCAGGAACCGGCAACCAGAAGATATGCCGGTGTGACGCATATAGATGTAGATGGGTTGACAGAAGAGAAGGCAGAGGCATATCTTGCCTATGCAAAGAGGCGCGGAATTAAAATAGCAGCGTTGGCCTATTTTCCAAATCCGATGTCAGACGAGCCGGAAGTGGCAGAGAAATCACGGAAGCATTTATATAAGGTAATTGATGCGGCAAAATTGATGGATGTAAGGCTTGTGACGACCTTTATCGGACGGGATAAGAGGAAGACGGTAGAGGAAAATTTGGAAATGATGGAGGAAATCTGGCCGCCGATTCTGAGCTATGCTGCGGAACGGGGGGTACGCATTGCGATTGAAAACTGCCCGATGTATTTTACGGGAGACGAATGGCCGGGCGGCAACAATCTGGCAACGACGCCGGAGATCTGGCGTCGGATGTTTGCAATGGGGCCAAACATCGGACTTTGTTTTGATCCGTCTCATATGGTTCTGCTGGGGATGAACGTGTGGAAACCGGTGGAAGCGTTTGCGGAGCGTATGTTTCACATTCACTTTAAGGATCTTCAGATTGATCAGGATAAGGTGGAGGAATACGGGCGATTCACGTATCCGGGGCTGTGGCATACGCCGAAACTGCCCGGCCATGGCGACGTCGATTTCCCGAAACTGATTACAAAATTAAACGAAATTGGTTACAGCGGTTCTGCCTGTCTGGAATGTGAGGACCGGTCGTTTGAAGGGACACCGGAAGATATCAAACATGGAATTGAGGTGGCATACCGTTATCTGCATACCCTGATGTAGAGGGAAACTGGCAGACGGATGGGAATGGAAAAATATTATTTTGGAATTGATATTGGCGGAAGTTTTATAAAATTCGGGCTTTTTGACTCACAGGGGAGCCTTCTGGAAAAGTGGGAAATACAGACAAGGCTTGAAGAAAACGGAGCGCTTATTTTACCGGATCTTGTTAATGGTGTAAAGGGAAAAATAAACGAACGGCGTTTGAATACACGGGCAGTGGGCGGAATTGGAATCGGTGTGCCCGGCCAGGTGGACGAATGCGGCAATGTTGTGCTGGCGGAAAATCTTGGGTGGAGAGATGTGCCTCTCGTACAGCATGTGAAGGAGAAGACAGGACTTCCGGTAAAAGCTGAAAATGATGCAAATCTGGCCGCACTCGGGGAATACTCAATGGGAAGCGGAAAGGGCTGCCGGAGCATGATGCTCGTGACACTGGGTACCGGAGTTGGTTGCGGGATTATTGTGGATGGCAAAATTCTTACCGGAGCGCATCAGGCAGCAGGCGAGATTGGACATATTCATGTGGATGATCGGATACAGGAACCGTGCAGCTGTGGAAAATACGGCTGTCTGGAACAGCTATCGTCTGCACGCGGCATTGTGGGGATTGCGCGGCGTATTTTGCAAGAGGATGCAGATGCACAGCAGGCAGCCGGACGCAACGACGCTGCGCTATCGGCGAAGCGTATTTTTGAGGCAGCCGGAAAAGGCGAAGCGCTGGGGCTTCAGGTTACGGAGGAGTTTGGGCTTTATCTTGGCAAGGCGCTTGCCATGTGTGCCTGTGTGGTAGATCCGGAGGTGATTGTGCTTGGAGGCGGCGTGTCGAAGGCCGGAAGTGTTCTGCTGGAACCGATTCAGAAATATTATCGCCAATATGCATTTTTACCGTGTGAGAATACAGAATTTCGCCTGGCAAGGCTTGGCAATGACGCCGGAATTTGTGGCGCAGCCAGACTGTTTTTGGGACAAACCTGTGTACTTATGTGAAAGAAAGAGAATGACAGAAGTTTCATGTGTCAGATGTGGAATCTATGTGCAACCAAAAGAGAGGCCCCCTGTGTTTCCATACAGGGGGTCTCAAAGGTTTCGTTGTAATTCAGTTCTTCGGATTCGATCTTGTCAATGGTGCCGTTTTCCCAGCTGAAACGCAGATAGCGGTAAATTACTTCATGTTTCCGGAGATATTCCGGGGAGCTCAGCAGCGTGTGGAGGTCGGAAGGTGGTATCTTGTTGTCCTCGCAGAGCGTCTCTTCAGATACTGGTTTTCCGTTTATAAAAAAGTTGGCAATCATCGTGGATATGGAATCCTGGTATGGAATTTCCTTGATGGACATAACAAGATACTGGGATTCCGGGTCACTGTAGGCCACCTGGATGGTGTAGTCCTGATATGCCTTGATAAAAGCATCCTTTCCGTCGCCGGGAGCAATGCCGGCCGCAGTTGTTTCACCGTTCATCTGAAAAAGGGCAGCCGGTGCATAATCGGTTGTTTGTTTTTCGCATCCTGTCAAAAGCAGCAGCGAAAATAGAATCATATATAGTAATCTTTTCATACAGCAATATTCCTTTTCTCTTCTATCTATTTATAAATTATCATATTATGAAAAAAGAATCCAGGGGTATTTCGGTTACTTTTCAGAAAAGTTCAGCGGAGAAGGCGTGGAAAAATGGAAAGTTCTGTGAAATAAACCTTAATTTTTTTTGAACAGAGTTGACTTTTCCAGGGAATTAGATTAATCTTTCAAAAGGATTTTTAAAGTTGCTTTTAAGGTTAAAAAGAAACAGGAGAGTAATATGAAACAGACTCAGACGAGAAAGATAAATCCAATGAAGAAAAAAAGAGAACGTTCAGAAAATGTAAGACTGCAAAAATTGATTGCGGTGCTGAACAAATATTCACTGATTTTCCACGCATTGCTGGCTTGCAGCGTCTGCTTTTTGATCGAGTGGATTTCGAGACATTCTTTTGTGGAAGCGTGTTATTTTGTGGTAGACCGGAATCTTGTGTTCCTGTATAATTCGCTGATTGTATTTTCGTCGCTGACGCTGGTGTACATAGTAAGAAGAAGAGCAGTTTTGCGTACGACCATCTGTGCATTCTGGGTATTTCTGGGAACGATCAATGGCTGTATTCTAGCCAAAAGGGTGTCTCCGTTCAGCTTTACAGATCTGAAGATGGTGGGAGACCTGTTTACGATGCAGAGCAATTACTTTACCGCTTTTGAGGCTGCGGTAGTGATTGCAGCAGTTACGGTTTTCATGATTTTTCTGGTCATTCTCTGGATTAAGGGACCAAAGTTTACGGGACATCCGCACAGACTTGCCAGTGTGGCAATGATTTTTGGCGTGATACTGATGCTTCCGAATGTGACGAATGCAGCTGTCAGCAATAATATTCTGACGTCTTATTTTGAAAACCTGGCGCAGGGCTATAAAGATTATGGTTTTGTGTACAGCTTTTCCGCAAGTGTGCTGGACCGCGGAATGAGTGCTCCGAAAGATTATTCTGAAGAGTCCGTGTCTGCGATACTCAGTAAGATGCAGGGCAGCGGAACGCTGGAGGCAGACAATACAAACGAGAGCCTGCCGGTGTCTTCAAAGGAGCAGGAAAAAAGGAACAGTGCAGTTGAGGAAGCAGGTGCGGCGGCATCCTTACAGAAGCAGGATAGCATTAAGACAACCTCTCCGGGAACCGGAGATCAGCAGGAGGATTCTTCGAAGATACGAACTGCACAAAGCAAGAGCAAAGAGATTCCAGAAGAATCAGCAGGAGCGGATTTTGAATATCCGAATATTATCTGTGTTCTTCTGGAATCTTTTGTTGATCCGCAGCTCATTCGTTTTCTTGAAATGAGCGAGGACCCGATTCCGAATTTCCGTGCGCTGTATGAGAATTATTCTTCCGGCTATCTGGATGTTCCGGTTGTGGGCGCAGGGACGGCAAACACAGAGTTTGAAATTCTTACAGGGATGGGGATGCAGTTTTTCGGACTGGGAGAGTATCCATATAAAACGATTCTGAAAAAGACGAACTGCGAGAGTATCGCTTCGGATCTGAAGACAATCGGCTATGGCGCACATGTGGTACACAACAACGGCGGTAATTTTTACAGCCGAAGGAATGCGTTTTCCATGATGGGCTTTGATACTTTTACGAGCAAGGAAATGATGGATATCCGCGATTATACGCCGCTTGGCACCTGGCCAACGGATGATATCCTTGTGGGTGAAGTGGAAAAGTCTCTGGACTATACGCCGGATCAGCCGGATTTTGTCTATACGATTACAGTGGAGGCACACGGGGATTACCCGCATGAGCAGGTGCTGGAGAATCCGGACATCGTGGTGACAGGTCTGGAGGATGAGGGCTGGAGCTATGCGTGGGAGTATTATGTGAACCAGCTTCATGAGGTGGATGAGTTTATCGGAGATCTGATTGCGATGCTGGAAAAGCGGGACGAGAAAACGATCGTGGTAATGTTTGGAGATCATCTGCCGACTATGGGGCTCACGGAAGAAGATATGAAGACCGGAAGCCTGTTCAAAACGCAGTACATTACGTGGGACAATTTTGGTCTTGAGAAGCAGGATGCGGACATTACATCCTATCAGCTTCTGGCGGATATTATGAAACGGCTTGGCATCGAAAACGGCACGATGTTTACGTTGCATCAGAACCGGGATCAGTATGCAGACAAAGAAGAATATCAGAGGGACATGGAACTTTTACAGTATGATATTCTCTACGGTGAGCATTACGTTTATGACGGCGGCAATCCGTATCCGGCTTCCGATCTTGTGATGGGAACGCAGGATGTTGTTGTGAAAAGTGTGAGGGAGACGGAGGAATATTTCTACATCAGCGGAGAGAATTTTACGAAATGGAGCAAGGCTTTTGTGGATGACAGTAAAGTGAGCACCGGCTATATTTCGTCAAAGCTCCTGCGGATTGACAAAGAAAGTCTGCCGGAAGGGTATCATAAGCTTGTGGTGAACCAGATGGGGTCTTCCGATACCATTTTCCGGAGTTCGAATACGTATTATTATACGAGAGTGCTGCCGGCGGAGATAGAAGAGGAGAGTGAAACACAGACGGAAGAATAACTTGCGGATAATGGTTGACAAAAAAAAGAGCGGCTGTTATCATGCTAATAAGATAAGCTGGAACGGTTCATAAAATAAAAAGATTTTATGCGTGGATGATCCAGAAAACGAAGAACAAGGGGGTTCTGACCGAAGGGGAAGAATGCCCTTTTTTATGCGCAGACCTGTGATTATTCAATGATTTTCAAAGAAGGAGAGCATGAAATGAGCAGATATACAAGGGAAGACATATACAGATTGATTGAGGAAGAGGATGTGGAATTTATCCGCCTTCAGTTCACGGATTTATTTGGAACGCTCAAAAATATCGCGGTGACGACAAGTCAGCTGGAGCGGGTATTGGATCATAAAATTTCTTTTGACGGGGCTTCGATTGAAGGGTTTGTCGGAGTTGAAAAGTCCGATTTGTATCTGTATCCGGATCTGGACACATTCTGTATTTTTCCGTGGAGGCCGCAGCATGGAAAGGTAGCGCGTTTCATCTGTGATGTATATGATGCAGACGGAGCGCCGTTTGCCGGAGACCCGCGTTTTATTTTGAAGCGGGTTCTCGCCGGGGCAGAAGAGATGGGATACCGCCTGTTGGCTGGCCCGGAATGTGAGTTTTTCCTTTTCCATACCGATGATGAGGGTAGACCGACGACTCTGACGCATGAGAGCGCCGGATATTTTGATATTGCTCCGCTCGATCTCGGGGAAAATGCGCGCAGAGATATGATATTGACGCTGGAGGAGATGGGGTATGTGGTTGAGGCGTCTCATCATGAGAACGCTCCGGCACAGCATGAGATTGATTTCCGTTATGATGAAGCGATGCGGACGGCAGACGGCATTATGACAGCTCGTCTTGCAGTCAAGACGATTGCGAAAAGACACGGGTTGCATGCGTCTTTTATGCCGAAACCGAAGAGTGGTGTGAATGGTTCTGGTATGCATATTAATTTATCCGTGGAAAAAGACGGCTTCAATCTGTTCCATGATGAGAAAAGTCCGATTCATTTCAGCCAGGAGGGTTATTGGTTTATCGGGGGGATTATGAAGCATATCCGGGCAATTACGGCAGTGACAAATCCGCTTGTGAATTCCTATAAACGTCTGGTGCCGGGCTATGAAGCCCCGGTTTATATTGCGTGGTCGGCGACGAACCGCAGTCCTTTGATTCGTATTCCCTCTGCGAGCGACGCGGGGCAGCGGGTGGAGCTGCGCAGCCCGGATTCCGCAGCGAATCCATATCTGGCGTTGGCTGTTTGTATCGCTGCCGGGCTGGATGGCATTCGGAATCAGATTTCACCGCCGGACCGTGTGGATGAGAACATCTTTGCAATGTCTGAGGAAGAGCGGATGGCAAAAGGCATTGCATGCCTTCCGGGTAGCCTAAGAGAAGCAATCACTGCGCTTGAATCTGATAATTATATCTGCGAAGTGCTGGGAGAACATGCGGCAAAAGGCTTTCTGGAAGCAAAGAAAAGAGAATGGGACGATTACCGTGCCAGCGTAAGCAGCTGGGAACTTGAGCATTATCTGTCCAGGATTTGACGAACGGCCCGGGAGATCCGCGCAGTCAATTTTAATGCAGACGGAACAGGGGGGCCGGTATGGTAAATGTGGTAGTGGTTTTTCCGAAAATTGAAGATGCGAAAGCGATTCGGAGCCTGCTGATGCGCAACGGGTATGAAGTGAAGGCAGTGTGTGTGACAGGCGCGCAGGCGCTGGAAGCGGCGGACCGGCTTGGCCTTGGCGTTGTTGTCTGCGGGTACAGGTTTCCGGATATGTTGTACGATGAGCTGTATGGGAATCTGCCCCCTCATTTTGAGATGTTACTTGTAGCGTCTGCGCGGCTGACACAGGAAGGTGTGCAGGAGGGCGTCGTTTCTGTGACAATGCCGCTGCGTGTGCATGAGCTGGTTAATTCTTTGGAAATGGTGGCAGGGCATCTGGAATGGCGCAAAAAGAAGCGACGGATGATGCCGACACAGCGGGATGAGAAAGAAAAGAAGCTGATTACGGAAGCAAAGGCTCTTTTGATGGAACGAAACCATATGACAGAAGAAGAGGCGCACCGCTATCTTCAGAAAACAAGTATGGACAACGGGACAAGTCTTGTAGAGACAGCGGAAATGATATTTATGCTGATGAGAATTTAGAAAACATATAGATCAAACGAATGTGTCCAGGGTTACAGGGACAGGACATCTGTAAAAAGGAAAGAAAGAGGAAATGAGATGAAATTTACGAAGATGCATGGAATAGGAAATGATTATGTGTATGTGAACTGCTTTCAGGAGCATGTGGAACAGCCGGAGGAGCTGGCCCGCCTGGTCAGCGATCGGCATTTCGGAGTTGGTTCGGACGGACTCATTCTGATCAAGCCTTCGGATTGTGCGGATTTTGAGATGGAGATGTACAATGCGGATGGCAGCCGCGGAGCGATGTGTGGGAACGGGATTCGCTGCGTGGCTAAATATGTGTATGATTATGGTCTGACCGATCAGACGAAGATTAGCGTAGCAACTGGAAGCGGCGTCAAATATCTGGATTTAACAGTAGAAAACGGGAAGGTGGCGCTTGTACGTGTAGATATGGGAGCTCCGGTGCTGGAGGCGGAAAAAATTCCGGTTGATGTATCGAAGTTCGAAGCGGAGAAGGCCACAGGTGTGATTGGCAGGACGCTTTGTGTAAAAGGAAACAGTTATACAGTGACCTGTGTGTCTATGGGGAATCCGCATTGTATTGTTTGCACAGAGGATGTGGACGGATTGGCGATCGAAGAGATCGGGCCTTATTTTGAGCGGCATGAAGCGTTTCCGGATCGTGTAAATACAGAGTTTATCCGGGTCCTGGACAGACAGACAGTACAGATGCGTGTATGGGAACGCGGTTCCGGGGAGACCTGGGCGTGTGGGACTGGCGCCTGTGCGGTGGCCGTAGCCTGCATCTTAAACGGATGGACAGACGAACAGGTTACAGTGAAACTGCGCGGCGGCGATTTGCAGATCTTCTGGGATCGGGAGAATGATACTGTGTTTATGACAGGACCGGCGACGGTTGTGTTTGATGGCGAGCTATTTCTGTAGAGGAGAAAACGTATGTTTAAAGTAAATGATAATTATTTAAAACTTCCTGGAAGCTACCTGTTTTCAACGGTTGCGAAAAAACAGCGTGCATTTGAGGCCGCAAATCCGGACAAGCCCGTGATTCGCCTCAGCATCGGCGATGTGACCCAGCCGCTCGCTCCGGCGATCGTAGAGGCGCTGCACCGTGCAGTCGATGAGATGGGGAATCCGGAGACGTTCAGAGGATACGCGCCGGATTTAGGATATGAATTTTTAAGAAATGCCATTGCCCAAAATGATTACCAGGCGCTTGGCTGCCACATTGCGCCGGATGAAATTTTTGTGTCAGACGGAGCTAAATGCGATTCGGGAAATATCCAGGAGATTTTTAGCGTGGATAACAAGATTGCTGTGTGTGATCCGGTCTATCCGGTGTACATTGATACGAACGTTATGGCGGGAAGGACAGGCACGTATGATGTAACGCATGGAACCTGGAGCGATGTGATTTATATGCCATGCCATGCAGGCAACAATTTTGCGCCGGAGCTTCCACAGGAGACGCCGGATATCATATATCTGTGCTTTCCAAATAATCCGACAGGAGCGACCATCACGAAAGCGCAACTGCAGGAATGGGTGGATTATGCGAACCGGACAGGGGCTGTGATAATCTATGACGCTGCTTATGAAGCATATATTTCAGAAGCAGATGTACCGCATACCATCTTTGCATGCGAAGGTGCGCGTACGTGTGCGATGGAGCTTCGCTCATTCTCAAAAAACGCGGGATTTACGGGTGTACGACTTGGGTTTACGGTAATTCCGAAAGAATTGAAGTGTAAAGGTGTGACGCTTCATTCTCTTTGGGCGAGGAGGCACGGAACGAAATACAATGGAGCGCCCTATATTGTGCAGAAGGCAGGGGAGGCTGTTTATTCTGCAGAAGGAAAGATACAGCTTGCAGCGCAGGTGAACTATTATATGGAAAATGCAAGAATTATCAAAGACGGGCTGGAAGGCGCCGGTTATGAGGTGTCCGGCGGCGTCAATGCTCCATATATCTGGCTTAAGACCCCACACAATATGACTTCCTGGGAATTTTTCGATTATCTGCTGGAACGTGCAAACGTAGTGGGAACACCGGGCTCAGGGTTCGGACCGAGCGGAGAAGGCTACCTGCGTCTGACTGCTTTTGGCACACGGGAAAGCACCGTGGCGGCAGTGGAACGCATCAAACATATGTAAAGACATGAGACAACAGGAATCGGATAAAACAGGAAAAGTCCCGCATTGGCTGAAGCAGCGTGCGGGACTTTCTTTTTACAATTATCAGGTGTTCTGTATCAGACTCTTTTATGTAGCGTTACAGCAGCGTAATACCGTGCTGCGCTGCTTCCTTGTGGATGTCTCCCGGCCACAGGGAACACTGCACCTCGCCAATGTGCGCTTTGCGCAGATAAAACATACAGATGCGTGACTGACCGATACCGCCGCCAATCGTGTAGGGCAGTTCCTTTTCGAGAATTGCTTTTTGGAACGGGAGCTCGGCGCGTTCTTCGCATCCGGCAAGCTTTAACTGACGAAGAAGCGAGTCCTCATCAACGCGGATACCCATAGAAGAGAGTTCAAGCGCAATGTCAAGTACCGGATAATAAACAAGAATATCGGCATTGAGTTCCCAGTCATCGTAGTCCGGTGCACGACCATCATGTCTCTGACCAGAGGCAAGGACTCCACCGATCTGCATAACACAGACAGCCCCTTTTTCTTTTGTGATCGCATATTCACGTTCCTTCGGGGTGGCCTGAGGATACAGGTCTTCGAGTTCCTGCGAGGTAATGAAGAAAATGTCCTTTGGCAGAATTTCGCCTATGTAATCATACTGAATCGACATGTAAACTTCTGTTTTTTTCAATGCCTTGTAAACAGATCGTACCACCTTTTTTAAGGTATCAAGATTTCGTTCATTTTTATTGAGCACCTTTTCCCAGTCCCACTGATCTACATAGATGGAATGAATATTGTCTGTCTCTTCATCTCGGCGGATGGCATTCATATCTGTATAAAGCCCTTCGCCGTGTACAAAACCATACTCTTTGAGTGCATATCGTTTCCACTTGGCCAGAGAATGTACGATTTCGGCTTCCGCTTCATTTTGTTCTTTGATGCCAAATTTAACCGGGCGTTCTACTCCGTTCAGATTGTCGTTCAGACCAGAAAGCGGGTCAACGAAAAGCGGGGAAGAGACACGGAGCAGATTGAGCTGAGAGGCAAGCGTCTGCTGAAAAAAGTCTTTTACCGTTTTGATCGCTATCTGTGTGTCGTATAAAGAAAGGGCTGAAACATACCCTTTCGGAATAATTAAATGATCCATTGTGTTCCTCCGGTAAATATTTTCTTTGTCATCCTGATTATAGCAGAACCGGGAGAAGATACAACCGAAAATTAAAAAATATTTGAAAGAGCGTCCGAATCGGGATGCGTAATCTTAAAGGCATGATCTGCACAGGTTTCCCTCCGGTTGACTTTAAGCTTGAAAAGTAGACGACCATTCCCTTGAGTTCCAGTAGATAATGTGTATAATGTAGCATATCAGAAGTTCCGAAGGAACTTCGGGCCATTCGCGTAAGCGAAGGGCCAGGCTGCGCAAGCAGCGATATGCTAACGAGCAAAAATGGGGAAGCAGGAGGTACAGGATGCAGGCAGTGACAATCGAAAAGCTTTCAAAAGTTTATCCTGGAGGGAAGAAGGCAGTGGAGGATTTGAACCTTTCTTTGCAGAAGGGAGAGGTGTTTGGATTTTTGGGACCGAACGGAGCGGGAAAAACGACTACGATCAAAATGCTGACTGGTACGCTTGCGCCCTCGGGCGGGGAGTGCAGAGTTTTGGGCAGAAATCCGGTATCGGAGCCGGAGAAGGTACATGCAAGCTGCGGTGTTGTGACGGAGCATGCGCAGATGTATGGTAATCTTACGGGATTGCAGAACCTGTTTTTTTACGGGGAAGCGTTCGGTATGTCGAGAGATGATTATAAAAAACGTGCGAGAAAGTTATTAGAAGAGCTGGAACTTTCAGAGGCAGGAGATCGGAAATTATCCGCGTATTCAACAGGAATGAGACAGAGGCTTTCTCTGGCAAGGGCGCTGATACACCGGCCCGGAATTTTGTTTTTGGATGAGCCGACCTCAGGCCTGGATCCGGAAAGTGCGCAGAATGTAAACAGGATGATTCAGTCTCTGGCGCGGGACGAAGGGATTACGGTTTTTCTGTGTACGCATCAGCTGCGCTATGCAGAAGGAATCTGCAGCCGGTTTGGACTTCTCGAACATGGCCGCTTGTTGGCGGACGGGACGCTGGAAACGCTGAGAAGGCAGGTGTTTTCCGGACTTACCGTGTGCGTGCGGGGGACCAATATTTCCGGTGAGATTTCACAGACAGAAAAGAGAAATACCGTTTGGGGATTTGATTGCTTGAAAACAGGGCCGGATCAATTTGAATTTTCGATTGGCCAGGAAGAAGAAATTCCGAAGTTGGTACGCGCCCTTGTTGAAGGGGGAAGCAATCTTTACCAGGTGGCTGTGAAAACAAAGAGTCTTGAGGATATTTATTTTGCATTGACAGAAAAGGGAAGGGAGGTATCTGCATGAATCGGGGGATGATGGCAATTATGAAAAAAGATTTTTATGGAGTGATTGAGAATAAAAGGCTTTTCATAACGATGTTGATTGTTCCGCTCGTCCTGACGCTTGTGGTTCCTACGATTTTTATTTTTGGAATTCATTTTGCGCCGGGGGAGACAGATCTGAATCAGCTTTTGAAGTTGTTGCCTGTGGTGACGGACATGGAGCAGGCGCTCTATGGTCTGTTTCTGAATTACATTATGCCGATATTTTTTCTTGTGATTCCAGTTATGACGTCTTCTATCACGGCTGCCACCTCTTTTGTCGGAGAGAAAGAAAAACGGACACTGGAAACGCTGCTTTACTGTCCACTGACCCTGCGTCAGATATTTATTGCAAAAGTACTTGCATCTTTTAGTCTGAGTATACTGGTATCGTTTATTTCCTTTTTGGCTATGGCCGTAGTGCTGGAAATAGAACTTGTATATCTGACCGGCAGTATGCTGCTGCCAAGTGTCAGCTGGGTGCTTATTTTGTTTCTGGTAGGGCCGGCGATTTCCCTGATTGCAGTGACGCTGATTGTGCGCGGCTCTGCAAAAGCGCAGACCGTGGAGGAATCACAGCAAAGCGCTGTATTTCTGGTTCTGCCGATTGTCCTGCTGATTGTCGGACAGTTTACCGGGATGATGCTTGTGAATGCAAGGATTCTTCTCGGGATCGGGGTAGTCAGTGTGGTGCTGGCCTGGGTTCTGCTTGGGCGGGCAGTGAAACGCTTTCATTATGAGCGGTTATTAAAGTAAAAGATAAAAATTTTGTGAAAAGAAACAAAAATTACTGCTTGCCATACACAGAAAAGTGTGCTAGGATAACAACATTAAAAAGCAGTGAAGGAGACTCTGTTTCTGAAATCTGACAGGAATTCGGCATCACCGACTGAGAGTGCTGATGGGAGGAAGGAGACAATAGGGAACACTCTGGAGCCGACTGTCTGAATGAGATCGAAAGATCAGTAGGACAGTACGTTGCACGCGTTAAGTGTTAAAAAAGAGGCAGACAAAGGTGTCTGCAATGCGGGTGGTACCGCGGGTAAAGATTATCCGTCCCGGAATATCATAGTATGATGTTCCGGGATTTTTATGTTTAGATCGGACAAATTAGCTTGGAAAGCATCCAGATGAAATCATACAGGATCTGATTTCATCTGGATTTTTTATTTTCACAAAGACGCAAAGTAGGTGAAAATACAACGTATGTTCGTAAACATGTAAAATCCCGGAACCGAAAGGAGACCAAAATGGAATTTTTAACAGGAATTACACCAAAAGAAACGATGGAACTCGATATGCTTGTGAGACCGGAATTAGCCGGAAGCAAGGTAAAGGTGAATGGCTTTGTCCACGCAATCCGCGCGATGGGAGACGTTGTATTTGTCGTGCTGCGCAAACGCGGCGGGCTGTTGCAGTGCGTGTTTGAGGAGGGCGTTTCGGAGCTTTCCGCAAAGCAGGTGCGGGAATCACAGACCGTGGAGTTGTCCGGACGTCTGGAGTTGGATGAGCGGGCGCCGCACGGCATTGAAATTCGCGTGACAGGCGGCAGGATTCTCTCTGCTCCGTATGCGGCGTTGCCTCTGCCGATTGGAAAATGGAAGCTGAATACGTCGCTGGAGGCAAAGCTTGATTATCGCAGCATTTCCCTGCGTAATCTGAGGGAACGTGCAAAGTTCCGTATTCAGGAGGGAATTGTAAGAGGATTCCGGGATTATCTTTACAGCCAGCAGTTCACGGAGATTCACACGCCGAAGATTGGTGCGAAGGGTGCAGAGGGAGGTTCCAATATTTTCAAGCTGGATTACTTTCATCGCCCGGCGGTGCTGGCACAGAGCCCACAGTTTTACAAACAGATGATGGTAGGTGTTTTTGATCGCGTGTTTGAGACCGCTCCTGTATTCCGGGCAGAGAAACATAACACAAAACGGCATCTGAACGAATATACAAGTCTGGATTTTGAGATGGGATATATCGGAAGTTTTACGGATCTGATGGAAATGGAAACGGGATTTTTGCAGTTTACCATGAAACTTTTGGAGACAGAGTACAAAAAGGAGCTGGAGCTGCTTGGCATTAGGCTTCCAGATACGAAAAGAATCCCGACCGTGCGCTTTGACAGGGCGAAGGAACTGGTTGCTGAAAAATACAGTCGTCAGATCCGAAACCCATATGATCTGGAGCCGGAGGAAGAGCAGCTGATCGGTCAGTATTTTAAAGAGGAATACAACGCAGATTTTGTGTTCGTCACGCATTATCCCTCCAAAAAACGGCCGTTTTATGCGATGGATGATCCGGAAGATACGAGATTTACCTTAAGCTTTGACCTGCTGTTTCACGGACTGGAAATCACGACCGGAGGGCAGCGCATTCATGACTATCAACAGCTTTGTGACAAGATCGCGGCCCGTGGGATGTCTGAGGAGGGCATGGAATTTTATCTGAATACGTTTAAATGTGGAATGCCTCCGCATGGTGGGCTTGGAATCGGTCTGGAACGCTTGACCATGAAACTGGTGGGAGAGGATAACGTCAGGGAAACAACATTATTCCCGCGTGATCTGTCGCGTCTGGAGCCATAATAGGCTGGTTTTGTTTCTGTGTAGCTAGGGAGCGATAAGCGCTGATTCGGAAACTATGCAGAAGATGTGGCTGTAAAATGGATGTCAGGTTATGAGAGAAGAAGGAGTAGATTATGGCAAATAAAATCAGTGATGAAACGATTTCATACGTCGGAATTCTGGCAAAGCTGGAGCTTTCGGATATAGAAAAAGAACAGGCAAAAAGTGATATCGAAAAGATGCTCGATTATATTGACAAGCTGAATGAACTGGATACGGCGGACGTTGAACCGCTGTCCCATGTATTTCCGGTGAATAACGTGTTCCGTGAGGATCTTGTAACGAATGGCGAGGAAAGAGCCCGACTGCTGGAAAATGCGCCGGCAGTGAAAGAAGGTTCTTTTCAAGTACCCAAAACGGTAGAGTAACGGAAAATAAACGGGAAAGGAGACTGACATGGAGATTATGGAGCTGACTGCCCTGGAACTGGGCAGAGAGATAAAAAAGAAGAAAGTGTCGGTACGGGAAGCGGCACAGGCTTTTCTGACGCGTATTGCACAGATGGACAAAGTGCTGAACAGCTTTGTGACAGTAGAGGAGGAGCACGTATTGCAGCGCGCCGATGAGGTTCAGGCGGCTCTTGATCGCGGAGCGTGTCTTGGGCCGCTGGCAGGTGTTCCGGCTGCGGTGAAGGATAATATCTGTACAGAAGGGATAAAAACCACGTGCAGTTCAAAGATTTTATATAATTTCGTGCCGCCGTACAGCGCACAGGCTGTGTTGCAGATGCAAAAACAGGGGGCGGTAATTCTTGGAAAGACGAACATGGATGAGTTTGCGATGGGCAGTACGACTGAAACCTCAGCGTTCGGGCCCACAAGAAATCCGTGGAATACAGAGCACGTTCCTGGCGGTTCATCCGGCGGTTCCTGTGCCGCGGTGGCAGCGTGCGAGGCGCCGTATGCACTTGGTTCGGACACGGGAGGATCGATTCGCCAGCCAAGTTCTTTTTGCGGCGTGACTGGGCTGAAGCCAACGTATGGAACGGTGTCACGGTACGGACTGATTGCCTATGGGTCGTCTCTGGACCAGATCGGGCCGATTGCGAAAGATGTTTCGGACTGTGCGGCAATTCTTGAGATGCTTGCAGCACATGACCCGAAGGACAGTACCTCTGTGAAGCGGGCAGACTGTGATTTTACAGAAGCCCTGACCGACGATGTAAAAGGTATGCGCATTGGCATTCCAGCTGATTATTTCGGGGAAGGACTGGAAGAGGAAGTAAAGGAGGCGGTCCTGCGGGTAGCAGATGTACTCAGACAAAAGGGGGCAGTGGTGGAGGAATTTCCGCTCAGCCTTGTGGATTATGCAATTCCTGCCTATTATGTGATTGCGTCAGCAGAGGCCAGCTCGAACTTGGCACGTTTTGACGGAGTGAAATACGGATACCGGGCGTCTGCGTATGACGGACTGCACGGTATGTATAAAAAGAGCCGCTCTGAAGGATTTGGCGAGGAAGTAAAACGCCGTATCATGCTGGGGTCTTTCGTTTTAAGCTCCGGTTATTACGATGCGTACTATCTCAAAGCGCTGCGCACCAAAGCTCTGATTCGAAGGGCATTTGACGCGGCTTTTGAAAAATATGACGTGATTCTGGCGCCAGCCTCACCAGGGACGGCGCCGAGACTGGGGGCCTCTCTTGGCGACCCGCTGAAAATGTATCTTGGCGATATTTATACGATTTCTGCAAATCTGGCGGGGCTGCCGGGGATATCCGTTCCATGCAGTCTGGATAAAAACGGACTCCCGATCGGTGTCCAGATGCTCGGCAATTGTTTTATGGAGAAAAAAATCATCCGCGCAGCGTATACGTTTGAGCAGGCACGGGGGAGGTGGCAGGCGCCGCCGCATGTGCAGATCGTATCTGGGGCAGAAAAATTAGGAAAGGCGGTGGACTGATATGCACAGACAGTATGAAACGGTGATCGGCCTTGAGGTTCATGTAGAGCTGGCGACAAAGACAAAAATTTTCTGCGGGTGTTCAACTGCGTTCGGGGGAGCACCTAATACGCATACGTGTCCGGTTTGCATGGGAATGCCGGGGGCGCTTCCGGTTCTGAATCGGCAGGTGGTGGAGTATGCGATGGCAGTAGGACTTGCGACGAATTGTGCGATCAATCAGTATTGCCGTTTTGACCGGAAAAATTATTTTTATCCTGACAATCCGCAGAATTATCAGATTTCACAGCTGTATCTTCCAATCTGTCATGACGGAGGCATTGAGATTGAGACTGCGTCAGGTAAAAAGGTGATTGGCATTCATGAAATTCACATGGAGGAGGACGCCGGAAAGCTCGTACATGACGAGTGGGAGGATTGCTCTCTTGTGGATTACAACCGAAGCGGCGTGCCGCTGATTGAGATCGTATCTGAGCCGGATATGCGGGATGCCGCGGAGGTGCTTGCGTATCTGGAAAAGCTGCGGATGATTATCCGTTACCTGGGCGCTTCTGACTGTAAATTGCAGGAAGGATCAATGCGCGCTGACGTCAATCTTTCAGTCCGCGAAGTAGGAACGCAGGAGTTTGGCACAAGAACAGAGATGAAAAACCTGAACTCCTTCAAAGCCATCGCCCGCGCCATCGAAGGAGAACGGGCGCGTCAGATCGAGCTTCTGGAGGAAGGAAAAGAAGTGGTTCAGGAAACGCGCCGCTGGGATGACAATAAGGAATATTCTTATCCAATGCGCTCAAAAGAGGACGCGCATGATTACCGTTATTTTCCGGACCCTGATCTGGTGCCGATTGTAATCAGCGATGAGTGGCTGCAAGCTGTGCGCGCGCGTCAGCCGGAGCTTCGTGCGCAGAAACTGGAACGCTATCAGAGGGAATTTGATATTCCGGATTACGATGCTCAGATTCTCACGGAGTCAAAACGTATGGCAGATATATTTGAGGAGACGGCGGCCCTTTGTAAAAAGCCGAAAAAGGTCTCTAACTGGCTCATGGGGGAAGCATTGCGTCTTTTAAAGGAAGAAAACCGGGAAGCAGATACACTTACCATCGCACCGGCACATCTGGCAAAGCTGATTGAGCTTACAGAGAGCGGCATCATCAATCAGACGGCGGCGAAGGAAGTTTTTGCGGAGATTTTTCATCATCATACAGATCCGGAGCAGTATGTGAAGACACATGAACTGACAGCGATCTCGGATGAAAAGGCGCTTCGGGAGGTGGTACAAAGTGTTCTTTCAGAGAATCCGCAGTCAGTTGCAGATTTCAGAGGAGGAAAAGAAAAAGCACTTGGTTATCTGGTGGGTCAGACGATGAAGCAGATGAAAGGAAAGGCAGATCCGGGGATGGTAAATCGGCTTCTGCGTGAACTGTTGTAAAAGCAGGAAATGTGTCTGTTTTCTAAAAAGTTGTCTTGTGCATTTATTTGTCCTCTGCTATTATAGAAAAAAAGCTTTGCGATTGAGAGAGGGGAGCCAGATGCGGGGAAAAAGAGGAAAGCTTGCGATCATTTTTATGGCAGCCGCAGCAGTATTTGCAGGGGGCTGTTCCAGAAGTGTTCTGAATTACCAGATTGCGGAATGCATCGGGACACTTGATAAATATGAAAATAATGAGCCGGTGGAAACACCGAAAATGAAAGCAGAACGGGAGCGCCTGGAGTCAGAGGCGAGTTTGAACGAGCAGAAAGAGCAGATTTTTGCACAGGCGGCCTCTTTGGCGCTTTCCTATCGGTACGAAGAGGCGATTGCCCTGCTGCAAAACTCGGAAGAGATGCAGGATGACGAGCGTGCAGCAGAGGCAGTTGCCGATTACCAGAAGCAGATTGACGGCATGTATTCGTATGACGGGGATATTGTACACCTGTGTTTTACAAATCTGGTGACAGATCCGTCACGGGCATTTGACGGGGATGAATATGCGCCGGTATACCAGCAGAATATGATTACGTTGACGGAATTTACCAATATTCTGACAACGCTCTATGAGAGTGGTTATATTCTGGTCGATATTCAAAGTCTTGCCGAAGAGACGGAGGGAACCGGAGGGGACGTGACGATGAGCAAAAAGCTTCCGGTGATTCCGCAGGGGAAAAAGCCGTTTGTCCTGTCAATCGACAACTTGAATTATAGTTCCATCCGAAACGGGGACGGGGTAGCAACGCGCCTGGCTCTGGACAAAGAGGGAAACGTAGGGGCATTGTACACAGACGCAGAGGGACATGATCTGATCGGCGCATACGACGTGGTGCCTGTGGTAGAGCAGTTTATTGCAGAGCATCCGGATTTCTCTTACCAGGATGCAAGAGGGATTATTTCTGTCTCTGCTGTAGAAGGGGTGTTTGGATACCAGATCGAAGAAGGAAAAAGCATTGACTACGAGGGCAATGTACAGACCGTACGGCAGATTGCACAGAAACTGGCAGAGGATGGCTGGAGATTTGCCTGTGCAGGTTATGATTATGCGTATATGAACGCCATGTCGTATGAGGAGCTGCGGGATGATATTACAAAGTGGAAGAGTACGGCAGGTAGTGTGCTTGGAGAATGTGATATACTGTTTTACCCCTACGGGGCAGAAGTAGACTATACATCTGAGAAGGGCGCATATGTCATTCACCAGGGCTTTTGTTACCTGATCGGCCTGTGGCCGGAGGGAGATCATCTGGAAGTAAACAGCACATATTTGAGACAGACGAGAAGAACTGTGACCGGATATATGCTTGAAAACTACCCAGGCAATTTCAGTACCTTTTTCTCTGTAAACGGAATTTTGGACAGCGCCAGATGAGTTGGTTTTGTACAACAACATAGCCGGATTCTGTAACAGGTACTTTACAAACGCTAAAATATAAGGTATACTCGAGGGGCTATATATAGTTTTTAATGATATAAAATATAAAATAATATACTATATATAGTTTTGACAAATTGCAAAACTCTGTTGCAATTACAAAGTAGCTTGGCAGTCAGTTGCGAAACTCTTTTACAAAGTCAGCCCCCTGGAACAATAGAAAAATAAGGGGCGACTTGTTTTCCGGAACCCCGTTTTTTCTATTGTTCCAGGGGGCGTCCCTTTGCCAACCGTTTCGCAATTACCCAATCAAGTTTTGGAGAAAAAGGAGCAATTATACGATGTATGTCATTAAAAAGGATGGAACGCACGAGGAGTTTAATGTTCAGAAAATAATTGTGGCGGTGAATAAATCCGCAGCGCGTATTTTGTATAAGTTTACAGACCAGGAGTTGGATTTTTTATGTGATTTTGCGAAAGAGAAAGCAGAATCTCTGGGAAAACAGGGTATCACAATCCAGGAGATGCACAATATTGTAGAAGGTGCGTTGGAGGCAGTAAATCCGGCTGTTGCGAAGAGCTACCGTGATTACCGCAACTATAAACTGGACTTTATTCATATGATGGATGACGTCTATACCAAGAGTCAGTCGATCCGGTATATCGGTGACAAGAGCAATGCGAATACAGACAGCGCGCTAGTTGCGACAAAGAGGAGCCTTATTTTCAATGAGCTGAACAAGGAGCTTTACCGCAAATTTTTCATGACGCGCGATGAGCTGCAGGCCTGCAAGGACGGATATATTTATATTCATGATCAGTCAGCGCGTCTGGATACGATGAACTGCTGTCTGTTTGATGTGGGTTCTGTGTTGAAGGACGGCTTCGAGATGGGCAATGTCTGGTACAATGAACCGAAGACGCTCGATACAGCTTTCGATGTAATGGGCGATATTATTCTGAGTACGGCTGCGCAGCAGTACGGCGGCTTTACGGTACCAGAGGCAGATAAGATTCTAGCTCCCTATGCAAAGAAGAGTTTTCTCAAATATCAGAAAGAATTTAAGGAATATGCAGATCCTTCCTGGGAAGGTGTGGAGGAGCGGGCGCTGCGGTATGCGCAGGAAAAAGTGCGCCGTGACTGTGACCAGGGCTGGCAGGGCATTGAGTACAAGCTCAATACTGTCGGTTCTTCCCGCGGAGATTATCCTTTTGTGACCGTGACGCTCGGACTTGGCACGGATGAATTTGCGCGGATGATCTCAATTTCGCTGCTTGAAGTGCACAAAGGTGGGCAGGGCAAAAAGGGCAACAAAAAGCCGGTGCTTTTCCCGAAGATTGTATTTCTCTATGATGAGAACCTGCACTGCCCGGGCGGTGCGTGTGAGGATGTGTTTGAGGCAGGCATTGCGTGTTCTGCAAAGACCATGTATCCGGACTGGCTGTCACTGACTGGTGAAGGATATATTTCCAGCATGTATAAGAAATACGGCAAAGTCATCAGTCCGATGGGCTGTCGTGCCTTTTTAAGCCCGTGGTATGAGCGGGGCGGTATGAATCCGGCGGATGAAAAGGACGAGCCGGTATTTGTGGGACGGTTTAATGTAGGCGCCGTGAGCCTGCATCTTCCGATGATTTTGGCAAAGTCACGCGCAGAAAGCCGGGATTTTTACGAGGTGCTGGATGGATACCTGGAGATGATCCGCAGGCTGCATATCCGTACCTACGAATACCTTGGCGAGATGCGTGCTTCCACAAACCCGCTTGCTTACTGTGAAGGCGGTTTTTACGGCGGTCATTTGCAGCCGCATGATAAGATCAAACGTCTGTTAAAGCCCATGACCTCTTCGTTTGGTATTACCGCGCTCAATGAGCTGCAGGAGCTTTATAACGGAAAATCCATCGCAGAAGACGGTCAGTTTGCACTTGATGTTCTGAAGCATATTAATAATAAAGTAAATGAATTTAAGGAGCAGGATGGCTGGCTGTATGCAATTTACGGCACGCCGGCAGAGAGCCTTTGCGGGCTTCAGGTAGAACAGTTCCGCAAAAAATTCGGTATTATCGAGAACGTTTCAGACCGGCCGTATGTGAGCAACAGCTTCCATTGCCATGTGACAGAAGATCTCACTCCGATTGAAAAGCAGGATCTGGAGGGACGTTTCTGGGAGCTGTGCAACGGAGGAAAGATCCAGTACGTGCGCTACCCGATTGATTATAATATCGACGCAGTCAAGAGCCTGATCCGGCGTGCCATGAGCCTTGGATACTATGAGGGCGTCAATCTTTCCCTGGCATACTGTGATGATTGCGGCCATCAGGAACTGGAAATGGATACGTGTCCAAAGTGCGGTTCCCAGAATCTGACCAAGATTGACCGTATGAACGGGTATCTCTCCTACAGCCGTGTACATGGCGATACACGTCTGAACGCGGCCAAGATGGCAGAGATTGCAGAGCGCAAGTCTATGTAGCGGTTCAAAGATGTTCTGTATATGGCATAAGATCTTTTTATAAGGTAATTCTCATTTATGAAGTGTGATGTTTCCGGTAACCATCCCGGGGTGACACCTTCATACCGCTTGAAGGCGCGCAGTAAAGTTGCAGAGCTGGCATAGCCTGTCAGTTCTGCGATTTCCGTAATACTTAAAGGGGTGCTAGGAAGCAGCTCCTTTCTTTTTTGTATGCGTGTCAGATGAATGTAATCGAGAAAGCCACTGTTTGATTAAAAAGAAAAAGTTAACATAAATTTAAAACTTTTAAAAATTTTGTTATAACTATTGAAATTTCTGGATTTGCGTGTTATGATGTCTCCAAGAGTATATTTCGGGAGTAATTGTAAAAAATATAAGTAACTGGAGGGCAGATGATATGAAAAATAAAAGTAAAAAATGGTTATTGGCATTGTTGCTGAGCTGTTCCGTAGTGGTACTTGCGACAGGCTGCGATAAACTGAAAAAGGAACCGGAGACAGAGTCTGAGACCCAGACCGAAAAAGTGACGGAGCCGCCTACAGAAAAGGTGACAGAGCCTCCGACAGAGAAGGTGACGGAGCCGCCTACGGAGAAGGTGACGGAGACGGAACCTCAGACACAGCCCAAGGAGCTGACTGTCGAGGAGGAGAAAGCGCAGGAGACAGAGTTTGATACATTCCGTACCGGATATGCGTCAGATGACGTGAATGTCCGTACAGCACCGGGATCAGACGGAGATATCTTTGACAGCTTTGACCAGGGCGAGACGCTCCGGCTTGTCGGTGAGACGCCGAACTGGTATGTCGTTGATCTGGATGATTACGAGGAGAATGGTTACGTGTCCAAGCAGTTCGTTTCTGATACAGAAGTAGCTCCGAAGACAGAGGAGGAGCGCGAACAGCTCGCAAATGGAACGGCGCCGTCCTCTGCCAACGATGGAAATACGACTGCATCGGCAGACAACGGTACTTCTGTTCCGCCTTCTACAGCAGGTACTTCAGCAGTTGATACTGAGTACGGTGTAGAAGTTTATGCAGAGTCCTTCCCGATTCAGGCGACCGTGGGCGCCAATATGCGTCAGGCACCGACGCAAAACGGTGAAATCATAAATATGATTGCATCAGGAACGAATGTAACAGCCATTGGCTATACGGACCGCTGGTATAAGGTTGAATATGAAGGAACCGTTGGATACGTAAACAGAAACCTTTTCACAGCAGAATAAAACACAGGAAAATTTCGATCAGAAATTCAGAGGCAGCTGAAGCCGGAGACGGAGCAGCTGTCTTTGTTTTTTGTATTCAGAAAATATGTGCTGGATCTGTGTTATATTGGCAGGAAAAGAATTGACAAGCAAACAAGATTGTAGTATAAACTAAGTGTACTAAGACTCATAGTACACTTAGTAGTGTGTACGTATGTAAAATAGGAGGGCATATGATTGGAATTGATCTGCAAAACCGAAAGCCAATCTATGAACAGATCGTAGAATGTTTTGAGACTTTGATTGTCAGCGGTGTGCTGGAGCCAGATAGTCAGATGCCGTCTGTCCGTGCGCTTGCCATGGAGCTGTCTATCAATCCAAATACGATCCAGAAAGCATATGCTGCTCTGGAGCAGGAGGGATATATCTATCCTGTGAAGGGACGGGGGAACTTTGTGTCCGGAAATGAGGGACTGAAGCAGAAAAAACAGGATAGCGTGTTCGTATCTCTGAGAGAGCTGGTCGCAAAAGGGAAGGAACTGAAGATTCCGTGTAATGCGTTTGTAGAGCGGGCAACAATATTTTATCAGGAGGGAGAAGAGCAAAAAGTATGATAAAGATTGAAGATGTGACCAAAAAGTTTGACGGCTTGCTGGCTTTGGACTGCGTAAATGCTCAGATCCATGAAAACAGCATTTTTGGTCTGGTTGGCACAAACGGGGCCGGAAAGAGTACGCTTTTGCGTGTGGTTTCCGGAGTGCTGAAAGCAGATGAGGGGCAGGTCACGGTGGATGACAAGCCAGTATGGGAAAATCCGCAGGCAAAAGAGAAGATCTGTTTTATTCCGGATACCGCATGGTTTTTTCCGAATGCGACGGCAAATGTAATGAGAGATTATTATTGCATTGCATATCCGCAGTTTGATGTGAAACGTTTTGATGACTTGATTTCCAAGTTCGAACTAGATCCGAGGCGGAAGCTCTCTACCTTTTCGAAAGGAATGAAAAAGCAGGTGTCCGTGCTGCTTGGTATCTGTGCAAATACAGAGTATCTGTTTTGCGATGAGACGTTTGACGGTCTGGATCCGGTTATGCGGCAGACTGTGAAAAGTCTGTTTGCTTCAGAGCTGTTGAACCGTAAGTTTACACCTGTGATTGCATCTCACAGCCTGCGGGAAATTGAGGATATCTGTGACCACGTAGGACTTCTGCACAAAGGCGGAATCCTGTTTGCAAAGGACCTCGATGAGATGAAGCTTGGAATTCACAAGATTCAGTGTGTGATTCCGGATGAAGAGCTGGAAAGTGAGTTACTCGCGGAGCTTAAGGTATTGCAGCATGAAAAGAGAGGATCGTTGCTGACGATTGTAGTCCGGGGAGATTATAAAGAAATTCTTATGAAAATTCAGGAGAAGCAGCCACTCTTTTCCGAAATACTGCCGCTGACCTTGGAAGAAATTTTTATCAGTGAGACGGAGGTGGCTGGATATGACATCAAAAATCTCGTTTTCTAAATTGATTCGCAGTGAAATGCGCCAGCTGACGTGGCTTACAGCTATCTGGGGACTGGTGTTCGGGCTGCTGATTCCGTTTCGTGTGCTTATGGTGATGTCAGTGGCTTCCTCTAATGTAAGCCAGGGATCACCTTCTAATATCGTGGATATTTTTAATAAACAGGTAGGGCTTGGAAGGTTTGAAAATCTGTTATTTATCCTGGTTGCAGGAGGTGTATGTGCATTGTGTGCATTTTCTTATCTTCACTCTGCGGTGAAGCTGGATCTGTATCACAGCCTGGCACTTAAAAGAGAGAGTCTGTTTGCGATTCGTTATGTGAGCAGTGCCCTTACTTTTGGTATCGCATATCTGGTTTGCCAGGTGCTTGCGATTTTAATCGGTGTTTTTTATGGAGTTTTCTCCTGGCAGTTTCTGTTTGAGATGGCGGTGGCGTCTCTGGAGGGGATTCTGGTTTTTCTTTGCAGTTATTCCGGAGTACTGATCTCGATTATGCTGACAGGGAAAATGCTGACTACGATTTTTGCAGTTGGGGTCTTGGGCGGCTATGTTCCAATGATTTGGCTGTTGATCGTGGGATTGAACTCTGTTTTTCTGACAACGAAACTGGATAGCTACAGTGTAGTGGAAACAGAAATTTTAAAATGTTCTTCTCCGTGGGCGTTCAGTTTGTCTCAATTTTCAGAAGGAAGAGAGGGACTTACTGGGTATATACCGAGTCTGGGATGGATGTGTCAGCTTCTGGCGCTTGCCGCTGTACTGACCGTGATTTCGCTTATGTTGTACCGTATCAGAAAGACAGAGGCGGCAGGAAATGCACTGGCTTTTCAGAAGACGGAAGGGATAATCAAGCTGATGCTCTGTGTTCCGGTAGCTATATTTGCGGCTCTGATTGCGTATGAGCTGTTTGAGTCCGTAGTGTGGGAGGCGGTTTTCCTTCTTTTATTTGGGGGATTATCCTGCATAATCATAGAATTTATTTATCGCTGGGATATCCGCATGGTTTTACAGAAAAAAGGATATCTTGTAGCTACCTTTGTGATTGGCGCCATTTTGTTTTTTTCCATGCGTTTTGATCTGATGGGATATAACACATATTTACCGGCAAAAGAGGAGCTTGCAGCAATGTCTGTACGAGAGACGCGGCTGAATATCCACTATCCGAAAGTGACAGGAACATATCGCCCGAGCGGAGATTCCAGAAAGGATGCCCTGGATTATCTGGAAATGGATGACTTTGAAGGACTGTACCGGCTGGCGGAATCCGGCGTGTCCAACATACAAAATGGTATACATGATAAAAGCATATACATCAGCTTGAAATACCGCACGAAAAGCGGAAAAGAAGTGTATCGCATGTATCCGGTGGAGGAAAAGCTTTATCTGGATGTTATGGATGAATTGATCAAAGATCAGAAATTCCGGGAACGGTATTTTCCGATTCTCACCTGGAACGCGGAGGATATCAGAAGAACTGTGATGCAGGCAGGTTTGTATCTGACAGAAGAGGTAGATACAGACGACATCATAGAACGTGCGTTTTATGGAACGGACGAATATATCTATATTGATGTGCCGGCAGGTGATCAGGAGCGGGTGGTGCAGGCATATTGCAAAGATCTGAAGCAGGCATCCTGGCGAGATATCTGGGCGTCTGAGAATTATCTGCGTTTTACAACAGACCAGGTTTCCTGGCAGGCCGATTTGTATCCGCTGAACAGCACGTTTGAAAATACAATGAAGGTGCTGGGTGAGATTCAGAAGAAAACAGAAAAACAGTAATATTAAAATTATGAAAGCTCTCATCAGTGAGGCTGCCGCACAGTGCAAAGCTTGTGGCAGCCTCACTGTTTGCTTTTTTGAGATTTTCGTAATATAATCAAAAAAAATATGCTTTTTCAGTTTTGGAAAAGCCTGTTGCAACATGGGAAAATGATATTGGTACAGGAGGGATGATCGTGTTTGGAGAGTGCCATGCGCACCTTTTTATGGATGGGAAAAACTATCGTGCAGCCGTTGCTTTGCATCAAAATGGCGTACAGGAGGCGGATATCAGGGAAAAACTGAAGCAGTATCAGGCTGCTGGAATCCGGTTTGTAAGAGAAGGCGGAGATGTGCTGGGAGTTTCCCAAAAGGCTGCGCAGCTTGCACCGGAGTACGGTATTACATATGCATCACCGGTATTTGCCATTCATAAAAACGGTCATTATGGCAGAATTGTGGGCCGTGGGTATGATGATATGAGAGCGTATGCCAGGCTGGTGAGGCAGGCAGCGCTGGAGGGTGCGAACTTTATCAAAGTAATGTTTTCCGGAATCATGGATTTTGACAGGGAAGGGGAGCTGACAGAGGAGCCGCTTTGCCGGGAAGAAATTCGTGAGATGATTCATATCGCACATGAGGAAGGATTTGCAGTGATGGCACATGTGAACGGTGCCAGAGCTGTTCTTGACGCAGTGGAAGCAGGTGTGGATTCGGTAGAGCACGGGAACTTCATGGATGACGATTGCCTGCAGGCGCTGGCTCAAAGTCAGGCGGTGTGGGTGCCGACCTATGTGACGATCACGAACCTGATTGGCAGTGGAAGATTTGAAGATGCTTCGCTGGGGCGCTTGAAAGAGCAGCAGGGAGAAAATATCCGGCGCGGGTATGCGCTTGGCGCCCGGATTGCGCTTGGAAGTGACGCCGGTGCATATAGGGTTCTGCACGGTGGAGGATTGGGGGATGAATACCGGGAGTTTCAACGTCTGCTCGGAGCGGGCGGGGAGCTGGACAGAAGACTGCGGGAGGCTGAGGCTGAAATTCGTCGGAGATTTTCCGGGAGAGGTTAATTAGAAAATGGGATTTTGCGCTGAATTGGGAAATAGGTGTGGTTTGCGGGGCAGCGCATACATGGAGGGAACAAAAGAATGGATTGGAAAACACTGTTATGTCCGCAGCGCGCGCGGTCCACTGTGTCGCGCTCGTCAGGGGGACGGGATTTGCGGAGTGAATTTGAAAAAGACTATCACAGGATTATTGTCAGTGCCTCGTTTCGGCGTTTGCAGGATAAAACACAGGTGTTTCCGCTGGACCAAAGTGATTTTATCCGCACAAGGCTCACGCATTCGCTGGAGGTATCTTCGATTGCGAAATCTCTGGGACAGAATATTTGTCAGGATATTCTGCAAAATGGCCGTGATGACAGGTTTGACTGGCATATGAAGGAGGACGTCTGCAATATTTTGCAGTGTGCAGGCCTGGTTCACGATATCGGGAATCCTCCGTTTGGCCATTTCGGAGAGTCTGCAATCCGAGAGTGGTTTAAGTGGAATCTGCCGAAGCTTTCCTTTCAGGGGCAGCAGGTGACAAAACTTTTGTCGAAGCAGATGCTTGCAGATTTTTATAATTTTGAAGGAAATGCCCAGGCCCTGCGTCTGCTGTCTAAGCTGCATTTTCTGGTCGATGAAAATGGGATGAATCTGACGTATGCGCTGCTCAATACCATTGTAAAATATCCGGGGCCTTCGACCGCCATTCATCCGCACAGTGGTGACATTAAGGATAAAAAAATGGGATATTTTTTTGCAGAGCAGGAGCTTTATGAAAAAATTTCCTGCGCCTGCGGGACCACAGGTAAGCGCCATCCGCTGACATTTATACTGGAGGCGGCGGATGATATTGCGTATAAGACAGCTGATATTGAGGATGCATTTAAAAAAGGCTGCATATCCTATGCTGCGCTTTTGATGGAATTGGAAAAATATGAGCAGCAGGCTTCCGAAAAGGAGCTCAGCTTTTTTAATGCGGCGCAGATTCTGCGGGACAAGTATACAACTGCAGAGAAACGGCATATACAAGATAAAGAGGAGTTTGCTGTTCAGAATTTCCTTGTGCGCGTTCAGGGAGTTTTGATTGCGTGTGCAACGTATGGCTTTCTGAATCATTATCAGGCGATCATGGAGGGAACGTATCGCTATGATTTGTTCGAATTTACGCACGCGAAGGGACTTATGAAATGGCTGGGCGATGTGGCCTATCGGTACGCGTTTGTTTCGAGTCCGATTTTTAAGCTGGAGATTGCAGCAGATGCGGTTTTGAATTTTCATCTGAATCATTTTATTCCGGCTGCTCTGTACTATGATACGCAGGTGCCACAGCGGGATGTGGAGGAGAAGTTTATGTCTCTGATTTCTGAAAATTACAAGCAGGCGTATCACGCATGCGCTTGTGGAAAATCCGAAGCAGAGCGTCTGTATCTGCGTCTGATGCTGGTAACAGATTATGTTTGCGGGATGACAGACAGCTACGCAAAGCGTCTGTACCAGGAGCTTGGAGGTATCGCTTAAGGAAAAATTTGACGTATTACGAAAGTTTGACATTACTTTATCTAAAATGTGAATTATCATTGTGTGACTTGCAGGAATCGTAAATGCGTGGTATGATTGAAAATATGGTATTGATGCAATACCTGTTTTTTGTGTTTCTGTTCTGGAAGGGAGGGCAGGAACAAACGCAATATCTGCCAGACCGGATGGCGGGCAGCAGGTATTTGGTGTGGGAGCAAGTATGAAATGGAGGGTGTGACATGTTGAACAGAAGAGTGAGGATTGCGGCATTATCTCTGGCAGTGTCACTGGTGATAGGAGGCCTCTCTACAGGCTGTGGTATGGTCGGCCAGGAAGAAACGCCTGTGCAGACTGAGACGCAGAAGCAGTCGGAAAAGGTGACAGAGAAGGTACCAGAGCCAGCGACTGAAAAAGAGACCGAGAAAGAGACGGAGATGAAGACAAATGTCGCATACACATCACAGGATAAGACCATCCGTATTACACTGCCAGACAGTACCTGGAAAGTGACGCAGGATGTGGATGAGATGCGTGTGTTTTCTTCCGGAAATGCGGCAATGATCAATATCGTTCATGCAGCGGATGCATCGGCGATGAAAAAGCTGTCCGTAGCAACTTCAGAGAATGCGCTGAAGGAGAGTCTTACCAAACAGTATCCGGATGCAAATGCTTTTGAGGTCGTAGAGTTTGAAAAGCTCAGTTCTGCTACGCTTGATACGTACGAATATGTGGTCAAGTACAATGCAACGAGCATGTGGGCTTATTCCGTTACCTACGGTATTATGGGAAAGAATGAGGCATACGTGATTACGGGTACCGTGCTTGAGGCAAATAAAGTTCTGCTGGATGCGGTACAGAAATCAGTCGAAAGCTTCACCGTACTTCGGAACGGAACGTTCAGTGCATTGCCGGGAACAGTGGTAAACAAAAACAGTGAAAGCCAGACGCAGTCAGAAAGCGGCAACAGCGCGGACAACGAGTTGAAGACGCTGACAGAGTATGGCGCCGGTACGGATTTGTATGCATCTGAACTTGTGAATATCCGTCAGCAGCCGAGCACGGAAGCAAACAAAATCGGATCTCTGCAAAAGGGCGATAAGGTAACTGTAGTAGGTGAGACTTCCCAGTGGTTCAAGGTAAATATAAACGGCAATATCGGTTATATTAATAAAGCGTTTCTTGTTTATAATCCGCCGGCGGATCAATCGGAGACGACACAGACGGACAGTCAGGTTTCTGATTCGACCAAAATAACCGCAGAGTTGAACAGTTACGTGGATTATGGCGCCGGTTATACGTACTATACGACGACGGATGTAAATCTCCGTGTGCAGCCTGGTACGAGCAGTGGTGTTGTGAGTACTGTGAATGGCGGGACTGAGGTTAGTGTCATCGGTGAGACTGACAACTGGTTTGTAGTTTCTGTAAATGGTTCGACGGGGTATATTTCCAAGGCCTATATCAGCGCTTCAGATCCAGGCAGCAGCGGTGGAAATGGCAACGGAAATGGTGATGGTAACGGCGGAAATGGCAACGGAGGCGGTCAGACATCCGGTACGGGAACGATCAGCGGTACGGTAGTTGAAGCAGGGACCAACACAATTACGGTTCAGGGCGATGACGGGAATACATATACGATCAATTATACGGATGCTTCTCTGAATACGTCAAACGGACTGTACAGCGGACTTTATATTACGGCGACGGTGGATTATTCCGGCACATCGCCTACAGGAGATCTGTATGCGACATCGGTGTCCGGACACTGATCGGAATCTCAAATAAACAGCAGATGGGTCTCTCATCAAAGGATGGGAGGCCTTTTTGTATCATTGGTGTAAAGGAGAACGTATGATTAACGCAAAAACGGATGCACTGATCCTGGATGTGGATGGAACTTTGTGGGATTCGACTCCGATTGTGGCGCGTGCCTGGCAGGCGGCTGTTTCTGACAGCGGTCTTTCTGATTATGTGGTGACGCCGGATCGGCTGAAGGAATTGTTTGGAAAGACGATGCAGGTGATTGCAGAGGAGTTGTTTCCGGATCTTCCTGATCAACAGCGGACAGAGCTTATGGAGCGTTGCTGTGCATATGAGCATGAGGCGCTCAGACAAGATACTTGTGCCATTTGTTATCCCGGTGTTATTTCTTGTATTCAGGCGTTATCCGAGCGATTACCTGTCTGTATTGTGAGCAACTGTCAGTCAGGGTATATTGAGCTGTTTTTAGAAAAGACAGGGCTTGGGCCATACATTATGGATACGGAATGCTATGGAAATACGAAAAAGGAAAAGGGAGAAAACATCAGTCTGCTTGTACAGAGAAATCATTTTCTTGCGCCTGTTTATGTGGGAGATACGCAGGGAGACTGTGATGCGGCGAAAGCGGCCGGAGTTGTGTTTATCCATGCGTCTTACGGATATGGAAAAGTAGATTGTGCAGCAGAAGTGATCCCCAGTTTTTCCGGGCTTCTGAAATTATTTGAGTTGTAATGAAGGAGAAGAGTTCAGATGAAAAGGATTATATGGATGGTATTGATGAACCTGTGGTATGTGCCGTATGGGATTTTTCGGCTTTTGCGTGTTTCCGCGCATCCGGAGCAGTATACACTGGAAGAACGTTTTGCACTGATCAAGCAGATTGATAACCGGGCCGTGAAGGGCGGCAGGGTTGAGATTGATGGTCATGGGATGGAAAATCTGCCCGGGGAGGACGGATTTTTGCTCTGTCCGAATCATCAGGGGATGTTTGATGCACTGGCTATTTTGCAGCTGATGACAAGGCCGGTTTCGATTGTATCGAAAAAAGAGCTATCCGGGATTCCTTTTCTGAAACAGGTGTTTGCCTGCCTTGGAGCGTTGGAAATTGACCGTTCTGACGTACGGCAGGGAATGAAGGTGATTCTGGAAATGGCAGAGCAGCTCAAAAAGGGCCGGAATTTTATTATTTTTCCGGAGGGCACCCGCAGCAGAGAAGGAAATCATCTGTTGGAGTTTAAGGGAGGAAGTTTCAAGGCTGCGATGAAGGCAAAATGTCCGGTTGTTCCGGTTGCTCTGATTGACTCGTATAAAGCGTTTGATACTGGTTCGATTAAAAAACAGAAGGTACAGGTTCATTTCCTGGAACCGATTCCGTACGAGGCGTATCAGGACATGAAGACGACAGAGCTGGCAGCATGCGTAAAGGTGCGGATTGAGGCGAAGATCGCAGAAATTTGTCCGGAAAAATAAATCAAAAATGACAGACCACCGTAAGGCTGACCGTTTGCAGCGTCAGGTTGCGGTGGTTTTTGTATAAAAGAAGAAAAAGTGGGGATACTATTGCCAGAAAACGTAGCAGGAGGGAAATTATGGCAGTGGATCAAACAATCGGACAACAGAGTATTGAATTTCAAAATGCCCCGCATATCATCAGCAGTGCTTCGGTAGTAGGACCGAAAGAGGGGGAAGGTCCCTTAGGGGAATGGTTTGATCTGGTGGCGCCGGATGCACAGCTTGGCGAGGATACCTGGGAAAAGGCTGAGAGTACTCTGCAAAAGGAGGCTTTGCAGCTGGCAATCGGGAAGGCGCAGCTTATGACGCAGCAGGTGCGTTATCTGTTTGGCGGGGATTTGCTCGCACAGCTGATTGCCACTTCATTTGGAAATGGAGACGCACAGATTCCGCTGTTTGGGTTGTACGGCGCATGTTCGACCTGCGGGGAATCTCTGGCACTTGCCGCAATGACTGTCGCTGCAGGCTATGCGGATTATGCGGCTGCTCTGACGTCAAGCCATTTCGGGAGTGCAGAAAAGGAGTTCCGATTTCCCCAGGGGTATGGGAATCAGCGTCCCCTATCAGCTACCTGGACCGTTACCGGAAGCGGAGCCTTTGTACTTGCCCCCAAGGGCGGACATGTGAAGGTTGCAGGCGTGACACCCGGAAAGATTGTCGATATGGGCGTAAAGGACAACATGAATATGGGGGCGTGCATGGCGCCGGCGGCAAGTGATACGATCTATCAGAACTTTATGGATTTTAACCGTCAGCCAGGAGATTACGATAAAATCATAACAGGCGATCTGGGAACGGTAGGCCAGAGAATCGTAATTGATTTGCTGAAGGAAAGAGGATTTGATATCTCACAGCAGCATATGGACTGCGGAATTGAGGTTTATGACAGTGAGAAGCAGGATACACATGCAGGCGGAAGCGGCTGCGGCTGCGCGGCGGTTGTCCTGGCAGCTATGATTCTGCCCAAAATCCGAAAGGGAATTTGGAAACGGGTACTGTTTGTGCCGACTGGCGCACTGCTCTCAAAGGTCAGTTTCAATGAGGGGCAGACAATTCCGGGAATTGCACACGGCGTAGTGTTGGAGCACTGCTGAGCCGGTATCTTTGAGAGGGGCAGATGCAGAAATACGTGCCGGATTCTCCGGAAGTATCTGTAATTATAAGTTTGGAGGAAATGTAAGATGGATTATGTAAATGCATTCTGGGTCGGCGGTTTGATTTGTGCGCTGGTTCAGATCTTATTGGAAAAGACAACCTTGCTGCCGGGACGTGTGATGGTAATCCTTGTTTGCCTTGGTGCAGTGCTTGGCGCAGTCGGAGTTTATGAACCGTTCCTTGATTTTGCCGGTGCCGGTGCGTCCGTGCCGCTTCTTGGATTTGGAAATACTCTGTGGAAAGGCGTAAAGGAGGCAGTAGATGATAACGGTCTTCTGGGGCTTTTCCAGGGAGGCTTTAAAGCCGGAGCAATCGGAATCAGCGCTGCTTTGATTTTTTCATATCTTGCAAGCTGGATTTTCAGTCCGAAGATGAAAGACGAATAAAGAGGAAAAGCAGAAATTTCAGATGCCCGTCAGGTGAAAGAACCTGGCGGGCATTTTTTGTGCCGGAAGTCGGCAATAAACATTGTTTTGATGTTACAACACAGCAATTACACAGCGCGGGTGGTCCATTTTGAGGCATCCCAGACATCCGTGGCAAGTCCATCATAGAATTCGGGTTCATGACAGACCATCAGAATACTTCCTTTGTATTCCAGCAGTGCACGTTTCAGTTCTGCCTTGGCGTCGACATCAAGATGGTTAGTCGGCTCGTCAAGGATTAAAAGGTTCGAAGGCCGGTTGATCAGTTTGCACAGACGTACCTTCGCCTGCTCTCCTCCGGAAAGCACCTTGACACGGCTTTCAATGTGCTGCGTTGTCAGGCCGCATTTTGCAAGGGCCGAGCGTACCTGATACTGTGTGTAGGAAGGAAATTCCTGCCAGATTTCTTCGATACAGGTGGTCGCGATGTCCTTTGGCATTTCCTGTTCGAAGTAGCCGATTTCCAGGTAATCGCCCTGTTCAACAAGGCCCGAGAGCGGGGCGGTCAGACCTAGGAGGCTTTTTAACAGCGTGGTTTTTCCGATGCCGTTGGAGCCGGTAAGTACGATTTTCTGGCCGCGCTCCATTTGCAGATTTAAAGGAGCGGAGAGTGGTTCGTCATATCCGATGACGAGATCGCGCGTCTGGAAAAGATACCGGCCAGGCGTGCGCGCTTCCAGAAAATGAAATTCCGGCTTTGGTCTTTCAGCTGCAAGTTCGATGATATCCATTTTGTCGAGCTTTTTCTGACGGGCCATTGCCATGTTTCGCGTGGCGACGCGGGCCTTGTTGCGCGCAACAAAATCCTTCAGGTCCGCAATTTCCTTTTGCTGGCGGTTGTGCGCGGCCTCCAGCTGCGCCTGTTTCATGGCATATACTTCCTGGAACTTGTTATAATCCCCAACGTAGCGGTTGAGTTCCTGATGATCCATATGGTAGATCAGATTGATGACACTGTTCAGGAACGGGATATCATGGGAAATCAGGATAAAAGCATTTTCGTAATCATTCAGATAACGTTTCAGCCATTCGATGTGTTCCTGGTCAAGATAGTTCGTAGGCTCGTCCAGAAGGAGGATGTCCGGTTTTTCCAGAAGCAGTTTTCCGAGCAGTGTTTTTGTGCGCTGTCCGCCGGAGAGCTCGGAGACATCACGGTCCAGTCCGATTTCAGACAATCCGAGTGCGCGGCCTACTTCTTCTACTTTGGCGTCAATCATATAAAAGTCATGCACGGTCAGAAGATCCTGAAGTGTGCCGGCTTCTTCCATCAGATTTTGTAAGGTATCCGGGTCTGCTTCCCCCATTTTTTCGTAGAGTGCGTTTAAGTTCTGTTCCATTTCGAGCAGGAAATCAAACGCGGAGGTGAGAACCTGGCGGATTGTCATGCCTTTTTCGAGCACAGTATGCTGATCCAGATAGCCGACGCGGATATGTTTGGCCCATTCAATCTTTCCTTCATCCGGCATCAGTTTACCGGTGATGATATTCATGAATGTAGATTTGCCTTCGCCGTTTGCTCCGATCAGGCCAATGTGTTCGCCTTTGAGCAGGCGGAAGGAAACATTATGAAAAATGGCTCTGTCGCCAAAGCCGTGAGAAAGGTTTTCAACATTTAAAATACTCATTATGAATTCTCCGTGGTAAAAAGTTGTACTGCGCGGGCGGCTGATCTGTACGCTGCGCATAAATACAGGAAACAGCAAGAGTATACCTGAAACAGGGGGGATTTGCAAGAGGGTTGTTATTCGACGGCGGCCTCACAGGGGGTGGTTCTGGCCTGTGCTTCAATTGCAGCGCTGACTGGTGAATGACAGAGGCATATAAATGCTGGAGGTATGTTGAAATAGCATAAAAATAGATGTAGAAAATTGTTGATTGTGTAGAATATAGACATAGTTGTATTGTAATGTATTGACATATAGATAACAATACATTACAATACAACTATAATTAATATCGATATTAATCAGAGATAATCAATCATTCATAATGTATAGGAGGTTTATATGAGAAGAACAACGAAAAAGGCTCTTGCAGGTTTGCTGCTTGGTTCTATGGCTGTGGGAACTGTAATTCCGGCGTATGCCAGTGAGGAAAAACCGTATGATGGAGAAACCATTCGTGTGATTATGCAGGCTCACACAACTACAGACAGTATTCAGGAGCTTCTGCCGCAGTTTGAGGAGATGACGGGTATTGACGTAGAGCTTGAGGTTATGCCGCAGGAAGAAATGTTTGATAAGACGCAGATTGCTCTGGCAGCAGGATCTTCCGATTATGACGTGATCATGTTTGACCTGATGTATACGGCGCAGTTTGCAGATGCCGGATGGATTGAGGAACTTGGACCGTATGTGGAGAAAACGGGATATGATATTGATGATTTTATGCCGGGTTATCTGAACAGCCTTTCTTATCAGGGAAAACTTTATGGAATGCCGATCTACGGAGAGAGTTCCATGTTGATGTATAATACGGAAATGTTCGAGCAGGCAGGCATTGAGGGCGCTCCGAAGACGAAGGAAGAGTTCGATGAGGCAGTGGCAAAACTGGATGCGGCTGGTATTCCGGCTATCGTATACAGAGGTGCAAAAGGACATGGAATGAACGTAATGCCGTGGACAGGTATGTTCCTGGAAATGGGCGGAGACTGGTTTGATGCGGACGGAAATCTGGCAGTAAATTCAGAGGCAGCAGTAAAGGCAGCGGAATATTATGCAGATCTTCTGAAGAACCACAGTGTAAGCGGCGTGGAAAGCTTTAACTGGGACCAGTGTCAGCTGGCAATACAGCAGGGCAAGGTTGCAATGTGTATTGATGCGACAAACTTCGCTTCCAGACTGGAGAATCCGGAGAAATCTACTATCGTTGGAAAGGTTGGATATAGCGTCATTCCGGACGGCATGGCGATTGGCTGGACCGTGGCAAGCGGTTTTGCGATTCCGACAGAGGCACAGCACAAAGATGCGGGCTGGGAGTTTATCCAGTGGGCACTGAACAAGGACAGTCAGCTTGCTTCCTGTCTGAATGGCGACCGTTGTGATCCGACAAGAATCAGTGTTATGAATTCAGACGAGTTTAATGAGAAATACAACTACGCAGACGGTCAGTGGGTTGCAACGACAATCGAAGCGCTGTCTACCTGTCCGGCAGACTATCGTCCGAGAATCGTTGAATGGCTGGAGCTTGGAGACGGTATTGCAACTGCACTCAGCAACGTAATGCAGGGTGACGATGCGCAGGCAGAATTTGATAAGGTACAGGAGAACTTCAAGGATCTGAAATATCCGGATTACGAAATGTTCAATAAATAATACCGGGAAAGCAAAGGCTCCGTAATGAAAATTTGCGGGGCCTTTGCTTCAGAAGGAAAGGCGAGAGGAAATGGATCGAAAGAAAAAATTCATAAAATTTGTTACTCTGGAAAGCCCTGATTCATGGAAACTTTTGTATTATCCGGGAAGAATCATACTTTTGCTGATTACCATTATTCCTACGGTGTACGCGCTTTACCTGAGCCTGCATTATTACAATCTGGGAAAGTTAAGAGACAAGAAATTTATTTTTCTTCAGAATTACATAGAACTGTTCCAGGATGAGCGATTCTGGAATTCCCTGAAAGTAACACTGTGTTTTGCACTGATCAGCCTGGCGGCAGAGCTTATTTTGGGAATGCTGATTGCCCTGGGTCTTTCAAAAAAAATAAAATTAAAAGGGGTAGCGCAGACTGCTATTTTACTTCCGATGATTATTACCCCGGTTGTAGTGGCACTCTTTTGGAAGATGTTTTATGATCCTCAGTTCGGGAATCTGTCTTATTTCTTATCACTGCTGAATCTTCCGGTGCCGGATATGCTTTCGTACCGGAACACAGCGCTTCCGGCTATGATTATTGTGGATATATGGGAATGGACGCCTTATGTTGCGCTGATTCTTTTGTCTGGATTGCAGGCACTTCCACAGGAGCCGTATGAGGCGGCGCGAGTAGACGGAGCAAGCCGGTGGCAGACCTTCCGTTATATCACCTTCCCACTTATGCGCTCCGCAGTGAATATTGCCGTGATTTTCCGATTTATGGATTTGTTTAAATGGATGGATACGGTATATGTAATGACAGGGGGAGGCCCCGGAGTTTCTACCGAAACACTGAGCTATTATGCGTACATGAATAATTTTAAATTCCTGGATGTGGGCTATGCATCCGCACTGTGTATCGTGATGCTGCTGATTGTTATGGTAATCTGCAATACATTCGGCAAAAAAATACTTTTGCGGGAACCGGAAGGAGAATAGACCATGGGAAAAAAACGAAAAGAACAGGTATTGTCTGTTGTTACGAATGTATTTATTTGGGTTTGTGCAGTCATTTGTGCGTATCCGATCTATTGGCTGGTAACGACGGCTTTTAAGACGAGGGTCGATGCTTTTGCAGTCCCTCCAAAGTGGATATTTACGCCGACTCTGGAAAATATTAAGCTGATTTTGGGCGCAGAGTCATTTATGAGGAGTTATCTGAACAGTGCGCTGATTTCTTTTTCAACAGTGTTTTTAGCGCTGTTTTTGGGAATACCGATGGCCTATGCGTTGGCAAGATTTCCAATACCCAAGAAAAAGGGAATCATGATGTGGCTTTTATCTACAAAGATGGCTCCGCCGATTTTGGTGGCGATCCCATATTATATGATTTATAAAAATCTGCATTTGCAGGATACTCATTTTGGATTAATCATTGTATATCTGATGTTCAACCTTGCCTTTACGGTTTGGATGACAAAAGGATTTGTCGAAGGCGTACCGATTGAACTTGAGGAGGCTGCACGGATTGACGGGGCGACAAGGCTAAAAGCATTTTTTAAGGTGGATGTTCCGGTCATGAAGGGCGGCATTGCTGCAACAGGAATTCTTTGCTTTATTACAGTATGGAATGAGTTTTTGATGGCGCTTATTTTGAGCGGATACCGGACCAAGACAGCGCCCATTTCGATTACCGGATTTATTTCATTTGAAGGAATCCGGTGGGGCGAGATTGCGGCGGCAGGTATGATGGTTGCGCTTCCTGTTATTATTATGGGAGTCCTGGTCAGAGATCACCTGGTCAGCGGACTTACGATGGGAGCGGTCAAATGACAGCAAGTGACAGAGGAGGAGAGAAATGTTAGTTACTTTAAAACAAATTCTTGCAATTGCGGAGGAAAGAAAGATTGCGGTTGGGGCGTTTAATGTTCCGAATCTCGAGAGTATTCAGGCAGAAATTGCAGCAGCCGAGGAGCTTAATCTTCCGGTTATTATTCAGTTTGCACAGGGACATGAAACGCATATCCGCCTGGAAGAGATCGGACCAGTTATGGTGACTTATGCAAAAAATGCCCGCGTTCCTGTATGTGTGCATCTGGACCATGGCGAGGATCTTGCATTTTTACAGAAAGCGCTGGATCTTGGTTTTACTGGCGTGATGTATGACGGCTCTACGCTTCCGTATGAAGAGAATGTGGCAAACACGAAAAAAGCGGTTGAAATGGCAAGAAAAGCAGGCGCTTACGTTGAGGCAGAGCTTGGAAGTATGGGACGCCGTGAGGACGGAAGCGGAGAAGGAACCGGTGTGAATGATGAGACAAAAATCTATACTGACCCGGTTCTGGCAAAGAAATTTATGGAAGAAACGGGAATTGACGCGCTGGCCTGTTCCTTTGGGACAACACATGGTCTTTATCTTACAGAGCCGAAGCTTGATTTCTCTGTTGTCGAAAAGGTGCGCGAAGCGTGTGACGACCTTCCGGTAGTGATGCATGGAGGTTCCGGTGTGAGCGTCAGCGATTTTCATAAAGCAGTCAGAGCAGGCGTGCGCAAGATCAATTACTTTACGTATATGGACAAAGCTGCGGGAAATGCAATGGTAGCATATTTAAACAGCCTGGAAAAAGGACAGGTTCCGTTTTATTCAGATGCTGCGCTTAAAGCGATCGAGGCGATGAAAGAAAATGTGAAGCGTGCGATGACGACGTTTGCGCTGCTTGATGCATAATCGGATGAGGCAGGGAGGAATAATATGAAGAAAATGGTAGTGATCATCGACTATGTGGCCGGTGAGAAAATGAGACAGTTTCAGGAATTTGAAAAATATGGATTTCAGATCGAGTATGTATACGATCATCCGGAAATCCAGAACCACGATGCGTTCAGTAATATGTTTCTGCAATTTGAAAAGCATGGCCCGGACAGTCTGCCGGTAAATGAAGACATGGTAAAAGCCATGGAGGATGCTGATATCGTTGTATCGCATTTGAGCGCAGTCAGCTCAAAGGCCCTGAGACAGGCAAAAAATCTGGATGCCGTTTGTATTATGAGAAGCGGCGTGGAAAATGTGGATCTGAAAACCGCAGATGAATGCGGTGTGAAAATTGTAAATATTCCGGGACGTCTGGCTGTGCCTGTTTCAGAATTTACAATCGGCATGATGATTGCAGAGATGAAAAACATCGCACGTTCCCACAACCGGATACGCAATCACAATTTTGAAGTGGATTTTGTGAATAATTCGTATTCCTGGAACCTTGCCGGAAAAGCAGTTGGCCTGATCGGTTGTGGCCTGGTGGGAAGCAGGGTTGCAAAAATACTGAAGGCATTTGATGCAGAGGTGTTGGTGTTTGATCCGTACCTTGGGGCGGAAAAAATCCGGGAGATGGGCTGCGAGCCGGTAGAACTGGATGAACTGTGTGAACGCTCCGACGTGATATCCGTGCATTACCGTCTGACGGACGAGACAAAGGGAATGATCGGAGCAGAGCAGTTTGCAAAAATGAAACCAACGTGCTGCTTGATCAATACGGCGCGTGCCGGGCTGGTGGAGGAACAGGCGTTGATTGATGCGCTGACGCAGAGGAAGATCGGCGGCGCGGCGCTCGATGTATTTCATCAGGAACCACTCCCGGAAGGCCATCCGTTCTATACCTTGGAGAATGTAACGCTGACGGCACATCTGGCAGGCACCAGCGCGGATATTTTTGACGTATCGTATCGTATGATGCGGGATACGATAACGTCTTATCTTGAAAGCGGAACCTGGAGTCACGTAGTAAATATGCGGCAGGGATAAGTATGAAAAGTCTGATTATTGTTGTGGATTTTGGAACATCCAGTGTAAAGGTGAATCTGATCAGGCCGGAGAACGGGGAAATTCTGTACACGTCCAGCAAACGTTATCCGGTATTTTCAGACGGAGCAGGTAGCGCGGAATTGTCTGCAGAGGAGATCTGGATGAACTCTGTTCTCTGCATGAAAGAGGCTTCGGAATTTATGGAGGCGGGCAGTTATGTGCCTGAGATTCTGACCTTTTCCTGGTTTGGAGACAATCTGCTTTTTGTGGACAGAAGCGAAGAAGCTTTGTCTGACATTGTTCTGTGTATGGACCAGAGGGGCAAAGAAGAAGCAGAAGAGTTTCAGCGTATTCGCACGGAAACAGAGTTTCTGAAGTGCAACGGCGGAATCCCGGACAGTTCCTCGATTGTTTCAACGCTTCTATATTTTCGGAAAAAGTATCCGGAAATTTTGCAGAAAACAAATGCGCTGTTCAGCAACCAGCAGTATGTTCTGAGTCGTCTGGGGCTGGAGCCGGTGAATGATGAAACAATGGCATGCAGAAAGGCACTGTTTGACCTTGAGGAGGGTAACTGGGACAGAACGCTTCTGGAAGAACTTGGTCTGGCTGAGGAGATGATGGGCAGAACGGTATCCTGTATGGAGGTGCTGGGAGAAATCAGTTCCTATGGAGATGTCAAGCTTCCAGGTTCGGTGAAGGTTCTTCCGGGGCTGCATGACTGTGAGGCTGGCTTTGTGGGAATCGGAGTGAACAGAAGCGCTCCGGATGTACTGGGAAATGTGACAGGAACGTACGATCATTTTGGTTATTTGTGCGGGATGGATGAATTAAAAAAAGGATTTTTTCAGTATAAAGGCGGCGGCTTTGTAGCGAACCGGATGGGTTTTGACGAGGCATATGCAGTTGTGGGAGCCGTTCCGGCGTATGGACTGTTTGTGGACTGGATCATTACAGGATTATTTGGTCGAAATGGAGCCAACATGACAGAGTATTGGAAAAACGCTGAATTTAACGGAAAAAATAGCATTAAAATTATCCCCCATATTATGGAAAATAACTGTATAATAAGTAATATAGGGATAAATACAGGCCAAAATGAGATATTTGAGGCAGCCATAGAAGCATTGACCTTTGAGTCAAAAATGAAATTCAATCAATGTGCAGAAAGCTTCGGGCAGGATATTCGAAGGGTACGGATTGGCGGAGGCACAGCCAGAGCGGAAAAATGGAATCAGCTAAGGGCAGATGTGTTGGGGGTAACCGTGGAATGCGTACAGAATCATGAGGTATCTTCGCTTGGAACCGCATTGATTGCTGCTGTGGCAGCAGGCATTTACAGCAATACCAGGGAGGCCGCGTCCCATATGATAAGGGTGACAAATGTATATGAACCGGATCAGCGTCTGCAAAGCCAGTATGCGGAACAGTTTCAGGAGTATACAGAACGAAAAGAACAGTTCACCTGCATCAGAATGAAACACTAATCAGAACAGGCGGAGAGAGAAGCATGGAATTAAGCATTGACAAAAGCAGTCAGATTCCGATTTATGCACAGATTGTAGATTGTGTAAAACGGGGAATTGAGGACGGACAGTTTCAGCCGGGAAGTAAGATGCTGTCAGAAACAGAAATACAGAATCAGTATGGAATCAGCCGGGTGACCGTAAGAAAAGCCTATACAGAGCTGATGGAAGACGGATATCTTGTCCGGAAGCAGGGGAAGGGAACCTTTGTGAAGGATATCCATTTTCAGGAGAATCTGTCAGCAGTCAGCTTCAGCGATACGTGTCGAAAGCTTGGGTTTGAGCCGAGCAGTAAATTGATTCGAACTGGTTTTACAGGGGCGACAAAGCTGGATGAGAGGGATCTTGGGATCAGCGCAGGGGGGCAGGTAGCGTTTATGGAACGTATTCGTTTTGCTGACGGCGTTCCGGTGCGTCTGGAACGTAATTATTATGCGGAGGCCTACAGGGACATCATTTATGAGGATCTGGAAAAGTCTGTTCATAAAATTTTGCAGGAAAAATACGGACTGAGTAATCCGCGAAAGCTGGATTTTACAATTGCGATCGGTTATGCAAATGAGGAAGAGGCAAAGTTGCTTCAGATCGAAAAGAAATCCCCGCTGCTTAAAGTACACGGAGTGCTGAAAAACAGCAGGGGGCAGGGGGTATACCGTTCAGAGATGTTACATTTACCGGATCGCTGCGTTCTTGCCGTATAGCCTTATTGCCGGAAGGTTGCATATTATAGTCTGATAAAATATATAAAAATAAAATATTATCAGAAAATATACATAAAAGAATGTATAGTGTATTTTTTGTACGATTTTTTCGGGATTTTTCCACGGTGACTGCAATAAAATCTTGTCGATGTTAAATTTTTAAATTTTGAAAGAAATAATAAACAACTTATGAAGGAGGGCTTGTTATGGCTTTAGTAAATTATAAAGAAATTTTTTCCTATGCGAAGGAACACAGACTGACAATCGGAGCATTCAACTCGGTTAATATGGAGACCTTGCAGGCAGTGGCTTCGGCGGCAGATCAGATGAATGTGCCGCTCATTATTCAGACCTATCATGCACACGTGGATTATGCAGGCGCTGATTACATGCAGGCAATCGCAGATGCAGCTTCAAAAAGATTAAATACGAAGCTGGCAATGGGATTGGACCACGGTCGGTCTTTTGAGCAGGCAAAGCTGTGTATTGATAACCGCTATTCGGGTGTTATGATTGATTTGGCTTCAGAGGACTATGATTATAATGTAAGAGAAACACGCAGAGTTGTGGAGCTGGCACATGCCAGGGGCATATCTGTGGAAGCGGAACTTGGAACAATCTCAGATGCAGATCGGACGCTGGAGGAAATTGCGGCGGGCTATACGGACCCGAAGGTGGCAAGGGATTTTGTTGCAGATACTGGTATTGACTGTCTGGCTGTTTCGATTGGTACAGCACACGGTATTTATAAGTATCAGCCGAAGATTAATTTCGAGCTTCTTGGCGAGCTGCTTGAGACGGTTCCGTGTCCGATTGTTGTCCATGGCGGGTCGAACACACCGGATGAAGAGGTGGAAGAAATGGTCCGTATGGGAATTGCAAAGTTAAATGTAGGTACGGATTTCTTCAGAGCTTATAATCAGGCGATTTACGATTTCCAGAAGGAATTCGGCACAGATGCAGAAATTACAGATCTCATGAGAGCAGCGCGTGAAGCAGTTGAAAAAGTAGCTTTACATAAACTGAGCATTCTGAGCAAATTCAGAAGATAGCTACAAACGAACAGCGATCATGACTGAGGAACAGGGGGAGTTGCATTTTGCAACTGTCCCTTTTTTATCGTATAGGAAACTTCGGCTCCCATACGATAAAAGCCTCCGGCAGGATGCGCAGCTTCGCGCGCGGAACAAAAGCTGTGCTCTGAAATTTATTGACTCGCGAGGTGTGCGAAGCACACTTTTGTTCTATCGGCTTGACAGTCTTTCTTGGGTGCAGTAAAATAATGTGAAGTGTCAATAGTTAACAAAATGAACTATTTAACGGAGGGGCGTTAGGATGAAAAGAGAGCTTCAGACTCAGGTAAATGCTCTGATTTTGCAGGTTTTGTTCCGGGGATTCCGGGTATTGTATAAGCATGATGGGCGTGTCAGAAAGGAAATGGATGCGTGGAAGGACGGGCTGACTTTGAAGCTGGTCTGTGGGCCGGGCGGTGCAGTGCTGGCGTTGCGAAAAAGTGAGCGGACGGGAGTGGCAAAGTTGCATCGGGCACAGCGGACGGCGATTACGATGCGATTTAAATCTGTGGAGGGTGCATTCCGTGTTCTGACGGGACAGATGAGTATATCGGAGGCGTATGCGGCGCATTTTTTTACGCTGGAGGGTGACATTTATCAGACGATGAGTTTTGTGCGCTGTGTGGAATATGCGGAGGCCTATCTGTTTCCACGGTTCTGGAGTAACCGGATTTTAAAAGAGGTGCCGGAAAAAGAGCTGAGTGCGCTCCAGGTATATGCGCTTGCTCTGCTAGAAAACGGACGATAACGGACCGGTTGGGGACGCTCCTGCCAGGAAGTTTTAGAGCCTTTGGGCAGGCTGGTTTCAGGGAAAAGAGCAGGATAAAAATTGAGGTGATTGTTATGAATTATTTTGAGTTTACAAGTCCAACAAAGCTGTGCTCCGGGCAGGGAGCTCTTGACAATCTGGCATATGAGCTTCAAATTCTAGGCGCCAGTCATCCGATGGTGCTAAGTGACGCAATGCTCGAAAAAATTGGAACACTGAAACGTGTGACAGACGCACTTTCAGAAATGCAGATCGGCCGTATTTTTACGGATATTCCGCGGGACAGCAGTATTGAGACAGTAAACAGGATTGCGAAGGAATACCGGGATTTTGGCTGTGATGCGCTTGTAGCGCTCGGCGGAGGCAGCGTGCTTGATACTGCGAAGGGGGTACGGCTTCTGATCAGTCAGGATGTAGATGACCTTCTGGAGCTGATGGGTTGCGAGTGCGTTCCGAAGGGAAAGCCAGTTCCGTTTGTGGCGATTCCGACAACGGCGGGCACTGGAAGCGAGGCGACAGCAGTGGCTGTGATCAAAAATCCGGGGCTAGGTATCAAGATGGAATATATTTCACAGCAGCTTGTGCCGGATACGGCGATTCTTGATCCGCGGATGACGGAAACACTTCCGGCGCGTATTACGGCCTCTACCGGGATGGATACGCTTTGCCATGCGATAGAAGCCTTCAGCTGTCTGCAAAAGAATCCGGTCAGCGACGCATATGCCATAGCGGCAATTGGACTTGTCCGGGACAATCTTCTGCGTGCGGTGCGCTTTGGGAGCTCCAGGCAGGCACGTTGGGCAATGGCGAACGCAAGCTTTCTGGCGGGAGCAGCGTTCAGTAACAGTATGGTAGGCGTGGTACATGCAATCGGGCATGCGCTTGGGGGCGTCTGTCATGTACCGCATGGCGACGCGATGAATATCCTGCTTCCGGCGGGGATGATGTTTAACTGTAAAAAGTGCAGGGATGACTATGGAGAGCTGCTGTTGTACCTGGCTGGTTCACAACTATATAGGAAGACCCCGAAACAAAAGCGTGCGAGAGCAGCAATCGAAGAGGTTTTGCGAATGAGAGAGAAACTGCATCGCTTGACCGGGTTGCCTGTGACGCTGAAGGAGGCGGGAGTGGACCCTGCCAAATTCCCGGAGGTGGCGAAAGCGGCGTTGAATGACGGTGCAGTGATTGTTAATCCGCGGCAGGTGACGTATGACGCAGTTATCCGGATTCTGGAGGTCAGCTATGGAAATTGAGATGCTGGTAAAAAAACAGAGGGCATACTTTGAAAAGGGAAAAACAAAGGAGGTTCCGTGGCGAATTGCCGCTTTGAAGACGCTGAAAAGGTCGATTTTGCGGTATGAGAAAGAGATCGGGGATGCGCTTCAGGCAGATCTTGGGAAATCAGCTACGGAAGCTTATATGTGCGAGACTGGACTTGTTCTTTCTGAGCTTACACATATGATTGGACATCTGAGACGTTATGCGGGGGAGCGCCGGGTGCGGACGCCCTTGGCGCAGTTTCACGCCAGAAGTTTTGTTTCACCCGAGCCGTACGGTGTGACGCTTGTGATGTCCCCGTGGAATTATCCTTTTATGTTGTCCATGGAACCTCTGATCGGGGCGATTGCTGCTGGCAACTGTGTGATTGTAAAGCCAAGCGCTTATGCTCCGGCGACTGCGGATGTAATTGAAAAAATCATAGAGGACTGTTTTTCTTCGCATTTTGTGGCAGTTGTAAAAGGTGGGCGTGCAGAGAATGCGGCGCTCCTGGAGCAACGGTTTGATTTTATATTTTTTACGGGCAGCGTCCGGGTGGGACGCCTTGTCATGGAGAAGGCTTCTAGGTATCTGACGCCGGTCTGCCTGGAGCTTGGAGGAAAGAGTCCGTGTATTGTGGACCGCACAGCAAATCTGCGTCTGGCTGCAAAACGAATTGTGTTTGGAAAATATCTGAATCTCGGCCAGACGTGCGTGGCACCGGACTATTTGTTTGTTCATGAAGAGGTAAAGGAAGCTCTGCTGAAGGAAATCAAAAAATGTATTCATCAGCAGTTCGGGGAGCGGCCTCTGGAGAATCCCAATTATGGCAAAATCATTAATCACAAACATTTTGAACGGCTGCTTGGACTGATGAAGGGTACCCAGATTTATGCGGGTGGGGCATTTTGTGAGGAGACACTTCAGATTGCGCCGACAGTACTGACGGATATTGCCCCGTCAGATGCCATTATGCAGGAAGAGATTTTCGGTCCGTTGCTTCCAGTTCTGACGTTCCGGGAGATTTCAGAGGTTATCACGTATGTGACGAAGAGGGAAAAACCGCTTGCGCTCTATCTGTTTACAGGGAGTAAAAAAACAGAGCGCCGGATTTTGAAGTTTTGCAGCTTTGGCGGCGGATGTATCAACGATACAATTATTCACCTGGCAACAAGTAATATGGGCTTTGGCGGAGTGGGCGGAAGTGGCATGGGAAGCTATCATGGCCGTGAGAGCTTTGAGCTGTTCAGCCACCGCAGAAGCATAGTAAAAAAATATACCTGGCTGGATCTGCCGATTCGTTATCAGCCTTATTGTGGGTGGAAGGATTTGTTGTTGAAAGTATTTTTGCGGTAGGAAGAGAAATGGGGACGAACTCAGGTAACAGGTACAGGCGGAGGTTTTGGCAAACAAGTCACCTCCGCCTGTACCTGTTATCTGAGTTCTGACTATGACAGAGCGTTTGGAACGGGTGGAGTTTATATATCTATATTGATCGATATATAAATACATTGACGCTGGTCTATAATAGATTGTATGATCTGATGTTCTCTTTACAAATTTTTCACAAATTCTTCATAGGTTATTTGGCCTGAGGCAAATTTCGTCATTTCTAGATATTTTTTTTCATTTTTTGTGTAAGGCCTGTTGATACAGAGATTGAGCAGTTCCATTTCGTTTTCCATGGGAGGCAGAAGGTTTTCTTGTTTTGAAAAGGCTTCATAGTATCGTACACCAAACGTTCTTTGAGAAGCAGCATTGATGTGAATGCCATCCGGGTTGGATGACAGTCCGCTTGCTGTCACGAAATAGCAGTTTTTCACAATAGGTCTGATAGTTTTTTCCGTAACTGTCATTCTCTCCCTGATGCCATAAAATTGCAATCAGTTCGCTGTCCTGTATGGAAAATTTTGTCTGGATGACTGCATGCCTGAAAAGTGTTTGATCAACAGCCAGCCATCCAGGGAACTTCCACCTTCTGCACAGGGGATCAATCCAATCATATCTTCTTTATGTTCCAGGCACCACATTGCGGCAAAAGAGCCTGCGGGGCCAACTCCGGCGACCGGCCTGTCATAGTTGATGGGCTCTGCCATCATCTGCCATCTGCCGTTGCGGAGCATTTGAATTCTTTCATTGCAAATCATGGGCACTTCATTAAGAAATCCACGTCCGGCCATGTTTGACTGACCAATCATTAATACAGATTTCATCTTATATAGTTCTCCTTATATTTGAATTTTATGTAGCTGTGCGGATATTACGATCATCAAGTAAGTGGTTACTGCATGATTTTATCATGTGCCTTAATGGGTGGCAATACTGTTTTGGGGCCTGCATATAGAAGTAGATATTAGAGAATGTGCGAAAGGGAGCGATGAGGTATCACGCAGGCATAAAAGCAACAGAAAGTGTGAAAAAATGGGAATTATCTGGTAATTTCTGCAAGAAAAAGAAAAAGTAGATTTTTTTAAACAGAAGTGCTATGATAGGCGGCGGAGGAAAATAGTATGGAACAGAGAGAGTTTCTTGACTTTCTGTCGGTCGCGGAAAAGCTCAAATGTAATACGAGACATTCGTGGACCAGCAGCGGACGGCATGAGAGTGTGGCGGAGCACAGCTGGCGTCTGGCCATGATGGCATATCTGCTGAAGGATGAATTTCCGGGGGTGGATATCGGACGTGTGATTGTCATGGCACTGTGGCACGATATGGGTGAGGCAGTGACGGGCGACATTCCGGCCTTTCTGAAAACGGAGCAGGACGAAGCGGCGGAAGATGACGCAGTGGCAGGTCTGCTTGAATGTCTGCCGGAGAAAAAGCGTGGCGAGGTAAACGCGTTGTTTGCAGAAATGCACGCACAGCAAACCCCGGAAGCGAGGCTGTATAAAGCACTGGATAAATTGGAGGCGTTAATTCAACATAATGAGGCAGATTTGTCTACGTGGCTGCCGTTGGAATATGATCTTCAGATGACGTATGGGACAAAGGAATGTGAGAACTTTCCTTATTTAAAAGAGCTGCGTGATCTGGTCCGGGAGGATTCCCGAAATAAGAGCTTACAGAGGCCCTAACGTCTGGTGTGGATGAATGCGGCGACAGAAGGAATGGGAGAGCAGGAGAAAATATGAAAAAAAGTCAGATTGTTGTGGCGAAGTTCGGGGGAAGCTCGCTGGCAGATACCGGACAGTTTCGAAAAGTAAAGGGGATTCTGGACGCAGACCCCGCAAGACGGTATGTGGTTCCGTCTGCGCCGGGAAAGCGCGGCAGTGCGGATGAAAAGGTCACAGATCTTCTGTATCGGTGCTGTGAGAAAGCGGGCGCCGGTGAGGATTATGCGGCTGATCTTATGAAAATTCGGATGCGCTATCAGGAGATTGCGGCTGGTCTGGGACTTGAGATTTCGTTGGAAAAAGAGTTTGCAGTGATGGAACAGGCTTTGGCCGATGGCGCTGGGGCACAATACGCGGCGTCTCGCGGCGAATATCTGAATGGCATTTTGCTGGCTGCATATCTTGGTTTTGAGTTTGTGGATGCAGCAGAGGTGATCTGTTTTGATAAGGATGGACGTTTTGAAGCTGAGCGAACGAACGTTTTTTTGAAAGAGCGGCTGATGGAAATAGAAAGAGCAGTGATTCCGGGGTTCTACGGAGCAGATGATGCGGGAAGCATACATACCTTTTCAAGAGGCGGTTCTGATGTGACAGGCGCTTTGGTTGCGCGGGCTGTGCAGGCAGATTTGTACGAGAACTGGACCGATGTTCCGGGATTTCTTTTGACAGATCCGGGGATTGTGGGACATCCGAAAAAAATTGATGCCATGACGTATGCGGAATTGCGGGAACTTTCATACAGGGGAGCGACGGTACTTCATGAAGATGCTGTCTTTCCGGTGCGGCGGGAAGGTATTTCGATCCGTATCTGCAATACCAATGATCCGGGCGGTACAGGTACGCTGATCTGCCGGGAGACTTCGCCGGAGAACGAGGAGACAATTACGGGAATTGCAGGGAAGAAAAATTTTGTGGCGATCAGTATTGCCAAAAACCGGATGAATGCACAGCCGGGGTTTTGCAGAAAGATGCTGGAGGCATTTGAGGAGAATGCAATTGCTTTTGAACATATGCCTTCCGGGATTGACACGATCAGTGTGATTCTTTCGCGGGAGGAATATAATAGAAAGAAGGAAGCGCTTATGGATTCCCTTAGAAGGCTGTTGCAGCCGGATAAGATCACTGTGGATGAGGACATGGCGCTTGTCACAGTGGTCGGAAAGGGGATGCGATCTCAAAGTGGTATTGCGGCGCGGTTTTTTACTGCACTTGGAATGGCAGGGGTCAATATTAAAATGATTGACATGGGGTCAAATGAGATTAATTGTACGATCGGCGTTTCCAATCAGGATTTTGAGACAGCCATACGGGCACTTTATGACGCACTGGTGGAATAGGGAGGAAAAGTATGTATCTGTTGTATTTTGTGCTATGGGTTATTTTTAACGGACAGATTACTCTGGAAATCTGTCTGTTCGGGGTTGTGATTGCAGCGCTTATGTTTGCATTTACCTGCAAATTTATGGATTACAGTCTGGAAAAGGAAAAAAATGTGCTCCGAAAGAGCCTCGGGTTCGGAAAGTATGTGATTGTTCTGGTCTTGGAAATTGTGAAAGCGAATTTTGCTGTTATGCATATGATTCTTTCAGAACGTGAAGAGCTGGAGCCCGTGCTGGTCAGTTTTCAGTCTGATATGAAAACACCGACAGGTCGGGCGTTCCTGGCAAATGCAATTACGCTGACTCCCGGTACGATTACAGTGGCCTTAGAGGAATCTGAGTATGTGGTGCACTGTCTGGATGTGGGGCTGGCTGAGGGAATGGACGATTCAGTGTTTGTCGAAATGCTTTCAAAGCTGGAACAGAAGTAAGGGAGGTTAGAAAAATGGGAAATGGAATACCGGGCCTTGCGCAGGCGTATCACGGACTTTTTGCAGTTGTTCTGGTATTTTTGGCTCTAATGTTAATGCTCTGTCTGATTCGTGCGATTATCGGTCCGCGGATTGCAGACCGGATTGTGGCAGTCAATATGATGGGAACCATGGTTATGGTCATCATTGCCATTCTGGCGCTGATGTTGCAGGAGGGATATCTGGCCGATATCTGTCTGATTTATGCGATGATCAGTTTTCTCGCTGTCATTGTATTAACCAAAGTATATATGGGCGTATACCTGGAACGAAAGGAAAAGGAGGAGAAAAAAAATGGCGGTCATTGAGTGGATTCAGTTTCTGGCCGGAGCATTTTTGCTTCTGTTTGGACTTGTTATTTTTGTTATTGAGATGGTAGGTGTTTTCCGGTTTAAATATGTGCTGAACCGTATGCATGCGGCTGCAATGGGGGATACGCTCGGCATAGGATTTTCGCTGGCCGGACTGATTGTGATGAACGGATGGAATTTTACCTCTTTGAAACTGTTTTTCGTGATTGTCTTTCTGTGGTTTGCTTCGCCGACTTCCTCGCATCTGATTGCACGTCTTGAGGTGACGACGGATGAAGAACCGGAAAAGCATTATCAGAAGCTGACCATGCAGGATGTAAAAGCGTACGCGGCTGAAAAGGCAGAGGTCGCAGGGAAGGAGGAATAGCATGCAGGTGTTTACATATATTTTACTTGGTTTTCTTGTCGTCTGTGCTGTTTCTGTAAGTCTTTCCAAAAATTTGATGAATTCAATCCTGATTTATATGTCATACAGTCTTGTAATGTCTGTGATCTGGATTTTGCTGGAGTCCCCGGATCTTGCGATTACGGAGGCGGCAGTCGGCGCCGGAATTACAAGCGTGCTGTTTTTTCTGACACTGAAGAAGATTCACGCCATGGTGAAGGAAGACGAAGAACCGGAAGAAAAGGTACAAACGGAGCAGGTTCCGGCATCCGAAAAAGACACGGAGGCAGGAATGGAATACAAACCAGGACAGGGAAAGGAGGCGGTATGCGATGAGTAAAAGAATATCTGACGAGCGCTATGAAAAGACAAAATCTTACCGCCTGAAGCAGTGGCTGGATGGAACGAAGGATCTGTATCTTGACGCAGTTGAGATGAGGGAACAGAAGCCTTTCAAGGAAGACAAAAGGCTGGTTGAAAAACGGAAAAAGGAAACACAGCGCCGCTTTGCACGTCTCTATGATGTGGAGCACAATGCGGAGATGCGGATTTTTCGGAAAATTTATCGGGTGTTTTCTGTTTTGTTCTGTGTATTTCTTGTTCTGATGCTGTTAACCGCAGTCTCTCATCTGCCGGTGGTCGGAAATCCTGAAAACCCAACGAACAATGAGGTGGCACAGCGCTATATTGAGAGTGGACTGCAGGAGACGGGAGCTGTCAATATCGTTACGGGAATGATTCTGGACTACCGTGCATTTGATACGCTCGGCGAGTCGCATGTGCTGTTTATTGCTACATGTACGGTTTTGATTCTGCTTCGTATTGACCGCAAAAAGGGGAAGAATGAGCCTGATCCGGCGTTGGAAAGTGACCGGGTCCATGAGCCTAAAAATGACGTGATTTTGCAGACTGCGGCCAAGATCCTTGTTCCGCCGATCGTCATTTTCGGTATTTATGTGATTCTGGGCGGACATCTTGGGCCGGGCGGTGGTTTTTCAGGCGGTGCGATCATTGGTGCGGGCTTGATTTTGTATCTGAACGCATTTGGATTTGAGAAGACAGAGCGCTTTTTTACGGCGAAGACGTACAAAAAGCTCAGTTTCACGGCTCTGGCGTGCTACAGTCTGTCGAAATGTTATTCTTTTTATACGGGAGCCAATCATATTGAAAGTGTGATTCCGCTTGGAACACCGGGGGCGATTCTGAGCAGCGGACTGATTCTGGTGCTGAATATCTGTGTCGGCGTTGTGGTAGCGGGAACCATGTATACATTTTATGTGATGTTCCGGAAAGGGGGATATTGAGATGAATCTTGCAAATTTGCTGAACAATTATGAAGAAGCGGTGGCGATGATTCTGTTCGGTATCGGATTTTCCAATCTTCTTCTACAGAAAAATCTGATCAAAAAGATCATTGGATTAAATATTATGGATACGGCAATGTATCTGTTTTTGGCTTTGAAAGGCTATGTGGGGGGCCATAAAGCTCCGATTGTGGTAGATGGAGTGCAGAGCGTGGAGGCGTATATCAATCCGATTCCGGGCGGACTTGTGCTGACCGGTATCGTGGTATCTGTTTCTGTATCAGCGCTGATGCTGTCTCTGACCATTCGTCTGTACCGAAGATATCACACGCTTGATCTGGATGCGATCACGACACAGCTGAAAAAGGAGGGACTGTAATGGCTTTTGTACAGAATCTTCCGTTTATCTCAATTATTCTATCCCTGTTTGCAGGTCCCCTTTCTTCTATATTAAGTGGGAAAAAAGCAAAGTGGATAAATTTGGCTGTGATTACGATCATCGGGTGTATGTCGGCAGCTGTATTAGGGTTTGTGTTGCAGAGTGGCAAACCTTATGTCTATATGATGGGTCACTTTCCGGCTCCCTGGGGTAATGAGATACGTGTGGGACTGCTGGAAGCGTCCATGGCGCTGTTTTTCTGTGTTGTTATGTTTCTGTGTATGCTGGGTGGAAGCAGGGAACGCAGTCTGGAGGTGGAAGAGCCGAAGGAGAATCTGTATTATGTAATGGTAAATCTGCTGCTTTCTTCTTTGTTGGCGCTGATTTACACAAACGACTTGTTTACGGCATACGTATTTGTGGAGATTAATACGATTTCTGCCTGTGGGCTGATTATGATCCGGCAGAATGGCCGTACAATCGAAGCAGCGACGCGCTATATGATTATGAGCCTTCTCGGTTCCGGTCTGTTTTTGCTTGGTATCTGTTTCCTGTACGATGTAACCGGGCACCTGTTGATGAGTAATATCAAGGAACAGGTAACGCTTCTGAGTGAATCCGGAACGTATCACATTCCGCTGCTGGTATCGCTTGGACTGATGTCGATTGGCCTTGCGATCAAAAGTGCCCTGTATCCATTCCATGCATGGCTGCCGGATGCGTACGGGTATTCGACGTTGTCTTCCGCTGCAATCTTGTCTTCGCTTGTATCAAAGGGCTACATATTTCTACTGGTTAAAATTTTCTACCGTGTGATCGGATTCGACGTGGTGCGTGACAGTAAGGTCATCAATGTACTGTTTGTATTTGGTATCATCGGTATGATTATCGGCTCGATTGATGCGATCAAGGAGAGTAATATCCGAAGGATGATCGCGTATTCCTCGATTGCTCAGATCGGCTATATTTATATGGGCTTTGGTCTGGGAACGACAGCGGGCGTGATTGCGAGCGTATTCCACATCGTATCCCATGCGGCGACGAAGGCACTGCTGTTCGTGGCGGCATCGGGCCTGACAGATGCTTCGGGAGACAGTACGGATTTCTTTGATCTGACCGGAGCGGGTTACCGGAACAAACTGGCCGGTGTGGCGTTTACGGTGGGTTCGTTGTCTATGGTAGGTTTTCCGATGTTTGCCGGCTTCATTTCGAAGCTGCTGTTTGCGCAGGCGGGTGTGGAAAGCAGTCATAAGATGCTCATGACTTTGGTTGCACTGGCGATCAGTACGGTGCTGAATGCCGTTTATTTTATGAAAACGGTGATCCGTATCTACACTCCAGAGTGGAAGGCAGGAATCGAGAAGAAGAATTTCACGAAGGTGACAGCAATGCAGCAGCCGGCAAAGTCGGTGGCGCTTGTTTGTTTTATTCTGTTGAATCTGGTGCTCGGACTTGGTTCGGAACCGATTATCCGGCTGTTTGAAAATGGGCTGAAGATGTTTGCATAGGAGGAGAAAAATGAGTGGTTTGATGTTACTGCCGGTGTTTTTACCGATACTTGCCGGGAGTGGTATTCTGGTCTCTTCGGTGACAGCAAAACAGAAGAAGGCTCCGGATTTGACGGAAGAAGCGCGAAATAAGCTTCATCTGTTTTCGGCAGCTGTTCTGGTGGTTTCAGCTGTACTTGCGATTGTGCTTGCGTGGTCCGGTGATCTCAGTTTGACGCTGTTTTATTTGATGAAGGATATTCCGGTCTTTTTTCATATAGATGGGATTGGAAGAGTATTTGTTACTGTGATCAGCGTGGTATGGACTGCAATCTGCATTTATTCTTTTGTTTATATGAAGCATGAAGGCGGAGAATGCCGGTTTTTTGGTCTTTATCTTGTTGTATACGGAGTACTGGTTGCACTGACTTTTTCCGGTAATCTTGTGACCATGTATCTGTTTTATGAACTGATGACGCTGACTTCCATGCCTCTGGTTTTGCACAATGGCTCCAGAGAGGCGATTATGGCGGCGCTGAAGTACCTGTTCTATTCGATGTGCGGTGCGTACCTCGGACTGTTCGGAATTTTTTTCCTTTACCGGTATTGCAGTTCGCTGACCTTTACACCGGGCGGAACACTGGACCCGGTACTTGCATCGGGACATGAAGGCATTCTTCTGATCGCTGTTTTTGCGATGCTGCTTGGTTTTGGGGTGAAAGCAGGTATGCTTCCCCTGCATGCATGGCTTCCGACTGCGCATCCGGTGGCCCCGTCCCCGGCTTCTGCGGCGCTGTCCGGTATTATTGTAAAATGTGGTGTTCTTGCGATTATCCGCAGTGTTTATTATATTGTAGGACCGGATTTTATTCGTGGTACATGGGTGCAGACGGCGTGGATGGTGCTTGCGCTGATGACGGTATTTTTGGGTTCTATGCTGGCATTCCGGGAGCCGGTGCTGAAAAAGCGTCTGGCCTATTCCACAGTCAGCCAGATTTCGTATATCCTGTTTGGATTATCCGCACTGTCTCAGACTGCAATGACAGGGGCGCTGCTGCATGTGGTGTTCCATGCATTTATTAAAAGCACACTGTTTCTGGTTGCCGGTATCGTCATTTTTCAGACTGGCAGAACAAAAGTGGAGGAGCTGCGCGGCCTTGGCAAAGAAATGCCAAAGACCCTGTGGTGCTATACGTTTGCTTCTCTGGCGCTGATCGGAATTCCGCCTGCAAGTGGTTTTGTCAGCAAATGGTATCTGGCACAGGGCGCGTTGGAGGCGGAGATCGGCATTTTTAGCTGGCTTGGTCCGGTCGTACTTCTGGTCAGTGCACTTTTGACGGCCGGTTACCTGTTTCCAGTGACGATGCACGGATTTTTCCCAGGTAAGAGTGGGGCGCAGAATGTATGGAAAAAGCAGGAACCGCCTTACAGGATGCTGCTTCCGGTTGCATTTCTGGCGCTGATGGCTGTTTTGCTCGGTGTTTTCCCGAATCCGCTGATTCAGTATTTTGGGCAGATCGCGGCATCGGTACTGTAGGAGAGGGGGAAAAAGAATGAACGCGGCAATATTTGCAGTTGTAATACTGTTACCAATTCTGGCAGGCGCGCTGATTCCGCTGCTGCCGTTTCGAAACAGAACGTGGATGATGGTTTATACGGAGGCGGTGGTGCTTCTTACTTCCGGACTTGTTTTCCTGACGTTGCTCAACCGGCCGGAGGAGGCTTTCGTACTGTTTCGGTTTACAGGAAATCTTTCTATCAGTTTCCGACTGGATGGTCTGGGCACAGTGTTTGCCGGACTTGTGTCGGTGCTGTGGCCTTTGGCCTCTTTGTATGCGTTTGAGTATATGAAGCATGAGGGGCATGAGAAGATCTTTTTTATGTTTTATACCATCACATATGGTGTGACGCTTGGCATTGCACTGTCAGAAGATATCGTGACAATGTATTGCTTTTATGAAATGCTGACCCTGGTTACCCTGCCTTTGATTATGCATACGCTTACGAGGGAGGCAGTGCTGGCGAGCAGGACTTATCTGTACTATTCACTTGGCGGCGCAGCGTTTGCTTTTATCGGGATGATCTTTATTCTGAGCTATGGAAGTACCTCGAATTTCGTGCCGGGTGGTGTGCTCAGCGCGGCGGTGCTCGGAGATAAGAGAAGTTGGGTTCCGCTTATTTTCCTGCTTTGCTTCTGGGGCTTCAGTGTGAAGGCGGCGCTGTTTCCGTTTTCTTCGTGGCTGCCGCAGGCAGGTGTCGCTCCAACACCGGTTACAGCTCTGCTTCATGCGGTGGCTGTTGTAAAAGCAGGAGCCTTTACGACAATGCGGATTACGTATTACAGTTTTGGAACAGAGTTTCTGAAGGGAACCTGGGCCCAGTATGTATTGATGGCAGTGATTGTTTTTACGATTGTATATGGTTGCAGCCGTGCCCTGAAGGAGACGCATCTGAAGCGGCGTCTGGCATGGTCTACGGTCAGCAATCTGTCGTACATTTTATTTGGCGTGATTTTGATGACGCCGCTCGGGCTGGTAGGCGCGCTTTCTCATATGATCTTCCATGCAGTGATTAAGATTTGCTCCTTTTTCTGTGCCGGTGCGGTTATCTACAAAACCGGAAGGAATTATGTGCATGAGCTGAACGGTTTTGGGCGGAGGATGCCGGCTGTGTTCGGGATTTTTACGATTTCATCTTTGGCGCTCATGGGAGTTCCGGGTCTATGCGGTTTTATCAGCAAGTGGAATCTTGTGCGTGCGGCAGTGGCAAGCGAAAATCCGCTGGCTTACGCCGGAGTTGCGGCGCTTCTGATTTCAGCGCTTCTGACCGCGATTTATATGCTGTCCATTTCGGTTCGGGCATTTTTTCCGGGCAGGAATTTTGATATGAGTACCATTCAGGATGTGGAAGATCCAAACTGGATGATGTTGCTTCCGCTGGTATTGTTTGTGATTCTGATGTTTTATTTCGGACTGCACAGCGGTCCCGTAGTGGGCGCGCTGGAATCCATTACGGCAGTTTTATAGAAAGGGGGAACTGATATGAATTCAAATGCAGCTTTGGCGTTTCTGGTATTTTATCCGTTCCTTGCCGGTTTGTTGTGCTATGTGGTGGGCAGAATAAGCGACGGGTGTGAGAATGGGGCGGATGCCGCAAAATACGGGATGCGCCGCGATTATCTGGCTGATTTTTCTGTGATTCTGGAATTAGTGATTGTACTGCTGCTTTTTGCAGTTTCCGGTCCGCGCGTGGCAGCCGGGGTTGCGGAGGAGTTCTTTGTACCAGGCATCTGTGGGTTTGGCCTGCATTTTTCACTGGACGGTTTTCGCTTGGTCTATGTGGCGGTTGCGGCGTTTATGTGGATGATGACAACGATCTTATCGCGGGAATATTTCGCGCACCATGAAAACCGGAACCGGTTTTATCTGTTTTTGCTTTTCACGCTTGGCGCTACGATAGGCGTATTTTTATCGGCAGATTTGTATACGACTTTTATTTTCTTTGAGATTATGTCATTTACTTCCTATGTGTGGGTTGCGCAGGAAGAAAACGAGGCTTCGCTGCGGGCTGCCGGGACGTATCTGGCGGTCGCTGTGATCGGCGGCATGGTTCTGCTGATGGGAATTTTCCTGGCATACCATTATCTCGGAACAGTTTCAATCAGCGAACTGCTTCCAGCAATCCGTAGCTATCAGGATAACGGCGGAGATATGAAAGTGATGTATGCGGCAGGCGCATGTATGCTGTTTGGTTTTGGCGCAAAGGCAGGCGCTTTTCCGTTGCATATCTGGCTTCCGAAGGCGCATCCGGTTGCCCCGGCCCCGGCTTCGGCTCTGCTGTCCGGCATTCTGACGAAAACGGGAGTGTTTGGAATTCTCGTAGTCAGCAGTCAGCTTTTCCTGCATGACCCGACATGGGGTATGCTGATTCTGGTGATCGGCGTTGTGACGATGTTTGGCGGCGCTTTGCTGGCAGTCTTTTCAATTGATCTGAAGCGGACGCTTGCCTGTTCGTCGATGTCGCAGATCGGATTTATTCTCGTTGGCGTCGGGATGCAGGGGCTGCTCGGCGAGGAGAATGCGCTGGCAGTTCATGGAACCATGCTGCACATGATCAACCATTCGCTGATTAAGCTGGTGCTGTTTATGGCAGCCGGCGTGGTTTATATGAATGCGCATGCGCTGGATTTGAACAAAATCCGTGGCTATGGCCGCAGAAAACCGCTTCTGAAAGGTATTTTCCTGACAGGTGCCCTGGCGATTGGCGGTATTCCTGCTTTTGGCGGATATGTCAGTAAGACATTGCTTCATGAGAGTATCGTGGAGTTCGGCGGCGGCTTTGGAATGCAGGCAGTGGAATGGATTTTTCTGTTTTCCGGCGGGTTGACGGTAGCTTATATGACAAAGCTGTTTGTCGCTGTTTTTGTGGAAGAGAATGAGAGCAGGGAACTTCAGCGCAGATATGATAAAGAAAAAAGTTATATGAACCGTGAGAGTACATTTGCACTTGCAGGAAGCGCAGCGGTGCTTCTGGTGTGGGGACTTTTTGCACACGGTCTGATGGATCGGGCTGCACAGCTGGGACAGAGTTTTATGAATCTGGAGGAGTTTGGACATGTGGTTTCCTACTTCAGCCTGAAAAACCTGTCCGGAGCCGGCATTTCGATCGTGATCGGAGCTGTGGTCTATCTGTTCTTTATCCGGACTGTGCTTATGGAAAGGGAACGAAAAGGAGTACGCGTTTATGTGGACCGCTGGCCGTCGTGGCTTGACTTGGAGAATATGCTTTACCGTCCGGTGCTGCTGAAGTTTCTGCCGGTTGTATGCCAAGTCATCTGTCGGATTTTCGACAGCCTGCCGGATCTTCTGGTGGTTGGCCTGCGCAAATCAATATACCGGGACAGCCCTCTGCCGCATGAACTTCCGGAAGGTACCGTATTTACACTGGCCGGCGGTCGGATCGCCAACTTCTGGCAGAGCATCGGAAACCGTCTCTGGAACCGGAAGCATCCGGTTCATAAGGATTATGTCCATATTCTGGCGCTGCGCAGGGCAGAGCTGAATGAAAACAATATGATCATCGGCAGAAGCTTGTCATTCGGTTTGTTACTGGTCTGTGTTGGCCTCAGTTTGACGATTGTTTATATTTTGTGGTGGTAGGCTGCAAAAGAAAACCAGCAAATATTTGCATACAAGAACAAATTTTTCGGACTGTTTCGTTTCCGGTCAGATTGTTATAATAAACTCACCTTAACGGGTGAGTTTATTTCAAAATCCAAAGGAGTGAAGAACATGAAAAACATGAAGAATTGGAAATGTGCAGTTGGAGTAACTGCTGCAACAATGCTTTCTGCTATGATGGGAGTCTCTGCATTCGCAGCGGAGTACGATGCAAACAACCCGCCGATCACAGCTACGGCACAGGGGCAGGTTATGGGATTTATGGACGAGGATACGTATACGTTCCTTGGGATTCCCTATGCAACGGCTGAGCGTTTTGAGGAACCGCAGACGGTAGAAGCCTGGGAGGGTGTAAGAAGCGCGCAGACCTATGGAACCGTTTCGCCGATTCCAGATCAGACCTCTGTTGGTTCTGACGAGATGGTATGGCCGCACCGTTACTGGATCCAGAATGAAGACTGCATGAACCTGAATGTATGGACACAGTCCCTTGATACTGAGGCAAAGAAGCCGGTTCTGGTATTCTTCCACGGCGGCGGATATACAAACGGTTCTTCCGTTGAGTCCAGCGCTTATGATGGAAAGAACCTGAGTGACTACGGCGATGTTGTAGTAGTTACCGTAAACCACAGACTGAATGTACTGGGCTTTTTGGATTTGACTGCATATGGAGATGAGTATGCAGGTTCCTCGAACCTGGGTATCAAGGATCTGGTGGCGTCACTTGAGTGGGTACAGGTGTTGTGGTCAAGCATTTTTGTAACGCTTATGACTAAAAAAATCAGCTTTTAATTTAAGATGCAAACCGTACCTGATAAGGGGTGCGGTATCCATTATAGCTGTGAGGGCGGATGTGATTATACGTGACATAAGCAAATTCTTCCACTGCCCGATACAGTGCCTCCTCTGTCTGGAAATCGTACAGATTCACACATTCATTTTTCAATGTATTGAAATATCTTTCCATAGGGGCGTTGTCATATGGACATCCTGCTTTGCTCATACTCTGTGTCACATGGACAGATTCACAGAATTCTACAAATGCCTTTGACGTATACTGGGAACCCTGATCGCTGTGGAGTATCAGTTCTCCATTGATCCGGGACTGTGATTCCAGTGCTTTCTTCAAAGTCCGGATAGCAAGACTGCTGGTGATCTGGCGGTCTGTCTCGCTTGCAATGACACTCCGGTCATACAGGTCAACAATGCTGCAATTGTAGCGCACTTCTCCATTTTTCAAAAACAGATACGTGAAATCTGTACACCACTTCTGATTCGCCCTGCCTGCACAAAACTTTTGCTGCAGCCTGTTTTCAAAGATTTTGTGCGGTTTTTCACGCCGGCAGCCCGGTTTCTTTGGGCGGACAAGGGAATACAGCCTCATTTCCGTATTCATGTACTTATGTACGGTAACCGTGCTGTAATGGCAGCCCCTGCGCGCCAGATAGACAGTCATGGTCCGGTATCCTGCTACCCCGTTATGCACATGGTAAATTTCCCTGATCTGCGCTTTTACTGCTTCTTTTTGGGCATGATAAGCCGCCTTCCGGTGTTTCCGGTAGTTGTAATACGCATTCGGACAGATGCCAAGCCGCCTTAGCAGCCAGCGGACCCCGAATTCTCTGTGATGTTCTTCTATAAACCGATAAGCCTCTAATCGATTTCTTTTGCGAAGAATGCCGCTGCTTTTTTTAGAAACAGGTTCTCCTTTCGGAGCTCCTCATTTTCTCTTTTGAGCTTAAGCATCTCCTTCATGTTATCATACTCTGTTTTTGTATCGGGGCTTGTCCGGCATTCTTCTTTGAATTCATTGCACCAGCGGCGCAGCGTTTCTTTGGAGATGTTATACTCCGCGGTGATGCTTTTGATTGTTCTTCCTTCTTCCAAACGGAGACGGACAATCTTTTTCTTAAACTCGGGAGTGTAATTCTGTGGCATAATAGGTACCTCTTTTCTTGTGATTTTGATTATATCTTATTAGCCACTTCTGTTACAACCTTACTTTATCACAACAAGGAAAATATCGCGAACTTTGGTGGAGATCCGGATAATGTAACAATCTTTGGCCAGTCAGGCGGCGGCGGAAAGGTTACCACTCTGATGCGTACCCCGGCCGCAGAAGGTCTGTTTGATAAAGCAATGTGCATAAGCGGTATCGCTGGTGGCAGTGCAAAAGAAGATGAGCAGAAGGTGGCGCCGCTGCTGCTTGAGAAGCTTGGTATGGAAGAGTCTCAGATAGATGAGCTGAAAAATGTAGATTACCATGATTTGATTACTGCCGCAACGGAAGCAATCGGAGAAGTAGGTCTGTCCTGGGGACCGGAAAATGACGGCGAGTATATTCTGGATGATTACTGCGACTGGGCAAACGATATTCCGTTCATCGCCAGCACCGTATTCAGTGAATTCGATTATAACTGGATGGTGGAAGGTCCGAACAAGAATGAGTGGACTGATGAAGAGGCTATGGAGAAGTTGACAGAAAAGTATGGCGACAAGGCAGAGGCATTTGCAGAAGAATTCCAGAAGGTATTCCCGGGCAGAAAACTTGCAGACGCATACTTCTATGATGCATACTTGAGCTGGGCAGCAATCAGCAGACAGGGCGTAGAGGGTGTTCTGAATGACAAGTTTAAGAATTCAAACGCTCCGGTTTATGAGTATCTGTTTGACTATGAGGCTCCGGTTAACGGCGGTACCCTTGCTTTCCACTGCTGCGACCTGATTTATCTTTTCCACAATGTGGATATTCCGGTTGTTACACGTGCGACAGGCGGAGATGAGACCGCACACAAAGTGCAGGATGAAATGGCCAGCGCACTTGTGGCATTTGCAACGACGGGAGATCCAAGTACAGAGAAGCTTGAGTGGAAGCCATATACTCCGGATGAGAAGAATATTATGGTATTCTCTGATGACAGCAGCTGCAAGATTCTGAATGATGAACAGCTCTACACACTGGCTGAGGAAGCTTCCAAATAATCAGGCTGTGTTAGGGTGAGAAACTGATGGTACGAAATTATATCCGGACAGCTGTTGTTGCAAAGCAGCAGTAAAATCAAAGGATAGAAAGAAATGAGTGAATACAGGGCTGACGTATATTTGCGCAGCCCTGTTTCTGCATGTGAGTATCATTTACACCAAAGGAGCAAATCATATGAAGAGTTCCAAGAAATTTAGTATCCTGATTGCAGATGATGAAGCATTTGAGTGCCGTGCATTGGAGATAATCCTGCAGGATAGTTTTTCCAATATTGAGCTGCTTCCCAGTGTGTATAACGGTACGGAGCTGCTCCAGTCAGGGGAGAAGGAATGCCCGGATATTATCATTACGGACATTAACATGCCTGGTCTGAACGGTCTGGATGCGATTGAGATACTGAGAAAGAAATTCGTTCAATCACGGGTAATTATTAATACAGCATACAGTGAATTCGATTATGCCAGAAAGGCGATTGCACTGGGGGCTTCCAGCTTTCTGGTAAAACCACTGGAAAAGGAGTTGTTCCTCAAAGAGATAGTCAAGGTGATGAAGGAGATTGAACGGGAGAGAACCCTGGAGAAAAAGGCTCTGGCTGATACGGACTCCTTTCGGAAAATACTGGATGTCGCGGGAAAAGAAGTGATTTCCTCTGTCATTCTGGGAAAATCCAATGAAGAAGAGCTACATATCTGGCTGGAGCACATGGGTCATACCTATTGGGGCGGCGTATTTGTGGTTGCCAGAGTGAGCGGAGACTTCAGTTTGCAGGAATTGAAGCGGATTGCAGATCGCATCCTCAGAGATTACTGCACGTTTGTGACAAAAATCTATACAGATATGCTGATACTGTTCTTTTTTCCGGGAGAACGCGTGGGTCATAGCAATTATGAAAGCTGGATTGCAACATTGCTGTCCAGACTGACAGATGCAATGGAAGAGGAAGATAGGGACAGAGTTCGGTTTGGTGTGGGCCGTTGGCGATACGATTATGAGGAAATGACAGAGGCGTACCAGGAAGCAGTATCTGCACTAGACACACAAAAGCAGGATGCGATTGGATACTTTGAAACGAATCTGCATTTTTTCCGCGTGGAGCAGAGTTCTTTTAAGTTGACCGACAATCTGGTCAGCGCACTGCGGGCGCAAAATATGGAAGGGTGCAGAGCACTGCTGATCAGGCAAATAGCGCTTTGGGAACGTACCGGGAGTACGGACAATCAGATAACAGTAGTGTTGTCGCTGATTATCCAGCGGTGTTCCAGACAGATTTGCGGACACAATATTTTTTCCTGGCATCAGATCAGGGCGAAATTGCTTTCCGTATCTACTGCGGAGGAAATTACGGAGACGATACTGGCCTGTTTTCAGAATCTGCTGCAGATAGAGGACTTGGGCAATAACCGTGTCTGTTACGTGAAGGATGCCCTTGCATTTATCGAGGAGAACTACGAGCGTGATATTTCCCTGGAGGAAACCGCGGCCAAGCAGGGACTCAGTTCCTTTTATCTGAGCAGGCTTTTGACTCAATGGCTCCAGACGAGCTTTGTAGAGTTGCTGACGAGTGCCAGGATTAATAAAGCAATTGAACTGATTCAGGAGGATGATGCAAAGGCCAAAAACCTGAGTGCTCGTGTTGGATTTCAGTCTCCTGCCTATTTTTATAAGGTGTTTAAAAAGAATACAGGGATGACGGTAGGGGAAATGCGGGAGTTTTTGACAAAGCCGGTCGCATAGGAGAGGCTCAGGCATACCGGTAAGTGAAAAACGGTCTTTTGGAGGAGGCCTTGGCTATGGAATACGAAATAAAGAGAAATATATGGATAGGCGTGGGAACAGGTTCATTGTTTCTGGCAGCAATACTGCTTTGCCTGGAGCTGTTTCAGACGCAGCATATAGAAAAACCGGAAAAAAGGATTAGCTTTGTGGCTGCCTTTACCACGGAATCCTATTGGGCTATGGCCTGCGGAGGGGCCATGGAGGAAGGAGAAAAATATAATTTTGACGTGAAGGGATTGTCCTCTGTTGAGATGAGTGCGGAAAAGCTGATTGCAAACCTGGAGAGTGCCATTTATTCTGACGTGGACGGAATCATTACGTATGGAATGCGTGGCTCAGAGGAATTTGTACAGACACTGGAGAAGGCAGATGCCCAGGGAATTCCGGTTGTGCTGATTGATAGTGATGTGGATACAGAGCATAAACTGGGCTATGTAGGAAGCAATAATTATCTTTCCGGGCAGCGTGCCGGAAATGAGATGGCGAAGGACTGTGGAGGAAAGGGAAAGATCCTGGTGGTTGTTTCTTACCTGGAAACCGCGAACCAGATCGACCGTGTGGCCGGATTCAGGGATGCGCTGGAGCAGTATCCGGATATGGAAATTGTGGAAATCCTGGAAGGAGAGTCAAATGTCACTATGGGGCAGGAGGTCATTATGGATGCGCTCCTAGAAAAACCGGAAATTAACGGAATTTTCTGCGCAGAGGGCGTATCTGCCTGTTCAGCAGGTTATGTGATGGAAAAGCTGGAAAAGGACTGTGAGGATATTCACGTATATGCCTATGATTACAGCGGACCAATCAATGAATGGCTGGAGCAGGGATATATGAGCGGAACAATTCAGCAGGATCCGAAGGGTATGGGAAAGCTCGCAGTCAGGATGCTGGAAGAATATATGAGAACTGGGACTCTTGCAGAGAAAGAAATATATACAGATACTGCCCTAATCACAAAGGAAAATCTCGAGGACAGCAAAAATATAGATTATGGGAGCATGGATATTCAATGGCACTATTATTGAAAAAGGACGGTAAAAACACGATAAGGAGCAGGCTTGCAGGATATATGCAACTCATTTTGGGAATGGCTTTACTGGCGCTGCTGTGTTTTTTCTTTTTTCATGGGGTTTCTATTTGGCAATATCAGAAAAACATGGATAAGGTGCTGGTGCTGAATGACTTTTTCAGCGAGCTGGATATGAATTACCGCAAACTTTACCTGTATGTACAGGATGGTGAGAAGGAAGCATTGGATGAGCTGGGCGATTCCCGCAAACGATTAGATGAGAGGATGAATGCTTTAGAGGATGTGCAGATCAGCGAAGGTTTTGTCCGGGATATCCAGGACCTTTATTTTGTGCTGCAGCACTATAAGGAGCAGAGCTTTCTCATACAGGAAAAGATGCAGGGAGGAAAGACGGGGACTTTCACACCACAGCTTTTGGGTGAGGCGGTTACCCTTTACCGCAAAGCAGGAGAGATTTACCAGGTGATGTCAGCGCAGTATAAGGATCTCCATCTGACCCTGATTCATGAAGCCAATATTGTCCAGACAAGTTTGAATACGCGTGTGGTGCAGTGCTATATGCAGATGATTATTATTGCGTTGATATTTGTTACCTTGTCTGTCCGCCATGCCTCCAGGTTGGCAGAAGGGATTGCGGAACCAATCCAGACACTGACGGCGGGGGCCAAGTTCGTGCGTACCGGGGATATCGACCAATTTCAGAGTGTGGTTATTGCACCGTCCTCTTACGATGAGATAACAACGCTGGTAGCAGTATTTAATATGACGATTCATCAACTGAAGGATTATATTCAGGTGATGGAGGAGAATGCGCGCACTACGGAAGCGCTGCATATTCAGGAGATGGAGAATCTGCGTATCACCAGCCTTCTCAAGGCCAGCGAACTCAAGGCGCTGCAGATGCAGATGAACCCGCATTTTCTGTTCAATACATTGAATATGATATCGAGAAGCGTCGATATGGGAGATACGGACCGTACGGTTTTGATGCTGCACAAAACGGCACAGCTGCTGCGCTATAGCCTGGATTATTCCGGAAGAATGGCTACCCTGGCAAAGGAGATAGAGATGCTGGGAAATTATGTATTTCTCCAGGAGCAGCGTTTTGGTTCACGGATCTTTTTTGATTTTGACCTGGATGAGTGTTTTCACCAGATACAGGTTCCGAGCTTTATTTTGCAGCCTTTGGTGGAGAACTCGGTGGTTCATGGCCTTGGAGGGAATACCAGAAAAGGAATTGTGGAGATTCGGACACGTTATCTGCCAGAGGAGAAAACAGGCCAGATTTCGATTGCAGATAACGGTGAGGGAATGACCAGGGAGACCCAAAAGCGGGTGATGGCAGGCCTGGACAGTGATCAGGAGCAAAGAGAAAAAATCGGGCTTGCGAATGTCAATATGCGGCTGAAGCTGCTCTTCGGTGAAAATTACATGCTGGAAATTTTTAGTAATCCTGGTGAAGGGACAGAGATCAGGATTACTCTGAAGAAAATTGAAAGATAGAGCAGGCCGTGCTGTTTAAGTCAGGGGTTTGCCGCATTGGGCATTGTCGGTGAGATCTGTCGGATGTACCGGAATTTTTATCTGAATCATAAAACCGGAGCCTTCCGGAATATTTTCTGCATGGATTTGAAAGGCTTCGCCAAATAAATAAGTCAGTCGGTTACGGATATTGTAGATTCCAATATGTTCGTGCCGACTGCTTTTTTGTGCAGTGCGGGGAGTGTGCTGGTCTGCTGCGGATGGAAGCGTATCAATATCGCTCTGATCAGGCAGGTCAATAAAGTATTTTTGGATCTGTTCTTTGGTCATACCGGTTCCGTTATCCCGAATCTGAGTCAGAATCATATCCTGTTCGCAGCAAATCTGAAGCTGTATGATGCCCGGAATGCGGTGGCGGTGTTCATCACGATGAACGAGGATTCCGTGCAGGATCGCATTTTCTACGAGGGGCTGAAGAATGTGTTTGGGAAACAGGAGTGATAGACATTCCTCCTGCACCTGGATTTCCAGTGTCAATTCGCCCGCGCAGAGGTACTTTTGAATGGTAACGTAGTTTTGAAGCTGCTCCAGTTCCGTTTCGAGAAAATCAAAAGCGTGCTGCGAAGAGCTTTTGAGGCGGTCACGGAGCATGCTGATCAGCGAACAGTTGATAATCTTAATATCCTCTGTCTGTTCCAGTTCAGCCAGATATGTGATCGTGTTCAGGGTATTGTAAATAAAATGCGGGTCAACCTGAGATACCATCAGGCTGTACCGAATTCTTTTTTCATTCAGTTCTTTTTCGCGAATGATCGTGATATCTTCATTTATTTTATCCACCATATTATAGAAGGTACCGGCCAGCAGGCCGACTTCGTCGTCTCCTGTAATTTTCCGGTCCAGATGATAATTCTCACTGTGGATTTCTTTCATCTGCTGCGAAAGCATTCCGAGACGGCGCAGGCTTGTCCAAACAATGAAAAAGACGGAGCTGATCAGCAATAACGTGAAAACTGTTAAAATCAAAAGGTTGTGCCAGAGGAAGGTATTATAGGGAGCGAGCATCGTATCGTTTGATATACTGGCAGCAATTTTGAGATCCTCGGTCGGGAAAGAGATTCTGGAACCGAGAAAGGCAGTATGGTTTGTTTCTATTAATGTGACAGTATACTGTTGGCTGGAAAACAATTCCTGCAGACTTTTCGAATTTAAGGCTGCAACGGAAGAGACTTCCGCGTTCTGGTAAAGGATTTTATTGTCCTTGCCGATCAGACAGTAGTCATTCAGATGATAATCATCAAAAGTTTCCAGGATATTCTGGAAATCCGACAGTGGCTCAATCATCAGAAATATAAATTCGTGTTCGTTATAAGGTTTATACATAGCATAGGCAATAAACGGTTCGATGGAGGAGTCGGACGGCGTCTGGAAAACGGGAGAATAAATCCGCCGTGTCGTGACTCCTTCGCGAAGCTGCTTTTCCATATCAAAATACAGCAGCATTTGGTCAAACCATTCCGAGTTTTGGATTATTTCCGTATGAAGCGTGAATTTTGGGCGGCAGATCATTTCTTTCCTGTCATATAAGAGAACAAGATTACGAGTTGCAGCAACGGAGCCTTTGACACTGCCATAATGTTCACTGACAAGATGCTCTGTGACTGGTTCGAAATCTTTTGTACTGTCTGAAAGTGCGATTACCTGATCCATAAGAGCAATATTTTGGGCATAGCGGAGCAGGTACTGGGTATTCTGATGAAGAATATAGCTGAGTTTGGTTGAAATGGCTTCTGTGATAACGCTGTAGGTACTTTGGCGCTCTGGTAACATGAAGCGGTTGTACCAGTCAGACATTAGGACGGAGGCTGACAGAAGAAGAATGATCGTTGCCGCGCTGATCAGATAGATGCATTTTTTCAATAATGTGTTAGGGTACAAATGTTTTCGCATGGGGGCTCCTTTCTGGCGGATGAAAGTGGACGCCCCGGTAACAGGTACAGGAACGGGGTTCCGAGGCAAACAAGTCACCCCTTATCCTGTACCTGTTACCGGGGCTGTTTTTTATCATACGGCAAACTTCGTTTCCGGATTCTACGATATTATACGATAAAAGTATGAGAAAAATCTCCGGCAGGATGTGTAGAGCGCGGGACGGAAATTAGCTGTGGGCAGCATCGCTTGGGGGTGGCGAATGCGTTTTGTGCATTCTTTAATTATAAATGGGTTTTAGAAACAGGGTGATTGTATGACAGATTTTGGATTTATTATAGCATAGCTTTGGTGGTTTGTCGTGTTGGAAAGAACGGGATTTGGGATGTTGTTTTATTAGGAAAGGGTGAAAAAATAGCGGGCATTTGTGTTTTTTCACCGTATTTGTGTTTTTCTTTTGGATGACATGCTTTTTTTGGTTAAGGGATTGAGTTTTTGGGAGGTGTGCTTGGATAAGATTGGTATGATTTGGAAATGTTGAAGGCATATGTGTTTTTTGAGCATTGGAGGGTGGAATTGTTGGATTGATATGGGTAGGGATGGTGTTTTAGAATAAAGGCATCAAACAGGTAAGGAGGGGTTTCATGAGACTACAATATTTTACAAAAGGAATTGCGGTGATGGCGGCTTGTTCTATGGCATTTGGAGCCTTGGGCGTGACAGGCCAGGCGCAGGAAGGTGCAGGGCTCGGTGTTGTGGAGACGGCCTACGGACAGGCACAGGGTGTTCCGGGAGCACTGGATGGCATTACTTTATTTAAGGGTGTGCCGTATGCAGCGCCGCCGGTCGGAGAACTTCGGTGGGCAGAGCCGCAGGACCCGGAAGCGTGGGATGGTGTTCGTGTTTTTGATACGTATGCACCGATGGCAATGCAGTGGCCGAACGATATGGCAGGCGAACCGTGGAAAACAGATTTCTATTATGAGGGATTGCCGGAGTACAGCGAGGATTGCCTTTACCTGAATGTGGCGACATCCGCAACAAGCGGAGAGGAAAAGATGCCGGTTTATGTATGGTTCCATGGCGGCGGACTGAATCATGGATATTCTTATGAGATTGAATGTGATCCGGAAGTGTTGGCTCAAAAGGGTGTTGTAGTGGTAGAAGTTGGACATCGTCTCGGCGTGTTTGGCTATATGGCGCTGCCTCAGCTGGATGCAGAGACCGGCTACAATGCAAGCGGTAACTGGGGCCTTATGGATGAAATCAAAGCAATCGAGTGGGTTGTTGAAAATATTGAGGCATTTGGCGGAGATCCGGAACGAATTACAGTTGGCGGACAGTCCGGCGGTACTTCAAAATCGGGCGCGCTCTTTGCCAATGATGAAACAGCAAAACATCTTGATGGAGCAATCTGGCAGACCAGCCTGCAGTATGGAACAAAATACAGAACCGTTGAAGAAATGGAAGAGACTTCTGTGAACTGGCTGAAGATGCTGGGACTGCAAGGAGATGAAAGCCTGGAAGAGCTGCGTGCAATGGATGCACAGTTCTTCATGGGAAAAGAAACAGAATACGGAAAAGCGCCGCAGGGCATGGTATATGACAATTATGCGATTCAGTATCCGACGCTTCAGGAGGCTTATGAAGCAGGAAACTTTGAAAATGTGAGCATTCTTGCCGGCACCGATCTGGGTGAATTCACGCAGGACAGATTCGCAGATCTGAATACTGCAGAGGCATTTTACGCTTATTACAAGGATATGCTGGGCGAGGAGCTTTACGAGAAATATGATTTCCCGCATACCTGTCGCGTTGTGGATGCTATTGCAGAGGATACCGCTCGTATTTTGAATCACAGCGTATTTACGGTAACGAATAATATGCTGTTTGGAAAGAAAGCGGAAGAGTATCATACGGGCGATGTTTATATCTATCTGTTTACCCATTTCACACCTGGAAGAAACGAGGAAGAACTGTGGGCATGGCATTCCAGTGAACTTTGGTATACGTTCGGTTCTCTGAGAGATACGGCAGGACAGCGTTACTGGGAAGACTGGGATTATGAGCTGGCTGATATTGTAACCTCCTACTGGAGTAATTTTATGAAGACCGGCAACCCGAACGGCGAAGGCCTGCCTGAGTGGGTGAACTCGAATTCTGAGCATCTTGCATATATGGATCTTGGCGATGAAGATACGATTGGCAGCGTTACTTATATGGATTCTCTGAAGCAGATGGCAGCTGAATTTTATGCTCCGAATTATGGCTTCTGATGAATAGAGGTTCTGGTAACGACAGAACCTGACGGGATGAAAATCTGAAATTTGAACTCGTTGACACTGCACCAGCAATCAAATTTATGGAGGTAAGAAGTATGAAGAAACACTTGAAGAAAATGTTATGCGTGGCAACAGCTTGTATGTTGATTCCTACTACACCGGTATTCGCCAGCGGCGCTATCGTTGAAAATCCGGCAGCAGCAAAAACCCAGCCTGTCGTTGAAGTGGAAGGCGGTAAGCTGATTGGCTTTACACGCAATGACACGTACTGTTTCTGGGGCGTGGACTACGCTTATGCAGATCGTTTTGAACAGCCGCAGAAGGTAGAGCCGTGGGAGGGCTATCAGTTTGCACAGAGCTATGGCACAATTTCCCTCATTCCGGATCAGACGGCAGTCGGCGCGGATGAGTTTGTATGGCCGCATCGTTACTGGACACAGAGCGATCATTGCCAGAACTTGAATATCTGGACACAGGATCTGAACGCTGATGCAAAGAAGCCGGTTATCGTGTTCTTCCATGGAGGCGGACACACCAACGGTTCCTCCATCGAGTCTACTGCTTACGACGGACAGGCGTTGTCTGAGTATGGCGATGTGGTTGTCGTTACTGTGAACCATCGTCTGAATGCAATCGGTTATCTGGATCTGTCTTCCTTTGGCGAAGAGTATGCAGGCAGCGGAAACCTTGGCGCAGCTGACCTGGCAGCCTCCCTGCAGTGGATTCATGATAATATTGCACAGTTTGGCGGCGATCCGGAAAATGTAATGATTTTCGGACAATCCGGCGGCGGCAGCAAGGTTGCTACTATGATGCGTCAGCCAGCAGCGGAAGGCCTGTTCCATGCAGCTGGTATGATCTCCGGCGGCAGCGCGAATATTTCTGATAATACAAATGCAAAACTGCTTGGTGAGAAGACGGTTGAATTACTTGGTCTGACTGCTGAGACGATCGATGAGATCAAAACGATTGATTATCGCACACTGCTCGCAGCAGGTAATCAGGCCCGCGAAGAGCTGAAAGAAGAAGGTATCAATGTAAACTGGGGTCCGACTGCTGATGGCGTAGTTGTTATGGATGAGTTTGTAACGACTGGTATTCCGGTTATCGTTTCCGGCGTATTCTCAGAGAATACGGTTGCTTCCTACAAGTACGGCGATTTCCGTCATCATGAGTGGGATGAAGCTGAGACGGCTGAAAAACTCGAAGAGCGTTTTGGCGACAAGGCAGAGGCACTTCTGGCTGAGTTCAACAAGCTTTATCCGGAAATGGAAGACCGCGAGCTGTATTTCTACAACAATACGATGAGCGGTAAGTGGGATACTGCAACAGCCCTTACCGAAGCTGGCGATACGGTTTATCTGTATGAGTTCGATTATGAAGCACCGGTAAACGGCGGTATCACTGCTTTCCACTGTGAAGACCTTGCTTTCATTTTCCGCAACATGGATGAGCCTATGGTAAATATCGCTTACGGTTCAGATCCGGCTGCATATACCGTACAGGATGCGATCGCAAGTGCATTTATTGCTCTGGCGAAGACAGGTACTCCGAGTACAGAGGAACTGCCTTGGGATGCATACGAAATCGGAAGCCATAACTTAATGAAATTCAACACGGAAAGTAAATGTGTTGATCACGATACAACTGCTTATACCGAGATTCTGAATGCAGAATAAAAATAAGAATTAAGAAAGAACCGGGCAACCGGCACGGAGCCGCTGCAACACAGACGGGAAATCGTCTATGGAGCAGCGGCTCCGTTTTTGCGTTTGGTTCTCTGGTATTCCTGCGGCGAGATCCCAAGTGATTTATGAAACACGTGGGAAAAATAGGAAGGCGTGCTGTAACCGGTCTGTTCAGCAACCTGCTGGATCGGAAGCCCTTTTTCAAGAAGGCGGCACGCTTTTTCAGTTCGGATTTCAGCCAGATATTTCCGGGCAGTCTGTCCGAGGTCTTTTTTCAGAATATCGTTCATTCGGTTGATGCTGAGTCCTGTAATATCCGCAATCATCTCCACGCTCAGAAGAGGATTGCTGTAGTTCTGGTGGATATAGTCCATGACGCGCATGGTCATGTCAGAATAGATCGGATGAATGAATTCTCTGATAAGAATAATTTTGCTTTTGATCCAGCGAATAATCCTTTTTGCAGAAAGCAAATAGAACGTTTCTTCATCGTAAAGATCAAATGGCTGGCCGCTTTCCCGTAACTGTTTATTTATTGCATGGAGGATATGACACGTCATTCGGATAAAGCTGTCGAAATCCTGCTGATGCAGAAGCGGTTTGTAAATGGAAGACAGAAGCTCGTCAAGATCGTTGATTTCAGTATCCCATACCGCAGCCGCTGGCTGCAATCAAACTATAAAAACAAAAGAATCATCCTATTCGTAGATGCACGTGCTATAATGCACTTATACGGTATCTGCGTACCAATCCATCGGGAACTAAATTCCCCTGCAAGCATTCATACGAAAGGATGATCCTATGAACACTATTTTAGAACAATATAAAGATAAAATCAATGGCACATTCTCCTTTTTTGACAGGATGATCATCAAAGGCCATATCCGCCAGTTCTTTTCCACTTCCGGAAAAGGATTTTTCCTCTCTGAACAAAATGTCCTGCTTAAAGATTTTTCGTCTTATGCCAATCAGGTAACTGCGGATATTGTCTCCTATGCAGAAAATATGGCTGCTTCTGATAAACGGCCTTTGATTTACCTTACATCTTCTAAAACTTCAAAGGAACAGGCAGCTTTACAGGCTCTTGAAGAACATCCGGTGGATGAGGGCCTCATCTGTATCCTCTCAGTAGTGGAATACTGCCAGACTCTGCAGCCTAAAAAACATGACAACGGGCTGCTTTCCCTTGACACAGTAAACCGCAAATGCAAATACTATTACTTCTATTTCCTTGATAAGCATTTCGGCTTCATGCATGTCAAGCTCCAGACATGGTTCCCTTTTCTTATCCAGGTCTATATCAATGGGCGGGAATTGATGAAGCATGTCTTTGAGCAAAACGGCATCTCTTACCAGATGTATGACAACTCCTTTTACGAAATCAGCGACATAAAAAAGGCACAGGAGCTTGCCGACAGGTTTGATTCCAAAAGCCTGTGCAGGCAGCTTGACCTCTTTGCACATAAAGTGAACCCTTATCTTGATACGATTGAAAAAACCTTCCACCAGGGATACCACTGGTGTGTGGATCAATGCGAGTACGCTACCGATGTTATGTTTAAGAGCCGGGAGGCTTTGGAGGATATTTATCCATCCCTGGTAGGCCACGCATTCTATGACTTCAACTGTACGGATATTTTTTCTTTTCTTGGGCGTAAACTTCACCATAAGTTTCAGGGAGAGGCAGTCTCCGATTACCGTAAGCGCCCAGAAGGCTGGAGGATTAAATTCAAAATGAAGTCCAACAGTATCAAGATGTATGATAAATTCAGCTGCCTGCGGGTAGAAATGACCATTAATGACCCGAGGGAATTCAAGGTCTATAAGGATGTACAACATGAAGACGGAACTACATCCAAACGGTGGGTTCCCATGGGTAAGTCTATCGCTAACTTATACCGGTATGCTGAAATTTCCAAAGCAGCAAATAAGCGTTTTCTGGATTCCATGCAGAACATAATCCCGGCAAAAACCATTGAAAAGGAGATCAACAGTATCTGTTGTCGGAAAAAACTGGGAGGGAGAAACTACAGCGGATATAATGTCTGGTCTGCCGAGACGTTTCTTCTCTTTGAGTCCGTTTCGGATGGGAAATATCTCATCCGTGGGTTTACGAACAGGGAAATCCGCCATTCAACCAATAGGGCTAATCCCGATTCTGCCAAGGTAAAAGGAAAAACCAGCAGGGAATTTACAAAATTAAGGGCGCATGGACTGATTCGGAAAGTTCCTCATTCAAGAAGGTATCTGGTCAGCGATAAAGGACGCCGTGTAATGGGTGCGCTGATCGAAACCAAAAGAAAAATCTATCCGGAACTTGTAGCAAAATAAACATCCAGCCTGTTAATATTCTTTGAAAAACCTGCCTGACGGACAGGTAGAATACTTGTGTTTTCATACAGGTATTACTGTTTTATTTTTATGTTTTTCTAAATCAATAGCATATGGAGTCAGCCATTTTCAGCAGTGCCTCCATCTGCGTTTTTGGTATCTTCTGCGGCGGGTCGAACAAATCTGCGTAAAGCACGCATTGAGGCCCTTCAAAATAGCGCTGTTTAGACAGATATTTCAGTTCCTCATACCGTTTTCGGCAGTCCATGATGGTTTCTACTTTTCCGCACAGGTAGACGGAAAAGTTTTCTGATTCGTGTTCCCGCAGGAAGGAGGCGGCTACCAGAGCGCTTTTTTCAGAGTCCTTCCGGTCGTCTGTAATTGCAATCCAGATAAAACGTTCTGCCCGGATCAGATAAGTCAATTCCGGAATCTGCGCAGAAAGCTGGGGAAAGATGCGGTTGTACTGTGCTTCTTTGACCTGACAATCTGATTGCAGCGCGATCTGTTCAGGGATGTGATCCTGTTCAATGATAAAAAAGAAAGCGCTGCCCTTGCACAGTTTCCGGTCCGGGTAGCCTTCTGATTCCAGTTCGTTTACGGACATGCGAAAACAGGTGGTAAGGCTGCTTTTGATCTGCTGATGTGCATTTTGGATCTTTTCGCTAAAGTGGTCACGGATTGTTTTCAGCTTTGCAGCCAGAATATCGCGTGTGAGCTCCTGCTTGAGCAGATATCCGTGTACTTTTAAATCAACGGCAGCCCTTGCATAATCAAACTCATCATAGCTGGAAAGAAATATGATTTCTGTATCAGGGGTCTTCTGTTTTACAAGTCTGGCCAGTTCACGGCCGTCAATACCCGGCATCTGGACGTCTGTGATAATCAGGTCCGGGTGATACTGTTCATACAGCTCCATTCCTTCAATTCCATCTGTGGCAGTGCCGATCAGAGAAAAGCCAAGTTCTTCCCAGTTTACCAGATTGGAAAAATGGTTGAGCGCGTATCGGTTGTCATCGACCAGTAATACCTTTAAGAACATTTGAGATCCTCTCTTCCTTGCTGTGCGTTAATTGGGAATGACATTTTTCAATCGTTTTGTTGTGGCGTAATATGTACCAGATAGATTATACAATATCGGAGGAAGATTTGGCAAGGGTTGGTGATATGTGTCACTGAAGTAGACGCCGGAGGGGAAGAAAAAAGGAGTGTGATGGATTGGTTTTTTGGACGACAGGAGGATTTATTGAGTTAATATGGCGTTTTAATAAAAAATGCTTGACAAACTTGTGAGTAAATAATATTATATGAAATATAATATAGAACAAAAAATAATATTATAAATTATTAAGGAGATAATGTAATGGTATTCAACACGGGAGCAGCTCTTCTGGATGCCATTGTTCTGTCCGTTGTGTCGCGGGAACCGGAGGGGACATACGGCTATCGGATTACGCAGGAGGTACGCAGTGTGCTGGATGTATCGGAATCCACGTTGTATCCGGTGCTGCGCAGGCTGCAAAAGGATGCGTGTCTGACAGCGTATGACCAGGAGTACGGAGGCAGGAACCGCAGATATTATAAAGTGACAGAACAAGGAGTCGTACAGTTGAATCTTTATCGGGAAGAATGGGAGATTTATTCCTCCAAGATTTCAATGATACTCCGGGGAGGCAGTAGTTATGAATAGGGAAAGTTTTTTGCGTGAGCTTGCGTTTCTTCTTTCGGATTTGGAGGAGGATGAGCGGGAGGAAGCGTTGCAGTATTACAAGGATTACTTTGATGAGGTTGGATCAGAGCATGAAGCGGAGATTCTTGTGCATATCGGCAGCCCGGAAAAGGTAGCAGCTGAACTGAAGAACAGTTTAAGAGGCGGGGGTGAAGGCGGAGAATACACAGAGCGGGGATATTATGATGAGCGCTTTGACGAGTATCACCGTGTGCCGGATCATTATGCTAAAATCATGAAACACAAAAAAAGAAATGAAAAAAAGAAATCCAGGAAAGAAAAGTCAGAAGAAGAACGCCGTAACGGTTTGCTTTTTCTCCTGTTGTTTCTGTTTTTCGGGATTTCTCTGGCAGGGAGGATTATTTCAGCAGGTTTTTCCGTGATTACAGCAATTTTGGGCGGAGTGTTTGGTCTTGTGGCTGGTCTGTTCGGTCTTTTGGCCAGTGGTTTTGCGGCAGTGATCGGTCTTTTGGTGGGCGGTGTGACGATGGTATTGGATGGAATACGAAATCTGAGTCAGTTACCGACCGGGCTGATGGGACTTTGCTTTGGATTTTTGATGCTGGCAGCTGCCATGCTGATTGCGTTGCTTACCAAATGGGGCTGGACGACAGTCATGCCGTGGCTGTTGCATTTCTGGTTGGATATGTTTCGCAAATGCTGGAATTGGTTGTGCCAGTTGGCGCATAAGATTTTTGGTGGAGGAGGCGCAGAAGAATGAAAAAAACAACGAAACGGCTGTTGCTCGCAGCACTGTTTTTGGGCGTGATTGGAATATCGTTTGGAATTGTCAGCTTGTGCAGTGGATTTCGCGCGGATGACTTCCGAAAGGCAATGGAAAATGGAAGTTTTCAGAGCGCAGGCGGTGATCTGATCGGCCATGCGGGTGTGATTGCTTCCGGTGTGGTAGATCGTACTTCCGATTTTGATGAAACGTATACGGGGATCGATTCCATTCGGCTGGATGTGGGCGTGGCAGAATGCACGTTTTATGAGAGTACAGACGAGACCTGGCGAATAAAGGGATATGAGCTTCCGTCCGGATTTACGAGTAAACAAAGAGGCGGTACGTTAAAAGTGGAATGTAAAAAAGCTTTTTGGAGCTTTTTTGGTGTGAACCGTGGAGCAAAGCTTGAAATATGGATACCGAAGGAGCAGTGTTTAAAAGAAGCGCGGCTTGAGATTGGTGTCGGCAGTCTGACTTCCGCAGGGGCAGTTCTTGCGTGCGACCGCCTGGATGTGGACTGTGGTGTCGGAAGCTGTGAGCTATTGGCCGATGTACGAAAATCTGCTGATATCAAGGGCGGTGTCGGAAGTGTGACATTGACGTTGATTGGCCAGGAATATGATTTTAACTACGAGCTCGATTGTGGAATTGGTGAAATTGAAATCGGTGAAAAGGATTATTCTGGTTTTGGGAAGGATACAAAGCTGGATCATGGAGCAGATAAAAATGTAGATATTGACTGCGGAATTGGTTCTGTGGAAATTTTATTTGAAAAAGAAACGGAAACGCAAAGTCAATCGTTTTGAGTCAGTAATATGATAAATTTAAAAATAGAATGTGCAGGAGGAATGCGAGATGAAGAAGCTATACAGGTCAAACAGTGACCGGAAAATTTGCGGTGTATGCGGCGGGATTGGAGAGTACTTTGGAATTGATTCTACCATTGTGCGTTTGATTTTTCTTGTTTTTGGGCTTGTATCAGTAGGTGTGGTCTTCTATTTGTTGGCAGCACTGATTATGCCGATGGAATTGTAGGCGACAGTGATATACTCAGATCAATGTGTGTTTTGGAATGAAAATTTTTGTGGTGTGAATATTTATTTCGGAACAGGCTATACTCTGGATATGAATGATATGGAAGGAGTATGAGGTGCTCATGGCAGAAAATAAGACAGAAAAAAAAGAAAAGAAATTGAACTGGGAGGCGCTCAGCCCGGATGATCAAATGAAATATGAGATTGCAGAGGAACTGGGCCTCCTGGAAAAGGTAAGAGAGCAGGGCTGGAAATCGCTTTCTGCAAAAGAGACGGGGCGGATTGGCGGCCTGATGACGAAGAAAAAGAGGGAACGAAAGGATTCCTGTGTATGAAGAATCTGAACGAGGATATAAAAAGTGGAACTTTTCGGCCGGTTTATCTTTTGTACGGTGAGGAAACATATCTGAAAAACCAGTATAAAAACCGGCTGAAAAATGCAATTCTCCAGGAAGGAGATACGATGAACTTTTCCCTGTATCAGGGAAAAGGTATTTCAGCAAGGCAGATTATCGACCAGGCGGAGACTCTGCCTTTTTTTGCTGCGCGCCGGTTGATTTTGATAGAGCAGAGCGGCTTTTTTAAGAATGCATGTCCGGAGCTTGCGGAATATCTTCCTTCTCTTCCGGAGGAGACTATTCTTATTTTTGTAGAGGATGAAGTGGACAAACGCGGCAAAATGTTTAAGGCAGTCAAGCAGAAGGGGCGGATTGCAGAGCTGGGGCGCCAGGATGGACGCACGTTGCAGGCTTGGATTCTTGGAATGCTGAAACGGGAGCAGAAAAATATCACTGGAGATGCCCTTCGGCTGTTTCTGGAGATGGCTGGTGACGATATGGAACATATTGCGAATGAGTTGGAAAAACTTTTGTGTTTTACATATGGGAAAGATGCGATTGAGACCCAGGATGTGCAGGAAATCTGTACCGTTACGACAGAAAGCCGGATTTTTGATATGATCCGTGCGTTGGCGGATCAGCGGCAGAAAGAAGCGTTGGATCTGTATTATGATCTGCTTTCCTTAAAAGAACCGCCGATGAGAATTCTGTTTTTAATTGCGCGGCAGTTTAACCAGATGTTGCAGCTGAAAGATCTGCGGGAGCAGGGGTTTGACGGCGGAACGGCGGCTTCGCGTGCAGGGCTTGCGCCATTTATTGCAAAACGCAGTCTCGCACAGGCGGAGCGATTCGAAAAAAAGGAACTGCTGCAGGCTGTACAGGACTGCGTATCTGCCGAAGAGGCGGTGAAAACCGGTCGGCTCGGAGACCGACTGGCGGTGGAAATGCTAATTGTTAAATACAGCAGCTCCAGCCAGGTTTTGTAAAGAAAGCTGGTAGCCGCTAGTTTGTATACAGGATTGCACAAATCCACAGATTCAGGAGAAACAGATGTGGATTCAGAGTACATACTGGTACATACATATAAAGTGACAGATGCTTCCTCCCATGACAAACAGATGAAAGATTTCATGGGAGCCGAAGTTTTTGTGCAGCTCATTGAATACCGGAAGCTTCAGCGCGTAGATCACACCGCCGACTGTGTAGAGGATGCCTCCTGCGAGCAGCCAGGCAAAGGCGGGAGCAGACAGTCTGGTCAGAAGCTGGCCAAACACAGACAGGCAGGCCCATCCCATTGCAATATATAAAATAGAAGAGAACCATTTCGGACAGGTGATCCAGAGTGCCTTGATCAGCATTCCGGCTGCAGCGATTGCCCAGACGGTGACAAGCAGTGTCTGCCCCTGTCTTGGTTCAAGTACGAGGAGGCATACCGGGGTATAAGATCCTGCAATCAGGACAAAGATCATCATATGATCAATTTTACGGAACACTTTTAACGGGCGTCCACTCAGATTTACGGAATGATACAGTGTGCTTGCACCATAAAGCAGTATCATACTTGTCATAAATACGGCCATGGCGATGACGCCTGTACTGTCTGTGTCGAGGGCGGCTTTTACCAGCATCGGAGCAGAGGCAGCAGCAGCCAGCATCATGCCGATAAAATGAGTAATTGCACTTCCTGGTTCACGAATTGTAATAGTCAATTAGAACACCTCCAAATTCAAACTTGGAAACGTTAATAGAGGGTGAATGGCCCCTGGAAAAAGTATAAAAATGGGGTTCCGACGCAAACAAGTCCCCCCTTATTTTTACATTTTTCCATGTGACTGACTTTGATGAAACGTTTCGCAAGTAGTAAAAAATTATGAAATGATTGGTTGATGTTTATAATATAGTTTTTAAAACTACATTGAGCGTATATGAATACTAACATATGAAAAAAGGCGTGTCAAGGAGGATTTGAGAAAATTTATTTCTGAGCATTCTCACAGACGAAAAAGGTCGAGATATTACAGAATATAGCGAATTTGATAACAAATATAAAAACTAAGTTCCTTTTTTGATGAATTTCACGAAAACAGTTTGCAGTATGTCTTTTCGTTTGACAAGCGTCTGTGAAATTGCTAAAATTTAAATACGTAGTGTTATCCGATATAGGTCTGGAAAGATGGTTCAGATGTTTCTACCGCACGCCGTTCAGTTGCGACTATTGGGTGTATGCAAAGAGCGTCTGCAGATATACGGTATTGTATATCTGCTTTTTATAACTTTCGGTGCTTTTTTTAGCTCCGGATATTATTTAGGATCACATCTTTTGTCCGTGCCGCATTTTGAGGCTGACACCACTGGTATTTCACTAACATTTCATCAAAAAAGGAGAAGAGAAATGAAAAAAAGTGTTAAGTTGTTTCTGGCAGTTGCTATGATTCTTACCTTTGGCATGTTCACAAGCTTTGCCAGCAGTGCGGAAGAGACAGTAAAAGCAGGCTTTATTTTTCTGCATGACGAGAATTCCACCTATGACCTGAACTTTATCAATGCTGCAAAGGAAGCATGTGAAAAGATGGGCATTGAGGCTGTCATGAAGACTGGTATCCCGGAGGGACAGGAGTGCTACGAAGCAGCGTGTGAGCTGGCTGATGCAGGCTGCAATTTCGTATTTGCAGACAGCTTTGGTCATGAGGACTATATGATTGAGGCAGCAAGAGAGTTCCCGGATGTTCAGTTCTGCCATGCAACTGGTACAAAGGCACATACGGAAGAGCTTGACAATTTCCATAATGCGTTTGCATCTATTTACGAGGGCCGTTACCTGGCTGGTATTGCAGCTGGTCTGAAGCTGAACGAGATGATCGCAAACGGTGAGATTACGGAAGATCAGGCTAAGATGGGATATATTGGCGCTTATACATACGCAGAGGTAATTTCCGGTTATACTTCTTTCTTCCTTGGCGCACGTTCTGTTTGCCCGAGCGTTACGATGGAAGTAACCTTTACAGGTTCTTGGTATGATGAGACGGCTGAAAAAGAAGGCGCAAACAAACTGATCGAGGACGGTTGTGTTCTGATCAGCCAGCATGCGGATTCTATGGGTGCTCCGACTGCATGTGAAACTGCCGGTGTGCCGAATGTTTCCTACAACGGAAGTACAGCAAGCGCCTGCCCGAATACCTTCATCGTATCTTCCAGAATCAACTGGGAGCCGTACTTTGAGTATGCAATGGGTTGTGTGGCAAGCGGCGAAGCAATCGCAGCAGACTGGACAGGAGATATCTCCACAGGTTCTGTTGTTCTGACTGAGTTCGGCAGTGCAATCGCAGAGGGTACAGAGGAGGCTGTTGCAGCGGCTTCTGAAGAGCTGGTAGCAGGAAACCTTCATGTGTTTGATACAGCAACCTTTACTGTAGAGGGCGAGAAGCTTGAGAGCTATATGGCAGATGTTGATACAGATCCTGAATATGAGAAGGATCACGAAGTAATCGTAGACGGTTACTTTAATGAGTCTGGAGAAGGACTGCGTTCCGCTCCGTACTTTGATCTTCAGATCGATGGTATTACACTTCTGGATACTGCATTCTAATCTGAGAAGAATACGCATACAGCGGTGCAGCGATTCTCGCTGCACCGTATTTTTTACTCGTTACAGGAAACAGAGAAAAAGGAGGATGAACAGGTGGGAGGCAAAACGGCTGCGGTGACAATGAAAAATATCACCAAAAAGTTTGGCTCTGTAGTTGCCAGCGATAAGGTCTGTCTGGATATTTATAAAGGTGAGATCCTGTCTCTGCTTGGAGAAAACGGCAGCGGGAAAACGACACTGATGAATATGCTTTCCGGTATTTACTTTCCGGATGAGGGACAGATTTTTATTAATGGAAATGAGACGGTAATCCGCTCGCCCAAGGATGCTTATGCGCTGGGAATCGGAATGGTGCATCAGCATTTTAAGCTGATCGATGTGCTGACTGCAGCAGAAAATATTGTGCTGGGACTGAAAGGGAAGCTGAATCTGAAAGAGGCATCCGAAAAAATTCAGGAAATATGCCAGAAATACGGATTTGAGGTGGACCCGCAGCAGAAGGTTTACAATATGTCCGTATCACAGAAACAGACGGTGGAGATTATCAAAGTTTTGTATCGCGGCGCGGATATCTTGATTCTGGATGAACCGACGGCGGTACTTACGCCGCAGGAGACGGAGAAGCTGTTTTCAGTGCTGCGCAACATGCGGGACGATGGGAAGGCAATTGTGATTATCACGCACAAGATGCATGAGGTGGAGAGCCTGTCAGACCGTGTTGCAGTTCTGCGCCGCGGCTGTTTTATTGGCGATATGATGACAAAGGACACGAATGCCGCTGAAATGACGAACATGATGGTGGGTCATAAAGTGTCGCTCAATATTACGAGACCGGAGCCGGTGAATCCGAGCACCAGACTTGAGGTGCAGGGACTTACAGTGCGCAGCGAGGACGGTATCGTAAAGCTGAAGGATGTCTCGTTTACAGCGAACAGCGGTGAGATTCTGGGTATTGCAGGGATTTCCGGCTGCGGGCAGAAAGAGCTTCTGGAAGCAATCGCTGGATTGCAGCCCACAGAGAGTGGAAGCATCTGTTATATCGGGGAAGATGGCACGCGGGAAGAGCTGATCGGAAAAGACCCGCAGAAGATTCTCGATATGGGTGTGGCGCTTTCGTTTGTTCCGGAAGACCGTCTCGGAATGGGATTGGTCGGGGATATGGATCTTGCAGACAATATGATGCTGCGTTCGTTCCGGAAAGGGCACTCAGTGTTCACAGATCGCAAGGAGCCGAGACATCTTGCGGAGACGGTGGTGGATGAACTGGAAGTTGTGACACCTGGCATTTCCACGCCGGTCAGGAGGCTGTCCGGAGGAAATGTACAGAAAGTGCTGGTCGGCCGCGAAATTTCGTCTTCACCGACGGTTCTGATGACAGCGTACGCGGTGCGCGGTCTGGATATTAATTCTTCGTATACGATTTACAATCTGATCAATGCGCAGAAGGAAAAAGGTGTAGCAGTGATTTTCGTCGGCGAGGATCTGGATGTACTTCTGGAACTCTGTGACCGGATTCTGGTTCTTTGCGGCGGTCAGGTCAGCGGGATTGTAGATGGCAGGACAACCGATAAAAATACGGTCGGAATGATGATGACGCGCGTGGGAGGTGCAGGCCATGAAAAATAAACACAGAGATCCGTTGTTCCATATCGTAAAACGTGATGCAATATCGTGGCAGAAATCACTGGGGATTCGCCTGCTGGCTATTGTGGCAGCCCTGGTGGTCTGTGCTGTGGTGACGACAGTGCTCACCGGTATCAATCCGATTCAAGTGTACACGTCTATTTTTGTAGGTGCGTTCGGAACTGTGCGTAAGACGTGGATTACCTTTCAGAATGTGGCCATTCTGTTGTTGATTGCACTTGCTCTGACGCCGGCGTTTCGCATGCGCTTCTGGAATATCGGAGGGGAAGGCCAGGTGCTGGTCGGAGGTCTGGCGGCCGCGGCGTGTATGATCTGTCTGGCAGGTAAGGTACCGCATGCGGCGGTGATTGCTCTGATGGTTGTGTGCAGCCTGGGAGCCGGAGCAATCTGGGGCCTGATTCCGGCATTTTTTAAAGCAAAGTGGAATACAAATGAAACGCTTTCCACGCTGATGATGAACTATATTGCGACGCAGCTGGTGGCTTTTTATACGATTGTTTGGGAAATGCCGAAGGGCTCGGGAAAGATCGGAATTATCAACCAGAAGACGAATATCGGCTGGCTGCCGGAGGTGGCTGGTTCTAAATATCTGCTCAGCATTATTGTTGCACTTGTAGTCACGGTTCTGATGTATGTTTATCTGAATTACAGCAAACAGGGCTATGAAATTTCGGTGGTTGGGGAGAGCGAACGCACGGCGCGTTACGTCGGAATTAAGGTGGAGCGGATCATTATGCGTACTATGCTGTTATCCGGAGCAATCTGCGGTCTGGTCGGCCTGCTTTTGGTTGGTGGAATCAACCACACTGTCACAACTACTGTGGCAAATGGACAGGGCTTTACGGCTGTTATGGTTTCCTGGATGGCAAAATTCAATCCGTTTACGATGATTCTCACCAGTTTCCTGATTATTTTCCTGAACAGGGGGGCCAGTGAAATTTCGACAAGCTTTGGCCTGAACCAGTCATTTTCAGATATTCTGACAGGCATTATTTTATTCTTTATCATTGGATGTGAGTTTTTTATTGCATATAAGATTCATTTCCGTAAGAAGCTGGAAGGGAGTGTGAAGGCAGATGATTAATCTTGTGGCATTTATACCAAGAGCAGTGGTGCAGGGGATTCCGCTTTTGTTTGGAAGTACCGGGGAAATTCTGACTGAAAAATCCGGCAATCTGAACCTGGGAATCCCGGGCGTAATGTATGTGGGCGCCATCGGCGGTGTAATCGGTTCCTTTTTCTATGAGCAGTCCCTGGCTGATCCGGCGGACATGAATGGATTTCTGGCGCTTTTGATACCGATTGTATGCTGCCTGTTCGCGTCTCTTTGCATGGGGCTTCTGTACTGTTTCCTGACTGTTACACTGCGGGCAAACCAGAATGTGACAGGTCTTGCCATGACGACGTTCGGCGTTGGGTTTGGAAACTTTTTTGGAGGTTCTCTGATTAAATTGTCGGGCAGCGATGTACCGTCAATCGCTCTTTCGGCGACCAGCAATTATTTCAGCAAATCTCTTCCGTTTGCAGGGGAAATGGGATGGTTTGGGAAAATTTTTCTGTCCTATGGATTTCTGGCTTATGTGGCGATCCTCATTGCAATCGTATGCGCTTATGTGCTGAATCACACGCGTGTCGGCCTGCACTTACGGGCAGTCGGCGAGAATCCGGGTACGGCGGATGCGGCGGGAATCAACGTAACAAAGTATAAATATGCATCTACCTGCATTGGCTGTATGATCGCAGGTCTGGGCGGTCTGTATTATGTCATGGATTACGCGTGCGGCGTCTGGTCAAACGATGCATTCGGCGACCGTGGCTGGCTGGCGATTGCGCTGGTTATCTTTACGATCTGGCGTCCAGTAGTGGGAATTTTCTCCTCGATTTTTTTTGGAGGACTGTATATCCTGTATTTGTATATTCCAACCGGAATGGAACATATGGAGCTTCAGGAGATCTACAAGATGATCCCGTATATTGTTACGCTGGTGGTGCTTGTTCTTACGAGCATGCGCAATAAGCGGGAGAATCAGCCGCCGTTTTCGCTTGGACAATCGTATTTCAGAGAAGAACGGTAAAAGACAAAATATAAGAGAACATAAAAAAATAGAAATAAAATATTAGGGCTCCTGGCTTGTATGGTCGACCTCGACCGTGCATGCCAGGAGCTTTTGGTGTATAAAAAACTTGTTTAAAACTGCTTTTTGCGTTCCTTGTAAAAATTGGTAAAATCTGGTAATATAATCCAATATACAAATGAGAATGGCGGATTTTGTTTCGCTCAGGTACGAAAGAGACGGGATTTTTATGAAAAGACAGTATTCAGAGCAGAATGTATATGAGGCCTTGCATGAACGGTTTCGATTTATTTTCGAAGAGTTTGACAATGTGTACGTGTCATTTTCCGGTGGAAAGGACAGCGGTTTACTTTTGAATCTGATGCTTGATTACCGCCGAAGGCACTATCCGGAAAAAGTAGTTGGCGTGTTTCATCAGGATTTTGAAGCGCAGTATTCTGTAACTACAGAGTATGTCGAGCGGACGATGGAACGGATTAAGAAGGAGGCAGAGCTTTACTGGGTATGTCTGCCCATGGCGACGCGGACCGCGTTGGGGAGTTATGAGATGTACTGGTATCCCTGGGACGATAAGAAAAAGGATGCCTGGGTGCGGCCTATGCCGGATAAAGATTATGTGATTCGGCTGGAAAATAATCCAATTACGACTTACCATTATAAAATGCATCAGGAAGATCTGGCAAAGCAATTTGGGCGATGGTACCGTTTGGCACATGGAGGGAAAAAGACAGTATGCCTGCTGGGAATGCGGGCCGATGAGTCTTTGCAGCGTTACAGTGGTTTTGTAAACAAAAAGTACGGATACAAAGATCAGTGCTGGATCAGCCGGCAGTTTAAGGATGTCTGGTGTGCTTCGCCGCTGTACGACTGGTCTGCAAACGATATCTGGCATGCAAATTATGTGTTTGGATATGATTATAACCGGCTGTACGACCTATACTATATGGCAGGGCTGAAAGTCTCTCAGATGCGTGTGGCTTCCCCGTTTAATGATTATTCGAGGGATTCGCTGAATTTGTACCGGGTGATTGACCCCAAAATATGGGTAAAGCTGGTCGGTCGTGTCAAGGGCGCTAATTTTGCAAGTATCTATGGAAAAACAAAGGCCATGGGCTATCGGAATATTACGCTGCCGGAAGGGTACACCTGGAAGGAGTATACGGTTTTTCTGCTGGATACACTTCCGGCAAGGTTGCGGAACAACTATGTCAAAAAGTTTAACACTTCCATTCGGTTCTGGCACGAGACGGGAGGCGGGTTGGATGAAGATACCATAAAGGAACTGGAAGAGCGAGGCTACAATATCCAGAGAAACGGTGTCTCAAACTATACGCTGAACAAAAAATCACGTGTGATATTCAGGGGGAAAATTCCGGACGATACCGATGATATTAAGTCCAGTAAAGACATTCCGAGCTGGAAAAGAATGTGTTACTGTATTTTGAAAAACGACCATATCTGCCGGTTCATGGGATTTGGCATGGATCGGGAACAGCAAAGAAGGATTGATTATATCCGAAAAGAGTACAAAAGCGTGGAGGAGATGGAGCATGGAGTATAAAAGCCCGGTATACAATGTTGTAGCGGTTCCGATCGAGAAGATCAAACCGAATACGTATAATCCGAATGCGGTAGCGCCGCCCGAGATGAAGCTGCTGTATGAGAGCATTCGCATTGACGGATATACCATGCCAATCGTCTGCTATCACAATCGGGATGAGGATTGCTACGTGATTGTGGATGGATTTCACCGATACCGGATTATGCTGGAACATCAGGATATTTATGAGCGGGAACAGGGCCTGCTGCCGGTCTCTGTGATCGACAAGCCCCTGGACCGCAGAATGGCCAGTACCATCCGTCACAATCGTGCGCGCGGCAGTCACAATGTGGATCTGATGAGTAATATTGTCAAGGAACTGCATGAGCTGGGCCGATCGGATGCGTGGATTTCCAAGCATCTCGGAATGGACACGGATGAGATTTTAAGGCTTAAACAGATTACAGGTCTGGTGGCGCTGTTTAAAGATGTCGGATTTGGGAAGGCATGGAGACCGGTCGAAGACCTGGAAAAAGAGGAGATGCCAACATGAAACAGAAGGACGTTATTACAAGAGAACAGCAAAGAACAGAAGATACCTGGGATTTGACAGATCTTTATACGACAGATGAGGCGTATCAGGAAGCAAAAGAACGTCTCGAAAAAATGACACAGGAGCTTACTTCCTTGCAGGGGACGCTAGAGGCAGGAGCGGAGCAGCTTTTGCAGGCGCTCTGTCTGTATGAGCAGGCGATGGAGGTCTTTGAAGCGCTGCATGTTTACGCCAATCAGAGATATCATCAGGATACGACGAATGCAAAATATCAGAAGATGAGCGGGGAAATGCAGGTTGCGGGGGCAAATCTGATGCAGGCAGTGTCATGGCTGGAACCCGAGCTGCTCGCAATTTTGCAGGACAGGATGGATGCATATTTTGCTGAGAATCCGGAGTATATACAAAAAGATGGCACTTTGTGCCGGAATCTGGAATTTTACCGCCGCTTTATCGGGCAGATTACAAGAAAACGGGAGCATGTGCTGGGGGTACAAGAAGAAGCGATGCTGGCGCGTGCTTCGGAGCTTGGAGAGGCTCCGTCAAATGTGTATGCGATGTTTCAAAATGCGGACATTCGTTTTCCGGAAGTGGAAGATGGAGAGGGAAAAAAACTGCCCCTTACGGTGGGGAATTTCGTGGCATATGAGCAGAGCCAGGACAGAGTTCTGCGCAGACATGCATTTGAAACACTGTATTCCGTATACGGACAGTTTATCAATAGCATAGGGGCACTGTACTATGCCAATCTGAAGCAGGCGGATTTTTTCGCAAAAGAACATCATTATACGGGGGCTATGGAGGCAGCGCTGGATGAGACTGCAATTCCGGTATCAGTTTACAAAAATCTGATTCAGGCCATGAATGAGCGCCTTCCGCTTTTGCACCGTTATGTCAGGTTGCGCAAAAAACTGCTGGGTGTTGAGGAACTTCACATGTACGATGTGTATGTACCGCTGGTAAAGTGTCCGGAAAAGCCGTATTCTTTTGAGGATGCAAAGCGCATGGTTAAACAGGGCCTGGCACCTCTCGGAGAAGCATATCTGGCGCTTTTGCAGGAAGGTTTTGACCATCGCTGGATTGATGTGTATGAAAACCGTGGCAAACGTACCGGTGCGTATTCCTGGGGGAGTTATGGCTCACATCCGTACGTGCTTTTGAATTATCGTGAGAATCTGGACAATGTTTTTACTCTGGCGCACGAGATGGGGCATGCCCTGCACTCCTGGCATTCGAACCACGCGCAGCCTTACCTCTATGCCGGGTATCGGATTTTTGTGGCAGAGGTGGCTTCTACGTGCAACGAAGCTCTGCTCATCCATGATCTGCTGAAACGGTCTGACGATGCCGGTGAGCGCAGATATCTGATTAATCATTTTCTGGAACAGTTTAAATCCACGATGTACCGCCAGACGATGTTTGCAGAATTTGAGATGATGACGCATGGCATTGTGTCAGAGGGCGGCGTCCTGACGGCAGAGCAGATCTGTGAGATTTATTTGAACTTAAATAAAAAGTATTTCGGTGATGCTATGATTTCAGATCCGCAAATTGCGTATGAGTGGGCGCGTATTCCTCATTTTTATACGCCATTTTATGTATATCAGTACGCGACCGGGTTTGCGGCAGCGATTGCCATCAGCAGCAAGATTCTGAGAGGAGAACCAGGTATTGTAGAGAAGTACAAAAAGTTCCTGAGTGGCGGCAGCTCCATGGACCCGATTGATCTTTTAAGAATCTGTGGTGTTGATATGGCAACTTCGCAGCCGGTGCATGCAGCGCTTGATGTATTTGAGGAGTATTTGACAGAGTTGGAACACAGTGTTGCCTTTTAGTTCGCGGTTACAAATACAATTCCAAAAGCACCTGGGCCGATATGAGTTCCGATTGTAGAACCGATTTGCAGCATTTCGTTCATTTCAAAGCCTTCTTTTTGCATTTTTTTCTGCATGGTTTCGCAGTTGTCCGTGCCATAGGAATAAATCGGATAAATGGGAAATGAGGGATCTGCTCCGGTTTCCTGTAAATGTTTGAGGATTGCGGCAATGGCTTTGTTTTTTCCAAGGCATTTTCCGAGAATATCCACCTTCCCGGTTTCATTGATCGTAATAATTGGTTTGATGTTAGCCAGGTCTCCAATCGCGGCCGCAGTTTTACTGATGCGGCCGCCACGGCCGAGATATTCCAGGGTATCAAGGGCTGCCAGTACTTTTACACGGGATTTGAGATTTTCGACTGCCTGTATGATTTCGTGAGCTGTGTAGCCTTTCTCCCGGAGTGTACATGCATAATCTGCCATGATTTTGATCGTGTAGGTGGCAGACAGGGAGTCAATCAGATAAATGGAATCATATTCCACCATATTTTTTGCCAGTACAGCGCTCTGATAAGTACCGCTGAGTGCTGAGGAAAGCAGAATGCAGATTAGTTCATCTCCTTTTTCCTTTACATCAGTAAAAATATCAAGAAAAGCCTGCGGCGAGGGCTGTGAGGTTGTAGGAAAATTGCCGCTTTCCTGCAGCAGTTCATAAAAACCGTCGCGACTTAAGTCATAGCCATCTGTGTAGGTCTGTTCACCAATGACAAAGCTGATTGGTACAAGCTCAAGATTTTTTGTTTTTGTTTCTGATACAGTGTAATCAGAAGCAGAGTCTATTAAGATTCGAATCATTTCCATACCTCCATTGCAGCATTTGCCAGCTGATTAAAAATAGAAATGGCCTGTTGTGCCGTTTCAGTACCTGTTTTATCAATTATGAGATCAATCATATCTAATATTTTTTGATGCTGTTTCTGATATGCGCCAAGCTGAGAGGGATTCAGCTGTACGAAAACCTGACGCCGGTCCGTCTCTGATCGCTCCCGGATAATGATTTCCTTTTGTTCCATGTTGTTTAATGTGCGGTTCATCTGTGACTTGAGCATGCGCGTCCGCTGGCAGAGCTGTGTCGCTGTCATTTTATTCTCGGGATGCTCTGTCATATTCCAGTAGAGAATGTTACAGATCAGCGCTTCATTGTAGGGCATATCGGGTACAAGCTTTTCATTGTTGACTCCGACAGAAAGGCGAAGCCAGGCCTTTAATAGTTCTTCGTTTTGATGTTCCATAAAAAATCTCCTGAAAAAGTTCACAATGTGAAAAGTTCACAGAGCATACTATCATTGAAGCAGGGAGTTGTCAAGCGATAAAAAGACTTGACAAACAAAGAACGGTTCGTTAAGATTAAAACCATCAGAAAAAAAGTGATGAGAAAGAGGAGTACGTGCTGCGCGCCAAAAGAGAGGACAGCTCACCGGCTGAAAGGCGGTCCAGGATGGCGGGTGCGGAAGGTAGCTTTTGAACTGAATAGCCGAAGCCGACAGGTGTGTAAGCCGTTCCGGGACTTCCCGTTACAGAAGGAAGAGATGCAGATATATTTGATAAAATACAGTAAATCTGCAAGAAAAGGTGGTACCGCGAGACATTCGCCCTTTGTATACTCACGTATACAGAGGGCTTTTTTGTGTGCTGTGCAGATGGAGCGAAGCGGAATCGAGGTAGCGCACGGCGTGCCAGAGAGGCCACCTGTCCGTAAAATCAATTAGGAGGAGAAACCATGAGCAAAGAACTTGCAAAAACCTATGATCCGAAAGGTCTTGAGGATCGTCTTTATCAGAAATGGCTTGATAAAAAATACTTCCATGCTGAGCCGAATCCGGACAGAAAACCATTCACGATCGTAATCCCGCCGCCAAACGTTACGGGACAGCTGCATATGGGCCATGCGCTGGACGAGACGATGCAGGATATCCTGATTCGTTTCAAGCGCATGCAAGGATATGAGACCCTGTGGCAGCCGGGAACAGACCATGCAGCGATTGCAACAGAAGTAAAGGTAACGGCAAAGCTGAAGGAGCAGGGTATAGACAAGGATGAGATCGGCCGGGAGGAATTTCTGAAACATGCCTGGGAATGGAAGGAAGAGTACGGCGGAAAGATTATTAACCAGCTGAAAAAACTCGGTGCATCCGCGGACTGGGACCGCGAGCGTTTTACGATGGATGAAGGCTGCTCCAAAGCAGTTCAGGAGGTATTTATCCGTCTGTATGAGAAAGGCTACATTTATAAAGGTTCCAGAATCATCAACTGGTGTCCGGTCTGTCAGACTTCTATCTCTGACGCAGAGGTAGAACATGTGGATCAGGATGGATTTTTCTGGCACATCAATTATCCGATTGTCGGGGAAGAAGGAAAATTTGTCGAGATCGCAACGACACGCCCGGAAACATTGCTTGGCGATACGGCTGTTGCAGTGAACCCGGAGGATGAGCGCTATCAGCATCTGATCGGAAAGATGTTGGAGCTGCCTCTGACCGGACGCCAAATTCCTGTGGTTGCAGACGCTTACGTAGATAAAGAGTTCGGAACCGGCTGTGTGAAGATCACGCCGGCGCATGACCCGAACGATTTTGAGGTAGGCAAGCGTCATAACCTGCCGGAAATTAATGTAATGAATGATGATGCCACGATCAATGAACTGGGCGGCAAATATGCGGGAATGGCACGTTACGAAGCTCGTAAGGCAATCGTAAAGGATTTGGAGGATCTGGGACTCCTTGTAAAGGTAGTTCCGCACAACCACAACGTGGGGACACATGACCGCTGTAAAACGACTGTGGAACCGATGATCAAACCGCAGTGGTTTGTGCGGATGGAAGAGATGGCGAAACCTGCGATTGAGGCAGTAAAGAACGGAACCCTGAAATTTGTCCCGGAACGTTTTGATAAAACCTATTTGCATTGGCTGGAAAATATCCGCGATTGGTGTATTTCCAGACAGCTTTGGTGGGGACACCGGATTCCGGCGTATTACTGTGACGAATGTGGAGAGACGGTTGTGGCGCGTGAAATGCCGAAGGTATGTCCGAAATGTGGCTGTACCCATCTGACGCAGGATGAAGATACGCTTGATACGTGGTTTTCTTCTGCACTCTGGCCGTTCTCGACGCTCGGCTGGCCGGAAAAGACGGCAGAGCTGGAATATTTTTATCCGACTGACGTGCTTGTGACTGGCTATGATATTATTTTCTTCTGGGTAATCCGTATGGTATTTTCTGCGCTGGAGCAGACCGGAGAGGTACCGTTCCACCATGTGCTGATTCACGGCCTGGTGCGTGATTCTCAGGGTCGCAAGATGAGCAAGTCACTTGGAAACGGAATTGATCCGCTGGAGATCATTGACCAGTATGGCGCAGACGCACTTCGTCTGACACTGATGACCGGAAATGCACCGGGCAACGACATGCGTTTCTATATGGAGCGTGTGGAGGCGTCCCGGAATTTTGCAAATAAAGTTTGGAATGCTTCCAGGTTTATCATGATGAATCTTGAAAAAGCCGAGGTTCCGTCCGAGATGGCTCTCCAGGCTCTGACGCAGGCAGACAAATGGATTCTTTCAAAGGTGAATACACTGGCCAAGGATGTCACAGACAATATGGAGAAATATGAGCTGGGCATTGCAGTGCAGAAGGTCTATGATTTTATCTGGGAGGAATTCTGCGACTGGTATATCGAGATGGTGAAGCCGCGACTGTATAATGATGAAGATACCACAAAGGCAGCAGCTCTCTGGACTTTAAAAACAGTTCTGACGAATGCGCTGAAACTGTTACATCCGTATATGCCATTTATTACAGAGGAGATATTCTGTACCCTGCAGCCGGAGGAAGAATCCATTATGATCTCCCTGTGGCCGGAATTCAAAACGGAATGGGATTTCACAGAGGATGAAACTGCAGTTGAGACAATCAAAGAGGCAGTGCGCGCGATCCGAAACGTTCGTACTGGAATGAATGTTCCGCCGAGTAAAAAGGCGCATGTGTTTGTAGTTTCTGAAAATGATACAGTCCGCAGCATTTTTGAGAATGGAAAGGTGTTCTTTGCTACGCTTGGTTATGCCAGTGAAGTGCATGTACAGCCTGATAAAACGGGCATCAGCGAGGATGCCGTATCAGCAGTGATTCCGGAGGCAGTTGTATACATGCCATTTGCAGAACTGGTAGATCTGGAGAAAGAACTTGCCCGCCTCAAAAAAGAAGAAGAACGTCTTGCCGGAGAACTTGACCGTGTCAATAAGATGCTGACCAATGAACGCTTTATCAGTAAGGCGCCACAGGCAAAGATTGATGAGGAGAAGGCAAAACTGGAAAAATACACGCAGATGATGGAGCAGGTGAAAGAGCGTCTCGTAAGCCTTGGCCAGTAACAGTCATCTGAATCAAAGAGATTAAAAATTTTACAGAGGTTGTTGTAAAACGGACATTTGGACGCAGTTTGTCTGAAAAATGTATTTTGCAGCAACCTCTGTATTTTTTTAATTAGAGATTGATATTTAAAACAATATGTGATATATTAAAAAGGAAACCAATTAGAATTCTATCAGGAAAGTCCAACTATCATTTCGTGAAAATTGTCCCCAAGCCTGTTCAAAAAATGAATATTATGCTATGATAAAAGGAGAAATTGATGCGTAAAACACAAAATATGTTACCGCTGAAGGAACTGAACCTTACAAGTCGTTTTCTGTTTGATGAGGTGATGGAAGATCCGCAGGCGCAGCAGATATTACCAGGCGCTTATGGATACTTCACTTCTGGAACCGGGGATTCCGAATTATAATGTACTGAATCAGACCTATTTGATCATGATTATGACGTTTGATTTGTTTGGTTATGGAAAATATCGCTATACGTTTGTGCCAAAATGCGAGGAAGTGGCAGATTGCAGGTTAAACGATGGTGCAATACGGATTTTTTTGAATACCCGAGGCGTAAACAAGAAAGATGTATCAGAAGAGCTGGTACATTTGCTACATTATCTGGAACATACAACAGATGCGGTAGCAGAAAGTTCGGAAAGTGAACGGATACACCGCCTCCATGAGCGTGTACGTAAGGTAAAGTCCAGCGAAGAGATTGGAGTGAGATATATGCAGGCATGGGAAGAACGATAGTATGAGAGGCAGGAAGCAAGAGAAGAGGGCATTGCCGAAGGTATTACGCAAGTAGTTCATGCGTTAATCGAGATCTATGTGGAGATGAAAATGACGCGAGAGGAAATAAAGCAGAAGTTAATGCAAAAGCTGGAGCTGGAAGAGCAGGCAGCGGAGCAATATCTGGATACTTACCGAGACAGGTAAAGAAAATATGGAATGATTCATTTTTTAAAAACAGCAGGGTGTTGTAAAAGATTATTTTGATCTGGTTTACACCCCCTGCTGTTTCTAGTTCAAAAACGGTTGGGCGAACCTTTTTGTTCGTGCTGAATGGTATAGTGGTATGCTGCATGGCCGGGAACCTTCCGCAATATTACACATGAAATGATGGATGACTACTGTAATACAAAAAAGGGCAGCTGCAAAAATACAGATTTTGCAACTGCTCCTTTATGATACTAAGCCTGAGGAAGGCGGATTTTATCAAAATCATCCTTATGTACCAGAATCTCATATTCATGAGCTGATGCGGCAGGCTGTCCGGCGCTGCCGGTATTGCTACGAATCGTTCCGCGGCCTGCCCACTGGCCCATACGGTTTTTGACTTTGTATTTGTAACGAATGTGCGCCTGATCCAGGTAGTCACGAATTTCATTAAAACGCCGCAGGTCTGCGCCAAGGTAGACGCTTTTGGAATTAAAATGAGTAATCACGGTATAGCCTCCTTTCGTATAAATTTTTATTTCAAATGAATTAAAATTCGTTCTTCCTAACATATCGCTGCTTACGCAGCTACGCCCTTCGCTATTGCGAATGGCTGGAAGTTCTTTCAGAACTTCCGATAAGCTACGTTATAAATGCGGTAATGTAGACTCGCGAAAATGCGTTCGCATTTTTGCTCGTTAACATATCGCTGCTTAAGCAGCTACGCCCTTCGCTATCGCGAATGGCTGGAAGTTCTTTCAGAACTTCCGATATGTTACATTATATGTGATTATGGATGGTTTGTATAGATTGAGATTGTGAAGAATTGGTGTAGTTTTGCATTTTTAAGAATTGTTTATAGAATTTGGGCAGTTTTTGCAGTATACTTGACGGGTAATTATGCTGCTGAATTTCAGAGATAGAAGGAGAATGTATGCCTCTTCAGTTTATTATGGGAAATTCCGGGAGTGGGAAGTCCCATTTTTTATATCAGAGAATGATTGAAGAATCCATAAAAAATCCGGAAAGAAATTATATCGCCATTGTGCCGGAGCAGTTCACGATGCAGACGCAGAAAGAGCTGGTTTTATTACATCCGGATAAAGGGATTATGAATATTGATGTTTTAAGCTTTCGGCGACTGGCTCACCGTATTTTTGAAGAGTTGGGGCAGGATGGACGAAGTGTTCTGACGGAGACCGGAAAAAATCTGATGTTGCGTAAAGTTGCGATGGAGCAAAAGGAGAAGCTGCAAGTGCTTGGCAGCAAAATGAATCGGCCGGGTTACGTCTCAGAAGTAAAGTCGGTTCTCTCTGAATTGATGCAGTATGAAATCACAGATTTTGAATTGCAGGAGATGTTGAAATTTGCGGAAAACAGGCCGTTGCTCCGGGCTAAACTGGCGGATATACGGACATTGTACAGTGCTTTTCTGGAATATCAAAGAGATCGTTTTATGAAACCGGAAGAACTTCTGGATGTACTGGCACGTATGGCGCCGAATTCAGAGCTTCTGAAAAACAGTACGCTGGCTTTTGACGGATTTACGGGATTTACGCCATCACAGATGAAGGTAATGGAAGAGCTTCTGGCAATCTGTCCACAGATCTGGATTACGGTGACGATAGATGCGCGTGCGGATTTTTATGGAGAGATTCGGGAACATGAGCTGTTTGCGCTTAGCAAAAAGCTGATCCGGAATGTCAGCAAGGCAGCGGTACGCGCAGGGCATGGAAAGGGACAGATATTAGAGGGGCCGGTGATTCTCGGGAAAGAAAATCTGCCGAGGTTTCGTACAGGAGGGGCGCTCTGTCATCTGGAACAAAATTTGTTCCGCATAAAACGGACGCAGTATCGGAAAGATTTCGGGATATCCTCCGAACGTCAGTTTTGCGAGGAAGGTAAGGATTTGGAACTGTCTTTGCATGTGTCTGTAAACCCTGCGCAGGAGGTGCATTTTGCGGCAAGGACAATCTGCCGTCTGGTGAGAGAAGAGGGATATCGTTATCAGGACATCGCAGTCATTACAGGAAATATGAGTTCCTATGATAATTATGTGAAGAAGATTTTTCCGATCTACGAGGTTCCGGCGTTTTTGGATGAGACGCGGCATATTCTATTGAATCCATGTCTCGAGTTTGTCCGCGGAGCACTTCTTGCAGCAGAGAAGGATTTTTCAAGTGAGGCGGTATTTCGTTTCCTGCGTACGCAGATGGCAGGACTGTCACCGGAAGAGACGGACAGGCTGGAAAACTATGTGCTTGCGGCAGGAATACGCGGTCATGGGATGTGGAGCAGGCCGTGGACGTATCTGCCAAGAGGGATGACGCCGGAGGAATTGGAGGCTTGCAACGAATATCGGGAAAAAGCAATGGAGCATTTTTTGCCGTTTTCAGAACACATGCGGCAGAAAAATCAGACGGTATTTTTTTATGCGCAGGCTCTGTGCACGCTTTTGGAGGATTGTCGGATTCAGCAGCAGCTCAAAGACAGAGAGGTTCTGCTCTTGCAGTCCGGCCAGCGGGAAGAAGCCAGGGAATATGCGCAAATATATGGCATTTTGATTGCGTTGCTGGATGAAATGGTGGATTTGATGGGGGATGAGAGGATCAGCGGACAGGAATTCCTGGAGATTTTGGATGCGGGATTTTCAGAAGCGCAAGTCGGAATTATCCCCCCGGGTATTGACCAGGTACAGGTGGGGGACATTGAACGGTCGCGTCTGTCGCATGTGAAGATACTGTTTTTTCTGGGGTTAAACGATGGATGGGTTCCGGCACGAGGAGATGGAGGTGGCATTGTCTCTGATATGGAGCGGGAACTTCTTCAGAAAACAGGAATTGAGTTGGCTCCTTCGGCGCGCGAAAATAGTTATATTCAAAGATTTTATTTATATCAGAATCTGACGAAACCGGAAGACAGGCTGTATCTTTCCTGGTGCAAAAGCAGCAGTGACGGTACTGCAATGCGTCCTTCGTATTTGATTTCAACGATCGAAAGACTTTTTCCTCAGATAGAAATTGTACAGGAACAGGAAGCAGGCGCTGAGATTTGTCAGATCACTTCAAAAAAGAATGGTATTCTATATTTTACAAGAGGCCTCTCTGCAATAAGGGACGGGGCTTACAATCCGGCCTGGATGGAATTGTATCGGATGTATTTGCAGGAGGATTCATGCAGCGCGCGCATAAGGGAGCTTGTGTATGCCGCGTTTTCAGGGGCATTACAGGGACAGCTATCCTATCAGGTTTCAAAAGAATTGTATGGAGAGGTCATGGCAAACAGTGTGACGCGTCTGGAGCAGTTTGCAGCGTGCGCGTTTGCACATTTTGCGGCGTATGGGCTGCGTCTTTCCAGGCGGGAACTTTATGGAGTGAAACCGGCAGATCTCGGCATTATTTTTCACCGGGCTATGGAGCTCTTTTCCAGGAGACTGCAAAATACGGGACAGGAATGGACACAGATTCCCCTACAAGATCAGCAAAGATTGATGGACCAGTGTGTGGATGAGATTTCGCAGGAATACGGGGCAGGTGTGCTGCACACAGATGCGCGGGAGGAGTACCGGATCAACCGGATCAAGCGGATTCTGGGGCGAACCGTGTGGGTCTTGCATCAGCAGCTTCTTGCAGGAAGTTTCCGGCCGGAGGGTTTCGAGGTATCATTTTCTGATGCAGGAGATCTGGAGGCAGTTCATGTGAAGATCGGAAAAAACGGAAGTCTTCATTTGCAGGGCAGGATTGACCGGATTGATACGGCGCAGACAGATGATACGATTTATGTAAAAGTAGTGGATTACAAATCCGGTATCACGAAATTTGATCCGGTATCACTTTACTATGGGCTTCAGCTTCAGCTGGTGGTTTACCTGAATGCAGCTCTTGAGATGGAGCGTAGGCTTCATCCTGACAAGAAAGTAATACCGGCAGGAATATTTTACTATCATCTGGACGATCCGATTCTCGAAAAAGAAGTCGGCAGCTCCAGAGAAGTAGCGCAGGAAAAGCTTTTGAAAAAATTACGGCCGGATGGCGTTTTAAATGGGGATGAAACGGTTCTGCGGCTTCTGGATCAGACCATGCAGGGCGATTCTCTTGTGATTCCGGCTGGGCTTAAAAAGGATGGAACTTTGAAAGCAACGTCCAGCGCTGTGTCTGAAGAACAGCTGGAGCAGCTTTCAGGTTTTGTCTCTCATACCATAAAGAAGATGGCTGGAGAGATTTTAAATGGTGTGGTTGCGGCAGAGCCGTTTGAGGATCGCAGCGGAAGCGCGTGTGATTACTGTGATTATGCAGATGTATGTGGCTTTGATAAACGGATTCCAGAGAAGTGCCAGAAACGCAGGGCGATGCTTACGAAAGACGAGGCTTGGGCGCGGATTGCACAGGAGGAAGAGGCGCGGAGGAATACTGGACAGTGAAATGGACTGAAGAGCAGCAAAAGGTAATTGATGTAAGAGGGAAAAATATTCTTGTATCTGCGGCAGCAGGTTCCGGAAAGACAGCAGTCTTGGTGGAGCGTATTCTGTCAATGATTACAGATGAGAAAAAGCCGGTGGATATCGACCGGCTTCTTGTGGTGACCTTTACGAATGCGGCAGCGGCTGAAATGCGGGAACGGATACGGGATGCGCTTGAGCGGCGTGCAGATGAAGCGCCGGATCATGTGCATCTGCAGCGTCAGCTTGTGCTGGTTCACAATGCGAAGATTACGACGATCCACAGTTTTTGTCTGCATGTACTGCGCAACCATTTTCAGCTGGCAGGGATTGATCCGTCTTTTCGCGTGGCTGATGAGGGGGAGGTGCTGCTTCTTGAGCAGGAAGCGGTGGCAGATGTGGTGAAATGCGCGTATGCGCAATATATGAAAGCCAATGCCAGGGAAGATGACGGAGAAGAAGTAGTAAAACCAGGTGAAAGAAGAGCTGAAACAGAGGAAGCAGACAAGGAAATATACAAAGAAACGGACGAAATAAATGCAGAGGAGTTCCGGGAGTTTTTGGAGCGGTTTTCACCGGGAAAGAGTGATCAGGTGATTGAACAGACAATCCTTTCTCTGTACCATTTTGCATTGGGGCAACCGTGGCCCAGGCTTTGGCTGCAGCAGTGCCGCAGTTTTTACGATGGCAGACCGGATGAAGAATACAAGTCAGCGTGGCTTTCCTATATAGTGGAAGATACAAAGCAAATCCTGGCAGATGCAGAGGCACAGGTTCAGGAAGCGCTTCGCATTGCAGAGGAACCGGATGGGCCTTATCCGTATCAGAAAGCGCTGCTGTCAGATCTGGAGTTGATCAAGCAGCTGCGTACAGGAAGCGATTATGAGTCTTATGCAGGGCTATTTCGAAATATGGCTCCTTATACGAGGCTCGGAACGAAAAAAGACGCCGGTATTTCAGAGGAGAAAAAGCTTCTGGTGCAGGGGATGCGTGCTGCTGTGAAGGACACGCTTTCAGAGTTACGGCAGCGATATTATTATGATTCTGTGGAGGTATTGTATCAGGAGCTTTCAGGCAGCGGTGGGAATATCCGGGTTCTGACGCATCTGACAGAAGCGCTGATAGATACTTTGGCAGAGAGAAAAGCGGAAAAAAATATTCTCGATTTTGGAGACCTGGAGCATTTGGCGTTGCAGGTTTTAGTGGAACACCGGAACGGAGAGAATATTCCCACCGCGGCAGCCAGGGAGTATGCGGAGAGTTTTGAGGAGATCATGATTGACGAGTATCAGGACAGTAACCTCGTTCAGGAGTTGATTCTCGGCAGTGTCAGCGGAAAGGGGGAAGGCGCACAGAATCTTTTTATGGTGGGGGATGTCAAGCAGAGTATTTACCGGTTCCGTCTCGCAAGGCCGGAGCTGTTTATGGAAAAATATAAAACGTATCAAGAAGAAAAAGCGTCATCGTGCCGCATTGATCTGCACCGGAATTTTCGAAGTCGTGCGGAGGTGCTAGATGGCATTAACTATATTTTCCGCCAGATTATGACAGAAAAACTGGGCGGAATCGTGTATGATGAAGATGCGGCGTTATATCCGGGCGCAGTCTTTGAACCGAGACCAGGAGAATCGGAAGGGTGTCTGGAAAGTGAACGAAGGACGGAGGATATAGAGCAGAGCTTACAGCCAAATCCAGACCAGGAGCAGTCATTTTTAGATACAGAGTTTCTGCTGTTGGAAACAGAAGGTGCGGAAAAGCAGCGGGAGGAAGCAGGGCTGGTTGGCAGACGGATTTGTGAGATCGTTGGACGGGAGCATGTCTGGGATAAGGAAACAGCCTGCTATCGCCCTGCCAGATACAGCGATATTGTAATTTTGCTGCGCACAGTGACCGGTTGGTCGGATGCGTTTGGAGAGGTACTGGGGGAGATGGGAATTCCGTGCTTTACCGGTTCCAGAACGGGCTATTTTTCGGCAGTAGAAATACGGATTGTGCTTTCTTATCTTCAGATTCTGGATAATCCGGTACAGGATATTCCGTTTGCGGCAGTTCTGCGCAGTGCGATCGGAAATGTCGAAGATGAGGAGCTGGCAATGATTCGGTGTTTTTCTGATCAGAAGTATTTTTATGACTGTTGCCGTGCGTATCAGAAAAACGGGACGGATGCGATGTTGAGAGAAAAACTGGAACAGTTTTTTGATGTATATGAAAGGTTGCGCGCAAAATGCGCGTATACGCCAGTATACCGGTTGATCTGGGAGCTGCTTGAGGTTACGGGCTACGGTGAGTATGTGCAGGCGCTTCCAGCAGGGGAACAGAGAAAAGCAAATCTTGATATGCTGGTGGAAAAGGCGATTGCGTACGAGGCCACAAGCTACCGCGGACTTTACCATTTTGTGCACTACATTGATAACCTGAAAAAATATGAGATGGATTATGGTGAGGCAAGCATTGGCCAGGAGGCGTCAGATACGGTGCGCATCATGAGCATTCATAAAAGCAAGGGTCTGGAATTTCCGGTGGTATTTGTCTGCGGACTCGGAAAGAAATTTAATGAATCTGATATCCGTAGCCGGGTCGTGATGCATCCGGAATTTGGAATTGCCTGCGACTACGTGGATTTGGAGCTTCGGACGCGGCAGGCAACGCTTCTGAAAAAAGTAATACAGCATAAAACAACATCAGAGAATCTCGGTGAGGAGCTCCGGGTTCTCTATGTGGCGCTGACACGGGCAAAGGAAAAACTGATTCTCACCGGAGCGATTCCGGATGCAGTGGCTGCAATGGAAAAATGGAAGGCGGCAGCTTTGTATCAGGGAGAGAGCCTTTCTTATTCCTGGCTGTTTGGCGCATCCACCTATCTGGACTGGTTGGGACCGGCGCTTCTGCGTCATCCGTCATCCTGGACGCTGTTTGATGCTGCGGAGGTTGATCCAGGGGAAACAGTACGCTCTTCTTGCCAGGCTCCGCCGTATCACATGCAGCTTGTTTCACAGCAGGAGCATATGCAGCAGGTTTTTACGGGAGAAAGTGATAAGACCGTACGTCTTGGACAGCTGTTGCAGTTGGATACTGACATCTGTTACGATGAGGAAACGCATGAGTATCTGGAACAGGTCTTTGCAGCGGTGTATCCGCATGAAGGAGACGGGGAGATCATCGGAAAACTGTCTGTATCTGAGCTGAAAAAGCTTTCTCGCATACCGGACGAAGCGGAAAGCGAGGAGTTGTATCAGCCGGAAACTGTGGTACCGCTGATTCCTGTATTCCGTCAGGAAAAACAGCCGCTCGCCGGAGCGGCCAGGGGTACGGCTTATCATGCGTTTATGGAAAATCTTGATTATTCCAGAAAAGAGGAACTGGAATTACAGTTGGAAGAACTGGTAAGGTGTGGTAAAATGTCACAGGAAGAGAGTAATGCGCTCTGTCTGGATGACGTCAGACGGTTTTTGAAAACGCAAAGCGGAGTGCGTATGGAACGGGCAGCCAGAAACGAAACACTCTTCCGTGAGCGTCCGTTTGTACTCGGCGTGCCGGCGAACGAGATCAGAAGCGGCTGGAATCCGCAGGAGATCGTACTGGTGCAGGGGATTATTGACGCATATTTTTTGGAGGAAGGACAGATTTCTGTTCTCGATTATAAAACAGACCGGGTGAATCATCCGCAGGAGCTTGTGGACAAATACCGCGCGCAGCTCGATTACTACGCACGCGCGCTCGGTCGGCTGACAGGGTGTAAAGTAAAGGATAAGATCATTTATTCGTTCCATCTGGGAGAGGATATTGTATTATGAAAAAATGGATTCAAAAAAATAAAACATATGAGACAGGAGAACTGGAAAATATACAAAATCATCAGGAGCAGTTAAAGGACCGCAAGGACAAGGAACGTCTGGAGCGAAGGAGGTCCCGCAGATTCTTTCTGGCAGCGTTTCTGCTGTCTGTGCTGGCAGCCGGAATCGGCTTTATTTATCTTGGCGTTTGGCCATTCGGAGATAAGACAGTACTGATCATTGATTCGTTACATCAGTACCTGCCGTTTTATACCGACATGCATCAGAAGCTTCAGAACGGGGAATCGCTGCTGTATTCGTTTTCCGGTGGACTTGGTTACAACTTCTGGTCCACGTATGCATATTATATGGCAAGCCCGCTGAATTTTCTGATGGCGCTTATTCCGAAGGAAAATGTCTGTGATTTTATGGATCTGATGATTCTTCTGAAGATCGGGCTGTGCAGCGGATGCTTTTCCTGGTATCTGCATAAAAGAGATCCGGAGCGTAAATTTCTCCCGGTAGTGTTTGGTATGGCTTTCGGGCTGAGCAATTTTGTGATCGGGTATTATTTCAATCTGATGTGGCTGGACAGTGTGGCGATGCTGCCACTTATTATGATGGGAGTCGAACGCATCACGCAGGGGAAGAGCGGGCGACTGTTCGGACTGTCCCTGTTTTACGGGCTGTGGTGCAATTACTATATCGGTTTTATGCTCTGTATTTTTTCCTGCCTGTATTTTCTGGTACGGTGGATTTCCCAGAAAACGATTACATGGAAGCGGGTTGGAAAAAGCTGCCTGACTTTTGCCTGGTATGCGCTTTTAGCGGGCGGAATGGCAGCCGTGGTCCTGATTCCTGCTTTCCGGGGGCTTGGTACCTCTGAGTCGATGCAGGGAAACACATTTCCGACGACGATCAAATTTTATGAGAGCCTGGCAGAGCTGCTGGAAAACCATATGGCTTTTTTGGAGCCGGTCAACATTTCCAGCACGCAGGTGGGGCTGAACATTTACTGCGGTATTTTGACGGTATTGTTGGCGGTTCTTTATCTGTTTGATAAAAAAATCCGTCTGCGGGAGAGGCTCGCGCATTATGGGCTTTGTGCGCTTTTGGTGCTCAGTTTTGCGTTTAACATCCTGAATTATATCTGGCACGGGTTCCACGTGCAGAACGGGCTGCCCAACCGCTTTGCTTTTCTGTATGTGGCGGTTCTGCTTGTGATGGCGTATGACGCTCTGGGGCATATACGCAGTTTTCATCCAGTAAAGCTGCTGCTTTCCCTGGCAGTTCCGGTTGGGTTCCTGGTATTTTGTTATCTGCATCGCGGAGATGAGATTGAGCCGTATGTTTATTTTATTTCCATGGGAATTTTAGTGCTCTATTTCGGGCTGATTCTGATAGGACGTTTTGCGTATGGACTGAAAAAGTCTGTTTACTGTGCTATGATTTCCGCAGTGATGCTGGTGGAGCTTTGTTCCAATGCCGTATACGGGATTATCTGCAACCATGGCGTGACGCGAAGTATTTACATTGCAGATCAGAAATCGTATCAGAACATGATAGATTTGCAGGGAGAAGAAGGATTTTTCCGCAGTGAGGTAGACCGGCAGAGAATGCGGAATGTAACGATGTATGCGGGCGGAAATGGACTGGTTATGTTTAATTCCACGATGCATGAATCCATTATTGAGTTCTGTGACAGTCTTGGTATTGAGGCGCGTACAAATAAAAACGGTTATCTTGGCGTTACAAAGCTGATCAACGACGTGTTGGGAATCCGGTATGTGGCGTCCCCGTCGAAAGTTGCAAGTACGATGTATCAGTTTGAACGCGTGGCTGAGGACGGAGATCTGGCGCTTTATAAAAACGATCAGGCACTTTCTCTTGGCTTTATGGTGGAGGATGCAATCGTAAACTGGGATATCGAGGCAGCGGAACCTCTTCTGGTGCAGAACAGCTTTGTGGAGCTGGCGACCGGACTGGAGCCGATTTATGTGCTGGACCGCTGTATTGATATGGAGGACGGACAGAATTACGGCATTAAAATTCCGGAGAATAAACAGGTTTATCTTTGCATTGATACGAGAGTTTCGGCAATCACGTTAAACACGCCGGAATATACGAAAAGCTATGATGATTATACCGACCATTTATATGTGATTAATGCTTCAGCGGAAAATAATATGGCGGACTTTACAGTGACTTTGAACGACAACCAGACCTCTGTGCAGGCGCAGGTTTATACATGTTCGAACGAAGCGTATCAGAAAGTGATTGATAAGCTTTCAGAGAGTCAGCTTACAGATGTGGTAGTAAAAGGAAACAAAGTAAGCGGAAATATAAATGCAGCAAAGGACGGCACGCTGCTTTTGACTGTGCCTTATGACGAGGGCTGGAGTATTAAGGTGGATGGAAAAGAAACCGAATATTTTCCGATCGGAAAAGCGCTGACCGGCCTGCAGGTTGAAGCAGGAACGCATACAGTCAAAATGAAGTTTACACCGCCAGGACTTCCTCTCGGATTGATCCTTACGGTGATCTGCGCAGTACTTTATGTGCTGGCCGGTATATGGGAGCGGCGTCATCCGCTGTGGTTTGAGCAGGAAAAGGAAGAGCCTGAAGCAGATGAAGAGATGGAAGAAGAAGGGACAGAAGAGATGAAGCAGAGATTTTCTGAGAAGGCAGAGCGGTTTCAAACCGGTATTTTTGCAATCTTGAATGAAAAGAAAAATGAGATGCAGGCACAGGGAAAACAAATATACAATCTTTCGATTGGGACGCCGGATTTTGCACCGGCGCAGCATATCGTGGATGCGGTCAGTACGGCGGCGAAAGATCCGGAGAATTATAAGTATGCGCTGACAGAGCTTCCGGAGCTTTTGGAGGCAGCGCAGGATTTCTTCCAACGTCGTTTTGGACTGGACCTTAAAAAAGAAGAAATTATGATGATGTATGGCTCGCAGGAAGGAATGGCGCATATCGCCTGGACATTTTGCAATCCGGGAGATCTTGTGCTGGTTCCGAACCCGGGCTACCAGATTTTCAGCGTTGGTCCGGGACTTTGTGATGCGACCGTGTGGCCGTATCCACTGTATGCGGAAGACGGATTTCTTCCCAGACTGGATGAGATTCCGGAGGATATTGCGCGCAGAGCGAAGCTCATGCTTGTAAGTTATCCCGGAAATCCGTGTTGTAAAGTGGCGCCGGATGCATTTTATGAGGAGCTTATTGCTTTTGCAAAGAAATATGATATTGTCGTGCTTCACGATAATGCCTATGCAGACCTGGTGTTTGGCAGACAGGGAGGTTCTTTCCTGTCTTATGAAGGAGCAATGGATGTGGGGATTGAGTTTTATTCTCTGTCCAAGACATTCAACTACACAGGAGCGCGTGTTTCTTTTGCGCTTGGAAACGAAGAAATTATCCGGAAGTTCCGGGCCATGCGGACGCAGTTCGACTATGGTACATTTCTTCCGGTACAGTACGGGGCACTTGCAGCGCTTACGGGACCGTTTGAACGCGTGTTGGAGCAGTGCGAAGAATACGAGAAGAGGAGCAAAGCTCTGTGCGGCGGATTGCGCGAGATTGGATGGGAGGTACCAGACAGCGAAGGCACGATGTTTGTGTGGGCTCCGCTTCCGGCCGGATATACGAGCGCAGAGAAGTTTGCACTGGATTTGATGGAAAAATCGGGCGTAATCTGCGTGCCGGGAACAGAATTCGGAAGCCTTGGAGAAGGGTATGTCCGGATGGCGCTGGTACTGCCGGTGGAAAAGCTGCAAGAGGCAGTGGTCCGGATTCAGGAGAGCGGAATCCTGAATCAGGATAGGACGGAAGGATAAAACCAATATGAATAGCAAGTAGAAAACTGGTTTGGTGTGTAGTCAAAGCGGAAGGATTTAAGAATAAAGCGGGAAATGGAGAAGAATCTATGCAGGATTTAATGGAGCGATTGCAGGAAGTGGCAGGAACGGAATGTGTTCTGGGTGAGGAGCCGATGTGCAGGCATACAACGTTTCGAATCGGAGGGCCGGCAGATGTTTTTGTGGCGCCCGATACGGTGGAAAAGGTGGCGCAGGTGATCCGCGTCTGCCGAGAAGCAGGCGTACCGTTTTATATTGTGGGAAATGGAAGCAACCTTCTGGTATCGGATGATGGATATCGCGGTGTGATTGTACAGATCTATAAAAATCTGAGTGCCATTCAGACAGACGGTGAAACGATTACAGCTGAGGCAGGTGCGATGCTTTCTGTGATTGCCAAAAGAGCGCAGGCGGTTTCTCTGACCGGTTTTGAGTTTGCTTCAGGAATTCCAGGAACAATCGGTGGGGCGGTTGTGATGAATGCAGGAGCTTACGGCGGTGAGCTGCGTGACGTGTTGCAGGAGGCTACTGTTCTGACGAAAGAGGGGGAGATCCGAACAGTTTCCGCGGAAGAATTGAAGCTGGGATATCGTTACAGCGTGATTCCGGATCGGGAATGGATTGTACTTGCTGCAAAGCTGCGGCTTAAAAGTGGAGACCCCGAAATGATCCGGAAACGGATGGAGGAACTGAAGGTGCAGCGGGTGACGAAACAGCCGTTAGATCTGCCCAGCGCGGGGAGTACGTTTAAGCGGCCGGAGGGATATTTCGCCGGAAAGCTGATTATGGATGCCGGACTTCGCGGGTTCTGTGTAGGCGGCGCTCAGATTTCACAGAAACATTGTGGATTCGTAGTAAACACAGGAAACGCGACAGCAAAGGATGTTCAGAACCTGATCCGGGAGGTACAGACGAGGGTAAAAGAACAGTTTGGTGTTCAGCTTGAGCCGGAAGTGAAGATGTTGTAACGTATACAGGGAAAGAACAGGTTGGAAAAATGCGTTTTGTAATTGTAACAGGAATGTCCGGAGCCGGAAAAAGTACGGCTTTGAAGATACTGGAGGATGAGGGGTATTTTTGCGCAGACAATATCCCGATTCCATTGGTAGAAAAATTTGCGGAGCTGTCTGTCATGCAGGAGAATGGTCATGACAGAGTGGCGCTTGGGCTGGATGTGCGCAGCGGTATGGAAATCAGGAAAATCCAGCAGGTGCTTGAGCGGCTTGTAGCCAGAGAAATTTCTTATGAAATTCTTTTTCTGGATGCGGGAGATCATGTTTTACTGAAACGGTATAAAGAGACGCGGCGCAGTCATCCGCTTGCGCGGGCCGGGAGGATTGAGGAGGGAATTGCACTGGAACGGACGGTGCTGCAATTTCTCAAAGAGCAGGCGGATTTTATTATAGATACGTCAAACCTTCTGACACGGGAGCTGCGCAGTGCCCTGGAAAAAATTTTTGTAAGCAGTCAGGAGTATCACAATATTTATATTACAGTGCTTTCCTTTGGTTTTAAGTACGGAATTCCGGCGGATTCGGATTTGGTATTTGATGTACGTTTTCTGCCCAACCCGTTTTATGTGGATGACTTGAAACGAAAGACTGGACAGGATGGCGAGGTGCAGGAGTTTGTGATGCAGACAGAGACTGCGCGATTTTTTCTGGAAAAGCTGGTGGATATGATTGAGTTTTTGCTTCCAAACTACGTGGCGGAAGGGAAGAATCAGCTTGTGATCAGTATCGGCTGTACCGGTGGACAGCACCGGTCCGTGACTTTGGCAGAAAAGCTGTACGAGCGGCTTGGCAGGCATGCAGAATACGGGTTACGTCTGGAACACCGGGAGAAAAAAGCATGGCGGGTATAGACGGTTTTCGCAATAGACAGGGGAGACCAGAGACGGGATAGAAGATATGAGTGAGCGGAGGCGTAAATGTCATTTTCAGTGGATGTAAAAAATGAATTGTCATGGCAGATTTCTTCCGCCAGGCATTGTAATCTGGCAGAGCTGGCGGCGCTTATCGGCATGTGCGGTTCGATTTGTATTTCTTCTTTTGGAAAGTATAGCATAAGAATCCGTACCGAAAACGTTACCGTTGCAAGAAAGTGCTTTACATTATTGCAAAAAGCATTTAATATAGAAAGTGGTGTTTCCGTATCCTTACATAAAGGAAATAAAAAGAGCAGTCCAATTTATACATTGCTTGTCAAATCGCATGAGATGGTAATTAAAATTCTTCATACGCTGAAGCTTTTGAATGCAGACAAAGAGGTGGCGGAGTGTATGTCGCCTGCGAATCAGCTTCTGGTGCAGAAATCCTGCTGTCGGAGAGCTTTTATTCGGGGAGCATTTTTAAGCGCGGGGTCTATCAGTAATCCGGAGAAAGCATACCATTTTGAGATCGTATGTGCTTCAATGGAACGGGCCGTGCAGCTTCAGGCACTGATTCGTACGTTTGGCCCGGATGCCAAAATTGTACAGCGTAAAAAGCATTATATTGTGTATATTAAAGAAGGAGCTCAGATTGTTGATATGCTGAACGTTATGGAGGCGCATATTTCGCTTCTGAATCTGGAAAATATCCGGATTGTGCGTGATATGAGAAACAATGTGAACCGAAAGGTAAATTGTGAAGCAGCCAATATCAATAAAACGGTAAACGCAGCGGTACGACAAATGGAGGATATCCGTTATCTTCAGGCGGCGAAGCGTTTGGAAACGCTTCCTGTTGGCCTTGCGGATATCGCTGTGCTGCGGCTGGCAAATCCTGATGCATCTTTAAAAGAACTCGGGGAAATGCTGGAGCCACCGGTAGGAAAATCCGGAGTGAACCACAGGCTTCGAAAGCTTAGCCAGCTGGCAGAGGAGTTAAGGCAAAACAAGGAGGAATACGATTATGACCAAGAGAGAAATCACGATTCAGCTTCCAAGTGGTCTGGAGGCCAGACCAGTAGCATTATTGGTTCAGGTGGCCAGTCAGTATGAAAGCGAAATTCACTTGGAGAGCGAAGGCCGGAATGTGAATGCGAAGAGTATTATGGGCATGATGACATTGGGGCTGGCATCAGGTGAAAAAGTCGTGGTAACGGCAAATGGCTCAGACGAAGCAGCAGCTCTTCAGAATATAGAAGAATTTTTAAGTACAGCAAAATAGTAACATAGCTTATTTATAAGCGAACGGGCAGAGACATCTGCAAATAATATAAGAATATGGAAAAGGGCATTCCAAATGTGTGCAGACATTTTGGTATGTCCTTTTTCAGACGGGGCATATGGAAATTGCTGTGGTAGTTTTGATATGCATGAGGAATAGACAAAGCGGCTGCGAAGCAGACATTTGGCAAATGCGCGGGGAATTTGAGTTGGGAAAGGAAGAATTCTATGGAGATTAGTACGGCGACAAGCCTCGATAAGCCATTTATTTATGAGTTGTATCAGAAGGCATTTCCTTCAGAGGAACGCAAGCCATTTTCTTTGATTGAGCGTAAGGCGGCTATGGGATATATGGAAATCCTGGTACTCAAGGAGTACGGAAAGCGCTGTGGGTTTGCAATTACGGCTTTTGGGCAGGAAATTGTGCTCCTGGATTATTTTGCGATTGCAGAGGAGTATCGCGGAGAAGGACTTGGGAGTGATGCACTGCTTTTGCTTCGGGAACTGTACCGCGACAATCAGTTCTTCCTTGAGATTGAAGAGCTTGATTCGTCGCAGCCAAATGCATTGGAGCGTATTCGCCGCAAGAATTTTTATCTGAGAAACGGAATGATAGAAACCGGAATTCATGTGAGCCTTTTTAATGTAAAGCTGGAATTGCTTGCTTCTAGGCCGGGGCTGCGTTATGAGGCATGCGAGGAGGTTTATCGTGAGATGCTCGGAGCCGCCTATCGGAATATGGTAAAAAAGCTTTAAAAGATGCGATGATTTATTTTCAGCAATAAAGGACAAAAAGGGGCGGATAACGATGAGTCGGCAAGAAGTAAGGGAGCAGCTGTTTGGCCTGGCGGATGCGAAGTTTAAAATATTTAACGATAAAATCATAAATTGTAGCGTCGCGCCGAGTATGGGAGTTCGTGTGCCTAAGTTGCGTGAGATTGCCCGTCGGTTGGCGAAGGATGGGTGGCAGGAATATCTGGAGGAGATGGAAAACGTTGTTCCGGGAGTGGATCTTTTTCAGGAAGAACATATGCTTCAGGGAATGGTGATTGGCTGTGCCAGAATGAGTGATGAGGATCGGGTGCGGCATCTGGAATTCTGGATACCGGGTATTCTTTCATGGGGCGATTGTGACTGCTGTGTATCAGGCTTCAAGTTCATGAAAAAGAATCAGGATTTCTGGTTTGACTATAATACATCGTGGCTATCAGGAAATCGTAAGGACTGTGCGGCAGCGACGTATGTGACAGATCATGCGGAGCATTCAGCAGATGAATTTTGTATCCGATACGCACTGGTGTCTCTGATGCAGTATTTCATAAATGATACATATATTGACCGGGTGATGGAAATTTTTGCAACCAGTTTTGAAAAGCCGGGGATTGATACGCCTTATTATATAAAAATGGCGCAGGCATGGGCTCTTTCTGTTTCCTTTGTGAAGTATCGTGATCGAACCTTGCAGCTTTTGGAACAGCAGACTCTGGAGCCATGGGTACAGAATAAGGCAATTCAGAAATGCAGGGAATCTTATCGTGTATCTCCGGAAGATAAAGTTCTGTTAAAGGCACTTAAGGTATGACAAGCGAACAGAAGGATATAGCACTATGAAAATACGCTCAGTACAAAAAAATACTTTAAAATATGCCTGGAAGGCGTCGCTTCCGGTTATGGCAGGGTATCTTGTTCTTGGAATTGGTTTTGGCGTGCTTTTGGAGGATAAAGGCTATGGCTGGTGGTGGGCAGCACTGATGAGCCTTACCATATATGCCGGGTCCATGCAATATGTGGCGGTCGATCTTTTGGCCGGTGGTGCGACGATTGTATCAGCGGCGCTGATGACGATATTTGTGAATATACGCCACGTCTTTTACGGACTTACGATGCTTGAAAAGTACAATGCAACGGGACGGGAAAAGCCATATTTGATATTTGCACTGACAGACGAGACGTATTCGCTTGTCTGTTCTGCACAGCTTCCAGATGGTATAGATGAGAAAAGGTATGATCTGTATATTTCTTTGCTGAATCAAGGCTATTGGGTGATCGGGAGTGTGATGGGGGCAGTTGCGGGAGCAGTGATTCCTTTTTCATCGACAGGTATCGATTTTTCGATGACTGCGCTGTTTGTCGTGATCTTCGTAGAGCAGTGGGAGAAAACAAAGCAGCATCTTTCCGCAGTTTCAGGCATTGTGATTTCTGTTTTGTGCCGTATTGTTTTTGGCGCATCCAGTTTTCTGATACCGGCCATGATCGGGATTCTGGCGGCTATGCTTCTGGAGAAGCGCTGGCTTGAAGGAGGAAGAACGTTATGAATCATACGGCTTATTCGCTGATTCAGGTGGCAGTGATTGCAGGTATTACAATTTTGCTTCGCTTTCTACCGTTTCTTGTATTTCGGAACGGTGCGCCGAAGCTTGTTCTGTACCTTGGAAAGGTATTGCCGTATGCAATTATAGGGATGCTGGTGGTATACTGTCTTAGAAACGTTTCATTTACAGACGGCTCATACGGAATTTGTGAGGTACTGTCAGTGGGGCTGGTCGTGGTGCTGCATAAATGGAAGCACAATACATTGCTTTCTGTCGCTGCAGGAACCGTCTGCTATATGGTGTTGGTACAGGCAGTATTTTGAGAAAAAATTAATATCTAAACATTTTAACATAGTTTCAGTAGAGGAGAAAAGGAAAGGGAGCGGAATATGAAAAAACCAGTTTTAGTTGTGATGGCTGCAGGTATGGGGAGCCGCTATGGTGGGTTGAAACAGATTGATCCGGTGGATGAGTATGGCCATATTATTATGGATTTTTCTATTTATGATGCGATTCGTGCTGGCTTTGAGAAGGTCGTTTTTATTATCAAAAGAGAGAACGAGGAGAGCTTCCGTGCAGCCATTGGGAACCGGATCGCAAAACAGATTGAAACAGCTTATGTTTTTCAGGATTTGCATGATATTCCGGATGGGTATCACGTGCCGGAGGGAAGGGTGAAGCCGTGGGGAACGGGCCATGCTGTTATGAGCTGTATTGGGGTTGTGGACGGTCCTTTTGTTGTGATCAATGCAGATGACTATTATGGAAGCAGTGCTTTTCGGATGGCGTACCAGTTTTTGACAGAGTACGAGGATGACAGACAGTATCATTATATGATGGCAGGGTACCGGCTTGAAAATACATTGACGGAAAACGGACATGTGGCGCGCGGTATTTGCGTGACAGATGAAGAGGGATACCTGATTAAGATTCATGAGCGTACACATATTGAAAAACGGGGAATGGACACGATGTATACAGAGGATGATGGGAAGAACTGGACTGTGATTCCTGCCGGAAGTACGGTGTCCATGAATATGTGGGGATTTACAAACAGTATTTTGAAAGAGCTGGAACAGAGATTTTGCAGTTTTCTGGCGGATCATTTAGATGAGAATCCACAGAAATGTGAGTATTTTCTTCCGTTTGTCGTGGATGAGCTGCTTCAGGAAGGGCGTGCGACGGTTCGGGTATTGAGATCAGAGGATAAATGGTTTGGAGTTACTTATAAGGAGGATAAGCCCCAGGTAATAGCTGCAATTAAGGAGCGAAAAGCGCAGGGGCTGTATCCGGAAAAATTATGGGATTCATTCATGGAATAAACAGCGCGTTCTTCTTCAATGAATCGTTGTTTTGTAATTATCGTTTGCTTTGTTTCCGCCAGTAATCGGCTTGATTTTGGTATTGGTATGCTGCTTTATCCTTGCCACGGAGTGCCGCATCGCGGGCATCCCATTCAGCCTTTTTCTGGCGGTCAAGCGCATTCCATCTGGCACGTGCCGCTGCATCGGCCTGCTGTTGCTGCGCGCGGTATCGGGCTTCATCTGCTGCTCTTGACGAGGAACCTGTGAAAGCGTTCATGAGTGCATTTTCTACAGAATTTCCATATCTGTCAACGGAATTGTTCATGTGCCTTACCATGCCAAACAGCCAGCTTTTCTTACGCTTGGGAGTAGAACCGCCTGCATATCCTTTGTTGTACCGCCGCTTCAAAATATATGCTGCGCTTACAACGCCTCCAATCAGAAAGACGTACATCTCGTCATCTCCGAAATTGATATTGAGGATAATCGATATATATAACAAGACAAACGTCATGATGATCGAAAGAATAAACGTTTTAAGCGGATGGAAAATGATTACACGGAGCATGGAATATTTTTTCATACATATCCTCCTTTCTGTGTTGTTTCTGAAATCTCCTCTTTTGGTAAGTACAAACCAATTTCAGCCAAATTATTATACTCTATAAATGAAATACAGGCAAAAAGGTAATCAATATATTTATCACAATCAATACGTTGAACGTGAGATCATTTTAAAAAGATGAATGATTCAGCTACTTAAAAATATATTCCGGTGCAGGTTTTTTTATTGCCTGCATTGCAATGGAAAAAGAAAGAACGGTTTGCAAAAAAATAAAGACAGCCGATACTGTCTTTTTGCCAATGCAGGAAACAAAACGCATTCCGATATAGGACTATATCATATTCAGGCTTTTTCTAAATGCGTTTGAGTGGAAGCAAGGAGGCTCGAACTCCTGACCTTTCGCGTGTGAGGCGAACGCTCATCCCGGCTGAGCTATGCTTCCTTTTAACACATTTTATTATAATACTTTAAAAGAAAAATACAATATCTTTTCAGAAAAAAATTATGATAAAAAATCAGCCAAAAGTTCCGGGAAAAAATTAAAAAGTTTTCTTGAGAAGGTATTGCTTGCAAGTTGACAGTGACTAACCAAGATGATACGATATCCACGGATTATAATAATGAAGCGATGGAATGCCGGCAAGTGATTCCGACAGGAATACAGAGGCGGCAGATCAGAGAAGGAAGGCGGTAAAATGACACTGGATAAGCTTCCCATTGGGGAAAAAGGAATGATTCGTGCGGTAAACGGAGAGGGACCGCTCCGTTGCAGACTGTTGGATATGGGGCTGATACCGGGGACAGAGGTTATGGTTCGCAAGGTGGCGCCAATGGGTGATCCGATTGAGATCCATATCCGCGGTTATGAATTGACGATCCGGATTGAGGATGCCCGAAATATAGAGCTTGCGCCCAAAGGGGAGGAGGTAGCAGGATGATACTTGCCTTAGTTGGAAACCAGAATTGTGGCAAGACAACGCTGTTCAATCAGCTGACCGGTTCGAATCAGCATGTCGGGAATTTTCCAGGGGTGACGGTCGATCAGAAGGTTGGCGAGGTGCGGGATGTCAAAGGCTGCAGCGTGGTGGATCTTCCGGGAATTTATTCGATCCGCCCATATACAAATGAAGAGATTGTGACACGTGACTTCATTTTAAATGAAAAGCCGGACGGTATTTTGAATATCGTGGATGCGACGAATATTGAACGGAACCTTTATCTGACACTTCAGCTTATGGAAATGAACGTACCAATGGTACTTGCGCTGAACATGATGGATGAGGTGCGGGGAAACGGAGGAACGATCAATATACGGAAAATGTCAGAGGCGCTCGGCATTCCGGTAATTCCGATCAGTGCGGTTAAAAATGAGGGGATCAGCGAACTCACACGCACGATTGTAGATGTGGCACAGAAAAAGATCTGTCCGAAAAAAACGGATTTCTGTGATCCCGGTCCGGTGCACAGGTGTATTCATGCTGTATCGCATTTGATCGAAGATCATGCACAGAGACTTGGGATTTCCGCAAGGTTTGCAGGAACCAAGCTGATTGAAGGCGATCATGACATCATAGAGCGTCTTGGGCTGAACCAGAATGAGCTGGAGTTGATGGAACACAGTATCGTGGAGATGGAGCATGAACGCGGGCTTGACCGCAATGCAGCTCTGGCTGAGATGCGTTATACTTTTATTGAAAAGGTTTGCGAGCAGTCGGTTGTAAAATGCCATGAGAGTAAAGAGCATATCCGGAGTCTGAAAATCGACAGTGTACTGACGCATAAATACCTGGCGCTTCCGCTGTTTTTGCTGATTATGCTGACAATTTTCTGGCTGACATTCGGTGTAGTGGGTTCTTTTTTGAGTGATTTGATGGCTTCCGGTATTGATGTGGCAGCGCAGTCCGCAGCCGCAGGGCTGGAGGCATACGGCATCAATCCGGTGGTGGAAAGCCTTGTGATTGACGGTATTTTTGCAGGCGTTGGAAGCGTACTCAGTTTTCTGCCACTGATTGTGGTTCTGTTTTTCTTTCTGTCGATTCTGGAAGATACCGGATATATGGCAAGAGTGGCATTCGTTATGGATAAGCTGCTGCGTAAGATCGGATTGTCCGGAAGAAGTTTCGTGCCTATGCTCATTGGATTTGGTTGCTCGGTGCCGGCAATTATGGCGTCCAGAACGCTGTCATCGGAGCGCGACAGGCGGATGACGATTCTTTTGACACCGTTTATGAGCTGTTCTGCAAAGATTCCGATTTATGCAGTGTTTGCAGCAGCATTTTTTCAGAGATATCAGCCGCTTGTGATGATCGGGCTGTATGTGTTTGGCATGGTGGTAGGGATTCTCTGTGCGCTTATTCTGGAGCATACGGTTTACCGCGGGAATCCAGTACCGTTTGTCATGGAGCTTCCCAACTATCGGTTTCCTTCCGCGAAAAGTGTGCTGCTTCTGATGTGGGATAAGGCGAAAGATTTTATTCAGAAAGCATTTACGATTATTTTTGCAGCAACCGTAATCATCTGGTTCCTGCAAACTTTTGACCTGAAGCTGAATGTGGTGCAGGACAGCGCAGACAGTCTGCTGGCTCTGGTCGGCAAATGGATTGCCCCTGTTTTCAGACCACTTGGCTTTGAGGACTGGCGGGTATCTACTGCTTTGATTACGGGATTTACAGCCAAGGAAGCAGTAGTCAGTACGATGAGCATTTTGCTTGGAACGTCGATGGAACATCTCGGAGAGGCCCTGTCCGCTGTATTTACGCCTGTGACGGCAGTTAGTTTTCTGGTATTTACCTTGCTGTATACGCCGTGTGTGGCAGCGATTGCAGCGATTCGCCGGGAACTTGCATCCGGATGGAAGGCGGCAGGTGTAGCGCTGCTGCAGTGTACGGTAGCATGGATGGCAGCGTTTTTAGTTTATCAGATCTTGTGTCTATTTGTGTGAGGACCATGAAGCGTTTACGGTTTGCTGTTTAAATAAACTGTGACAGATGCAGGAAACAGAAAACGGTGTCTGGGGCGTTGAACAGAAACGGAGGCGGTATATGAAGATTCTGGATTACATAATTGTTGCGGTCGTAATCGTGTGGTTTTTGCTTGCGCTGCGGAATATTCGGAAGAAAAAGGGCGGATGTTGCTGCAGTTGTGGGCATACAGAGAACGTTGCAGGACAAAAACATGCGGGAAAGAAGATACCGGCAAAAAATGCAGGAGACAGAACAGGCGTGGGCTGTCAGTGCAGTAGATGCAGCGGGTGCAGCGCATGTGAAAATAAGACAGTATTGTAAAGGGCAGGAGGAAAAAATGGCAATTGAAGTAGTAAGAGAGTATTTAAAACAGTGGGGAGCGCAGCAGAGGATATTGGAGTTTCCGGTTTCAAGTGCAACGGTCGAACTGGCGGCGCAGGCCGTGGGTTGCGAGCCGGCACGAATTGCAAAAACATTATCGTTTCTGGTGGATGATCATGCGGTGCTGGTGGTAGCAGCAGGTGATCAGAAGGTGGATAACGGGAAATATAAGGCATTTTTCCATACGAAAGCAAAGATGTTGTCAGCGGACCAGGTGACAGAGCTGATTGGTCACGCGGTTGGCGGCGTTTGTCCGTTTGGCGTGAAGGATGGAGTGGAAATCTATCTGGATGAATCCCTGAAACGGTTTGAGACCGTGTTTCCCGCAGCAGGAAGCAGCAACAGTGCGATTGAGGTGACGATGGAGGAGCTGGAACAGTTCTCAGGCAGCGATAAATGGGTGGATGTCTGTAAAATGAAATGACAGTCGGGATAAACGGTTGTGTTTTGCGGTAGAATATAGTATGATGTTCAAAAAGCAGAGGAGGCTTATTTTATTGGAAATCAACGTACAGGCGGTGGTTTGGCTCGTGATCCTGGTGGTTTTGCTGGCTGTTGAGGCGGTCACGCTAGGACTTACTACGATTTGGTTTGCCGGAGGCGCTCTGGCGTCTTTTGGAATGGCGATTGCGGGGACAGAAGTTTTCTGGCAGATTGTTGTATTCTGCATAGTTTCTGTTGTGCTGTTGATTGTCACGCGTCCGGCGGCAGTCCGTTACATGAATCGCGGCCATGTGAAGACAAATGCAGAAAGCCTGATCGGAGAGATTGCCGTTGTGACAGAAACGATTGACAATCTGGCAGGTACAGGTCAGGCAAGAGTAAAGGGACAGTACTGGACCGCGCGCGCGACGCGCGAGGATGCTCAGATAGAGGACGGAAAGACAGTCAAAATAAAAGAGATCAAAGGCGTAAAGCTGATCGTAGAGGAGGTATGAAACAATGACAGGCGGATTATCATTTAATGTAATTCTCGTTGTGATTCTGGTTGTACTTGTGCTGTTGGTTCTGGCCAGCTGTATCAGGATTGTACCGCAGGCACAGGCATTTATTCTGGAACGCCTCGGGGGATATCGTTCCACCTGGAACGTAGGCATTCATTTTAAAATGCCGTTTATTGACCGCGTGGCAAAGCGCGTAAATCTGAAAGAGCAGGTCGTGGACTTTGATCCGCAGCCGGTGATTACAAAAGATAATGTTACCATGCAGATTGATACGGTCGTATTTTTTCAGATTACTGATCCGAAGCTGTTTACGTACGGCGTGGAGAACCCGATTATGGCAATTGAAAATCTGACAGCGACGACGCTCCGAAACATTATCGGTGATATGGAGCTCGATCAGACGCTGACCTCGCGTGAGGTGATCAATACAACGATGCGGTCCACGCTTGATGTGGCGACAGACCCATGGGGGATCAAGGTAAACCGCGTGGAGCTGAAGAATATTCTGCCTCCGGCACAGATTATTGATGCCATGGAAAAGCAGATGAAGGCAGAGCGCGAACGAAGAGAGGCAATTCTGAAAGCAGAAGGAGAGAAGAAATCTTCGATTCTGGTTGCAGAAGGAAATAAGCAGTCTGCCATTTTGGATGCAGAGGCGGAGAAACAGGCGGCGATCCTGCGTGCAGAGGCAGCGAAGGAAAAAATGATCCGTGAGGCAGAAGGTGAGGCGGAAGCAATCCTGAAGGTGCAGCAGGCCAAAGCAGAGGGCATCCGTCTGATTCGGGAGGCACGGGCAGACCAGACCGTACTGACGCTCAAAAGTTTTGAGACGCTGGAGAAAGTGGCTGACGGCCAGGCAACGAAGATTATTATTCCTTCTGAGCTGCAGAATGTGGCAGGTATGGTGAAGGCCGCTGTTGAGGTCGCGAAAGACTGAGAAGGAACGGATGAAAGAAAATTTTACAGTTAAGTTAAGGATAAACAGTGAAAAACGACAGAAACACTGTGACAAGGCAAAGGAGAGGAACATGGATTTAAAAGGAAGAAATTTCCTGACATTGAAGGACTACAGCGCAGAGGAGATCAGATATCTGCTTGACCTGGCAGCTGATCTGAAGGCCAAAAAGAAAGCCGGAGAGCTGACACCGTATCTGACAGGAAGAAATATAGCGCTTATTTTTGAAAAGACCAGCACCAGAACGCGCTGTGCATTTGAGGTGGCTGCGCATGATCTTGGCATGCATGTGACGTACCTTGATCCGCAGGGGTCTCAGATCGGGAAAAAGGAAAGCATTAAGGATACAGCGCGCGTGCTCGGACGCATGTATGATGGAATTGAATACCGCGGTTATGGGCAAGATATTGTGGAAGAGCTTGCAAAGCATGCAGGTGTGCCGGTGTGGAATGGTCTGACCAATGAATACCATCCGACACAGATGCTGGCCGATATGCTGACGATTCGGGAGCATCTTGGAGAACTGAAAGGAAAGAAGCTGGCATATTTCGGAGACGCACGTTACAACATGGGCAATTCTTTGATGATTGTCTGTGCAAAGCTCGGCATGCATTTTACAGCGTGTACAGCAAAGGAATATTTTCCGGAGGAACGCCTGGTTGCACAGTGTCAAGAGTATGCAAAAGAGAGCGGCAGTATCATTACACTGACAGAGAGTATTGAAGAAGGCGCGAAAGACGCTGACGTCATTTATACGGATGTGTGGGTTTCCATGGGAGAACCGGAGGAAGTATGGGCAGAGCGGATTAAGGTGCTGCTGCCGTATCAGGTGAATGCACAGGTAATGTCTCTGGCAAAGGAAAGCGCGCTGTTTATGCATTGCCTTCCGGCATTCCATGATCTTGATACGAAAATTGGAAAAGAGATTCACGAAAAGTTCGGACTGGATGCAATGGAAGTTACGGATGAGGTATTCGAATCCGAACAGTCTGTTGTATTTGATGAGGCAGAGAACCGGATGCATACGATCAAAGCGGTCATCGCAGCAACGATGGGTATTTAAATGGTTCACAGGGCAGGGAATGCGATGAAAAAAGCAAGAGAAAAAGATATCAGGATCTTAGAAGGATTTTGCGCTGTCATTGCGATGCTCGCAGGTATACTTTGCGTATTGTACCTGTTTCACATCCTGCAGAATCATTGGTTTTTGAATTTTATTCTGATTCTAGGCGTATTGCTTCATGTATCGCTTGCATTATTGTTTGTGGTCCGGGGGAAAAAGCTTTTGATGGGCGGTGCAGGGATTTGGGCTGTCTTTTATGCGGCCAGTCTGGTTTATTTTAATATAGGATAAGACAGGGCTGTGTCTTTTGAGACACAGTGCTGTTTTGTGAGAAAGGACTGACAATGAAAAGTAAAATACTCTGGGCGCTTTCGCATGCGGAAGGCTATGTGTCCGGGCAGGAGCTGTGTGAGCAGTTTGAGGTTTCACGCACTGCCGTATGGAAAGTTATCAATCAGTTAAAAGAAGAAGGCTATGAGATTGAGTCAGTGCCACGCAAAGGCTACCGGATTCTGGCACGTCCGGATATCGTTACGCCGGAGGAAACCGGAAGCCGGATGGATACCGTGTGGGCAGGAAAGACTATCTGTTTTCTGCACAGTGTCGATTCAACCAATAATGAAGCAAGCCGTCTTGCAGAGAGCGGTGCGCCTGCGGGGACGCTTGTGCTGGCAGAAGAGCAGAATCAGGGCAAGGGCCGGCGAGGGCGCACATGGGTGATGGCCCCTGGCAGTGCAGTTGCCATGAGCCTGATTGTCCGTCCAGAGATGCCGCCGGCGAAGGCTTCCATGCTGACGCTGATTATGGGCATGGCAGTTGCATCCGGCTGCAGAGATTATTGCGGCGTGGACGCGAAAATCAAATGGCCGAACGATGTCGTGATTGACGGGAAAAAGATCTGTGGAATCCTTTCGGAGATGAGCAGTGAAATTGATTATATTAAATATGTAGTAATCGGGGCAGGCATCAATACGAATGTGGCAGGCTTTCCACCGGAGATTGAGCAGAAAGCCATTTCCCTGCACCGTCTGATCGGATATCGGCCAAACCGTGCCGTCCTGATTGCGGCCTGCATGAAACGGTTTGAAGAGTATTATGGGCGCTTTATGGAGACACAGGATTTTTCAGCTCTGAAGGAAGAATATGACAGTCTTTTGGTTGGCATCGGAGGAAAGGTTCGTGTCCTGGAGCCCGGAAATGAATACGACGGAGTGTCGGAAGGAATCAACAGTGCAGGAGAGCTTCTGGTCCGCCGGGAAGATGGGACGTTGACATCGGTGTATGCCGGTGAAGTTTCTGTACGGGGAATTTATGGATATGTATGACGGGAAACAGGAGGAGCACGATGGCAAAGGATTCAATGGTGCTTTGCGGAGCAAATTCATATAAGGAGAAATATTATCTGGGCGAGTCGTTTCGAAGCCTTCCGCAGTCCGTTCAGGATGAGCTGAAAATTATGTGCGTTCTTTTTGTACACGATGTAGGCGGAATTTTTCTGATCGAATATGATGCAGAAGGAAAGTTACAATTTAAAACAGAGGCGGCAGAGGGAGATTATACTTACGATGAAATCGGTGCTGCGCTTAAGGTGAAGGAGTTGCAGCGTAAGAAGGAAGGGCTGATGCGCTCCCTTGAGCTGTACTATCAGGTTGTAATTGACGGGGCAAGAGAGATTCATGTGTAGAGCTTTTATAGAGGATTGAGTAGTTCACGATGAAGATAGGAAATGTAAATCTGAAGAATCGTATTATACTGGCGCCAATGGCAGGGGTAACAGACCTGCCTTTTCGTTTGCTCTGTAAAGAAAACGGAGCAGGCATGGTCTGCACAGAAATGGTGAGTGCAAAAGCGATTTCTTTTCACAACAAAAATACGGAGGCGCTGCTTGAAATTTCTCCGGAGGAACATCCGGTGTCGTTACAGCTGTTTGGTTCAGATCCGGACATTATCAGTGAGATGGCAGCGTATATTGAGGAGCGCCCGTTTGACATCCTGGATTTGAATATGGGATGTCCTGTGCCCAAGGTAGCGGGAAATGGGGAAGGCTCTGCTTTGATGAAAAATCCGGCGCTGGTGGAGCAGATCATCACCAAAACCGCACGCGCGATCAGGAAGCCTGTGACAGTAAAAATAAGAAAAGGTTTTACGGAAGAGAGCGTCAATGCTGTGGAAATTGCAAGGATTGCGGAAGCTTCCGGAGCGGCTGCGATTGCGGTTCATGCAAGAACAAGGGAACAGTATTATTCCGGAGAGGCTGACTGGGATATCATCCGACAGGTCAAGGAAGCAGTGCGCATCCCGGTAATTGGAAACGGGGATGTGGATTCCGGGCCAAAGGCGAAAAGGATGCTGGAAGAAACCGGCTGTGATGCAGTCATGGTAGGACGTGCGGCCAGAGGAAATCCCTGGATTTTCCGGGAAATAGAACAGTATCTTGAAACGGGGGAGATAGCCGGGCGTCCCTCAAGGGCACAGATTGCAGAGCTGATGCTGCGCCATGCGCAGATGCAGATTGCATATAAGGGTGAGTATGTCGGGATTCGCGAGATGCGTAAGCATTTCTCCTGGTATACGACAGGGTGTCCGGGAGCTGCAAAGCTGCGCGCGAAGATTAATCTGGCGGAGACATATGAGGAACTTGAACGGCTTGCCAGCGGGTTTGCCAAAGGTGGGGAAAGCCTTTAAAAACGCTGGTTTTTACGTTGGAAAATGCTGTTTGTGTAATCTTGACAAACAGGAGGGAATCGGCTATAATTGTGTGATTGTTGGCATACAATAGATGATAAAAAATGTCAAGGAAGGGTGTAGATTGGTAATGGAAGAAAAGAAGAAACTTCTGACCTATGCGGGTCTGAAAAAGCTGGAGGACGAGCTCCATGATTTGAAGGTCAATAAAAGAAAAGAAGTGGCAGGCAAGATCAAAGAGGCTAGAGAGCAGGGTGACCTTTCGGAGAATGCAGAGTATGATGCAGCAAAGGACGAGCAGCGTGATATCGAGGCCCGGATTGAAGAAATTGAAAAGATTCTGAAAAATGCCGAGGTAGTGGTGGAGGACGAAGTTGATGTCGGAAAGATCAACGTCGGCTGCACAGTCAAAGTGTTTGATGTGGAATTTGAAGAAGAGATGGAATTTAAGATCGTAGGATCTTCCGAGGCAAACAGCCTGCAGGGAAAGATTTCCAATGAGTCTCCGGTAGGCAGGGCCCTGATCGGGCGAAGGGTTGGAGACAAAGTATCGGTAGAGACGCAGGCCGGAATTGTCGAGTATGAAGTGCTGGAGATACAGCGATCAATCTAGTGTGTTGCATCATTTATGGAACGAAACGTGATACAGTACACGAAGGAGAGAAAAGACGGATCTTATTCAGGCAGAGATTCGCTTAGAATAGAAAAAGGAGTGGAAGAAGTGGCAGAACAGAAGAAGCAGCAGGTGCAGGAACCGGATATTAATCAGTTACTGAAGGTGCGCCGTGAAAAGCTGGCAGAGCTTCAGGCGGGCGGAAATGACCCGTTTCAGATTACAAAATATGATGTGACAAACCACAGTGCAGATGTAATAGATAATTTTGAGGCTTTGGAAGGAAAAACAGTTTCCATTGCAGGACGTATGATGTCGAAACGTGTGATGGGCAAGGCTTCTTTTTGCAATGTTCAGGATTTGAAGGGAAATATCCAGTCTTATGTGGCACGCGACAGTATTGGTGAGGAGCCATACAAGGCATTCAAGAAAATGGATATTGGCGATATTGTGGGGATCGAAGGCCAGGTGTTTAAGACAAAGACCGGTGAGATTTCCATTCATGCAGAATCGGTAACACTTCTGACCAAGAGCCTGCAGGTGCTTCCGGAGAAGTTCCACGGCCTCACGAATACGGATTTGCGCTATCGCCAGCGTTATGTGGATCTGATCATGAATCCGGACGTGAAGGATACGTTTGTAAAGCGTTCCCGGATTATCAGCAGTATTCGTAAATACCTGGATGGTCAGGGCTTCATGGAGGTGGAGACGCCGATGCTGGTATCGAATGCCGGCGGTGCGGCTGCACGTCCGTTCGAGACACATTTCAATGCACTTGATGAGGATTTGAAGCTTCGAATCTCTCTGGAGCTTTACCTGAAGCGACTGATCGTGGGCGGCCTTGAGCGTGTCTATGAGATTGGCCGTGTGTTCCGCAATGAAGGGCTTGACACCCGCCACAATCCGGAATTTACGCTGATGGAGCTTTACCAGGCTTATACAGATTACAATGGCATGATGGATCTGACTGAGAACCTGTACCGCTATGTAGCGCAGGAAGTTCTCGGTACTACAAAGATCACTTACAATGGAATTGAGATGGATCTCGGAAAACCGTTTGAGCGGATTACCATGGTAGATGCCGTGAAGCGTTATTCCGGCGTGGATTTCCATGAGATTCATACCCTTGAGGAAGCAAGAGCTGCCGCAAAAGAGCATCACATTGAGTTTGAGCAGCGCCATAAGAAAGGCGATATTCTGAATCTGTTCTTTGAAGAATTTGTGGAAGAGCACCTGGTTCAGCCGACCTTTGTAATGGATCATCCGATTGAAATCTCACCGCTCACGAAGAAAAAGCCGGAGAATCCGGAATACGTAGAGCGTTTTGAGTTCTTTATGAACGGCTGGGAAATGGCAAACGCCTATTCTGAACTGAATGACCCGATCGACCAGCGAGAGCGCTTCAAAGCGCAGGAAGAGCAGCTGGCACAGGGCGATGAGGAAGCAAATACAACGGACGAAGATTTCCTGAATGCACTTGAAATCGGCATGCCGCCGACAGGTGGAATCGGTTTTGGGATTGACCGCATGTGTATGCTTCTGACGGATTCGGCAGCAATTCGCGATGTGCTCGCCTTCCCGACAATGAAGTCCCTGGACACTGACAAGAAGTCTGCGAAGTCAGAAAACAGCACTTCCACAGCAGCACCGGAGAAAGAAGAAGTTATCGACTTCTCCAAGGTAAAGGTAGAGCCTTTATTTGAGGAATTTGTTGATTTCGATACTTTCAGCAAGTCAGATTTCAGAGCTGTAAAGGTAAAAGCTTGTGAAGCAGTTAAGAAATCCAAGAAGCTGTTACAGTTTACTCTGGATGACGGAACAGGCACAGATCGTACGATTTTAAGCGGTATTCACGCTTATTACGAACCAGAAGAACTGGTTGGAAAGACGCTTATCGCTATCACTAACCTGCCGCCGAGAGCCATGATGGGAATTGAATCCTGTGGAATGCTTCTCAGTGCAATCCATGAGGAAGAGGGCGAAGAAAAACTTCATCTTCTGATGGTTGATAACCATATTCCGGCTGGTGCAAAGCTGTACTAAAATTAAATATAAAATGTCTAAAACCATGATGTCAGACCGCATTTGACAACAATTTGACAACAAAATTTGGGAGAATGATGAATCGTTATGAAGCATGACGAATTTCAGGTGAAAGGGCACAGGTTTGGGCAATGAAGTAAGAGCACTTCTTAGAGTTAATCTAAGAGGTGCTTTTTTTCGTCCTTGGAAAGTCACATCCCAGCGGTCAGCTTCTGTAAAACAGTAAATCTAATTTTGGAGGAAAACATCATGGGTAAAAGTTATAAACCAATTACAAGTATGAAAGAAGTACCAGAGCAGCTTAGAAAATTACGCCGACAGTATCTACGCTATCAACAGGCAGAAATCATTTACAGTATTTCCCATAAGAAACTTTTGGAGCTTGCCAGTGATGCAGGTGCAATTTATAGAATAGATGGAACGGTACTGATTAACAAGGATATTTTTGATATTTATCTGGAACGATTCCATGAACCGGCGACAGGAAAAGACAGGGAGGAAATGATGGATGAGCGGTAATGTATGGATGTTTTCAGATGAGATTGATGATGAAGATCTGGAATTTATGAGCCATGCCTATGTGACCTACAATATGGCGTGTGAATATTACAGGCTGGGAATCAAACCCGTTGTCCGTATGGCACATGAAGCCGGGGCAGTCTATAAGATTGGGAAAAAAGTATTGATTCGTAGAAGTATATTTGAAGCGTATCTGCGAGAACAGAGGAAGATTTGATAGAGGAGAAGAACATGAGTGAACAGAGAAAAATAATACACGATGATAACAATGGACTAGATTATGTGCTGGTAGGAGATTATTACATACCGATGTTAGCCTTGCCGGAGGAAACTAGACCGATTGGTTACTGGGGAATGCTTCGGAAAGAATATCTGAAAAATCATAAATCGGGAATGTATTCTTATCTTCTGTTGACCGGAAAACTGGACAGTTATCTGGCAGACCTTAATGAACAGTTGCAGAAACAGTATGAGCTGGTTGAAGCACAAATGAGAAGTGCTGAAGGCGTGACAGAGAAATTAAAAGCACAGAATCCTATAGAGTGGGTGCGACAGTGTAATAATATCAGGAATCGTGTGCGGGAAATTGTGTTGAGTGAATTGGTATATGTATAGGAGGAGCGTATGAGATACAGGATTGAATATGCAGATGGAAGATGCTGCAATTTCGCAAACAGCAGAAAAGATTTACTGGATTGGTTGAAACTGTTGAAAGATGAACAGATTGTTGATATTCGTAAAATATATAAAAGTGGTGTTACCGATTCAGTTCTGGATAGTTACCGGAGTTATCTGAAACAGTGAGATAACATGGAAAGGGCAGGTATAAATCTATGAAATTGACAAAGGAGATTGAAGAATTTATCAGTCTAACAATAACAGAGCACATGGGGAAAGAGTATGCAGACTGGAAAATGAAACAGCAATCTGTGACAGAGCCAGATAAAGTTGAAGAAGAATATGAAAAGGTAATTGCTTCATTATCACCAGAACAGAAAGAGGCAATTACAAAATACTGTGATGCCATATTCAGTAGTGGAGCAGATACAGAAGAATTTTTTTATCGTCTGGGGCTGAAAGATGGATTGAAATTAAAGAAAGTAATAAAAAGTATATTGAAATCTCTTTCGTAAGTAAGAAAGTAAATTGAAGAAGCATTGGCTGCAATAGTGGTTGATGCTTCTTTTTTGATTTTTTCAAAATCATCTGACATTCTCTGCTTTCCCATGTGTGATTAGTAGGAAAATAAATTTTTCTGCGAAAGTACCGTCCAAACGCTCTCTGAAACTTGCAATTAGTGAGGAAATATTTCACTTATGCGAAAAAACTTGCAAAAGAGGGTTGGTAAATACTGTTTCCAACGCTTTATAGGTAGAGGAACAATTATTTTTCAAAAATTCTTCAAAATCATGTCCGTTTTTGTTCGTCCCAGTACAGAGTATGTGAAGGGACTAATGAAATTAAAAGAAAAAATGATAAAAATGCAAAAAAATATCACGATTCTTTTGCATCATGTTAAGTTATTTGACTTTAGTAATTAGAGGACGTTTTGGAATGTTCCTTCGCTGAACCTTGACAATTGATAAGTGCACCCTGGAAGCTTACCAGGAGTTCTGCCATGACCTTTCTTTTTCTGGAAGCAAGCGGAATCATAATGACACTCCCGATGATGGGCGGCTGACCGGAGCCTTATGGTCAGTGTCCTGCTGATGCAGGCAGAGGCAGTCTGAGACGGCTGCAGGTGACAGGGAAACGCACACCAGACCGCTGATGAAAAATGAAACTGATAACAATGTTTACAGGGTGAAATGCCCGGAAAGGATGGTAACGATTATGAATAAAGTGATTTTAATGGGAAGACTGACAAAGAACCCGGAGATTAAATATGCCGGGAAAGATAATGATATGGCAGTAGCAAGATATACACTTGCGGTAAACAGAAGGTATAAACGTGACGGTGAGCAGGAAGCAGATTTTATTTCTTGTGTCACATTCGGAAAGAGTGCAGAATTTGCACAGAAATATCTTCATAAGGGAATGAGGATTGTAATTGGCGGTCGTATCAGTACTGGCAGTTATAAGGACAAAGACGGGAAGACAATTTATACCACAGATGTGGTTGTGGAAGAACATGAATTTGCTCAGAACAAGGACAGCGGTGCCGAAGCGAATTTGTCAGGAACAGAGAAAACAGATGAAGACGGATTCATAGAAGTACCAGATGGTGAGCTCCCATTTGACTAATCCGAAATAAATGGTTGGAGAGGTTGTCTTGTGTTAGAACAGCCTCTCCAACCATTTGGTAGAAGATATCAAAAATTACAGGTATTTAACCTAACGAAATCGTGATATAATCAAAATATGTTTATATGAAAAATATGGAGGCGCTTATGGGCGTAAGTTATAACAGATTATGGAAAATGCTCATAGATAAAAATATGAAGCGGATAGAGATGCAGTACCTTACCGGGATTAGTGGTAATATTCTTGCCCGAATGGGAAAAAATCAGTATGTCTCAATGGAAACGATTGAGAAAATCTGCAAGAAACTGGACTGCACCGTTGATGAGATGATGGAATTTACAGATGAAAAGTAACAGGAGGGTGCCACAATGACAGATGCACAACAAAGAGCAGCAGCGAAAGCATTTGCAAAAAACTGGAAAGACCGTGGATATGAAAAGGGAGACAGCCAGATTTTCTGGGTGGAGCTTCTGACAATGGTATTTGGTGTAACTGAAATATCACAGTTTATTTCCTTTGAGGATCAGGTACATCTTGATCACACCAGTTTTATTGACGGGTATATTGAGAAAACTCATGTAATGATTGAACAGAAAAGTATCAACAAGAGCCTGACGGCTGCTATCCGGCAGTCTGATGGCTCTATGCTGACACCCTTTGAACAGGCAAAAAGATATTCTTCTGAACTGCCATATTCAAAAAGACCAAGATGGATTGTAACTAGCAATTTTCAGTCATTTTATATTTATGACATGGAAAAGCCGGGCGGTGATCCGGAGATTATCCAGTTGGAGAATCTGGAAAAAGAATATTATCGGTTACAGTTCCTTGTGGACGAGGGAAACACAAATCTTCAGAGAGAAATGGAAGTTTCCATTGCCGCAGGTGAAATTGTAGGGTTGCTGTATGATGCACTGGCAAAACAATATGCCGATCCAACAACAGAGCGTGCAATGAAAAGTCTGAATATCCTTTGTGTCAGAATGGTATTCTGCCTGTATGCAGAGGATGCCGGCATTTTCGGACAGCATGGTATGTTCCATGATTATCTGGAAGAATTTGATGCAAGAAAAATGAGAAAAGCAATGATCGAACTTTTCCAGATCCTTGATACAAAGCCGGAGGATAGAGATCCTTATTTGAAAGATGATAACCCACAGCTTGCAGTTTTTCCGTATGTAAATGGTGGACTTTTTGCAAATGAAGATATTGAGATTCCGCCTTTTACGGATGAAATCAGAAATCTTTTATTAGAAAAAGCATCAGCAGATTTTGACTGGTCAGAAATCAGTCCGACCATATTTGGCGCTGTGTTCGAGAGTACGTTGAATCCAGAGACAAGACGCTCCGGCGGTATGCATTACACCAGCATTGAGAATATTCACAAGGTCATTGATCCACTGTTTCTGGACGATCTGAAAAATGAGCTGAAAGAAATTCAGCAGATAACCGTGCAGAGAACAAAAGATAAAAAGCTGAGAGACTTCCAGACGAAGCTGGCAAATCTCCGGTGGCTTGATCCGGCATCGGGAAGTGGAAATTTCCTTACGGAAACATATATCAGTATACGGCGATTGGAGAACGAAGTCATAAAAGAATTGCAGAGAGGACAGATTACTTTTGGCTTTGATGAATCCTCACCAATCCACGTTTCTATTGATCAGTTTTATGGAATTGAGATTAATGATTTTGCTGTTACAGTTGCCAAGACTGCTTTATGGATTGCTGAATCACAGATGATGAAAGAAACAGAAGACATCGTTCATATGAATCTGGATTTTTTGCCATTGACGACCAATGCGTTTATTGTAGAAGGTAATGCACTAAAACTGGACTGGGAAAGTATTGTTCCTAAAATGCAGTTATCTTATATCATGGGTAACCCACCATTTGTAGGAACTAAAAATATGAACACTGAGCAGAAAAAGGATGCAAAATTAGTTTTATCAGATTGGAAAAACTATGGAACCTTGGACTACGTTTCTTGCTGGTATAAGAAAGCCGCAGATTTTATTAATAATACGTTGATACATTGTGCCTATGTTTCTACCAATTCAATATGTCAGGGTGAACAAGTTGCAAATTTATGGGAACCGCTTTTTAAAGCAGGTGTGAAAATTGATTTTGCACATAGAACTTTTCAGTGGGATAGCGAAGCTAGTTTAAAGGCACATGTACATTGTGTAATAGTCGGATTTAGCCAGGTGGGTGGAAATGTAAAGAAAATATTCTCTGATGGAAGAATGACATTAGCAAAAAATATAAATCCATATCTTGTTGATGCGGATAATGTTTTCATTGTAAGTAGAAAAACGCCAATTTCTGATGTACCTAAAATGTATATTGGCTGTGAGATGAAAGACGATGGAAACTATGTTATGACGGAAGATGAAAAAAATATATTTCTACAAAATGAGCCGCAGGCGGAAAAATATATACATCCTTATATGATGGGAAAAGATTTTATTGCGAGAAAATCGAGATATTGCCTTTGGCTGAAAGATATATTGCCATCGGAGTTAAAAAAATATCCTAAAATTATGGAACGTGTAAAGAACGTTCGTGAATTTCGATTAAGTTGTCCAAGTCCTGATACTAATCATTATGCTGACAAGCCGACATTTCCAGTTCGACTCCGATATTATAGCGAAGACAGAATAAATCCGGCGTTAGCATTACCGAAAGTATCTTCACAAAATCGAAGATATATTCCGATGGAAGTAATCGATGCTGATGTTATTGCTGGAAGTAAATTGTTTTTGATACCGGACATTTCTCTGTATCATTTTGGTGTATTGACATCGAATGTTCATATGGCGTGGATGCGAACAGTTTGTGGCAGATTAAAGAGCGATTATAGTTATGCAAGTAATGTGGTATATAATACATTTCCATGGCCAGAGCCGACCGCTCAGCAACGACAAAAAATCGAACAGACTGCACAGGCAATCCTTGATGCCAGAGCATTATATCCGGATAGCAGCCTTGCAGATCTTTATGATGAACTGACCATGCCGCCGGAACTGCGAAAAGCACATCGCCAGAATGATATGGCAGTCATGCAGGCATACGGATTCACAAAAGGCAGTGAAGCCTATAAAAGCGAAGCTGCCTGTGTTGCAGAACTGATGCAAAGATATCAGAAATTGTGCGAGGAACAGAAATAGTAAGGAGCAGAAAAGTTGAAAAATAATAACATTGAGAAAACAGAGTTTCTAAAAATAGTATATTTTGATGAAGCTGCTGCACAGGATTATGTTGATGTTACCAATGGAGGACGGCTTGATTGGTCAACGCAGGAAAATAAAGAAAAAATAGCTAAAATAGTTGCTGAAATTGAAGCTCAGGCCAAAAGTGGCTTTAATATTTTGAATTATATTAAAGCAACATTTCAGGGAAAGGTTGATGCCAGTGCTTCCGCTGAGCTGACTAGCGCTTTTGATAAAACAATAAAAAATACGTTGCTTACAGATTATATACAGGCAGCATCGGAAGATGAACATGTAAAAAAATTTGAGAATAGTGGTGTTTATGCACCGGAAAATTCTGTAACATTGTATAAAATGATTAGTTCGTATTTGACAATTGTGCCTAAAGAAGAAATGCCAATAGATATGGAAAAATTAAATGAGGCAATATTAGGTGAACGAGGTTATTATGATATGTTGTTAAAGACAGAGAAAGAGCGGAAAAACTTATTAAGATTTAATCTTAAAGCATTTAAAAATAATTATAACCTTGTCGATTTAAGTAAAATGAAATTGACATATTTTGGAATAAAGGTTGGAACTTGTGGAGAAAATCATTTATCAATTGATAAAGAGTTTGAGTTTCAACCAGTAGAAGAAAAGACTACAGCAGAAGAAATTGTTGAGGGAGAAAAGTCTGCTGATGAAAGAGAAAAAGAATTAGATGTTTATGATATAGTATTGGCAGGTGTGGTACGTGAAGAAGATTGAAATTTTTGTAGGATCTGATTCTGCTTTTGAAAAGATTGTTCCGAAAAGTGCAAGAAATCTTAGTGAAATGGCAGCGAAACTTGATGATGGTAATAAAAAAATGGATGTGTTTGTTAACATTCCAGGGCAGCCAGAACCAAAGCCTAAGAAAAAGAAGAAACTAAGAGTTCAAGATTTTGTTATTCATGCAGACGAGTATTGCAGTGTTCAAGAACATGTTATTATAAACTTTATAAATTTTATTTTCCAAATGTCCATAACAAATATGTACATTCAAAATCCACCGAAAAATATTCGAGAGCAGATATATCGAACATTTGATAAAAGTATTATTCATGAAACGCAACAGCCATATTTGGAAGTTTCAAAGGAAATGATACAAACATTTAACAGCCAATATAGTGAAAGAGTAATTGGTCAGGAAAGAGCAAAAAAGAAATTGCTTCAGGCAATATATCCTTTGGTAGATGGTAAGCAGAGTAAGCCTGTTGTAATATTGTTATATGGAGATTCAGGGCTTGGAAAGACGGAATCCGCACAGTATATGGCAGAATTGATGGGTGGAAAATTATTAAGAAAACAGTTCTCCATGTATCAGAATAATGAGTCAGCCAATTACATTTTTGGTGGAAGATATAACGAGAAAAGCTTTGCACAAGATCTTTTGGCTAGAGAAACAAATGTATTGTTGTTTGATGAGTTTGATAAAGCTTTATCTGTATTTCATAGTGCATTTTATCAATTATTTGATGAGGGGATTTATGAAGATCATAATTACAAAGTGGTAGTAAATAAGGCAATTATTGTGTGTACTTCAAATTACAAAACAATTGATGAGATAAAAGAACATCTGGGATTGCCTATATATAACCGTTTTGACTCAATTATTAAATTTGCTGATTTACCAGATATGGCAAAAGAAAAAATTGCGGAGAGGGAAATAGAAAGGTTAAAGAAAGATTATGGTATCGAAGACAGAGAGCTGTTCGACAAAATAAAGAAAGGTGCAGTTACTCAATCAAATGCAAGAGAAATAAAACATTTGATTAAAGATACTTTTTCACTTGTAGTACTCAAAAAAATATGTGGTGAAACGGAAATATAATTCTCTTAGCGAAGCTAAGAGTGCACTTCTATACAGGTGATTGCATCTGCCTGTATCGTGTGACCTGCGGTGCTATTCCTGGATTTGAAAAATTTCAATCCAAAGATATAGCGAAATCATAGATTTCGGGCAAAGGAATTTCCTTTGTGGTGAAAGTGAATATCTAGGTGAAAAAAATGGTGCTAAAACATATTACATGGTAGTATATATAATAAAACTAAAGAAAATAGGTGAAAGAATGTCTGAAAATAAAGTTAGAATACTTGTCGATAATTTTTATAAGGATTTTGCTGGATTGCCAAATCATAGAGCAATAGTAAGAAATAACACACCAGAGGATGCGTTTACATTAGCTATTTTAAAAATAATGTATGGTGAAACATTAGATTGTAAAATTTCACCAGAAAATGTTGATAAAATATCTAAAATTATTGTTGCTCCTCCAGACAGCGGTATTGATTTATTTATTGAGACTGAGGATGGAGATGAATACTATTATGATATTATTCAGTCTAAATACACAGAGTTAACAGAAGAAGAGATAAGAGTATGCTTTTTGGAAATGCATGATGCTATTAGGAGGTATTTGAAAAATCCTAATAGTGTCCAGTCAAATTTGCGAGATATAATTTCAGAAACAAATTTTAATTCTTCGTTCAAAAATAATTGTACATATTATGTTTATCATACAGGAATATTGAATTATGGAAAAAATTTTAAGGCAAATGAAAAAATAGTAACAATAAATGAAATGGAAGTTGTACTAGAGAGTCTGGGGCGAGAGGACCATATTTTAAAGGTTCCTTATGCAGAGTTCACTTCGGATATGTTTAATAATTATATTCTTTATGAGAATTCGTCAGATAATGCGATGCTTTGCAATATAAGAGGATATGATTTGGCTGTTTTATGCAATAAATATGTGAGTTCTTCAATGGGAAGAAATATTTTATTTGGTCAGAATCTAAGAGACTCTTTAGACCAGAAAAAATCTAAAACGTACGAAGCAATGATGAAAACCATAAAAAATGAACCAGAACGATTTTGGAATTATAATAATGGAATAACTATTCTTTGCGAAGAATTAGATGCACATCGTAAGGGCCGTAATGGAGATGTTGATTTAATTGAGATTACTAATTTTTCAATTATTAATGGTGCACAAACTACAAACACATTAGGAGCATATTTGCGAAATGCATTAATTAACAATGAACCGGATGAAATAGAGCAGTTAAAAAAAGTATATGTTCTTGTGAGAATAATGCAGGTTAATAATGAAAAGCTTAGTGGTAATATTTCTATTTATAATAATTTACAGAATCCAATGTCTTCAAGAGATATGGTTGCAAATAATACTGAGCAAAAAGAATTGCAGAGAATATGTATGACAGGTGAAGCTCCGAATATATTTGTAGAGATAAGAAGAGGTCAGACTGTTCCGCCACAACCAAGATTCGAAAAACATCAAAGAATCACCAATGAGGAACTTGCACAGTTAGCGTTTGCTGCTTTTTTACAATCACCATTTACAGCAAAAGATAAGAAAAAGACACTTTTTAATAAAGATGCTTCAGATACAGAATATTTAGTTAATGCTTATTATGATCAAATATTTTATCTTTCTGAAGAAGATGATAAGAAAGGTGTTTTATTTCAAAAGAGTAAGGAAGAAATTGATGAAGCATTGTTTGTTAAATATTTATATATTCAAGCAAGAAATAAAATGAAAAAGAGTTACGATGAGAGAATCGCAAAATGCAATGAGCATATATCCGCCAGTTGGGGAAACATTGAACAGCAGCAAAAGATGATTCAATTAAATCAGAGATATAAAGAGGTGAATAATACATGTATGTTTTATTGTATTGCTTTATATTTTACGCTTAAAGATAATTACGGGACTATCGGCGAGAAAAATACATTTGATTATTTTAGTTTTTATAGAGATAATCGAAATTCATCATACAAAGATGAAATAATTGATTATTTTGCAAATAAATTTTTACAGGCTACTGTAAAAATAATGTCTAAATTACTTGCCGCTTCTGGTAGTGGAAGTGCAACTAACTGGTTGAAGAAAGCACAAAGTCAAACAGATTTTTTTGATACATTATCTGAAGAAATGGCTGGAGATCTTACATATCAGGAGATGTATACAGATTTTGTAAAGAGATTTACTATAGAATATTATTGAGAATTAACTACAAAGATGTATGGTGTTTTTTAGGGGGCGGGACTTGCAGGCTGCGTCTGTGTAACGGGGATTTTGGGTGAAAATACTTCTGTCAGTGCAATTGTAGGTTTGGCAAAAGAAGAAATATAAAAATGTATTAAAAAAAATACAATAAAATTTTTGGAATCTCTTGCCTTCCGAGGTCCTTTCTTTTATAATATACTCGTTGTGACCTTGATAGCGTAGAAGCGTGAGGTTGCTGCAGCCAGCGAGACTGCAGGTTTTCCGTGGAGCGAATGTCAAGTTATAAAACTGGCGACAAGTCACTGTACAAAATTTTAATGGCCCGTATAAGCTTGGGCACCGTGTGAGTTCGCGACACGCACGGGAGAGTGTACAGTCACCGCTTGTCGTACTGAAACAAAGTGCGAAAAGGAGGCGACTTTTTTTATGGCAAGTCAGGTAATGAGAATTACATTGAAAGCGTATGACCATCAGTTAGTAGATGCGTCTGCTAAAAAAATCATCGAAACTGTAAAGAAGAACGGATCTCAGGTGAGCGGCCCTGTACCGCTTCCGACAAAGAAGGAAGTAGTTACGATTCTTAGAGCGGTTCACAAGTACAAAGATTCCAGAGAGCAGTTCGAGCAGAGAACGCATAAGAGACTGATTGATATCATCGCTCCGACCCAGAAGACAGTTGATGCGCTGTCCAGACTGGAAATGCCGGCAGGTGTCTACATTGACATCAAAATGAAGCAGAAATAAGCATTATATCATTACGAAGCAAATCCTATCAGGTTGATATAGAAGTAACATTATGAAGTTCCACTTATATCATGCTCTGTTCACTAGGATGATTGCCAGCAGGTAATCCGCTGTAGAAAAACAGGAGGTAAAGGAATGAAGAAAGCGATTTTAGCAACAAAAGTCGGAATGACTCAAATCTTCAGCGATGACGGAGTTCTCACTCCGGTAACTGTTCTTCAGGCAGGCCCGTGTGTTGTGACACAGGTTAAAACAGTCGAGAATGACGGTTACAGTGCAGTACAGGTTGGTTTTGTTGACAAGAGAGAGAAGCTGGTTGCAAAGCCGCAGAAAGGCTCTTTTGACAAGGCAGGCGTTTCTTACAAGAGATATGTAAGAGAGTTCAAATTTGAGGACGCTGAGAGCTACGAAGTAAAGCAGGAGATCAGAGCAGACGTGTTTGCAGCAGGCGACAAGATCGACGCAACTGCAATCTCCAAAGGTAAAGGCTTCCAGGGCGCAATCAAGAGACACGGACAGCACAGAGGACCGATGACACATGGTTCCAAGTATCATCGTCATGCAGGTTCCAATGGTGCAGCATCTGACCCGAGTAAGGTATTCAAGGGAAAGAAGATGCCTGGTCATATGGGCGCTAAGCAGATCACGGTTCAGAATCTTGAAGTGATCCGCGTAGACGCAGAGAACAATCTTATCTTAGTAAAGGGCGCTGTTCCGGGACCGAAGAAAGCACTTGTAACGATTAAAGAGACAGTGAAGTCCGGTAAATAAGCCTGAAATCAGGAAAGGAGGAAGACACAAATGGCAAACGTAGCTGTTTATAATATGGAAGGCAAAGAAGTTGGCACGATTGAGCTGAATGATGCAGTGTTTGGTGTGGAAGTAAATGAGCATCTCGTGCATCTTGCAGTTGTGAACCAGCTTGCAAATAAACGCCAGGGTACACAGAAAGCAAAGACACGTTCTGAAGTTTCTGGTGGCGGAAAGAAACCGTGGAGACAGAAAGGAACCGGTCACGCTAGACAGGGTTCAACAAGAGCTCCGCAGTGGACAGGCGGCGGAGTAGTATTTGCTCCGACACCGAGAAATTATACATTTAAGATGAACAAGAAAGAAAAGAGACTGGCTCTGAAGTCTGCACTGACCTCCAGAGTACAGGAGAACAAGCTGATTGTACTTGACGAGCTGAAACTTAGCGAGATCAAAACCAAGAACATGAAGGCAGTTCTGGATGCTCTGAATGTGAAGAAGGCTTTGGTTGTTTTGAATGAAAACGATCAGAACGTAGTTCTTTCTGCAAGAAATATCGTTGATGTAAAGACAGCCCTGACCAACACGATCAATGTATTCGATATTCTGAAATATAACACAGTAGTTGTTACAAAAGCTGCTGTAGCAGCAATTGAGGAGGTGTATGCATAATGGCAGATATTAGATATTATGACGTCATTCTCAAACCGGTAGTTACCGAGAAGAGCATGAATGCTATGTCAGAAAAGAAATACACATTCCTTGTTCATACAGATGCAACAAAGAATCAGATCAAAGAAGCTGTTCAGAAAATGTTTGACGGAACAAAGGTAAAGAGTGTCAACACTATGAACCTTGACGGTAAGAAGAGAAGACGTGGAATGGTAGTCGGAAAAACGGCAAAGACCAAAAAAGCAATCGTTACTCTGACTGAGGACAGCAAAGAGATCGAGATCTTCGAGGGCTTATAAGACTTGACGAAACCAAGTCGAAGACGCAGGTTGAGTCCTAGTCGGAGCCCGTTCGCGAACCTTAGCGAGGTGGAAGCCGAGCTTAGTTGAGCGAACCTACCCGTTGGGTGAGACTTGACGAAATCAAGTCGACCCTCATTCACAAACCTTAACGAGCGCAGGACGCGCGTTTGGTCGCGTGAAGGAATATATGCGGCGACGCATGATAATTAATATCGAAAGGAGAAACATCATGGGAATTAAGACCTATAACCCATATACACCTTCCAGAAGACACATGACCGGTCTGGACAACGCTGAAATTACAAAGCATTCACCGGAGAAGGCTCTTCTGGTATCACTGCAGAAGCAGTCTGGACGTAATAACCAGGGTAAGATCACAGTGAGACACCGCGGAGGCGGTTCCAGAAAGAAATACAGAGTGATCGATTTCAAGAGAAATAAAGATGGTATTCCGGCAACGGTAATCGGAATCGAATACGATCCGAACAGAACAGCCAACATCGCACTGATCTGCTATGCAGACGGTGAGAAGGCATACATCCTTGCACCGCAGGGACTGAAAGACGGCATGAAGGTCATGAACGGACCGGAAGCAGAAGTACGTATCGGAAACTGCCTGCCGCTTTCCCAGATCCCGGTTGGTACTATGGTGCATAACATCGAGCTTTATCCGGGCCACGGCGGACAGATGGTACGTTCCGCTGGTAACGGAGCACAGTTGATGGCTAAGGAAGGCAAGTACGCAACACTGAGACTTCCGTCCGGTGAAATGAGAATGGTTCCGCTGAGCTGCCGCGCTACGGTTGGTGTAGTAGGAAACGCAGAACACAACCTGATCAACATCGGTAAAGCAGGAAGAAAACGCAACATGGGTATCCGCCCGACTGTTCGCGGTTCTGTTATGAACCCGAATGACCATCCGCATGGTGGTGGTGAAGGTAAGTGCGGTATCGGACGTCCGGGTCCGTGTACACCGTGGGGCAAACCTGCACTTGGTCTTAAGACGAGAGCAAAGAAGAAACATTCCAACAAGCTCATCGTAAGAAGACGCGACGGTAAAGCAATCAACTAATGTTCGAGAAAAATAAGGAGGTAAACCAATGGCTCGTTCACTGAAAAAAGGACCTTTCGCAGACGAAAGTTTACTGAAAAAAGTAGATGCCATGAATGCAGCAGGAAGCAAGCAGGTTATTAAGACCTGGTCACGCCGTTCCACAATCTTCCCGCAGTTCGTTGGACATACAATCGCTGTTCATGACGGAAGAAAGCATGTTCCGGTATATATTACAGAAGATATGGTTGGCCATAAACTTGGCGAATTCGTTGCTACCAGAACCTACAGAGGTCATGGCAAGGACGAAAAGAGATCTGGTGTAAGATAAAGATAAAATCCAGAAAATAAAGAGTGCAGCACGCCACAGATCGTCCCTGCGGGACTGGATGCTGCATAGCAGCAACCATCTGTGGCTTAGATGGGCATTCTGCCCATCTTCAAAATGAAAAATACAGCCTTTTGCAAGCGCGCTTGCACAGTCTGTTTTTTCATTTTGCTGCTGCTTCAATTTCGAAATAAAATCAGTCCGCCCGGGGAGGGCGTTGCGGGGCAAAAGCCCTGAGAATGGAAGGAGGCTACATCCAATGGCTAAAGGACATAGATCCCAAATTAAGAGAGAGAGAAATGCTCAGAAGGATACGAGACCGTCAGCAAAGCTGTCATACGCTCGTGTTTCTGTCCAGAAAGCATGTTATGTTTTAGACGCGATCAGAGGTAAAGATGTACAGTCAGCACTTGGTATTGTTACTTACAATCCGAGATATGCTTCTGAACTGATTGCAAAACTGTTAAAGTCAGCAATTGCAAACGCTGAAAACAACAACGGTATGAGTGCCGAGAACCTGTACGTAGAAGAGTGCTACGCAAACAAGGGACCGACAATGAAACGAGTAAGACCGAGAGCACAGGGCAGGGCTTACAGGATCGAAAAGAGAATGAGCCATATCACAATCGTGCTTAACGAGAAATAAGGAGGACAATCATGGGACAGAAAGTAAATCCACACGGTCTTAGAGTTGGCGTTATTAAAGACTGGGATTCCAGATGGTATGCAGAAGGTGATTTCGCTGACTGCCTGGTACAGGACCACGAAATCAGAAAATTCCTGAAAAAGAGATTATACAGTGCAGGTGTTTCCAAGATTGAAATCGAAAGAGCATCTGATCGCATCAAAGTTATCATCCACACAGCAAAACCGGGCGTTGTAATCGGTAAGGGTGGAGCTGAGATCGAAAAATTGAAAGCAGAGCTTCAGAAGCTTGTTGATAAAAAGCTTATTGTTGATATCAAAGAGATCAAGAGACCGGATAAGGATGCTCAGCTCGTTGCAGAGAATATTGCAGCACAGCTTGAGAACCGTGTTTCCTTCCGTCGTGCCATGAAGTCTACCATGAGCAGAACGATGAAAGCCGGCGCACTCGGTATCAAGACCTGCGCATCCGGACGTCTTGGCGGAGCCGATATGGCACGTACTGAGTTCTACAGTGACGGAACTATTCCGCTTCAGACACTGAGAGCAGATATTGACTATGGATTCGCTGAGGCAGATACAACCTACGGCAAAGTTGGCGTAAAGGTTTGGATCTACAAGGGCGAAGTACTTCCATCTAAAAAAGAAGGGAGCGATAAATAATTATGTTAATGCCAAAGAGAGTAAAACGTCGTAAACAGTTCCGCGGTTCCATGAAAGGAAAAGCGTTAAGAGGAAATACAATCTCCTACGGTGATTTTGGTCTTGTGGCTACTGAGCCGTGCTGGATCAGATCAAACCAGATTGAGGCAGCCCGTATCGCTATGACACGTTACATCAAGCGTGGTGGTAAGGTATGGATCAAGATTTTCCCGGATAAACCAGTAACAGCAAAACCGGCAGAAACACGAATGGGTTCCGGAAAAGGAACGCTGGAGTACTGGGTAGCAGTTGTAAAACCAGGCCGCGTAATGTTCGAGCTTGCAGGAGTTCCTGAGGAAGTTGCTCGTGAGGCATTGCGTCTTGCCATGCACAAGTTACCTTGCAAATGTAAAATCGTTTCTCGTGCAGACTTAGAAGGCGGTGATAACAGTGAAAATTAATAAGTATGTGGAAGATTTAAAGAACAAATCAGCTGCAGAATTAAATGAAGAATTAGTAGCTGCTAAGAAGGAACTTTTCAATCTGAGATTCCAGAATGCAACGAATCAGCTGGATAACACGAGCAGGATCAAAGAGGTTCGCAAGAACATCGCCAGAATTCAGACCGTTATCACAGAAAAAGCAAACGCTTAATCGGCGCAGTTCAGATTGAAGAAAGGAGAATTTTCCGTGGAAAGAAATCTTAGAAAAACCCGTACGGGTAAGGTTGTCAGTGACAAAATGGACAAAACAATCGTTGTTGCAGTAGAAGACCACGTAAGACATCCGCTTTACAACAAAATCGTAAAGAGAACTTACAAGCTGAAAGCTCATGACGAGAACAACGAATGCAATATCGGAGATACAGTAAAAGTTATGGAGACAAGACCGCTGTCAAAAGATAAGAGATGGAGACTTGTTGAAATCGTTGAAAAGGTTAAATAGTATAGGAGGTATATCAGCATGGTACAGCAGGAAACCAGACTGAGAGTTGCTGATAATACTGGTGCGAAAGAGCTTCTCTGCATCCGTGTTATGGGTGGTTCTACAAGAAGATATGCAAGTATTGGCGATATTATCGTTGCTTCTGTTAAAGATGCAACACCAGGTGGTGTTGTTAAAAAGGGTGACGTTGTAAAGGCTGTTGTAGTACGTACAGTAAATGGTGTTCGCCGTAAAGACGGTTCTTATATCAGATTTGATGAAAATGCAGCAGTTATTATCAAGGATGACCTGAATCCGAGAGGAACACGTATTTTTGGACCAGTAGCCAGAGAGCTTCGTGATAAGAAGTTCATGAAGATCGTTTCTTTGGCTCCGGAAGTATTATAAGGAGGGCCAAAAGAATGAATAAGATCAAGACAGGCGATACAGTTAAGGTAATCGCAGGCAAAGATAAAGGTAAAGATGGCAAGGTTCTGGCTGTAAAGGACGGCAAGGTACTCGTTGAGGGAATCGGCATGGTAACAAAGCATGCAAAACCGTCAGCAGCAAATCAGCAGGGCGGCATCGTGAACAAAGAGTCCTATATCGATGCATCCAATGTTATGTACCTTCATAAAGGTAAGGCAACAAGAGTTGGTTTTAAGATGGATGGAGATAAAAAAGTCCGCGTAGCAAAATCTACCGGCGAAGTGATTAACTAAGTAGGAGAGGAGGTTGCACAAGTTGAGCAGACTGAAAGAGATTTATCAAAATGAGATCGTAGATGCTATGATCAAAAAATTCGGATATAAAAATATTATGGAAGTTCCGAAGCTTGACAAGGTTGTAATCAACATGGGTGTTGGTGAAGCCAAGGACAATGCGAAGGTTCTGGAATCTGCTGTAAAGGATATGGAAACAATTACCGGCCAGAAGGCAGTTCTTACAAAGGCTAAAAATTCCGTTGCAAACTTCAAGATCAGAGAAGGTATGGCAATTGGTTGCAAAACTACACTTCGTGGTGAGAAGATGTATGATTTCGTAGACCGCCTGATCAATCTTGCACTGCCGCGTGTACGTGACTTCAGAGGTGTAAACCCGAACGCATTCGACGGTAGAGGAAACTATGCTCTTGGTATCAAAGAGCAGCTGATCTTCCCGGAAATCGAGTACGATAAGATCGATAAAGTCAGAGGTATGGATGTAATCTTCGTTACAACTGCCAAGACAGATGAAGAAGCCCGTGAATTGTTGAGATTATTCAATATGCCGTTTACGAAATAAAAAGACAGCATAGTAGGAGGAAAATTTCATGGCAAAGACAGCAATGAAAATCAAACAGCAGCGCACACCGAAGTTCTCCACGAGAGCATATACACGCTGCAGAATCTGCGGACGTCCGCATTCCGTTCTGAGAAAATATGGCATCTGCCGTGTATGCTTCCGTGAACTGGCATACAAAGGACAGATCCCGGGAGTAAAAAAAGCAAGCTGGTGACCGAAAGCAGCTTAGTGAATTCGAGCCGAAGGCGAAGAATGAACTTAGCGCGAGGTCGTTCCTGAGCCTTAACGAATGCAAGCTGGTAAGCGCAGCATGAGTTTAGTTGAAGGAACATACCCCTTCTTTAGATAGTGGGCAGCCAAGATATATAACAAACCAAAACAACAACATGACATGAAAAGTCTGAAAAACAGGAGGAAACTATCATGACAATGAGCGATCCGATTGCAGATATGCTTACAAGAATCCGTAACGCAAATACTGCAAAACACGATACCGTAGATGTACCGTCATCCAAAATGAAACTTGCAATCGCAAACATTCTTCTGGACGAAGGATACATCAAAAAATATGACCTGATCGAGGATGGAGTTGTAAAGACAATTCATATCACTCTGAAATATGGTGCTGACAAGAACGAAAAAATTATTACAGGTATTAAGAGAATCTCTAAGCCGGGTCTTCGCGTATACGCAGGCAAAGAGAATCTTCCGAGAGTACTTGGTGGTCTGGGTGTAGCGATCCTTTCTACAAATCAGGGCGTTATCACAGACAAAGAGGCCAGAAAACTTCAGGTTGGCGGCGAGGTTCTTGCTTTCGTTTGGTAGGCATTGAACACAATGAGCTGAAGGCGAAATTTGAGTTTAGTGAGAAAGCCGTTCGCGAACCTTAGCGAGTGCAAGTCGACAGGCGCAGCAAGAGCTTAGTCGAAGGAAGACACCTCGTAATAGTTAGTAATTCCGTCATGCAGGTCGCAGACCGCCTGCTACGCAGGCTATCCGCTGCTTTGCAGCTCCTGTCTGCGACTCACTGGGCGTCCCGCCCAGCTGTCAAAACAGTTATACAGTCTCCGGCAAATAAATTTGCCGAGCCTGTCTCCCTGTTTTTCTGCATGACTGGACTTGTATACTGAAAACAGAGAAGGCGTTCTGCCTTCTCCGAAAATCTAAGTAAGGAGGAAAAAGGCATGTCACGTATAGGAAGAATGCCAATCGCAATTCCGGCAGGCGTTACTGTTACGATTGCAGAAGGTAACAAGGTTACCACAAAAGGACCGAAGGGAACTCTGGAAAGAGTACTTCCGAAGGAAATGGAAATTAAAATGGAAGATGGTCACGTAGTAGTTACCAGACCAAACGATCTGAAGAGAATGAAATCTCTCCATGGTCTTACCAGAACACTGATTCACAACATGGTAGTTGGTGTAAGCGAAGGTTATACCAAGACTTTGGAAGTAAACGGTGTTGGTTATAAAGCTCAGAAGAGCGGCAAGAAGCTGACGCTGTCTCTTGGATATTCACATCCGGTAGAGATGGAAGATCCGGACGGAATCGAAACAAAGGTTGATGGAAACAAGATTGTTGTTTCTGGTATCAACAAAGAGCAGGTTGGCCAGTACGCAGCCGAGATCAGAGAAAAGAGAAAACCGGAGCCGTATAAGGGTAAGGGTATCAAGTATGCTGACGAGGTAATCAGACGTAAAGTTGGTAAGACTGGTAAAAAATAAATAAGGAGAGTGTGAAGAATGGTTAGCAAAGAATCGAGAACTAAAGTTCGTTTGAATAAGCATAAAAGAATTCGTAATCGTTTCAGCGGCACTGCTGAAAGACCACGTCTTGCTGTGTTCAGAAGCAATAATCATATGTATGCACAGATTATTGATGACTCCGTTGGAAACACTCTGGCAGCTGCAAGCACACTTCAGAAAGAAGTGAAGGCAGAGCTGGAGAAGACCAACAACGTTGATGCAGCGGCTTATCTTGGAAAAGTTATTGCGCAGAAGGCTCTTGAAAAAGGAATCAAAGAGGTTGTTTTTGACAGAGGCGGATTTATCTATCAGGGCAAAGTAAAAGCACTGGCAGAGGCAGCAAGAGAAGCTGGGCTGGAATTCTAAGAGGGAGGAAAAGACACATGAGACATGAGATTATCGATCCGAATCAGTTCGAACTGACTGACAAGGTAGTGTCAATCAAGCGTGTATCTAAGACTGTAAAAGGTGGTCGTACCATGCGTTTTACAGCTCTGGTTGTTGTTGGTGACGGCAACGGACACGTAGGCGCCGGCCTTGGAAAAGCAACAGAAATTCCGGAAGCAATCCGTAAGGGCAAAGAAGATGCAATGAAAAAGCTGATCTGCATCCCGATGAATGAGGATGCCAGCGTACCGTACGATTTTACAGGAAAGTTTGGCGGCGCATCCGTACTGCTCCGCAAAGCCCCGCTTGGTACTGGTATCATCGCAGGTGGCCCGGCACGTAATGTTCTGGAGATCGCAGGTATTAAAAATATCCGTGCAAAATCACTTGGTTCCAACAATAAGCAGAACGTTGTTCTTGCAACACTGGAAGCGCTGAAGCAGATGAAATCTCCGGAGGAAGTTGCCAGACTTCGCGGAAAATCTGTAGAAGAGATTCTGGGTTAGGAGGTTTGAACGATGGCAGATAAATTAAAAATCACATTAGTTAAATCACCGATCGGTGCGATTCCGAAGCATCGTGCAACAGTTAAGGCACTTGGCCTTACAAAGATGCACAAAACGGTGGAGCTTCCGAACAATGATGCGGTAAAAGGCATGATTGCTCAGGTTTGCCATATGGTTAAGGTAGAAGAAGCATAAATAATATTCAGATAAGGAGGTGCCATAATGGATTTATCAAACTTAAAACCAGCTGCAGGTTCCGTACACAGCGATAATTTCAGAAGAGGACGTGGTCACGCTTCCGGAAACGGTAAAACAGCAGGTAAGGGACATAAAGGTCAGAAAGCACGTTCAGGCGCACCGAGAATTGGTTTCGAAGGTGGACAGATGCCTTTGTACAGACGTCTCCCGAAGAGAGGCTTCACGAACAGAAATACTCTGGAAATTGAAGCAATCAACATGGGCGCACTGGAAGTATTTGATAACGGTACAGAGGTTACGATTGAGAAACTCATCGAGACCGGTATCGTAAAGAGTGTGAAAGACGGCGTGAAAGTACTTGGCGGCGGAACACTGACAAAGAAACTGACTGTAAAGGTAAATGCTTTCAGTGAAAGCGCAAAAACGAAAATCGAAGAGCTCGGTGGAAAAGCAGAGGTGATCTAATATGTTAGAGACACTGAAGAATGCGTTTAGAGTTAAAGACATTCGCAAAAAGCTTTTTTTCACTTTTTGCATGATTATTGTGATTCGGCTTGGCTCACAGCTTCCGGTACCCGGAGTAAACAGAAGTTATTTTTCACAGTGGTTTGCACAGCAGTCCAATGATGCATTTAATTTCTTCTCTGCATTCACCGGTGGCTCCTTCGAGAAAATGTCAATTTTTGCGTTGAGCATTACGCCGTATATTACTTCATCCATTATTATACAGCTCCTCACCATTGCCATTCCGGCATTGGAGGAGATGCATAAGGATGGAGAAGATGGTCGTAAGAAGATTGCAACAATTACGCGTTACGTTACAGTTGTGTTGGCTCTCGTTGAGAGTACAGCTATGACCGTAGGCTTTGGACGTTCAGGTCTGATTCCGGATATGAATTTCTTAAAAGGACTTACTGTAGTTGTTGCACTCACAGCAGGAAGTGCTTTCCTGATGTGGATTGGTGAGCGAATCACAGAAAAGGGTGTAGGAAATGGTATTTCCATCGTCCTGATGGTCAATATTCTTTCCAGCATTCCGTCTGATATGACCGGATTGTTTGAAATGTTTGTAAAGGGCAAATCCATTGCTCACGGAGCACTGGCAGCGCTGATTATCGTAGCGGTTATTCTGGTTACTATCATTCTGGTAATTGTACTGAATGATGCGATCCGGAAGATTCCGGTGCAGTATGCAAAGAAGATGCAGGGCAGAAAGATGGTGGGCGGACAGTCTACATTTATTCCGCTGAAGGTCAATACCGCAGGCGTTATCCCGGTTATCTTTGCTTCCTCGCTGATGTCAATACCGCAGATTGTGATTTCCTTCTCAGGAGCAAATCCGACCGGAGTCGCAGCAACAATCATTGGAATGCTCAGCCAGGGCAACTGGTTTAATTTTAACAAACCGGTATATTCGATTGGTTTGGTTCTGTATATTGTTTTGATCGTATTTTTTGCTTATTTCTATACTTCAATCACCTTTAACCCGATTGAAGTTGCAGACAATATGAAAAAACAGGGCGGATTTATCCCGGGTATCCGGCCGGGCAAGCCAACGACAGATTACCTGAACAAAATTCTTGGATACCTTGTTTTCCTTGGTGCTGCAGGACTCATCATCGTAGTTCTGGTGCCGGTATTCTTTAACGGAGTATTCGGTGCACAGGTTTCCTTCGGAGGAACCTCTATCATCATCATTGTGGGTGTTATCCTTGAAACTTTAAAACAGATTGAATCCCAGATGTTAGTGCGTAACTACAAAGGCTTCTTATCAGAGTAGCAGGTTACGCCAGCAGGGAAATGCAAAAGATTCAGTGTACTTCTTCCGGTTGTATAGCAGCATGCCACCTGTGGCAGCTGTCATACAAGTGGAGGGAGTGCACTAAAATGTTATATAGATACAATTGCAAAATTGCTTTGTATCTGATTAGGAAAAGGTGGTATTTACAATTATGAAGATAGTCATGCTGGGAGCACCAGGCGCAGGGAAAGGTACACAGGCAAAAATGATTGCGGCAAAGTACGAAGTGCCGCATATTTCAACGGGGGATATTTTCCGCGCAAACATTAAAAATGGTACAGAGCTTGGAAGGAAGGCAAAAGAATATATGGACCAGGGGCTCCTTGTCCCGGATGAGCTGACGGTAGATCTTGTGATTGATCGTCTGAGTCAGGAAGATTGTAAAAAGGGTTATATTCTGGATGGTTTTCCGAGAACAATTCCGCAGGCGGAGGCATTGGATGCCGCGCTTGCAAAACGCGGAGAAAAGATGGATTATGCGATTGATGTGGATGTTCCGGATGAAAATATCGTGAACAGAATGTCGGGAAGAAGAGCTTGCACAGGCTGCGGAGCGACGTATCATATTGTACACAATCCGTCCGGCAAAGGCGATATTTGTGAGACTTGCGGTGAAGTGTTGGTGCTTCGTGACGACGATCAGCCGGAGACCGTTCAGAAGAGACTGACGGTCTATCATGATCAGACACAGCCGCTCATTGATTACTATACAACACAGGGCATTTTGAAGGCTGTGGACGGTACGCAGGATATGAATGATGTATTTACAGCAATCACAAAAATTCTGGAGGCGTAAATCATGGCAGTGACAGTGAAGTCTGCAAAAGAAATTGACCTGATGCGGGAGGCCGGAAGGCTTCTTGAGATTGTCCATAAAGAACTTGCAGATGCGATTCGTCCGGGTATTTCAACGCATGAATTGGATAAATTGGGAGAGCGTGTGATCCGCAGCTTCGGGTGTGAACCGAATTTTCTCAATTACAATGGTTATCCGGCATCGTTTTGTATTTCTGTGAATGATGAAGTGGTCCATGGAATCCCTTATAAAGAGAAGCTTCTGCAGGAGGGGGATATTGTGAGCATTGATGCAGGCCTGATTTATAAAGGTATGCATTCGGATGCTGCCCGTACTTATGGAGTGGGAAAGATTTCGCCGGAGGCACAGAAGCTGATTGATGTGACGAGGGAATCCTTTTTCAGAGGACTTGAATTTGCAAAGGCCGGAAACCGGCTGTATGAGATCTCAGCAGCAATCGGGGACTATGCAGAATCTTTTGGATATGGTGTGGTGAGAGACCTGGTTGGTCATGGCATAGGTCATGCGCTTCACGAGGATCCGCAGATTCCAAATTTCCGCCAAAAAAGCCGTGGTATTCGTCTTGTGCCGGGTATGACGCTTGCAATTGAGCCGATGATCAACGCCGGACGGGCAGATGTGGAATGGCTTGATGACGACTGGACCGTAGTGACAGAGGATGGAAGCTTGTCGGCGCATTACGAGAATACGATCCTGATCACAGAAGGCGAACCGGAGATTCTTACTTTAAGTGAGAACAGTCCGGAAGGGCGTAAGTTTCCGTTCTGAGACGGCACGCAGAGAAAAACGGTCAAATTTGCCGCCGGGATGCGGCACGGAGGAAGAACGTGAGGGAATGGAGATCAGAGATGCTGGCTGTCTCGAGAGCCGGGCATGATAAAGGTATCCTGTATGTGGTGTTGAAGGATGACGGCACATATTTCTGGCTGTCAGACGGCAGGCGGAGGCTTCTGGAGACGCCTAAGAAAAAAAAGCAGAAGCATGTACAGGTAATCAGACACCTGCCGGAGGAGATCCGGGTGCAGCTGCAGTCCATCACAATGGATGCCCACGTGAGACGAATCCTAAAGGATTACCAGAATCTGCAGGGAAGTGAAATATCAGGCTGCGAATCACAGGATATTTGATCCTCGCGGAAATAAACAGGAAATGTATAGTGTATGACAGGAGGTCTATATGTCAAAAGCAGATGTCATTGAAGTAGAAGGTACCGTACTGGAAAAACTGCCGAACGCCATGTTTCGGGTAGAGCTTGAAAACAAGCATGTGGTACTGGCGCATATCAGCGGAAAGCTTCGCATGAACTTTATCCGGATTCTTCCGGGCGATAAGGTTACGATTGAGCTTTCTCCGTATGATCTGACAAAGGGCAGAATTATCTGGAGAGATAAATAAAAGCGGTAAAATGCCGTGGGAATTTCAAATCAGACAAAGAGGGTGTTGCAAAATTGCTGACATCCTCTTTTTTATGTGCACAAAGCAGAAAGGAATATGCCACATATGCGGCCTGCCCCGCCACGGCGAGTAGGGGAAAATCTTCCCTACTCGATTGAAACAGATTATTATTTTAATAATTTTGCATATTATCTTGATAGTTCTTATCTTCTATTTTGTGTAAACTTTTTATATCAAAAAGCGAACAAAAAGGAGGTATTTTTATGAAGAGAACAGTTATTCAACGCGGTAGGCAGTTATTTTCGGCAGTAATAAGCGCCAGTATGCTATTGACCGGCGTAATGGTGGGAACGATATCTGCACAGGAGCAGACGCCGAAAGACGGGGCAGATGGACTGATGGTAGGAGTGGGCATGGAGGTGATTACGCCTACGTCAGACATGTATCCGACCACTTGGGGAAGCGGTAACAGAGGTTTTACGTTCATCGGTGCGGTGGAGGACATTTATGTACGCGTCATTGCTGTGAGCAATGCGGGCGAGAATGCTTCACCGGAGAATACTTCTCTGATCTTAAGCTTTGAGACAGGAAAAGGGCCTTATCCGGCGGAATTTATCGAAACGTTGAGCAGTGAAACAGGCGTACCGAAGGCTCAGGTTTTTTGGTCCACAACACATATGCATTCAGCTCCGGAGATTACAACGGCTGATTGGGCGGACGGGCTGGATATCGAGATACGGACGGATGACCCGGCAAATACGCTGGCAGATCTTGCAGCGAAAAATAAGGCAAAATGGGGCGCAATGGTAAAGAAGCAGATGGTTGCAGCTGCAGAAACGGCAATAGCGTCCATGGTGCCGGCGGAGGTATCCCTGGGTACCACAAACAGCTATATTAATGTAAACCGTGATACAAAGTACAGCAATAACCTGGTGCAGAATCCGTATGATCCACTCGGCGACCTGATTCCTGGAACCCTGGAAGGCTATAATGGAGAAGGGTTTTCTGACAAAACACTTTCCGTAGTAGAATTCAGAGAGCGCACAGGTGACAAGGAGCCGATCGCGTTTATCGTACATTACGCAATGCATAATACACTACTTTATGCGAATGACTATTTTAATCCGGACTATAATGAGGCGCACGGAGTAAGAATTGCAGAAGAAAGTGACATTGAGGAAGGCATTTATGATACGGAGCAGATCAAAAACACAGTTCTGAGTACAAAACTGGAGAAAAATGTTGCGTACTGTGAACCGTATGAAAAAAATTATCGAAGCATAGACGCTCTGGATGCGGCGGAAAACAAAGACGGACTGACATCAGCAAATGCGGCGGTTCATCCGGATATTGCAGGTCTCGTTTCACAGTACGTGGAGAAGAAATATCCGGGGGCAGTTGCGTTGTGGATGAGCGGTGCGGCAGGCGATCAGAACCCGGTTTTGCGCAATACCTTTAACTTTGAAAGCCCTTATACGGATTCTGTATTGGAGATTCCGGTTAATGGTGGTATGATTGAGACAGCCACTTATTATGCAGCCATTCAGTTTGAAGATGTACAAAGAGCAATTGCGCAGATCGAAAAAGAAAATGACTTTGTGTCAGACACACCGATTAGTTTTGCGTGGGGCAGAAGCGAGGTAGCTCCTATTGATGAGCTGTACTATGAAAAAGATAAGAAGACCGGAGAGTTTCTTGAGCCGACAGAGTATCCGATGGTTCAGTTGTTTATGACCGTTATGAGGCTTGGAGATATCACTTTTGCCGGTGTTCCGCATGAGCTTTATAATGCAATTGGCGTTGCAGTACGTGACGAAACCGTATGTGGAGATGCACCGACCGAGAATACGCTGGTTGTGAATCATTGCTGGACACATGCGGAGGAAGACAGCTATCGCAGCTATTATCCGGACGATGTGGCAATTTCCAACAACAGTCACCGTTGGGGCAAAGCGGTAAAATATCCGTCTGGCGTGATCAACGATGCGTTTAAAGACCTGCTTTCAGGGTTGTGGGAACAGGCGACAGCAGCAGAATAGAAGCTGCAAAACAGCACAAAGATTTTTATCTCTTACGTAAAGAGAGTGGCTGAATCGGCCGCTCTTTTTATGGATTTTGAAAATAAAAGGAGGATAGGCATTAATGGAATGGAAAAAGAAAGACAGATCGCCATGTTCTTTGCGCAGCAAGATGATATTTTGGATATTTGTATTTCTCTGTCCGATTTTGCTGATCCTCAGCATTGGAATGAACTGGATTTTCAAAGCCTTCCAGAATCAGATGATTGTAAATTATGAGGAATCGCTGAAGCCATTTGCGGTAGATATAGACAGAATCTTTTCTTCTGCGAAGAGGATTTTGTACAGTGAAACAAATTCTTCCGGAATTTTGGAGATCGAGCCGGGCAGCGGTATGGAGGCACTGGAGCAGATAGAAAGTGCAGGGGAGCATCTCACTGATTTACTGACAATGCAGGAGAAAATTGATGCGTTGTTTTGGCTGGGAGAGGAAACTATTGTTTTTGTACAGAATTATAACAGCTCCTATACAGAAAACAGAAAGGTAGCAGATGCTTTGTATGAAGCAGTCTGTCAGATTTCCGGGGAGGCGGTTCTGACCAGGGACATCTTTCAGGCTCTGCAGGTAGGAGAGACATTTTATTTTTATCTGGGAATTCCGATTGGAGGGAATCTGTTCGGGTGCTGGATATCAGAAGATCATTTATTTGAAAACATACGGAATACAGTGTTCCCGGGGGTTGAATCTGTGTTTTTTGCAGATATGGAAGGAAGACCACTGTTGGCGGAGGGAACCAGCGGAAAACAAAAAAGAGGGATTGAGACAAGCAGACAACTTTCGGAGGCACCGTTTTTTGTGACTGTTCTATGGAACGGAGATGTTGTGTATCAGACTTTGAAGCAGACGAAATGGCTGATGTTTATTATTATGGCAGCAGCATTTTGCCTCTTTTTGATTTATCTGATTTTTCTGCGTAGGGATCTTTTCCGTCCGCTCAGATATCTGACGAAGAATATTGACCGCCTTGGAAGCGGGGGAGAAAAGGAACTGCACCGGGATAAAAAGGAAACTGCGGAGTTTCAGCAGGTGTATCGTGCATTAATTGACATGGCAAATGATATTCGCAATCTGAGGATTGACATTTATGAAAAAGAGATTATAAACCAGAAGACACAGGTAGAATTGTATCAGCTTCAGATAAGACCCCATTTTTTTGTAAATGTACTGAATAATATGCGGTGCCTGACAAGAGAGGGAAAATCGGAGATGGCGGATGAGATGATCCGGTTGCTCATCTTTCACTGTCGATACGTACTGTATAGCAGTCAAACTGTTTTGCTGGATGAAGAGCTGACGTTTATCCGCAATTATATCCGGTTGCAGAATGTACAGCATAATGGCAGGTATACTCTGGAAATTTGCTGTGCAGAAGCATTTCTGGACTATGAGATACCGGTTCTTCTGATTCAGATACTGGTGGAAAATGCAATGAAACACAGTGGGGACAGCGTGGAAAATATCAGGATACGGATTGAGGCCAGGGAGGAGCAGGATGCTGGAAAACATTATCTGTGCATTTCCGTTGCAGATAATGGAGCAGGATTCTCCGAAGAGGCTCTCAGGTATTTGCTGGATGATGAGATAACGGCTGTACAGGATTGGGGACATGGGATAGGGATTCGCAACATCCGCAGGCGTTTAACGCTGTTTTATGGAGCTGATGCAGGAGTTCGGGTGCAGAATATGGAAGAAGGCGGTGCAAAAACAGAGGTGTTTTTTCCTGTTTCCTAGCAGAAAAGATGTCTATAAAACGAAAACGGGCTGTGTTTACGTATGGAGGGGGATATGAAAAGAGGAAAGATCATTTTAATGGTGGTTGTTATACTGAGCCTGGTTAGCAGGAAGGGGTATGGTCAGGAAAGTCCAGAGGAAATACTGTTGACAGCGCCCCTGTTTTTTGAGAATCGAATTCCGGAGGAGCTGACAGAAATTACGGAACTGGCAGATGAGATAGTGTATGGCAAAATCGGAGTCCATGTACGCTTTGTACCTGTACTTCGCCTGACCGGAAAGGATACGAGGCGGAACAAGGAAATGCTGCTACTGGAAAGAGAGGGGGCTGTTTTTGATCTGCTGCATGCCTCAATGAATGGTTATGAATTTGCGGAGATTACAGAGCTGGTAGCCGAATATGGAACAGATATTCTGGAACTATTCAAAAAAAACGGCCAGGATTTGCTGGAGGGAAATGAACTGAGATCCATTCCCTCGCTCGGGGATTATGTGAGCGGCCAGGGAATTGCGATGCGGAAGGATATTCTTGAAAAGTATAAAATATCTCTGGATTCTCTTCAAACTTATGCAGATTTTGATCAGCTTTTTGCATGGCTCGCGCCTTTGGAGGAGAGAATGAAAATGATCTGCAGCTACAGTACCAAAAGAGGACTTTTGTACCGATATACATGGAATGGATTTGAAAACACGGTATTTTGTGTGTCAGAAGATGACGGGGAAGTAGCAAATTGGTATGGGACACAGGACTACCGGGAGCTGGTACAGCTGTTTCGAAAGTGGTATGAACAAGGGTATTTGTATGAATATTCGGCTTTACAGGAGATACAGGCAGCTGATCTGGTGCGGTCAGGCATCCTATTTTCCTATGTGTGTGCTTATAAACCGGGAATAGAAACAGAGGTCAGCAATCACTGCGGCAGGAGTATGGTTGTAAAGGAGCTGACAAAGCCAATGATTACAAATGCTTCTCTGGAAAGGGGCTGTTGGGGTATTTCAAAAGAATGTGCTTACCCAGAGAAAGCGATGCAGCTGCTGAATCTTCTTTACACGGACCGAGATCTGATTAATCTGCTTGCGAATGGAATTGAAGGAGTACATTATAAAAAATGTGAAGATGATACGATCGTGCCTGCGGGCAGAGAAGGATTTTTTAACGATGCTTCTTGGATATTGCCTAACCAATATATGACAGATGTGAGGTATGGAGACGATGCACGGCTGTGGGATATGCTGGACTGTTATAACCGATCTGCTGTGGAAGCCCCGAATCTTTTTTTTGCTTTTGATGATACAGCGGTAAAGGCGGAAAATGCAGCGATAAATAAAATTGCATCCGAGTACACTTACGGATTGGAAAGCGGGCAGCTTGATCCGGATATTTATCTTCCAGAAATGCTGGGAAAAATGCAGGAGGCGGGAGAAACGCAGGTGTGTCTGGAATTATCCGGACAGTACCAGGCATGGAGAACAGAACAGAAGGAAAGAAACGGGGGAAAGAAATGAACGTGTTGATTGTTGATGATGATGTTCCATACCTGAATTCACTTTGCAGAGAGATTCACTGGAAGGCGCTTTTGGCCGAGGAAGTCTATACGGCAATGGGCGGGGCGGAGGCGATGGAAATTCTGCGTACCAGAGCGATTGATCTTTTGATTACTGATATCGAAATGCCGGGGAAATCAGGCCTGCATCTGCTTGATTGGTGCAGGGAGGAATCGTACCGTTGTATGACAATTATTCTTAGTAGCTTTCCGGACTTTTCTTATGCGCAGCGGGCAATTTCCCTTGGCGTATTCTCCTATCTGCTGAAAACAAGCGAGTATTCTGTCCTGGAAGACATGATCCGGCGCGCGATGGTAGAGCTTATGCGCCGCAGGGAGCAGCAGGAAGAGACATCAGAAGCACGTCAGCCAGGCCAGATTGAGAAGATTCGTTACTATATTTCAGAGCATATTTCGGAGGAAATCAACCGGAGCATGTTAGCAAAATACGTTGGGTTTTCACCGGAATACCTGTCCTCTTATTTTAAAAAGATGACAGGGCAGTCGCTGAACAGTTATATTAATTCCGAAAAAATATATTTTTCACAGAAAATGCTTTTACAGACCGACCTGCCGATCAGTATGATTGCGCAGAATCTGGGGTTTGAAACCTCGTCTTATTTCACAGCATTGTTTCGAAAGATGACAGGGATGACACCGCGGGAGTTCAGGAAAAAGAGGACAGGTGTGAAAGATCAATTATTTTAAGGATTTATGGGAAGCCTACATGATTCAGGAAAATTCTGCTTGCAATTTCAAAAAGCACGTATTATAATGATATCTGTACTTTTGTGGGCACGGGGATAGTGCGTCTATTCGTATGCTCAAAAACAGAACAAAGGTGAAAGGAGGATTAACCATGAAGGTTAGATCATCAGTGAAGCCAATCTGTGAAAAGTGTAAGGTAATCAAGAGAAAAGGAAGCATCCGTATTATCTGCGAGAACCCGAAGCACAAACAGAGACAGGGCTAATCACACAAAACGGCGGAATGACAGTGAGAAATTTTTCTGTGATAGGATATTAGAATCTTTTCTGGAAGAAGGATCACAGTCATAAATCAATATAACGATGGAATAAATGAGAATATGACTCTTTTATATAGATAGTCCGGATTTTATTTCGTTGCGATATTGCTTTTAATACCAGCTCAGGATTTGGCAGTACACGATTTTGTGCAAATACCGCTGGCGCAAAATGAGCATGTCATGCAAGAGTGTGCACATTCCTTACGGAACGCGCGGAAGTGTGTACGTGGATCGCACTCACAGCTTAATGAGATGGAAAGGTCACTTCGGTGGCTGGGCGGCTATGACTGCCCCAATTAGAGACAATAAGAAAATGGAGGAACAATTACATGGCTCGTATTGCTGGTGTAGACTTACCAAGAGAAAAACGTGCAGAAATCGGTTTGACCTATATCTACGGTATTGGTAGAACAAGCTCAAACAAGATTCTGGCTGCAGCGAATGTAAATCCTGACACACGCGTCAGAGATTTGACCGATGAGGAAGTTGCGAGAATCCGTGACATCATCGATGCGCATTATATGGTAGAAGGTGATCTCAGAAGAGATACAGCCCTCAACATCAAGAGACTGCAGGAAATCGGATGCTACAGAGGTATCCGTCATAGAAAAGGCCTTCCGGTTCGTGGTCAGAAGACAAAGACCAACGCAAGAACACGTAAGGGTCCGAAGAGAACAGTAGCTAATAAGAAAAAGTAAGCAGTTAACATACCCGTAAAAATTAAGAAGAAAGTAGGTTAGTTTAGATTATGGCAGCTAAAAAAGTTACAAAGAAAGTGACAAAAAAGCGCGTTAAGAAAAACGTTGAACGTGGACAGGCACATATCCAGTCATCCTTCAACAATACAATCGTTACTTTGACGGATGCACAGGGAAATGCTTTATCATGGGCAAGTGCCGGTGGTCTTGGATTTAGAGGTTCAAGGAAATCTACTCCGTATGCAGCACAGATGGCTGCAGAAACTGCTACAAAGGCAGCGTTAGTACATGGTTTAAAGACAGTAGACGTATTCGTAAAAGGACCGGGTTCAGGAAGAGAAGCAGCAATTCGTGCGCTTTCCGCAAATGGTCTTGAAGTAATCAGTATCCGCGACGTAACGCCGGTACCGCACAACGGATGTCGTCCGCCAAAACGCAGAAGAGTCTAATCAGGGAGGTCTAATAGAGATGGCAGTTAACAGAGTTCCTGTTCTTAAAAGATGCAGATCACTTGGTCTTGATCCGATTTATTTAGGAATAGATAAAAAATCCAACAGAGAGTTAAAGCGTGCGAATCGTAAGGTAAGCGAGTACGGCCTTCAGCTTCGCGAAAAACAGAAAGCAAAATTCATCTACGGCGTGTTAGAGAAACCGTTCCGTAACTACTACAAGAAAGCCGACAGAATGCAGGGACAGACAGGTACAAACCTGATGGTACTTCTGGAGAGCCGTCTGGACAACGTAGTATTCCGTCTTGGTTTTGCAAGAACAAGAAGAGAAGCAAGACAGATCGTTGACCACAAACACGTTCTTGTAAACGGCAAGCAGGTGAATATTCCGTCCTACCTGATCAAGGCAGGCGATACAATCGAAATCAAAGAGAAATGCAAAGGTTCTCAGAGATACAAAGACATTCTCGAGACAACAGGCGGACGCCTTGTTCCGGAATGGCTGGATGTAGATGCAGAAGCATTGAGAGGAACTGTAAAAGAGCTTCCGAGCCGTGAAGCCATCGACGTTCCGGTAAACGAAGTGCTTATCGTCGAGTTGTATTCAAAATAGTCGTGTAGGCATGAGCCGTGCAAAATCAGCGGGAGACAAAATGTGCGTTTACGTACATTTTTGTCAGCCGGTGATTTTATAGGGCGAAGCCCGCGCCTGACACATGGAACACTTGGTGAGGTGTTTTCGAGCCTAGTGTGAAAGCGTGTTGCGCAGATGGAGCGAAGCGGAATCGAAGGTGTACGACGAAGAAATTCGGCGGGGACACGGCGATTATATTCGTCAAGCTCGAGAACGCGAAGCAAGATCGAGGGTGTATGGCGGCCTATATTTTAGTATATGTAACTCCCTCAAAAAAGCAAACCCAGTTAAGGAGGGGCGAAATAGTGTTCGATTTCAACAGACCCAAAATTGAAATTGCAGAAATGTCAGAGGATAAAAGATACGGAAGATTTGTAGTGGAACCTCTTGAGAGAGGCTACGGTACGACCCTGGGAAATTCTCTGAGAAGAATCATGCTTTCTTCTCTGCCGGGAGCTGCTGTCAGCCAGGTTAAAATCGAAGGCGTACTGCATGAATTCAGCTCTATTCCTGGCGTGAAAGAAGACGTTACAGAGATTATTATGAATATTAAATCGCTGGCGATCAAAAACACCAGTGAGACGAATGAAGCCAAAATTGCGTATATTGAATTTGAAGGCGAAGGTGTGGTAACAGCGGCGGATATCCAGGTGGATCAGGACATTGAGATCATGAATCCGGACCAGGTAATCGCGACGCTGAACGGCGGTGCAGACAGCAAGCTTTATATGGAGCTTACGATTACAAATGGCCGCGGGTACATCAGTGCTGACAAAGGCAAGTCAGAGGATATGCCGATTGGTGTGATTGCAGTCGATGCAATTTACACACCGGTTGAGCGCGTGAACCTGACTGTAGAGAATACGCGTGTAGGTCAGATTACCGACTATGATAAGCTGACTTTGGATGTATATACAAATGCAACGCTGGAGCCGGACGAGGCTGTCAGCCTTGCTGCGAAGGTATTGAGCGAGCATTTAAGTCTGTTCATTGACCTTTCCGAGAATGCAAAATCGGCAGAGGTTATGATTGAGAAGGAAGACAACGAGAAAGAAAAAGTTCTTGAGATGAACATTGATGAGCTGGAGCTTTCCGTACGTTCTTTCAACTGTCTGAAGCGTGCAGGCATCAATACCGTAGAAGAGCTTTGCAACAGAACTTCCGAAGATATGATGAAGGTTCGTAATCTGGGCCGTAAATCTCTGGAAGAAGTACTTGGCAAGCTGAAAGAGCTTGGACTCTCGCTGAATCCGAGCGACGAGTAAGCTGGTGAAAGATTACACGATGGACTAGAAAGCATATCCCCAGTAAGACCGAAGAGCGTGGCGATGTGTTCCGGAATGGAGGAAAATAGAAATGTCAGGTTATAGAAAACTCAGCAGAACCGCAGATCAGAGAAAGGCTCTGCTTCGCAATCAGGTAACAGCTCTGCTTTACAGAGGCAAAATTGTTACAACAGAATCCAAAGCAAAAGAAGTGCGTAAAATTGCAGAAGGCATTATTGCTATGGCAGTAAGAGAGAAAGACAATTATGAGACAGTTACTGTTACTGCAAAGGTTGCACGCAAAGATAAAGACGGCAAGAGAGTAAAAGAAGTGGTAGACGGTAAGAAAGTTACCGTATACGATGAAGTACAGAAGGAAATCAAAAAGGATAAGCCGAGCAGACTGCACGCACGTCGTCAGATGCTGAAGGTTCTTTATCCGGTAAAAGAGGTTCCGACAGAAGCTGCTGGCAAGAAGAAAAACACAAAGGAAGTTGATCTTGTAGCAAAGCTTTTCGATGAGATCGGACCGAAGTATGCAAGCCGCAACGGTGGTTACACAAGAATCGTAAAGATCGGCCAGCGTAAAGGTGATGCAGCGATGGAAGTAGTTCTTGAGCTGGTATAAAAATAAAACTGGCGCAGTTCGCGCTATATGATACGAAACAAAAACAGAAAACTGCTATGCAAAAGGTTCGCCGATTGCATAGCAGTTTTTCTCTTTTCAAAATAGCAAATATAACTTTTTCAGTGTTCCAACGGAACGCGCAGCCATTGCCCACGGCAATGATTTCAGGGGCTTGGGGACATGTCACCAACAAGCATTATGCAGAAATTCGTTTACGAAATTTCTGCGTATGGGCAGCTTTTACGTAAAGATACATTGCTTGCCAGTAGTATCAGGAACTCAGAACAAGCCAGCTTTTTGTATACTATATAAACACAAAAATTATTGCTCTGCTCCCCACTCTCTTTTTAGCTGGCTCAAAAATTCATTGGAAGCCCTTGAAAAAACTTGATACTTTTTCCAGACAATACACAATTTGGCTTCCATACGCGGGTATAACGGTCTGAAACAAAGCTCGCTGTCGCCGGTGGTATTGATAAGTTTATCTAATGCAATCACATAACCGAGTCCTTTCCTTACAAAATGAGAAGCATTATAAATCAGGTCATAAGTCATAACAACATTGAGCTTGCTGATGTCTTTTTTCAGCCACGAAATCATTTCACTGCTGATGGATGCCTGATGGGATAAGATCAGAGGCTTGTCCCACAAATCCTCCGCGCAGACAGATTCCTTTTCAGCCAGCGGGCTGTCTTTTCGCATCAATACGCCCCATGTGTCGGTTATAGGAAGTCTCATGTAATCGTATTTTGTCACATCAAAGGGGCCGATCAATAAACCGAAATCAATCAGCCCTTTATCTATTTTTTCTGTTACGATACTGGCATCGCCGCTGTAAATGTGGTAATGGATCAGTGGGTGTTCCTTCTGCAATGTTGCGGCTGCCTGTGCAAAAAAGGAAATCGCATCGGTTTCGCCGCCACCGATATAAATTTCTCCGTTGATATTTTCGTTAGAGCTGCTAAGTTCCGCCTTTGTTTTTTCCATAAGGTCAATCATTTCTTCTGCTCGTTTACGCAGCAGCATCCCGTCCTCGGTTAGTGTGACCTTTTTGCTCCCCCGGATGAGCAGTTGTTTTCCAACTTCTTGTTCTAAATCTTTCAGTTGTCTGGAAAGCGGCGGCTGTGTCATTTGCAGGGCTTCCGCAGCTTTCGTAATACTTTCTTCTCGCGCTACGGCGAGAAAATATTGCAATACCCGAATATCCAAATTTGCGATCTCCTTTTGGATTGATGTCTCCTATTGTATCAAAAACTCTCATACCTTTCAAGTATGTAAAACCATTATTTATATGTATTTGATATTCAACTGCGACGGTTTTATAATGAGTCCAGAAGAAGGTAAGAGAGATGGCAGAGGCAAACGATGTGTATGGAAGCATTTATCAAAACTTAATCGATGCTGGCTGCGATACGAAAACAACCGAACAGTGTATGGCGCTTATAGAGGATGGCCGTTACTGTGATACGCTCCCCATCCGGGCACTCGCAAACGCAGGCTTCTCCGAAGCGGGCGCTGCGCGATAAGGTATAACTTTGTAAAGGCGAAATGACGATGGATACCAGAACATTTGAAATTTATTGGAATATTGAAATGAAAAAGGTTCGCTTTCAGAACCGCTATGGAATTGAACTGGCAGGAGACCTTTACCTGCCGGAAAATTATCCGGCACAAAAAAATCCTGCGATTATTGTGGCAGGTCCCTTTGGAGCGGTAAAGGAACAGGCTTCCGGTCTGTATGCACAACAGATGGCTACTTATGGATTTGTGGCATTGGCGTTTGATCCCTCTTTTGGAGGAGAAAGCGGCGGCTCTGTTCGCAATACTGCTTCTCCCGATATTTTTACTGAGGATTACAGTGCTGCTGTTGATTACATCGGATTACTGGACTTTGTAGACCGGAACCGTATCGGTGTGATCGGAATCTGCGGTCTGTCCGGCATGGCGATCACCGCTGCCGGAACAGATACCCGTATAAAGGCCGTAGCAACCATGTCCATGTACGATATGTCTCGCGATATGAGCCGTGGCCACATGGATTATTATACCGAGGAGCAGCGTAACAAAATAAAAGAATATCTTAGCAATCAGCGTTGGAAGGATGCAAAAAACGGCGCTTTTGCACTCGGCAATCACGAAATCGGCTTTGACGAGACAGGTGAACCGCTGACCGACGTTATGGAAGTCCCGGCTGAATTGCCGGAGGAGGCTGATGCTGTGTTTGCGGCGTTTTACAACTATTATTATAAACGCGCCCGTCATCCTCGCGCAGTCAATTTTGTTTCTTCATGGACGGCTACTATGCCGGTGGCTTTCTGGAACTTCCCGCTGATGACAAACATTAAGGAAGTTTCGCCCAGACCGATTTTGATGGTCGCCGGGGAAAATGCACACTCTCGCTATTATTCGGAGGATGCGTACAAAGCTGCAGTGGAACCGAAGGAGCTGCTGATTATACCAGAGGCCGATACAATGAATACAACAATACCGAAAATCGCATTAGGAGCCTGGGCTTGGGGCGCTGGCGCTGCCGGAGGGGATCAGGTGTTTGGAAATCATCTGGGCGATGAAACCGGCGTACACACCCTGCGGGAATGGGAAAAAGAGATGGAGTGAACGATGAAATCCGTATTTACACACAGGGAGGCGAATTGAATTTGACAGTGGAGGAAGTAATCAAAGGGTTTGGGGAATCAGCAGTAGAAAACCCAGAGCGGGAAGCATACGCAAACACGCTTTTTCAGGAGGCAATCCAGATCGGGATGGAAATGAACAACCGTTACCATACTCCGGCAGAATTGCGGGAGCTTATGGAACAGCTCACAGGAAAAAAGATTGACGATACATTTCGCTTATTCCCACCGTTTTACACGGACTTCGGAAAAAATATCTCGATTGGAAAAGATGTGTTTATCAATTCCGGCTGCCATTTTCAGGATCAAGGCGGCATTATCATTGGGGACGGTTCTTTCATTGGACACAATGTAGTGCTTGCAACCATTAACCATGACCTTGATCCGGCAAAGAACCGTAAAAATCATTATGCGCCGATCACCATAGAAAGCCATGTCTGGATTGGCTCAAACGCCACGATCCTGCCCGGCGTAACGATTGGGGAATGGGCTGTGGTGGCGGCAGGAGCCGTAGTGATAAAGGATGTTCCGCCTTATACTGTGGTGGGCGGTGTGCCTGCAAGGGTACTTAAAACCGTAAGAAACGATTCCGTTGAGGAGGATGTACATGAAAAAAATAGTTAGCCTTGCGCTTCTTCTGTCGTTGGTATTCTCTGTGACGGCTTGTGGCCAGACCGTACAGACGGAAACGGACGCTGCCGGAAATATAGAAACATCTAAAGTTACAGAAAGAGCGCAGGAAAGTGAAGAAGCGGCACCTACTGAGAGTGCTGCAACAGACACGGAGGAGGAAACGACTGTGAAAGCAGAATTTGATTTTGAAACAAAGACAGTCAGGCTGAACAGCGGCTATGAGATGCCGATCAATGGGCTTGGAACCTACAGTCTTCACGGGGATGAATGTATCAATGCTGTAAAATCTGCGCTGAGCAGCGGCGTGCGTCTTATTGATACCGCCTCTGCATACGGCAATGAGGAGGAAATCGGTCAGGCAATCCGGGAGGCAATCGATGAGGGGATCATTCAGCGGGAGGACATTTTCATTATCACAAAAATCTATCCGGGCAGTGAAATGGAAAACCCGGAGCAGTCCATTCAGGCGTGTCTGGATCGTCTGAATATCGGTTATGTGGATATGATGCTCCTGCACCACCCGGATGGCAATGATGTGAAGGCATACAAGGCAATGGAGCAGTTTGTGGCAGATGGAACGATTCGTTCCATTGGTCTGTCTAACTGGTATGTGGAGGAATTGACTGAATTTCTGCCGCAGGTGGATACGGTTCCCGCACTCGTGCAGAATGAGATTCATCCCTACTATCAGGAAAATGATGTCATCCCATTTATTCAGGATTTAGCGATTGTGGTGCAGGGCTGGTATCCGCTGGGCGGACGGGGATATACGGCAGAGCTGCTTGGCGATCCGGTGATTTCGGAAATTGCAAAAGCGCACGATGTATCTTCCGCACAGGTCATTTTGCGGTGGAACCTGCAAAAAGGCGTGGTAGTAATTCCCGGTTCCAGTAATCCCGACCACATCAAGGAGAACACGGAGCTGTATCATTTCTCTTTGACAGAGGAGGAAATGGAGCAGATCAATAACCTTGACCGCGGCGAAAAGCATGACTGGTATTAAAAATACATAGATGAAGGAAATAGACATGAAGGTTTTAGCGATTAACGGCAGTGCGAGAAAAGATGGAAATACAGCGCTTCTTATCAATACCGTATTTGAGGAACTGAACAAGGAAGGCATTGAAACGGAAATGGTTCAGCTTTCCGGCAAAATAATGGAGCCTTGTAAGGCTTGCTGGGCCTGCAGCGGAAAGAAGAACTGCGTTCACAAAAAGGATCAGTTTCAGGAAATCTTTGAAAAAATGACACAGGCTGACGGAATCATTCTCGGTTCCCCGGTTTATACGGCAAATATGTCTGCGAATATGCAGGCGCTTTTGGAACGGGCATCGGTGGTAACGGATATGAACCGCAGCGAAAATCTGTTCGCACATAAAGTCGGCGCGGCGGTTACGGCAGCACGCAGAGGCGGCGCACTTTCCGCACTGGATTCCATGAATCATTGCTTTATGCTGCAAAATATGTTTGTAGTCGGTTCTTCCTATTGGCCGATGGCTTACGGGCAGATGCCGGGGGATGTTCAGTCGGATGGAGAAGGTCTGGAAACCATGAGAAATCTTGGACGGAATATGGCTTATCTTTTGAATGCGCTGGATGGAAGGAAAGCGTTTTGAAGCCGGAACTATGAAAGAAACTATGGAAAACTGGCTTGAGAATGTGAGGGTAAAATAGCCAATATGAGTAAAGAAAAATTTACACCCGTAAGTCGATAAATAGGCGAGGAAAGATTTTGAGAAAAAACAAATGCAGGAACACAAAGCCAATCGAAACTGGATAAATCGAACACCTTTAACTGTTATTGACGCAGGATTTTTACATTTCTGCCTGGAGTATCGGTTAGTTGAAGTCTGCGGGCAGGAAATTGAACTGACTGCAAGTGAGTTTGAAATGTTTTATACAGACGGCAATTATGAATTTTTTATAATTTTTTCAAAATACCCCCGTCATTTTGCCCCAAAAATGAACTATATAGCAGAGGGATATTTTTTCTGTTAGGAAGGAGGTGTTTTTATCCACAATCAGATTCCGGTTATGAATTATCCGCAGTACCGCCGGATGCGTAAGCTGATACATGAATGCTGTAACTATGACGGCGGCAACTGTATTCTTCTGGACGATGGGGAGGAATGCGTCTGCGTCCAGCCATTCCTCTCTGGTTCCAACCGGGCAAAATACTGTAAACTCTGAAGCCTTGAAATTCCTGATGTTTCAGGTTGTGCTCAACGGGTACGGGGGATAAATCCCCTATGCTCTGCAGAAACCTGTTTTTAACTGTCCGAAAGATGATTTCAGCCTAAATGGGATTTTCCCGTTCAGGTATGGATTCCGATTCTGCTGATTTATCGCCTTTGCCATTTCTGCCAGTATTGGCTTTCCCAATATTGGATTTTCAGAGACTGGAAAACCTGACACTCCGGGCAGACATCTCCCTCTCTTTCCGGCATCGGGTTTCCGGACAGTTTTGACAGCCCATATTTAGACGGAAATTAAAGAAAGAAACTGAAGGCCAGCGCCTCACTGAAATGGGAAGGGCTTATGAACACCTGTAAGGTGCAGGTGGAGGAAAGTATTCTGAGTGAATTGATTTATGATTAAATGCCAGAGGACAGTGACTTATGGGCGCTGTCCTCTGTTACTATTTGAATATTACACCCAATATACAAGAACTTGTATTCTTGTGCCATTCGAAGAAAAGAAGTATAATACACCTTATTGAAATGCTTCAGTTTGCAGTCGTGTGTGGCAATCATTTTGTTATGAAAATAGGAAGCGCTATAATACTTGACGGAAATTTGACTTTTTTCCCATATGATGAAAAGACTGGAGGTGTTTGTATGGCATACAGAATTTTGATCGTTGATGATGAGCTTATCCTGACCGAATTACTTTCAATCCATTTGCAGGATCACGGCTATACGGTTTCCGTAGCCAATAGCAGCGATGAAGCCCTGGCGAAGCTGAATACAAAACCAAACCTTATCCTTCTGGACATCAATATGCCGGGGATGGATGGGCTGGAGCTGTGCAAGGTCATTCGGAATCATATCGTTTGCCCTATCCTGTTCCTGACGGCGCGGATCACAGAGCAGGATAAGGTCAACGGTCTGCGGGCCGGAGGGGACGACTATATCACCAAGCCTTTCGGCTTGCAGGAATTACTTGCCCGCATTGAGGCCCATCTACGCCGGGACGAGCGAAATAACCGCCCACCGGAGGTCGTGACCTCCCAGGGACTGATTATCAATCTCTCTGGCAGAAAAGTATTTTGGAACGAGCAGGAGCTTTCCTTTTCCAAGAGGGAATTTGACATCATCGAATTTCTGTCCTCTAACCCCAATCAGGTCTTTGACAAAGAGCGTATCTATGAGGCGGTATGGGGCTATGACGCGGAGGGTGACAGCAACGTGATTAAAGAGCATATCCGCAAAATCCGTGCAAAGCTCATGCAGGCCAGCGGAAGTGAGTACATCGAAACAGTTTGGGGGATGGGCTACCGATGGAAAAAATAAAAAGGCAGTCATTGAAACGCTCTTTTATGAAGGCTGTGGCGGTGACGATGCTGATCGTGTTCCTGTGCAGTAGCCTTGCGATTTTCGGCTGTTATTGTTTCCAAAAACATATTCTCCCCGATTACAATGAGGTCTGGCTGACGCAGCAGACAACCGCCCCGGATGGTACGGTCACAGAGGCAAAGATGAGGTATGTCCTTGATGGCTCGCCAGAGCCATTCGGCCAACTGGTAACGGACGGCCAGGAACACAACGAGAGCCAGGGACAGACGAGCTACATGATAGAGCGTATTGAATCCAGCTACTCCATGCTTTCCCCTAAAGTGAGAACAGCCTACCGCATTTCGCAAATTTGTATGGTGCTGTTGCCGTTCCTGTTTGCTGTGATTGGAATTACTTTGTGCGCATGGTGGTTTTATCACAAGGTACTGGAGCCGCCGATCACTGTCCTGATGGATGCCACCGCCCATATTCAAGACCGGGATTTGAACTTTCAGATCATCTTTGATGGGCAGGATGAATTGGGCCAGCTCTGTACTGCCTTTGAGAAAATGCGGCAGACCCTATATGAGAATAACCGTCAGATGTGGAGTATGCTGGAGGAACGCCGCGCATTACAGGCATCCGTGGCCCACGATCTGCGTAACCCCATCGCCATCATGACCGGCTATGTGGAATATTTGCAGGAGAACAACAAGGGTGGAACCTTGACGGAGGAAAAACTGGAAAAGGCGCTCTCCAATCTCGGCATTACCGCAGAGCGCATGGGCCGCTATACCGATACCATGCGCGACCTGGGCGCTATCGAAGAAACAAAAGTTCACCGCAAAGAGGTGGAGCTTCCTGATTTTTTACAGTACATGGCGGATTCTCTATCTATCCTGTTTCAGAATACCGAGGTGCGTTTTTCCTGTGACCTCCATGTGCCGAAGGGGAGGGCCGTCTTTGACGGGGAGCTGTTGTACCGTGTTCTGGAAAATCTGATCTCCAATGCCCTCCGTTTTGCGGAACGGGAAATTGAACTTGCTTTTTGTCTGGAGCATGGAATCCTGTCGGCCACCGTGACCGACGACGGGCCGGGCTTTTCGGACAAGCTGCTGAAAAAGAAAACCGCCCTGTTTTACTCCGAGGATACCTCCGGCCAGCATTTGGGGCTGGGGCTTGCGGTGAGCCGGGTACTATGCCAGAAGCATGGGGGAACTATAGAGCTGTCAAACCAACCGTCCCATGGGGCCTGTGTGAAAGCCTCTATCGCGGTCAAGCAATCCACATGATAAAATAGTCCCTCCCGGATGCCGCCCAAAAAGTTGGGCGGCATTTTGGATTTCTTGACCGAATTTTGACCTTTGCCCGCTATACTCGACCCATCAAAGCAAAGGAGGCCATGTATGCGAAAACGATTGATCGCTGTTCCCCTGATGTGCGGCGCACTTTTATCCCTCGCCGCCTGTGGGAACTATGCCATTCCAGACAGTACGCCCTCGCCGTCACAGGCTGTTGCCGCAAACCCGTTTGAGGCGGCGGAGGAGGATGCCGGATTTCTGGCAATGCTCACCCACGAAGTTGCTTCGGCTGATTTCTCTGAGAGCGGGGAGCGTCTGCCATTCTCCTATGATGGCGGCGAGTTTCGGCTGGACTACCGATTCTCCCTCACCGGCAAAATGGATACCGTTGGATTTCTCCTGTTTCTGGACGGCCAGCCACAGCCCTACAAGGTGAACGATACCACAGCGGAGTATGAGTATTGTCACAGCTTTCCCGCAAAGGAGGATCAGAGCTTTTCCTTCCTCTTTGAGCCTGTGACCGGCAGCACCGGCGATACACTGGCCCTGACCGTGGTGAGCATCACGAACCCGGATTTCCAGCCGGATATGGAATCCACCTCCAGCTATGGCTGGTATCATAAGACGCTGGATTCCTGTGTTGAATTGAAGTTCAACGTGGACGCACCCACCGCCCATTCAGACCTTCCGCCTGTCCGGGAAATCTTTTCAAAAAGCGATGTGCGGGAGGAAAAGGTCACGGCGCAGTATTTGGAAAACGAGCTTCCCAAATACGGCTGGGGCGGTGTGAGCATGGACACGCTGGACAGTGGAATCTATTATACGTTCTCCTGTGACGGCGGCATCACCTATGACAACCTGCGGGTCTCCGCTCCCGTTCCCCTGCGATTTACCATGTGCGGCACAGCCGGAACAAGTTACAGTATTGCTTTTTTCCTGGATCACCAGCCGGTGAAATTTGACGAAAGCACCTCCTGCTCTGTTACCTTGAACAAGGGGAGCGTCATGGGGCTTGAGGCCGTGATCGACCCGGACAAGCTGGGGCAGTTTCACACCTTCTACTGTGTGGCAGTCCCCCAGGACGGAGCCTCCGGCCCGTTCTTTAAGACCAATTCTATTTTATTGTATAAGGAGAACTGAACATGAAAAAGACATTCTGCATGACATTGGCGCTGATTTTTACCCTGGCGTTGTCCGCCTGCGGTAAGACGGATGCCCCTGCGGTTTCGGGAAACGCCCCCTCCGATACATCCGTGGTCGCTGTCACGCCCTCTGACGGACAGCAGAACCAGCCCATTTCCCAGGCTGGTACATCCTGCACCTTCGACCCTGCCCTGTTTGGCGGTAAGCTCCAGAGCTGCGCCTATGCCGGGAATGGAACGCTTTTCGTGCTGGCGGACAAGCTGTACCTCTACGACACAGGGACTTCCTCGGTGCTGGCCACCGTAGAAGCACCCCTGCGCGACTTTGAAGCACAGGCTATTGACGGGGGCTACGTCCTGTCCGGCATGTGCGATAGCGGCATGATGGCGTACATCTACGACAGCTCACTTTCTCTGAACAAGGAGATCGCGGTGAATGAGCTTTTGCAGGAAGATTTTGTTGTCAGTGAAACGGGGGGCGTAGCGGCCTCCACGGACGGAAAGAAGCTGGCGTTTGCCGCTATGCGCGGGCTGTATCTGTATGACCTGGAAAGCGGGAGCCTAACTACCCTCCTGGACGTGGCCCAAAACGCCGGGACAGCCAGCATCAGTATTTCGATGCTGAACGGCGCTGCCTTTGCCCAGGACAACAGCCAAATCGTATTCTATGGCAGCGGCAACTCAATTCCCGAGGTAGATGGCGAGCAAGACTTTTCCATCCACGGGAGCATCGCCGTGGATGGCAGCGGTCTGAAGCTCACAAAACCGTCCGACTATGAAATGGGAGAAATGCAGAGCAGCGTCAGCCGGTTGTTTTTCCAGCAGACCTTTACCCAGGCCGATGGAACGCTGCTTTGGGTGGACCGGGCAACAGGCAGTGCCAATACGCTTTCCTTCTCTGCCAGCGGTGAGGGCAAAGACGGCGTGTACGGCTCGGAGCAGGGGAACTATGTGGCAACCGCCGTTTTGGACGGCAGTCTGACCGTTCGCGTCTATGACGTGACCTCCGGCAAATTGGTTGCCACCGAAGTGATTGAGAACTCCGACCCCACATATTTCTACCGCATCCCCAGCATTTACCTTCTGGACGGGGCCAAGACCGCTGTGGTGATTCTCGGAGGCAACATTAGTGAAGTGGATACGCTGGTGTCTACATTTACCTTTGGTGAATAACATGGAGATCACATTTGAAAGCATATCGAAGCAATACAAGAAAAAATATGCGCTGAAAAACTTTACTGCCACATTGAACGAGGGCGTGTACGGTCTGCTGGGTGAAAACGGGGCCGGGAAAACCACGCTCATCAATACCTTTGTGGGCATCCTGCGCGGGGACAGCGGCACGATCCGGGTGGACGGCCAGGACGTGAGGACGTTGGGCAAAGCGTTCCTGTCCCAAATCGGCTATATGCCGCAGTACCCTATTTTTTACCGGGATTTTACCGTCAAGGATTTTCTACTCTATATGTGTGTGCTGAAAGACATTCCCACCCATGAAGCACAAGACCGGGTTGCGGAGCTGCTGGCCACGGTGAACCTGACAGACGCACAGAACAAGAAAATCGGTGCTCTCTCCGGCGGTATGCGCCAACGCGTCGGCATTGTGCAGGCCATGCTGTCCGACCCCAAAATTTTGATTCTGGACGAGCCTACCGCTGGTCTTGACCCCAGCGAGAGGATACGGTTTCGGAACCTGATCTCCCGGTTTGCCCAAGGCCGGACGATCCTGTTGGCAACCCACATCGTTTCAGATGTTGAGTGCATCGCGCGGGAAATCCTGCTGCTGAAACAGGGGACGCTGCTCATGCAGGGAACGCCCGCCGCGCTGGAACGAAACATTGAGGGCAAGGTGTGGAATGTAACCGCCGGGGCCGAGGATGCCGCGCTGCTGACCGATATGTACTGTGTCAGCAACATGAAACAGGAGGGCGGACATTTTACCCTCCGCATTGTTGAGGATGGATGTCCAATTAAGACCGCACAGCCTGTCCAGCCCAACCTGGAGGATGTGTTCTTGTACTATTGCAGGGGGGAGCGCCATGATACGTCTGATACGGTATGAGTTTATTAAGCAGTTCTGTAAACGCTCCATTCTGGCGCTCTTTGTGGTGTTCAGCCTCGCCAACCTGTTCAAAATCTATGGCGAATACAAATCCTACTCCTATCTGACAGACGGGAACGGAGAGAGAAGCTGGCACACGCACCATTGGCAGCTTTATGAGGAATACCGGGGAGAGATCACCCCGGAGAAGATCGAACGCCTGCTTGCGGTTTATCAGCCTCTTGTGGAGGCCACGTCGGATATGACCGCAAGCACAGCCACCGATGACCCCAACACGATGACCGGGAACCTGTATAGCGACAGGAACCTGCTGGACAAGTATTTTGTGCAGCCTATGCAGTATTTCTATGAGTACAGCGGCCGGTCGAAGCAAGTGGCAAATAGAGCGCGGCAAAGCGCCGCGCTCTATGGGGAACAGGGAGCAGTCTACCAGCAGAGGGAGAGTGGCGCGATCTATAACCTTTATGCTGGCCGCACCATCCCCGCCTTTTCCTACCGGGAAATGTGCAATTACTATCTGAACTATGATTTTTCCATTGTCCTGACCCTCCTGCTCTGTCTCTATGGGATCATCGGAACCTTTGTGAGCGAACGGGAAACGCAGATGGATATGCTGCTGCTGGTAAGTCCGGGCGGCGGCAGAAAAACAGCCCTGGCGAAAATCCTTGCGGTCACCCTGTTTCTGCTCTTGACCTCGCTGTGGTTTTCTTTTCTTGACCTGATTGGCTTTGCGGCATCTTTTCAGACCTTTGAAGGGCTGGCCCTGCCGGTATTCGCAATTCCGAACTTTGCTGAAGTTTCCGTCAATCTCAGCATTTTTCAGTATGTCCTCCTGTCTGCGGCACTCAAATGCGCTGGCACATGGGTGATCGGGATGCTCTGGCTGTTGGTTTCGATGTTCTGGAAAAATGCCCTGCTCCCCTTTGTTATCGACTTTGCACTCTGTATGGCGCTGATTGTCAGCGGAGCCGCCTGCGCCTACTCCAATTTCTTCTGGACAAAGGTGCTGAACCCTTATTCTCTGCTGATAAACCGTGTTCTCCTGGGCAAAACAGAGTTTGTAAACCTGGGCGGATTCCCCGTCCTGACCTGGCAGGCCGCAATATGGTTTGCTCTGATTGCGGGCCTTGCGGTTGCTGCTATGATTTATTTTCTGTCAGCGGAAAACTGTCACCGCTGCGTTCGGAGGGCAAAATGAGCGTTTTCTCTTATGAATGGAAAAAACTGATGATTTACCAGCGGGGCCTATGCTATATCCTGGCCGTGCTCCTGGTCAGTACGGTCTGGTTGGCCACAGCCGACAGGCCGCAGAACAGCGCGATGGAAGAATACCGCGAGGAATGTGAGTGGTATCTGGAACGGTTGGATGGGGCGTACACAGAGGAAAAGGCCGCTTGGCTGGAGCAGGAGGCCCAGGCCATCACGGAGGCCCGAAGTACCCGCGCCCAATCCCAGGAAAGCTATTACAGCGGCCAGATCTCAGCGGAACAGTATGAGCGGCAAATCGCGGAGGCGGGCACTGTATTGGCCCATGAGCATGGCTTTGAAGCTGTGTATCAGCAATATTTATATATCTGCGAGAACACCGGCAATCGTTACTTTCTGAAAACAAACGGCTGGGCTGGGCTGTTTTCCGCCCAAACGCTGGACTTCCCGCTGTTCCTTGTCATTTTGATTTTGGCAGCTACGGTTTTTTGCTCGGAGTATAGCTGCCAGATGGATGCGCTTTTGCGGACGGCTCCACAGAGCCGCAAGAGCGCCAGAAGCAAAGTCGTGATGACCCTCTGCGCCGTGTTCGCTCTCTGTGGAGGGCTGGCCCTGATTCGCTTTGCTTTCTTCGGAATAAAATACGGCCTGCCCCATGGGGAGTACCCTGTTCAGAGTATCTCCAGTTTTGGAGGCAGTACAAAAAATATCTCTTTGCTGGCTGCGTATCTGATTCTGACCGTCCTGCGCTGTTTTGGCTCGGTGTATCTCGCCGCCCTGCTGCTCTTTGCCTCCGTTTTGGTGAAGAAATATGCTTTGACGGTGGTGATCGGAGTGGCATCCACCTTGATACCATACATCGGACTGTCCAGGCAGATTTGCTACCGCTTGCCGATGCCCCTGCCGTTCCTGCTGGCAACCGGATTCCTGGAAGGGACTTCCTCTGTGGAGGATTCGTTGACAGGTGAACCCATCGTGACTTTTTCGGAGCGTTCCTCCCAAGAGCTTCTGGCCCTGCTTGGCCTGTCTGCTGTGTGCTGCGCCCTTATGGTATGGTGGGTCCTGCGGCAAAACACAAACTGCTGGAAGTCTGGAAGAAAAACCGTCAGAGGCTGCGGGGGTGCCGCGCTCTGCCTGCTGGTGTTGCTCTCGCTGTCCGGCTGCTCTGTCACAGAATCCGCAAACGGGATATTCAATTCATCTTCGCAAAGTGTGTCGGAAACTTACAGTGTGATCTACGATGACCAGACGCGGATATATGCTCTGGAAAACCGGGCAACCGGCGCTTTGACGGATTTGCCCCTCTCTCCGCTGTTCGGGGCCTTTTCGGATGGGGAATACGTCAAAGCCGTCTATATGGATGCCCCGTATATTTATTATATGGTCTCCCGCACAGAACAGTATGTGGATCGGGTCGGCAGCTACAACAGCACAGCTACCCAGGTGTCCATCATCCAGCTTGATACAGAAACCTTTGAGGAACAGGTTATTTTCGAGAAAATAACGGACAGCGGGCGATCTCTGCTGGGAATTGACTATACCGTGGGGGATACCTGGATGTTTCTGCAATACTGCTATGGCTTTTTCTTGAACAACGACAGCCTCTTTTTCATTACGAATGATGGGATTACGGAAGTGAGCAGGACGATCCAGCGAACGCAAGTGCTGGACATCCCCACCAGGGGGAATATAGCGTTTGATGGGCGGACGATCTACTTCATCAACGAAAATTCTTTGCTGACAGCGTATGACACCAAGACCCACAAAGCAAGACCGTTTCAGAATGTTGTTGCTTACGACTTTTGCCTGACCGAGCAGGGGCTGTACTTTATCAACCGCATGGATTCCGACTGCGTTTATCTATGCGGCAGGGATGGCGCCCACAGTCTGAAGGTTTCAAATGACCCGGCCCTGTCTGTTGGTTATGATGGCGAGAAAGTTACCATGATTCTAAAATCGGACGGGAAGGAGGTGGTTTTTAAGCCGTGACGGTACGGGAGCGCCAATCATCCGTCAGAGCAAGGCGAAAAAAGCGTGGCAAAAGGCTGATGATCGCCTATGCTTTGCGCGGTGTAATCTTCCTTCTGCTGGCTCTAATGATTGTCCTTATGGTATGCGGGGTGATTCATATGAGGGAGCATCTGGCTCCTGCTCCTGACAGTAAATTGCCTGATGGGAATATGGCGGCAGATGATCCCGCTCTTTCAGAACCGCCTATTGTTCCGATAGATCCTGCCATTCCTGGAGAGATCACAATTCCCGATTGGCTCGTTCAGGACATCTTGCCAGTCAATGAATACTCCCGGCCTGGAATTGCGTTGAGCGAGGTGAACGGCGTTGTCGTACACGACATTCAAAATAGTTGTTATTCTACAATTGTAGTAGTTCATATTATGCAACACTTGTATAGTAAATGTGTCCAGATAGACTGTTAGGATGATATAGAGATATGGTATGGCTAGGGGACAGTTGACAAGAAATGTGTTAAAATTAAAAAAACGGCACAAAGAAAAAAGGAGGATATAGGATGAAGTTTCTGTTTGTTTCGGATTCCTTTAAAGGAAGTCTGACCTCTGAAAAAATTGGGGAACTGCTGACCGATGAGGCGAAAAAAGTATTTCCGGATTGCGTATGTGAGGTGCTTCCGGTGGCAGACGGAGGAGAAGGCACCGCAGAAGCTGTTGTGGCAGCGTCCGGCGGGAAGCTGCGGAGGGTAAAAGTGCACGGGCCGCTTTTTGAAGAGCGGGAAGCGGTTTATGGAATCCTTTCGGATGGTTCTGCGGTGATTGAGATGGCTGCATCTTCCGGGCTTCCGCTTGTGCCGGTATCCAAGCGAAATCCGTGGTATACCACTTCTTACGGGACCGGAGAACTGATTGTGGATGCCATGGAACAGGGGTGCAGGAAGATTGTAGTTGCCATCGGTGGAAGTGCCAGCAATGACGGGGGAATGGGTGCAATGCGGGCATTGGGGATTCGTTTTCTGGATGCAAACGGCGCAGAGCTGCAGGGAAGGGGGGCAGATTTGGAACAGGTGCATCAGATTGATCTGGCAGGTCTGCACCCTGGGGTGAAGGATACCGTATTTACTGTGATGTGCGATGTGGATAATCCTCTGCTTGGGCCCGATGGCGCAACGCATACATTTGGACCGCAAAAGGGAGCTGATGCAGCCATGGTTTTGCGCCTGGAAGCGGGAATGCGGCATTATGCAGAACTTTTGGAGCGTATGGAGAACGAAACAGGGATACTATTGCCGGGCGCAGGAGCGGCAGGTGGTCTGGGGGCGGCGCTTTCCTTTTTTCTGAAAGCATCAATGAAATCCGGGATTGAGACAGTGCTGGACCTGCTGCATTTTGAGGATCATCTGAGCGGAGTGGACGTTGTTGTGACAGGAGAGGGGCGCATGGACTGGCAGTCGGCACATGGAAAGGTACCGGCCGGCATTGGCCGGCACTGTGCGAAAAGAGGAATCCCGGTGCTTGCACTTGTCGGAGGTATCGGCCCCGGTGCGGAAACGCTGTATGCGCAGGGGATTACGGCCATCCTGTCAACGACGCCGGAACCTATGACGCTGGATGCGGCACTTGAGCAGGCAGAGGGGCTGTACCGGGCTGCGGCGGAAAGAATGTTCCGGATGTTGCAGACAGGAATTGAAATTGGTCGGCAGCGTGAAGCGTTCTAGTTGTTGAAAAGCGTAACGATTTTTGAAAGATATACGGATATTTCAAAAAGGATGGTTGTAAAATAAGAAAAAAATGTTTAAAATTGACGATATGTGACTTAGGTGTTATAATGTGGCTTGTAAGAAATTTATTTTCATAAATGAGTGCATTTTGCAAGTAAAAACAAAGAAAAACCGTAAATTTGGCGGTGGAATGGAAATTTATTTTCATGAAGTGGTGAATTTCGGAAGCAAGTGAGCAGAAAACGGCGAGTCATGTATCTACATTATATTTTGGAGGTATCTACATATGAAGAAATTGGTAGTAACAGACAAAACAGCCTGCAAGGCATGTCTGAGCTGTGTAATTGCCTGCTCAGAAGCATTTTACAAAGAGTTTGATCCGGACAAATCCTGTATTCAGATCGTATCAAAAACAGGAACGGACGCTACAGTAAAGGCTTGCATTCAGTGCGGAAAATGTGCAAGAAACTGTGAGGCAGGAGCAATCAAACAGAATGCAAAGGGCGTGTACATGGTAGACAAGAAGCTGTGTACCGGATGTGGCAAATGTGTTGAGGTTTGTCCGATGGGCGTTATGGTGAAGGCAGAGACTTCTCCAGTAGCGTCGAAATGTATCTCATGCGGCATTTGTGCAAAAGCATGTCCGATGGGGATTCTGGAAGTCCAGGAAAAATAAAACCATGCCTTTTATGGAAATCTGCGTTGCAGCTTGTAGTAAGCTAAACTAAGGGGGATTTATAATGAAACGTTCTGAAGTAAACGCATGTATTAAATACATGGAAAATCTGATTCGGGAGCATGGTTTTGAACTCCCGCCATTTGCTAAATGGACACCGGAGGAATGGGAGACAAAAGGACATGAGTATGATGAGATTCGTGATAATATGCTTGGATGGGATATCACGGATTACGGTCTTGGAGACTGGGAAAAGGTCGGGTTTGCGCTTCTGACAATCCGAAACGGCAATCAGCATAATCCGAAATACAAAAAAGTGTATGCAGAGAAGCTACTCATGCTCAAAGAGACACAGCATTCCCCGCTTCATTTTCACTGGACAAAGAGTGAAGATATCATTAACCGTGGTGGCGGAACCTTAATCATCCATGTATGGAATGATGATGGAAACGGTGAACGAGCAGATACAGATGTTCTTGTCAATGCAGATGGACGTTCTTATTATGTTCCAGCAGGTACCGGTGTGGAGCTGACACCGGGGGAGAGTATCACGCTTTGGCCTCATCAGTATCATGATTTTGATGTGAAACCAGGTACCGGTGATGTTCTGATTGGCGAGGTATCCATGTGCAACGACGACAATACAGACAATCGTTTTTATGAGGAAATGGGACGTTTTCCCAAAATTGAGGAGGACGAGCCGCCGTATCGTCTGTTGTGTAATGAATATCCGAAGGCAAAGGATTGAGGAAATTCAACGTAAAATAGCAAAACATGTGTGGCCCGGAGGAGTTTTACTTTTCCGGGCCACTGGCTGAAAGGAAGCAGAATATGAATTACACAATTAAAAACCAGTATTTGTCTGTGGAGATCAGTGATGCAGGTGCAGAACTGCAGTCTGTGAAAAGTACGGACGGGACAGAATATCTCTGGCAGGGCGAATCGGCATACTGGGAGGACAGAGCACCCAATCTTTTTCCGTATATCGCGCGGCTGACAGATGGAAAGTATACGGCCAAGGGGCGGCAATATGAAATGAAGATTCATGGTTTTATAAAATACATGACGCTCCAGGCAGAAACACAGACGCAGGACAGTATCACGTTTCGCCTCGACAGCAATGAAGAGACAAAAAAGCAGTATCCGTATGATTTTACGTATTGGCAAACGTACCAGCTGAGAGATAACATCCTGATTACAACAACAAGAGTTGAAAACAGAGGAGCATGTAGAATGTATTTTGCAGTGGGCGGCCATCCTGGGTTTTGCGTACCGCTGGAAAAGGAACTTTCCTTTGAGGACTATTATCTGGAATTTGATCTGGTTTCCCACCCATATCGCGTTGGATTTACAGACACCTGTTTTCTGAATGGGCAGGACAAAGAATACTGTCTTGAGCAAGGGTCAAAAATTTTACTGCGCCATGATCTTTTTGATGAGGATGCAGTGGTATTGAAACATATGCCACACCAGGTGCGCCTGGCAAGCGGGAAAGGAACACGCAGTGTTACAGTGAGGTACCCGGATTTTCCCTATATTGGTTTCTGGCATAAGCCCAAAAGCGAGGCTCCTTACGTCTGTATTGAGCCGTGGAGTGCGCTTCCGTCCCGTGATGGGATTGTGGAAGAGTTATCCTGTCAATCAGATCTGACCGGGCTTGATGCAGGAGAGAATTATGAGATTACGTGGACAATCGAGATCGGACAGTAACAGCAATATTGAGTCTGCACATATTTGGATTTTAACAGAACATAAAAAAGGCTGTCGCATTAAGACAGCCTTTTTCTATTGACTCTTTTTTGACGTATGATTGCGAGGGTGTTTCGTTATACCCTTTCCGGCTCAGGATAATCTGTGCCGAAGGTGTCTACTGTGACAGTAGCAATTTTCTGATCTGTGATGGGACGATCGCGGAAATCGGTGTCCGTGTCAGCGATTTTGTTCACGATATCCATCCCTTCCGTAACTTTTCCGAATGCAGCGTAAGCGCCGTCAAGATGCGGTGCGGCTTTGTGCATAATGAAAAACTGGCTGCCTGCGGAATCCGGATGCATGGCGCGAGCCATAGAAAGTACGCCGGCATCGTGTTTCAGGTTGTTAGAGAAGCCGTTCTGAGCAAATTCGCCTGGAATGGTGTAGCCGGGGCCGCCCATACCGGTTCCGTCCGGGCATCCGCCCTGAATCATAAAACCGTTGATAACTCTGTGAAAAATCAGGCCATTGTAGAAGCCTTTTTTTACAAGACTGATGAAGTTGTTTACGGAATTTGGTGCAATGTCCGGATACAGCTCTGCTTTTATAACATCGCCGTTTTCCATCGTTATGGTAATAACTGGATTCTGTGCCATAATGTAATTCCTTTCTGATTGGTTATAAAAGTATTCCTCATTGATCTTAAGAGGCTTGTACTGTCAATTCTATTCAGGATCATGGAGTCTGTCAAGCAGCGAAATCTCGCCTGATTTCAGTTTGGTAACAATATTAGAAAATACACGATATTGATTGAACTGTTAACCGTCAATAAAGTATAATAGATCAATAAAAAAGAGACAGGATAAGAGGTAATACAAATGAAAGAGTACAAATTTTATGGTTGGGAACATGCAGATGCGCGGGCTGTCACAGAAGAATATAAGGGAATAGAAACACCGATTGATCTGTATCATGCATTATCAGAGATCTGGTGTGCGCAGACCTGCGCCCCAAGGATGCGTCATGAATGGACTGTTGAAAATAAGACATTGGGCCAGTGTTCTATCACTGCATTTCTGGCACAGGATATTTTTGGAGGCAAGGTTTTTGGAATCCTGAGACCAGGTGGAAATTATCATTGCTATAATGTTATCGGAGACTGCTGTTTTGACCTGACGAGCGAGCAGTTTGGGGAGGAAATCCTGAATTATGAGGATAACCCGGAGCAGTTCCGGGAGGTACACTTTGCGAAAGAAGAAAAAAGGCTTCGTTACGAGTATCTGAAGAAAGCTTTAAAAGCGCAGATATCAATGCAGTCAGAAGCGTAAAAGTGAAAAGAGAACGGCCGGAGAAGTGGTTTGACGGCTTTGGGGACGGGCAATCGTATGCAGAGAAGACTGGAAAAAAAGGAACAGGGAGAACAAAGACTGGGTTTGCTGATACTGCACCTTACGGAAAAGTGGAAGGGCTGTGAACCGATACTGGCAGGCACAGCGCGCGGCAGAAATATTCCTGTTTTAATATTGGAAAAAAACGAAACGAATGTCTTTTGGGACCAGGCGCTTTCCGGTGGAAAACTGTGTGTCTGGCACGATGGCAGGCTGACCGATGAGGTTTTGCGTGAACAGGTTCTGGTGGTAACAGATCAGATGGCAGAAGCTCAGAGATTTGCAGACTGCGGGATTGCCTGTATTGGTTGTGCCAGGGAAGCAGACGGCTATTTTGAGGGGGCAGGTATGGTGACGGATGTACCGGAACAGCTTGGCCTGGAAGAAATGGAAGAATATTTATTTCACTGCAATGGGTGGCCTGTTCAGATAGCGGAGACAGAGCGTCTGATTCTGCACGAAATGACCCAATCAGACAGAGGGGCGTTGCAGGAAATCAGCAGGCAGGAAGGCATGGAGTATGTGCAGAGTAATCTGAACGGGGATTTTTTCGAATGCGAGACGTTCCAGGCCTATATTGTGCAGATATACCGGCTGCAGGGTTATGGTTTATGGAGCGTCTGTAAAAAGGACGGTACGCTGATCGGGTGCTGTGGGCTGGCCGATGTGCGGGCGGGAGACGGCACATACAGGCTGGAGTTGCAGTATATGCTGAGCCGGGCATATCAGCGGCAGGGATTTGGCACAGAGATGTGTTTTGCTGTACTTGATTACGTATTTGCCAGGACAGATTGGACGCAGGTGTGGCTGCGCATTCATTCAAACAACGAGGCGTCAGTCCGGCTGGCACGAAGGCTTGGAGCGATATGTGAGACAGATGGGACGGTACAGGAATGGCGAATCCAAATTCAGAAATGTTTCGGTGCTGACCATGAAAACTGTGATAAAGTGGGCGTGGAGTAGTCAGAATATACAAAAACGTTAGAGCGAAATTGTAGATAGTATACGAAATCGTAAAAAGGCAATGAAAAACAGTTGCGTATCTTCTCTTTCTGTGCTAGTATGAAATTACGAAATGGAAACGTTACCGATAACGGTACCAAAGCGATACCGAGGTGCGGGGCGTTCCCTGCAAACTGGTTAATTTTTTCATGAGAAGGAGAGGTAGAACAATGAGAAATTACAAGAAGTATCTTGCAGCAGCAATGTCAGCAGCAATGGTAGCAGGTCTTTCAGTAGTTCCGGCACAGGCAGAAGGCGGAAAGGTATATTACCTGAACTTCAAACCGGAAGCAGATCAGGCATGGCAGGATCTGGCAGCTACTTACACAGAGCAGACAGGCGTAGAGGTTACAGTCCTGACAGCTGCAGAGGGACAGTACAATACAACACTGCAGGCTGAGATGGCTAAGTCTGAAGCTCCGACAATCTTCAACGTTGGAAACTCTTCCGCAGCAGCTACATGGGACAATTACACATATGATTTGAAGGACAGCGCAATCTACAATCACCTGACCGATAAGTCCCTGGTACTTACAAGCGGCGACAAAGTTGCAGGTGTTGCAAACTGCTACGAGTGCTACGGTCTTATTTATAACAAGACAATTCTGGAAGGTTACTGTGGAATGGAAGGAGCAGTTATTTCCTCTATCGACGAAATCAACAGCTTTGACACACTGAAAGCAGTAGCAGAAGATATCACAGCACGCGTTGACGAGATCAACGAAGAGCTTGGAACAGATCTTACCGGCGCATTTGCTTCCGCAGGTCTGGACGGCGGTTCTTCCTGGAGATTCTCCGGACACCTTGCAGGTCTGGCTCTGTACTATGAGTTCAAAGAGGACGGATGCGACCTGACAGCAGGCGAAGCTACGATCGACGGCACATACCTTGACAACTTCAAGAACGTTTGGGATCTGTATGTAAACAATTCTTCCGCAGACCCGAAGACACTGGCATCTGGCGCGCTGAACGCAGAGGCAGAATTCGGAATGGGCGAAGCTGTATTCTATCAGAATGGTGACTGGGAGTATTCCGCATTCACAAACGAAGAGAATGGTTACCTGGTAGGCGGTGATGAAATCGGTATGATGCCGATCTACTTCGGTGTAGACGATGAGCACGAAGGCCTTGCAGTTGGTACAGAGAACTACTGGGCAGTAAACAGCCAGGCTTCTGAAGAAGACATTCAGGCAACACTTGACTTCCTTGAGTGGGTTATCACATCTGACGAGGGACGCGACACAATGACAAACAAGATCGGTCTTACCGCTCCGTTTGATACCTTCACAGATGATTTCGCTACCTCCAACGTACTTGCACAGGCAGCAAACGAGCTGGCAGCAGCTGGCAGAACTTCTGTAGCATGGAGCTTCAACGCTACTCCGAACGTAGATGACTGGAGAGCAGGCGTTGTATCCGCTATGACAGCTTACACAGATGGAAGCGGTTCCTGGGACGACGTAGTATCTGCATTCGTTGATGGATGGGCAGCACAGTGGGCTCTTGCAAACGAAGAGGCTTAATGACACAACGAGCGATATTCTTTGTTGAACATGAATAGTTCAAGAAGTATAAATTATTGATAAACATAAGGGGTGAGTGACCGTTCACTCACCCCTTTTTGTAAGAAAGGAATCATTATGGAGAAAGCGATTAAAAAGTATTTTCCGATCTTCGTGCTTCCCACATTGGTGGCCTTTATTATAGGTTTCATCGTTCCATTTGCTTATGGTATCTTTCTTTCGTTCTGTAAATTTACCACGGTAACGGACTGGACGTGGACGGGATTTCGGAATTACACGAGAATCTTTTTTGTAAACGGGGAACTGGATACGACATTCCTGCATTCTCTCTGGTATACGGCTCTTTTCACGATCGTATCCATGGCAGTCATCAACGTAATTGCTTTTACGATTGCTATGCTGCTGACAAAGGGAATCAAAGGAACAAATCTGTTCCGTACCGTATTTTTTATGCCGAACCTGATCGGCGGTATTGTACTTAGTTATATCTGGCTGATGATTTTCAACAGCGTACTTGCAAACTTTTCCAAGACAATTATTTCCACGGAATGGTTTGCTTTCTGGGGCATGATTATCGTCGTGTGCTGGCAGCAGATCGGTTATATGATGATTATCTATATTGCCGGTATTCAGAATGTGCCGGGTGAATTGATTGAGGCGGCCATGATTGACGGAGCCAGCGCAAAGCAGCGTCTTAGATACGTCATTTTGCCAATGTTGATGCCGACAATCAGTACGTGTACGTTCCTGACTCTGACAAATGGCTTCAAGCTGTTCGACCAGAACCTGGCGCTGACTGGCGGTAATCCAGGCAAAATGTCACAGCTGCTTGCTTTGAATATTTATGACACGATGTACGGCACCACAGGATGGCAGGGTGTAGGTCAGGCGAAGGCTGTGATCTTCTTTATCCTGGTAGCTGTCATTGCAGTACTTCAGAACAGACTGACTACGAGTAAGGAGGTGCAGAGCTGATGGCAAAGCAAAATGAATCGGTAAACAGTGTAAGACGCGCGAAGCATGGCGGCATCCTGACCGGTACTTTCATTGTTCTGAGTATTGCCTGGATTGCGCCGATTCTTATCGTTTTTCTGAATTCCTTTAAAAGAAAAGCATATATTTTCAAGCATCCGTTCAGTATCAGCACCAAGTCGATTTTTGACGGAATCGAAGCATGGGCTGCCGGTGTTGAGAAGGCCATGTGCGGTATGCTGAATTACGGCAATGCTTTGAAAAAGACAGACTTTTTCAATTGCTTCGGGACATCGCTGTTTATTACAGTGGGCTCTGTGCTTGTGATCATTATCGGCTGTTCCATGTGCGCTTGGTATATCACCAGGGTGAAGAATAAGATGACGAAGATGATCTATACACTCTGTCTGTTTTCCATGATTGTACCTTTCCAGATGGTAATGTTTACGCTGTCAAAGTTTGCGAATATTTTGCATCTGGCTACGCCGTGGGGAATTATCGTGGTGTATCTCGGATTTGGAGCGGGGCTGGCTGTCTTTATGTTCAGCGGATTCATCAAAGGTGTTTCGTTGGAAATAGAGGAAGCGTCCATGATTGACGGATGTAGTCCGTTGCAGACCTTTTTCCGCGTGGTATTTCCGATTCTGAAACCGACCACTGTGACGATTGCGATTCTGGAAGCCATGTGGGTATGGAATGACTACCTGTTGCCGAGCCTTGTACTGAATGTGAACAAATACAGGACCATTCCGATTGCTGTACAGTATCTGAAGCAGAGCCACGGACAGCTGGACTGGGGCGCTATGATGGCGGTTCTTGTTATGGCGATTGTGCCGATTATTATTTTCTACGTTGCATGTCAGAAATATATTATTGAAGGTGTTGTGGCGGGCGCTGTAAAGGGCTAAGCTGCATGAACAGGATCGCGGCGCCGGGATGAAAGGTCCCGGCCAGTGCGGCGGATTATAAGGAAATGAAGGAGGAGAGGTATGAGAGCGAGTGGAATTTTACTTCCGATATCCAGTCTGCCGTCTCCGTATGGAATCGGCTGCTTTTCTACAGCAGCGTATGAATTTATTGACAGGCTGGCTGAGGCGGGACAGACTTATTGGCAGATCCTTCCGCTGGGACCAACCGGCTATGGCGATTCCCCTTATCAGTCGTTTTCTGCTTTTGCAGGTAATCCTTACTTTATTGATCTGGATGCCCTGGCAGAGGAGGGACTTCTGAAAAAGGAGGAATATCAGAAGCTGGATTTTGGTCAGGATGAGCAGGATGTAGATTATGCCAAGCTGTATGAGTATCGTTTTCCTGTTTTATGGAAAGCATATATACGGGCTGATTTGGAGCGGGACGCAGATTTTCAGAAATTTTGTAAGGCAGAGGAAGCCTGGCTTTGTGATTACAGTCTCTATATGGCAGTGAAGAATCGTTTTAATGGAAAGTGCTGGGGAGACTGGGATGAAGATATTCGTTTGAGGAAGCCGGAGGCGCTTGAACGGTACAGGAGATTCTGCAAAGAAGAAATCGAGTTTTATTGCTTTTTGCAGTATCAGTTTATGAAACAGTGGGAACGGCTGAAGGTATATGCGAACAGCCGGGGAATCCAAATCATTGGCGATATTCCAATTTATGTGGCATTTGACGGTTCTGACAGCTGGGCAAATCCGGAATTGTTTCAGGTAAATGAAGAGAGGCGTCCTGTTCAGGTAGCTGGGTGCCCGCCGGATGCATTTTCCGCGGACGGACAGCTCTGGGGTAATCCTCTATATGACTGGGATTACCATGAGAAAACAGGATATGCCTGGTGGATTCGCCGCATGGAACGCTGCTTCAAGCTATATGATGTGGTGCGTGTCGATCATTTCCGGGGCTTTGACGAGTATTACGCCATACCCTATGGGGATGAGACGGCAGCAAACGGCTGCTGGCAGAAGGGTCCGGGCATGAAGCTGTTCCGGGCATTGCAGGAGTATTTTGGAACGGTTTCCATTATAGCGGAAGACCTGGGATATCTGACAGACAGTGTTTTGAAACTTGTGGCAGATACCGGGTATCCGAATATGAAAGTGATTGAGTTCGCGTTTGATTCGAGAGAGGCGGGGAATTATCTGCCGTATAATTATCCGCACAACTGTGTGGTCTATACGGGAACCCATGATAATCAGACTTTGGCGGCCTGGTATGATGAATTGACGCAGGAGGATCGGGAACAGGCAAAAGCCTATCTTGATTTGCCGGACGAATGTAGCCGGGAATGCATGGTCTGGAGCTTTATCCGGCTGGCACTTGGCAGTGTTGCCGATACGGCGATCATCCCGATGCAGGATTATCTCTGCCGTGGAGCTGAGGCACGGATGAACCAGCCTTCCACGCTTGGAAAAAACTGGCGCTGGAGGATGGGGGCCGGGGAATTTACCGATGAACTGGCGCAGAAAATCAGCCGAATGACGGAACTGTACGGAAGAGAAAACAGACATAAAGTGAAAAGGTAGATGCAAGAGAAGGGTCAGAATTATTCTGGCCTTTCGTTTTACTTGCATTTTGCGGAACTAGTTGCTATAATTTGACACAGTGTACAGGGCTTGATGAGGAAATAGACATGGAACAGATTACTATAAAAGAGATCGCGAAGCTGTGCGGCGTCGGCGTCAGTACAGTTTCAAGGGCGATCAATAATCATCCGGATATCAATCCTGCAACGAAGCAGATGATTATGGAGACGATTAAAAAATATAATTATGTACCGAATAACAGCGCGCGCAATCTCAAGCGTTCGGATTCGAATACCATTGCGGTACTGATTAAAGGTATCAGCAATCCGTTTTTTGCGGATATGATTCAGATTTTTGAGCGGGAGATTAACCGCAAAAAGTATACATTTGTCCTTCAGCATGTGGAGGAGTTTGAGGACGAGGTAGACGTGGCGATACAGCTGGAAAAGGAAAAAAGACTGAAGGGAATTGTATTTCTCGGCGGACTTTCCAATCACACAGGAGAGAAGCTGGAACAGCTTACCGTACCTTTTGTGATCAGTACGGTAGATACCTCTGAGGCGGCACAGCCATTTGCAACTGTGACGGTAGATGACGTGCGCGAAAGTGAAAAAATGGTGGATTATCTGATTGACTGCGGACACAAAAGAATCGCGCTTCTGACCGCAGAACAGAGCGATGCCAGCATCGGAATGTTTCGTCTGAAAGGGTATCAGCGCGCTTTGCAGCGCCATGGGATTGCATACGATGATGCGCTTGTGGCCTGGACAGAGAACGGACTACCGACGTACTCTATGGAAAACGGCTACGTTCTGACGAAGAAGCTTCTTGAGTCCGGAAACGAATTTACCTGCATTTATGCGATTTCGGACAGTATGGCAATCGGCGCCTGCAAGGCGTTGTTTGACGCAGGAAAACGTGTGCCGGAGGATTATTCAGTGGCCGGGTACGACGGCTTGCCGGTGTCAGCGTTTTATGAGCCGTCGATTACAACCATTCGTCAGCCGCGCAGAGAAATCGCTGAGGCGACAATCAAGTTAATGTTTGATTTGATTAAGAAAAAGCCGGTAGAAAGACGCCAGATTTTTGAGGCAGAGCTTGTAGTTGGAAAATCAACGAGGGAACTTTGATGGTGGTATAGATGGGAATTATTAAGGCAAGGCATGTTGCATTTGATTATCTGAGGATGGATGAGGAAGGGCAGGTAGAGTCACGCTCACGTGCAGTCGACGATGTTGACCTGGATGTGCACGAGGGAGATTTTGTGGCGATTCTCGGCCACAACGGTTCCGGGAAATCCACGTTGGCAAAACATATCAATGCGATTCTTCTGCCGACAGAAGGTACGGTCTTTGTGGATGGCAAGGATACGAAGGATGAATCAAAACTATGGGAGATTCGCCAGACGGCAGGTATGGTATTTCAGAACCCGGATAATCAGATTATCGGGACGATTGTTGATGAGGATGTCGGGTTTGGGCCTGAAAATATGGGAGTTCCGCAGGAGGAGATCTGGCAGCGTGTGGAGCAGAGTCTGAAGGCTGTCGGCATGTGGGAATACCGTTCACATTCCCCGAACAAGCTTTCCGGGGGACAGAAGCAGCGAGTGGCGATCGCGGGGGTGGTTGCGATGCAGCCAAAATGCATTGTTCTGGATGAACCGACTGCTATGCTGGACCCGAACGGACGCCGGGAGGTGATCCGTACGGTGCAGGAGCTGAACCGCAAACAGCATGTGACAGTGCTTTTAATTACACATTATATGGAAGAAGTGATTCATGCAGATAAGGTTATTGTCATGGATCAGGGCAAAATTGTGATGCAGGGGACTCCGCGGGAGATTTTTTCTCATGTGGAGGAGCTGAAGCGTTTCCGTCTTGATGTTCCACAGGCAACACTGGTGGCATATGAACTGCAAAAAGCGGGTGTTCCATTGCCGGATGGAATTTTGTCAAATAAGGAGCTCATTGAAGCCCTTGAAGTCTACCGCAATAAAAGATAAATTACAGAATTTATTAAAAAAACAGGTATGAGATTCCTGAATGCAGGAGAGAAAACAAACACAGATAGACAGCGGATTCGAATGAATGCAATTGCAAAATGAGAGAGGACAGCTTCATGGCGATCAGGATAGAACATTTAAATTATATATACGGTGCAGGGACTGCCTTTGAGAAGCATGCTCTGCGGGATATTAATCTGAATTTGCCGGAAGGTCAGTTTATCGGAATGATCGGTCATACCGGTTCCGGGAAATCTACACTGATTCAGCATCTGAACGGACTATTGAAAGGAACTTCAGGAGCTGTATACTATAACGATAAAAATATTTATGAGGAAGGCTTTGACATGAAGCGCCTGCGCAGCAGCGTTGGTCTCGTTTTTCAGTACCCGGAGCACCAGCTGTTTGAAGCGGATGTGTTTACGGATGTCTGTTTTGGACCGAAAAATCTCGGACTTTGCAAGGAAGAGGTGGAGTCCAGAGCGTACGAGGCGCTGCGGTTAGTCGGACTGAAGGAAAAGTATTATAAGGTTTCTCCGTTTGAACTTTCCGGAGGACAGAAACGGCGCGTGGCAATCGCAGGGATATTGGCGATGAATCCGGAGGTTCTGGTTCTGGATGAACCGACAGCGGGTCTGGACCCAAAGGGGCGCGATGACATACTGGATCAGGTGTCAAAGTTGCATGATGAGAAGAAAATAACGGTGATTCTTGTATCCCACAGCATGGAGGATGTAGCGCGCTATGTGGAACGGATTATCGTGATGAATAAAGGACAGGTTATGTTTGATGATGTGCCGCGGGAAGTATTTCGGCATTATAAGGAGCTGGAAGCAATTGGCCTGGCAGCGCCTCAGGTAACGTACCTGATGCATGGATTGCAGGAGAAAGGCTGGGCTGTGCCGGCGGACGCCACAACGGTGGAGGAGGCGGCCGGGGCGATTTTAGAGTATCTGCAGAAAGCCTGAAATGCGTCTGCAAATTTATAAAAGGGAAAACAGCTGTAAGTAACAGACGTCTGGTAATCGTGAAACGATATTAAAAAAGGAAAGAACACACGTATGCTGAGAGATATTACATTGGGCCAGTACTATCCGGCCAATTCGGTTTTGCACAAATTAGATCCGCGCGTGAAGCTGGCAGGCACAATGGTATTTATTGTGTCGCTCTTTGCGTTCCGGTCAGCAGAGGCGTATATCGGTGCGACGCTTTTTCTGGCAGCGGTGATTCGCATTTCAAAAGTACCGCTGAAGTTTATGCTGAAGGGCCTTAAATCTATTTTGTTTCTGATGATGATTACCGTAGTGTTTAATCTTTTTTTGACAAGAGGAACCGTAGTGTTTCGCCTTGGCTTCTTGTCTGTGACAGAGGAAGGAATTGAGACCGCTTTTTTTATGGCGATTCGTTTGATTTATCTGATTATTGGTTCATCGGTCATGACACTTACAACAACGCCCAATGATCTGACGGACGGACTGGAAAAGGCGATGCGGCCGCTTGGCAGGATACGGGTCCCGGTGCACGAGATTGCAATGATGATGTCAATTGCCTTGCGTTTTATACCGATTCTTCTCGAGGAAACAGACAAGATTATGAAGGCGCAGATGGCAAGAGGCGCGGATTTTGAGTCAGGTGGTCTGATTCAAAAGGCCAAAAATATGATTCCACTGCTTGTGCCGCTGTTTATCTCAGCGTTTCGCCGCGCCAATGACCTGGCGATGGCGATGGAAGCGCGCGGTTATCACGGCGGTGAGGGTCGGACAAAGATGAAACCGCTTGTTTACAAGGGCAGAGATAAAATTGCCTATTTGACCCTGCTTTTGTATCTGGTGCTGATGTTTCTGATAAACCGAATCGGATTTTTTGCAGGGCTGTTTTAATTAGCTGGAATGGATTTTGCAGGGATGTTCGAAGATGAAACGTGTGAAAATGATCGTGGCCTATGATGGCACGAATTACTGTGGCTGGCAGGTGCAGCCAAACGGGGTAACGATAGAAAGTGAACTGAATAAACACTTAAGTGAGCTGCTTGGAGAGGAGATCCATGTGATCGGAGCGAGCCGGACCGATGCGGGCGTCCATGCATACGGGAATGTGGCTGTGTTTGATACAACGGCCAGGATGCCGGCAGATAAGATCTCTTATGCGATGAACACGCGGCTTCCGGAGGATATCAGGATTCAGGATTCCTGTGAGGTACCGCCTGATTTTCATCCGCGTTTTTGTAAAACGGTAAAAACCTACGAATACAAGATCTGCAACCGTCGTTTTCCTGACCCATGCAGCAGGCTGTATTCGCTTTTTTACTATTGGGATCTGGATGCAGAAAGGATGCAGGAGGCTGCGGATTATCTGAAGGGGACGCACGATTTTACAAGCTTTTGCACGCATAAGCCTGAAATCACGAATCATGTGCGCACAATCTATGATTTTACGGTGACGCGCGAGGGAGATATGATTACGGTGCGCGTGCGCGGAAACGGGTTCCTTTACAATATGGTGCGCATTCTGGTGGGAACGCTTCTGCGGGTGGGCAGCGGCATGATGCAGCCGGATGAAATTCCGGAAATTTTGGCCGCAAAAAACCGAAGCCGTGCAGGCGACACTGCCCGTGCGCACGGACTTACGCTGGTAGAAATCTGTTATCCGGATTATTCGTAATGATTACTCATAATCTTCAATAAACTTCTGCAGCTTTTCAAACGCGCCTTTATAGATAATGGAGAGCAGCTTGTCCGTCCTGCGCAGCGCAAGCTGGAGCTGCTGCGGTGTAATCAGGCCATCGCGCGCGGCGTCGGCCAGCTCATCCAAATCTACTACCCGTACAAAGCCGTCGGGGTAAACAATCACATCTACAAGCAAATCTGTAAAAATATAAGTTTGACCGTTTTCCGTGCAGGTATAATCAATGATGTCGCAGTACCAGCTGATCAGATTCCCTTCGTGATCGTAAAATTTACTGACCTTAAACCCACGCTCGAGGAAATAGCAAGAATAGCCGTGATGCAGCGTCTTTTTGGGACGGATGGTATTCCATTTTGTGACAATAACCTCGGCATCCTGATAGAGAATCTTATCATGTTCCAGCAAAATACATTCCTCCGGAATAATTCTTTTCCGGTATAATTTCAGTTCATTCATCATTGCGCCCTCCCGATAAAAACAGAATATCAAAAACCAAAAAAAATGTCTATACAGATACAAAAAAATTGTCATATTCAGGCAGGGAAAGGTTGGTTTTCAGGACAAATGTTCAGATATATACTGAACAAAAGCGTTCATTGCGACCGTAACGTATTTGTTTCTGGGGTGAAGCAGATAATTATGCCTTTTTACGAAAGCAGAATCAATTTTATAGTATCTGAGCTGATCGTCGGTTTCCTGCACAAGGCGGTCAACGACAAAGGTAGCTCCGAGTCCAGCAGCAGCAAAACGGAAAGCGGTTACGGACTGCGATAACTGCATTTTGATATTGGGTACCAATCCCGCTTCCTGAAACATGCTGGTAGCCCTCTCATAAAAATTACTGCCTTTAAAGAGCAGCAGGAAAGGGAGATTTTTAAACATAGCTAAAGAAATGGCTGGATGCTCCGGCGACAGATGAGCAAGCTTGCAGATATCAGATGCCGAAAAAGAATACGGTCTCAGCTCGTCATTGATTGCGTAGCTTTTGGGAACAGCAAGAAGAAGCTGATCAGTGAAAACCTTATATCCGGGAAAATTGGAAATCAGTTTTGGGTCACAGCTGAAGTAAAAATCCAGTTGATGTTCCTCCAGCATATGAATCAGCACGGAGGAACCGTGTTCCAGGATTCTCACGTCTATATTCGGATATCTGGAATTAAAACCGAGAATAATATCCGGTAGGATGTGCGCATTGATGTAGTGGGTTCCGCCGAGAACCAGGGAACCGCAATTCATGGTCTGGACGTCATGAATATGCTTGTGCAGATTATCTTCCAGCAGCATGATTTCTTTGATGGTATTAATGTAGATATGGCCCTCCTGCGTTAAGGAAAGCGGCCTGGTGGAACGGTCAAAAATGGATATGCCGAGATCTGCCTCCGCTTTCTGGACAGCCATGCTCAGCGCCGGCTGCGTAATAAAAAGAGATCTCGCGGCTTTTGAAAAACTGCCGTCAAGATAAATCTGGTAAATATATTTCATTTCAAGATTCATTTCAAGTCCCTTTCTGGTTGATGTATAAAATATATTTATACATATATAATTTCTATATATTTGATTTTATAATAAAATGCTGCTATTGTAAAGTTACGATTCGAAATCTTAAATCAAAGGAGAAGGAAATATGATGAAAAGGAAAATCACAGCTGTATTAACATTGGGGATGATGCTTGCAGTTTGCGGGGGTGTGTCAACAGCAGAAGCAAAGACCTATAAAGTTCTTTCAGGTTCCGGGGAAGGTGTTGCAGCTTATGATGTTTTTCATGCCGTCGTAATGAAGTATCAGAATGAGGTGGACTCAGACTTTCAGGTGGAGTACGAAGTGATCAGCGCGACCTCTGATCTGTGGCAGAAACTGCAGATGTATTATACAGCGGATACCCTGCCGGATATCTTTGCAATCAGCAACGGTACGCTGGCAGAAGAAATGATCAGCAATCATAAGCTTGTGAATCTGACAGAGATCCTGGAAGCAGACGGTCATATGGGGGATGTTGCGGCGTCTATGGTAGATTACCATACATCAGAAGACGGAATGATGTATATGATCCCTTCAACGTTTAGCGGAGAGTTTTTCGTTTACCGAAAAGCTGTTTTTGAAAAATACGGTCTGGAAGAGCCGGAGACGTGGGAGGATTTCCTGGAGGTATGCCAGACTCTGGTAGATAATGGCGAGTATGCATACGTGATGCGCGGGGCAGATTATGTGCAGTATCTCAGGTTTGCATCCTTCCCGACCTGGACGACAGAAGGCAGAGAATTTATCAAAGGACTGACAAGTGGAGCTTATACATACGGTGAAAGCGAGCTTGGGATGTATGCGGCGGAGCTGTTGCAGAAGCTTGGTGCAGGCGGATATTTTGTACCGGGATTTGATAACATGACCTTAAGCGACGTTGTGGATACGTTTATGTCCGGGGTTGGTACGATCATGTACGCAAACGCAAATTATACGTCCAAACTGAGCGATCTGTATGACGCCGGCGAGATCGGATGGTTCGGAATTCCGGTTGTTGAAAATGTTCAGGGAACAGGATCCACAATTCCTACACACGGAGGAAAAGCGTGGGCCTTTAATAAAGACACGTATGACAATGACCCTGTACTGCAGGATTTTGTGGAATTCTATTTTGACCACATTGATGAGGTTTCCTATGACTGCGGCGCATTGTCCTGGTACAATTCCAGTATTCCGGAAGGAAAGCTGAATGCGCTTATGACAGATATCGGAACAAAAATGAAAGAACAGACCGTCTCCTGGGTCTCCTGGGATGACAAACTGACGGCTGCAACTACAACAACGGTGGGAGACGCCGCGGCCCAGCTGTGCTACGGAACGATTACACCGGAGGAATATTGTGAGATCTTTGATAAAGCTCTTGTGGAGAACAACGGCTGATCCAATATAAGGCAGCGATTAACCGGGCTTTAATGAAAATTAAAGCCCGGTGTTCATTTCCGGAGGTACTTATGGATAAATTGCTTAGAAATAAACGGACAATTCTGTGCTTTTTACTGCCCGGAGTAGTGATCTATACGGTTTCGGTCATAATTCCGATTATATGGTCGGCCTATTACAGCCTGGTAGACTGGAACGGATATGGAGAAATTACTTACGTAGGGATTAATAATTTTAAAAGACTGATGGGGGATACGGAATTCTGGGACAGCGTCGTCCATACGCTGATTTATGCGATTGGCCAGATTGTCTTACAGATCGGCGGAGGACTGCTCCTGGCTGTACTTCTCACCAACATCGTTGTGTTAAGAAAACCGTTGCAGGTGATGTACTATTTGCCGGTTATCATATCTACCGTAGCTCTGTGTCAGATGTTTAAAAAAATGTTCGGCGTGGTTCCGGCAGGCCTCGTAAATCAGATTCTTTCGAATTTTAATCCGAAATGGGGGCATATCGAATGGCTGACAAATGTCAAAAGCTCGCTTGCCATGGTTACGGCCGTTGCGGGATATAAAAATATGCCGGTCTATATGCTGATTTTTTATTCGGCGTTTCTGACCGTTCCGAATTCACTTGTAGAAGCGGCTAAGATTGACGGGGCGAATTCTTTCCAGATTTTTACAAAAATAAAAATTCCGCACATTCGTCCCACAATATTTGCCAATCTGTTGCTCGTTTTGAACGGTTCGCTTCGCGGTTTTGATATCGCAAAGCTTTTGACGGCAGGCGGCCCGATCAATTCCTCCCAGCTGCAGGCCATGTATATGTATAAACAGGCTTTTAGCAGTCAGAAATACGGATATGGCAGTACAGTGGCCATGTTTATTGTTACAGAATCTCTTATTTTAGCCATACTTATCAGATGGATCTCATCATCAAGAAAACTGGGCGGAAGATAAAATAATTGGAAAGGAATGGAACTATGAAACACGTTGAAGCAAAAATAGGTAAGAGGAGTATGAAAAAACAGATCCGGAATGTTATGGTCACAGTCGTATCTGTTCTGGTGTTTCTTTTGTTCGTGTATCCGCTTATCTATACGGTTCTTAATTCACTGAAAACGTATGATGATTTTACCTCCAGTCCACAGTATGCATTGCCTGCAAAGGTGTTTTTTGGTAATTTTGTCAAGGTTTTTCAAAGTGATTTTATACGGTATTTTATAAACAGCGTGGTGATTGCCGTACTTGTGGTGGTTTTCACAGTCGTTTTATCCGCGACGACAGCTTTTGCAATTTCTAAATTCCGGTTCCGCGGAAAAAAAATTGCAGAAATATATTTTCTCCTGGGACTTATGATACCTTACCAGGTAATCCTGATTCCGCTATATCTTACTTATGCAAAATTTAAATTGCTGGATACTTATTTTTCTCTGATTCTGCCCCAGGTTGCATTTGGAATGCCCATGGCGGTACAGCTGTTTCTTGCATTTTTCAAGGATTTTGAGGAAGAGCTTATCGAAGCCGCGGTGATCGACGGGAGCAGCATAGGAAGAGCTTTTATCAGCGTCGTTGCGCCGATTTGCCGGAATATTATCATCACGGTAGCTACGCTTCGGGCAATCTTTTCATGGAATGAGTATATTTTTTCGTATACGTTTATCAGCTCAAAAAAAATGATGACGGTTGTGCTGGGGCTAAATGCTTTCGTGGGCGAGGAAGGCCTGGTAGACTGGGGTCCGACTTTTGCAGCAATTGTGGTAACTGTAATTCCGACGCTTCTTGTGTATATGTTTCTTGGAAAATATATGCAGTCCGGACTCAGCGAAGGGGCTGTCAAGAGTTAAAGCTTATAGAATAAGGTGAGAGGAAAAGAAATATGAATGAAATATTTTTCAGGCCGGAACAGGCGTGGGTAGGAGACTGTATGCCATGCTATCATGACGGCAGCTATTATATGTATTACCAGTGTGACAGGAGAGAGCCGAAACCATTTCCAAACGGGGAACCATTTGGCTGGTCCCTGGCAGTATCGAAAGATCTTGTCAGTTTCAGAGATTACGGGGAGGTACTTTATAAGGGAGAGCATGGCTCGAGGGAACATTGTCTTTATGCCGGGTCTGTGATACATGCCCTGGGAAAATTCAGGGCGTTTTATACGGGCGAATGCAAATATTATCTGAACCGCCCGGATATGCCTCCGAAAGAGGTTTTGATGCTGGCCGTAAGCGATGACGGTATAAAATGGGAAAAGCAGAAAAAACTGAGCTTTTCTGCCCCGGCAGGATTTGAAAAGGATTATTTCAGAGACCCGTTTGTATGCTACTGCGAGGAGCTTGGCAAATGGATCATGCTGGTATGCGCGCAGAAGAAAAACGGCCCCCGGAAGCGAAAAGGGGTTCTCCTGTATTATACGAGTATGAATCTGGAAAACTGGAATTATGAGGGTGTTTTCTGCAGCCCGGATATGTATTTTCTGCTTCAGATGCCGGATTTGTTTAAAATCGGAGACTGGTGGTATCTGCTGTTTTCCGAGCTGGATGATATGCGAAGAACCCGGTATCGCATGAGTAAAAGCATGTTTGGTCCATGGAAGGCTCCAAAGGACGATTGCCTGGATGGACGATGCTTTTACGCGGCGCGGACGGTGGAAACAAAGCAGAAGCGAATTATTTTCGGCTGGAATCCGACGAGAGAGAACGATGATGATCTGGGCATGTGGATCTGGGGCGGAAACGCGGTTCAGCATGAAATATACCAGCGAAAAGACGGGACGCTGGGCGTGAAAATGCTGGAACAGCTTTCACAGCTGATCTGTAAAAGCGATGTGCGGATAAGAGACAGCCTCGCCCTCGCGCGTGTTGACGGGGGCGTGGAAACTGTCCTGAAAGCGCATGCAAAAGATATATTCCGCCTGGAGGCGGATGTGAGCTATGATGCCGGGACCTTTGGGTTTGGTATCAAGATTTATGAAAACAGTGATGCGGATCTGGGGTACGATTTTCATTTTGTGCCGGGGGAAAACAGATTTCTGTTTGACAAAACGCCGAATTATCCGTGGTTCCGGTGTATGAACCGAGGCCTGTCCAGGCCGTTTCCGGTACAGCCAGGGGAAAAGTTTCATGTTTCGCTTATCGTGGATCACGATATTGCCGTCTTATATGTGAATGATATTGCCCTGAATGTCAGAATGACGGAAACTCCCGGGTCCGAAATAAAACTGTACGTACATAATGGAAATACCGAGTGGAGAAATATCAGACTTTATGAAAAATAAAACATACATAAACAGCGGAGCGTATGATTGCATCACGATCATTGCATCTGCGGCACAGGAGATTCCCGGGGTTATCTGCATTCGCTCCGGGAATTTTGTAAAGGACAAACAATTTCGGTACAGCAAATGTGAGTTGTTTACCGTTGATCTCCAAAAAGAAAAAACATTTCAGATCTCTATGCAGGATGTGAAGGTTTGTTACTGCTATTTATTCAAAAGGGGCTCTTCTGCTCCGATACAACAGATCAACCTGAAGGACGGCGCTGAGGATACTCCGTCTGTTGTTTATAAAAATCAAAATGTTTTTCATTATTCGGCCCCTACGGGGTGGCTCAATGATCCAGTAGGGCTGTGTTTTTATCACGGCTTATACCATATGTTCTATCAGTTTAATCCGGCCTCCCAGAAGTGGGGAGATGCGCATTGGGGACACGTAACGAGCCGCGATCTGTTACATTGGAGGGAGCATCCTGTCGTATTTTGCCCGCAGCCGGAGCTTATCTCCACCCCCCTGGTCCGCGGAGGGGCGTTCAGCGGAACCGCGCTGGTGGAGCAGGAAAGGCTGCATTTGTTTTTCACACGCCATGTGGGAGACCTGCAAAAAAAACACTGTATGGAGTACACGGTAACGGCGGACAGCGTGGATGGTTTTTCTTTTTCCGAGGAGCGGACAATCGTGAAGGATCTTCCGTCTGAGCTGGGGGAAAATTTCAGAGATCCCAAGGTCTGGCGCGAAGGGGACGAATGGTTGATGCTGACGGGAACCGAAACGCCGGAAGGAGCGGCGATCGCTATTCACAGGTCAAAAGATCTGACGACATGGGAATATAGGGGGATTTTTTACAGAGAAAAAGAACGCGGATATCTGCGCGCAGAATGCCCGTCCATTATAAAAATATCCGGAAAGTATGTCCTGATTGTCGGCTATCATAACAGAGAAAAAGAGAAAATACGCCGTGATACCGTATATTATATCGGCTCATTCGAGAATTACAGATTTCATGTGGAGCACAAAGGTCTGCTTGATTACGGAAAAGATTTTTATGCGGCGCAGATTTTTGCTGGTCTGGAACGGGCAGTCCTGATTGCCTGGGTGAATGACCGGCATGAATATCATATCGAAAAACTGTGCAGATCCAATGGAGCAATGAGTTTGCCGAGAAAGTTGTGGATTGAAGAAGAGCGGTTATATTCCTATCCGACAGAAGAGCTTGTACTTGCCGAGACAAAAGAGGCGTGTTTCACTGGCCCTTTTACGCTAAAGGATGGGCGGGGGCATTTACATTTTGATTTTACAGAGGAGCCTTCCGGCACTGCCGTATTTGCGGGCTCTGAATCGGGCCGGGTGTCCGTAACGGTTTCTAAGAACCGTATTCAGATCACTATGGATGATGAAACATGTGGGCTTGAAACAGACCTGCAAGAACTGGACGTCTATCTGGATAATTCGCTTCTGGAAATTTTCATCAATCATGGAATGTATGCTTTTACGAGAAGATATGAGAGATATGAGACGAATTATGAGGTAAATGCGGCATTTGAACCTGGCTGCAGAGCGGCGTTTTATAAGATTGAACCATTGTAACGGATGAGAAACACATAAGAATTTGTAAAACTGGAACAAGAGGGGTTTTGTAAATATGCAAATTGTGATAAGATGAAAAGGACGTATTCTACAGAATCGCTGAAACGCCAATTTTGCGTAAGGTCAGGAGGAGAAAAAATGATTCAAAGCAGTATTGCAAAGCTGGTTCAGTATGGTCTGGAAACAGGATTGATTGAGCGGACGGATGCAGTTTATACGGCTAACCGTATTTTGGAGCTTTTGCGTTTGGATTCTTTGGAAGAAGAAACAGAAGCAGCGTTGCTTTCTTATGAAACAGGCAATGAAAAAATCGTGGAAGAGCTGCCGGAAATTCTTGATTCTGTCTGTGATTATGCATATGATAATGGGATTCTTGAGGAAAATTCAGTCGGGTACCGAGACCTGTTTGATACAAAGGTTATGGCCCTGTTTGTGGATCGGCCTTCCAATATAATCCGGCGTTTTCAGGAGCTGTATCGTGAGGACCCGAAGAAAGCGACCGATTTCCATTATAAATTCAGCCAGGATACAGACTACATACGCCGCTATCGGATTGCCCGCGACCGTAAGTGGGTGGCGCCGACAGAATATGGAGATCTTGATATTACGATCAATCTCTCCAAACCGGAAAAAGACCCGAAAGCGATTGCAGCGGCAAAGCTGGCAAAGCAGACTTCCTATCCCAAATGTCTGCTCTGTATTGAGAACGAAGGTTATGCGGGACGCTTGAACCACCCGGCGCGTCAGAATCACCGCATTATTCCTATCACAATCAATGGAAGCCAGTGGGGATTCCAGTATTCGCCGTATGTATATTATAATGAGCACTGTATTGTGTTCAACTCGCAGCATGTTCCGATGAAGATTGAACGGGCAACGTTCGCAAAGCTGCTCGATTTCGTTCGGCAATTTCCGCACTATTTTGTGGGGTCCAACGCAGATCTTCCAATTGTTGGTGGTTCTATTTTAAGTCATGATCACTTCCAAGGAGGCTGTTATGAGTTTGCAATGGCAAAAGCGCCGGTGGAAAGGCAGGTTTCATTTGCCGGATATGAGGACGTGGAGGCCGGAATCGTCAAATGGCCGATGTCGGTGATTCGCCTTAGCAGTCCAAGTATAGAGCGTCTGGTGGATCTGGCAGATAAAATCCTTGGCACATGGCGCGGTTATACGGACGAAGCAGCATTTATTTTTGCTGAGACTGACGGTGAACCGCATAACACGATCACACCGATTGCCAGAAAACGCGGCGACAGGTTTGAGCTGGATCTTGTGCTGCGCAATAATATTACGACAGAAGAGCATCCGCTTGGCGTATACCATCCGCATGCAGAGCTGCATCATATCAAAAAAGAGAATATCGGGCTGATTGAGGTGATGGGACTTGCTGTGCTCCCTGCCAGACTGAAAGACGAGCTGGAGCATTTAAAGCAAGCGATGCTGGAGAACCGAGATATTTCAGATGATGAAGAGCTTAGTAAGCATGCAGACTGGGTGAAAGAACTGAAGAAAAAATACGGTTCCTTTGATAAGGAAACCATTGACAAAGTGGTGCAGGATGAAGTCGGTCTTGTATTTGGCAAGGTGCTGGAGCATGCCGGTGTTTATAAACGGACAGAAGAAGGGCAGGCAGCCTTCCTGCGATTTATCGGGAACGTCAAGTAAATTGGGGCCCGATGTTGGTCAGGTTTGCACGTGTAAGAAGGTGCGGACCTGTATCAGGAAGAGGCGAAAATATAAATACCAGGGGGAATTATGAGAAAAAACATACTTGCGCCGTCAATTCTGGCGGCAGATTTTAATCATTTGCAGCAGGATATACAGCAGACGGTGGAGGCAGGAGCAGAATATCTGCACATTGACGTGATGGACGGGATGTTTGTTCCGAGTATTTCTTTTGGAATGCCGGTGATTCAGTCTATCCGGAAAACTACAGACTGTTTCTTTGATGTTCATCTGATGATTGAGCAGCCGGAACGTTATATTGAAGAGTTCGTGAAATGCGGAGCTGATTCGGTTACGGTTCATGCAGAAGCGACAAAGCATCTGCACCGGGTTATGCAGCAGATAAAGGCTTGCGGCGTCAAAGCGGGGGTAGCCCTGAATCCGTCCACACCGCTTTCCGTTCTGGACTATGTACTTGAGGAGACAGATATGATCTTGCTTATGACTGTCAATCCTGGATTTGGCGGGCAGAAATACATTCCGCAGATGACAGGCAAAATCCAGACGCTGCGTCAGAAGCTGATCGAGAGAGGGCTGGAAACAGATATTCAGGTAGACGGAGGCGTCAACGCTGATACAATCCGGGAGGTCCTGGGTGCAGGCGCCAATATCTGTGTGGCTGGTTCCGCTGTTTTTGGAACCCAAACAGCAGAAAAAACGCGGGAATTTGTAAAAATAATGAATGAATATACCGCGTATGAGTGATAAAATCTGGTATTCAGTAAAGTGCAAAATAAAAAATAAGAATCAGAAAAATAAAAAACTGGAAATAATGAAAAAGAACGAAGAATGAAAAAGAAAGGTGCGCCGTTTAAAACAGGCGGAGAAAAGAGGTAATCGTATGATAGCAATTGCATGTGACCATGGCGGATATGAATTAAAGCAGGAAATTTTGAAATATTTAGATGAGGAGCAGATTGCATACAAGGATTTTGGCTGCGACAGTACAGAAGCAGTGGACTATCCGATTTATGCGAGAAAAGTCACAGCTGCCATTTTGGATGGATCTTGTGAGAAGGGCATTCTGATCTGCGGAACGGGCATCGGGATTTCTATAGCTGCCAATAAAGTACCTGGTATTCGGGCAGCTCTGTGCACGGACTGTTTCTGTGCAGAGGCAACAAGACAGCACAATGATGCAAACATTCTGGCACTTGGCGGCCGTGTTGTGGGCGGGGGACTGGCAGTGAAGATCGTTGATACATTCCTGCACACAGAATTTTCCGGCGCGGAGCGTCATCAGAAGAGAATTGACCTGATCGAAGGATAAAGAACGAAAGAGTAGATCATAAAAAGCAGAACAAAGACAGAGGATGCTGCAGAAGTAAATTTTGCCATGCAAACCGATTTTCAGGGGCTGTCGCCGAAGGATATCCGATCTAATCCTTCGGCAACAGCCCCTGAAACTGTCTGTATGAGAAAATTGTTTTGCAGCGGCCCCTGTCTTTACAGACCATAAATCCAGAGGCTTCGAATCTGCGGGAGCAGGACATCCATGGTCCAGTGCTTATCGCTGTTCCGTTTGCTGTTCGGGTCGTTGACGATTACGTTTCCGTCGTTGTCGATTGCAGTGAGCACGATAAAATGCCCCGAGGTTGTGAAGTCACCGGGCCACATGGAACAGATCATGGGATGGCCAGGACTTAGGTTGTTGTAAATGAAATCAGCGCTGATATCTCCGTAGGAAGCATTCAGTCCGAGAAGCTGGGCGCCTTCTGTCATCAGGTTCCAGGCAGTGCCTTCTCCGGGCACATAGTAACCCTGCTGTTCACTGAATTTTGCGACTTCGTATGGATTCCATGTTGATTCGCCTAAAAGTCCGCAGGTTATCATCGAGATACAGGTGGGACCGCAACCGGTCAGGGCAAGAAATGTGTTCCCGTAAGATTCATAGCCCCATCGCTCGTCCCACTGAAGAAAAAGCGGGATAGAGCCGGGATGTACTTCAGTGCTCAGATCAATCGTCCATGTTTTATCTTTGTTTTCAGGATAATGATCAACAAAATCCGCAGTTTCAGGATATCTGACCTTCATATCAAGAAGCTCCTGCGGAATGCGGTTTGTGCGGTTAACGGACCAGATACAAAGGCCAAGAATGAGGGGAAGGGCGCATAGAAGGAACGGGGAAAACCGTTTGAAAATACTGGGTTTGGAATGGGAACTGTTTTTTGTCCTGTTTTTGCTGTTTTCCATTCTCTTTTGCGTCAGTCTCATGCGGAACACACAGACAGCCAGTGCGAGGAGAGACAGAATTCCTGTGACGCGGACAATGGTCAGCGCTTGTTTTTCGGTCAATTCATGTGCGAAACTAAAACCTGCCAGAATAATCCCTTGTTTTGTCATTTGTATCCTCCGAGTGGAATTTATTTTTACTCTTTTATTCATTATAGCGAAGTATGAAACGATATGGGGCAAAAGAATTTCTTAAATTTTCGGATTTTCAGAAGGTGTTTTGAATGATAAAATTACCTTTCATTAAGAGCCAGTTTGCCCGCCACCAGTGCATGAGCTGCCAGTAACCGGCGCCGCGCAGACGAAATTCTTTGATCAGATCAAATTTGGCCTGAATGCTGCGGACATCTTCGAACCAGACCTCGTGCTGTACCTGTCCCTCATAATATTGAAAAAATGGGGACTGCGCCGTTTCATCAAAGAAAATGGTAGATTCATTTTGAACAGCAATCTGTATGGCTTCCACATTTCCGATCGTAACGGCTTCTGTGACGCCTCTGACAAACGGCAGGGACCAATCGTAGCCGTAATTCGGGATGCCGAGACAGATTTTGGCGACCGGAATTTCTGTGACCGCATATTCAACAACACGGCGCACCTGGTTGAGCGGAGCGACGGCCATATTGGGACCGTATTTGTATCCCCATTCATAGGTCATCAGAAGCACGGAGTCTGCAATCCCGCCCAGTGCGCCATAATCTTTTCCCTCATAGAGAAGCCCCTGCTGAGCGGCGGAGGTTTTAGGGGCAAGGGCAACGGAGACGGTGTAGCCCTGTGCATGGAGTGCACTTGTGACGTCCAGAACAAAGGTGGTGAATGCGTCCCGGTCACTAGCAAGGATGAATTCAAAATCAATATCCACACCTCGGTAGCCTTTTTGAGTAATGACAGAGAGCAGCTGCTGAATCAGAGTTTCTTTATTGGTTGGATTTTGAACAACGGAATGAATCAGTGTGTTGTTAAAAAGGCCATCCGGGCCGAACGGTGTGAGGGTGAGGATCGGGCGAACACCGAAAGAGCGTGATAGGGCGATCATCCAGGTATCATCCTGAGGCGGCGGAATGAGAACGCCTTCTGTAGTAAATCCATAGGAAAAAATGTGCAGGTCCGTCAGATAGGGAAGGGTCTGCCGGAGAATCCAGGGGCTGATGTATGTATAGGCGTAACCGAAAGAAATGAGGTTTGGTCCGGAAGTTTGTTCAGCATCCATCTCTTCAGCGGATTCAATCAGAAGCGCCTGACCGACTGCGAGCGCATAAGGCGGAAGCAGCTGGTTTACGAAAATAATATCTTGTGCGGGAATCTGAAATGCAGAGGCGATGCGGTCAACACTGTCACCGGGCTGTACAACGTAGGTTTGCATAGAGATATACCTGCCAGGAAAGCTTTTTTTATATGTATGATTGGAAATAACAGGATAGACGAATCAGCCAAAAAAGATTTGCAGAAAGTTGACATTGCCGGAAAAATGCGATAGCATTTTTGTTAGTTTATGTGGTGGGTATATCATATATCGGAAGGAAGGTTACTATGTACGATCAACTGACAGAAAGCGATATTAAAAAAATAGAAGAGGAAATCGAATACCGCAAACTTGTGGTGCGCAAGGAGGCCATTGAGGCAGTCAAGGAAGCGAGGTCGCATGGAGATCTGAGCGAAAATTTTGAATACTATGCAGCGAAAAAGGACAAGAACAAGAACGAGAGCAGAATCCGTTATCTGGAGCGGATGGTGAGGACCGCGAAGGTGATCTCGGACGATTCCAAAGAGGATGAAGTGGGAATTAATAATACGGTGCAGGTGTATTTTGAAGAGGATGATGAGACTGAGACATACCGGATTGTGACAACGGTGCGGGGAAGTTCTCTGAATGGTCTGATCAGTATTGATTCTCCGCTTGGAAAAGCGATTCTCGGACACAGGGTGGGCGACCGCATCTATATTAAGGTAAATGATCAGTACGGATACTATGTGGAAATACGGTCAATTGAAAATACGCAGGATGACAGCCAGGATAAGTTGAGAACTTTTTAAGAGATGGATGTGCTGCTGAAAAATGCGGGATCAGGAAAGCAGATAGAGGGAAAAAAGCGAAAGGAGTGAAAGCGGATGGAACAGGCAGGAACGAAAGCACAGACGGAGGCGTTGGGAAAGGAGCCTGTGGGAACGCTGCTGCTTCGGTTGGCGGCGCCGGCGATTGTGGCACAGATCATTAATCTTTTGTATAATATGGTAGACCGTATTTATATCGGGCATATTGAGGGGATTGGACAGCTGGCGCTGACGGGAGTCGGCGTGTGCTTGCCGCTGATTATGCTGATTTCAGCTTTTGCGTCGCTGGCCGGTATGGGGAGTGCACCCAGGGCGTCCATTTTTCTCGGGGAAGGGAAAAAGGATAAGGCGGAGCTGACGCTTGGAAATTCTGTGACGCTGTTGTCTTTGATCGCAGTCACTCTGACCGTGGTGTTTCTTATTTTTTCAGAAGATCTTCTGTTGATGTTTGGAGCAAGTGAAAATACCATTACATACGCGGTACAGTATATGCGTATTTACAGCTGCGGGACGCTGTTTGTACAATTTACGCTTGGATTGAATGTGTTTATTTCTGCGCAGGGGTTTGCCAGGACAAGTATGCTGACTGTGATGATCGGAGCGATTTGCAATATTATTCTTGACCCGATTCTGATTTTTGGATTTAAGATGGGCGTGGCCGGAGCTGCGCTTGCAACCATCATTTCGCAGTGTATTTCCATGCTCTGGATTCTTCGTTTTCTGACCGGGGACAAAACGGTGCTGCGTATTCGCAGAAAAAATCTGCGGTTGTCGGCTCCGATTATTCTTCCGGCTGTTGCTTTGGGTCTTTCACCGTTTATTATGCAGTCAACAGAAAGCCTGCTGTCGGTGTGTTTCAACTCTTCTTTGCTGAAATACGGCGGTGATTTGGCAGTGGGGACAATGACAATTGCATCGAGTATTATGCAGTTTTCTCTGCTTCCTTTACAGGGCCTGACGCAGGGGGCGCAGCCGATTGTCAGTTACAATTTTGGCGCACACCAGATGGAACGTGTGAAGAAAACGTTTCGGATTCTGCTCATTTCCTGTGTTTCGTATTCGATGACGCTGTGGGCTCTGGTAATGCTGATGCCGCAGGTATTTATCCGGCTGTTTAATAACAGTCCGGAGCTGGTGACGTTTGGCGTGCCTGCAATCCGAATGTATATGGGTATGACGGGGATTTTCGGCATACAGATTGCGTGTCAGCAGACCTTTATCTCGCTTGGAAATGCAAAAAATTCGCTGTTTTTGGCGCTCCTTCGGAAGATTATTCTGCTGATACCGCTCATTTATATTATGCCTGCCATTTTCACGGATAATCAGACGATGGCTGTATTTATGGCGGAGCCGGTGGCAGATTTCCTGGCCGTAGCCACAACAGCGTGTATGTTTGCGCTATATTTTCGAAGAATTATGCGGGGCAGCGAGGAGGGAAAAACACAGGTATCCTGACACATGTCCGGGCGTGAAAAGGTGTCCTGCTGTGCGGAAAAAGAAGAAACGGATTTGGATCGCGCGTCATTCACAGAAGATGATATTTTTGAGGGGAACCACGAAAAACAGCCGGGCGGCGATTTGCGAAAGAAACTTCCGCTCCTGCCTCCGGCTGCTTCAGAGCTCATCTCTGAGCTAGGAAAGAGAAAAATGTATGAAAACTTAACCGAAATTAAGATAGTTGTTTGGCGAAGCCACGCTCAATACAGACGCGCCGTGTATCGTGATGACTTCTTTTGTTTTGTATGATGACAGTATACTGGTAAAATGTGTATAAATGGTGACTGAATACTGAAAGAAAAATAAAGAAACCTAAAGAAAAAAGAAAAAAATTATTTAGGAATCAAAAAGGCTGTTCAAAAACAGCCGGAGAAGGTGGAAAAGGTCGGAGGAATCAATGTTTCATATAGAAGAAGAACTGAAAAAACTGCCGGGCCGCCCGGGCGTCTACATCATGCACGACGAACGGGACGACATTATTTATGTGGGCAAGGCGATCAGCCTGAAAAATCGCGTACGGCAGTATTTTCAGAGCAGCCGTGGCAAAAGTGTGAAGATTCAGCAGATGGTAGAACGGATTCGCCGCTTCGAGTATATTGTGACAGATTCGGAGCTGGAGGCATTAGTGCTTGAGTGCAATCTGATTAAAGAGCACCATCCCAAATACAATACGATGCTAAAGGATGACAAGAGCTATCCGTTTATCAAAGTAACACTCGGCGAGGAATTTCCGAGAGTCCTGTATTCCCATACAATGAAAAAGGATAAGTCCAAGTATTTCGGGCCTTATACGAGCGGCAGCGCCGTAAAAGATACGATTGATTTGATTAAAAAACTGTACAGGCTGCGCAGCTGTAACCGGAATCTGCCACGGGATATTGGCAAAGAACGCCCCTGTCTCTACCATCACATCGGACAGTGCAATGCGCCGTGCCAGGGGAAAATTACCAAAGAGGAATACCGGAAATCAATTAGTGAGGCGCTCGATTTTCTGAATGGAAACCATGCGCCGATTCTGGAAGCGCTTGAGAAAAAAATGCAGGAGGCTTCCGAAAATATGGAGTTTGAGTCTGCGATTGAGTACCGTGACCTGATTCGCAGTGTCAACCAGGTGGCACAGCGACAGAAAATTACGCATGAGGACGGCGAGGACAAAGATGTCCTGGCACTTTCTGTAGATGGTATGGATGCGGTGGTACAGGTATTTTTTATCCGCGGCGGAAAAATGATCGGGCGGGAGCATTTTTATCTTCGGGTGGCCCCCCACGATACAAAAGCCGCAATCCTGAACAGCTTTATTAAACAGTACTATGCGGGGACGCCGTTTGTGCCGCGGGAGCTGATGCTGGAGACTGACATTGAAGATCATGAGATTGTGGAAGCGTGGCTGACACAAAAACGGGGACAGCGCGTATACCTGCATGTTCCGAAAAAGGGAACAAAGGAAAAGCTGGTGGAGCTGGCACATGAAAATGCGGAGATTGTCCTGCAGCGGGACCGTGAACGGATTAAGCGCGAGGAGGGCCGTACAATCGGAGCGGTACACGAGATTGAGAAGCTTCTCGGCATCGACTGTGCGTATCGGATGGAGGCATTTGATATTTCAAATATCAGTGGTTTTGAGTCAGTCGGTTCCATGATTGTCTATGAAAAAGGAAAGCCAAAGCGAAGTGATTATCGCAAGTTTAAGATTAAAACGGTCCAGGGACCGGATGATTATGCGAGCATGGAGGAAGTTTTGTCACGTCGTTTTATGCACGGGCTGGAGGAGCGAAGGGAGCTCGACGCAAAGGGGATGGAGTACGAGATGGGAAGCTTCAGCCGTTTTCCAGATCTGATTTTGATGGATGGAGGACGGGGACAGGTGAACGTTGCGCTCCGTGTTCTGGAGAAGTTGGGGATCTCGATTGCCGTGTGCGGTATGGTAAAAGATGATTATCACAGGACGCGGGGGCTTTATTACAACGGAGAAGAGGTTCCGATTGATACGCATTCAGAGGCTTTTAAGCTGGTAACAAGGATTCAGGATGAGGCGCATCGGTTTGCGATTGAGTATCACCGGAACTTGCGCAGCAAAGGACAGGTACATTCCATTCTGGATGATATTGAGGGAATTGGACCTGCGAGAAGGAAGGCGTTGATGCGGACGTTCAAATCGCTGGAAGCGGTAAGAGACGCGTCCCTTGATGAGCTTGCGCATGCGCCGTCGATGAATATGAAGAGTGCGCAGCAGGTGTATGAATTTTTTCACAGTGGCAAGCAGGAAAAAGCGGTAGAGGTAACAGAAGAGTAACAGTGAATCGGAATCATCCTGGTTTGACGGAACGATAAGGAATTGTGCTTGACGGGGGATTGTATCGGTTATACAATGAAACAGGGACTTTTGGCGTAAGGTACGGAAAAATGGGAACGATTCCGGACCTTGGTGGAAGGATTCAGGAGGATAATAAGATGGCGAGCAGCGTCACGATTGAGAAGCTGGCGGAGAAGATGAAGCTTACGAATGTGCTTCCGGAAATCAGCATGGAAGGGAAAAAAATCGTAACTTCAGAAATCAACCGTCCTGCGCTTCAGCTTACGGGATATTTTGATCATTTTTACTCGGAACGTGTACAGATCATCGGGTACGTGGAGTATACGTATCTGGAACATCTGAAGCGTGAGCAGAAGCTTCCGGTTTATGAGAAATTTTTATCGTATCATGTTCCGTGTATTATTTACACGACGATGACAGAACCGGATGAGGATATGCTCACTCTGGCGAAAGAATATGAGGTTCCGGTGTTTACGACAAAGATGACGACATCGGATTTTATGGCAGAGGTGATCCGCTGGTTGAACGTGGAGCTGGCTCCGTGCATTTCAATCCACGGGGTACTGGTGGATGTGTACGGTGAAGGCGTTCTGATTATGGGCGAGAGCGGAATCGGAAAGAGCGAGGCCGCGTTGGAGCTGATCAAGCGGGGCCACCGTCTTGTGACCGATGATGTGGTGGAGATTCGAAAGGTCAGTGACGAGACGCTGATCGGAACTGCACCGGATATTACGCGGCACTTTATAGAGTTGCGCGGTATTGGTATTATTGATGTAAAGACACTGTTCGGTGTGGAAAGTGTAAAAAATACACAGTCTATTGATCTTGTGATTAAGCTAGAAGAGTGGAACCGAGATAAAGAGTATGACCGCCTTGGACTGGAAGAGGAATATACGGAGTTTCTCGGGAACCGTGTGGTCTGTCACTCTCTTCCAATTCGTCCGGGACGGAATCTGGCAGTCATCGTAGAGTCGGCAGCTGTCAACCACCGTCAGAAGAAAATGGGATATAATGCGGCAAAGGAACTTTACAACCGTGTACAGAACAGTTTAATGAAAAATGCAGGAAAGAAGGATTAGAGTTATGGAAAAGTATTGTTTTGGAATCGACGTGGGCGGCACGACCGTAAAATGCGGTTTGTTTACGGTAGAAGGCGATGTGCTGGATAAATGGGAAATTAAAACGCGGGTTGAGGACAATGGGGTTGCAATTTTGCCGGATATCGCAGAGACGATTGAAAAGAAGCTCCTTGAGAAAGGTATCGACAAGGATGAGGTGGCTGGGATCGGAATTGGCATTCCGGGACCGGTTAACGAAAAGGGAGAGATTCCCTGTGCGGTGAATCTGCATTGGGGTTATGTGGATATTGTGGGCGATATGGAGCGTCTCACAGGACTGAAGGTAAAGGCAGGAAATGATGCTAATGTAGCGGCCTTGGGCGAACTCTGGCAGGGCGGCGGAACCGGCTGCCACAATATGATTCTGGTGACGCTCGGGACCGGTGTCGGCGGCGGTATTATTATTGATGATAAGATTGTGGTAGGCGCACACGGCGCTGGCGGAGAGATTGGACATGCGCATGTGGAAGATGCGGTTACAGATCAGTGTAACTGCGGAAACTGTGGCTGTCTGGAACAGCTGACATCCGCGACCGGAATCGTGAGACTGGCAAAGGAAGCTGTCGCAGCATCGGATACACCGTCTGTGCTGAGGGGAAGCCGGATTTCGGCAAAGAGTGTCTGGGATGCGGTAAAAGAAGGAGATGCGCTGGCGATTCAGATCGCAGAGCGTTTTGGTACATATCTTGGCAAGACTCTGGCTGTTTTTGCAACTGTGTCAGATCCGGAGGTGATCGTAATCGGCGGCGGCGTTTCAAAAGCGGGTCCGATTTTGCTCGATTATATTATGAAGCCATTCCGCAAATATGCATTTACGGCCTGCCGTGATACGAAATTTGCTCTGGCTCAGCTCGGAAATGACGCAGGAATTTTCGGAGCAGCAAAAATGGTACTTTAAAATCGTTTTCTTGAGGCTGTCATGCGATTCATATTTTTAAATTTTGAATTGTGTGGCGGCTTTCTTTTATAAAAACAGCGGATGATAAAAAATACAAAATACAAAATACGGACGAAGCCTGGTAACATGGAATTTTGCGATATTTTGTTTATAAAAGGGCAGTCGGGAGGAAAAACTTGAACATATTGCTGGTTGCAGTCAATGCAAAGTATATTCATTCAAATTTGGCGGTTTACAGTCTGAAGGCTTCTGCCGGTGCATACGAGCCTCAGGTGGAGCTTGCAGAATTTACGATCAATCATCAGACAGATGATATTTTTCGTGCGGTTTATCAGAAACGGCCTGCTCTGCTTTTTTTCTCCTGCTATATCTGGAATCGGAGTGTGATCCTGGAACTGGCCGAGAACCTTCACAGAGTACTTCCCCAGACGGTAATCTGGGCCGGAGGACCGGAAGTGTCCTATGATGCAGAAGCGTTTTTGCGGGAGCAGGAAGCTTTTGACGGTGTGATGTGCGCAGAGGGAGAACGAAGCTTTTTCCAGGTGTTGCAGCATTATGTGGAAGGCTGCAAGTCGCTGGAGGAAATACCGGGTATTGTATACCGGGTTCGCGGTGCATGCAGGGCAGAAGAAGGAGAGTCAGAGCAGATTATTCGCACACAGTGTCTGCCGGAGCCGATACAGATGGATGCGCTTCCGTTTGTTTATGACAGTCCAGGGGATTTTGCAAACCGGATTATTTATTATGAGAGCAGCCGGGGATGCCCGTATTCATGCAGCTACTGTCTTTCTTCTATTGATAAGAATGTGCGTTTTCGCAGTACGGAGCTTGTGAAGCGGGAACTTGGATTTTTACTGCAACAAAGTGTACCGCAGGTAAAATTTGTAGATAGGACGTTTAACTGCAATCATAAGCATGCAACGGAAATCTGGAGGTTCATTCAGGAGCATGACAATGGCATCACAAATTTTCATTTTGAAATTGCTGCGGACATTTTGACGGATGAAGAGCTGGAGCTTTTGGCAAACATGCGACCGGGATTGGTACAGCTTGAAATTGGGGTGCAGACAACAAACAGGCAGTCTCTGCATGCGATTCACAGGAAGGCTCCGTTTGAACGGATTGCAGACCGGGTGCAGAAAATTTCGGCCAGTCATAACATCCATCAGCATCTTGATCTGATCGCGGGGCTGCCTTACGAGGATTTTGAGAGTTTCCGGGATTCTTTTGATGATGTGTATCGTTTGAAGCCGCAGGAGCTTCAGCTTGGTTTCCTGAAAGTGCTCCGGGGGTCAGAGATGCATGTGCGGGCAGAGGAATATGGGCTTGTGTATCGGAGCAGGCCGACCTATGAGGTGCTTGAGACGCGCTGGATTTCGTGTGGGGAGCTGCTTCGCCTGAAAGAAGTAGAGGAGATGCTTGAGGTTTATTATAACAGTCAGCAGTTCCGTTATACCATAGAGGCGTTGGAAGGACTGTTTGAGCGGCCATTTGCGATGTACGAGGCACTTGCGGATTCTTATAAAGAGCAGAATGCGGAAGGAAAATCATGTTCGAGAATGCAGCGGTATACCTTGCTGCGGAATTTTATCGCTCAGGTAAAAGGGGCGGATCTGTATTATTTTGATGAGCTTCTGACTTTGGATTTTTATCTGCGGGAGAATGCGAAGAGCCGCCCTCTGTGGTCAGAAGATCCGGGAGCCTGCGTGGAGCAGAAGGTCTGTTTTTATCAGCAGAAGGCAAGGAGCTACCTTGCTTCGTCTGTATACGATGCGTATACGTGGAAGCAGGTTATGCGGATGACGCATCTGGAACATTTTACGTACGATGTGACCGGAACCGGGGAGAAGAAAGAGTTGTGGCTGTTGTTTGACTATGAGCACAGAGATGCACTGACAGGAGATGCGGCGGTTACAGCGGTCGAGATCTGATTAGGCGCGGCAGTTACGTATGGAATCTTTTTTATGACATAGGAATTGTGTAGCGTATACGGTGGCAGGAGGATTTATGGAGAGAAGTTATGTGGCGTTTGACCTGGAGACAACAGGTCTTCGGCCGAAATATGATCAGATTCTGGAAATTGGAGCGGTAAAGATCGAATGCGGCGAAGTGACCGGTACATATGAGACGTTTATTGACAGCGGTGTGGAAATTCCGGCGCGCATTACGGAGCTGACCGGGATTACGCAGGAAATGGTAGCGGGAAGTCCCGGAATCCGTGAGGCTGTGGAGGGATTTCTGGAATTCTCAGGCGATCATGTACTGCTCGGCCATAATATTTTATTTGATTACAGCTTTATGAAACGCAATGTCATGAACCTGGGCGGTACCTATGAGCGGAAGGGGCTGGATACGCTGGCTGTTTCACGGATTTGTCTGGCAGAACTTCCAAAAAAATCGTTGGATAAAATGGCAGCGCATTACGGGATTCCCCAGGAACAGCATCATCGGGCGCTTGACGACGCACTGACGGCAGCGAGGCTGTATGAACGGCTTTTGGAGGAATTCGGAGAAAAACGTCCGGATCTGTTCGAGGCCGTGCCGCTTGTATTCAAGGTCAAAAAGGAAGGGCCAATCACAAATTCACGATAAGTTTTAAAATTAAATGCGACAAGAGGTATTAAAGCCTCTGCCGCATTTATTTTTTACGGTAGATAATAGTAAAAGCATAGTGCGGTAGAGCATAAAAACTCTATCGCACTATTTTTTTATCCAAAAATAGGAAAGGAGCGTGGGGCAATGGCAAGGAAGTACAAAAGGCTAAGCTATGAGGACAGGAAGAGAATAGAGGCTATGTGTAAGGCTGGCAGCAATGCAGAGGCTATAGCTGATGCGGTAGGCGTACACAGAGGCACTTTATACCGGGAGCTGCAAAGAGGCGGGGCAGAGAACGGAAAGCGGCAGCAGTACAGCGCAGAACTGGCACAGCGGGCGATTTAACCAAAGAGAGGACAGGAAGAGCATGGAGTACATAGCGAGCTTTAGCGGAGGCAAGGATAGCGCTGCAACAATAATACTGGCAAAGGAACATGGAGAGCCGCTTAATGAAATAATTTTCAGCGAGGTTATGTATAGTGAAACTATAAGCGGCGAGCTGCCAGAGCATATAGAATTTGTAAAAAATGTGGCTTTTCCATTATTTGAAAGCTGGGGATATAAAACAAAGATTTTACGGGCAGAGAAGAATTATTTAGATTTGTTTCATCACATTTTAAAAAAAAGTAAGCGCCCAGAGCGGATAGGTAAAAAGGCTGGATTCCCTATGGCTGGAAAATGTGCGATAAATCGAGATTGCAAAGTAAAGGCTATAAAGGATTACATAGCCACAAAGGACACAGCAGAGCTGACACAGTACATAGGGATTGCGATAGACGAACCAAAGAGGCTGGCAAGACTGGACGAGGGTAAAGTATCTTTGCTTGCAAAATACAACTACACAGAGGAAATGGCTAGGGAGAAAGCGGAAGAGTACGGGCTGTTAAGTCCGTGTTATGAATACAGCACAAGGGGCGGTTGCTGGTTCTGTCCTAACGCAAGCATACAAGAGCTAAAGCATTTAAGAAATAATCATAAAGAACTATGGAACGAATTACTAAGGCTGGAAGAGATTCCAGACATAATAGGCGACGTATGGAACACGAGAAACAGGACGAGCATTCACGAAATAGAAGAAAATCTATTCTGGCAAGATGCGCAAATGACAGTATTTGATTTCTTATAGGCGGCGCTGCCGCCATTAAGCGCCTTTAATTCAGTGGGAGAATACCGCAGCCGGGCATACAGCGGGGGCGCTGGTTCGATTCCAGCAGGGCGTATTTGTAGCAGGCATGGCGAGCCTGCGGCAGATGCAGCAGGCGAAAAGCTGTTATCTGTATACCGTAGAAAAATAGCAGCGGTCATACCAGCTAGAGAGTATGTAGACGGTCAACAAGTTTTTAAGCAGCTTTTTTAAGGTGAAAAAGCGCCCATACGGTAAAAACTACGCCAGAACAGGAGAGCGGCAGCATTGAAGAGACAGAGAGCGCCGCCCGGAGGAAGAGTTTAAGGGATTTGGCAAGGCAAGGAATATATCACGGCAGCGGCAGCAGGCATAACATGGCTGCCGCTGAAAGAAAGCGGGAGAGCGGCAGGGCATGAGGTATGCAGTGATTATTTACACAGATACAACCAGCGAGGCGGCTATAGCTGATTACATGCAGCAGCGCCGCTGGGACAGACAGAGGGAACGCAGACGGCGGCAGCGCCGCCAGTATTTCCTTAAGCAGCGCTTAACGGGCGTATTCCTTTTGGTGTTTACCGCCCTGGCGGTTATGGCGACAGGCGGCGACGCAACAATAGCGATCATTACAGTACCGCTGGGGCTGTATCTGGTATTCACTAAAGAAATGCTTTTAGCGAATGATTTTTACCGGGAAACGAAAGAGAGGGACACAGAAAAGAAATGGTACAGATATTAGAGCTTTTCGGCGGCATAGGCAGCCCGCGCTGCGCACTGCGCAATATAGGCATACCAGTAAAAGCTATTGATTATGTGGAGATAGACGAAAAGGCGGTACGTTCTTACAATGCTATGTTTTCTGATGAATTGGAGTATAAGACACAGAGCGTAGTAGGCTGGAATTTAAAGCCGGATATTCTGATACATGGTAGCCCGTGCCAAGATTTCAGCATAGCGGGACATCAAGGGAAAGCGACGGCAGAGGCAGGACGTATAAACCGTGGAAAGGGAGCAGACAAGGGCAGCGGGACGCGTTCAAGTCTTATGTGGGAAACAATTCACATTATAGAGCAAATGGGAGAATGGAAACCTAAATACGTTATCTGGGAAAATGTCAAAAATGTATTAAGCCGTTACATGCGGGTAAATTTCAATCGGTATTTATCAGAAATGGAGCGGCTGGGGTATAGCAACAATTTTGAAATACTGGACGCTAGAGAGTTCGGGCTGCCGCAGGCACGGGAAAGAGTTTTTACAGTGTCGGTACTGGGAAATGAGAAATTTTGTTTTGATGATCTGATAAAAACGCCTATGCAGAGTATTGACAGATTTCTTTTAAAAGATGCGCCGCCAGTATATGACGTAACACAGCCGAGCGTATTAGAGGCAATAGGCAAAAAGGGAATACGGCGGGCGACGGTAATAGAGGACTACGCATTTACTATTACTGCAAGGCAGGACAGAACGCCAGCACAGGTAATAGATATGGGAAACGGGCGTTATAGGTATTTGACAGAATTAGAGTGCTGGCGCTTGCAGGGTTATACAGATGCAGATTTTAACGCAGCGGCAGCAGTACATAAAAGAGTAGGGCGCTATACAATGCCGCTGTATAAGCAGGCAGGAAATAGTATACCAGTAACGATATTTGAGAGTTTGTTCAGAAAAATGATTCTGGGAGAGACGGAAGAAAGCGGGGCGAGAAATGGCAATATTTAGGGAAGTGCGCACAGAAGTATATTGTGACATATGCGGCGAGTATGTCATAGGCTGGAAAAGCCCCGGTATTGGTGTAAGTAGGAGCTGGGCGGCGTACTTTGCACGGGAAGAGGGCTGCACAACGGGCAAAAAGATTATATGTAAAAGCTGCCGTATAAGCAGGCGCATAGAAAAATGTAGTCTGCAAAAGAAATGCGGCGAGGCGGGCAAGGACGCAGACGGTACTTGTCTGGGAATTGGGAAACAGTTTGACGACGAGCTTATAGAGCAGTGCAAGCGCTGTATAGCGTGTACTTCTTTTAATTGGGAAGAGGAAAAGGAAAGGCTAAGCATAAACGGAAAGAATAGAAAGCGGGGCAGGCAATGAGTAAAGTTTACATACGCAGCCAGAAAAAAGACGGGCTGTATATTTTCGACAATACGCAGGGGATTAGATACAGCACACAGGACAAGGAAGAGAGTTTTTTCTTATCCCCATTGTTGGAAAGCGAAAAGCAGACAGGGAAAAATTGTATTTTCCTATATTTCAGTAGCGGGGGATGCCGCAAGCTGGGGGAGTATGAGAGCAAAGAGCGCTGTTTAGAGATCATAGACGAGATACAGGGCGTATGCGGGCAGTATTTATATGCGCCGGGCAATACAGGCTTTCTGATAGGCAGCGAGGCTACGCCGCCTATGGCAGCAGTGATACCGCGCTTATATCAGATGCCGGAAAAGTGAGGGCAGGGCATGGACGGAAACGACGAGGAACGCAGCGCACTTATACACGAATATTACCAGATATACAGAGCATTACAGAAGAGGCGCAGCTTAAGAGAGCATAGCCATTTTGATATATACGGCAATAACCTTATTGAAATCTGGGAGTATGCAGGAGAGAGGCGCGGGCGCTGTATCTGCAAAGTGAAAGAAGATACAGAAACAGCCTGCTATAAGCGGGCAATAGAAATACTGATAAGTTATGGCGGGAAAGGAGATCACGCAAAGTATGAGCAAAAAGCGGAACAAAGGGCAGGATAAAAAGCCGGACTTTCTGGCAGACCTTAACGCAGGGATTCTGGACGATCTGACGGAAAGAGGCAGGATAAGCAACGCGGCAGGACTGGCGGGAGAGCTTACGGAGCTGGAAGAGGTAAAGGACATATGCGGGCTGCGGTTTAACGGCTATCTGGCAAAGATCGAGACGAAAAGACCGAGCGGAGTTATTGACGAGGTAGTAGTAGCCTTTACAGAGGCAGCAGTAGACCGGGGAAAGACCGGGGACGGGCTGCGGCTTGAAAGTTATTTCCTGCCGGGCAGCAGGCTTTTAATATCCGGGCGGAAGCAGGCGCTTAAAGATTTTAAGAGCGGTAAAGTGCTGGTATTCATTCTGGCAGAGTACATAGGCTTAAGCCCTAAAGCAATGCTGCAAAATGAAATAGCGCTTGTGGGTGAGCTGAAACATAAGCCGACATACCGGGAGACACCGAGGGGCAAGCGTATTTCTGATATTTTCGTAGAGGTTGAGAATGTGCTTACAGGGACAAGTTGCTATATTCCGTGTATCTGCTGGCAGGAGAACGCGGACGAGGTAGCGAACTGGCAGCCGGGCGATAAGGTTAAACTGCTGGGAAGATGCCAGAGCCGGGAATATATGAAAGACGCAGAGGCGGGCAGGGAAGTAAGGACGGCTTACGAGATTTCAGTAAGTTTCATTAAAAGGACAGGAGCGGCAGGAAATGGCAGAAAGAATGTCGGATATACGGGAAACTAAAGATATAGCTGATCTTTTTGGATTCGATATATTTCAGCATTGTTACATGATCTGCGGATATATAACATGCTGCCGGGAGTGCAGATTTTTAACAGAGGACACAATGACAGATTTAATGAAAAGGACAGGAGAGGCAGGAAATGAGATCAAAAACAATCATAAATAGCAAAGGGCAGCGGCAGGCGACGCGCATAGAAATACCGATAGAGGGCGCAGGCGGCGAACTGGGGCAGCGGGCAGTCATAAATTTAACTTCCCTTATAGCCGGACTTAAAAACATGAAAACAGAGCAGGACGTAGTAACGCATTACCATATAATTTGCGGTTTTGCTACATGCTGCGAGTTGTGCGGATTTATGACGGAGAAAAGTACAAATGATCTGATGCACATGGTAGAGCATCTGGTAGAAAACGAGCTTGCCAGAGTGGAGGCAGAGGGGAAAGGCGGGCAGGAATGAGGACAGTATACATATGCAGCCCGTACAGGGCAAAGGACTGCGCGGAGCTTGACAGGCACATAGAGTATGCACAGGCGCTTACAAAGCAGGCGATAGAGGCGGGCTTAGCGCCGATCACGCCGCATTTATACATGACACAATGCTTAAATGAGGACAAGCCGCAGGAACGGGCGGCAGGAATGGCAGCAGGCTTAGCGCTGCTGGAAAAATGCGATTTTGTGATCGCGGGCGTTAAGTACGGGATAAGCGAGGGCATGAGCCGGGAAATACAGACGGCAGATGTACTGGGGATTGAGGTAGTAAATGCAGATAAGCTGCGCTATTACATGAAATGTAAGGAACGGCAGACAGAGGCTAAAGCGTGGGACTACGCTAAAGTATGCGCCTGTAATTTCTGCATAGGCAGCCGCTTACATAGCTGTACTGGTTACGATTGCAGGGAGCCATATAACAAGGCTTTTGAATATGCAATGAAACATTCAAATTTACTGTAAAGGAGATCAAGAGAAATGAGGAAATTAAGACGCGCAGTATTAAGGCATGAGGCAAACAGATTGAGCCGCCACGGGAGAAACGGGAAAAGCATTGCTATTTTCCGTAGCCTCTGGGACGACTACAAGGAGCTGAAACAGCACAAGGAACTTGCGCAGAAAGAAAAGGGACTGCTGGCGCAGATCGGGAGCCTTAAGAGGGCGCGGAAAGCAGCAGCCCTGTAGATTCGCATTAAATGAGAATAATTTAATAGCCCCTACGGTACGGGAATACCATAGGGGCTAAGCTATACAGCTTTTTACAACCTATATCCAGTATATCACTGTATGGCGAAATGTCAAGTAATACGCGGGCGCAAGCCCGTTTTACCACTTGATAAAACAATTAGCTTTCCGACCAGATAGACCTAAAAGGAGTAAAAAATATATGCCATACGTTGAGAGGATAACAAGGGCGGGTAAGACCATAGAGGTAGAGAGATATTTTACAAGCAGATATAAAAAGCAGGGGATAAAGAGGGGGGATAAGGTAAAGCCCACCACAGAGCAACAGCAAAAGATCAATACAAGGCAGGCAGAAAGAAAGCTGCGTATTCTGATAAATGCAAACTATGGCTATGGCGACTATCATTTAGTGCTGGACTACATACGCAGAAAGGGAGAGCCGCCACGGACAAAAGAGCAGATGCGGCAGGACATAGATATATTTCTAAGGGAGTGCCGGAAAGAGTATAAAAAGGCTGGGTTAGAGTTTAAGTATATTCATGTTATGGAGATCGGGGACAAGGGAGCCAGACACCACCACTTAGTTATAAACCAGATAGATACAAAGATATTGCAGCAGTGCTGGTACAAGGCATATGAGGGGCATAACCGGGTAAAAGTCTTTCCTCTGGACGACAGCGGCAACTATGCTGATCTGGCGGCTTATCTGATTAAGTACACGGATAAGCACAGGAAAGAAGAGGACGAGGCGCTACAGGGTAAGCGCTGGAATAGCAGCAAGAACCTTGTAAGACCAGTGCCGGAAATACGGATAATTTCAGATCGGCAATGGTTCAAGGCAGAGCCGAGGGCGATAAAGGGATATTACGTTGACAAGGACAGCATAAGCAAGGGAGTACATAGCCCGGAATATTACGGCTACGGGTATTTCAGATATACATTAGTCAAATTAGAGGGAGAGGGGGGATAAGATGCAGTATGTACGGATTGTGGTAATAGGCGTGGGCGTGGTGTTTCTGGTTCTTATGGGTGCTGTAATGTGCTTGGCAGCAGTGGCTATAGCACATGCCAGCGAGGATATGAGGAACTGGGAATACTGGAACGGCATAGACGACAGAAAGGGGCGCAAGAAAGAGAGGCAGAGAATGAAAGTTATAAGTTTGTTGAATTTAAAAGGCGGGGTAGCAAAGACCTTTACAGCGGTAAATATGGCATATGAGCTGTACCGCAGGGGCTATAAGGTACTGCTGCTGGATAACGACAAGCAAGGGAATTTAAGCAAGGCATACGGCAGATATGATGCAGAGAGCGTAGCGCCGATCACGAAACTGCTTTCCGGGGAATGGCAGGCGGCAGCAGAGCTGATACAGCGGACAGATTACGAGGGGATAGACATTGTTTCTGCAAATATGTCACTTATGGGCGCTACGTGGCAGCTGACAACGGCAGAAACGGGGAACCAGATAGAACGGTATAAGCGGCTGGCACAGCTGGACGCAGTAGGCGCTTATTACGATTACTGCATTATTGATAACCCGCCCGACATAGGGCTTAACGTGGTAAATGCGCTGACGATCACGGACGAGGTTATAGTACCTGTAAAAATAGACGAGTGGGCGTTAGAGGGTTTAGACATTCTGGCAGATCAGATAGAGGACGCAAGGCAGTTTAACCCGGCGCTGCGTCTGCTGGGTGTTCTGGTTACGGCATATCAGAACACGGACGGAGAGGCAGCCGGGCGGGAGTGGTTAGAGGCAGAAAAAGAAAGCTATTCTTTACTGGGCGTTATCAGATATTCCGGGAAAGTGGCAGAGAGTACGTTTTTATTCAAGCCGATTTATGAGTATAGCCCGTGCTGCGGAGCTGCGCAGGACTATAAGAAATTCGTAACCAGATACACAGGGAAAGCGAGGTAAGGGAAATGGGAAAATCAAAATTTGGTTTTGCGGATATTATGAACGCGAAAAGCAGGGCAGCAGGCATAGGCAATGTAAGCGAGTATACGGAAATCTGGTTAAGCCCGTATGATGTAAAGCCCTCTGAAAGCAATTTCTATTCACAGGAGAACATAGAAGAGCTGGCAGACAGCTTTTTGACCGTAGGGCAACAGCAGCCCACGGTATTAGGCAGGGTAAACGGTGAATTTAAGATTGTGAGCGGACACCGCAGGAACCTTGCAAACATTCTGAACATTGAGCGGGGGCATGAGGAATTTAAGAAAGTGCGGTATCTGTACAAGGATATGACCGGGGCAATGTTTGAATTGTCTTTGCTGATCGGCAACGCATATAACAGGGAGCTTACGGCGTGGGAGAAAACCCAGCAGGCGCAGAGGTTGAAAGAGGCGCTTTTAAGGGCGAAAGACGAGGACGGGTTAGAGATCACGGGAAAGCTGCGGGACATTATAGCAGAGCTGATGAACGAAAGCCCCACAAATATAGCCCGTATGGATAGCATTAACAACAATGCCACGCCGGAGATCAAGGAAGAGTTTGCAAAGGGAAATATAGGGGTAACAACGGCTTACGAGGCAGCAAAGCTGCCGCCAGAAGAGCAGAAAGCCATAGCAGAAAAGGCGGCAGCAGGCGAGAGTATACGGGCAAAGGAAATAGCGGCAAAGGTGGCAGAGAAAAAGGCGGGCGACGACTACGAAACGCCGCACCCGGAAAGCATAACCTCTTTGTGCTATTCATGCCAGCGGTATAAAGACTGCAATGTGAAAACGGGGACTTGTGAAAAGTGCGATCAGTACATAAACAAGGCAGAGGCAGAAAAGACGGACGAGCAGCGTTATAGCGACGAGCAGGACAAAATAGACCGGGACACAAAGAAGAAATTACAGGAGCAGGCAGACCGGGAGAAAATGGAGAAACTGCCGAGCGACGGGAAAGCAGATCACAAAACGCATGAGGTAAAAATAGCCGTTTCTTACTATGGGGATATTGTAAGCGGCAAGAAAAAGTTTGAGCTGCGGAAGAATGACAGAGGGTACAAGGTGGGCGACAGCCTTAAAATGTTGGAATTTAAGGACGGAAAGCACACAGGGCGCACAATAGATGCAGATATTATTTATATGCTGGAAGATTATACAGGGCTGGAAGAGGGGTATTGTATTCTGGGAATTGATGTTACCGCACACAGCGGGGAAGTGTCCGAAACGGACACGGGGGCAGACCAGTTGCCGGGACAAATGAGCATTGAAGATTACCAGATAGGACAGGCAGCAGAGCCGGAAAGTGAGGCAGGCAATGAACAGCAGGAAGAGGAAAAAGAGGGATAAGCAGCGGGCGGTTACAATCGTTGTAGGCTGCGAGAAAACAGCAAAGGCAGAGGAATACCGAAAAATGCGGGAGAGCATAGAGTATCAGTTAAAAGCGGGCAGCGTTATTGTGCTGCCTGCCTATCTGCATGTTGAGGCGATCATACAGCAGCCGGGCAGCAGGCGTATTGTGATTAAGCAGGAAAGCGAGGTAGAGGCATGAGGGAGATTGTTTTAGAAATTCCTTTAGAGTACGCAGACGGCACAGAAGAAAAGATTTATATAAAGGCGTATGTAGGCTGGGATTTAGGAAACGGAGCCAGCATTACTACGGTAAATGAGCCGAGAATATTAAGCGATAAAGAAAGGGCAGAAATAGGGATATGAATTATAGACAGTGGAAAAAGAGATATAAAAAGTTGCATGGAGTAAACCCGCCTTTAGAACTGGATAAGCGCAGACAGCGCAGGCTTGCAAGAAAGGCAGTTAAGAGTATAAGCAGTATTGACTTTTCAGCTGTAGCCACAAGAGCAGCAGAGGCTATTACAAATGCAGCAGCGGCTTTTATGCGGGGGCTGGGCGGGGCTTTTGATTCAGCGGGGACGGTATGCAGGAATGTAGCGGACAATATACAACCATTGGAAATTAAGGGGCGTGTATTCAGCTGGCAAGCGAGGGAATACGGCAGCAGTCATTATGCAGTATACGAGATAAACGCACTGGGCGGCGCTGACGAGCTTAGAGCAATCACACACAGCCAGCAGGCAGCGGAAAAGATAGCGGAGATCATGGAAAGCGATCATTTAGAGTATTTAAGGCGTGTAAGCCCGGAGAGGATAGGGCGCAGGAATGATGCAGTAGACAGCCTGCGGGCAGCAGTCATTACGGCATATGAAAGCGGGGCGTTTCATACATGATAAAGTTTATGGACGAGATCACAGAGGTGCTTACAGGGGCAGTAAGGACGTATATGGAATGGGTGGGAGAAATAGCAATATACATACTGGGCTGCTGGCAAAGGGGCTTATTCTTCTTTCTACGCCTGTATGGATATTGCCGTATATACTGATACGGGATATTCTGCGGGACAATAACGGCGGGAAATGTGAAAAGCCGGATTGTGACAGCTGCCCGTTTCCACCATGCCAGAAAGGAGAGGGCGAACAGTGACGGATTTTTTATTGACAGTCATAATTATTTTGCTGCTGGCAATATTCGGACGGATTGACAGCGGATTCAAAGAAAGGAGTAGAAAAGATGCAGGAAACAGAAACTAAGGCAGCAGGCGCAGAGATCGTGGCAGGGGGAGAGGAAACAGGCGAAAGCCGGGTAGCACTTCCCGCCTCTGAATTTGAAGAGCTGATACAGAAAGCGGCAAGGGCAGCAGTGCGGGAGTACAGAAAGCAGGAAGAAAAGGAAAAGCGGCAGAACAAATACCATAATACTTTCACGCTTATGAAATGTTACCGTGATGCAGTTTTCCATATCCAGAACGCAGTAAGCGACGGCGAGCAGTTAGAGCTTAAGGGAATGACAGAAGAGCAGCAGCGGGTATATCTGGAAAGCGTGAGACGCAGCCGTTTTAAAACGCTGATTATGACAGCACACATAGACACGGCAGTAGAAGAGATCGAGCGCAGGCGCAGGGCAGCAGGCAGAGAGGTAGAGTATAAAGCGTTTGAACTGTATTTCATGCAGGGCATGGAGTATGCGGAGATCGCAGAGAAACTGGAAACCGGGAAGAACACGCCGCGACGCTGGGTGACAGCGATCATAAACGAATTATCTGTACTGTTATGGGGCATTGATGAAGAACGGGCGAGGCTGTAGCAGCAGCCGGGCTGGTAATATCGTGGTAAAATCGTGGTGTTTACATGGTATTTCAAAAGCTGTATAATGGTAACATGAAAAGAGTAGGCAGTAGCTTAGCCGTGACGCGGCAGCAGTAGCCTGCTCTTTTTTTATTTCTTTAGCCTCCACCCGGCGCATGAAATCTAGGGCGCTGGGTATTGCAGAAAGGAGCGGGGACAGTATGAAAGCATGGGCTAAGAGTTTTTACTTATCGCAGGCGTGGGAGAATACCAGAGCCGCTTACTTAATGTCACAGGACTATATATGTGAGCGCTGCGGGGAGCCTGCAAAGATAGCGCACCATAAGCGCTACTTAACCAGAGAGAATATTAACGACGCGGGCATAACGCTAAGCTGGGACAATTTAGAGGCGTTATGCCAGGACTGCCATAACAAAGAGCATCATAAACGCAAGCCGCGCCTGCGGTATAAGTTTGATGCGACGGGCGGCATATCCCCCCTATCCGAAAACAAAAAATAAAGGGGGAAATTACCGAGGGGGATACCATAAAATTACCCTCCGGGCGCGTGCATACGTGGTGTAGGGGGTGTGGTGGGGTGATCTGGCAGCGGCAGCAGGCGGCAGGAAAGAGAGGTAGAGGGAATGGCTGCGCGGAAAAAGAAAAAAGAAAACCGTATCAAGGACGAGAAAAAAAGACTTAAGGAGATATTTGCAGAGCTTGAAGAAAATAAGCGAAATTTAGTAACGCCGCTGATAGAAAAGGCTGCTTTTATGAGCATAGAACTTGACGACTTGCAGGAAACCATAGAGCAGGAGGGCTGGACGAGCGAGTACAAGAACGGTGAAAACCAGTACGGCACGAAAAAAAGCCCAGAGGCAGAGACATACATAGCATTAAGCAAGAACTATGCGGCAGTCATTAAGCAGCTGACAGAATTAGTGCCAGCCGCAAAAAGAAAGGCAAGCAGGCTGGCTGCCCTGCGGGACGAGTAGGCGGCAGTGCTGCCCTATAAGAATTATATCTATGAGTACCACGCAAAAATAAAAAGCGGCGAGATCGTAGCGGGGAAATGGATAAAGGCAATTTACAAGATCATTGTGGACGGGCTGGAAAAGCAGGAATATTTTTTCAATGCAAAGGCGGCAAATAAGGCGATCAAGTTTATTGAAAATTTCTGTCACCACAGCAAGGGGCGCAGTGATCTTATAAAGCTGGAACTATGGCAGAAAGCTATTATTTCTGTCATTTTTGGTATACAGGACGCAGAAAAAGTGCGCGTTTTCCGCGAAATTTTTATAGTTATCGGCAGAAAAAACGGAAAAAGTTTATTTGCCTCTGCCCTTATTGCGTACATGGCATTTTTAGAACCAGAATACGGGCAGGAAATTTATTGCTTAGCGCCTAAGTTAGATCAAGCGGCGCTGGTATATGACGGATTTCACAAAATGGTAAAGGCAGAGCCGGAGCTTTTAGAATTGGCGCGGAAACGGCGCAGCGATATTTACATTGAGGAAACGGAAAGTTTTGTTAAGCCGATTGCCTTTAATGCCAAGAAGTCTGACGGATTTAACCCGCAGCTGGTAGTATGTGACGAAATGGCGGCATGGAGAGGCGACGCAGGGCTAAAGCAATATGAGGTTATGAAGTCTGCTTTAGGAGCGCGTACACAGCCAATGATCTTAAGCATAAGCACAGCAGGTTATGAGAATGACAGCATATACGACGAGCTTATGAAACGCAGTACCAGCTTTTTAAAGGGAAACAGCAAAGAGCGCAGGCTTTTACCGTTTATCTACATGATAGACGACGTAGAGAAGTGGAACGACATAGAAGAGCTTAAGAAAGCTAACCCGAATATGGGCGTTTCTGTAAAAGAGGGCTTTTTCATTGATGAAATAGCCGTAGCAGAGGGTAGCTTAAGCAAGAAAGCAGAGTTTTTATGTAAATACTGCAATATCAAGCAAAACAGTTCTATTGCATGGCTGGAATATATGACCGTAGACCGGGCAGGGGTAGAAAAGACATTAGAGGATTTCCGGGACTGCTACGCGGTGGGCGGCATTGATCTTAGCCAGACTACGGACTTAACGGCGGCAAGTGTTGTGATCGAAAAGGGCGGCGTGCTGTATTCCTTTACACAGTTCTTTATGCCGAAAGACCGCATAGAGAGCCTGCAAGCCACGGACGGCGTGCCGTATGACATATTTGTAAAGAAAGGGCTGATAACTTTAAGCGGTGATAATTACGTCGATTACCACGACGTTTTTAACTGGTTTATTATGCTGCTGGAAGTGTACGGAATAAGACCGCTGAAAATCGGATATGACCGATACAGCGCCCAGTATCTTGTAAATGATATGAAAAATTACGGGTTCCATATGGACGACGTACATCAAGGCGAGAACTTAACGCCAGTTATCCGGGAATTTGAGGGAATCATTAAAGACGGCAATTTCAAGATCGCGGAAAACAGTTTACAAAAGACGCATTTCTTAAATGTTGCGCTTAAGCACAACATGGAAACAAGGAAATTCAGACCTGTAAAGATAGAGCAGCGGGCGCATATTGACGGTTTTGTATCTGTCATTGATGCAATGACGGTACGGCAGAAATACTGGGAAGAGTGCGGCGAGCTGCTGAAAAATGCCGCATAGAAAGGAGAGTAAGCGGAGTGAAATTTTTTGACTATTTATTCCACGGGAAAAAGCTGCAAATGATAGACAGCTATTTTAAAATGCTGAACGGCTACAGCCCGACGTTTACGAGCTTTAACGGCGGCGTATACGAAATGGATTTGACGCGGGTAGCGATCAACAGTTTTGCCACACATTGCAGCAAGCTAAAGCCGGAGATCGAGGGTAGCGCCCTAAAGCATCTGGAAAGGGTATTGCAGTATAAGCCTAACTATTTCATGGACACAACAAAATTCATAAAGCGTCTGGCGACGATCTTAGCGGTAGAACATACCGCTTTTATTGTGCCTATTGAGGACGAGGCAGGGAACCTGTGCGGCTTTTATCCCCTGCGGGCGCAGCGCTGCGAAGTGGTAGAGGCTGCCGGGCGGGTGTATCTGCGGTATCTTTTCGCAAACGGGGAGTATGGGGCGATTGAGTTTGAAAAAGTCGGCATAATGACTGACTTTGAATACAGCGACGACCTTTTCGGAGAGGATAACAGCACGCTTAAGCCCACAATGCAGCTGATACATACCCAGAACGAGGGCATTATTAACGCCGTGAAAAATTCAGCAAGCATACGCTTTATGGCAAAAATAGCAAATATGCTGAAGCCGGAGGACATAAGGGCAGAGCGGCAGAGATTTACAGAGGACAATTTAAGCGCTGACAATAAAAGCGGCATGATTCTTTATGATAACAAGTTTACTGATGTGAAACAGGTGGAAAGCAAGCCGTATACACCAAACGCGCTGCAAATGCAGCAGATACAGGATAATGTATGCACACATTTTGGTACAAACATGGATATTCTGCAAAACAAGTTTAACGAGGAAACATGGAACGCCTACTATGAGGGGAAAATAGAACCTTTTGCAATTCAGCTATCGCTTGTTATGTCAAACATGGCATTTTCACAGAGGGAGCTTGCACACGGGAACGCGATCACGTTTTCTTCTAACCGCCTGCAATATGCCAGCAATGCTACAAAGCTGCAAGTAAGCACACAGCTTTTTGACCGGGCGCTGCTTAACCGTAACGGCGTAATGGATATATGGAACATGCCGCACGTAGAGGACGGAGAAAAGTATTACATACGCAAGGAATACACGGAAGTAAGCCAGCTGGGAAAAAGCGAGGAAAAGCAGCCGATCATTATACAGCAGATGCCGCAGCCGGGGCAGCAGGCAGACGGGACGGAGCCGGGGGAAGAGCCAGCGCCGGACGATAAGGGACAGAAAGAGGGTGTAACAGATGCCGATTAAGCAGGACAGGGAGTATAGGACGCTGGCAGCGCCATTGTCGGCGCAGGCGGCGGCAAAGCGGATAGACACGGATTTTTACGTTGAGGGCTACGCGACGACGTTTGAAAGCCCGTATCTGCTTTACGAGATCGAGGGTACAAAGTTTTACGAAAGAATAGACGCGCACGCGCTGGACGGGGCAGACATGAGCGACGTAATTATGCAGTATGACCATGAGGGGCGCGTATTTGCCAGGCAGTCTAACGGTTCCCTTATTCTGATACCAGACCATAAGGGGCTTTTGATTGCAGCCGATTTAGGCAGGACGGACTTAGCGCGGGGGCTGTATCAGGACATACAGCAGGGCATGATAACTAAAATGTCGTGGGCTTTCACCGTGAAAACGGACAGCTACGACAGGGCAACACATACAAGGACAATATTGGAGATCAAAAAAGTTTATGATGTATCAGCCGTGAGCATACCAGCAAACGGCGGTACTGAAATAAGCGCCCGCAGTTTTGCGCATAGGAGTTATGAGGCAGAGAGGCAGGAGCGGCTTTTACAGCGGGCGAGGCTACTAAAGATCAGAGCCAGTCTATAAAAAACAGAAAAGGAGATTGCAGGAAATGAACAGATTGAAAGAAATCGAGGCAAGGTTAGCCCAGATCAAGGGCGAGCTTACCACAAGGGCAGCAGAGCTGACAGAGGCAGAGATCGCGGCGCTGGAAACAGAGGTAACGGCATTGCAGGAAGAGCGGGCAGCATTACAGGCGGCGGCAGAAAAGCGCAAGGCGTTACTGGAAAAGATCGCAAACGGCGAGCCTGTAGAGGGTGACGGGGGAGAGGCAGCGCCCGCAACCGTGCTGCGCAATTTCAAGCCCGCAGACCATACCGACGACACCGGGGACAGATACGGCAGCATGGCATACAGAAAGGCGTTTATGCAGTATGTCTGCCGTGGCGCGAAAATCCCGGCAGAGTACCGGGCAGACGCAGTAAGCAAGACCACGGACGTAGGCGCGGTTATTCCTACAACCGTGCTGAACCAGATCGTAGAAAAGCTGGAAAGCACGGGCATGATCTTAGCCCTTGTCACCAGAACGGCGTACAAGGGCGGCGTGGGTATTCCCGTTTCCACGGTAAAGCCCGTGGCTACATGGGTAAATGAGGGGGCAGGCAGCGAAAAGCAGAAAAAAGACATCAAGAAAGACGGCATGATTACTTTTGCATACCATAAGCTGCGCTGCGCGGTAGCCGTATCTCTGGAAGTTGACACAATGGCAATGAGCGCTTTTGAAACCCTGCTTATCAACAATATTGTTGAGGCAATGACAAAGGCGATTGAACAGGCGATCATTGACGGCGACGGGACAGGGAAACCGAAAGGAATTTTACAGGAGACACCCGCAGACGGGCAGACCATTGACAGCGACGCGCCTGCCTATGCTGATCTGATTAACGCAGAGGCGGCGTTACCGCAGGCATACGAAAACGGGGCGGTATGGTGCATGAGCAAAAAGACGTTCATGCAGTATTACGGGCTGACAGATGCCAACGGGCAGCCGATCGGCAGGGTAAATTACGGGATCGCCGGAAAGCCGGAGCGGACGCTTTTAGGCAGACCTGTAGTGTGCTGCGATTATGTAAAAAGCTATGCGGCAACACTGGCAGCAGGCACGGCTTTTGCTTTCCTCTTCAATTTCAAGGATTATGTGCTGAATACCAATTATGCTATGGGCGTAAAGCGGTATGAGGACAACGACACCGACGACACCGTAACAAAGGGTATCATGCTGGCAGACGGCAAAGTAGTTGATAAAAACAGTCTGGTAGTTATCCAGAAACTGAAAGCGGCGTAAGCCGGGAATCAATAAGGCGGCTGGCGTTTCCTGCGCTGGCTGCCGGAAATGAGGTATAGGGCATGAAAGGACATTTAGATGCAGAACAGCTGAAAAGCATGGATTATAAGAGCTTGCAGGCTTTGGCAAAGGATATGGGCGTAAGCGCTGCTGGAAAGGCAGAGGATATTATAGCCAGAATTGCAGCAGTAGAGGTAGACGTACCAGAGGGAGAGCTTACAGAAGAGGAAAAGGCGCTTTTTGAGGCAGAGGCGGCACGGCAGGAAGAGGCAGAAAAGGCAGCAGGGCTGGTTAAGGTAAAAGCCGTTACAAGGTTCTTAGACAAGCAGCTTAACCAGATTAAGGACGCAGGCGAGGCTTACAGCGTAGGCAGGGAGCGTGCGGCAGAGCTGGCGGCAGCAGGCGTGGCAGAGATTGTGGGATAACCAGAAAGAGGGTGCAGCGTATGGCGGCAGATGCCACCACATTAACAGAGAAAATGCGGGCGGCGCTGCGTATCAGCAGCACCAGCGAGAAGATAACGGCAGAAATAGAGGACTGTATAGCCGCCTGCAAAGCCGACCTTGCAAACGACGGGGTAAAAGCCGTTGACGAGGGCGACGCACTGATTATAAGGGCAGTTACCCTTTACTGCAAGGCAGAATTTGGCTACAACGACAAAGCGGAGAAGTTTAGGCAGTCATACGACACGCTGAAAATGCGGCTTGCTTTGTCGCAGGAGTACAACACAGCGCCGCCCGTGTCCGAAACGGACACCGAGGGCGCAGAAAGCGGGGAGTGATATGGCAGCATGGGCAGACGAGCTTACAATAATCAGCCAGCAGCCGCCAGACGAGAGGGTAAACGCTGGGGGCTTTGAGAATGAGCCGCAGGAGAGCGCCCGCACTGTTTTCTGCAACAAGAAGAAAGTAGGCTACAGCGAGTATTTTAAGAGCCAGCAGACGGGCAAAGTGGTAGAGGCAAAATGCGAGGTACATAAGGCAGACTATGAGGGCGAGGACACAATAGAAATGGACGGGCGGCGCTTTTTCGTGCTTAAGACCTACGACATAGACGACGATACCATAGAGCTTACGCTAACTGATTTGCGGCATAAGGACAGTGGGGAATAAAAACGGCGGTTTTCCCGCCGTTAAAATTATTCATTATTTAATTTTCGGTATTTCAATGTGATTTTGCAACCATAAGAAATAGCATAACCGTTTTCGTTACGACCACCGCCATATACATTAATACCGCATATTCCCTCATAGCGTGCATCATTATCAATTATAAACTGCACATAATCGGCAGGGATATTGCCTATTTGCATATTGTTAGCATAAACGCCGAAAGCGGGCTTTCCGTCAAATTCATACTCACGCAGACCAAGCTCAACGTATTCGTCAAAAGGTTTGTCGTTAAAATGTATTTTGCGTAAAATAGTTTGCCGTGTGGGTCCATTTTCGTTTTTGAATGTAACACCAGCTACTTTTATTTCCAGATATTCAAATTGTTTTGATAAGTCTGGCGCATCTGAAACAGTAGCAGATTGGATAGCCGCCGTTTTATCTTCACTTGTGGAAACGGGCGAAATAGTGGGGGCTGTTTCTGCAATATGTGGCGCAGGGATATTGGGTACTGGTACTGCGGCGGGCGTTTCTACTGTATTGGGATTTACCGTATTATTATCCTGTAAGGGACGAGGAACAGAACTTTTGTTCGCAGGGGGGGGTAAAACGGTTTGGAGCTTGTGGCGTTTCGCTACTTGTTTCTACTACTGGTTTAGCGGAACGGAAAGCCAGAAATGCAAAAACGCCGCAGATAACAAGGCAGCCAACGCCGCCAGAAACAAGACCGCCCGCAAATCCACTAAAAGCGGATAAAAGGAATAGGACGGCAAGGCAGGAAAAGACTATAGTTTTCTTTTTCATATAAAACACAACCTTTCTATCGTTTTAAAGAAAATTATAGAGCAATGTCGATTTAAAATCAACAGAAAGGGGGCAAATAAAATGGCAGAGTTTACTACGGTAGGGCTGGAAGAGGTAGAAAAAGCGTTTTTGAGAATGGAAGAGGCAGCAGTTACAGCAGTCCCTAAAATGCTTAAGGCGGGTGCAGACGTACTGGTAGAGGCACAAAGGGCAGAGGCGCTGGCTATGGGATTAAATGAAACGGGCGGCTTTGTGAAATCAATCAAAGCAACTGCCGTAAAGGGAAACGATACCGAGAAATATGTAGACGTTTACCCGCAGGGCAGGGCAAAACATGGAAACGACAGAAAAGGCGACAAAAGCAACGTGCGCAATGCTACTATCGGATTTGTAGCAGAATACGGGACGAGCAGCCAGCAGGCACGACCATATATGACCGTTGCAAACGAAAAGGCACATGAAAAAGTAATAGACGCAGAGCTGGAAGTATGGGAGCGTGAGCAGGGAAAATGAGCAGCATAAAAGAGATTTTAGAGAGCGCAGGGCTGCCAGCACAGCGGGGAGTATATACTGGCAGATGCAAGCCGAAAGCCTATTATACTTTCCTGCGGCTGAATGGCGGCGCTGCCGTAAGCGCAGACGATACAGAGAGTGAAAGCAGGGAAATGTATAGGGTAACGCTTTTCCATAAAGGCGACTATGAGGCACAGCTTAACAAAACTCTGGAAGTGCTGCGGGCGGCAGACGTTTACATTAACAGCGTTGACACAGAGAACTACGAAACAGAAACGGGGTACTGGTTAGTGCCTATCACAATCGAAATTTTAAAGGAGTGACAAAACAATGACACTGGGATTAAGAGATTTATTTTATGCAGTATGCACAGAGGCAGACGGCGTGGAAACTTACGGAACGCCTAAGAAAATGGCAGAGGCTATGACGGCTGACTTATCCGTAAAGACGGCAGACGGCAGCTTGTATGCAGATGATACGTTGAGTGAAAGCGTATCCGAGTTTGCAAGCGGCACGCTTAAGCTGGGCGTAAAAGACCTTACGCCGGAAGTGCTGGCAGAGGTACTGGGGCAGATGGTAGACCAGAATAAGGTAGTATGGGCTGGAAAGGACGACGAGCCGCCATATGTGGCTATCGGCTTTAGGGCAAAGAAAACGGGCGGGCGTTTCCGTTATGTATGGCTGCTTAAGGCTAAGTTTAAAGTGCCGTCTGAAAAGTATGAAACCAAAGGTGAGAGCATCAAGTTTAACACGCCAGACATTGAGGCAGACTTTACGGCAAGGAAGAGTGATGGACGCTGGAAAGCTGACTTTGTAGGCACAGAGGACAGCGCAGCAGCTAAAACATGGTTTACCGAAGTGCCAGAGCCAGCGGAAACCATAACAGAGGCATAAAAACAGAATAAAGGGAAAGGAGAAAAGGCGCAGCGCATGGCTGCGCCTTAATTTGTTGATATGAGCGCAATTAAAGACGGTGGCTATACAGTAACGCTGAAAGGGAAAGAGTACAGACTTCTTTTTACACTTAACGCATTAGACGAAATTCAAACGAAATTCGGCGGTTATGACAAGCTGGGAGAGGCTTTTAACCAGAGTAACCCAGACTGGGTAAAAGATACAAAATGGCTGCTTACAATGCTTATCAATGAGGGACTTTTGGAAGAGGACGAAAACGCCCAGCTTTTCACAGAGCAGCAGATAGGCAGGCTGATACACATGGGAAATCTGGCAGAGGTACAGCGTGCTATTTTTGCGTCGTTTGCAGCAGGCACGGCAGGCGACGAGGAAAGCAGCAGGGATACTGAAACAGAGGACGACGAAGAGGCGGGGGAAATGAAAGCCGTGCAGGAAAGTTAGACACTGCACGGCTTTTGTATATCGCTATGGTGCTGCTGGGGTATAGGGAGCGTGAGGCGTGGAGAAAAACGCCGTACCAGATTGTAACCCTATTCGGATACCACAAGGAATATAACCCGCACATTTTTAGGCAGGAGCGGGCAGCAGTACCGCAGGCGGCAGAGGGACTGGACGACATTGACATAGCGTTAGGGGGATTGTAACAAATGGCTGACAGAAATGCAAATATGACAACCAGAGTAGGTATAAGCGGTGAAAAAGAATATAAAGAAGCCTGCAAAGATATAAACAAAAACCTTGCGCTACTCAATTCGGAAATGAAACTTGTAACGGCTGAATACAAGGATAATGCAGACAGCATTGAGGCGCTAAAGGCTAAGCAGGAGATTTTACAAAAGACATATGACGAGCAGGCTAAGAAAGTTGAGGCGGCTAAAAAAGTATTACAAGAATACCAAAACGCTGAAAATCAAAATGCTGATGCAATCCAAAAAGCACAGAAAGAGTTAAATTACCAAAGAGCAGCTTTAGAAAATACAAATAATGCTTTAAAAGAAAATGCAAGACAGCAGCAGGAGGCAGAAAAAGCAACCAGCGCAGCAGCATTAGCCCAAAAGCAATATGAAGAACATTGCAAACAGATAAATGAAAATATAACACAGCTATCGTCTGAATTAAAGGTGGTGGCAGCGGAGTACAAAGGAAATGAAACCAGCGTAGAGGCATTAGGGAAAAAGCAGGAAATTTTAGCAAAAATCTTTAATGAGCAGGGAATAAAGCTGAATGAAACCGAAGAGGCACTAAGAAAATGCAAGGAAGAAAACGGGGAATACAGCGAAGAGGCAAGAAAGCTAGAAACAGAGCTTAATAACCAACGGGCTACGCTGCTGGACGCAGAGGCAGCTTTACAAGCTGTAGAAAATGAATTATCAGAGGGCGTGCAGGCACAGCGCCAGTATGAGGCGGCTTGCCAGGGGATAGATAAAAATTTATCCCTTTTGGGCGCAGAATTGCAGGAAGTAAATGCAAAATACAAGACGAATGAGAACAGCGCAAAAGCCGTGGCTGAAAAGCAGGAAATCCTTAAAAGGACGTATGACGAGCAGGCAAAAAAGGTAGCGGAAACAGAAAGAGCCTATGAAAGCATGGTAAGGCAGTACGGGGAAACCAGCAGCGAGGCGCAGGAGCTTGAAACGCAGCTGCACAACGAAAGAGCCGCCCTATACGACGTGGAAAACCAGCTTGCAGAAACCGAGCAGGGGCATAACGGGCTTGCGTCCGCTATGGGAAATCTGGGCGGCATCATGGCAAAAGGCATAGCGGCAGTGGGGGCGGCTGCGGCTGCAATCGGTACGGCGGTAGTGGCGGGGCTGGGCTATGCCGTAAGCCAAGCGGACGAGGCAAAGGGCGCTTTAAATGATTTCTGCGCAGCCACGGGGACGGCTACAGAGGACGCAGGGCAGTACAAGCAGGTTATGGAGAACATCTATAACGCTAATTTTGGCGAGGGCTTTGAGGACATAGCGGCAGCTATGGCAGAGGTACGGCAGCAGGCAGGCGACTTAGGGGCAGACGAGCTGGAAAAAATGACGACCAACGCATTAGCGCTGCGTGATACGTTTGATTTTGACGTAGCGGAAAGCACCAGAGCCGCCACACAGCTTATGCAGAAATTCGGCTTATCATCTGACGAGGCATATAACCTTATTGCGCAGGGCGCACAGAACGGGCTTAACAAGAACGGGGATTTGCTGGACGTTATTAACGAATACAGTAACCAGTATTCGCAGGCAGGGCTAAGCGCAGAGGATATGTTTAACTCTATCGCTAACGGCGCTGCTACTGGCGTATGGAGCATAAACAAGATGGGCGACGCTTTTAAGGAATTTAGTATCCACATGAATGACGGGACGGCAAACGAATACCTTACAAGTCTGGGGCTTAATGCAGACGAGGTAGTAGGGAAATTCCAAAAGGGCGGCGACAGCGCAAAAGAGGCTATGAGCCAAGTAAGCGAGGCGCTTAAGAAACTGCGACGACAAGAGCCTACAGTATACGGCGGGCGTGGGCTTAATGGGTACTATGTGGGAAGATATGGGCGCTGATGCCTGCACGTCGCTTATGGACGTTGAGGGGCAGATAAGCAAGACCACGGACGCTATGGGGAAGATTAACGCCGTAAAATATGACACATTTTCAGAGGCTATGCAGGGCGCAGGCAGGATACTACAGACCAGCTTTATTATGCCGATAGGCGAGCAGGCGCTACCGATTTTCAGCCAGTTTGCAAACGAGCTGGCGCAGGGTGCGGCAGAGGCGGGCGGCGATATGGGGAAAATGGCGCAGAGCTTTGGCGACGCATTAGGAAACATGGTAAACGGGCTGGCAGAAATGCTGCCACAGATTACCAGCTTTGCCGTAGAGCTTGTAAGCGGGCTTGTGGACGGCATTGTAGAGAGTGCGCCAGCAATCGTGCAGGCGGGCGTAGGAATGATTACGGGGCTTGTGGACGGCATTGTAGAGGCGATACCGACACTGGCAGAGAGCGCAACGGAGATAATAACAACGCTGATTAACGGCATTGTGGAGCTGATACCGTCGCTGGCAGAGGGCGCAGTACAGATTATTGCGGGGCTGGCAAAAGGACTGGGGGAGGCGCTGCCAGAGCTGATACCAAGCGTAATAGACGCAGTGCTTACCATAGTGGATACGCTGATAAACAACGTGCCTATGCTGATAGATGCAGCCTTGCAGCTTGTCACGGGGCTTGCAGACGGGATTATAGCGGCGCTGCCAGTCATCATAGAGAAACTGCCGCAGATTATAACCAGCATAATAAATGCGCTGGTAGAGGGCATACCGCTTATTTTGGAGAGCGCAGGCGACATTATAGCAGCGCTTGTGGACGGCATTATAGATGCAATACCGCTGCTTATTGCAGCAGTGCCGCAGATTATAGTAGCCATTGTAGAGGGGCTGGTAACGGGGCTGCCTAAAATCGTGGCGGCAGCAGGGCAGCTTGTGACGACGATTTTAAACAAGTTAAAGGAACTGCCAGCACGGATACCGCAGGCGATAGCGGCAGGCGTGGAAAAAATAGCCGAGTGGGGCGCAAGCATGAAAGAAAAGGGCGGCACTGTCATTACAGAGTTTGTGGCAAAGGTTATAGACGTTGTAAAAGAGCTGCCGCAGAAAATCTGGAACGGTATAGTAGATGCCGTTACCAGAGTAGCCACATGGGGCTTGAATATGCAGACCAAAGCGAAAGAGGTAATGAACACAATGCTTACAAATATCGTAACCATTGTGAAAAAAACGCCTGTAAAAATTTGGAACTGTATCATAGGAGCGGTAAACAAAGTAGCGACGTGGGGCGCGAACATGGTAAGCAAAGCCAAAGAGGTAATGAATACCATGCTTACGGCAATCGTGAACATTGTAACGCAGACACCGCAGAAAATCTGGAACTGTATCATAGGAGCGGTGACAAAGGTAGCGACGTGGGGCGCGAACATGGTAAGCAAAGCCAAAGAGGTAATGAATACCATGCTTACGGCAATCGTGAACATTGTAACGCAGACACCGCAGAAAATCTGGAACTGTATCATAGGAGCGGTTACAAAGGTGGCTACGTGGGGTAGCAATATGCTTACGAAAGCCAAAGAGGTAATGAATAGCATGGTTGCTGGCATTGTAACCATTGTGAAAGAAGTACCGCAGAAAATCTGGAACGCAATAGTAGGCGCAGTTACCAAAGTGGCTACGTGGGGCAGTAATATGCTAACCAAAGCCAAAGAGGTAATGAATACCATGCTTACGGCAATCGTGAACATTGTAACGCAGACACCGCAGAAAATCTGGAACTGTATCATAGGAGCGGTGACAAAGGTAGCGACGTGGGGCGCGAACATGGTAAGCAAAGCCAAAGAGGTAATGAATACCATGCTTACGGCAATCGTGAACATTGTAACGCAGACACCGCAGAAAATCTGGAACTGTATCATAGGAGCGGTTACAAAGGTGGCTACGTGGGGTAGCAATATGCTTACGAAAGCCAAAGAGGTAATGAATAGCATGGTTGCTGGCATTGTAACCATTGTGAAAGAAGTACCGCAGAAAATCTGGAACGCAATAGTAGGCGCAGTTACCAAAGTGGCTACGTGGGGCAGTAATATGCTAACCAAAGCCAAAGAGGTAATGAATAGCATGGTTACTGGCATTGTGAACATTGTAAAAGAAGTGCCGCAGAAAATCTATAATAGCATTTCTGCCGCAATATCCAAAGTAGCCCAGTGGGGTACAGAGGTAAAAAATAAAGCGGTAGAGGGCATGAGGAATGTTATAAGCGGCATAACGGGCGCATTTAGCAGTATCGGTAGCACTATGGCAGATATTGGCAGCAATATTGTTTCTGGCATCTGGAACGGCATAAGCAATGGCACGCAATGGATAAAGAATAAAATAAGCGGCTGGGTAGGAAATGTTACGGACTTCTTAAAAGGGCTTTTTGGAATAAATAGCCCGTCTAGGCTGATGCGTGACGAAGTAGGCGTATATCTGGCACAGGGTATCGGCGTGGGCTTTTCTGATGAAATGAAAAAAGTAAATAAGCAGATCGAGGAAAGCATACCGCAGGAGTTTGACGTAGGCGCAAAAGTCAATTTCTCTGATGCCGACATAGACGGGGAGCCGTGGAAACCAAAGCCGAAAGGCGGCGGGGCAGCAGGCAGCCCGGTAGTACATATCACACAGAATATATACGCCAATACGACGGACTACGCAAAGCAGCAGAAAGAGGCGCAGCGGCAGTTTAAGCAGGCAGCAAGGACGGTGTTAGCATGATGTATGAAAAGCTGGTTTATACCAATGAGAGGGGCGAAAGCATAGAGCTTAGCGTAGGCAGTGTGTACCATTGCAACGTAAGCAAGGACGTAGACGGCATAGCAGGCGTGACAAATGCAGTATACAGCACAAACAGTATGGGGCAGCATGGAGATACCTATGTAGGGCAGCGGATAGAGGCGCGGGACGTTGACATACTGGGGCATATCAATACAAAGGACAAGCAGCAGTCTTACGAACTGCGCCGCAGGCTGCTTAAGATTTTTAACCCGGAGCTGGGCGGCACGCTTGCCTATGAATACGGCAGCTTTAAGCGTATTATTAACTGCCGCCTGCATGGAAAGCCGGACGTAGGGAGAAAAAGCGTTTTGCAGCAGTTCAGCCTACAGCTGGACTGCCTTAACCCGTTCTGGCGGGAAGAGGACGAGCAAAAGGAAGATATAGCAAGCTGGGTGGCTGCCTGGCATTTTCCCTGCGTGATCGAAAAGGACAACAGCAAAAGTATGATTTTTGGGTATCGCGCTGAAAGCGTAATTGTAGACTGCTTTAATGAGGGGGACGTTTCAACAGGTATGCGGGTGAGGTTTACCGCGCTGGGGACAGTTACAAACCCGATTATTTTAAACGTAGACACAGAGGAATTTATAAAGCTGAACGTTACCATGCAGACCGGGGACGTGATCGAGGTAAACACAAAATACGGCAGCAAGGGAGCTACACTGACGCGGGACGGGGTAAAGTATGATTATTTCCGTAAAGTGGACGTTGACAGTACATTTATGCAGCTTGACATAGGCGACAATAATTTTCGGTATGACGCAGAGGGCGGCGTAAATTCTATGGAAGTCTCTATTTTTTATGACAGGGAATATCTGGGGGTATGACGCATGGAGCTTAGAGTATTTGACGAGACGGTAGAGCCGCTGGGACTGATCGACGAAATGGCAAGCCTGTTATGGCATGTAAAGTATTTTGATGTAGGCACGTTCAATCTGCTTGCGCCGATCACGGACAATAACAAACGGCTGCTTACCGAGGGCAATATTATTGTAAAGCATGACGGAAAGCGGGAAGTGACGGACGCGGCGGGCGGTATCTGGCGCAGGGCTGCGCAGATTACCTATGTACACATTACCAAAGATGAGAACGGGTTAGAGCAGATAGAGGCACAGGGCTACATGCTTAGCCAGTGGCTTAACAAGCGCTGCATAAGCCCGCAGATCGTAACGACGGCGACGAACCAGAGCATTATAAACACAATGGTAAAGAATAACTGCGGCAGCAGTGCGGGTACAAAGCGCCGTTTCCCGCGCTTTATCATGCTGGCGCAGGAAACCATAGCAGGCAGCGCGGTAGAGTACGCAAACGAGGTATACGCAAAGCTGGGGCAGGAAGTAAAGGCGAGGGCGCAGGCAGGAAAGCTGGGCTATGACATTCTGATTAACGAGAGATCGCGGCAGTACGGCTTTTATCTGTATAAGGGCAAAGACCTTACCGCGAAAAACAGCGAGGGAAACACGCCTTGTATTTTTTCGCGGGATTTTGACAATATAAACGAGCAGGAATATACAGCAAGTATAGAAAACTGCGGGAATTTCATTTACATACAGGGAGCGGCAGACGACAACGGCAGCCAGCCAGTGACGACGGTAGACGGAGAGGGCGCGTCTGGTCTGGAGCTGACAGAGGTATTTTGCGACGCGACGGACATAGCCCGGAAATACCAGAGCGGGGAAACAGAGGTAACAATACCGCTTAATACCTATTTGCAGATGCTTAAGACGAGGGCGGCGGCAGAGCTGGAAAACTACGGAAAGATCATAAATTTTGTAAGCACAATTAACACAAATTCTAACCTTAAGTTTAAGCAGGACTTTGATTTAGGGGACAGGATCACATGCAAGGAAACAAAGTGGGGCATACAGATTGATGCACGGATAACAGAAGTAACAGAGACATACCAGAAAGGCGCAGAGGAAATAGAGGCGACGTTTGGGGACAGCCTGCCTACGCTGGTAGACCAGATAAGGAAAGTGAGGTAAAAAGCATGGCTGATTGTCTGCCGTTCAATGCCATTCTGGTAGATGAAGAATACGACAGGGTATATAAAGCCGAGGACTGGGCGTGGTATTTTGCCACGTTCATAGCAAACGGCGTTTTCCCGAAACCCAGCGACGGGCTACAGGTTATAGCCTATGACAAAATGGAAATCAAGGTAAACGCCGGGTATGCGTTTATCAATGGTTACGCTTTCAGAAACCCTGTAAGCATGGGTATTACGTTAAGCACAGCAGAGGGGGCGCTTAACCGCATAGACCGGGTAATTATACGCTGGGACTTGACGCAGAGGGACATGTATCTGACCGTCTTAAAGGGCGTGCCGTCTGCAAAGCCTGCGGCAGCAGCCTTAACCCGGAATACGGAAATATGGGAGCTTGCCATAGCTGATATTTACGTGGGGAAAGGCGTAACAAAGATTCAGACAAAGGATATTACAGACCAGCGGTTTAACAGTGCCTTGTGCGGCATTGTGAAAGGCACAATAGAAGAGATCGACGCAAGCGTACTGACGAAACAGTTTAATGACTTTTTCAAAACCTACAGCCAGGCAGTGCTGGACGAGTTCAGCATATATAAGCAGGATATGGAAAAGTATTTAAGTGAGATCGCGGGCATTTATGAGAACTACATAACCATGACAGAAAGCCTGTTTAACCAGTACGAGAACCAGTTCAGCGAGCGGTACAATTCTTTTGAAAGTACGCTTGACGGCTGGGACGCGGAGCTATTGAAAGCCTATACCGCTTTCATGGCGAAAATTACGCTTTTCCAGACAGAGGCAGAAAGCGAGTTTAACGCATGGTTTGAGGACATAAAGGAAAAGCTGGGCGGGGACATTGCAGGCAGCCTGCAACTGCAAATAGACGGGCTGACAGACAAGGTAGAACAGCTGCGGCAGCTGGCAGAGGCGGGCGGCGCGGAGACGGCAGAGACACTGGCAGAGCTTGACAGGCGGCTTACGCTGGTAGAAAACGGCTGGAACATAAGTTATAAGCATGATGCCGTTTTAGGTTTATGCTATCTGGGAGCTGCCTACATGTGCCAGCATTACGAAAGAACAGAGGAAACGGCGGTGTTAGGAATTGCATATATCGGCAATTCCTATCTTGCAAATACATTTTAAGGAAAGGGGCAGATTATGAAAGGATTTCCCAAAACATTAAAGACAAAAGACGATTACTACAACTGCCTTGCTATGGTGGCAGCCGGGGAGCTGGCGGCGGCTGATCTGCTGGCAAAAATTGAAAGTCTGGAAAAGCAGCGCTACATACAGTGCGCTATTGTATCGGTGGCAGAGGAAAAGAAAGCAGTGACAGTATATTACTGCGACGAGGCAGCGCCGGGCATGGCTTTTGCGGCTGGCGGCATTTCTGGAACGGTCACGGCGGTAACGCACACCCAGACGGACGACGCGGCGGCAGCAGGCGAGACGGGAAACGACAGGACGGTATTAACACTGTCAAAGGGCATTGCCGCAGATAATACGGCTATAGGGCTGGAAAAAGCGGCAGCAGTGGCAGGAATGACCGCAGACGACATTACAGCGCTGAAAGGAGTGTTAAAACAGTATGAGTAGAATATTTGTTGATGATGTGACAAAGACAGACCGCAGGGCGCTTTTGAATGTAAACAAGCTGGCGACAATCAGCGACATTGTAGCGCCGACGAGCCAGTATTTATACGCAAGCGGGGCGAATGAGATCACCGTAATAGAGGGCTGCGTAATTGCCGTGGGCGGCGCTGGTATCTTCCAGACGGGAAACACGGTACTTAACGCCTCTAATCTGGACGTAGGCGCGGCTTTTTCCGTGGGTTGCGACTATTACGTTTATATCTGCGACAGCAGGCAGGACGCACAGGACGAGCAGTATATTATTTCCCTTAACTCTACATATCCGAGCGGGTGGAACGCCAGCAACAGCCGCAAGATCGGCGGCTTTCATTACGGGCGCTGCCGTAAGATCAATGGCAATTTGCAGCCCGTGAACAGCAGCGGCGCTGTTTTCGGTACGGGCTGGGAAAGCGCGGTAAGCAACGGGATTGTGCCGCGCAGCGTATGGACGCTGGGACACCGCCCGAAATGCAGCCCGGAGGGTATGGTATATCTGGGCGGTGGCACATGGGTAGACATTTACCTTAATTCTGACGACGGCGCGCAGGGCTTGAAATCAGAATATAATTGTGCGCCAATGACAGGCACAGAGGGCATGAACTGGTACACGTTCACGGAAAGGCTTATGAAAAGCGGTAAGCGTATGCCGGACTACAGCGAATTTTGCGCTTATGCTTTCGGCAGCCCGCAGGGGCTTGACGGGGCAAATACAAACGCATGGACGGCGACGACGAACACGGGCAGGGGGACTACGGGCAGCGTGGTAAATGCCGTTTCTGCCGTGGGCTGCGTTGATGCCGTGGGGCGTGTCTGGGAATGGCTTAATGATCTGATTACACGGGCAGAACACGCCACAAATGCAGAATACCACCCTACGGCGGCGTGGGGCTGGGATAAGAAAAGCCCTTTAAGGGATAATGCCACAAAGTACGACGTAGGCAACATTTACCAGTATTACGCGTATTCTCTGGCGGCGCTGTTCGCGGGCGGTAGCTGGAACAATGGCGTTCACGCGGGCGCGCGTGCCGTGTCTTGCAGCGGTTTCCCGTGGAGCGTGTACGCGGCTATCGGCGTGCGCGGGGCGTGTGATTCTATGTAGAGGCGGGCGAAAGCCCAGCCGCTACAGGGGGACGGATAAAAATGTCAATAAGAGATAAAGGCGACATACTACACCAGAAAATATATGATTTTCTGGTATACATATATCCCCTGCTAAGTAAGTACCCCAAATATGAAAAATTCAGCTTGCAGACGGCAACCAGAAACGCCGTGCTGGAAATGCTGCAAGACGTTATAAAGTGGCAGAAAACGGCGACGAAAAGCCACTTGTACGCGGCAGATGTGGCATTGCAGCAGAGTAAGGAGCTGCTGCGGCTGGCAAATGATCTGAAATACAGCGCAATGAATAAGCAGCATTACGGGGAGTGTGGCAGGAAACTTACAGAACTGGGCGTTATGCTGGGCGAGATCATAGAAGAGGTAAAGGCTGCAAAGTAGCTTTTTATATGGGGCAGCCGCTTATTACAGCCCTCTGGCGGCGCTGATCGCGGGCGGTAACTGGAACAATGGCGTTCACGCGGGCGCGCGTGCCGTGAATTGCAACAATTACCCGTGGAACGTGAACACGAATATCGGCGTGCGCGGGGCGTGTGATTTGGTGAAAGCATTACAGGCTTAGCGTATCTAAGGAACACTAGCTATTGAAAAGCAGAGCAGGCTTATTGCTGAATTAACCGCCACTCTGGAAAACTGGGAGAGCGTAGCAGGGTACGACGGCGCGGAACTGAAAGAGCGGGCATTAAATTTGCAGAAAGCAGAAAGGCAGGATTTATGGAAATGAAAATAATGGAATTTATCGACGCAGCGGCACACAATAAGGTGATCGAGCTGGTAATACTGGCGATTGTATTTGATACTGTTTTCGGGGTACTGCGGGCAGTGAAAGAAAAGAAGTTCAACAGCTGCGCAGGGATTGACGGCGCAATACGGAAAGTGGCAATGCTGATTTCCCTTGTATTCATGCTGGCGGTTGATATGCTTATCAAGATCAATCTGATCGGGTTTATCCCGGAGACGGCGCGGGGGTATCTGGGGCTTAAGACAGTAGGCGTAGCGGAGTTTTTCAGCCTGCTTTACATAGCCTATGAGATCACAAGCATTTTTAAGAATATGGCATTGTGCGGGCTGCCTGTAAAAAAGGTATGGGCGAGCGTGAGGGGCTTTCTTTCCAAGTATACGGACGAGCTGCCGGACACGGACGAACTGGACGGGGACAGCACCACGGGCAGCGTAGAGGGGCATAAGCAGCAGGAAAGATAAGAATAAGAGATCAGACAGGAAAAGCGGCAAAGGGCGCTTACGGGAAACCGTAGGCGCTTATTTCATTGCAGAAAGGAAGTAAAAGCATGAGGAACATTAACAGGCTGATAAGCGGGTACAATTTCAATCCGGGCAGCGTTTCCCGTATCAAGTACATTGTGATTCATTATGTGGGCGGTTTGAGCGGGGCGCAGGCGAACTGCAAATATTTTGCGGGCGGCAATAGAAATGCGTCCGCGCATTATTTTGTAGATCATAATGGGGAAATCTGGCAGTGCGTGGAAGATGCTAACATAGCGTGGCACTGCGGCGCAAAGAGTTATAAGCATGGGGAGTGCCGGAACGCAAACAGCATAGGCATTGAATTATGCGTAAGGAAGAGGAACACCGCCAGCCAGGGCGCGACAGATAAAGACTGGTATTTTGAGGACGCGACGGTAGAGGCGGCGGCAGAGCTGACAAGGTACTTAATGGATAAGTACAGAGTGCCTGCCGATCATGTCATAAGGCATTACGACGTTACCGGGAAAATTTGCCCTAACCCGTATGTATATAATACCACGGCGCATACATGGGACGAGTTTAAAAGGCTGATAAGCAGCGGGGCTGTATCTGCCGGAAACAGCGAAAAGAAACTTTACCGCGTGCGGAAAAGCTGGGAAGATGCAGCCGGGCAGCTGGGCGCTTTTGAAAGTCTGGAAAATGCAAAGAAAGCCTGCATTGCTGGCTATAATGTGTATGACTGGGACGGAAAGGCGGTATACAGCGTTTTTGCAGGCAATGAACAGCAGACGGCAGCGGGAGGCGCGGAAAGCATGATCTGGTCTTTTCTGACGGGCAAGGGCTTAAATGCCTATGCAGCTGCCGGGCTTATGGGAAACCTTTTTGCAGAGAGCGGGCTTAATTCATGCAATCTGCAAAATTCCTTTAATACGCGGCTGGGAATGACGGACGCAGAATATACGGCGGCTGTAGACAGCGGCAGTTATACAAATTTTGTGAGGGACAGCGCGGGCTATGGGCTTGCACAGTGGACGTATTACAGCCGTAAGCAGGCACTACTTGACTTTGTAAGATCGGTGGGCGCGTCTATCGGCAGCTTAGATATGCAGCTTTCTTTCTTGTGGCAGGAATTACAGGGCTACAAGGGCGTTATTTCCGCGCTTATGGCTGCAACGTCGGTACGGGCTGCCTCTGATGCAGTATTGACCGGGTACGAAAAACCCGCAGATCAGAGCGAGGCTGTAAAACAGCGCCGGGCAGCATACGGGCAGGAGTATTACGACAGGTACGCCGCAGGAACCGGGGCAGGCGGGAACACAGAGCAGGGAAAGACAGAGGCGGTACAGGTTCCCTTTAAAGTAAAAGTAGATATAACCGATCTTAGAATAAGGACGGGCGCAGGCACGGATTTTGAAAAGACGGGGAAGTATACAGGCGTGGGAGTATTTACCATTGTAGAGGTAAAAGCCGGAGAGGGCAGCGCCGCAGGCTGGGGGCTGCTGAAAGCGTATGAAGAGAATAGGGACGGCTGGGTATCGCTGGACTATTGTACAAGATTATAATGTATCTGCTGGGGTATGTCGTTCATGGGCGGCATACCCTTTATTTTTTTACCATAATTTTCTTGAAATCTGATTGACAATATACCAAAGTTGGTATATAATTAAAGCATAGAAAGGAGAAAAGAAAAATAAGTGTAAAGCACTGGAAAGGAGAAACGGCAGGAAATGGGTAAGAAGAAACAAAAGAAAAAGCCTATCAAGTGGCAAGATTTGACGGTCAATGCACTGATAGACTTAATCATAGGCATAATACTTATCATTATCGACAAGTACATAGGTTAGACCTATAGGCGGGCGAAAGCCCGCCGCCTATAAAAAATATATCATAAACCCAAAGCCGAGTAAAGAGCATGATTTTGAAATTAGGTATTTTTTTGGTAGCCGTAGGAACGGTGAAACTCTGCATAGCCCTTATAATGAGAGCTAAAGAGAAAAGAGGTAACGCATGATCGGAAATAATATAAGAAAAGCGAGAAAAGCGGCGGGCGTTTCACAAAAAGAACTTGCGGAACGCCTGCAAGTTCACCAAAAGGATATAAGCCGCTGGGAAAATGGGGCGCACGCGCCTACATTGGAAATGTTTATAAAAATATGCAGGGAGCTTAACGCCTCTGCTGATGAAATATTAGAATTAAAGTAAAAGGCGAAAGAGAGGGCTTATTTATGGCAAAGAAACAGATCATTTTATATGTTGTGGCTGCATTATTCGCAGTAAGTGGAGTTATAGCGCTACCGTCTGGAAATATTACGGGCGGTATCGGCTGCATAGTAATTGCTGCCGTATGCTTTCTGCTGGCACGCAAGCCAGCGAAAGAGGCAGCCGGGCAGCAGGAAGAGCCGAGGAAAACGGGAACGCCTGCCGCTGCATCTGGCAGCAGGATTGCGGAAACTATACGCACGAAATTAGTAGGCGTGACTTTTGATAACGAGGACGGGGAGAACCGCCAGGACATATTAAGAACTATGACAGGTGACGAGGATATAACGGTAGAAAAATATACATACAATGGAGAGCCTGCCGCGTGCATCAAGTGGGGCAATAAGGTACTGGGGAATCTATCAGCAGAGCTGGCAAAGGACTTAGCGCGGAAATACCCGCAAGCCCGATACACCGCAGAAATACTGGAAATTTCCGGGGGGGGGTACAAACGTTTGGCTGTAATATAGAGCTTGACGTTCTCATAGAAGAGAAGAAAAGCCGCGCAGCGCAGCCAGCAGGCGAGACAATCGTATATATAGACCGTAGCAGCAAAAAGTACCATAGTAAGCCTACATGTTCTGGAATGAAAAACCCAAAGAGCATACCACTAAGCCAAGCAAAAAAGAAGTATACAGCTTGTAAGAAATGCTGTAAATGAGGCAAAAATAGCGAGCCGCAGACTTGTAAAAGAGTTTGCGGCTTTTCGTCGTATATGGGACAAAAGAGAGGTAAGGGAAATGGGTAAGCATCTGACAAAGGCAGATCGGATAAAATTAGAGGCATTACTAAAGGCGGGGCATGGTAAAAAAGAGATCGCAGACATGCTGCATGTACACCGCAGCACAATATACCGGGAAATAAAGCGGGGAGTTTATACCGCGCTTAACTCTGATCTTACACAGGAAGAACGATACAGCCCGGATATTGCAGACGATAAGTACAGGGAGAATCTGAAAAGCAAGGGCGGCGTGCTTAAGATCGGCAATGATATTAAGTTAGCAAATTATATAGAGGATAAAATAGTAAATGAGGGATATAGTCCGGCTGCCGTTCTGGGGGAGCTTAAGGCGCAGGGGAAAGAGGGGGAATTTTCCGTCACGATCTGCGTAACGACGCTTTACAGCTATATTGATAAAGGTATCTTTCTACAGCTTACAAATAAGGATTTACCAGTAAAGGCAAATAAGAAGAGGGACTATAAGAAAGTGAAGAGGCAGCAGGCAAGGGCGGCGGCGGGTACAAGTATAGAAAAGCGCCCGGAAGAGGTAGACAAGCGGGAAGAGTTCGGGCATTGGGAAATGGATAGCGTGATAGGGCAGCGGGGGAAATCTAAAAATACCCTGCTGGTACTGACGGAAAGAAAGACGCGGGACGAGATCATATTTAAGTTGCCGGACAAGACAGCAGAGGCGGTAGTAGATGCTTTAGACGCATTGGAAAGAAAATGGGGCGCTATGTTTAAGCAAGTCTTTAAAAGCATAACCGTAGACAATGGCAGCGAGTTTGCATATTGTGAAGAGCTGGAACGTTCTATACTGGGAGAGGGAAAACGGACACAGCTATATTACTGCCACCCGTATAGCAGCTGGGAGCGTGGCACAAATGAGGTTACTAATAAAATGGTACGGCGAAAGGTTCCAAAGGGGACAAATTTTGACAGCATGACAGACGCAGAGGTAGAGGAAATGGAAAACTGGATAAACAACTATCCCCGCCGCATACATGGCTATCGTTCTGCCGGGGAACTCTTCGAGGAAGAGCTTAAGAAAATCGGGTGAAAAAAATTTAAAAAAGTGTCGCATTTAATATTGACATTTTCACAATCACAAATTCACAAAAAGTATACTTGCGGGATTTGCTAAAATATCATAAAATAGAGAGTAACGTAAAAATTGAGATGCTGACTAAAAATGAAGCATCGCGGATGATAGACAATCTTATTTCACAATATGGAAAAATGGTGAGGTGACAGGCTATGATGAATTTTAATAATTCCAAGACACAGAAGCGGATTGCAGCGGCAATCGTGATTTTGATCGTGCTTGCTATGGTAGCTGGAACGATTATTCCGGCGCTTCTGTAAGGATATATTCTATTTTGAAGGCAATGAGTCAAAGGGGAAAACTTATGCAAAGAAAATTTTTAAAAGGGGTGGCTGTGGCATTTTTGATTGCGGCAGGCAGCTTGTTTGTCGTTTCGGCGGCAGAGCAGGAAGTGATCAGTGACGGTGTTTTTATCGGAGATAAAGACGTCAGTGGTATGACGCCGGATGAAGCAAAGGCTTATGTGAAAGGCGAAGTAGAGAAGCTTGGCAGCTCTGCGATTACGATTCAGATGGGTGACGCTCAGGTAACAAAGACCTGGAAGGAACTTGGACTGGAATGGGAAAATAAGGATCTGGTGGATGAGGTCAGCCAGATTGGCACGACAGGAAATATTGTGCGTCGTTATAAGGAGCAGAAGGATCTTCAAAATCAGAGCTCACGGTTTGAGATTGAATATACGATGGATGAGAGTGCACAGAAGGCATTTGTAGATTCCTGCGTGCAGTTCAATTCTGAGCCGGTGGAGGGTTCCTGCTATATGGGGGATGACGGAAGGTTGCATGTGGAGGGCGGAACGGATGGCCTGAAGCTGGATGTGGACGCGACGCTTGTGAGCCTGAAGGAGCACCTGAAGGATTATGAGGCCGGGGATACTGTCATAGAAGCTTCGGTGCAGCGCACATCTCCTGTTCTGACAGCGGAAATGCTGGAAAAAATGAACAATGTGCTTGGGACTGCGACGACCGATTATTCTGCTTCGTCCTGGGGAAGAGCAAAGAATGTTGAGACTGCGACGGCAAAGATCAATGGCAAGCTGCTCATGCCGGGAGAGAGTTATTCTGTGACGGAAGTGGTGGTTCCATTTACCGCGGAGAACGGCTATGAGCTGGCTCCTTCCTATGAAGCCGGACAGGTAGTGGATTCCTATGGCGGAGGTATCTGTCAGGTGTCTACGACACTGTATAATGCAGTGCTGAAAGCAGAGCTTCAGGTGAATTCGCGTTCGAATCATACCATGCTGGTTAATTACGTAGATCCGTCGAAGGATGCAGCGATTGCGGAAGGTCTGATGGACCTTGTGTTTACCAATACACTGGAAAATCCGGTTTATATTGCAGGTTCTGCTTACGCAGGTACACTCAATTTTACGATTTTCGGCGTGGAGACGCGGCCTGCAAATCGTTCTATTGAGTTTATCAGCGAGACGCTAAGTCAGACAGACCCTTCTTCCAATATCAAGCTTGTGGCAAAAACAGACCAGAACGTCGGATATTTTACCCAGGTACAGTCTCCGCATCAGGGATTGTCCGCATGTCTTTGGAAAAATATTTATTACGATGGTGTACTCTCGGAGACGATTCAGGTAAACAGCAGCAACTATCAGGCCTCTCCGGCGATTTATGAGATCGGTGTTGTGACGAGCAATCAGGCGCTTGCCTCAGCATTATATACAGCAATTGGACAAAACGATCTGAGCCAGGTTCAGTCTATTTTGGCAAACGGCGTCAAGGAAAGTGAGACGCCTGCGACAGAGCCGCCGCAGATAGATGTACCGCAGGAGCCGGACCCACCGGTCGTGGTAGATCCGCCTGTAACGGAGCCGCCGGTCGTAGACCCACCGGTTGTGGAAGACCCGCCTGCGACAACGGACCCAGGGGAGACGATGGACCCTCCGGAGCCGGATGAATTTGTACAGTAAAAGCAAAAAACAGTTGGTTTCAAAAGATACAACATGACAATATGAATTGTATACAGGAAGGTTGACGGACAGTATTCATGAGGATTGGGAAACTGCCGGAATCGGCGTTAATGCGTTCGGTTCTGGGACAATTATATGCAGAGCTGCCGGAACGCCTGGAACAGTATGGTGCAGACTGCGCGGCCTTTGGCTGCGCAGTTTCTTCAAAGAAAGATGGTATGGATGACAGGCAGACGTCAGCTGGCTTGACGATACAACGGCCCGAATATGTGGTTACGGTTTATACTGCCGTTGGTCCAATTCCCGGTTTTGGAAATCAGCCCGGAGTTTCAGTAGTGGCAGCAGCCAATAATCTTGCTGCCGGAGGAGCTGTACCGCAGGCAATTACGGTCCATGCGGTTTTGCCGCCCTCATTTGAAGAGCACGAACTGAAAAAGGCAATGAAGGAGCTTGTAAAGGCAGCGGAAGTATGTGGCATGCAGGTGATCTGTGGCCATACAGAGGTATCCGATGCAGTGGACCGTCCGCTGTATCAGATGACGGGAATCGGGCAAGTGTGCATCGAGGATGCAAATCAGAGGCCGATGTTGGGATTTTCAGGTAATGTCGGCTGGCAGCAGAACAAGGGGCAGGCAGGGGCAGGCTGGACACAGAAAAAGCTGTGCCCTGGGCAGGCACTGGTTGTGACGAAATGGATTGCGCTTGCCGGGACAGTGGCTTTAGCGGAAGCACATGAGGAGGAGCTTCATGCAAGGTTTCCGCTATTTCTGACCGATCAGGCAAAGGCGTGGAAACCGCAGCTGTCTGTGGTGCGCGATGCGCAGATTGCATCCAGAATAGACGGATGCGCCATGCATGATCTGTCACAGGGCGGTATTTTCGGTGCGCTCTGGGAGATGGCGCAGCGCGCGGGTGTCGGACTGGAAGTGGATTTAAAGAGGATTCCAATCAGACAGGAGACCGTGGAAATTTGTGAGTATTTTGATATAAACCCGTATGGACTGTATTCAGCAGGTGCCTTGCTTGTCGGGACGTCGCAGCCGGAGGCTTTGGTTCAGGCGCTTATCGGGCATGGAATACCTGCCGCAGTCATCGGCCGGGTAACAGACGGAAATGACCGTATCATTCGAAATGGGGAGGAAGTGCGTTTCCTCGACCGCCCGCAGCAGGATGAATGGTATCGCAGATTTGGAGGGAAAGAATGAGAGAACAGATTTTGACATTTCTGGAAAAGAACAGCAAAATAGATCTGGCCGAACTGGCCATCATGCTTGGTTCCAGTGAGGAAATTATAGCAAATGAAGTGGCAAAGATGGAGCAGGAGCAGGTAATCTGTGGCTACCATACGCTGATTGACTGGGAAAAAACGTCTTCTGAAAAGGTAACGGCTTTGATTGAAGTGCGGGTGACGCCGCAGAGAGGACAGGGGTTTGACTCAATCGCAGAGCGTATTTACAATTATCCGGAGGTACAGTCCGTGTATCTGATTTCCGGTGCGTACGATCTTCTCGTTATTTTACAGGGAAAATCACTTCGGGAGGTATCTGCTTTTGTCAGCGATAAACTGTCTACGCTGGATACGGTGCTGAGCACTGCCACGCATTTTATTCTGAAAAAATACAAGGACTACGGAACCATTATGGGGAAAAAATCAAAGGATGAAAGGATGCTGGTGACACTGTGAGAAATCCATTATCAGAAAAAGTTATGTCGATTGAGCCCTCCGGGATCCGCAAATTCTTTGATATTGCAAGCGAGATGGAGGAAGTTATCTCTCTTGGAGTCGGAGAACCTGATTTTGATACGCCGTGGCATATCCGCGATGAGGGAATTTATTCCCTGGAGCAGGGGCGTACCTTTTATACGTCAAATGCGGGGCTGAAAGAGCTGCGCGAGGAGATCAGCCGTTATTTGAAGCGTCGGTGCCATTTGGACTATGACCCGTTGCAGGAGATTCTTGTGACGGTAGGCGGCAGCGAGGGAATTGATCTTGCGATGCGTGCTATGTTGAATCCGGGTGACGAGGTCTTGATTCCGCAGCCGTGCTATGTGTCTTATCTGCCGTGTGTGGTTCTGGCAGACGGGGTACCGGTGACGATCGAACTGAAAGAGGAGAATGAGTTCCGCCTCACAAAGGAGGAGCTTCTGGAGAAAATTACGGATAAAACGAAAATTCTGGTGCTTCCGTTCCCGAATAATCCGACCGGCGCCGTTATGCGCAGGGAAGATCTGGAGGCGATCGCAGAGGTTATTATTGAAAAAGATCTGTTTGTACTTTCAGATGAGATTTACTCAGAGCTTACGTACCAGGAAGAGCATGTGTCAATTGCAAGCCTTCCGGGCATGTGGGAGCGAACACTCACGATTAACGGTTTTTCAAAATCGCATGCGATGACAGGGTGGCGTCTCGGTTATCTCTGCGGACCGAAGGAAATGATTGCGCAGATGACAAAGATTCATCAGTTCGCGATCATGTGTGCACCTACGACGAGCCAGTATGCGGCCGTGGATGCACTGAGATGCGGCGATGAGGATGTTGCAAGAATGCGCGAATCCTATGATCAACGTCGTCGTTTTCTGATGCACGAATTTGCCCGGATGGGACTGAAATGTTTCGAGCCGTTTGGCGCTTTTTACGTATTTCCGTGTATTAAGGAATTTGGCCTGACTTCCGATGAGTTTGCGATGCGGCTTCTTGAGGAAGAGCATGTGGCTGTGGTGCCCGGAACGGCATTTGGACCGTGCGGAGAGGGATTCCTGCGGATTTCGTATGCATATTCGATTGAAGCGCTGAAAACTGCGCTTGAGAGGATCGAACGATTTATTCGGAAGCTGAAGCAGGAAAACGGTGACTGAGGCAAAGGGACTGTTACTGAGGCTGAAAGAGAGGCACCGTGAGATGAGTCAGGAGAAAATGAGGATAGGGATTTGACAGGAGGCAGTATGGCCAGATTGAACATTGTACTTTATGAGCCGGAGATTCCGGCAAATACCGGAAATATTGGCCGGACCTGTGTGGCGACCGGAACCAGGCTGCATTTGATTGAGCCACTCGGATTTCATTTAACAGAGAAGGCATTGCAGCGGGCAGGGATGGATTATTGGCCGCAGCTGGATGTGGAGCGGTACGTGAATTATCAGGATTTTCTGGAAAAGAATCCAGGAGCAAAAATTTATATGGCGACGACAAAGGGACGAAGGGTTTACACAGAGGTTTCCTATGAGCCGGATTGTTATATTATGTTTGGCAAGGAAAGCGGAGGGATTCCGGAGGAAATTTTAAAAGAGCATCCGGAAGAAGCGATTCGGATTCCCATGATCGGAGAGACTCGTTCTCTGAATCTTGGCAATTCTGCTGCGATTGTACTGTACGAAGCACTCCGTCAGAATGGTTTTGCGCAGATGAAGTTGCAGGGCGAGCTGACAAAGTATCGCTGGGAGGTCTGAGATACGTATGGTGATGCTTCCAAATGAGTTTACAGAAAAGATGAAAAAAATGCTGGGAGATGAATACGAGACGTTTCTGGCCTCGTATGACGAACCAAGGAAATTTGGCCTCCGTGTAAATACGCTGAAAATCAGCGTGGAAGAGTTTGTACGTCTGGCTCCGTTTCATCTGACCAGGATTCCGTGGACCAGCAATGGTTTTTATTATGAGAAAGAGGATGATCCGGCGCGCCATCCTTTTTACTATGCAGGGCTTTACTATTTACAAGAGCCGAGCGCGATGACTCCGGCCAGTGTACTTCCGGTTACGCCAGGGGAGTATGTTCTGGATCTGTGCGCAGCGCCTGGCGGCAAAGCAACGGAGCTTGGGGCAAAGCTGCAGGGGCGGGGACTTCTGGTTGCGAACGATATCAGCGCTTCGAGGGCGAAGGCGTTGCTCAAAAATCTGGAAGTGTTTGGCGTAAAGAATGCGTTTGTCACAAATGCAGTACCGGCCAGACTTGCGGAACAGTTTCCGGAGGCATTTGACAAGATTCTTGTGGATGCACCGTGTTCCGGCGAGGGAATGTTCCGAAAGGATATTGCAAATGCAAAAGCCTGGAGTCTGGAGAAAGTAAAAGAGTGTGCCAAAATCCAGCGTGACATTACGCAGCAGGCGGTTAAGATGCTGCGTCCCGGTGGATGGATGCTGTATTCCACCTGTACGTTTTCGCTGGAGGAAAATGAAGGGACGATCGCAGAGCTGCTTGTGCGTTGCCCCGAAATGGAGCTTGTGGAAATCCCGTGGCAAGAGGGTTTTGTGTCAGGAAATGCGACAGATCTTTGCCCGGAGCTGGAAAAATGTGTTCGGATTTTTCCACATAAGATGGGCGGTGAAGGGCACTTCCTTGCGCTTTTGAAGAAGAAGGGGGAGTGTTGCGGTATGCATTCCAGGACTGGCTTACGCGGAAAAAGGGCGTCCAGGGAAGAAGAGCGGGCGCTGCTGGAATTTATGCAGGATGTCCGGATGGACTGGAGTCTGGAACAGACAGAGGTACGCGGCGGCCAGGCATATTTTCTTCCAGAACCGCCGCAGATACAGGGCGGTATTCCATTCCTGAGAAATGGACTGTATCTCGGTGAAATCCGCCGTGGGCGGTTTGAACCTTCACAATCTCTGGCGATGGCTTTGGAGAGAAGCAGTTCTGGTGAGACAGGGGTGTTTGGAACAGCATGTTCTACAGGATACGCTTCGTGTATTGATTTTCATTATGAAGATGAGCGGGTACGCCGTTATCTCTGTGGAGAAACAGTGGAAGTTGACGATTGCCACCCGGCAAGAAAGAAAGGCTGGCAGCTTGTGTGTGTGAATGGATACCCGCTTGGCTGGGGAAAACTGGTGAATGGAACATTGAAAAATAAATACCATCAGGGATGGCGTATGACGTAGCATTGGAGGGGAATTTTCAGAAAATTGTAAAAAATTCTCAAAATATAGGGAAATTAAAAAAAAACAAAAATCCTCTTGCATTTTTAAAAATATAGTGCTATACTGAACAAGCTGAAACGATGCGTGGCTCAGTTTGGTAGAGCGCTGCGTTCGGGACGCAGAGGTCGCAGGTTCAAATCCTGTCGCATCGACTCCTTGGCAGGGGCGAAAACATCGGGTTTTTTATAAATCCGGTGTTTTTCTTTTTTTCTGAGATTGTCCAGCTGCCTAACATTTTATCAGGCAGCTGGAAACAGTTCCTGCTTGGCCAGCTATTGGAATAGATTCAGAGTCAAATTTTGTTTTTACACACGCATTTTTTGGGAAAACGGCCCTATAACCGCATCCACTAGCTTCTCTGTTGGGAGATTACTTCGTCATATTCTTTTGCTGGTTGATTATGTTGTCAAGTTTTTCAATGATTTCAGCCATGCCACTAAAAATTGTCCAGAGTAAGATAGATGAAAAACATCCTGTTGCAAAATATGCACAGGTTAAATTCCAATCTCTTTCATAAAAAACTCGGCCAGAATATTCAAAATCAACAACATTGCCAAATTCATATGCTACATAAAAACTTCCTATAATTCCCAGAACAAATACTAAAAATCCTAAGATTTGACATTTTTTTAACATATCCATTTTCTCCTTTTGATATTCATGATGAAATCAACATTTACCACGATAGTAACATTGTTTTTTTCTTCATGTAGGGCGTTTGTCTGATACTCTTCTCATATCGGTTTCCTCCAAAAATAAAATATATTTGAATACTACTTTATCCTACTTAATAGGAAGAGTCAATGTAAATCAAGACAACCTGTTATATTGTAGCAAAAAGGAGTATGTAGTATGAAACCATTAAAAACTAAAGTGAGTATCACACTGGATTCGGATATTATTGAGAAAATAAAACTGTTTGCAGAAGAAGATGATCGTTCTTTTAGCCAGTATATAAATCTGATTCTAAAAGAATATGTAAAAGTACATGTATATGATTTAGAGACAGAATCAAAATAAGTTCGAGAAAAGAAAAAATAATAAATATTAGTCAGGTATTTGCCATAAGAAGATTGAAGAGATACATAAAAAGGGGATTCCAAAGCCATAACATGGCATAAAGAATCCCCTTTCCTATTTTTTTATTAATTTGCCGAATATGCCAAAAATCCAAGTTTTTTCAGCGTCAGTCCGGTTTTTCCTGCTAAGAGCTCTTCCCATCCAACAAATGCTAGTTGAAGATCTGAATTACATATTTTCTGAATACTGCTTGAAGAGGCGCTTCCTATGGTTTGAATGATACTAAAATATATATCCTGATTTCCGGTATAATTTGACGCTACAATTTGTGCGGTTGTTTGAAATCCTATCTGAGGGCTGTACATTACAAAAGTAAACTTAGGCGTAACTATATTGGAATTCTGTAAATCTACATACATGTTAAGGCTGGACTGTGTTTTGGGGTTTATTGTATTACTTGTATAAATAAAGTTTAATTTGTCTGCAGCCAATTCGTATACAATTCCCCATGAATAAGTATCACTTTGATAATTTTTATTTAATTTGATAAACTTATTTCCAGAAGAATTTACACTGCCATAAGTAAGAATGTAGTTTTTAAGTGCCTTATAATTATCAGCTATTGTTGGTTCGCTTGGTACCGGGTCTGGAGTAGGTGTCGGAACCGGAGTAGGTGTAGGGTCTGGAGTAGGTGTCGGCACTGGGGTAGGTGTAGGCGCTGGCGTTGAAGCAGGAGCTGCTTTAACCGTGACTTTACAGGTATATTTTTTACTGCCTACTTTTGCTGTTATAGTAGCTGTTCCTTTCTTTTTTGCAGTAACCTTGCCTTTAGAAGAAACTGTAGCAACGGATTTTTTGGAGGAGGACCATTTTATTTTGCTAGATGTACCGGTTAATTTTAATGTTGACGATTGACCAACTTTTAAAGTCAACGATGTCTTGCTAAGTTTAGGGGTTGGTTCTTTTACTGTTATTTTGCAAGTATATTTTTTACTGCCTACTTTTGCTGTTATAGTAGTCGTTCCTTTCTTTTTTGCAGTAACCTTGCCTTTGGAAGAAACCGTAGCAACAGACTTTTTAGAAGAAGACCATTTTATCTTTTTTGAGGTGCCTGAAATTTTAAGCTGCAATGTTTTGCCTTTTACTAAACTGGCCTTTGTTTTGTTAATCTTTACCCTGGATGCAGCTTCTACTGTAGAGATCACATTTAGCCCCGGTAAATCAGATGATACGACCATGGTCATGCAAAGTGATAATAAAATACATGCCAAAACTTTTTTTAAATTTTTCATAACTCATAACCTCCATAATTAATTTTAGTTAATACTACCTTATCCTACTTTATATGAATAGTCAATATAATTTTGGGATAAACTAATATTGTAGGAAAAAGGAGGAGACAGCATGGCTCAATTAAAAATGAAAGTGAGCATCACATTAGATTCGGATATTATTGAGAAAATAAAACTGTTTGCAAAAGATGAGGATCGTTCTTTTAGTCAGTATATAAATTTGATATTGAAGGAACATATTAAAGCTCATACATGTGATTTAGAGATAGAAAACAAATGAGCTCGGCGGTGGATTCGCTAGAGTGCTATATTTATCGGGAAGTTTTAATTGTTTTAAAAATTATAGTATATTTTTCTTGATAAAAAGCTGGACTGGAAGCTCTGTGGGTTGCCTTTTTTATTTTGTCCAAAAGAAAGGTCTGTTTAATCATCTGGGAAAAACAGACACTTGTCAAACCAATGTGATGACTTATAATTATTTTATATAGGTTTTTGCAGATCAAAAGAGGTTATGTTTCAAAATAGTGTGAAGAAGGTGACGATAAAATGAAATTGAGCCAGATGAAATATATTGTAGCAATCCATAAATATGGCGGTATGAACAGAGCGGCAGAAAAGCTTTTTATTGCGCAGCCGACCTTGTCGGTGTCTGTCAAGGAATTGGAAAAGGAGCTTGGAATCTGTCTGATTGAGCGAAATACGGGCGGCATTAAATTTACAGAAGCGGGAGAGCAGTTTGTGGAAGAAGCGGAAAAAATTCTCGGGATGGTTGATCGGCTTACGGGGCGGATGCGCAGTATGTCTGATAACAGGTATGAAATCCGAATCGGTTTTTCTCCGGCCATGTCCAAGCAGATTGTTCCATTACTGATGATTCATGTGGAAAAGTTTATGAAGAAACACAGCAATGTGGATGTTACGATGGTGGAATGTGATTACAACAAACAATTTGAGGCGCTGAAAAGTGGTAAAACAACAATGGCTTTTGGAAAGGGTATGAAAAAGAAGGAACCAGAGCTGGCATATATTCCATTAATGACAGAAAGCGCAAAGCTTTGTGTGGGGCCCATGCACTTACTGGCTGACCGGAAAACGGTTGCTCTGGAGGAAATTGTCAATGAAAATATACTGACTTTTCTGAAGCCGGATTCCAAGACCAATATGGCGATATATGACTGGGCGAATCAAAAAGGGTATAAAATTAAAAGTAAATACTATTCACAGAGCAGCGTAGTGGAGGAACTGATACGCCTTGGCATGGGGGTGGCATTGTTGCCGCATCGGATTTACTGCAACAATCCGGGTATCAGATACATAGAAATAGAGGACCCGATTATGCTCGAATACGGTATGTTTTATGTGAAGAGAAAAGGTTTAAATGAAGAGGAGCGGACACTGATTTCTTTGATCCGCGATATCTTAAATGAATGACAAAAGATCAAAAATGCAATCATTTGATAGATTTGTTCTCAGTTAGTATCTTATAATGAAAATTTATAAGATACTAATTTATATATAAAAGCAGTATTTTACATGTGCATAATGATGGTGTAATATTTCATCATACAAAATAAACAAGCATACTGATGGGAAAATCGTAGAAATAGTTGAGCTTTGTTGTGCACAATGGATATAAAGAAAAATAATAATGATTGGGAGGAAATCAATGAAGAGACAAATGATTGCAGCAATTATGTGTGGAGTAATGGTTTTTTCAAACGTCACTCCGGTACTGGCAGAAAATTACAAATCTTCTGTCAAAATTGCGACGACAGGCGATCTGCCGTCAAACGCACCGTACGGTAATTCAAATACGCAGACATCCATCACAACGAATTCGACCTTTAACGGATTGGTGCATGTGGACCGGGAGGGCAATGCGACTCCGGAGCTTGCTACAGAATGGAAGGCAAATGAGGACAGCACAGAGTGGACTTTTTATCTGAGAGAGAATGTAAAATTCCACGATGGCAGTGATTTTACGGCAGAAGACGTAAAGTTTACATGGGCATATGCAAGTTCATCTGAGAATGCGGGGGTTAAATGGCCGATTATAGGAGCGGATTTGATCGACGAGATTGTTGTGGAGGATGATTTGACCGTAACATTCAAATTAAATACATGCTCTCCGGACTGGCTGATGTATGCAGCGCAGAAGATTATGTCTCAACAGGCGGTTGATACGATGGGAGAAGCAGGCTGTGCGATTGGTACGGGCCCCTATAAGTTTGAAGCGCAGGAATCGGGCGTATCATGGTCGCTGGAAAGGTTTGACGGCTACTGGGGCGAACCGGAGCTTACAGAAAATATAACGTTTCAGGTTGTGACGGACGCCAGTACGCGGGCGCTGAGTCTTCAGTCAGGGGATGTGGACGCTATTTTTGAAGCAAATGCATCAGATATTGTGAAATTCCAGGCTGACAGTAATTACAATGTATTCCAGGCTGATAATCTGGCGAATGTGTATCTCGGATTTAACATGGACAGATTGCCGGGGGAGAGTCCGGAACTTCGCAGGGCAGTTGCTATGGCGATTAACCGCGATGATATCGTGAATGCATGCTATGAGGGCGGCGCCTGTGCAAAACCATCTTATAATATCATCAACGAGGTATCGACGGGGTATGCAGAGGTGGATTATGTGGAGTATGACCTGGATGCAGCCCGCGCATTGCTGGAAGAGAATGATCTCACCGGGACAACACTGGTTCTTTACACTTTTGCAAAGTATATTCCGGTTGCGGAGGTGGTTCAGGCTGATTTGAGCATGGTCGGAATTAATGTGGAAATTCGGGAACAGTCTCAGTCTGGTTTCACGGGGAATCTGAGGGATGACCGTCAGTATGATATGTTTATTAATGCAACGTCATCAACAGGCGGACTTCTTAATATTGCAAGCCGTTTCTTTGAAACTGGTTCTACGGTAAGCTGTATGTTCTATGCAGATCCTGCGTTTGATGAATTACTGGATACAGCCAGAAAGTGTACTTCGTATGACACTATGTTGGATGCTTATGCTGGGCTGCAGCAGCATCTAGCGGAACAGATTCCGGCGATTCCGCTGTGTGAGACCTATTTATGGTGTATCGGAAGCAGCAATTTTGGCGGTGTGAATCTTGGGAATCAAACGTATGACGTTGATTTTTCAGGGGTGTACGTAACAGAATAAAAGGATAGATGATACAAACAAATAGTTGATTTCTCATTCGGCATACTGCTCATCTGAAACAGTATGCCGAATTTGTAAAAAGGAGTATGCAAGATATGGCAAAATATATCACAAAACGTATTCTGATGATTATTCCCATTGTAATTTTTGTTTCTTTTGTCGTGTATTGCGTCATGGATCTGGTACCGGGAGACCCGGCAAGAACCGCTCTGGGCGACGAAGCGACGGAGGAGCAGCTTGAAATTTACCGGGAAGATCATGGCTTGAATGAACCGATAGTTGTCCGTTATGCGCACTATATTGGAGGGTTGCTGCGCGGCGATATGGGAAAAAGCATTTACAATAACGAAGATGTCTGGCAGTTGTATTTCTCAAAACTTCCGTATACGCTTCTGCTTGCAGTTGCATCGGTCATTCTGACCGTGATTACTTCTATACCGCTTGGTATATTAGCTGCGGTAAAACGAAATGAATGGGTGGATACGGGAGCTTCGGCGCTGTCTTTCATTGGCCTTGCAATGCCTAATTTTTGGATTGGCCTGCTGCTGATTATTTTATTTTCGGTTCATCTGGGATGGCTGCCGTCGAGCGGAGCAGGAGCGGGATGGAAAAGCCTTATTCTTCCAATGATCACATGTGGGACGGGAAATATGGCGGCATTGACACGCACGACACGGTCAGCGATGCTGGATGTTTTGCGGCAGGATTATTTGCGGACAGCAAGAGCGAAGGGATTAAATGAACATCTGGTTATTATCCGCCATGCGTTTAAAAACGCACAGATTCCGATTGTTACTATGATCGGAACGCAGTGCGCGACGCTGGTCGGAGGCGCGCTGATAACGGAACGTGTTTTTGCGTGGCCGGGAATCGGCAGTTATCTGGTTGATTCTATATTGAAAAGCGATTATGAGGTAGTAACTGGCTTTGTGATTATGACAGCGGTAGTGGTATCATTGATTCTTTTATTGGTAGACATCATATATGCGTTTATGGACCCGAGAATCAAAGCAGAATATGCAAGGAGTTGAACATATGGACAGGGTAGAAAAGTCATGTAAAAACAGTGCCGGAGTCCGTCAGAATCGGGCGTTGGCGGTATGGAGGCAGTTCCGCAGAAATAAAGGAGCGATGATAGGCCTGATTATTACGGCTGCACTTATATTGCTTGCAGTATCTGCGGATTTTATATGGGATTATGAGACCGATGTAATCGGAATGAATATTGCAGACAGGATGATTTCGCCAGGAACAAAATACCTGTTTGGCACAGACAATTATGGACGAGATATGCTTGCAAGAGTGGGCTATGGCGCCAGGTATTCTCTCGTCATCGGCGCAGTGTCAGTGCTTTTCGGATTGTTTGTAGGGGTTCCGATCGGAACTTCCGCCGGTTATCTGGGCGGCAGATATGACACGATTATCATGCGTATGATTGATGCATTTTCAATTGTTCCGAGCATTCTGCTTACGATACTGATGGTTACTGTGTTGGGAACAAGTTTGCTTAATCTGATGATTGCGCTGGCGATCAGCACCATTCCTATTTTTGCCAGGATTACGAGAGCCTCCGTTCTTACGGTTCGGTACAATGAGTACATTGAATCCGCAAAGGCAATCGGCGCTTCGGATTTTTATATTATAACAAAATATATTATTCCAAACTGTTTTTCTCCGATTCTGGTACAGGCAACGCTGCGTATGGGGACAAACATAATCAGCGCTGCCGGTTTAAGCTATATCGGGCTGGGTGTTGCGCTGCCGACACCGGAATGGGGCGCTTTGCTGTCAGCTTCCAAGCAGTTTATTATACAGGCTCCCTATCTTTGCTTTTTCCCGGGGCTTGCGATCATGATTACAGTGATGTCCATTAATCTGGTAGGTGACGGCTTGCGGGATGCGCTTGATCCGAAATTGAAACGATAGGAAGGTGTTTGTATGTTCTATGACGGAAACGTAAGTGCGGAAAGAAAAGAAGAGAAAAAGCAAAGTAAGTATGCGATAGACGTAGAGAATTTAAGGGTTCGTTATGAGACATCATCCGAAGTTGTAATGGCAGTAAACGGGATTGACTTGCAGCTGAAACGGGGAGTTACGCTCGGGATTGTAGGGGAAACCGGAGCCGGGAAAACGACGAGTATGCTATCTCTTATGAATCTGATCGAAACGCCGCCCGGAGTTGTGGAGGCGGATCATATTTATGTAAACGGGACAGATGTTCAGAGACTGAGCGCTGCGGAACTGTGCAAAATCAGAGGAAATGAGATTGCCATGATTTTTCAGGACCCGATGACATCTTTGAACCCGGTGATGAAAGTAGGGGAGCAAATCTCCGAAAGCATTATGCTTCACGGCCGTGTGTCGAAAAAGGAGGCAATGGAACGGGCGGCAAGGATGCTGGAGATCGTTGGAATCAGTTCCTCAAGAGCATCCGAGTATCCGCATCAGTTTTCCGGAGGGATGAGACAGCGTGTGGGGATTGCGATTGCATTGGCGTGTAAGCCTGAAATTTTGATCGCAGACGAACCTACCACGGCTCTGGATGTTACGATTCAGGCACAGGTTCTGAAACTGATGAAACAGCTAAAGACAGAATACGGAACCTCCATGATTTTGATTACGCATGATCTTGGCGTAGTTGCCAGGATGTGTGATGAGGTGGCGGTCATGTATGCAGGGAGGATTGTGGAACAGGGAACACTGAAACAGATTTTTAATGAAACCCTTCATCCATATACAGAAGGTCTGTTTAATTCTCTGCCGAATATCCATAATCGCGTGGCTTCCTTAAAGTCGATTCCGGGATTGATGCCTGACCCGGCGAATCTGCCGCAGGGCTGTGCCTTTGCAAAAAGGTGTCCCTACGCCGCGCAGGCGTGTTATGCGGAACAGCCGGCTCGCAAAACGTATGAGGACGGACACAGCGTATGGTGCACTGCATACCGTGATGCAGAATTCCACATTAAAAGGAAGGGATAACTATGCAGGAAGCGATTTTGAAGGTAACGAACCTGAAGAAATATTTTAAAACCAAAAAAGGAACGGTCCATGCAGTTGACGGCGTGAGTTTTTCTATAGAAAAAGGGAAAACGCTGGGCATTGTAGGTGAGTCCGGATGCGGAAAATCGACGACAGGGCGAGCGATCCTGAGGCTGGTGGAACCAACGGACGGGGAAGTGATTTTTGAGGGTATTGATGTGACAAAGGCAGATAAAAAACAGTTGTCTGCGCTGCGGCGCGATATGCAGATTGTTTTTCAGGACCCATTTTCATCGGTGAATCCGAGAATGACGGTAAGTCAGTTGATTGCGGAACCTCTGGTTGTGAACAAGATTTACAAGGGCAGGGGAAGCAAACAACAGATAGAAGACAGGGTATTGGAGCTGATGGACACAGTCGGACTGGCGAGACGATTGTATAATTCCTATCCGCACGAATTGGACGGAGGACGGCGCCAGAGAATCGGAATTGCGCGGGCGCTGGCAATGAATCCGAAATTTATTGTGTGCGACGAACCGGTATCTGCGCTGGATGTTTCCATACAGGCACAGATCTTGAATCTGATGAAGGAACTGCAGAATTCCTTGCAGTTAACGTATATTTTTATCACACACAATCTTTCTGTGGTGAATCATTTTGCAGATGAGATTGCCGTTATGTACCTCGGCTCTCTGGTGGAAAAAGCGCCTGTAAAAGAATTGTTTGATCACCCGATGCATCCCTATACGCAAGCGCTTCTCTCGGCAATACCGGTGCCGGAAATAACAGAGAACGAAGAGGAGATATTGATTAAAGGAGAAATTACATCTCCAGTTAATCTGCCGGAAGAATGTCGTTTTTACAGCAGATGCAGTTATGCGTGTGAACTGTGTAAAAAAGGCAGGCCGGAACTTCAGGAAGTGAGACCGGGGCATTTTGTTGCATGCAGGCGGATTCATGATGTGCGAATGGAGGAGAAAAGGATATGAAAATCACGGATGTTATAGCGCATGCTTATTATACGTCGCATGAGAAGCCTATTTCAAACGGACTGTATACTTATGACGGAACAGAGATTATTATTTGCGAAGTAAAAACAGATGATGGAATTTCAGGATATGGCTGGACGAGAGGAACCTGCGGCACCACCAATCTTGTGGTAAACACGATCCGGAATCTGAGAGACCGGGTGTTGGGGGAAGACCCCTTTAATGTAGAGCGTATCTGGGCGAAAATGTATCTTCCGAAGGTATATGGCCGGAAAGGGATGGAAATGCATGCAATCAGCAGCTTGGATATTGCACTGTGGGATATTATCGGGAAGGCAGCAGGGAGGCCGCTGTATCAGATGATGGGCGGGTATCGCCCGGCGGTACCGGTTTACATAGCCGGAGGGTATTATCTTCCTGGAAAAGGAATAAAAGAATTGCAGGATGAAATGCGTACCAATGTTGCAAAGGGCGTACATGCCGTTAAGATGAAAATCGGCGGCGCTTCTATTTCGGAGGATCTCGAACGAATAGACGCCGTAAGAGATGCTGTTGGAAAAGACGTTGATATTATGGTGGACGCCAACAATGCTTATTCGAGAATAGAAGCCCTGAAAATCGGGCGGGAATTGGATAAGCGGAATATTTTCTGGTTTGAGGAACCCCTTCATGTGGACGATCTGGAAGGCTGTGCTGAATTGACAGAGAAACTGGTTACTCCGATTGCCATTGGAGAAAATGAGTATACGAAATGGGGATTCAAAGAGATTATAGATAAGCACGCCGCGAATATTCTCAATGCGGACGCGCAGATATTGGGCGGGATTACAGAATGGAAAAAAGTCGCGGATCTGGCGATGAGCGCGCATATTATGGTCGCGCCGCACGGCGATCAGGAAATCCATATTCCGCTTGTTGCAGCGGTGCCAAACGGACTGATTGCCGAGTATTATGACAGTAATACGAACGGGCTTTTGCATGCGATGTTCACAGAGAAAATCGTACCGGATAAAGATGGTTTTATCAAGGCTCCGGATCACCCGGGTATTGGAATCGAAATTGATTTTGAACAGTTGGAACAATACCGGGTTACTGTAAATTAAGGAAAGGGGTGTGGGGATGAGACTCAATCATGATTATCTGGAAGAGCGGGAAGAAGTGATGAAGAAAAACGGGAATCATTATCCTTCTGTTATTTTGGCGCAGGTTGATTCCAAGCCGGCTTTCTGCCGTTTTCGCGACCGCCTTCTGCCATACATAAAAAATGTAAATGAAGCGCATCTGGTAATGCTCAGCGAGCAGGGAATTGTGAAACAGAGTGATGCCGGAAAGATTATGAGGGCGATTGAGAAAATTGATTATTCTGTTTATCCCGGGATGGAATACAGCGGAGAATTTGAGGATTTGTACTTTCAGATGGAAAAGCAGATCATTGACATGAGCGGGGGAGCCGGTGGAAATCTACATTTGGGCAGAAGCCGCAATGACATGAGCATGACGTGGTCAAGGCTTGGCGTTCGCAAACATCTGATATCTCTGATCGAGAAACTGATTCATTTTCAGAATACAGTCCGGTTATTTGCAGAAACGCATAAATCTACCGTGTATGTCATTCATACGCATACGCAGCATGCACAGCCGGGGCTGCTCGGACATTACTTTCTTGGATTTACGGATGTGATTGACCGCTGCATCGGACGCTTTTGCTTTGCATATGACGCGACCAATCAGTCGCCGATGGGGGCTGCGGCTGCTACAACGACTGGATTTCCGATTTCAAGAGATCGCGTATGTGAACTGTTGGGGTTCGATAAGACAATTGAGTGTTCTTACGATGCCATAGGTAATTTTGATCACTTTTTTACAGCGGCTTCCGCAATCTCTCTGTGTGCGCTTGACCTGGGAAGGACTATCACAGATTTATTGCTCTGGTCTACGGAAGAAGAAAAAATGATTATTCTGGCAGACGGTTATTCTTCAACGAGTTCCATTATGCCTCAGAAAAGAAATCCTATTGCGCTGGAGCATCTGCGCGGCTCACTTTCGCTTATCAAAGGGCTTGCGGACACGGTGCATACGGCTTTTCTGAAATGTCCTTACGGTGATGTTTCAGACCATGAGGATGTAGAAGATACACTGGACGCAGCGTTTACAAAGCTGGAGGAGAGTATTGAACTGTTCAATGCCGTACTGGCCACGACAGAGGTGAATAAGGAGCTGCTGGAAAAGAGGGCGTACGAAAGTTTTTCTACAGTAACAGAACTGGCAGATGAAATGGTGCGGGCTTGCGGCGTGCCTTTTCGAAAAGCGCATGGATTTGTGTCGCACATGGTGAAAAAGGCGGAACGACAGAACTTTAATCTGAAAAATATCACCGAAGATTTTTTCACCGAAGCATATGAAGAATATTTCGACAGTTCTTTTGATATGGCATTTGCCCCGTTTCATAACTGTCTGGACCCGCTGCGCTTCATTTATGTCAGAGACATACCGGGCGGAACAGGGCCTACTGCAATGGAAAATCTGCTCCGGTCTGCGCTGCAAAAAGTGCAAACCAATGAAACCTGGCTGGAACAGAAAAAAACAGGAATACGTATGGCCGATAAAAAACTGAGCGATGAAATAGAAAAAATAGTAAAATACTGAAGGCAGTAACGTATTCTGTAAAACTGACTTAAAGATACTGGCGTATTTCACCGGTCGTAAAACCAGTCGTCTTTTTAAAGACGCGGTAAAAATAGGGAAGACTGGAAAACCCTGTGGCGATGCTGATTTCGCGCAGGGTTTTTTCACTGTCTGCCATCATGGAAACAGCTCTTCGGATGCGCAGGTCCGTGAGGAGTTCGACAAAGGTCAGGTCTTTTTCCTGCTTGAAAAGCCGGCTGAGATAGAATGGACTGATACCGATCTGTCCAGCGACCTCATCAAGAGAAATATTCTTATCATAATTTTCATTCAGATAGAGCAGTGCTTTTTTGATGTACATGCTTTCTTCTTTTTCGGAATTTTCGGCAAACATATTTGCCCGGCCGAGAAGCCAGGCGAGCAGCTCCGGTCCGTTTTTGATTTCATAAAAGTTTTCCCAGATCAGCCAGCCGGTTTTTGCATAGGAATGATAACGGAACGTGAGCTCTTCTAGGCGCAGCAAAAAGAGTACAGACTGCGCTTTTAAATAGTCAAAATCAGAATCAACCCGACTGAGATCTTTCCGGAGGGTGGACTCGATAAGTGCAAGCGCATCTGATTTTTTGTTTTCTCGCAACAAAGGCAGGATTTTTTGCGGTAATTCCGTAAGGGCGCAGGTTTTTGGGCTCCCAGGAAGATACTGAAAATGGGAAATGCCGGGGCGTTTTCGCTCTATCAGAGCAAGGCGTGCTTCCTGAAGCGCGTTTGCATAGTGCAGGGGATTACCCTGGAAACGGCTGACGCCGACAAAGACGTGAAAGCCGTTATTTTTTAACTGCTGGTAGGTATATTCGATAGTTTCGTGGAGAAAATGTTCCAATTCTTCTTTTGATGAGAAGGAATCAGCCATAAGGAATACAATCTGCATGCCGTGATGCTCCGCAGAAAAAAATTTACAGTACTGGCCAATATATCTGATAAGCAGTTCTGATATTCGTTTTTGTGCTGGCAAAGACAAAGCGGTGGTATCGGCTGCTTCCGGTCCGTCTGCGGGAAGAAGCTTCCAGAACGTGAACATACCGCCGCGTTCCAGGGCAGGCGTCTCCTTTTTGAGCAGCTGATAACAGCGGTCGTCTATCTGGCCACATAAGAGGGAATAAATCCATTTTTCTGCGGCAATGGGGTAGAGATCGCTGGCAGCCTGCCGGTTTTTTTCCTGTTCATCGTGGAGGCTGCGCTCTTCATCAAGCGTGCGGCAGGCTTTTTGAATGGCGCTGTACAGTTCGTCTTTGCTGCTTGGCTTGAGCAGATAATCACTGGCTCCGAGCTTTAGTGCCTTTTGCGTGTAGGAAAAATCGCTGTAGGAAGAATTGATGATGATCTTCATGTCCACATGCTTCATTTTCAGTATTTCAATGGCGTCTAACCCGCTCAGGCCGGGCATGTTTACATCCACAATCACAATATCCGGATGCTCCTTTTCAACGCTGCGTATCAGGCTGTAACCGTCGCAGGCGCTTGGAATTAGCTGGATATGACTGCCGATTTCACGGATTTTACTCTCTAATGCAAGTCGTTCAATTTGTTCATCCTCAGCAATAAGGATGCGGTAAGTTCTGCTCATATCAGTTCCTCCGATTTCATGCTTGCCCTAATTTTTTACGTTGAGCCTGGAAGCGGCATGTCCGGCAAAGGGATTGCAAAAGCCACCCTTGTGCCCTGCTCTGTTGCACTTGCGATTTCCACGGAAACACGGTCGCCGAATGTCATGCGAAGCCTCTGGTATACATTTCCAAGGCCGATTTTCAGACCGCTGTCCGCATATTGGTGGATATCGTGCAGAATATGGATTCTTTTTTCTTCCGACATCCCCAGGCCGTTGTCTTCCACAATCAGCCAGCCTGTGCCAGTCTCCTTTTCATACCGGGTTCGGATGGTAATCCGTCCGTTTTCAGTGTACATGCCCACACCGTGTACGATGGCGTTTTCTACAAGAGGTTGCAGGATAAGTGCCGGGATTTCAATAAAATGAAAAGATTCGTCGAGTTCAAACAGAAAACGGATTCTGTCTCCGAATCGCTTTTCCTGTATTGTCACATAGCGTCCAAGCTCCTCAAGTTCTTTGTATAGCGTGATTTTTTTTCCGGCGTAATCAAGGCTGAAACGAAACATCTTTGCAGCCTGTTCGAGCAGCTGCGCTGTTTGATCTGCATGCTCCAGGTATGCTGTGTCGGAGAGCATGTTCAGCGTATTAAACATAAAATGCGGATTGATCTGCAACTGTAATTCGCGCAGATGAGCGCGTTCGAGCTCCTGCGCAATGCGGGCGTTTTCTGTGATAATTTCCATCTGCCGTTTCAACTGGAGGAGCATGTCATGAAATACTTCGGTGAGGATTCTGAGATCCCGGTCCACTTTTGCAGACACAGAGACGGAAATGCTATTGCAGATTCCGTCTTTTTTAATCTTTTCTGCTGCCTGTGTCAATGCCTGCACAGGGCCGGATACGGCTCTGGAAAGCTCATGAATCTGAAACAACAGAAAAAAGAAAAGAATTCCGGTCATAATCAGAAAAACCACGAAAAAGGCATGCGTGCGCGTCTGCATTGCCTGAAAAGACTGCTGGATATTGTCAAGCAGCATTTTGCTGATGATGTTGTAACGGGAGGAGAGTGCTTCTGAGATGGCATAAATCTCCCTGCTGCCGGAATGTAAGGTTTCAAAACTGGCATTTTTGTTTTTGTATAATTCCATTGCATGATACAGCGGGGCTGTCCTTGTGCGGATAGCATCGGTCATATCTGCACAGTCCTGCAGTTCCCGGAATATCCGGAGATCCTGTTCCGAGTTCTGAAGTAGGGCAAGACAGGCTTCCATAGAGTCCAGGTTTTGATTTACGATATCAGCAGGCGCTGTGGTTTCTGCTGTCACAAAACTTTTGATCTGTGCCAATACTTTTTCGTTGGACTCGAAAAATTCGTTCAGCACAACCATTTTGTGAATGACGCGCTGATACTGTCTGCTGTCTGCCGTATGGATCAGAAAGGTAAACAGCACAGTAATCAGCGTCACGCCAAAAAGAAGAACGTAAAAGGCGGATAACCGTTCTTTTGTCGTAGTTTCCTCCGTAAGTTTCAGAGATTTTCTGTGGCTGAATAACGGATTTTTTCTGTAAAATAAAGTAGCTGGGTTTGCATGTGGCATCTGGTATCTCCCTTTCAGGCTGGTTTTCGGGAACGAATTTCCCGTGTATTACGGTATTTTGTATGTATCAACATTATCTGCGGTGACAATCTGAATTTTTGTATACAGATTCCCGGCAGCAATTGGCTCAAAACGGTCACTGTTTTGTGTCTCTGTCCGGCCTGTACGATGTCCGGCGTGCGAAGAAAGATAACGGACAGCTTCATATCCCATCGCCTGTGCATCCTGAATGATCGTGGCGTCAAGAAATCCATTTCGTATGGCTTGCAGGGTAGCGTCGAGATCATCAAAGCCAATAATGACAAGATCCCGCAGAGAAGCCAGGCTGTTACCGGCAAGTCCGATATACTGAGTGGTTGAGGCCTCTGCACAGAACATGGCATTCATGGAATCGTACGTTTCAGTGAGATAGGTGATACGTTCCATCAGACTGAACTTGTCCTGCTCATTCACACAGACTTCGAGAATTTCCGCGCGTCCGGAATCCTCCAAAGCAGCCTGAAATCCCCGGAGCCGTTCTGCCTGATAAGATTTTTCCATTCCGGTGGCCAGGACCGCAACGTGTACGTCCCCATCAATTCTGTTTAAAATCTCTTCTGCTGCAAGCCTGCCTGCTTCATAATTATCTGTTCCGATATAACAGCTTCTCCCGCTTTGTGCAGAATCGGTATCAATCAAAACCACCGGTATGCCGTCCGATTCCATCTGGCTGATGATCGTATTTAATTCTAAAATATCCGGGTCACCGACCGTAATCACACCGTCAAGATTCAAATACTCGACTTCCTGCAATAATTCAACCTGCCTCGCCGAGTCCAGAATCGAAAAACCACTGATGCGCGTAGAAGTATGAAAATCCTCATCCGCAAGCCGAATTCCCTCCTTAACCTTACCCCAGTACCCCTCCTCCGGCGCACATACAATGCAGGCATATCTTGGAAGATCTTTCGGTATTCCTGAGACCGGCTGATAAAAGAAACATACAGAAAGAATCAGCAACACAAGGCTAAAACCGCCAAGAAGAGCGATAGATTTTTTCATTTCATTTCCCCCATTCCGTAACATCCGCCACTCCCACAAAATAAATTTACCAAATGCCTCCCCCCTTTGTAAAGAAGCCAGAACCGAACTTGTCAAGATATTATATGCTTCGCAAAATAATGCATCGCAAAAAGCAAGGAAAACACAAACTGTCCAAAATTTGAAGCTGTTTTTTTCGTAACACTTTTTATACTATTTATCTGCAAGCAAAAATACGGGGCTGACGGCTCGGTGCCAGTTTGAGAAATGGACAGCGCCCGATGCGAAAGGAGAGCAAAACATATGAAACGTACAACAACGATACTTGCAACGATGACTGCAATGGGAATGCTGCTGGCAGGCAGTTCAGCGATGGCAGCTACTTATGAGGGCTACACAGAAGAGGAATTTGCAGCCCTGGAGCAGACAACCGTAGTAAAATCCGAGGATTCACCGACCGGATATTATGTGACTTTCCGTTACAAAGACCCGGATGCATCGAGAGTCCGCATCTACGGAGAATGGCGTTTTTCTGATATTGAGAGCGCAAGCTATTTTACAAGTCAAAATGCTGCGCCGGAAGAGTGGCAGGATGGATATACGGTATGGAAAACGGATAACTGGCCAACCGCTGAGATGGAAAAAGATGAGGAGACTGGCGTGTGGTCCTATACAATTCCGCTTCCGACCGGAACTTGGGCTTACCGCTATTATGTAGACGGGGCGGCAGGTGCAGAGCTGACCGATTATACTGATGCGAAAATGGTTGCGGACCCGGCAAATGTGAACTACCTTGCAGAGGATGAAGATCTCGAAAACCTGGGGGGAGAGCAGACGTTGACAGCTGTTTACGTTCCGTATGATGAGGAAAAGCAGGCAGCTACCATCCGGCACGATGAGGAAGCACCGAGAGACGGAGAAAACGGTACGGTTCTTTTTGAGACAGCAACAACAGAGAGCGGCATCCACACTTCTTATGGTATTTATCTTCCGAACGGCTTTGATGCGGCGCGCGAAGAAGCGTATCCGATTCTTGTTCTCTTCCACGGTGGCGGCGGCTACGATGGAAGCTGGATGACGAACGGACTGGTAAATATTCTGGACAATATGATTGCAGAAGGCCGCATGGAGCCGACCATCGTTGTTACGCCAAATGGCTCTGATTTCCCGAGTGACGCCGGATTCCGCTGGAATCGTCCGGAAATCCTTGCTTTTATTACAGACACCGTTCTGCCGCATATGACAGCAGACTACAATGCATCCGCAGATCCGGCAAGACGTGCGTTCGCGGGCCTGTCCATGGGCGGTGCAACCACAGGATATGCAATGTTCCATAATACAGATGATTTTGATACATTTATTCTCTTCAGCCCGCCATTCACAGGCGATGTGGAACCGGATTACGAGAACCCGGCACTGAAAGAAAAGAACATTTTCTTCGGCTACGGAGATTACGATTTCGTGGCAACGCGCAGCCTTTACAAACAGGCTATGGATGCAGACGGAAATCCGGTACAGCTTTACGATAACAAAAACGAAGGCGCATGCTGGGAATATATGTACGGCCTGAATGAAGCAGGCGTAAGCTACCGTTCCATGAATTACCCGTATGGACATGACTGGGTACTCTGGAGAAAGCTGATTGTAGATGTATTTGATAATATTCTCTGGAAATAAGACAGCGTTTAAAAGTAGCATGATGTAAGGGGAGTCCCTCCGGCTTGGCGGTTATGGCTGAGTCGAAGGGATTTTCTGTGTTCCCGGAGGGCACCTTAGTTGAAAGGCAGAAGGTTTTATGTTATGCTCAAGAAAGTAAAATGTCCATGCATACCAACAGGGCACTCAGCATGGCTGATTGGCCCGTTGTTTGGCGGAAATAAGTGTCATTCGATAAATTTGGAAAGGCTGAGTCTGGAAGCCTTATTCCGGAAAGGTACGAAATGCAGGCTGGAATTTTAGAAATAGATGTGCATGGTCTGAATGCAGAGGATGCAATACAGGCAATTGAAAAGAAACTAAGTGGTGCAGGCAGCGGCGTTTACCGTATTCGGGTCATTCACGGTTTTCATGGCGGGACAAGAATCCGCGATGCGATCCGAAGAGAGTTAGGCTATGGCCTGGAGCCGCGGATTCAGCGGATCGTTAGCGGATATAACCAGGGAATTACGGAGCTGGTGCTGCGGGAATACTGAGTGCAGAATAGCAGAAAATTTTTGTTGACATTGCCTTTGGATTATGATTTAATTTTTGTAGAAACGTTTCGACAATAAGGGAATACGATGAAAGAAGATAGAATGAAAACGAATCATGTAGTAACAATTAAAGACGTTTCGGAGCATGCCGGAGTGGCTATCTCCACGGTATCCCGTGTACTCAATGGGCTGGATCGCGTCAGTGATGAAACAAGAATAAAAGTTGAGAGGGCCGTAGAAGAGCTGGGGTATGTGAAGAACAGTCTCGCAGCTTCTATGAAGTCCGGCAAGTCCCGGATCATCGTTGTTGTGGTTCCGGATATCATTAATGAGTATTATACTGCAGTGGTTCGGGGGGTGGAGGAAATTGCCAGCCAGGAGGATTATTACACCATGTTGTTCTCATCCAAGGATTCGCACAGGAGAGAGCAGAAGCTGTTTTCCGGAGAACTTGGCAGAGCGATTGACGGAGCGATTATCATTCCGGCTTATGATGAACTGGATTATTACAGAAATATTTCGAAACCGGTGGTGATTATTGACCGTTACGTATCTGGCAGTGATATGCATGCCGTTGTCATAGACAACCATAAAGCTAGTTATCTGCTGACAGAAGAATTGATTTTGGCAGGACATAGAAACATTGCAATTATTTCTGGTGCGCAGGAGTTTAATATCGGAATGGACCGTGTGAAAGGATACCGTGACGCTTTGAAAAATTACGGTATTGAAGTCCGGCCTGAGAATGAAATGATTGGCAACTGGTATCAGGAGCATGGTTATCGGAGCACGCTGGAACTTCTGGAGCGCGAAGATCCGCCCAGCGCAATTTTTGCAGCCAACAACCTTTTGTGCATCGGATGCATTAAAGCAATTCGGGAAAAGGGGATAACGATCGGGAAGGATATTTCGCTTACTGGATTTGATGACAGTGAGGTTGCCCAGCTCCTTGAGCCCGATATCACGGTGGTCAGGCAGGAAACAGCAATGATGGGGAAGATCGGGATGATGAAATTACTGGACATTATCAATAGAAATGAGAAAACGGTTTACCCCAAAAAGGTAGTATTAGATGTAGAACTTATCAGACGTCATTCGGTGGGGAAAATTTAATTCCTGCCGATGGCTGTAAAAATGTACGGGGATTCAGTGAACAAAATGGAGAAGAAAAGTTTTTCTACTGTTTGTCGAAACGTTTTTACATTGCGGTGGAGGGATAAAAGTATGAAAAAACCTAAAATTCTTGTGGTGGGAAGTTTTGTGATGGATCAGATTGCGACTACCGCGATATTTCCGAGAGAAGGCCAGACTGTACTGGGAAAACAGACCGTGAACCGCATTATTGTCCTTCCTGGTTCCAATATGAGCATACAACCGGAAGAAATCGCATTTTTGAAAGAAAAGATTGCAGAGTACGACCTGGTGGTACTTCAGCTGGAGATTCCAATGGAGATCAATGAACTGGTAGCAGCCTATGCTTATGAAAAAGGAGTTCCTGTAATGCTTAATTCCGCTCCGAGCGCGCCGCTTTCTGACGAATTGCTGTGTCATCTTACTTATATTTCTCCAAACGAGCATGAGGCCTATGATATGACTGGAATCAGGATTTCTCATGAAGGTAAAAGTGTAAATATGGAGGAAGCGAGGGCTGCTGCAGCAGCACTGAAAGCAAAAGGGGTAAAGAATGTTCTGGTTACGCTGGGAGAGGCTGGTGCGATTCTGGATACGGAAAAGGATGGGATTTTTTATAGTCCATGCGCGGAAAACATCATGGCGGCAGACCCGACGGCAGCAGGCGATTCTTTTGTAGGGGCTTTTTCCGTAGGTCTTGGCTGCGGCTGGGGATACGGTGAGACACTTCAGTTTGCAAATCATACAGCGGCCCTGACTGTCTCCGGTATGGGGGTAATGCCGTCCCTTCCATCGCTTGCACGTGTTGAGAAGTTTCTGAAGGAAAGAACGGGAACGGTTTTGGATACATCAGCGTTGAAAGCGCAATAGGTATTGTTTTGTTTTGGAGGAGGTAAATACTGTGAATGTAAAATGTGAAGAAGCTTGCTCATTTTTCCTCAACACAGTGGGGGATGACCTGAATGATTTTATTGACAATATAGACTATGCTGAGATTGAAGCTGCGGCAGACCTGATCCTGAAAGCACAGAAAAAGGGCGGGCGGGTACATATATCCGGCATCGGCAAGCCTGGACATATTTCCGGTTATATCGCATCTTTGATGTCGTCGACCGGGAATCCGGCTTATTTTCTTCACGGGACAGAAGCTGTGCACGGTTCATGCGGACAGCTTGTTCCGGGAGATATTGTGATTTTTATTTCCAACAGCGGTGAGACGGCAGAGATGCGTGCTACCGTAACGGCAGTGAAAAATAACGGGTGTAAGGTAATCGGCGTCAGCAGTAACCGAAATTCCTGGCTTGCGAAAGAAAGCGCAGTACATCTGTATGCAGGAATCCCACAGGAGGGAGGACCGATGGGGCGGGCTCCGAGAATGTCAATTCTGGCAGAGACGGTTGTACTTCAGGCGCTTAGTGTGGTATTGCAGGCGGACAAGGAAGTGACACCGCAGCAGTATGTTAAGTGGCATCCGGGGGGAACACTTGGACAATTGCGCGAGAATGAAAAGTAAAAGGATGAACTAGGATATGGCATGAACCGCGGATAAAACGGATCGTGGGCGGATATAATCAGGGAATTACGGAGTTGGTGCTGCGGGAATACTGAAAATACAAGAGGCCTTACACCGGGGCTGTCGCACTAAGGTAATGATATACAAGATATCGTGAAATATGGCGAGATAGTAATATTGTATCTTGTATGTCAAAGCTTAGTACGGCACCCCTTTTTGTTTTTATGGAAAGTAAACTTGACATTTTAGGGAGATACTGTATAATAAGGGTATGGAAAGCAAACTTTCCATAAAAAATAGTATACTGTATCATTCATTTTCAGTAAAATTACGCAGATGGAAATTCAGGCAAGTAATTCTGCGAATTATAAATGATACAGTACACTAGGAGAACGGATGAATACAGAAAGGCGGGATAACGAAAACATCTATGAAAAACAGATTGGAGGAGCTGAGAAAACAGAAAGGAATCCGGCAGGAGGAGCTGGCAGATGCGCTGGAGGTATCGAGACAGACAATTGGTTCTCTGGAAAATGGGCGGTATAACCCATCAATTTTGCTGGCTTTTAAAATCGCAAGGTATTTCGGAATGCAGATTGAGGAAATATTTATTTATGAGGAGGAGAAGCATGAAAAAGATGGATAAGATTTTGCTTGCAGGAGACATACTGATTGGTGTCATTTTGATGGTAACAGGGGTTCGGATTTCGGTTGATTATTATTCCACGCTGATTTTTGCGATGGGATTTGGGCTTACGTGCAGCGCTGTATCCCAGTTTATCCGGCATTATTACCATACAAGGCCGGAAAATATAGAAGCGTACCGCGAGAAAACGCGCCGTCAGGAGATTTATTTAAAAGATGAAAGAAAAATACAGCTTCGCAACCGGGCAGGTTATATTACCTGGGCAGGGACAATGGTGTTATGCTTTATCGGTGCTTTTGTGGCAGCACTGCTGCATTCGGAGCCTTTAATAATAGGACTTCTTGCCGGGGCTGCGGTTGTACAGTATCTGGCAGCGACTGTGGTTTACAAGTATCTGTGTAAAAAGATGTGAAAAATAGTTTGCCGGAAAGAGTTCTTATACTGAAAAAGACAAGTAGTAAAACTTCAAAAAGAGGTTGCAGAAATTTGTAAAAATGAATAGCATTGATACAGATGGGAGGGATATTATGACAAAGAGTATGACGGAAGGAAAGCCTCTCAGGCTGCTTTTACAGTTTGCATTGCCGCTTCTTCTGGGGAATTTGTTTCAACAGATGTATAATACGGTGGACGCTGCGATTGTCGGGCAGTTTCTGGGCTCGGATGCGCTGGCCAGCGTGGGTGCGTCAAGCAGCGTACAATTTCTGGTGCTTGGTTTTTGTATTGGTATCTGCTGTGGGTTTGCTATCCCCGTGGCGCAGAGGTTTGGGGCTGAGGACTACGGTGCAATGAAGCGGTATGTGTATCATGCGATGGTGATTTCTGCGGTGGCAGCATTGGTTCTGACTGTGGTGTGTGTGCTGCTTTGCACAAAAATCCTGCAAGTGCTCTCAACACCGGAGGATATTTTTGGTGGGGCGTATATCTATTTGTTGATTATTTTCCTGGGAATCCCCTTTAATATTCTCTATAATCTGCTGTCCGGTATTTTGCGCGCAGTGGGAGACAGCAGGACGCCGTTTTTGTTTCTCGCGGTTTCAACCTGTTTCAATATTGTTCTGGACTTGTTCTGCATTCTGGTTTTAAAGTGGGGCGTTGCCGGAGCGGCCGTGGCAACCATCACTTCGCAGGCCATGAGCGGCATTCTGTGTCTTATTTATATGTTCCGGAAGGTGCCGCTGCTGCATATGGAACGGTCTCACAGATTACTGCAAGCAGCTTATGTCAAAAGACTTCTTTTAATGGGACTGCCCATGGGGCTGCAGTATTCGATTACAGCGATTGGCAGTATGGTCATGCAGTCAGCCAATAACGGGCTTGGAACCGTTTATGTCACTGGTTTTACGGCGGGAATGCGTCTGAAACAGTTTTTTATCTGCCCGTTTGATGCCTTCGCGACAGCGGTATCTACGTTTTGCGGACAAAATCTGGGAGCAAGGCGGATGGACCGTGTGCGCCGTGGAATAAAAGATGGGTTGTTGATTGCAATTTCCTATGGATTTGCCGCAGGGATCGTTCTGATTTTTTATGGAAGAGATCTTGCCTGTCTGTTTGTGTCAAAGGATTCCGCAGCTGTGCTGGATGCTGCCGGACAGTATCTGCGGTACATCGGTTATTTTCTGTGGTCGCTTGGAATTCTGAACATATGCCGTCTGGCGATTCAGGGACTTGGTTTTTCCGGCCGTGCTGTATTTGCAGGTGTGCTGGAAATGGCGGCGCGCAGTATTGTAGGAATTGGGTTTACTCCGGTGTACGGGTATCTGGCTATCTGCTGCTGCGATCAGGCAGCCTGGAGCGTTGCCTGTGTATATCTTGTTTCGATGTGTATTCATTGCGTTCGCAAACTGGATCGTATGCAGGCGTATGGGACTTTGATTTGAGCGTGGGGTGTATGGCCGGACAGGAAAAAAGGTGGCAGTCTATTCACGCGGGGAAAAGTACAGAGAATAAAATGAGAATATTGTCTGAAAATTCTTATTATTTCAGACAATATTATTTTTTATAAAAAAATAACAAATAACTATTGACAAAACAGAAGAATAACATTATAATAATGATAACAACAAGGAAATGACAAATTATTAGGAGGACGGTCCAATGGCATAGTTCATTCAAATCTCTGATACAAGCGAAAAGCACTTGAAGGAGGGGACGCCAATGGGAGGAAGGGACCCATAAGGGAGGCTTCAAAATAAAAGAACAGGAGGTTATGAAGTGAAACTGGAAATTATTCATTAAAAGGGCTATCTGATGACGAGAAAGTCAGATAGCCCTAAAATTTTGCCTTTTTATGTTCTTATACTGCAAAAGAAGGTGTGTAAGAGACACTCATTTGTATGAATGCCGGTTTTACAGAAGTTTCCATGACTCAATGATTTCTTTTTCAATTTCTTCATCAAAGTTCGTAAAAGTAATCGTAAACATGTCAGTGTCTTCGTTGCAGATGATGTACTGGTGCATGGTAGAATCCATCATGCTTACCGTGTAGCGGTAAAAAGTATTTTCACCAATCTGTTCCACATCCATCGGTTCACAGTCTTCCTCCGCCACGCCAATAGCCATATAGGTAGCAGCCATCTGCGCATCCAGATCATCTTTCATGGATGTGATCATATCCTGTGTGAGACCGGAAGCTTTTGAAATCTGCACATTCAGGTTACTCAGCATATCTGCGCTGTAAAGGTAATCTGTGTTGGAGTAATCAATGCTTCCAAGAATGGAAAGATCAAGACCGGCGTTTTCAAAAACATCTTCCCCGACTGTGTCCATCAGCGTATCAAGCGTATCTGCACTCAGTTCAATATAATCATCCGGCACTTCTATCGTATAGAGTTCACTGGAAGCAGAGGTGTAAAGCATCCAGCCTTCTTTGACTGCAGCTTCTTCTGTGGAGAGTTCTGTTTCCTGTGCAGAAACGGCAGTCCCTGCTGCAGTGCATAAAAGGAGTGCACACAATGTTAAAATTGATTTTTTCATAAATTTTCCCTTTCTGTACAATAAGAATTGAATATAAATCATTTGAAATTGTAGCAGGTAGCTTCCCTCAGTTCAATATAATAAATCATAGAATCTGATAATTTTTCAGTTTTTTATTCATTTTAGGAGCCTGGTTTGATGCTGCGCGTGTATTTAAATTTTATCAGGACAGACTTGAACCCGGCCGTTTCTTTCCGTATAATATAAAAAATAACGCAAGAGTAAGGAAAGAGGTTATTATGGCACGTAAGAGAAAATATCGAAGAACGTCAAAAAGAAACACACCATTTTCCAGATGGCTGCGCCGCGTGCCGCTTCCGGTTGTATTGCTTTTGTGTCTGCTATCCTGGATGTTTCCGGAGCAGTCGCGAACAATTTTTGGCGAGCTGCAAGATGATATTCCTGTCTTTCGAGAGCTTACTTCCCGGTTGGGAATGCGCCGCGGACAGAATACGGCCGGGACGGAGAACTTTGAGATTCATTTTCTGGATGTCGGAGAGGGGCTTTCTGTGTTGGTGCGTTCTGATACGCATGCGATGCTTTACGACGGCGGGGACCGGGATGTCTCATCTTTTGTAGTCTCCTATCTGAGAGATGAGGGGATTTATACGCTGGATTATGTGATTGCTTCGCATTATGATGCGGATCATATCAGCGGACTGATTGGTGCGTTGAATAACTTTGAGGTGAAACATGTGATTGGTCCGGATTATGTACATGATTCCAAAACATACCGATCTTTCATGGATGCAGTCGCAAACCAGGGACTTACAGTGGAACATCCGTCGCCGGGCGATATGTATACACTGGGAGATGCCGGATTTACGGTGCTTGCGCCTTCTGAGATTACAGAGGATTCCAATAATAATTCTGTGGCTGTTCGTATTGTAAACAAAGACAACAGTTTTTTGTTGATGGGAGATGCAGAAAAAGGGAGCGAAGAGGCTGTCTGTGCCTCCTCGCTCAAGCTGGAAAGCGATGTACTCTGCGCGGGCCACCATGGCTCATCTAGCTCCACCTGCGAAGAATTTTTGCAGGAAGCAAAACCGAAGTTCGCAGTAATCAGCTGCGGAAAGGAGAATGAGTACGGCCACCCGCACTGGGAGACTTTGGAACGTTTATCCCGATACGGAGTGACTGTTTACCGCACCGATGAAATCGGGACAGTCATTGCATATTCAAATGGAGATGAAATCTGGTGGGAAATGACAAAGTAGGAATTATGTCCTACTGCTCTGCAGCCGTTTCTGTATCTGGATCAAGTACGAGAAGAAGTACAGCTTTTCCCTCTTCATCGTGCCAGATGCAGATTTCATTGCCCTCTTTGATGGCTGAAATGTCGAGCGTTTCAAGCTTTGGAAGCTCGACGTCTTGTGTGGCGCATTCTTTCATCAGGGCATTTCCGTCTTCTGTGTTTGGCACGCTGTATATCGTGGCGTCATCTGCCACTTCGAGCATTGTTAAATCAGAGTTCTCGATATCCTGATTTTCATTTTGTATATCTTGCGCGTTTATCTCGACATTTGTGTTTTCTGCGTTTTCTTCAAGATTCGCATTTTCATCTTCCATATTTTCCGCATTGGCGTTGTTTTTAAAATTTTCCTGCTGTTTCTTTTCTTCGACGATTTCTGGATTTTGCGCTGGTATCTCATCTGGTTCCGAGAGAGCAATGAATAAGGTTTTACCGTCAACTTTTCTCACGGTTCCCAGTGTCTTTTCTGCTGTGATTTCTTGTTGGACGTTTTGACTGTTAACAGGTTCTGATGCGGATACACCCATGGAAGTAACTGCCAGTGTAAGACCAAGTATGATTGTTGCAAATTTTCTTTTCATTTTATCAAATCCTTTCTGTAATTGTTTTGTCGACACTAATACTTTAATAGAAAAATGTGTTTTCACTGTGGAAAAACTGTATAAAAGTTGTATCAGAATTCTTGATATTTTCTTTAAAAAATTAAAAGATCTGAAAACAGGGTTTGTACAGTCAAGGTGTTTTTTCAGGCATACAATTTTGAATACGGAGCATACTATTACCTGAAAATGGTTTATGTTATTGTGACGAAATAAACAAAAAATGCTCTATTATTTTCGGAAATAAAATATAGAAGATTACTCTGGATGTTTCGGGAAAAGAATGATATACTTTGGGCAAAACAAGTAGGAGGTAAAATTCATGTATTGTTATAGAAAAGTGACAGAAGACCTTTTCTGGGTAGGTAGCAATGACCGCCGCCTTGCGATGTTTGAAGGCGTATATTCTGTACCGGGAGGAGTTTCCTATAATTCCTACCTGCTGATAGATGAAAAGACTGTTTTGTTTGATACAGTAGACAAGGCGGTAAAAGGAATTTTCTTTGAAAATATTGCAGAGGTGCTTGGAGACAGAAAGCTGGATTATCTCGTAGTGCATCATATGGAGCCGGATCATTCCGAGGCTATTCAGGAACTGGTCATGCGTTATCCGGATATTCAGATTATCTGCAATCAGAAAATTGCTTCTATGATTAAGCAGTATTTTGATTTTGACATTGATTCCCGTGCGATTTTGATGAAAGAAGGCGATTCCTTCAGCACCGGAAAGCACAATCTTGTGTTTGTGATGGCGCCGATGGTACACTGGCCGGAGGTTATGGTTTCCTATGATACGACGGACAAGATTCTGTTTTCTGCGGATGGTTTTGGAACATTCGGGGCACTCAATGGCGCGCTGTTTGCGGATGAAGTGAATTTTGAGCGCGATTATCTGGATGAGGCAAGACGTTATTATACAAATATTGTAGGCAAATATGGCGACCAGGTACAGACGCTTCTGAAAAAGGCATCTGCACTTGAGATTGAGATGATCTGCCCGCTGCACGGTTTTGTGTGGAGAAAGAATATCTCTGATTTTATCGGAAAATATATGCACTGGAGTTCCTATGCGCCGGAAGAGTATGGAGTGATGATCGCATACGCGTCTGTTTACGGACATACGGAGAATACGGCAGAAATTCTTGCGTGCAAGCTTCGGGAACGCGGGGTAAAGACCGTGATGTTCGATGTTTCTGTTACACCGGCTTCGGATATCATTGCAGCAGCGTTCAAGTGGAGTCACCTGGTATTTGCATCGACAACCTACAATGCAGGTATTTTTGTAAATATGGAGGCTCTGATTTACGATCTGGTAGCACATAATATTCAGAACCGTACGATCGCATTGATCGAAAATGGTTCCTGGGCTCCGACGAGCGGCCGTCTGATGCGGGAAGAGTTTGAGAAATGCAAGAATATGACGATTCTTGATAACACGGTCAAGATTCTTTCATCCCTGAAGCGTGAGCAGCTTGCGGAGCTTGACGCACTGACGGATGCGCTGACAGAGTCTATCCCGGGTTCTGCAAAAGCGCAGATGGCGACTAAGGAGAAGAAGGAGATTATTCAGGAAAAAGCAGAGGTAGATCCGACCGCAATGTTCAAGCTTTCTTATGGACTGTTTGTACTGTCAGCAAAGGATGGCGATAAGGACAACGGCTGTATTACGAACACGGTAATGCAGGTGACGGATGTTAAGAAACGAATTGCGATCGCTGTAAATAAGGCAAACTATACGCATGATATGATTATGAAAACAGGAGCGTTTAATGTATCTGTTCTGACGACGGAGGCGCCGTTTAAGCTGTTTAAACAGTTTGGGTTCCAGAGCGGCCGTGATGTGGACAAATTTGCCGATGGCGGTGTGCAGGCACGCACGGCAAATGGGATCAGCTATGTTCCGGAATATTCCAATGCTGTGATTTCCGGTAAGGTAGTGGAGACGCAGGAGTACGATACGCATACCCTGTTTATTGCGGAGGTAACAGAAGCGGCGGTACTTTCCAATGTTCCGAGTGTGACGTATCAGTATTACTTTGATCACATTAAGCCGCAGCCGCAGCCGACGACAGAAAAGAGCGGCTACGTCTGCAAAATCTGCGGATATATTTATGAGGGTGAAGAGCTTCCGGCTGATTTCATTTGCCCGCTGTGTAAGCATGGTGCAGAGGATTTCGAAAAGCTTTAAGCAATAGACATACAACAAAAACGCTCCCCCTGAGGCGATAAAGCTTCAGGGGGAGCGTCTTAAAGTTAAGTATTATGCTTTGCTGTATATGTTGATTATTCAGCAGAGATTGCGCCTGTCGGACAGGATGCTTCACAGGTACCGCAGTCAAGACATGCATCAGCATCAATTACGTACTTGCCATCGCCTTCAGAGATAGCGTCTGCCGGGCACTCGCCTGCACATGATCCGCATGCTACACACTCATCAGAAATTACATATGCCATGATAATATCCTCCTTTATAAAATACGTTTTGGATTCCTTTTGGAATCTTTTTTTTATTTTAATACAAAACAATCGAATACACAAGCAAAAAAGCAGATTTTTAGATGTATTTCTATGGGAACACTGGCAAAAACTGTGGATGATCATTATATTAAAAAAACATACTTTTTCAGAAAAAAATCAAACAAAAAAATTAGTATTATGAAAATAAAGAAAAAATAAAACTAATTACTGATTAATTCCCATTTTAATTTTATTACCTGATGTTAAAATCAATATGGAACGGTTGCAGGAGACATTTCTGCAACGGGGAAAAACCAAAAGGAGGATTAAGTATGAAAAAGAAAAAACTGTTTGGTATTACTCTTGCACTGGCGCTTTACACGATGAGTGCTACTGCCTTTGCACAGGTGCAGTTCTCTTCGAACGAGTCCAGCTTTGAGACGTTTGAAGAGGCTTGTGTAAATGGTCCTGCTGCAATGGCAGAAGAGTTGGGTGGGGCGTATATTTCAGACCCATGTCTGGAGGAATATCCTGCTGAGACAACTTATATCTACCGTTCTTCTGCCCGCTGGTCGGCTACGAGTGCCGGATATCGTAAGAATACGGTTCTTCAGGTCTATACGGACGAAAAGTTCGAGTCTAAAGAGGCTGCACAGGGTTATCTGGAGTCACTTGGCCTGATTGATATCATTGAAGAAGCGAAGGGAAGTATTATCCTCGTGAATCCGATTGGTGAGAGCTTCTCCAAGGCAGATGCCCGCGCTTATTACCTGATGCAGGCAGCATCCTGCAACCTGGGCGGTAAGACGACAATCGGCGAAGAGAGCTTTACCTGTGCTGAAGGTGCTTACTACGGCGGTACAACGTATCGTTATGTGATTGGTATCGGCGATGGAGCAACATTTATCAACAATTACATTGCACCTACCTTTGATGATATTACCCGCGTTGCAGGTATGATTCTTATTGACGGCAAGATGGACCGCATTCATGACGTAGCGGGCGTTGTGCCGGTATACATGGTGAATCCGTCTGAAACGGCTCTGAAAAAGTATCAGGAAGCAAATGACACGAACCGTCAGGGCTATATCAAGGATGTAGACGTTTATTTTAATCAGGATATGGAGCTGCAGAAGGTGCTTGTAAAGAACACCGAAACGGTAGATCTGGCATCCGAAATTAACTATGGTTATTATAATCTGCTGATTAAGAACATGCGTGTTCCGGTAGTTCTTGCAGGACTGCATTCTTATTCACATGATTATACGGACCGTAACTGGGATTCCGCGCCGTATTCTCTGGGCAAACGTAACGCTTTCTTCAACTATGAGACAGAAGACGGTCTGATTATTGAAGAGTTTGTAGGCCAGGATACGTTCCAGGATTATACCATTAAAGAAGGAACGATTGGTCTGTTTGGACGTCCTGCTGAAGTAGGAGCTTACATTGATACATGGTATGAAGTAGTTCCGGAAGAAGTGAAGAATGGAACAGCTCCGGAGCATACCGTTCCGATGTGGCTGGCGCTTCACGGCGGCGGAGATGATCCGCTTCAGTTCCTGGATGAGATGGGACTTATGACACTGGCTGGCGAGGAGCGTTTTGCAATGATCGCTCCGATCCATGGCGCTATGTTCACGGTTGGCTTTGATGTATTGCCGGCAGTAGTAGAATATTTCTTAGATAAATATCCGTCTCTGGACCCGAGCCGCGTTTACGTTACGGGTTATTCCATGGGTGGCGGAGCAACCTTACATGCAATCAACGGCAATGCGAAGTACTTTGCAGCAGCTTGCCCGAATGCAGCAGCAATCTTTAACACAGAAGATGAAGTTGTAAACACAGACGACCTTGATCTGCCGATTCTCTTTACGACTGCAACGTATGATTTCTGTGGTTATGGCGGAATCTCTGGCCATGCGGCAGTTCCGAATCCGGAAGATCCGTACGATCCGGAACATATTAATACTTCCTATCAGAATCGTATCAACGATTATCTGACCCTGAACGGAATAGATACTGTGGAATATGATTTCGTGAACTATCCGATGTCTGGTTTCCGCGGGGATGAGTATACAGAAACTCTGTTGAACAATGAATACATGTCCCGTACATGGTATAAATACAACGAGAATGACGTTCCGATGGTTGGTCTGAACATTACAGATTATCTGCCACACGGTCTGTATCAGGAATTTGGCCGGATTTGCTGGGATTATGCAAAACATTTCAGCCGTGATCTGGAAACAGGAGAAGTAATTTATAATCCTTATGTAAAATAGCGGGAATAGAAAATACAGGCGTCAAACGATCTTCTGACGCCTGTATTATTAAACATGAAAGGGGAAAGAATATGAGGACAAAACGAGTACTGGCGTTAGTGATGGCTGCAGCGATGGCTTCTGGATTGCTGGCAGGCACGGAGGCATTTGCCCTGGGTTATTCCGGAAGGCAGAACAATGAGGCTACTTTTGATACGCTGATGGAAGCTCATGCAAACAGTCCGGAAGGCGTAAAAGATCTGGAACTGAATGTGGGCGGTTCTTTTATTCCGCATCCGGTATTGGATGATTATGTGGGAGAAAATTCCTATGTATATCGTTCTGCAAACCTGCATGGAGGACGTGCTGCAGCAAGATTAAATACGAATATATTCGTATTCTCGGACAAGCATTTTGAGAATAAGGATGACGCGAAGGCATATTTACAGGAGCTTGGCGTGATTGATATCATTGATCAGGCGATCGGCAGTGTGATTCTGGTAACACCGGTTGACCCTGAGGCGGGATTTGGCCTGGTAGATCAGAATAATTATTATAAAATGCAGACTGCTGTCTGTGCTTTGAAACAGAGCGGTACAGATGCAGACGGAAACCGTGTAACGTATGCAGATGGAGAATACTACGGCGGATTTGGGTATATTTATGCGATCGGTATTGATGGCGGCGCAACATTCCTCAATAATTATGTGTCCAGCAATTTTGATTTCGTGAGCCGCCTTGCAGGTATGCTTCTGGTGAATGGCGATATGGCGCCGATCCGGGAAGTGGCTGCTCAGGTACCGGTGTATCTGGCAAATGCATCAGAGGATGTGATTGCAAAATATGAGAGCGCAAATGCGACGGATGCATCAGATATCACAAAAGAAACCGCATGCTATTACAACCAGGCGCTGCCGCTTCAGAAGGTAGTTGTGGCAAAGGAGGAGAAAACTCCTGCGGAATATATCCATGATGCATATTATGATTTATTCATCAAAGCGATGCGTATACCGGTTACGGATCGTGGTCTGTATACGGCAGGTACGCCGTATCAGGGCTACAGCTTTGACCAGGCGCCGTATTCCTTGAGTGACCGCAATGCTGTGATCGACGGCGTGACAGAGGATGGCATTCATGTCGAGTGGCATCAGGAAGACCGCTTCGCAGACACGACGATGGAAGACGGCGAATATCTTGAGACATGGGTAGAGTTCCTTCCGGAAGAAGTGCTGAATCACACGGCTCCGGCAGGCAGCATTCCGCTTATTCTGGCAATTCACGGAACTTCTGATGATCCGTATCAGTTCGTCGATGAGGTCGGCTTATTGGATGTAGCAGGAAAAGAGCGCATTGCTATGGTTGCGCCGGAACATCAGTACATTGGTACCATTCCTACCTTGGAGCCGACATTCGGCTGGCTGGATGATATTCTTCCGGAAGTTCTTCCAAGACTTGTTACGTATATGCTGGAAACTTATCCGGAACTTGATCCTTCCCGCGTTTATGTAACCGGCTATTCAGGAGGAGCAGGTGCAGCGATCCGTGCCATTGGCGGAGACGCTTCTTTGTTTGCGGCAGCTGTGCCGATGTCAGACGGTACACCGTGGGGCGCATGTATGCCGAGAGAAGAGGACTGGGCGCAGTATGACACCATTGATCTTCCGATCATGTTCACCACGTCTGAGTTTGACCTTGCAGGGTCCTTCAATCAGGCAGAGCACAGGATTTCGGATGATTACCAGGAGATGCTGAACCGCTTTATGCAGGCAAATGGGATTGAAACGGTAACGTACGATTTTGAAGCAAATCCGTTGATTGGATATGAAGCAGACAGAACTGTGGATGTTCTGCTGAACAACGAGTATCGGAACACGACATGGTACAAAAATAATGAAGCTGGCGTTCCGATGGTGGCGGTTCATTATACTGAAGGGCTGGTTCATGCACTGTATCCGGAGTATGCGAAGCTGGCATGGGATTTCATGAAACAGTATTCAAGAAATCAGGAGACGGACGGCATTGAATATAATCCGTATGTAGACTAAAGAACAGTTAAAAAACGCCCGGCGTTTCGTGACGAAACTTCCGGGTGTTTTTCTTTTGTGATGCATTGTGAAATAAGAAAAATAGAATTAAAATATGGCGCCTTGCATAATAAGAAAAAAGGGATTATAATAGGGCATCATGGATTAAAGGAGGAACACAAGGTGGCAGTACAGATTACGAAGGACATGACAATTGGCGAGATTCTGCGCATCAATGAGGGACTTGCCCCGGTGCTGATGGCTGGCGGAATGCATTGCGTAGGATGCCCGTCTTCTCAGATGGAGACACTGGAAGAAGCTGCGATGGTACACGGCATTGAGCTGGAGGTACTTCTGGCAAGACTGAACGCATTTCTGGAAGCAATGGAGAAATAAAGAAAATAAAGAGCAGATACAAAAAAGAGTCAGAGAAAGCGATGAGAGCTGCTGCAGAATTGTTCACCAAATGGTGGATGATTCTGCGGCAGCTTTTTTCTATGCAAAGGACTGTGAGCAGGCGTTCCTTTGTGTTGCAGTGAGTTTCACGGGCAACAGTGGATTTTTGCCTGGGAAATGTTAAAAAATGCATAATGATATTAAAAAAAGCAGATGGAAAAACAGGAAAGATTCCATGATAATAATAGTATCAGCAGGATGATATTCATACAAAATGACGAAAACAGATATGGAACATCTTGCAAAAAAAGCAAAACTATATAAGGAGGGTAAGAAATGAAAAAAGGAGCAAAGGTAATTGGAAGTATGGTCTGCGCAGGGCTTCTGGCGGGAATGCTGGGAGGAACTTCCGTGTGGGCGGAGGTCGGTGAACCGGCAGAGCTGGTGTTTTGGGATATGATGTGGGGAAGAAGCGACTTGTATCCGGCGGCTGTGAATAAACTGGTGGAACAGTTTAATGAGGAGCATGAGGATATTCACGTGACCGCACAGATGATTCCGTGGGACAATTTTTATCAGAATTTCCTGACAGCCGTTACAAGCGGGGCAGCTCCGGATATCAGTACCGGAGGATTTTCACAGTCCACACAGTATGCAGCTATGGAGGAGCTTGTGGATCTGAGTTCGATCGTGGATGAGTGGACGCAGGAGGGATTCCTTGATGAATTTCCGGAGGGCAGCATCGCACTCCACCAGTATGATGGCATACAGGCGGGAATTCCGTGGATCTGTGATCCGCGCTGTATTACATATCGGGCAGATGTGTTCGAGGAACTTGGAATTGAAGAAATGCCTGCAACCTGGGAAGAATTTCTGGCTATCTGTGAAAAGATCAAGACAGAAACTGATATGATTCCGCTTGTGTTCTCTGGCGACAGAGACGGCGCACAGGTATTTTTGAGCATGATGTTTGAAAATGGCGTGGGTATCACGGATGAGCATGCAGTTCCGGATTTTGCAAATGAAAAGGTGGACGGCGTTCTGGATTATATCCGCACCCTGTATGACAACGGATATATCGCAGAATCAACGGCAAGCTTCGGAGAATCCGATGTGGATTCTATGCTGTTGTCCGGAAAAGCAGCGATGTGCTACGGCGCGCTCAGAACAACCGTGTACAATTCAGGCGATCCGGTCGCTGATACGCTTCGCGTGATGCCGTGTATTTCAGGCGCGCAGGGAGCAGAGCCGCGTACACTGATGTGGGTAAATCCGATTGTGGCATACAGTCAGACGGAATACCCGGAAGAGTGTAAGGTATTTATCAAATGGTGGATTGAGCATATGAATCCGCTCTTTACGACAGGCGGAATTAACGGTTATCCTTCCGTGAAATCTATGCTTTCCGATGAGTACTATCAGTCAAAAGAATATATCAAGAGCTGCGTGGACAATGCGGTTCCCTGCGGAACGGTTCCGGTATGGCCAAATGCAAATTTGTATGAGGCATGGTCTGTCATTGAAGGAGAAAATTATCTCGGCATGGCATTGCAGGAGGTTGTAACAGGAAATACAGACAATAAAGCGATTGAAGAAAAAATTGGAACTCTGATTCAGCAGGCATTCGAAGATGCAGAATAAGTGAAAGCATAAAGAGAATACTCCGCAGTCTGGCTGTACATACAGGTTTTATGCTCTGGCCTGCTGTGGAGTATTTCTGCTTCATGATTCGAGAATGGGCAATGCAGAAATGCCCGAAAGGTTTGGTACAAAATATGAGTAAGAAATTAATAGCAAAACGTGAACTGACGGGATATTACATGCTGATACCCGCAACGCTTTTATTTTTGATGATTAATGGCTTCCCGCTGGTTTATGGATTGGTATTGTCGTTTACGAACAAAAATTATACAAAGCCCAAGAGCGGGCAGTTTGTGGGGCTTCGCAATTTTATCGACATTTTTCAGGACAGTGAATTCTGGGGAATCATGGGATTTACGCTGTTTTACACAGGTGTTGTTGTCATGGTCAGCTATATGCTGGGCCTGGCCCTGGCCATGCTGCTGAACAGGAACATCAGAGGAAGAGCAATTTTCAGAACCCTGGCACTTGCGCCGTGGGTCATTCCCACCGTGGTTGCAACGCAGTGCTGGCGCTGGATTCTGAATGACCAGTTTGGTATTGTAAACCAGTTTCTCATGAGTATTCATCTGATTGATTCGCCGATTCTGTTTTTATCTTCCGCGCAGCTTGCGAGGGTAACGGTTATTATGTCAGGCGTGTGGAAAACGTATCCGTTTATGATGGTTATTTTGCTTGCAGGATTGCAGTCGATTGGTACAGATATGTATGAGCCGGCCTATATGGACGGGGCAAATTCTGTTCAGGTGTTCCGCTATATCACACTGCCGCTGCTGCGTCCGGTGTCCATGATGGGAATTGCGCTCCAGCTTCTCTGGACCTTCAACAGTCTTTCCTATGACAATATCTACCTTCTGACACAGGGCGGTCCGTCGCAGAGTACGTATGTGGTGTCTATTCTTTCTTATTATACTGCGATCTACCGTGGAAAGATCGGTTATGCTTCTGCGATAGCAACTTTGATGATGGTATTGATTGCCTTGATTGTACTGTGTTACTCAACGATGAAAGTGGTTTCGGCCCGTGCTGAAATAAGACGATTGGAGGCGCTGAGCAGATGAAAAAGAAAAATGGATGGGTTTATGTGGTGCTTTGCATCGCATTGACGGTGTTGCTGCTGCCAATATTGTCTATGGTGACAACGTCTTTTAAAACGAATGCGGAATTGTACGGGGGCGTCTCTTTTCTTCCACACAATCCGACGTTGGACAATTTTGTATATGTGATTGAAAACACAGATTTTGTGACGAATATTGTAAACAGTGTAATTGTAAGCGGCGCTGTTACTATTATTTCCGTGATTGCGGCAGCGCTTGCCGGTTATACGCTGACGAGATTTCGCGGAAAGCCGGTGAAACTGTTCAGCGTTTTGCTTTATATGGTACAGATGGTGCCGGCAATTCTTCTTTTGATGCCGCTGTTTATGGTGATCAGGCAAATTGGCTTATACGATAAGCTGCCGTCTTTGATGATCGCCTATACGGCAATCAATCTGCCGATCTGTATTTATATGATGAAGAGCTTTTTTGCAACGATTCCCTATGAGATCGAAGAATCTGCAGTGATGGACGGCTGCGGCCAGTTCAAGGCGTTTTTGCTCCTGGTGATTCCTATTTCAGCGCCTGGACTGACCAGTGTGGGGATTATTGCATTTATTTATTCCTGGAATGAATACATGCTTGCCAGTGTCTTTATCCGGTCCGATGCGGTAAAGACCCTGAGCGTGGGGCTGAGTCAGTTTTCGCAGCAGTTTTCCGTGGAATGGGGTGCAATGATGGCCGCAGCGACGCTTGCGACCGTACCGGCGGCACTGTTTCTGGTATTTGCACAGAAGTATATTGTTCAGGGACTTACGGCGGGGGCTGTAAAAGGCTAAAGAAAAGGAACAGAAAAAGAATAAACTTTAATTTTCTATATCCATGATAAAAGAAAGGAAGCGTGAATAACATGACAGATTTTTCAAAGGTACGTGGGTTTAATTATCAGCCGAGTTATGGCTCTTCCAGTTTTGAAAACTGGTTGTACTACAGGCCGGATACAGTGGAGCTGGAGCTTCGAAGAGGAAAGTTCTATTTCCCGAATTTTAATACGGTCCGGATCTGGCTGGATATGCATGCATGGACAAGAGATCAGGAAAAATTTGAAAACAATTTTGAGAAGACACTTCAGATTGCGGACGGACTTGGCATTAAGGTTGTGCCGGTTCTTTTAAACCGCTGGCATGCAGATCCTCTCGATAATGGCGGAGAATACATTGACTGTTTTTATCCGGGAGCAAGCCATGTGAACCAGCCGTATTTGATGGAACGGTATGTGGATCATATCGTTGGAGCGCACAAGGCGGATGAAAGGATCATTGCCTGGGATATTGTCAATGAGCCGTTTTCTTATACAACGGAAATCAAAAATCTCGGGATGATTGAGGAGTATGAGTTCCAGTGGCTTGCCGGTATTTACAGGCAGATCAAGGAAATAAAAGCGATTGCGCCGGCCGGAATGAGCCTTCGTCCGGACGACGGCAAACCGGGTATTGAGCGGGTGGAGCCGGTCTGCGATGTTCTGATGATTCATCCGTATTACTGGCCGGCAGTGGACAATGAGGAAGACCGCGCCAAATTTGAAAAGTTTCTGGATGATTATGTGGATGTTTCGAAAAAGAGCAACAAGCAGCTGCTTGCCACGGAGACGTTGTGGGGCTCTATGATCAATGAGTGGAGACTGAATAACATCCATTATACGATGCCGCAGCTTGCAAAACGTGGCATTGGAATTATTGCGCATGCGCTTCATTACAGTCGGGTAGCGGATTTGCATGATCCGGTGGACGGTCCGGTTGGCTGGAAGGAGCATATGGATTTCTCAGATATCCATATGGAAATGTCTCCGTACCCGGGCAATATGTGTTTTATCAAAAAGGACGGCACATTGCGGGAAGGGCATGAGGCGTTTAATCTTTACTGATGACGTAGGAGACAGGAGGCTTTTCAATGAAAGCGATTGTGGTAAGAGGGCCATTCCGGTATGGGATGGAAGAAATACCGGTCAGGGAACCGGGTCCGGGGGAGGATTTGATCCGGATTGAAGCAGTGGGACTTTGCGGAACGGATTACGGAATACTCAGCAATGAGATGCAGTATTACAAAACGGGCCAGGCAAAGCTTCCGATTGTCCCGGGGCACGAGTGGGCCGGATGTGTGGAGAAAGTTGGACCTGGCGTAAAGGAATTTCAGGTCGGAGATCAGGTTACAGGAGAGTGTACGGTACGGTGCGGGTTCTGCTCGTATTGTCAGGAGGGACGGCCGCATTTATGCGAAAACCGGACAGAGACGGGAGTGATGAACCGGGACGGCGGATATGCGCAGTACATTACGTTTCCGGCAGCAAGCCTTCACCGGGTAAGCGGAATCAGTATGGACTGGGCCGCGCTTGTGGAGCCGGCAGGCATTGCGATGCAGGCCGTAAAACGGGCGGATATCAAACCGGAAGATAACGTACTGGTGATCGGTCCCGGACCGATCGGGCTTCTTGCGGCGCAGATTGCAAAAAAAATCTGCGGTGCCAAATGCGTGATTATTTCCGGAACAAGAGACGAGCGCCTGGTAAGGGCGGCAGCGTATACAGACGCGGCAGTCAATATCCGGAAGGAAGACTTAAAAGAGGTCGTTCTGAAAAAAACAGGAGGCCATGGAATTGACGCAGTGGTGGTAGCTGCGGGAACCTCCGGTGTTTTCCGGGATTGTGAGAACGTGATGGCGCCGGGCGGACGTATCAGCATCTGCGGCTTTTTTGACAGTGCGAAGGCTGACTGCAACTGGGACTTTATCAGCACGAACAGCATTGATATCCGCGGTTCTCTGGGAAGTCCGAATGTGTGGCCTTTCGTGATTTCCTGTATTGAAAGCGGAAGGCTGGATGTGGAGAATATTATTTCCCACCGAATGACGCTTGAAAGTACGGAAGATTTTCAGAGAGCGGTGGATATGATGCAGAACCGCACGGATGATGCGTGCAAAATTATCTTATATCCGAATGGAGTGAAACATGAGCCGAAATGTAATTGATCTGTCTTATACAGTAGAACATGCGATGGAGGTTTTTCCGGCGGACCCTCCGGTTGGGATTTTAAAGCATCATTGTTATAAAAACGGTTATTTTGTGAGCCAGATTATTATGGGAACGCACAGTGGAACGCATGTAGATGCGCCGGTACATAAACTGCCGGAGACCCGGTCAATCACGGATCTTAAGGTAGAGCAGTATATCGGATGGCAGACTGCTGTTTTGGATTTCACCGGCCATGAGGGTGAAATTACAAGGGCGGATTGCCTGAAATACGAAGACATGCTGGATGCATGCGACGCAGTGATTTTCAAAACAGGCTGGGAGAAAAAGTTCGGTACCGCGGTATTTTTCCAGGATTACGGAGGCCTGCATGAGGAGGTGGCTTTGCTGCTGGAGGAGAAGGGGATTCACCTGATCGGTCTGGAGACGCCTTCTGTCCATCCGGTGCGGCATCAGGAGGTCCATGAGGAACTTCTGAAAAGAAATATATTAATTGTGGAAAGTCTTGCGCATGTGTCTGCCATAACAAAACCGGTGGTAGAGCTTCATGCAGTTCCGTTAAAGCTGAAGAATCTGGACGGCTCGCCGGTCCGGGCGTATGCGCTGGAATAGAAGGGAGAATGGAAAGATGTTGTTTTTATCCATAGATTTCGGGACTTCAGCAGTAAAAATGTCTCTGATGGATGAAAAACTGGAAACGAAATGCTGGAGTAAGGAAGCGTATCATTATCAGATTTTTCCGGGAGAGAAAAATGAGCTTCGCGAAGCAGATCTGTTCCGTGCGTTTTATGGAGCGGCGTCCCGGCTGAATCAGGATTTGCTGAAAAAGGTCGAAATGGTCTGTTATGATACCTTCTCTCCTTCCCCTGTTTTTCTCGATCAGGATGGCAGCCTCGTATATCCCAACATCATTACGCATCTGGACCGGCGCAGCAGAGCGCAGACTGAATATATCGACCGCGTTTTCGGAAGTAGGCGTTATATGGAGATTGCCGGAATTTATCCGTTCCCGGGCGGCTGCTCTGCGATGACGCTGCTCTGGATGCGCCAGAATATGCCGGATATTCTGGACAAAACGTACGCAGTAGGCCATCTTCCTACATATATCCATAAAAAACTGACCGGAAAATGGATGGTGGACTTTGTGAATGCATCCATGATCGGTATGTACGAGACAACGACGCAGGGAGGCTGGTCGGAGGAGCTGATCCGGGAATTTGGTCTTCGAAAAGATCTGTTTGGCGAGATTTACAGTCCGGGCATGGTGCATGGAACTTTGGTAGAAGAGGTTGCACACCGCCTTGGCGTGCCGGCCGGGATTTCGGTCTGCGTGGGTACGAATGATGTGGCGGCCGCCCAGATGGGCGCGGGGAACAGAACCGCAGGAGAAATCATGAATACGACAGGATCTTCTGAGATGGTGTCAATTTTGACAGACCGGCCAAAGACCAGTCCGGATTACTATCTCAGGAATGCAGCGCTGCCCGGCCTCTGGCAGATCTACGTGACAACGTGCGGCGGATTTGGAGTCGACTGGTTTTACAGTCAGTTCTGTCAGGATCTGTCCCAGGAGGAGTTTTATGCCTTTGAGGAACGTGCGATCGAACAGTATCTGCAAAGCGGCCAGCTGGAAGTGACATTTGATCCCTATCTGGCAGGCGATCGCCAGAGCCTGGAAAAACGAACGGGAGCCTGGCATGGACTGACGCTTGCCACAAAAAGAGAAGACCTTCTGGTCGCATATCTGATTGGCATTCAGCAGGTGATGACTGCGGCGATTGACCGGGCAGAGCAGGTCACAAAGCTTAAGGGAACGGTAAAAATTTCCGGAGGTATGGCGACAGAAAGCTACCTGCGCCTGAAGGAGCGTTTTTATCAGGGAATGGCTTTTGACGTGGTGGACGACTGTCCGATCCGCGGAAATGTAGAGCTGGCAAAGTATTATATGTAAAGGAAAACAGCGATTATGAAAAAATATTGTATCTTAGATTCTTATGTTTATCCGGACAGTGATTTCCACCAGGAGAAGGAAATCCTGGAGGCGGCCGGATATACGGCGGAAATAGGAAATTGCCATACCGCGGAAGAGATCATGGAATTTGCAAAGGATGCGGAGGTAATCGGGGTTGTCTATCTGCCGATTACAGAGGAGATTCTTGGCAGCCTTCCGAACCTGAAGGCAGTGGTGCGTTACGGTGTAGGATACGACTGCGTGGATGTGGAGGCGTGTACGAGGCACCAGGTATTTTGCTGCAATCAACCGGATTACTGTCTGGAGGACGTTGCGTCCCTGACGCTGGCCATGCTGCTGGATCTCACAAGAAAGATCACCTTCTTTGACCGGAGCTGCCGGCGCGGGGAATGGAACGTTGCGTACGGTTATCCGTCTCACAGGCTGAGCAGTCTTACGATGGGATTGATCGGCTTCGGAAATATCGCGAGAACCGTGTACAGCATGATAAGGCCCCTTGGTATTCAGATGATTGCATACGACCCGTTTCTTCCGGAGGACTGTTTTGCGCGTATGGGATGTGAGCGGGTAACGCTGGATGAGCTGTATGCGAGGGCGGATGTTATTTCGGTACATGTTCCGTATAGGAAAGCAACGCATCATCTGATTGACGACGCGGCAATCGCAAAAATGAAGGACGGCGTCATGCTGATCAATACGGCCAGGGGGCCGATCATAAGCCAGGACGCACTCATAAAAGGCTGTAAGAGCGGCAGAATCACAGCAGCAGCTCTGGATGTTGTGGAACAGGAACCGATTCACGATACGGCGCATTCTTTGTATCAGTGCGACAATATTATTGTTACGCCCCACGTCGCTTACAATACGGTGGAGGCTGCCGATATGCTGCACCGCAAAGCCGCGGAGACAGCAGTGTGCGTGATGAATGGGGAGATCCCGTATAATCGGGTGAACCTGCGGTAATAAAGCAAAGGTTTTGCTATAAAAGGTGAGGAGTGATCGGATGTCAGAAAAAAAGTATTTGAATAAAGGTGCGTTTATGACAGAAATCGGGAAGATGGTGGTCGTAGACGAGAATAATATCGAACAGATAGTAAAAGATCCTGCCATGCAGCAGGCAATGAGAAAACAGCTGGAGGTTTCACTTCCCGTGGCGGAGGACTGTGTGCTGATTCAGGTGGAATATGTGGGCGTGTGCGGTTCGGACGTGCATTATTTTCATGACGGCGCCTGCGGAACGTTTAAAGTCAGGGAGGACAGAGATATTCCATTTATGCTGGGGCATGAATGCGCCGGAATGGTTGTGGAAGTGGGAAGCAAGGTCACACATCTGAAAAAGGGCGACCGGGTCTGCTGTGAACCGAGTGTAACCTGTGGGAAGTGCGAGTACTGCAAATCCGGAAAATATAACCTCTGCAATGAGGTTGTGTTCTGGGCAACGCCCCCTGTACAGGGCTGTTATATGAAATACGTTCCGTTTAAGGCGGATCTCTGCTACCGTTTGCCGGAGCACGTAAGCTCACGGGCGGGCGCTTTGATCGAGCCGTTTGCCACCGGTATGTATGCGGCGCAGAAAGCAGAAATTACGGCCGGAAGCACGGCAGTCATTCTCGGAAGCGGTTGTATTGGCCTGATGACTATGCTGGCATGTAAGGCAAGAGGCGCAGGGAAGATTATTGTGTGCGATCTTGAGGATATCCGCCTGGAAAAGGCCAGGGAGCTCGGCGCGGACCATGTGATCAACAGCAGGAACGAGGACCCTCTTGCAAAGATTAGCGAGCTGACCGGGGGAAAAGGACCGGACGTGGTATTTGAGACAGCCGGGAGCAGGTTTACGATTGCACAGACAGCGCATATTGCGAAACGCGGCGGGCGGATTGTTCTGGTCGGCATGTCTGCGGAGGAGGAAATTACGTTTAACTTCGGGCAGATTATGGCAAAAGAGCTTGAGATCCGTTCCCTGTTCCGGTATGTGAATCTGTTTCCGGCAAGCGTTGCCGTAGTGGAAAGCGGGTTGGCTGAGATTGAGAAGGTTGCGACTCATGATTACGATCTCGAAGACATTCAGCAGGCATTTGAGGATTCGGTAAACAAAAAGAATGAAGTGGTAAAGGCCGTGATCCGATTTTAAAGCAAATGCCGGAATGATGGGAACAGAAATCAGGAAGGCAGGAGAGCGAGGAAAGCAGGATGAAAAAAATGGAAGGAATCATTGTCCCCTGCGTCACCCCGTTTGACGAAACGGGGGAGCTTAGGCTGGACTGGCTGAAGACGAACTATGAGAAGCTGAACGGGACAGGCGTCGGAGGATATATGGCGCTGGGAAGCAATGGGGAATTTCGTTCTTTAAGCGATGAGGAAGCGCTTGCAGTCATACAGGCGGCAGCGGAGGTAAAAGCGCCGGATAAAATTCTGATCGCGGGGGTTGGAAGAGAATCTCTGTATCAGACGCTTGCGTTTATCCGGCGCGTGGCAGACGCCCGGACAGCGGTTGATTATTTATCCGTATTGACGCCCGGCTATTTTAAAAACCTGATGACCGACGATGCGCTGATCGATTACTATCAGGCAATTGCCGATTTCAGCCCATATCCGATTCTGATCTACTGTGCGCCGGGCTTTGTAAACGACGTGCGGATTTCGCCGGAAGCGCTGCGCATTCTGGCAGATCATCCGAATATTGCGGGTATCAAAGATACTTCGCCGGATATGATGAGCGCGTACATGGGCTGTGTGGGCGGACGGGATGACTTTCAGGTTCTGGCCGGATCTTTGAATAATTTCTTCCTCTGCACGCAAAGAGGGGGAAAAGGCGGGATTCTTTCAGCGGCCAATTATTTTCCTGAAACGTGTGTGGAATTTTACCGGGTCATCCGGGAAGCGGATCAGACGGCGTCGGAGGATTTTATGCGGCGGTTGAAGGAAGCTGCAAAGGAAACGGGTGGAAAGGCAGGCGTAGCGGGCGTAAAGGCAGTCATGAATCTCATGGGCTATCACGGAGGAATGCCGAGAAAGCCGGTGCAGGCCTGCGGGAAAAGCTTTATGGAAAAGGCGGAAGCGTATGTGAGGAGCCATAAAGAATTCATAAGAGACTGGAAGGAGCAGAAAGGAGAAATGCAATGAAAATTGCAATAGGATGTGACCCGAATGCGGAGGAATTTAAAAGAGCGTTAATTCCATTTGTAGAGAGTCTCGGCCATGAGACCGTGGATTTTGGCAGCGACGACGTGATTTACGCAAACACTGCAATTCGCGTGGGCGAAGCAGTTGCCGGACACCAGTGTGACAGAGGAATTCTGATCTGCGGGACAGGAATTGGCGTGTGTATTGCGGCGAATAAAGTAAAGGGGGTCAGCGCGGCTCTGGTAAACGACGTTTATCAGGCGCAGCGTGCGCAACTTAGCAACTGTGCGAATGTCATTACCATGGGAGCGCAGGTGATTGGCATTGAGCTTGCGAAATGTCTGGTAAAAGAATATCTCAGCGTAACGTTTGACCCAAACAGCCGCTCGGCCGCAAAAGTAGCGCGTATCAATGAGTATGAGGAGAATGGTGTAACATGTCTGACAAGAGAAAAGCAATAGAACTGATGATAAAAGCGGAACGGTGCAGAGAAAATGTAATCCGTATGATCCGGGCAGGAGGACATGGTCACGTTGGAGGCGCATTTTCGGCGATTGATCTTGTTGCGGCCCTGTATTTCCATGCAATGAACATTGACGGGGCCGACGCAAAAAATCCGGACCGCGACCGGTTCCTTCTGTCGGCAGGCCATAAATGTCTGGCACAGTATGGCGTGCTTGCAGAAAAGGATTTTTTTGAGAAAGAAATTTTAGATACATACGGCAAACTGGGCAGTCTGATTCCGGGACATCCGGATATGCATAAGCTAAACGGCGTTGAGGCAAATACGGGAGCGCTGGGACATGGAATTTCGATTGCGGCAGGCATGGCCATGGCGGGCAAACTTGACCAAAAAGCGTATCGAGTGTTTGTAGTGACCGGAGACGGAGAACTGCCGGAAGGCTCCAACTGGGAAGGCGCGGCGGTTGCAGCAAAATTCGGCCTGGACAATCTGGTCGTATTTGTGGATAACAACGGCCTGCAGATCAGCGGAGCCGTCACGGAGGTTATGAGCATGGAACCGATTGACTGCAAATTCCGTGACTTCGGCTGGGCTGTTACGGAAATTGACGGCAATGACATGGAGCAGATTTTGAACGTACTGGAACAGCTTCCTCTGGAAAAGGGAAAACCGACGGCAGTTATCTGCAAAACAGTAAAGGCCAAGGGGCTTTCGTTCGGGGAAAATCAGACGGATTTCCATTTCTGGAATGCGTCAGAAGAGCTGCTGCGGCAGGCGGAGGCTGAAATGGAAGAGCGTATCGCAGGGCTGCAGAAACAGTTGGAGGAGATGAAACAATGATTGGTGAATTATTTGACCCAAGAAAGGAATTCGGAAAGGCCGTCACAGAAGCGGCGGCAAGCAATTCGGACGTGGTTGTTTTTTCAGCAGACAGCGGAAAAAGTTCCGGATTCGGGGAATTTATGAAAAAGTATCCGGAACGTTATTTTGAGTGCGGAATCATGGAGCAGGGCGTCGTGGGAGCTGCCGCGGGAATGGCCACGACCGGGAAAATTCCTGTATTTTGCGCGATTGCTCCCTTTGTGACCTGCCGTCCCTATGAGATGATCCGCAATGATATCGGCTATATGCGCCAGAATGTAAAGCTGGTGGGACGTAACTGCGGAATTACGTATTCGGATCTTGGCAGCACGCATCAGAGCCTGGATGATTTCGGTCTGATGCGGTTGATACCGGGAATAACCATCCTAGCCCCTTCTGATCCGGGAGAGATTCAGGAAGCGGTAAAAGCGATGCTTGCCTACAAAGGGCCGGTCTATATGAGAATCGGAAATCCGAAAATACCGCAGATCTTTGAGCAGGAACCGTTTGTAATCGGAAAGGGAAAGCTGCTGCGGGAAGGTATGGATGTTACAATTGTTACGACAGGCTCGACAACAGGAAGCGCATTAAAAGCGGTTTTGGAGCTGGAGGCGCTGGGAGTTTCAGCCGAGCTGATCGGGATGCCGACCGTAGTGCCGCTTGACCGGGAGCTTGTTCGCAGATCTGCGGCAAAGACAGGCAGGGTGATTACCGTTGAAGAACATTATGTCTGCGGCGGACTGGGTTCTCTTGTTACGGAGGAATTGTCCGATTTGGCCAATGTTATGGTAAAACGGATGGGCCTGCCTTTGGATTATGCAAAAACAAGCGGGGATTACGAGGAGCTACTTGCGTATTATCAGTTAGATCACAACGGGATTGTAAACGGTGTGAAAGAGTTTTTGCAATAAAAATTTGTTAAAATACGGCTGCTTACGACGGATGCAAATATTGCAGGGCTCTTGCAATTTGCATCCGTCCTGGCTTTATGTGACTATGTTTCTGGATAATCCAAAAAGATTCTGATAAAATGGGAAGAAACCGGGGAGGTTATGAGCATGAAAAAAGCAGGTTTTACGGGATGGATACAGGAACGAATTACAGTGCTTCTCAGAAAGGTCCGCCTTACGAAACGGCTGCTGATCAGCTCGGTTGCGCTGCCTGCAATTACCTGTCTTTTTATTATTTTGTTACTGAGTATTACCGCGTATTCGACAATTACAGGGAGTGAGCGGGAACATGTGGAAATGGTTGAGCGTATGATTCAATATAACTTAAACGTATATCTTGAATCAATTATCACGCCGCTCAATGCGCTCAGCACAAAAACCTCGCTTGTCTCTGCCGTGAACAATTACAATAAAGTAATTGCGACAAATGACTGGTCCCACTATTCTACGGAGATATCGGGCGATATATTTTCATATTTTGCGGACAATCATGATTTATATTCGATTGAGCTGACAGGCACGGAGTCTTCCATTATCTCTTTCCCGGATAATATTACCTCCGGAAAACTGGAAAGCAGCCAGTTTATGAGGCGGATGCAGGAGTCGGGGAAGCGTATTGTCAGCTTCGGAAACTGTGTGATGGAGAACAATACGGTACTTCAGAAAGAGGAAAAAAGAAAAATCGTCATTGGCGTACAGATTAAGTCAAAGCTGTACAGCAATGTGATCGGATCGCTTTTTGTATCCATTGATCCGGAGCTGTTTATCGAAAAGATTGCCATGGGATTAGATGAGTCTCTTTATAATATCGTGGTGCGCACAGCAGATGATTTTTTGGTGTCCGCCAAGCTGTGCCCGGAAGAACAGGAGACACTCGGAACAGTGCTGGAAGAATTGCCGGATCAGGAAGCGGGCGTACTGGAGATCGGCGGCACGAATTATCTTGTCTCAAAATCTGTCACAAATCCTCTGGAATGGAACCTGATGATCTTTACGAATTATGACCGCATGATTTCCAAACTGACGCAAAAGATTTATCTGTGTATTCTGATTGGGATAATTCTTGTTGTTATTCTGGTGTTAGTGACGTTTTTTGTATCGCAGTCCATTATACGGCCGATTAATCAGCTCGTGACGGCTATGCAGCAGGATGAACTTCCGGCTGAAAATGGAGAGATACAGTTAACCGGCTCAGATGAGCTGACTTATCTGGCCCAGAATTTTAATGAGATGGGGATTCGAATCCACACGCTGTTTCGGGAAAATATGGAGGCGCAGGATCAGAACAGAAAGATTGAGCTTGATTCGCTGCAGGCCCAGATCAATCCCCATATGCTGTACAACACGCTGGATTCGATTAACTGGATGGCCTACCTTTCCGGAACAGACAGAATTTGCGATATCATTCACAGCCTGTCTGCGTTTTACCGTCTGACTCTGAATCAGGGAAAGCTGTTTCACTCGATTCAGGATGAGCTGGAGCAGGTGGAATATTATCTGATGCTGGAACAATTTATTTATAATGATAAAATTTCGTATGAGATACAGGTAAATGACGCGTATTCGGATGGAGTGATTCCGCGCATTATTCTTCAGCCCATTGTAGAAAATGCAATTTTGCATGGGTTTGTGTCCTCCGAGCTGCATCTGGTCATACGTGTGTTTGCGGAAAAGGAGTTTCTGATGATCACGGTGGAAGATAATGGTTCTGGCATTTCAGCTTACGGAAAAGAAGAGGTGCCGGTATCGGGCATGAATTCCAGTACAAACGGGTATGGCCTGAAAAATATTGACGAGAGGCTCAAACTGATTTACGGAGAAAAATATGGAATCACGCTGCAAAATCAGGAGGAGAAGGGACTCCTGGCCAGGGTATACCTGCCACAGCAGATTTTGCCGGATACTTGACAGAAAGAGAGGCGCATGATGAAAATACTGGTTCTGGATAATGACAAATGGGTATTGGAAGGGCTTGGAAAGCTGATTGAGATGGTTGACAGCAGTTTGGAGCGCGTTGTTTTTACCTCTTCTGTTGACGCGTTGGAATATGCGGTAAAGGAAAAACCGATGCTGATCATTGCAGATGTGGAGAAGCCGGAAATGAACGGGCTGGAATTTTGCCGCAGGCTTCGTGAGACCTATCATCCGCATATGATCATCATCAGCGGCTATGACAAATTTCATTACGCGCAGGAGGCAATCAACATTGGTGTTTCTAGCTATGTACTCAAGCCGATCAAGCAACCGGAATTTGTGGGGCTGTTAAAGCAGGAGCTGGAAAATATCAGGCGCGAGGAGTTTGAACAGAGGATTCTGGAACAGAGCGCAATTTTTGCCGATATACGTATGGAAAAGGAGGGGATTCGGCCGATGGCGGGCAGTGCCGATTCGGTGCAGTATATTACAGACAAAATGCTTGCGCAGGATTGCGGAAATGTTTCTCTCGATACAGTGGCAAATGCCTGCAATATTCATAAGAACTATCTGAGTATTCTGTTTAAAGAGAAGGTAGGCATTAATTTCAAGGATTATGTGTTGCAGTATAAGATGCGCAGGGCGAAGCAGTTGCTTTGCAGTTCCAATATTAAGATGAGTAAGATCGCGGAGGAGTTGGGATACATGGATATGAAAAATTTTTCCAGAGCATTTAAGTCGTATACTGGGCAGGCTCCGTCGGAGTACCGGAATCAAATCCGAGAAGAAAAATAGAGAATGCAAACGTATTTAGAAATATTTGGGGCTTGCAAAATTCATTTGTTGTGCTATAATTAGAACAGACGTTCTCGAACGTGTATTCGAAAAAAAGGCGGGCGTAGCAGTATGGAAATTGCAAAAAATATGGACCTTTATAAAAAACTGGAAATTCTGTCAGATGCGGCGAAGTACGACGTTGCATGTACTTCCAGTGGCATAGACCGTAAAGGCAGCGGAAAAGGTATGGGCAACTGCACGGCAGCAGGGATTTGTCACAGCTTTTCGGCAGACGGACGCTGTATCGCGCTGCTCAAAATTTTATTTACCAATGAGTGTGTGTTTGACTGCAAATATTGTGTGAACCGTTCTTCCAATGATGTGGAGCGGGCAGCTTTTACCCCGGACGAGGTCTGTCGTCTCACGATTGAGTTTTACCGCAGGAATTATATTGAAGGATTATTCTTAAGCTCCGGGATTTTAAAGAGCCCGTCTTATACGATGGAGCTTTTGTATCAGACGCTTTATAAGCTGCGCCATGAGTATCATTTCGAGGGGTATATTCATGTGAAGGCGATTCCTGGAGCCCCGCAGGAACTGATTGAAAAGACAGGGTTCCTGGCAGACCGCATGAGCGTGAACCTAGAGCTTCCGACTGCGGAGAGTCTGCGCAGACTTGCCCCGCATAAGACGCGGAAAAAGATTCTGGCTCCTATGAGACAGGTACAGCTCTCACGCAAAGAGCATAAAAACGAGCTGATGTTATTTAAAAACGCGCCTCAGTTTGTGCCTGCCGGACAGAGCACGCAGATGATTATCGGGGCCACGCCGGAAAATGATTATCAGATTCTATCTGTCGCAGAATCGCTTTATCAGAAATTTGAGCTGAAAAGAGTATTTTACTCTGCTTTCGTCCAGGTAAATCAGGACGCCGAGCTTCCGGCTTTGCCGGGAGGACCGCCGCTTCTGCGTGAACACCGGCTCTATCAGGCAGACTGGCTGCTGCGGTTTTACGGGTTTGGAGCAGGAGAACTGCTCAGTGAAAAGCGGCCGAATTTTAATGTGTTTCTGGACCCGAAGTGTGACTGGGCGCTTTCTCATCTGGAGCAGTTTCCGGTGGAGATCAACCGGGCGGATTATTATACACTGCTTCGCGTACCGGGGATCGGTCCGAAGTCCGCACAGCGGATAATAAAGGCGAGGAGAATCAGCAGTTTGGATTTCGCGGATTTAAAGAGAGCGGGTGTGGTGCTGAAGCGGGCCATTTACTTTATTACATGCAGTGGCAGGCAGATGTATCCTCTAAAAATAGAAGAAGATTTTATTCTGCGGAATCTGATGTACAGCCAGAGCCGTACTCCGGCGGAGACAGTCACTTACCGTCAGCTTTCCTTGTTTGATGATGACCGGGTGTTCGGAGAAGTGCCGCAGCAGCTTTTGCAGGCTGGTGTGTGAAACGGAGACATTTCGCGTGAATCGGAGGAGTATAGTCAGAGGGATGCCCAGTAGTAGGAAAGACGTGGGATAGTACGTTTTGGCAGTAAAATTTGGAGTAGAGCAGGTAAGAAAAGGCAGTATGAAAAAGTGCGTTAACCGGGAAATGCGGGAGTACAGATTTTAGGGGGGACTTTACATGGTGATTTTTCAGTGTGAGGATAGTGTGGATGGTATCTTTACGGGCGTATATGATGCATGGGACAGCAGAATCGGGCATGAGGCTGTGGCGCTGCGTCTCAGGGAGAAGATGGATTTGGAGTTGTTTGTCGAATACCGGGAGGTGGAAACAGATGCGCAGAAGGCAGCGAAAGTGGCGCGTTCTGTCCGCTCTAAAATGGGGCAGGATGCCTACCGGGTGATTTATCAGGCAGCATTGTCAGCATATCCGGAGAAGGCAGACTGTATTTATCGCGTGATTGTGCATGGCATGTCCGCAAATGTCACAAAATATGAGGCGCAGAATGTCATATGGAATCTGCAAAGCAGGGATGTCTGTCGCGTTTTTGAACTTTCACGCAAGGTTGGGAATGAGGCGCACCGGTACTTTCAGTTTGTACGGTTTCGGGAGCTGGACAGCGGCGTCCTGTTTTCTGAGATTCAGGCAGAGAATCAGGTTTTACCTCTGATCGGGGAGCATTTTTCCGACCGTTTTCCGAATGAGAATTTTATGATTTACGACAATGGACACAACGACTGCCTGATTCACGGGAAACAAAGGCCCTGGTTTATTCTGCGGGATACGAGTCCTGACGAGGTGGCGAAGGATCAGCTTGCAGTTCGGGAGGAGGAGATGCAGGAGCTTTGGAAAGGATTTTGCAGGAGTATTTCTGTGGAGGCCAGGGAAAACCGCGGATTGCAGCGCCAGTTCTGGCCGCTTAAATTCCGCCGCTGGATGACGGAGGGATAACGGCAGAAAGACGAATGTCCGCGCTATAAAGGCATTTTGGAAAGGCTATCTGCACAAACGAGAAAAATTTGTCTGCGAAAAGCACAAAAAATATAATTTTCAGTTTGGAAAATGTATAAAATCGCTTCTTGACGGGAAAAATTGGTTATGTAATAATATGGAAAATCAATCAGGAACAGAGCGGTCTAAGATATTTAGCTGATCTGAAGGGTTTTCATCACAAGGAGGGATTTGGATGTTGGAGAAAAAAATCCGACTGAATGCGGTAAATGATGTGACAGAATTCGTGAGAGCGGCTGAACAGTGTCAGTATGACGTAGATGTATCTTACAACCGCGTGGTTATTGACGCGAAATCGATCATGGGTGTGATGAGCCTTGATCTGACTCAGACGCTGACAGTGAAATATGCACAGGAGGACTGCTCCATCGAACATGTGCTGAATAAGTTTGCTGTTGCATAAATTTTTAGAGGTTTCCGAAGCCATAAAGGCCGGAAGCCTCTTTTTTATCGTATAGGAAACTTTGTCTCCTATACGATAAAAGCCCCCGGCAGGATGCGCAGCTTCGCGCGCGGAACAAAAGCTGTGCTCTGAAATTTATTGACTCGCGAGGTGTGCGAAGCACACTTTTGTTCTTAGGGAAAGGAAAGCAACAGGAATCGGATTTGTTTCAGTTCCTTTACTTGCTTTTTTTACAGTAGATGGCTACAATGTAGGAAAACATACCTAGTTGAAAATTTTATTATAGATTTGTATTGGTTCAACGCAGGAGAGGAAAGCAGGATTTGATGGAACAGGAAATTAAAATCCGGATTTCTGTCCGAAATCTGGTAGAGTTTATTCTGCGCTCGGGCGATATCGACAGCCGGCGGGGCGGATTTGCGGAGAAGGAGGCCATGCAGGCCGGAAGCCGCATCCACCGGAAAATACAGGGGCGAATGGGAAGCAATTACCGGGCAGAGGTTCCGCTTTCCATAGAGATCCCGGGAGATGGCTATACGCTTATTGTGGAGGGGCGGGCAGATGGCATTTTTACGGAAGAAAGCACAAAAGAGGCAGATCATTGTGGCGAAGGAAGCTATACCGTTATTGATGAGATAAAGGGCGTATACCGCGATGTAACTCTCATGCAGGAGCCGGCGCTGCTTCATCTGGCGCAGGCGAAGTGTTATGCGTACATTCATGGAAAGCAGGAAGCATTCCTGCAAATAGGAGTACAGATGACCTACTGCAATCTGGAAAGTGAAGAAATCAAGCGCTTTCGGCAGGATTTTTCTGTGGAAGAGCTGGAGGTATGGTTCCTGGATGTGGCAGGCAGGTATCAGAAATGGGCGGAACTTCAGAAAGAATGGAGGAAAGTGCGGCAGGAATCTCTGAAGAAGCTTGTATTTCCGTTCCCGTGGCGGGAAGGACAAAAGGAGGTAGCTTCTTCTGTCTATCGCACGATGCTGCGCAAAAAGACGCTTTTTATTCAGGCGCCGACCGGAACCGGGAAAACAATATCAACGATTTTTCCGGCAGTGAAGGCTGTTGGGGAAGGGCTTGCAGAGCGGATTTTTTATGCCACTGCAAAAACTGTCACAAGAACGGTGGCGGAGGATACGTATGCGATTTTGCGCGAACAGGGGATGAGGCTGAAGTCAATTACACTGACTGCGAAAGAGAAAATCTGCTTTTTAGGGAAAACGGAATGCAATCCGGACGCATGTCCGTATGCAAAGGGGCATTTTGATCGCGTCAATGACGCAGTGTTCGACTTGATTTCGGGCTGTGAAGTATTTGACAGGTCTGTGCTTGAAACGTATGCACAGAAGTGGCAGGTCTGTCCGTTTGAATTTGGCCTTGATGTATCGCTTTGGGCAGACGCGGTTATCTGTGATTATAACTATATTTTTGATCCCCGGGCGAAATTAAAACGTTTTTTTGGAGAGGGCGTAAAAGGAGAGTATCTGTTTCTGATTGATGAAGCACATAATCTCGTGGAGCGCGCGAGGGAGATGTTTTCAGCTGCTTTATATAAGGAAGATTTTCTGGCACTGAAAAAAGTGATCGCACCGCACAGCCATAAGATGTCTCGCGCGCTTAATCGGTGTAATACTTGGCTTTTGGAACAGAAGCGGGAATGTGAGGAGATAAAAATCCGTTCTGATATTGGGACATTTCCGATTTATCTGATGAATCTGTGCGGTATAATGGAAGATTTTCTGGAGGATTCCAGAGATACCTCCTTAAATGAACGTACGCTGGAACTGTATTTTCAGGTGCGGCGTTTTCTGGATACTTGCGACCTTTTAAACGAGAATTACGTTATTTATACGGAGCTGTGCGAGGACGGACGTTTTCAAATCCGGTTATATTGTGTAGATGTTTCCGAAAATCTTCAAAAATGTCTGGATAAGGGGAAAAGCACGATCTATTTTTCCGCAACCTTTTTGCCGATTCAGTATTATAAAAGCCTGCTGAGTGAAAATCCGGATGCTTATGCGATCTATGCGCATTCTGTGTTTTCCACGGACAGAAGGCGGATCATGATCGGCACGGACACCAGCAGCCGATATACGAGTCGGAGTGTTCAGGAATACCGCAAAATGGCGGAATATATCTTGGCGCTGATTGAGGTGAAGCGTGGCAATTACATGGCCTTTTTTTCCTCCTACCGGATGATGGAGGAGGTGGCGGCACAGTTTGAAGCGCTGACAGAGGAAAAAGGTGATCCGGTTTGTCTGCTCTGTCAGAAAACAGGGATGAATGAGACGGAAAGAGAAGATTTTCTGAAACAGTTTGAACAACCGCACGAGCGTGGGCTGGCAGGCTTTTGCGTGATGGGCGGCATTTTCGGAGAGGGAATTGATCTGCGCGGCGATTGTCTGATTGGGGCTGTTATTGTGGGCACCGGGCTGCCCCAGGTGTGCAGAGAGCGGGAAATACTGAAACAGTTTTATGATCGGCGTGGACAGGATGGTTTTTTCTATGCATATCTCTGTCCGGGGATGAACAAGGTTCTGCAATCTGCCGGCCGTGTGATCCGTACGGAGGAAGATAGGGGAGTCATTCTGCTGCTGGATGAGCGGTTTCAGTCGTCCCGTTACCGAAGCATGTTTCCGGCTGAGTGGGAGAATTTTGATTACTGTACGTTAAGGTCAGTGCGCGGGAAGGCGGAACATTTCTGGAAACGGCAGGTATGATCCCTGTCCTTTTCAACAAACTGCGAAGGATTCCAGGAATAACAAAAGAGAAATTACAAAATAGTTCTTGTAATAACTTTCGAGAAACTGCGCATGAAACTTGTCAGACTGTGTCACTTGTGTTAAAATTCGCGTAGACAACAAATCACAGGCGGAAGCCAGGAGGTTATGGATGAGTAAGGTAAGAAGAGTTTATGTCGAAAAAAAAGCGGACTTTGCAGTAGCAGCAAAAGGGCTTGCGCACGAGATCAGGAGTTATCTCGGCGTGGAAGGGCTTGAGAATGTCCGGGTACTGATCCGGTATGATGTAGAAAATATCTCAGATACGGTGTTTGCAGATGCATGCCGTACTGTATTTTCTGAACCTCCGGTGGATGTTCTTTATGAAGAAGAGTTTCCGATGGCAGAGAATGAAAAGGCATTTGCAGTGGAATTTCTGCCTGGACAGTTTGATCAGAGGGCAGATTCTGCTGTACAGTGTGTAAGATTTTTAAAAGAGGATGAGGAGCCGATTATTCGTTCTGCAACCTCTTACGTAGTGGCAGGAAATATTTCAGAAGAGGAGTTTGAGGCCATTAAGACCCACTGCATCAATCCCGTTGACTCAAGAGAAGCAGGGTTTGTAAAGCCGGAGACTCTGGTGACAGAATTTGAAGAGCCGGCAGATGTCATTACTTTTGACGGATTCAGATTGATGGAGGAGGCAGAGCTTTTGAAACTCTATACTTCTTTGAATCTGGCCATGACCTTCAAAGATTTCCAGCATATTCAGAATTATTTCAATAAAGAAGAAAAGCGTGATCCGTCAATGACAGAAATCCGTGTCCTTGACACCTACTGGTCAGATCATTGCCGTCATACGACATTCTCGACGGAGCTGAAAGATGTAACATTTGAGGATGGGTATTATAAGAAACCGATTGAGGGTACGTACAGGCAGTATCTTGCTGATCGTGAGGAGATTTTCAAAGGGCGAGAGGATAAATTTGTCTGCCTGATGGATCTGGCGCTGATGGCAATGCGCAAACTGAAAAAGGAAGGCAAATTGCAGGACCAGGAAGAATCGGATGAGATCAATGCTTGCAGTATCGTAGTTCCGGTGGAAGTTGACGGCAAAACAGAGGAGTGGCTTGTTAATTTCAAAAATGAGACGCACAATCATCCGACGGAAATTGAGCCGTTTGGCGGCGCCGCTACCTGTCTGGGAGGCGCAATCCGTGATCCGCTTTCTGGCCGTACGTACGTATATCAGGCGATGCGCGTGACTGGTGCGGCTGATCCGACGGTGTCTGTGAAAGATACGCTCAAAGGAAAGCTGCCGCAGAAAAAACTGGTGCGTGAGGCTGCGCATGGATACAGTTCTTACGGAAATCAGATCGGCTTGGCGACCGGCTATGTAAAAGAGATTTATCATCCGGATTATGTGGCGAAGCGTATGGAGATCGGAGCTGTTATGGGAGCGGCTCCGCGAAGCGCCGTAATCCGTGAAAATTCAGACCCGGGCGATATCATTATTTTGCTTGGAGGAAGAACTGGACGTGACGGAATCGGCGGCGCAACCGGGTCCTCGAAGGTGCACACAGAGGCCTCCATCGAAGTTTGCGGTGCGGAAGTTCAGAAAGGAAATGCTCCGACGGAGCGGAAAATTCAGAGATTGTTCCGCCGTCCGGAGGTCAGCAAACTGATCAAAAAATGTAACGACTTTGGTGCAGGCGGCGTATCAGTGGCAATCGGCGAGTTGGCGCCGGGACTTCGGATCTGTCTGGATGAGGTTCCGAAGAAATATGCGGGCCTTGATGGCACGGAGATTGCGATTTCAGAATCGCAGGAGCGGATGGCAGTTGTCGTGGACCCGAAGGACGTGAAGGAGTTCATGGGGTATGCGGCGCAGGAAAACCTTGAGGCAGTAGAGGTCGCTGTAGTGACAGAGGAGCCGCGGCTTGTTCTTACCTGGAGAGATAAGGAGATTGTCAATATTTCCCGAGCATTCCTGGATACGAACGGTGCGCATCAGGAGACCTCAGTTACAGTAGAAATGCCGTCCAGCGAGGAAAAGTATTTTGTAAGAGAAGAGGTTGCAGATGTTCGCAGCAAATGGCTGGAGACCTTAAGTGATCTGAATTGCTGTTCCCAGAAGGGCCTTGTGGAGATGTTTGACGGTTCTATTGGAGCTGGTTCTGTGTTTATGCCGTATGGCGGCCGGTATCAGCTTACGGAGACACAGGCTATGGTGGCGAAGCTTCCAGTCCTGGAGGGCAAAACAGATACGGTTACGATGATGAGCTATGGCTTTGATCCGTATCTGTCAAGCTGGAGCCCGTATCACGGAGCTGTTTATGCAGTGTTGGAATCCGTTGCAAGGATTGTGGCAAATGGCGGCGATTACAAGCGGATTCGCTTTACCTTCCAGGAGTATTTCCGCAGGATGACAGAGGACCCGAAGCGGTGGAGCCAGCCGTTTGCGGCACTGCTTGGCGCGTATTCCGCACAGCTTGGTTTTGGCTTGCCGTCCATTGGAGGCAAAGACAGTATGTCAGGTTCCTTCAATGAAATTGATGTGCCGCCGACACTTGTGTCCTTTGCAGTGGATATTGCGAGCGATAAGACAATTATTACGCCGGAACTGAAAAAGGCAGGAAGCAAACTCGTTCTGCTGCGAATCGAAAAAGATGAGTACGATTTGCCGGTATACAGTCAGATTACAGAACAGTATGAGAAATTCCATCAGGATATCAAGGCGGGAAATATTATTTCTGCGTATGCGTTGGATGGAAAAGGACTGGCAGCTGCCATTTCCAAGATGGCGTTTGGAAATGGAATGGGGCTTCGGGTGGAGCATCATGTGGACGAGCGCGACCTGTTTACGGCAGGCTTTGGAGACATTGTCGCAGAGGTACCGGACGGAGCAGTAGACAAGCTTGCGATTACGTATACGGTAATAGGTGAAGTGACAGACCAGGGTATTTTTGAATACAGGGATGTGAAAATTCCTGTGGACAAAGCGCTTTTGGCATGGAAGGGAACTTTGGAGCGCGTATTCAAAACAGAATCCGGCATTCCAACAGTAGGCGGCGGACTGGATATTGACGGAAAACCGGCAGACGGAGCTGTTTCTTATTTGTTTGCTTCTAAAGATGATAAAAACCGGGTGGAAACACAGGACGGCACATACTGTACCAATCAGATTTATGTGTGCAAAAATAAAGTGGCAAAGCCGCATGTATTTATTCCGGTATTTCCGGGTACGAACTGTGAGTATGACAGTAAGATGGCATTTGAGCGGGCCGGAGCGCAGGTGGATGTCCGTGTATTCCGCAATCTGAGCGCGCAGGACATCCGTGAGTCTGTGGAAGAATTTGAGAAGGCAATCAGCCAGGCGCAGATCATTATGTTCCCGGGCGGCTTTTCCGCGGGTGATGAGCCGGACGGTTCTGCAAAGTTTTTTGCAACAGCATTCCAGAATGCGAAGCTAAAAGAAGCGGTTATGGCGCTTTTAAATGAAAGAGACGGTCTGGCGCTCGGTATCTGCAACGGTTTCCAGGCCCTGATCAAGCTTGGTCTGGTACCGCACGGGGAAATTACAGGGCAGACACCAGATTCACCGACTTTGACGTTCAATACGATCGGACGCCATATTTCCAAAATGGTATATACGAAAGTAGTGAGCAACAAATCTCCATGGCTGGCCGGTGCACAGCTTGGCAGCGTATACACGAATGCAGCTTCTCATGGCGAGGGCCGTTTCGTGGCGAACAAAGAATGGCTGCAAAAATTGTTTGCAAATGGTCAGGTTGCAACGCAGTACTGTGATCCGGACGGCAATATTTGTGCTGGCGAGGAAGAATGGAATATCAACGGATCTTATTTTGCAATTGAGGGCATTACAAGCCCGGACGGACGTGTATTTGGAAAAATGGCACATTCGGAGCGGCGCGGAGAGTCCGTGGCAATTAACATCTACGGAGAACAGGACCTGAAAATTTTTGAGTCAGGAGTAGCATACTTTAAATAATGAAAAAGAAGATAAAGGCAGAGAATGCCGACCAGTTGCTGGAAATCATAAGAGCGGTTCAAAACGGCGAAGAGCCGGAAGAAGCGCTGCAAAGACGGGAAGCGGAGAGTACGCCAGAGGCGGACTCTCCGAAACCGCATTCCGGGCAAAAGGACAGAAAGCCGCGTACACGCAGAGAGCCGAAGGCAGATGCTGAAAAAACGAGAGCAAAAAAGAGAGCAGGGCTGGATTCAGAAGAAGAGATAGAAGAGCCTTTGGAGACACGTAAGAAAAGATTGGACGAAAGTGCAGAACAGGTTGCGGAGAAAGACGCAGATGGTCAAAAAGGCCATGTTCGAAAGGAAAATACGGATAAGCGGACGGGGCGGAAGCTAGAGACAGTGCAGAAGGTTTTGGGTGAAGGTGCACACAGGATGTCTGAACTTTTGTCAGGTCTGCGAAAGAAGAAAGAAGAGAAACCCAAACAGGAACAGAAAAAACGGAAACTGAAAACAGGAGTCAAAAAAACAGCTAGTCCAGAACATATGTCCTCTGAGTCATTTGAGACAGACGACAGCGTTTCAGAAAAGCAGAAAAAAACTTCGGATGAGCAGGTGCTTGACCGTTTGCTTGGCAGAGGCCGGTCGGACATATCTTCCGGGGAAAGAGATAGAGCGGGACTTGAGGAAGATTTGGAGAAAAAGCCCGAGATAAAGGCAACACGAGAACAGTCAGGAGGCAGAGTTTCCTCGTTTATGAAAGACCTGGAACAAAGGGGAATCAGCCGAAGAGAGTTGTTTATGCTTGGGACCGGACTGATCTTTGTTGTGCTCATGGTACTGCTTGTGATAAATGGAATCCGTTCTTTTCTGGAAGAGAAACGAAAATCGGAGCATGTTACTGCGGAATCCGGATTGGTGGTCACTGTAGAAAGTGAGCCGCAGACGTGGAGCAATTCTTACCCGATCGTGCTTTCGGTTCGGGCAAAAGGGACATCTGTATCCAGCGTTTTGATCGGGGGCGAAGAATACATACCGGATGAGAAGGGACAGATTACTGTGGAGACATCCGATTATCTGCTGGAAGCGGAGGTTACGACAGAGAAAGGGGTTCTGACGGCACAAATCGAGGTGCCAATGTTGGATGCACAGGCGCCCTCTGTGAATGTGACTAGAGAAGATGCATTGATCAAAGTGATGGCTGCAGATGCAAGATCAGGTGTTTCCGGGGTCTTTTATGCTTCGGTAAAGGACAATGATTACTTTCGAATTCCTATTTATCATAAATACAGTGAACCTGTCCAGTTTGAACCACATACGACCTATTATTTTTATGCGCAAGATGAGGCTGGAAACAGGAGTACCATTTTGGAGACTACAACAGAGGCAGCCCATGAGTTAACGTTGCAGACAAATAGGTTGTCATGCTTCCCAGGAGAAACACGTTATTTGCCGTATCAGGAGAGTCCGGCAGGCGCTTTGCTGAATAATTTAAGGTTTGAAAGTGCAAACCCGGAAGTAGCAGTGGTGGATGGTGCAGGTGCTGTAACCGCAGTAGGGGAAGGAACGACGGTTATTACAGTCAGTGCAGACGGAGTAGCATCAGCTTCCTGCACGGTAGAGGTCAGTAATGAGCGGACCGTCACAATCAGCGCGATTGGAGATTGTACGCTTGGCACAGATGAAAATTTTAATACAACAACAAGCTTTAATGCGTTTGATACGGTAAACGGGCATGCATACTTTTTCAGAAATGTAAAGGAAGTTCTGGACAATGATGATGTGACATTTGCCAATATGGAGGGAACGCTTACCACAGAGACGACAAGGGAGGCAAAACAGTATGCATTCAAAGGCGACCCTTCTTATACAGAGATTTTGAAGAGTGGTTCTGTGGAAGTTGTCACGCTGGCAAATAATCACAGCAGTGATTATGGAGCAAAAAGTCTTTCTGATACAAAGCGTTATCTGACGGAAGCTGGTATTGATTATTGTATTGGGGATGAGATTGTTTTGCGTGAGATCAATGGTATTCAGACTGCATTTATTGGCATTTATGTTTTGAATGATGGAATGGCCAGAGAAAATCAGGTGAGGGAAACAATTGCATCCGCAAAAGAGGGCGGCGCCCAGCTTGTAATTATAGCCTTTCATTGGGGTAGTGAGAAAGCGACTGAGCCGGATGATACGCAGCAGGCACTGGCGCATCTGGCCATTGATTGTGGTGCGGACCTGGTGGTAGGGCATCATCCGCATGTGCTCCAGGGAATTGAGTATTATAACGGCAAATACATTGTCTACAGCCTGGGGAATTTCTGTTTTGGCGGCAACAGTTCGCCGTCAGATACAGACACCATGATTTTCCGTCAGACATTCAGGGTAGGCCAGGATCAAGTTATAGCAGATCAAAATGTGGAGATTATTCCGTGTAAGATCAGTTCTGTGGATGGATATAATAATTATCAGCCTACCGTGGTCGATGGCACAGAGGCTGACCGAATTATTGGGCGTGTGAATAAGTACAGTGAGGCATATGGACAGCATTTTCAGGCATCTGACGGTTTAAACGGAGCTTAGTTGTAGAGCAGATGAAATAAAATTTCAGGGAAAAAGTTGTGGAAGAGCGGAATGTAACAGATTTGTTGCATTCCGTTTTTTTGCAATGTGGTCGTTACCGGGAACTATATTAGAATGTGTGACTAAGACACTCTTTGTCAATTTTTGTTGAAGGGAGGAGGCAGATATGGTAGCATTTGCGGCAGAACGAATCCGGAATTGGTCTAACAGGAAAAGGTTTACAAAGAAAAATGCAACAAAGAAAAGGAGTTAAAATGACAAAAGAAGAAATTTCTGAGAAAGTTTATTATCATGTTGTGCAGGGAAGTCGTTATATTTTTTCGGATGAGAGGAACAAGAAGAGATTTCTGGATGTTGTTGCAGAGACTCAGGGAAAAGAAGAATGGCAGATTTACGCGTTCTGTATTATGGATGAACAGGCATATTTTATTATAGAGGCCCCGTGTCAGGAGATTGTACTGGACGGGATGCACAGAGCGGAACGCTCTTATGTATATCTGTACCATCAGGCTCCCGGACGTTTTGGATGTATTCCAGTTCCGGCTTTTGGCGAAGAGATCACAGCAGAACTTGGTTCACTGGACGAAATTGCGGATAGTTGCCGTCAGATTCACAGAATCCCCCTGGAAAAAGGATACGTACACAGAATCAGTGATTACTGGTGGAGCAGCTATATGACTTATATTGGAAATTATGACTGGAAAATAGTAAATTGCCGGCACCTGCTTTCGTATTTTTCCGAAAATGAGGAAACGGCGCGCCGGAAGCTGCAGCGTTATCATACTGTGTCTTATAAGAAGTGTTTGGCCACAGGCAGGGAATACAGAAGCAAGGGAAAACCTATGTTTTTCTTAAGAAAAACAAAAGTCTATGACAAAGAAAATGAAACGTGCTAGAATGAATACACGCAACGGGGAACCTGCTTTCAGGTAACATGAAAGGAGATTTTGACTATGAAAAGAAAAGCATTATTGACGCTTGCGCTTGCAATTACAGGAATGATAGTATTGGCTGGATGTACATCTTCTGAACAGGGCAGTGTGCAGCCATCTGGTGTACAAAATACAAATCCGGGTGCGCAGTCAAGAACAGGTACACAAACTTCAGGCGGACAGATTACATCTGATCAGACATCGAATACGACCGGAGATCAGGATGTTTTTTCAGGAGAAGATGCGGGCGGTACACAGGGAACTGGGCAGTCGGAAAGCAGTACGCAGGATACTGCCGGAGCGAATGGTTCAGTGGCAAATGAAAGTGAGCCGCTTGGAGACGTGATTTCGGATGAGGATGCTGCATCAGCAGAAAATGATCCGGTCGATCCGGCCCAAGAGGAAAGTACAGAGGTAAATGACGGCTGGTCAGGTACGTATGTTGGGGAGAACGAAACGGTTACGCTGAAGAAGCTTGACGACACCCAAATTTCTTTTTCATTTGCAGAGGCGACAATCTCGGGTATTGCGAACATCAAAGAATCCCAGGCTGTGTACTATGGGGATGATCATCATGTCGTGATCTTCACGATTCACAATGATCTGTTGGATGTTGATGTCACGAGCGAGGAGGATTATGACACATCAGATTCTCCGATAATTGGTCATTATGTAAAAGAAAAGTAAAAAACTCGGAAAAGTTAGTAAATAATTGCGGTTGATAGGTAAAATAAAAAGTGCTATGATGGGAGCCGTTAAAGGGTAGTGGTTTCCATCATAGGCCGATACTGAATGGGGAGAAGCAGTATGAGAACAGAGAGCATCAGGAATTGGTTTAAAAAACATCCGTATGTGATGGCGCTCATGTACCTGGTATTTTACATGAGTGTATTCTTCTGGCTTGAGAAAAATGTAGAGCCGGAATATATTATTCACTGTAAATTGGATGAGATGATTCCATTTTGTGAAGCATTTATTATACCGTATGTATTCTGGTTTCCGTACGTCGGTGGCGCTTTTATCTGGTTTAAACGCAGAGGATGGAAGGATTATTCTAAACTCTGTACCATGATATTTTCCGGACTGACGATTTGCCTGGTCATTTATTATGTATTCCCGACGGGGCTGAACCTGCGGCTGGCATCCAGCCCACATGAAACCGGGTTCTTCTACAATATGGTCAGCATGCTGCGGGCGATTGATACACCGACCAACGTCTGTCCGTCGATTCATGTAATGAATACAGTTATGATTTTCCAAGCTGTGTGCAGTCTTGAAGAACTAAAGCACAGAAAGCTGACGATCACTGTGCATTTTGTGATTATGCTTTTAATCTGCGCTTCGACCGTGATGCTGGATCAGCATTCTGTCATTGATGTAGTCTGTGGTGTTATGATGAGCTTTGTGATTCACGGCCTTGTCTATCGGGTTGAATGGCGTGAAGAATTGGCACGAAGAAAAGCCAAGACAGAGATTCGCAGAATTTGATCAAAAACTTTTTTAGAAAATTTGTAGAATTTTTGAAAAAAGGGGTTGACTTTTAAAGAAAACTATATTACAATAGCAAAGCGAGTTGAGAAACAGCTCGCATTACATGGGGTCTTAGCTCAGCTGGGAGAGCATCTGCCTTACAAGCAGAGGGTCATAGGTTCGAGCCCTATAGGCCCCATATATATCGCTATGGCGGAATAGCTCAGTTGGCTAGAGCACACGGTTCATACCCGTGGTGTCGAGAGTTCAAATCTCCCTTCCGCTATTGAAGAAAGTATCAGAAAGCTTTTCACAAAGCTTTCTGATTTTTTATTTTACAGAAAAGAGTGTCTGCGGCTCTGTATTAAACGAAAAATGCCTGCACGAAGGCGGGCATAAAAAGTAAGCGTCAAATAAGAACGTGTAGTGAAATATTTGGCGTTCTCTTGTAAACTTAGGGTTAGAGTTTTTAGAGTCCGCTCTCGAAACTCTAAATCTAAGAAAAAGGGGCGAACCCATGGATATTTCATCTTTAACTCCTGATAAACAGGTAAAACTTCAGTACTGGCTGGACGTGATCCGGCAATGCAGAGCCTCCGGCCTGACAAACCAGGCATGGTGCGAACAGCATGATATCTCTTTAAAAAGCTATTATTACTGGATCGCAAAGATTCGGAAGCTGGCGCTTGAGGAACTGCCCCGAAAGAGTCATGGATGCAGGCCGGTAATGGAGCAGACTGCGTTGATGCCGGATGCGGCTCCGGAATTTACGGAAGTATCCCTTCGCGGCAGACAGGATTTCTGCGCCACTCCTGCAGCAGTGCTCCATACCGGTACTGTGACTGTTGAACTCTTTGAAGATACTCCCCGGGAGTTGCTGGAGGCTGTCCTGAAAGCAGTGCGGTCATGTTAGGAGACCTCTCCGGGGTGGAAAAAATTTATCTGCACACCGGGTACACGGATATGAGAAAACAGCTGGACGGCCTGGTAGATATCATAAAATACAGCTTTCAGCTTGATCCTTACAGCAATTCCTTATTCCTTTTCTGCGGGAAGCGTGCGGACCGGATCAAGGCAGTCCACTATGAAGGGGACGGCTTCTGCCTTTTCTATAAGCGCTACGAAAACGGCCGTCTAAAGTGGCCGCGCACAGGTGAAGAAGCCAGACAGATCTCCCATCAGCAGCTGCGCTGGCTGCTGGAGGGTCTGAACCCGGAACAGCCAAAAGCAGTGCGCAAATGGGCTCCTACAAAGCCCGGAAAAACCGGGAATTCCTTATAAGTGCTGGAAAATCCTGCTGTTTTATGGTATAATGAACCTATCAGAAAAAAGAAGGTTTTCAGCCCATGCCGGATACAGCACAGGAGTACAAAAAGCAGATCAAAGAACTGGAACAGCAGGTTGATTTCCTTACCCGTAAACTTTATGGGACAAAGTCAGAGAAGACGTCTGCCCTTGAAATAGAGGGACAGATGTCTCTTTTTAATGAAATGGAATCCTGTGCTGATCCGGATGCCCATGAGCCGGATTTGGTGGAGGTCGAAAAACATCTGCGTAAAAGGAAATATGCCGGCCAGCGGGAGAAGCTGATAAAAGACATTCCCCGCAGCAAAGTGCTCCACACGATCGATGAGCGTGAACAGATCTGTGAAAGGTGCGGGAGCGCCATGGTAAAAGTCGGTGAGGAGTTTGTCCGTACTGAAGTACAGTTCATTCCTGCCAGCCTAAAAGTGGTCGATCATTACCGGGAAACTTATGAATGCAGGGCATGCCGAAAAAACGGAACACCTTATATGGAGAAGTCTCCGGTGCCCTGTCCCCCGGTCATGCACTCCCTTGCATCTGCTTCCACGATTTCGTGGCTCATCCACCAGAAGTTTGAACTGGGTATCCCCTTATACCGCCAGGAAAAGGAATGGGAGGCCATGGGACTGTCATTAAGCAGGGCGACGATGTCGAACTGGCTCATGGTCGTCTATCGGGACTGGCTTTCCCATGTGGTCGGTCATCTCAGGCAGGAACTTCTAAAACAGGAGTATCTGCACATTGATGAAACCCGCGTACAAGTGCTGATGGAACCAGGGAGGAAGAACAGCCAAAGTCGAAACTCCATACCGCTTTCCATTATGCCCTGAACAACCGGCAGGAGTTCTTCAACTATCTTGAGGATGGGAACTGTTCCATCAGCAACTCTCTAGCGGAGAACTGTATCCGTCCGTTTGTGATCGGCCGTAAGAACTGGCTGTTTGCGGGAAGCCCGAAAGGTGCTGCCGCAAGTGGGGGGATCTACACCCTGGTCGAGACAGCGAAAGCCAATGGACTGGATGCAATGAAATATATCAAATATATCCTATCAGATATGCCGGGGAGTACATTTCTTGAAAATCCGGAATATCTGGATGATTATCTGCCATGGGATCCCATGGTACAGGAACGTTGTCGATAACCACTGCCCTTTTAGTATAGAGGGTTGGTGGTTATTTTTCTATCCACTATCTTATTTGACGCTTACGTTAAAAAGCCGGAAAATAAAACTAAGGAACGGATGGAATACTTTGCGTGTATGCTGATGGAGACAGGCATTAAATCAGCAATTCACCTGCTGGCCGAGGCAAAACACGAAGATTGCAATTAAACAGGTAGATATATTAAGTATATCTGTTACGACCAAAGAGTCCGCTGGTACGCTTGGTGGATATTACGCGTTGGCTGATATCAGTAAAAATGCAATCGCTCAAAGTGCAAAAATTATTATACCTTTGGGAGGGTGCCGAGCAGATAACATAGGCGGTTACGCAGCTGTTGCATCCCCATATCTTAGCACTGGCGCTGGATTGGCCTGCAAGTTATGGGCGGTCAACTCAGCATCTGCCGATACGTATTTAATGTCATTTGTGTGCTTGTCATGACAAACACGCATATGATAAAAATCGTCAGGCAGGACGAGATGATTACCTGTACTATTCCATCGAGTGTTATTTGTCCCCTAAAGTCAAAGGTAGGATAGCTATTATTTTATCTGCCCCGCCAGGTCAGCAATATAAGCATATCCGCTTGTCAATTTCATTGCTGCATCTGTTTTTAAAATAACCCTCCAACAGTTCGGCATATCAGCTATTGTTGATATCGCCGTATCTACCCAACCACCCTCCAGCGTGAAAATTCGGGCTGATGTTATAGTCAGCGTATGTTTTTTGCTGTGTTTTGGGATTATTACAGTAAATCCCATTCCGTTGATGAAAAAACCCGGAAGCCAGCTTCCAGAGAAGGCACCTGTGACAAACATATTCGTGTTTTGTTCATTAATTGCCGCAACCAAGTTGCTTTTGTTTACAGTCTTAAGATCTGACAGTTTTCCCAGTTGTGTACTTAAGGTTGTTACTTCTGTAAATACACTGTTTATGTCTTTTTTGATTCGATAAATAAAACTTTTAATTGCATTTTTTTCTATTCTCATTTAAATCTCCAATCCGCTGCCTTTTGTTTGACAGCATAAATAGTGATGAAAGTATCGATTCGTCTACATTTCATTCTATAACCAAATAAAAATTTTGTTATGAAGAAAATGGGAGGTGAGTTGTAAAGTCTGTTTTTAAAACAGCATATCAATCAGTCCTGTCGTATACACGCATATGAATTACATAAGGACTATAATTGTAAATTTAGACTCTTTGATTAATTTGTTGGCTGAACCTTACGAAAGCGTTAATCAGTCACACTACACAATCCCTAGATTAGATTGTAACAATGGAAAAAATATTATTTCCAGGATTAATGATGATACGACATCCTTACGGCCAGTTTCGTCTGCGACAGAAAGAACTGTATTGGGTTCTGGAAAAAGCCGTAGGGCAGTTAAAACGAGCCGGTCCTGAGACAGGATGAAGCAGCGTGTTGTTAATACTATAACCGAAATTTTTATGTTTGATATATATGGCATTTCGGAGTTCAGAGAAAGCACGTAAGTTTCATTGTGAATGCTCAGACTGGTTCCTCTGGAATTTTAATAGATTCCGTATGAGAAATTTCATCATACCACTGATTGATGTCATCGGCAGTAATCACATCGCAGCGGTTTGTTTCCACATATTTTATCAAATTTTCTTTTAATTTTTTTGTACCGCTCTTTCCTAAATAGTTAATTTCTTGCATATAAAAAACTTCACCTCATTTCAATTGATAAAAAAGGAATGTTACAGTAAAAAATAAGGGGCTTTAAACTGTAAACAATCCGTCGATATACTCGTCTGTGATTTCTTCAAAATTTTCTGGTGTAAGAAACATACCGGCTAAACAGTCCCAATAGCCATCCACAGTATAATATACATTTGTTCCCGCAGGATAAACGCATGAGGGCCCATCTTTGAAGGTTTCATCTGTTGTAAAAGAATCGCTGATATTGTACATATATCCGCTTTTTTTCATTTCCTGTGCTAATTCAGATAATTCAGCAAATGTAATAGTGCCCATGGGCAATAAAGCACCTTTCAGGCTTTGCGCTACACGTGAGGCCTGTTCAAAATAATATTTTGCATTGTCTAAATTGTCGTCTTCTCTGACCGCGCCGTCTGTTCCGACTGCATAGCTTTTTGCCTGCAAAGAGTAACTCTGAGCGTCATTCTCACTGTTTTTGGCAGAGGCAGCGCTTGCAGCAGCTTTTGTTGCTTCATTTACCGCTGTTTCTTTGCTTGCAGCAGCATTTTGTTCAGATTCTTTTGCAGCCGCGGAAGCTCTTGCAGAATTTTCAGCGCTGATGGCCGCGTCATTTGCCTTCTGATCAGCAGAGCGCGCATATTCACGGCATTCCCCGAGCACAGTTTCCAGGCTGATATAGTCTGGCGTATTGTCATAAATATAATTGGATGGTTTCGGGGCCTTTCTAACATTAATCCGGAATCCATAAATGCTTTTTATTTCCTCCTGATTGGTCAGGTTTACATAACCAGTGATGGTTTTGTATTGCGTGAGCAGTACATTTGGAATATTGGCAGTTAGAACCTGATCTGAAATAATTTCCGGGACAACAACATAAGCCTCCTCCATATCGTTTGTAAAAAAATGCACGCGTGCCGTTTCGTTTATTTCAATTCCAATAAATTGTACACCCACATTTTTATCCCACTGAACAAGCGTGGATAAAGAGTTTCCATTTAAATCATAAACCATAATTTCTTGCACAAAATACCTCCTTTTTAATCAACATCCCTGTTATTTTCATCGAGCTTTCCGACGGCCCTTAGTTTCCTCACTTTTTCCATCAGGGTATCCACATACCCATTGCCGTCATACTCTTTTGCATAATCATCATGCAATTCTTCGAGTGATTTGAGGCTTCGGATTGTAATGTAACCGTTTGATATAGCTTCTTCACCAGCGCGGACAATGGAGTGGCGCAGTTTTTTAAATTCAGATTTGTCCTGTTTGTCGAGCCGCTGAATAATGACAGAGAGTTGTTCTTTGATTTCATTCAGTTGAGTTTCATGATGTGTGACCATATTTTGGGTTGTTTCTTTGGCATCTCTGATTTTTTTTGTTTTTTCAAATGTTGTATATGCTTTTCCGATTCCAATTCCAGCTGCAGTAAAAATAGCGCAGATTACTGCAATCCACGCCAGTACAGTGCCAATCGGAATACGGTATAAAATCTCCCATACAGAATTTGTGTCCATCATTTTTACCTCTTCAGATATTTACTTGAAACAAAACCAGTGTAGGAACGGTAAGCGACAAGATACCATTTTGTATGATTGACCTCTGTGTAATATCCATAGCAGCGGACGGTTCCTCCACAGGGGATCACGCACTGGATTTTTTGTCTGGTGTTATCCGTTCCGGCACCGGTTCTGAGGTTAAGCGCAGTTGTAGTGGTATAGGTACCGGCAAGTGATTTGGAAAAAGAGTATGCAGGGTCAATCTTTGTGCTTACTGTATTTGAGGGATTCTCAGTTTTAGTTGCGTTTGAGTCTGCTGTGTCTGGCTTTTGAGACGGGAGATTAGAAAGAAGAGAAGTGACCAGTGTATAATCCGGTCTGCAAAATTTAGTTCCCGGCAGCTTGCTGTTGAAATAGGATTTCTGACATACACCGCCGCCATTGGCAATCACACCTGAGGCGCCGCTTGTATTTCCTTCAATGGTCCAGAATTTATCTCCGGAAACCTTTGTGACAATGCCTGTATGCACGAAGGTGCCATTTCTGTAAAAGATTACGATATCACCGGCTTTCGGGTTCGCATGTTTTGTGAACAGGGTTCCAAGCGTGGGGCAGTAGACGTATGGCCAGTGCCCGAGCATTTTTTTTGCAGTATCTTTTCCAAAGGCTTTCATAAATACCCACGAAACAAAACAAGCGCACCAGGCCTGTCCCTGATAAGCCGGATAGACGTCGCGCCAGTATTTGGTGTAATTGTTGCTTCCTGCATTTGCCGTTTTGCTGTCCAGATGATTATTGGTCGCTTTTTCCAGATACCCCAGCTCATTCGCAGCAATATTAATTACTTTGTCAATCGCCTGAGCGATGGATGACTGAGCCGAAGCTATGTTGTCTGTACTAGATGCTGGTTTGAAAAATTTATCATAATATTCCTGGCCGTATTTAGCCCGTATGCTTTGTACGGATGCTCCGGTATCCGGAGGACATTCAAATCTTTTTAAAACGATATCAGAAGCTTGCTTGACAGATGTTGCTGTTTTTAATGCTGTCAGGACAGAAGTGTAGGATGTCGATAATTCTTTCATCAGATAATCCAGAGTATTTTCTTCGTCAGCAATCGATACTCCTTTCGTTTTTGCGAGATCATAAAGCCCTGCCTTTCGCCCTGGACTTGTCCACTGCGCAAGCCCGTATCCATACTGTTTTCCCGGAAGGGGGTTCAGAAATTCAGAGCGGGAAATCTTTCCATTATCAATTGCAGCAGTATAAGATGCGTCCGAGTAAACTTTGCCGTGTTCTTTCAGCCGTTTTAAACATAAAATTTCCACACGGTTGAAAATAAGTCCTGATTCTGCACGCAAATTCCCCATTAATCCGGCAACGCCGTAAGCATTTTTGAGTTTAGAGAAGAGATAATTCCACACCCGTTCTTCCACGTTTTTTTCTTTTTCAATCAGTGTCATAAAAATCACTCCTTTGTTTATAGAAGAAGGCCTGCCGCATAAACAATATTTTTATACATTTTTCTACAGAACAGTACGCTTACGCAGCAAACCTATAAAATATAAAGTCGTCAGTTCCATTGTTTGTCAATGATGCCCCTAAGAGTCTGTAAAGAACTGTCAATTTCATGATCCATCCACTGAATGAGTTCTTTTTGATTGAGCGCTCTGGAGAGAACGGGATATTTGTCAAACAGTTCATTTATGACCTGAGAACGTTTGATACTTCCAGTTTTGTTCCATTCCCCATAATCCATCTCAGCATCAGAAACCAATGTAAGCAGCGTCTCTTTTATCTGGGCTTTTGCAATCTCAATTTTTTCCTCATCCGATTTCGTCCAGTAATCCTGTATCTTTTGAACGATACCAACAGAGAGCCCCAGAATGACCAGAATCGTCGTCCAATTAGCATTGATCAGCTGTAAAAAATTTTGAATTCCATTTAACATATTCATACGTACCTCCATTTCCCGTATTTATCAGGTTTCACTTATTTATACAAAATCAGCTCCAGGGGGAGAATACACAGAAAATACTTTATTTTCTTTGGAGCGGTATTTTGTATATCTATAAGATTCGGCCGTTTATAAAAATTAGCGCCAAGGGGAAGCGCACGAAGTGAGAAATGCGCAGTTTCCTTTCGAGCGCCGTTTTTAAATTTAGTAGACGTATCCGCTTATACAAAGTCAGCCTAAGGCGGGCAACACAAAATAAGGGGTGACTTGTTTGTTCGGAACCCCGTTTTTGTGTTGCCCGCCTTGGGCGTCCTCTGTTATTCAGACACCGTCCCCTCCCTCATTACCGCCTCATACACAATCCCCCCAACCGTATTTTCCGCTTTGGCTTTACCGTAATACCCCCAAATCACAAGCGCCAGAGCCACCGGCAGTCCTGCCAGTACATACATGGCGCGCATGTCCCCGGAATGGAGCATTGCGTACTCGCAGAAAACAATAATTTCAAGACAAAGTAGAATTGCCGCCAACAGCACTAATTTGCTTGTTGGCGGCAATTTGAAAGGTTTCCGGTATTTGTTTTTTTCTGCTTTGAGATTCTGACGTATTTCAATCTGCCGGTTTCTGATTTGAAGGTCGAGCATTTTTTCATTATACTTTTTTTCCGTCATATACCACATATCTAAGATCACCCTATTCTTTATCTGTCTCGCAGTTTTCTGTTTCGGCCAGCGCTTTTTCATACTGCGCTTTCTCCGATGCATACTGCTGGGCAAGAGCCTGCTGCACCTGGGCATACAGACTGGCCAGTATTGGTTCAATCAGGATAGGTGGTAAATTGGAATGATTGATCAGATTTGTCAGTCCGGTAACCAGTTCTTCGCGTGCCACGGTGAGCGGCTTGTTGATTGTTTTGTTTTCCATTTCCATCCTCCATTATTTGAATATTTTGTCATGAGTTGCCGAAATTATTTACTGCCTGTTCCAGAGCATCCAACCTTTCGCTGAGTTTCTGGTTCTGTGCGCGAAGGGTGGCATTTTCAGTGAGGCATTTCTGAATCATATGTGTGTTCCACATCGTGAATTCTGTGTAAATGAGGCTCCACGGGTCTGTTACGCCGCAGTAATCCTCACTTTCCGGGTCATCGGTTGTCTGCACCAGTCCGGCAAAATCCTGCGTGGTGTATCCGTGAGACAGAAAAGCGTCCCGTACCTGCTGGGCTTTTGCGCCAAAATGATAACGCCCGGATACCCCCTGATTATATTTGAAGGCACAGGTTTCGATGTCCATAAATACATCATCAAATTCATCGAGAGATTTGAAGCTGTTTTTCACACGTTCATCCGATGTGACGGCGCTGCCGGAAGTATTTTTCAGCAAAACGGTCTGGCCGCGCAGGATGGTTTTGGTTTGATAGTCAGCAGAGCCATTCCAGCCGTAGCAGCAGTTGATTCCGTTATCTACTTGGACAATATTGTGGTTTTCGCCATCTGCCCATTGGCAGAATAATTGTTTTTGAGTTGTATAGTCTGAATTGTAGCCAAATTTTTCATTTGCAAGAATAATTGCATTGGAATAAATATTTTTAGCACATCTAACAGTAGAATCAAACAATACATCATTATTAAATTCACTAAATCCTGCAACAAGCAGACCGTTTTGTATGGAAGCACCGTCATGGATTATGAGTGTATTATCCACTAGTATCTGTTCAAATCCAGATCCAATGTTTAAAATATAAAATCCAGAATAGGAATTAATAGATGATTTTAACGCAATCCGGGATTCCTCGCCATCGTTGACATACATATTCAGATCCTGTTTAATATAAGATTTCTTCATCCACACATGCCCGTCCCGGTTAACTTTAAAGTTCCCGTTCCCGGCCCAGAATACCCAGTGGTCATAGGTACTCAGATCGGAACTGCGTATGCCTGGATAAACAAGCTGTTCCTCGCCTTCAAAGCTTGTGGCGTAAGTGCCTCCGCTCATACCGCAGTAAGGCGTGGAGAGGGAGTCGGCATAAATATTGAAGTCACCGATAGTTCCGCTGCTGGCTGTTATTTTGCCGTCCACAGAAAGAAGACCATTGTTCCAGACCAGCTTTCCTCCGATATTGATTCCGTTTTTGGTGAAGTATGAGGTGGTGGCGGGCGTTCCTCCGGATACGTTGAAACCGTCGATTCCAATGTAAATGCCGGGTATCGTAGTGTTGGTTACATTTGAGATGGTTCCACTTCGGATGCAGGCAGAACCGATTTCCAGGCCGTTTTCTCCTCCGATGTGCCCGGAGGTTGCAGTGACTTTGCCGGTCAGTTCAAGATCGCCGTCTGAGTTTAGACAAAAGACGTTTCTGCTGCCTTTTGATACTGTCAGGATGGAATCTTCGTTATTCGGGTCAACTTGAAATACATTGATGCCGTTCGATACGAGAAGTCCGTTTTTGTCAAACTTCAGAGAGCCGGCCATATTATAGATTCCGAGGTTTTCACCGAGGATGAGCCGGCCGATCAGGACCTCTGCGTTGATTCCGTAGGTTTCGCACAGTTCTTTTGTCTCGGGGTTGCGGTACAGAAGGTTGCCAATTGCGGTTTGAAGCGTATTCCAGTTATCCTTTGTGATTGCAAGGGTGGAATTTATGATTTTCAGCTGTGTCGGCTCGTAGCTGTCTGTAACGTCGTTGTATTTGCGGAACAGTAAGCCGTTTTTATCAAAAACAATATCCTGGCTGCCTGCATCGTTCACAATTTTGGTCAGCGTTGCATCGAGGCCGTCGCGGGTCCAGCTCTTTACTGTGTTATATACATTCTGACCCTGAGAGGCCTGCCGCTCTACGTAATGATACGTTGAAAACATAGAGGAGGCCTGTCCGAGGATATTTCGGACATCTGATATTCCGGTTTTGATTGTGGTGACGTCGGAGAAAGCAACCTGAATCGTTTCGAGACTGTTATAGTCAATTTCATATTGCAGCAGTCTGAGCCTGTAAATTTCACCGTCAACGAGAATGCGGAGCCAGTTTCCGACCTGGAAATAGCGAATGAGGGGTTCAAATTTTTCAATCGCGAGGAGATTTTTCAGGGCTGCGGAAATGCTGTGCTGTAAGGCAGCGGATTTATAGATTTCTTTTTCGGCTGTTTCAATAAACTCTGTGGCCTTTTGTACCAATTCGGCATTGTTCAGGCCATCGGAGATATAATTGCTGTTGGAATAAACATCGTCTCTGCGATAGCTGCAAAATACCTTCCAAAGGTCAGTTCCCAGGTACTGTTCAAAGTCAAGCGCTTTCTGAATGCGGATGCGTTCCTGCAAGGCTGCATGGTACAGATTTGCAATTGTTTCGAGCTCCTGCTCGCGGAGCGCCATTTCCCCTTCAATTGCCTGCAAGCGGTTGCTGTAATTCAGAAGAAACGAATTGTACAGTTCCGGGTCCGTGAGATTTTTGGCTGCGGAATCGTCTAAGCTGAGCTCTTTGAGCACCTCAATACATCCCTGACAGCAGTCGTGAATCACTGTTAACATGCCAAGGCTGTATTGCCTCAGGGATTCCACAAAAGCCCCCTGGAAGGTTCCGCCCTGGGAAGTGATCTCTTTCTGAAACAGACCGGATATGCTGTAATCTTCGGTATCTTCTTTGTGCAGCGCTTTGTCGATATTCTGTCGGAGGAAAGCTTCGTAATCATCCGCAAGTTTGACCGCAATTCTCGCGCTGTCTGCAAAGTCCGTTTCGTCTGAAAAATTGGTTACAGCGAAGACCCCGCTCCAGGTAAGCGTTGTTTTGTCGAACGAGGATTCTTTGATTTTTACCTGGTAACGGTTGTCTGTGATGATTTTAGCTACAGAGAGCACATTGCTGTCTGCAGTAGCTTCTGAGACAGAGGACAGGTTTGATACAGCGACTGGAGAAAGGTTTTGCTGTGTAAGCAGGGCTGCCTGTTGTGCAGCGGAGGTATCGCTCATGGATGGGGCCGGCATAAAGCTGTCACTCAGGAACCATTCAAAATCAATAGTTTCATAAAGAATGCGGATGAGTGAAGGATATCCGATGACTGGGGGAGAAATTTTGCAGAGGCTGTCGCGATGCGGCTGGTATGTTTCAATGAGCGCATTATAGCTGTCAAGAATTTCCGGGTCAAAATCTATCCGGTGCTTCTTTTCATAACTCTGGTACAGGCTTTCATAATTTTTGATTCTTTGACATAGCTCTTGTGGCATATCCTCCTTTACGTAGTCAGATATGTACCACAGGTAGGGGGAACCGTTTGGGTTACAGTTCTGAATAGTAGACGTCATCAAATCATCCCCAGCTTCCAGACGGAAACAGTTCTTTACAGAATCCGAATCAGTGGAAAAGGTAATTTCGTCGGTCAGATTATCCTTTGTGATAAAAATTGTGGTGTCTTTGCCGTAACCGGAGCGGATGTCCGTACTTTGACATTTTGGACATGCATCCGTAAATTCTCCGCGGTAATGGCAGGCCTGGCATGTCTGTTCCAGATCATAGAAAGAAATCGTACGTGCAGGGCAATTCGTATCCGGATCATTTTCATTCCCGTAAACAACGAGCGCGTGAATTTCTTCCGCAATTTCATCCAGTGCATCTTTGATGGAAATGTTATCAAAGGAAAAGGTTCTCTGAAGTCCAGCCAGTTCTGAGTCAACGTGAGCAATTTTGTAATGGGGGGCCTTTTCCAGGATGCGGTGCAGGAGGGAAGTTTCCGGATGGTCTTTATTATATAGAATTGTAGCAGTGACTTTATCCTGAGGAGAGGTGTCTTCCGGTTCTCCGCCATGGTCTGAAGTGGCAGGCTTGCCGTAATCATCCCGTGCAATGTCGTCTTCTGTATTGATTTCCGTACCGAAGATTAAAATTTGAGACAATTCCGCTTCGCACAGACCTTTGGCAGTAACACTTTTGGTAACGCTAGCTCCATCCGACAGTTCAACATTTATTTCAAACCACGCATCCCACTCAGGACAGTAGATCAGCTTGAAATCGACCAGTTTATCCCATAAAAAGACGGGCGTTTCGGTGTTATCTGTTTTGGATATTTTAAAGGTGAGTTCTGCAGTGTCATTCAGATGATCAGAGACAAAAAGATCCGTTACGTTTCGCAGCTGCCCGAGACGCTTTCCATTTTTGTTTGCAAGGATAAGTGTCGGTTCTATTGGTCTGTGGTCCGGATCAAATAATATTTTTATAGTAGACATACGTTAAATCCCCACTTTCATCGAAGGATTGTATTTCAAAACAACAGAGCAGGGGAGAGAGAAGGTCAGCGTATTGGCACGTGTCTTGTACGAGTTTGTGATCTGTATAAAATGAAAGTTAAAATCATTCATAATTGTCTCCTGGTGCGAAGCAGAGGAAGATTCTATGATCAGGTCCTTCAAAGTAATGGTTTCCCCTTCCGTGCAGCCTTTGATTTCAGTCGTGCGCTGGTCCAGACTGTTGGTGATGATCAGATCTCCGCTTTGTCTGCATGTGATTTCGACCTCAGCGCAGGACGAACCGATTTCATCCGAAGTGTCATAAATGGTATACTGTCCGTCTGGGACGGAGATGTCAAAGGTTATGATCTGAGTTTCGCGTAAGGCAAAGGGGCGGTTGGTGGTGAGAAACAGATGCATCCCGATTACATTTCCGTGAAGTTCTATTTTTTCTATGTTAAAGCTGCCTTCAAAGTAAAGATCACTGTACTCATCATCGATCAGTTTGAATTTGAGAAACTGATGGCGGTTCAGCCAGCGTGTAAGCTCTCGCTGTTCCTGGAGTGTAAAATACAGATCTTCGTTATTGTTCCATGTGCATGGATTTTTGCAGATGCTGAATTCAGTTTCGATACAGTCATCATAACTGGTGCTGGCCAGCATGTGGAGTTGGCCGCGCTGTGTCTGCGTTTTGTTGAAGGTAATCTGTGAGCCTGCTGCAATATTTTCGATGTTATTTTCGTCAAACGTACAGATCATACATCCAAAATCAGACAGGTACAGACCGTCATATTCAAAATCTGTGGCTCTCATGTTATCCCTCCGTTTCGTGATTATTTGAGCATTCGTTTTAACTGGCAGCACTGAGCGTATAGTTTCTGATACGCATCCCTTGCAGCCTTTGCTTCAGAGATTCCATCTTCCCATTGCTGCCGGATAGCGGCACATTCCAGAAGGATATGCTGGGCGCGGCTGCGCTCTGCGGCAGTGTCAGTCTGAATAGACTGAACCAGATCGCGCAGGGCGGTATTTTTCTGTTTTAATTCTCTGTTTTTTTCTTTGAGCTTTTCATTTTCGAGCTTCAGTTTTTCATACTGTTTAAAAATATTCAATGTGATGATTCCTCCTGGCATGAGAACCGCTGTTCCAAAGCGTGTTCAGCTTCGAAACAGCGGAGTGGTTAAAAGTTGAATCGGTTTTTCTGGTTAAGGCTTTTACCTGCGATCGGATCGATGGTAATCGATTGAATAAAGCGGGTGAAACTTTTATCTTTTTGCATGGCGGCTTTGAACTCGTCATAGTTTTTCACAGATGGAAGCGTAATGTTGAATTGGCTGTCTCCCATTTGAATCTGTGTCTTCTGAGTTGCCTGTGGAACGTTTTTCACCACAACGCCGCTATTGCCGGAATATTGCCGGATATAACCGGACGGGTCGTTTGCAGCTCTCCACATATTTTCGGATGCCATTGCATTATAGATCCGGGAATCTTTTGATAATGGTGTCAGAATTGCGCCGTCTGCTTTGCGGACATACGTTTCAAAACCGTCCGTTTTCCAGTTTTCGTTGGTCCATCCGAGTTCATTTTCTGCGATGCGCTTTGCACCCCTGGCATATCCGCTGATCTGCTTTTTCTTGAGCCATCCGCGGTCGCCGCTTCCCAGCTTTTTGCCGGTGCTGATATGATACGGGTAAGTCCCCTTTGTGTTGATTTTTGTGATATATACGTATCCGCCCCGGTTGCTGTGGCCATGTGGATTTCCGCCGTAAGAGTCATTATAATACTCGCCGCTTACGTATTTTACCTTGTCGCCAACCTGAATTTTTCCGTCGCCCTGGGGAGATTTTGAAGGCGCAGCAGGTTTTGGAGGATTAACAGGCTTGTCCGCATTTGACGGAGCCTGATCTGATGAAGAATTTCCCGTAGCGGCTTTTGCGGCAGGCTTGGTGTTTTCCGGGTTGGAGGCGCCAACCTTACCGGCCTTTTCATCTGCCTGTTTTTTTTGATTTTCTTCCTCTGTTATTTTCTTTTTCGCCAGCTCTGCCTCTTCATCCGCTTTCTTAGAAAGGTTTTCCATGAAAGCTTTGATGGAGTCAACGGAAGCCTGTACGTTGTTTGTCCAGAGCAGATTCATCGCCTCGGAAAGGTTCGTACCAACGTCTGTTGCCAGGTTGTTTAAGGTATCGGAAATCGGCCCGGCATTTTCTTCAATGGACTGAAATACCTGCTCAAGGAGGATCGTGATATCATCCAGTCTTTGATTTAATGTTTTTTCATATTCGTCATACAGGTCGCTCAGTAGCTGTTTCTGGTCAGAAACGTACCGGTCGTACTGAGTTTCCTGAAGCTGCTCTTTGGCCTCGTCCAATTCGACTTTGATTTTTTGGATCTTGGATCTCGTTTCTTCCGAGCTGTCGTTTTCGTAGGCAGAAAGCTGTTTCTGGAGCGCAGCTATTTTTTGGGTTTGATTTGAAATATTTTTCTGATAATCGTACAGATCCTTCTGGCTGTCCAGCGCGTCAGTGTATTTGTCGATGAGATCCTGCAGGCGGTCCAGCTCTGCGTCAATTCCCTCGCTCACAAGATTTTTGATTGCCTGTTTTTCGTCTTCAGCAGCCAGAATAGATTTGCGTTGTAATTCCAGCAATTCTTCTTTGCGTTCGATCAGTTTCGTGTCAGCCGGATTGGAGGCAAGTTCATCGTTGATATGTTTCAACTGTTCGGCATATTGGTCAGCCTGATTTTGGTATATCTCATAATTCCGGCCATGCAGTGCAAGTGTTGCCTGGCCGGCATCTGTGATACCGTTATCGTCAAACAGTTCTGAGTTTGCCATGAGGTCAATGTAAAAATCGGTTTCCTCTGTCAGTTTGGAGATCTGGTCCTGTAAAGAATCAAAACGTTCCCAACTGATTTCACGAATGGAATTGCTGAAAGTAATCACCTGTGTTTCTGCTTTCTGGATTGCTTCTGACACACCGTTTATTTTATTGGTCATATCATACCAGTCCTGAGAACCCTGTTCGATTTCACCGCTCGCCAGTCCGTTGTACAGGGCCTGCTGTAAATCTGCCAGTTCTTGCTTCATGACACTGATATTGTCACGTTCAACAGATTGAAGCATCTGATAATAACCGGCGCTTGCCGCGAGTCCTTTGGCCTCGGCCTGTGCGAGCGCGTTGTCGTACTCATTGGAGATATGTTCAGACAGAGAGAGCTTGTTCTGGTATTCCTGGCTGATACTGTCGAATATTTTTACGTATTCTTCCGAGATGTCATTGGAAGCCCGGATAATGTCCGCGTTCAGACCGTCGATTTCTGATTCGACTGACTGGATTTGGGCTAGCGCGTCGTACCATGCTTCGGTATCCTCTGGAATTTTGCCGGTATTCAGATATTTTTTCAACTCGGCAAGTTCTTTGGATTTCAGGTTAACCTGGCTCTGATTATTTTTGATCAGATTCTGGTAATCTTTAATGTTTTGTTCGGACGCTTTGCGGCTTTGATCTGCTGTGACATGGTCGCTGGCATAGTCGTTTCGTCTGGAAATGACACTGTCTGTTCGCTTTGCCGCGTGCTCCAGATCCTGAAGCTTCTTTTCCCATTTGGTTATGATGTTGTCAAACTGCTGTTTGTACAGCTCGGACAGAGTCTCATTCAGTTCGGCAATCGCATCGTTACAGCTGAGGGCTTTTTCGTACCATAATGCGTATTCAGAGATTTTCTTCTTCGTCTTATCGTCGTATTTATCAATATCAATTGTGCCGTTCTGAACCTTCTCTTTCAAATCAGAGCTCAGACCTACGCTTTCCGCTTCTGCGATATAGCGATTGTATGCCTTTGCCTGCTTGCCTATTTCCGATGATACTTTTGAGATCTCAGACGCGAGCGCTTTATTTCGTGCCGTAAATGTCTGGAATGCGCTGTCGGCAATTAGCTTGAGATTTTTGATTTCGCGCTGAATGCGTTTTAAGAGTTTTTCGATCCAATCTACAGAATCCCGGTCGCCGCCGTTCCCTTTTGAGATATTAGTGCCTGTTTTCCCGGTGGTTCCGGAGGTGGAACCGGTAGTCTTGGAAGTGCTGCCGGAGGGGATGTCCGGACCGGTGCCTCGTCTGGCATTTCCCTGTACCAGAGCCTTTCCGTGCCGGCTGGTGTGCCCTCTGGAAAGAAGATCCTTTGTCTGGAGATGATCAAATACGATATCGCCCTTTTGCAGGTGAACCATTTCCGGGCCATGATCGCCAACGGTGAAATAACGGTTTCCCCTTACGACCATTTCCTGCCCGAGTTCTCCGGTTAACGCAACCGTATCGCGCAGTTCTCCGGGGGAGCCGTACGCGTCGGAATCTCCTGCAATAAAACCGGGTGAAGCTTTTGGGACAGAATTGCCGGAAGGAGTAGGGGAGGGAAGAGGAAGGCCGCTGAACAGATTCGGGCTTGTAGTTTCCGTTCTGGTTATATTAATATAAGTTTGCGCAACTTTTCCGTTTAATTCATCAAGCAGGGTTTCAACGGAGGAGAGAACGCTGGTAGCATTATCCGTCACAGACGCAGTTGTTTTTACTTCTTTCGGCAGTTGGTTTACCTTTTTCTGTATTGTATCGAGCGTTTCTTCATTTACGAAATGAAACTCATAGGACAGTTTGTTGATACCGTCAAAGGAAGACAAATCCATTGTGGCGATCTGATGCACAAGTTCTACGTCGTCAATCCCCACAACGGTAATACCAAGCGTTTTTTGCGTATCTTCATCAATGAGATCCATCGCTTCTCTTGCCTGAGCGAGATTTGCCTGTGCCTCTTCTATATTGAGACCATGAGTCTGTGCTTGTTCCAGTTCATTGTATGCCTGCTGAAAGCCTCGGATTGCATAAATCGCATTGCTTAACTGTGCGTCCACACCGCTTAGCTGCTCATCGCTGATATTCATCACAGCAGGTGCTTCCAGTTCCTGCTTTTTGGCGATTAGAAATTCCAGTACGGCTTCTATGGAAGAAATCTGGGTCGTGTCAGCAGTCGCAGGATCTGCTTCTCTTAATTCCTGTAATTTCTCCGAAAGCTGGTCGATTTCACCGTTAAGTTCGTCCCCCTTTGCGCCAAAATCAATTTCAATACCGTCAATATTTGAGACAGCCTCGTCGAGCGAGACGATATCGTCTGTTCCGATAACGAGATGGTAATCCCGGGCAAAGTCGTCTAATTCCTCCTGCAAAGATTCCTTTAACGAAAGATCATCCGTATCTTCCATCTGCTGAAGCAAATCCCGGGCCACTTCTTTGGCGTATTCTGCTTTAGCTGCGATTTCCTCTGAACTGTTTGCAGACATATTGTCAAGGGTTTCGTTGCACTGTGCAATCCGTTCTTCATACTCTGCAATTTTCTGTTTGGACGCCTCTACGGCGCTTTCGTAATTCTCCGTATTCGGATTTGCCTGGATTTCAGCAAGATGCCTTTTTTCAGCAGCCAGTTCACTGTACAGATCTTCGACATGCTGTACGCCGTCTTCTTCTGTAGTGAAAAAATCGTTGTGGAATCCGTAGGTTTCTAGCTGACCGAAGATTGCCATCATTGGCTCAAAACCAATACCAAGCTTTTCGGCAGTGGATTTCAGCTCGTCCATACTGTTCCCGAGCTCATAGGTCCATTGTCCGTTTTCCTTTTCCGCCAGGCCGAGGGCCTCTAGATCGTTCAAAAAGTTGAGGCAGCCGTCAGAGCCATCCTGGAAATACCGCTCGAACTTCGCCATATTTTCACTGAAATTCAAAGGATCGTCGGAACCGGTCGGGCTGATCATTTTGGCAAAAGCCTTGAAATTCGGATCGCCGATCTGATTGCTTTCATAAGCTTTCTTTGCCGTTTCATATCCGGAAAGCATTTTGTCGTACGTGCTTCCGGGGCTTTCTTTGCTGTTTTCCCATTCCGCGAGGTTCGGCGTATCGATTTTCAGTCCGCCAATCCGGATAAAGGTTCCTTCGATTTCATTTGCAGAATCAATCACAGACTGCGCATAAGCCTCAAGCGCGTCTGCATCGGCATCCTTGCCGATATTTCTGAGATGTTGTATTTGCTGCGTAAAGTAATCAAAGGTCTCATTGTTTGCGGCAGTGATTAAGCTGTCAACGCCGCTTTCGAGGTCTCCGAGATAGGAAGCGAGCTGAGGGCAGGCTTTCAACAGTTCCCCAACCTGTTTTTCATCCAGTATTCCCCCGGCTTTTGTGAGCTGCTGCTTGGCGGAGGTAAGAGTCTGCATTTCGGAAGTGTAGGCAGATACGGTTTCCGATAACTCACTTCCATCCTTTATAAAATTTTCAAATGAGAAATCATCTAAAAATTCGGATTTAAATGAATCAAAACGAGCACGGATTTCTTTTGGTGTGCCAGATAAATTTGTAGTATCAACGACAAATTTGAACAATATTTTTCTATCGGTTTCAGATCCAAACTCTTGTTTAAATTCGTTTAAGATATTTCGTGCGCGTATGTTCGCTCCTAATACAGAACCTACCCCAAGGTTTGCATATAGCTGGGATTCAAGCTGGGAGACATCAATTTTAGAAAATTCTATATCATTAATCAGATTTCTTAAAAATTGTTTGGCTTTTACGAATTCTTTGGGGTCAGCTATGGCAGAGACAGTCTCATTATAAGAGCGTATGAATTGTGATAATTGATCCGTTTTTAGATTCGAAAGCGCTTTATTCAGATGATTCGTTTGTCCCGCAAGCTCAGGGAAACGTTGAACGAGGTCAGTTAAATCAACTTTTTCTCCATTGTTTAATTTAGCAATTGTTGATTGAATTTCAGAAATATCGGCCTGAAATGCATCAATAGATTTGCTAAAATCAGATTCAGATCCATCATCATTTTGGAAAAGGGAGGAGAAAGTAATCTGGTTGACAGAATTAGGTTTAGAAAATGTGTTTTTAATATAATCTTGAACAAGTGTTTCAAAAGATTTTGAAGGATCATTTTGGGATGTTTCATAAATATCCAATATTGCTTTTACAGGTAGCGTGAAAGTCTGAGACGAAAGTTCTTTATCTAGGATCTGTTCAGCAATAAAATCTCTAATATATTCTACATAGTTCTGGTATTGCGTTACTTTTTCCCCACTGCTGAGTAGTTTGACGCTTTTCATTTGTATTCCAAAATTAAGCAAGAATTCATGATATTTTTCTTTGCCCGCTTTTAACCCTAAGTTCTCTATATAATAATCTAGCAGTGGCGATAATAAAGTATTGATATTTTCTTTATAATCTTCAACACTTAAACGGGATAAATCTAAAGAGAAAAATTTATTGATTGAATTTTGAAGATCTTTTTGAGTTTCACTATTGAACACTTCTGAAAGAGGATATAAATAGGTTTGCTTCAAATAATCTTCTATATTTACATCAGCTGGAAGCCCGGACCAATCAATATTTGACATTGAGTTCAAGATGGCGGAGCGGACAGCATCTCCCATTTCTGGGTTATTAAAATTAGGATTTGTTTCAAATTCTGCTTTAAAAACTTGCAGAAGTTCATCCCACAATGCGTCAGCTTCTTTACGAAGAGAAGATATCTCAAACAGATTTTCGGAACTTTTATCTGAGAATGTTTGAACTAAATTATTTTTTGTGACGGGTAGAGAGTTTTTAAGCTCAATGGCTGCCTGTTTAATTTGGTCGTCGCCTGGCATTCCTTTTAAAGAGAAATATATCTGATCCAAATCACCATCGCCGTTTAGATCATTAAGTTGTTTTTCTAAGGTAATACCGGCATTTCGAAAAGTTTGTTCTATTTGATCAATAAAATATTGGTATTTGTTATATTCAAGATCCAAATATGTAGTTTCGCCATTTTGAAGGTCATCTAATTGTTGTTTTAGTATGTCATTAACATCCTGGGAATCAGATCTATTAGATGAATCATTTGAACTTGTCAGACTGGCTATATTGTCTAGAGTATCTGTATTTTTCTGATAGGCAGTAGCTGCTTCTTCGAGGTCCTTGATTTTGTTTTCGATTTTATCAACTTGGGCTTTCGTACCTTTAAAAGCAGATTGCAGATTGTTGCCAATTTTAATATTTGCTACTTCTCGGTCGGCCTCAAGCAGTTCTGTGAGCTGTTGTTTTGCTGTTTCTGCATTGTTACCGAGATTCAAAATAGCAGTTCCCTGAGAATCGTAGCCTATAACAAGCTCTGGATAAATTTCAGCAATATCATTACAAAGCGTAAGATATTCAGCATATTCATCATTCGTGAGAGAAATGTTTTGATTGGTTTTCTGATTCACACCGATACGCAGTTCGTCGAAACGATCTCCGGAATTATTTACAATAGATTGTTTATTTTTATAATCAGAGATGGTATTAGATATTGTCTGCTTCGCCTTTTGTCCTGCCTCAATTAAACGTTCTGTCTTGTGAATGTAGTCATCAAACACTGAAATTACCGCGGGGATTGTTACAGCAGCAAGTGCAGTAACTACGGCTCCAATAGGATGTGAAGACACAATATAACCAAGATCTGTAAATATGGTTTTTAACCCATTGCCGGCGGTTTTGAAGTTGTTTAAGGTATCTGTAAAAGCATTGGATAAATCAGGAAATTGTTCTTTAAGTACCGTTAATATATTTGAAAAAGAGGTTAAATCAGTATTTGCAAAACTATGAACAAGATTCATAGTAGATGTTATTGCAGTTGACATTGTAAATGGACAGAAAAATTACTTTGTGGTATAGTAAATAAAAAACGAATGGTGGTAGATTTATGGCACTTATTACTTGTCCGGAATGTGGCGGAAAAATATCTGACAAAGCAAAGGTGTGTATTCATTGTGGCTATCCTCTAGAGGAAATGTGTTTTGAAAATGCGAATACATTTAAACTTATTTTAGCAAAGCTTCCAGATAAAGGAAAATCCAAATGGATAGATAGTATTGAATATAGTGAGGCTGTTAAAGCCGTTAGAGGGCGGCTGACTTTGGTAATGAAGCCAAAAGAGGATATAAACAGAATTATTGATAATTGTCCAGCTCTTTTGCTTGATGGATTAACGGAAAAAAATGCGGATATACTCATACAGCAACTCATAATTGCAGGAGCAGTTATAGAAAAGCAGAAGAGCGATTCACCGCTGGATGAAAAATTGAATGCTATTTTAAATGCGCGTGTCTTGGCTGAAGTGGTATGTCCCGAATGTGGTTGCATCAAAATAGCAATGTTGCCAAGTGAATATCGAATGGAACGTGATCATAATATTGAAATTGTGAAACAGAAAAACTTCTGTCAAAAGTGCGGATATGGCTGGGAGCCATAATAACTAGAGAAATTTCCTGTCTTTTTATCAACGCTGACAGGGAGCGTACCACAAAGCAGGAGATAAGTTCCTGTACAATAGACTATACAATACAAGCTGCCGCTCTGAGGCGGCGGCAACTCGGAGGGTGGGTAGTCGTTGGGGATGAGACCTTTTACATTCCCGTCCTGCTGATGTTATCCTATCTGCTCATTCGAGCGTGACACTTAGGCTTATGGATTCCCATATGTCATCCGATCAATTTTTTCTGCTTTCGCAACGCTTACGTTTATTCTTTTTGAATTCCGCTTTCGTTTGACCGTTTTAACCAGTTTCCCAGCATATACCCCTCACAATTTTTTTATTCAGGCTTGTGCTCATAGACTTGTCGGCATTACCATTTTCAATGCTTTCTTATCTACGCTATCCTCGTTGCAATAAACGAACCCATGATTTTGGGTTAAGATGTACCTGATAACTTTGATATAGTTTCACCAAGACCTTGCGCCTTTTCGACTACTTCCTTGGCTTGATTATATCTATCCTTCGCTGCGTTTACGAGATTTTCAAAACCTGAACTAGGGTTTATCTCTGCTTTACTCACCGAATCAGCCGTTTTCTCCTGACTTTTTGAAACCTCAGGCAGTGAGGTCTTTACAGAGTCCATAGCTTTTGTCAGATTCGACAGAACCTGGCTAACCTCCAACAGATCGCTCGTATCCACCTTTAATTTATACTGTTTCCCAAAGGCCGTATCCAGATTGGTTATGACCCGGTTTATTTCCGATTGGTCAACGCCAAGCTTGACCAGATAATCATAATTGTTATTCGCCATAAGCTGTCACCTCTTTCATGAAGCAGAGCTTACTCTCTGTAAAACTTCCGTGAGCGTGTCTGCATTATTATCCAGCATTTTCATCAGCCCATCAGAGAGCCTATTTAAAAATGCCTGAGGGGTAGAAGTATTCTCAATCAGGTCGGTGTATGTCATATGGAAAATAGCATCAAATTCTGACACATCTTTTCCAATCATAGCAATGATATCATGTAAAGCGCCACTTTGCATCAACCGGTCATAATCCGCCAATGCATCCTCAGAACTGATCGCGAGCCCAGGACAGTACAACTCGACCGTACATATGCGGTTCAGGACATAAAGCAGTGGAGCATTCCTTTCCACAGTCTGATACTCTGTCATAAAATAACGCCGGATGACCTCAGACGCCACCTTGGTCTTTGTCCCATATGGCACATACGTCCGAAGTCCAATACCGGCCCACAGATCAGCCTTTTCCTGCGGTAAGCGGCAGGCCTCATATTTTCCGACAAAATCAGACACAGTAAGTTTTGTGTTTTCCATTCTTGTTTCCTCCTTCTATCATTCATGGGTGGGGGTAAAATGTGTGGGAAGCGGACGCCTTTTGGTGGAGCATACAAAAACGGGGTTCCAGCAAACAAGTCACCCCTTATTTTGCATGCTCCACCAGGGGGCTGTTTCTGAAGAACATTTTACATTCATCTTTTGCAACCTGCAGTTTGAAAAATAAATACAAAACGCAGTACAAAATGAACCGCTTTTCCAAATTAGGAACTTTTTCAGACTACCCGCCTGCATTCCCACCACAAAAAAAACAGGGGGTGCCGCAAAAATACAAATCTGTCTATGAAAATGAATTTTGCAACACCCCCAGGGTATTTGATTGTCTGTAAAACTACTGCTGAATATCCCTTATCTGCTTTTGGATTCCTGCATCAAAGGATGTGAGATTGCTTAAGTCGCATGTTTCCAGCTTTTCCTGTGCGCTGGCTTTTGTGATTTTGCCGAGAAAGGAATCCATCAGGATATAGAAGATATTCTTACAGTTCTCCTCATGGAACATCCCATACCAGGATGGCTTGGCAATGTCCGGGCAGGAGGGGCAGTAGTAGTATTTTTTACCGCACACTTTGCAGGTGCGGTTTGCTCTTGCCATGTGGCTTACGCTTCTTCCGGAACGACGATCTGGAAGAGCACCTTCTTGGAATCGCAGTAGTTCTGCTGGCAGATCAGCTTGAACGGATGCTTGCCGTCGGTTGTGAAGCTGATATCCACGTTTGCGTCGAGCTTTGCGTTCGGGAAGATAAGGTAGGCGTGGATCAGCGTAGTCGGATCGCAGGTATCGGTACCAAGAACCTCCATGACAAATTTACCGGCTTTCGGGAAGTTGAGTGCGTCGCCTGTGACTGCAACTGCATTTTCTGCTGCGTAATTGTACATAACGAGAAGCTGTGTACCTGCTGCCAGCTTGGTCGGAAGTGTGACAGAAGCGGACTCTGCATCGTATACAAACTGTGTCTCAGATGCTTCAGTACCCACTACGTATTTTGTGCCAAGTGTGCCGTCGCCGTTCAGCTGGTAGATTTCCGTGATGTTTTCAAGCGGAGTATGAGCCAGGGTCTTGGTTGTGTCGCCGGCAGCGATTTCCAGAGTTTCAAATGCCGGCGTACTGATCGTTGCGCTGGCGGAAGCCACTGCTTTGTCCACGCCGTTCTGTGCAGCGAACAGACTCAGGTCAAACAGAGAATTGCTGGCAGAGAATTCAGCCTTTTTGCCGCGGTTAAACGTAGCAATAGCGGAACCGAGTGCGTCGACTGCCTCTGCTGTTTCGGATGTGATGTTGAGTGACGGCTCTGTAATCTGGTTGATAGACCAGAGGTAGGAACCATCTGCGGAAGTCATAACTCCACGAAGTACATGATCGATTACGAAATTGTTGATATTAAATGCCATAGTTTTTTTCCTCCATATTTTGTGTTTTTTGTATATGAAAAAGCCTCAGCTTTCATCGCCTTGGCTTCTCATCCAGTTAAATTCTTTTTTGTTTATTTTGCTTGTATCAATCATTCCACTGTAAGCTCCTTTGAGCAAAGCGGTAGAGGATACATAGATCTGTGAACCCATAACGGTATCCATAAATTCATAGTAACCGCATTGTTTCAGTTCGTCTTTTTTGTATTTGAAGCCGGGATATCGCATCATGGCAGAGATGTATTCTTTTAGATAAGACTTATAAGGTGCTTTTTTCTGCTTTTCAATGCGCTCCCGGTCAAGCCGGATTAAGATATCGTGCGTTGTCTTATTGGCGGCATGTTCAATTTTTGGTTTGATACCATGCATTTTTCGTAAATAAGAAACGATTCTCAGGTAAATCAGCCGGTCAATCGTAATGTCATTTTTTTCGTCGTACAAAACGGGTTCATTGTTTCTTCGGTCAATCAGTGGAACAAAGGCGCTCAAATCTATTTTACCGAGAAATAGTCCCGTTTCGTTTGGGGTAAAGCTGCGGGAGATCAGGATGAAATATTCAAAGTCATCAATTTCCATGTAGTCGATGTTACAGATATCCAGCAGATAAGATTTCATATCGGATGGAATCGAACAGAGTGTGTAGATTGCGTTAAAATATTTTCGCTCTCCAAACGCAACAATTTCCCCGATGGTAGGCTGATGAATCGTGATTTTATCGTTGATTTTGTAGTCTTCGGCAAAATACAGTTTTAATTCATCAAAATCGGTCAGATCCAATTAGTTCACCACCTTGTTATTTACAATGGTTGTCTGATTGTTCCTGGTTTTTAAAACAGCATTTGGCGTTTTTAGTTCAAAAACGAGCGTTCGAAGCGCATACTGGTTTTCTGTGACGCCAGCTGTTTCTTTGACGAGATGGACCTGCTGACCAAAACAGTTTGTCCAGTTGAAAACATCCCTGATCAGAGCTGCGAGCAGATCATGTCTGCTGATTTCAGTTTCTGTATCAAATATTGTTTTCTGGTCGCACAGAACATAAAAAATGATTTTTCCATATTTGATAAGCCGGTTTTGCTCGCTTGTCTCAGAAAAACCGGTTTCAAAACAGATATAGTTTTTGGCATCCGTGGCTACGCCAGGAACCACATAATATGGAAAAAGAGCTTTCCCCAGGTATTCATCCGGAGCGTTTTCATCCAGAGTTGGATGATTTAATACGTGAATAATGCGTTTGTCGGCACATAGTTTTTGCCTGATGATTTCCTTGAAACGTATGTTGTCATCATCCGGGTAATCTTTGAATTTCCGGAGCTCAAGGAGTTCTTCCTGTGACAATCCCATAAAAATTCCTCCAAATTGATGGTTTTGGGTTTCTGAGTGGTCTGTATGTGCACTGACGTTGCTGGATAAGCAGTGTCAGCGCACAGTCAAAAAGAAATAATGAAAAAGAAATTGTGCTGTCTTTTCTTTCTCCCCTCCATAACAGTTCCTTAAGCGGTGCGCACAAATGGCTGTTTTACGGGGAAAAACAGGCCTCGAAGTGAGAAGTACGGAATTTTAACACGCTTTTTTGTAAACTTTTGCAAAATTCATGCCATACAGGATTACGTTCCCGGTGTCGCTGGCCGTCAGATAAGCCCTGTCAGACTTACTTTTCAGGAATGCATCATAAAAGGTTTTGTTTGGAATTCCCATGAGAGCGAAGAAGGTGGAAGAGCGGATATCGGCATATTCTTCACTTTCGATGCGTTTCATTAGAGCGTACGCAGTGCTGTAGGTGAATTTCATTTTGGAAAGCTCCTCCAGAACGGCGCGTTTGATCTCGCTGCTGAGGAAATATTTTGTCTGGCGGTCCATTTCCTCTTCCGATTTTGCATAGATCTGACGGATGGAATCCTTCTGATCACGAATCAGATCCGTGATGCGGCGTATCTGGTGGTAGTTCACGAGCGAGCTGTCGTACTGTGATTTATCAAGAATATCGCTGAAAGGAATGTATTCTTTTTTCTGTACAGTCCGGATGCGGTAGGAATTTATGATTTTTTGCAGATAATCCATGGACGTCTGGTGCCTCCGGTAGTTTTTGGCAGATGGAATATAGTAGCCTTTTTTTCTGGCCAGATGTAAAAAGAAGTTTGGTTTTACCTCTTTTCCGTCTGCATCCTGAAATACACATTTGTATTTCTGTTTCATTTTCCGCAGCTCTACCGCATTGTCTGTCGTAAAAATTTTTTTGGCTTTGTCAATCTCCAGATTCGACATAACATCGAGCTGTGCGATGTCACAGTATAATTCCGTATTATCTTCAATGGACTGACCGTGAGCGAGATTGTCCCAAAGCAGGCTGTTCAGCATCTGAGAAAAATTAATAATTTCTCCGATTTTGTTTACCGATGTTTTCACATCAAGGTCTGCTTTCTGTTCGTCTGTAAAGTATCGGTTGGCTTTGTCGGCAGATACAAGGCCTGTCGGCACTTTAAAATGGTCATAATTTTTCCTGGCGGCCTGTATGAGGATATTATGATCGGTAAGCATTACTGCGTCTGAGTCAAAATCTGATCCGCTCAAACGGTTCAGTACATTTTCACCAATCGAATTCATACAGCAGATTTCCTTTGATAAATTAAAATAGGTATCTATCAGCGAATTTTGCTGATTTGTGGGGAGCCACATATTTCCGATTGTGACATGAGGACTTCTAGAGCCGAGCAGCGTCTTTCCATATGCGAAGTTTTTACAATGGATATTTCCGATGCCGATCTGACTCTCCCCGGTGAAACGCCCGATAGCATGCTGAAGCATTTCAACAGGATTGCCAAGCAGGGTAGCGTAGTTACCGCGGACAAGGATGTGTCCGTACCGGATATTTTTCAGATATGCGCTGATCAGTTTTTTCTTAAAATCTTCATAGATTCTGGTGTGTTCAAACTGATCATTCAGATCGAGCATCCGAAATACAATATCGTTTTTATTTTGGACAGGGGAATAGCTGTTTTCAAACTCAGAATCGAGGTTGAATTTGAGATGGTGCCGCATGACTGCCACATCTGTACGAAGCAGTCTTGCGTATTCAAGTGATTCTGCCAGAAGCTCTTCCATTTCCCGTTCGGATAGCTGCAAGGTATTGATCAGCTGATAATGTGTCTGTACAAATTTTCCGTTAAAATAGTGTGTTGGCTTCTCGTGTTTTACTACACCGAAGGTCGGTTCAAGGTGATCAAGCCATTGATCGAGTGTCCCGAATTTCAGATATTTAATGCTGCTTGGAGTGGTAATCAGTTTGACGTCCTCAATACGGGTTGCCCTCGTGTATCCGTTTAGTTGAGAAAGTTTTGTTATGTTGTGGTCGGCAAACCATTGCTGAATATTAGTGTTAAAACAGCAGGATTTGAAAAAACGGTTTCTCAGAAGAACCATACCGTAGCAGTCATACATGCCCATAAGTGTTTGATCAATCAGAGACTGACCGTCCCAGATGTTATTTGAGATTGTAACATGTTCTTCTTTTGTAACCAGATTTCCATCCACAGCTCTCGTAGCGACGACATCGTCTTCAAATACACTTTTATAATCATGGATGACTAAAATATTTTCCGGAAGAATCTGAAGCGTATCAATGATACTGCTCGAAGTAAGAGAAATATAGGATTCCCATGCGGCCAGGTCAATTTTTTGCCCTTTGCGGATTTTTAGCCCGCAGCATTCCCACCGGTGCATGCGCGCATAAAGTTTTTCATCAATAAACAGGCATTTCCCGACTCTGGCTGACCCCGAAGAACGTTTAAACCGTACATAATGGATTCCATCACAGGTAAAACCATTTTGGTACAACAGATTCCTGGCCTGTGCGCAGGTATAAACTGTTTTGATGCCGCTTTTTAGCTCATATATGCCAGTGGGTTCCCCATTACGCCTGGTGTAACAAAAACTTTTTCCAAGCAAACTGTCATCAACGGGAGAAAGTACTTCCTGCCCGATGCGAATGCCTGCCAGTTCTCCGTTCCTGACACAGACATTGTCTTCAAATGTAAGATCGCTGACGTTGTATCCATACTTTACGTAGGTGTCAGCGTTTACACGGTTATATTCATATACGTTATATTTGAAAGTTACATTGATGATACATCTGGTAAACTCTTTCCCCAGATGCGTGAAAGTCATTTTAGAATTGCGATATGCTTTTTGATAGACTTCCTGCAGCTTGATAGATTCCAAGCTGTGGTCTAAGACATTGGTAAATTTTCTGTAGTTGACAGTTCCATCCTTTCTCATAAGAGAATATCCGTTACCTCTGTCACTGGCAGCCGCAAGGATCAGGTCCTTTGCGTCCAGCGAAGCGATATAAAGTCCTCTACTTATAGGCAAAATCTCCTTTTCTGAAAATAATTCATTGAGAAGTTAGCTCCTTCACTTTTTCTGGAAAGTTCAGCCTCTACCCTGACCTGCTCGGCTTTTGGCGTCTTCGCATGGTTTCCCCGGTACCGGCTGACGAACCACTTCAGTTGTCAATGTGCGTTTGCGTGTGTCGGGAGGCAGATAGTTTATCTGGCCCTCCTTTTATTCAGGGACGCAAAAGAGGCGAGCCTCATTTTCGGAGACTCACCTCAATAATGGTTTCATTATTAAGTTTTTTGTACGAACATATGTGCGAAATACGTTCCGTGTTTGGCATTGTATCATGAAAGGATAGAGCTGTCAAGTGCTTGTTTGCACCTGAGGTACTTTATTTTTGATGTGATTATCATTTGCAGAAAGTTACTTGACATTTGGTTTAAGGTATGATATTTTAAATAAAAGTTCCGAAAGAACGAATAAAAGCTGCCGGAGAATGGTTTTGGGATTTTTTCTTAAGCAGTTTTTCTTTCAAACAAGAGTTCCGAAAGAACGAACATAGAAAAGAAACGCACTTTGAAAATGATCGGAGGCAGTTTGAAATCTGCAAGGTACTTTTTGTACCGACCGTATACAGGAAGGTAAGTCCTATTCAAAAGAGTAGGCAGGCGCTGCATGGAACCAGGCTTTGAAGTTTTTTGAAAAGTTACAGGGGGTGGATTTATGGATGGAAAATGTATTGTCAATCGGGTCAGAGGATACGGATCTATGCGTTTTGGTATGGAGATGCCGAAAAATGCAGTGTATGGAACATATCGGGGCGTGCCGTGGATGTGCATTGATTTGAATTTTTATCCGGACGGCAAGTCAATTGATGTGCTTGTTTACAGGCGAAAGTCAGAAAGATGGAGACGGGAGCGTCTCGACAGCGGACCAATTTACGAGATTTTGACACAGTATATAGCAGAGAACGGTTTGCTCGGGAGGCCTGTAAAGTACGCATTAAGACTGAGGGGTACCTTTCAGGCAAATGGTCCGGCGGGCAGAAAAAGAAAAGTTTATTCCTCGTTTTGTTGATGAAATGAAGCGGTTTGCAGGATCTGGAAAGTATTACCATATGGAATGTTTTCTTTACAGGGATATAAACTCATGATAAAATTGTTATACATATGGAATGAGGGGTCGGACAGTTATTATTATGTATAACAAGGACAGAAAAAAGCAGTTTCTGGAAACGCTGAAGGATAAGGCGGAGACAGGCAGAGCAAACCGAGTTTTTGTTGCTTCAGAAGAACCGGAAATTTTGACAGGAAAGGATCTGTGCGAGTTTGACAGAGAAGAGTTGTTGGATTTGATCGAACAGATGGAAATCGTACAGCTGACGACAGCACAGGGATGTTATACTGTAATTCGGAAATATATGAAGTGGTGTATGGATGCTTTTCTGATACCAGCCACAGATTTAGTACAGATTTCTGTAAACGAAATGCAGAAGAGATTAACAGCGCTCCCGGAAATTATCACGTATGAGGAGCTGCAGAAAAATGAAAGGCGGTTAATCAATATATGCGACCGGCTGATACTGGAAGCGATTTATCTCGGCATAAAAGGAAAAGATTATTGCGAACTGTTTTCTATGTCGGAAAAGGATATTGATCGAAAGCGAAAAACGCTCAGGTTATGTACCGGCAGAGAGATCAAGGTTACGAGCAATTTTATTGATTTATGTGAGAGTTCTGCTGAATGCTACGAGTATGAACTGGTCAGCGGGCAAAAACAAAAGTTAGTCGGAAATTTACCGATTAAGAGAAATGCACAGGCGGACAAGGCATCTGGAAAAACAAGAAACGCAGATATCATAGCAAGCCGACTGAAGCGATTTAAAAAATTGCCGGGCTATAAAGATAATCTGAGCACAACGATGCTGTTTGACAGTGGCTTTGTAAACGCATGCAAATCTGCGATGAAAGAAAACGAAGTAGATGATTTTGAGTATTTTATGAAAACGGAAAAGGGCAAAGAAATTTATAGTCAATACGGGCTGCCTCAAACACAGACCGCCAAGTGGAATAAAATGCGAAAATACAAAGGATATTTTGAATAGTACAAATAGAACAGAAAATGGGAGCAGCCGCACAGAGTACAAACTTTGCGGCTGTTTTGTATTTCAGGAAAAAGCAGTCAGACGGAAGCGAGAAAAATGCCTGTTGACAAACGTATGTTCTGGTGCGATAATAATAACACAGAAAGAACAAACGTTCGAAAAAAGAGGGACGCGTGGATGGATGAAATGCAGAGAGAACGGCTTTTGGCAGGATTGCATGTATGGGAAAGGCTGCAAAATGTCAATTTAAGAATTGTGAGTGGAACAAAAGTCTTGCAGGGCAGATATAAACGATTCTCAGGGAAAAGACAAATCCGAATCTATTTAGACCATAGACAGAGCTACACCTTTCACACGGATGCGATAGAGCGGATCGAGTTTTGCAAGGTGCGGGGACTTAGATATACATTGTATATGGAAGATAGATTCGGTGTCAAAACCTATATCGAGCATATTTCAGAAGATGAAAGTCAAAAAAATAAATAAAAGAATACTCAAAAGAGGGAATGTCCATTACGAGCTGCAGCGTGATGGACATTTTTGCGTCAAAATGAAAATTTTATGATTGTTTGCAGAAGAACGGAGGAAAAGATGACAAAGGAAGGATTTTATACGAATAAATATGTGACTACAAAACAGAAAATTACAGAAAGAGACAGATATGAGGCGCTGAAATTGTATTTTGATATATGCGATTCGGACGAGGATGGATTGGTAAGCAAAGAGGAGGCAGTACGACTTTTCAGACAGATTGATGCATTTCGCATTCCGAAATTCAGAAATGAGCTTTTCGGGAGGCTTGAGAGATATCTGGGGCTGTTTTATGATGATGACATAAAAGATTGGAATGCATGCCGGCTTGAGAAGGAGGAAAAAAATTATGCGTAAAAATTGTTGGAACGGGCAAGACAGAAACGAACAGAAACGCAGGGCTTTTAACCGTATTATGGTGAAAACGAAACAGAAAAAACCAATCTGCACGAAGAATGGCGTCGTGTGGGGAACAGACAGAGATGCGTTAAAATAGGTCTTGCGGGGTTTTTGGTTGCTAAAAACGGTAGAACAGGGTATTCTATTACAAAGAAATCAAATCCTTTCAGGAAGGAAAGGTAACACGGGAGAAAAGGAGAAAAAGGTTATGCGTGTAGGTATGGGATATGATGTGCACCGACTGACAGAGGGAAGAAAGCTCATTCTTGGCGGGGTGGAAATTCCGTTTGAGCGGGGGCTTCTGGGGCATTCAGATGCGGATGTGCTGGTGCATGCAGTGATGGATGCGCTTTTGGGAGCGGCTGCGCTCGGCGATATTGGAAAGCATTTTCCAGATCATGAGGAGCAGTATCGTGGGATTTCGAGCATGGTGCTTCTAAAACGGGTGGCAGAACTTCTGGAGGAGCGATGCTTTGTGATTGAGAATCTTGATGCGACTGTGATTGCACAGCGCCCCAAGCTGCTTCCATATATGGATCAGATGCGTGCGAACATTGCACAGGCGTTGTCTCTTTCAGAAGACCGTGTAAATATCAAGGCTACAACGGAGGAAGGGCTCGGGTTTACCGGAACGGGAGAAGGAATTTCAGCGCAGGCTGTTTGCCTTTTACAGCCGCTTATGGACGCAGTGGCAGACAGCAGAATGCAGCCGGAGGGCTGCGCAGGCTGTGATGGCTGTTCGAAGGATCACTGAGTAAAGATCACGCATTCAGACTTAGAGGGGACAGAAATTTGACGTAGAGAGGTATAGGATCATGGAAATCAGACGGCTGGAGCCATGGGAGCATGGAAAAACGCGGAGCTTGTATGAGGAAGTATTTTCAGAGGATGATAAGAAGTTTGTAGATTATTATTATAAATGGAAGATTCGTGACAGCCGTATCTATGTGGCAGAGGATGGAGGGGAAATTCAGGCCATGGTGCATGCAAATCCGTTTCTGGTATGGGTCAGAGGAACGGTGCAGAGGCTGCATTATATTGTGGCAGTGGCTACGCGAAAACCGTATCGGCACCGGGGCCTGATGAGAGCGCTTCTGGAGCTGGCCGAACAGGACATGGCAGAAAACGGCGAATGTTTTACATTTTTGATGCCAGCGGCTGAACAGATTTATGCGCCTCTTGGATATCGCTTCTTCAGCAGACAGCGGTGCGGGGTACTGCGGGGGGCTTTGTCATCGAAGATGCGTATTCTGGCGGCAGATTTGCATTCTTTTGCGGAGAAAGCGGACCGGTTCGTTTGCGAACCGGAAGAGCCGCGAGAAGTTTGCTGCCGCCCGGTTCAGCAGAAGGAATATGCGGCTTTGGCAGATTTTGTAAATGGAATACTGCAAAAACAGTATGATGTTTTTATCTATCGGGATGCAGCCTATTATGAGCGGCTAAGTGCGGAACAGAAGTGTCAGGGCGGCAATGTGATGATTCTTATTCATAAAAAGGAAGATGGAATAGGAAATCCCAATCAGAGGGAGGCACAGAACGAAATGCAGACACCGGGCGTGGAGATCATCGGAACCTTTTGTACCTCTGCCGAGGATGGTCAACAGCTGGAGCTGCGGGAAGTGATTCTGGCCCCGGAGTACATGAAGGCGGGTACAGAGGCGCTCCTGCGGTATGTGGGAACAGAGGATGGTTGCAAAGTCTTTGGCTGTCAGCCGGAATTATTCCTGGAGGAGATACAAATGAAACCGCTTCTCATGGGAAAGGCTCCGTGCGGAGGCGTTTTTTGTAGTGATTGGGATGCTGACCGAGTATATATAAATGAAGTTGTATGAGACTTTATCTGTTTTGATTCTAAATAATCTAAATCTAAATAAGGTAACGCGAGGAGAACAGGATGGCGAAATTGTATTTTCGGTATGGGGCGATGGGAAGCTCGAAAACGGCTAATGCACTGATGGTAAAATACAATTATAACGAGCGAGGGAAAAAAGCAATTCTGGCCAAGCCGAGGATTGATACGCGGGATGGCGCGGTGGTACGGAGCAGAATAGGGCTTGAGAGCGCATGCATCTTTGTGGAGGATATGTGCAGGATGACGGACGGGGAACTGTGTGCGTATGACTGTGTGATTGTAGACGAAGCGCAGTTTTGCCAAAAAGAAGAGATTCGTTTTTTTCTTCATATTGTGGATGATCTGGAAATTCCGGTTATCTGCTATGGGCTGCGTACGGATTTTCAGATGAATCTGTTTGAAGGAAGTAAGTGGCTTCTGGCGTGGGCGGATGTGCTGGAGGAGTTGAAAACTGTCTGCTGGTGCGGACAGGGAGCCGTATGCAACGCGAGGCTTAATGAAAAAGGAGAGGTTATTTACAGGGGAGAACAGATCGTTATGGGCGGCAACGACCGCTATACGACGCTGTGCAGAAAGCATTATCAGGAGGGGAATACGGGCGCGTCAGAAAAGAATTGACAAAGAACCGGAATTTGCATAGACTTAGAATCAGAGAAATGGAAACCGCATCAGGCCTGCAAAGACAAAGAGGATGCATTGCCGGCATCTACAGATCCAGCGCATATTCGGAGTCTGGACGGGGCGGTTTAAGAAAGAAGAGGAAAGCGGATGAAAGTATATAATACGCAGAGCAAGCGGAAAGAGGAGTTTGTACCATTGGTACCGGGGAAGGTGAGCATGTATGTGTGCGGACCGACGGTCTACAATTTTATTCACATTGGAAACGCCCGCCCGATGATTGTATTCGATACGGTGCGTCGCTATATGGAGCATAAAGGATACGAAGTGAATTATGTATCAAACTTCACGGATGTGGATGATAAAATCATTGCGAAGGCAAACGAGGAAGGCGTGACGGCGCAGGAGATCTCAGAGCGTTATATTGCGGAATGCAAAAAAGATATGGCGGATATGAATGTAAAACCGGCTACGACGCATCCGCTGGCAACTCAGGAGATCGACGGGATGATTGAGATGATTTCCACGTTGATTGAGAAAGGCTACGCTTACAATGTAAACGGCACCGTTTATTTCCGGACGAGAAAATTTGACGAATACGGAAAGCTGTCGCATAAAAATCTGGAAGATCTGCGCTCCGGCAACCGTTCTTTGCTCGTAACCGGGGAGGATCAGAAAGAGGACCCGCTCGACTTTGTACTGTGGAAGCCGAAAAAAGAGGGAGAGCCTTACTGGAAATCTCCGTGGAGCGACGGGCGTCCGGGGTGGCATATTGAGTGTTCTGTGATGGCGAAAAAATACCTCGGTGAAGAGATTGACATTCACGCAGGCGGTGAAGACCTGATTTTCCCGCATCATGAAAATGAAATCGCGCAGAGCGAGTGCTGTAACAACAAAATTTTTGCAAAATACTGGTTGCACAACGGGTTTTTAAATATTGATAACCGTAAGATGTCGAAATCGCTGGGCAATTTCTTTACTGTACGTGAGATCGGTGAAAAATACGACCTGCAGGTACTGCGTTTCTTCATGTTGAGCGCGCATTACAGAAGTCCGCTGAATTTCAGCGCGGAGCTGATGGAATCCTCGAAAAACGCTCTGGAGCGTATCCGGAATGCCGTATCAAATCTGGGCTATATGACGGAAACGGCAGTTGACAAAGAGATGACGCCGTCCGAGCAGGCTGAGATGGCAAATGTGAAAGGCTTTGAAGCAAAGTTTGACGAGGCAATGGATGATGACTTTAACACAGCAGATGCAGTTGCCGCAGTGTTTGAGCTTGTAAAATATGCGAACAGCAGTGTGCATACGGACAACACAAAAGTTTTTGTAAACGCTGTGCGCGATGAGATTATTCGCCTGTGTGATATTCTCGGAATCATTGCAGAGGTGAAGGAGGAGCTTTTGGATGAGGAGATCGAAAAGCTGATCGAGGAACGACAGGAAGCGAGAAAGGCCAAAAACTTTGCACGCGCCGATGAGATCCGGCAGGAACTGCTGGAAAAGGGAATTACGCTTCTTGATACGAGAGAAGGAGTAAAATGGAAAAGAGCATAATATCTTTTGACGAGAGCCTGAATGAAACATTCAGGCTCTCTGAAAAGGACTGGAATATGTACTCGCCGCTGACCCTCGCTTACATAGGGGATGCGGCGTATGAGCTTATCATAAGAACAATATTTGTAAAAAAAGGAAACTGTCAGCCCCAAAAGCTGCATCAGAGGGTAACAGCCTGTGTCAGTGCGAAAGCGCAGGCGAACATGATAGAAGCGTTGCAGGCGCATTTAACGGACGAGGAGGCGGCAGTGTATCGCCGCGGCCGCAATTCCAAGCCTTATACGAAAGCTAAAAATGCGAGTATGACAGAATATCTGGAAGCCACGGGCTTTGAGGCGATGATCGGCTATCTGTATCTGAAAAGGGAGTTTGCCCGGATGAATGAGCTGGTGGCTGTGGGACTTGCGGCGTTGGGAAAAATATAACGGACAGAAATGATGGGCTACGGAGCGAATGGAAAGACGCTGAAGAAACGTTTTAGATAAGAGCAGTGCGCAGGAGAAAGGGAACTATGAAATTCGAGAACAAAGAATACAGGAACAAAGAATATAGGAACAAAGAATATACGAACAAAGAAAAGAAAAGAATCGGGAAAGAGAGATCCTATCATAACCTGCCGAACGTACAGGAGGGGGAAGCTGCACAGGGACGTGTAGTAGAAGGACGCAACGCGGTGCTGGAAGCTTTCCGTTCCGGAAAGGCAGTCGACCGTCTTCTGATCCAGGACGGGTGTCAGGACGGTCCAATTCAGACGATCAAGCGGGAGGCAAGAAAGCGCGATACGCTGATTGATTTTGTGTCTAAGGAGCGGCTTGATCAGCTCAGCGAAACCGGAAAGCATCAGGGGGTCATTGCGATGGCTGCGGCATACGAGTATGTCTCTGTGGAGGATATTTTAAATGCTGCCAGAGAAAAGGATGAGGCGCCTTTTTTGTTTTTACTGGATGATATTGAAGATCCGCATAATCTCGGAGCAATTATCCGAACCGCGAATCTGGCAGGAGCACACGGCGTCATTATACCGAAACGCCATGCCGCAGGGCTGACGGCGACCGTAGCGCGAACCTCAGCAGGTGCATTGAATTATACCCCGGTGGCACGTGTAACGAATCTTGGCAATACGATTGAAGAGCTGAAAAAAGAGGGAATCTGGTTTGTATGCGCAGATATGGGAGCTGAGACGATGTACAGCCAGAATCTGACCGGGCCGATCGGGCTTGTAATCGGAAATGAAGGAAGCGGCGTCAGCCGTCTCGTAAAAGAGAAGTGTGATTTTACAGCATCAATTCCCATGAAAGGGAATATAGATTCATTGAACGCTTCCGTGGCAGCCGGCGTGCTGGCATACGAAATCGTGCGTCAGAGAATATACGGAGCAGGCAGGAAAGAGTAGCGAGGGATTATACAGAAATGAAGCAGTTGAAACGAATCAAAAAAATCACCCGGAAAATGGGACAACATATGACGGCTTCCCAGATGATGGTTTTTGGCTTTGCGGCTGTTATTTTGTTGGGAGGAATTTTGTTGTCATTTCCGATTTGTAATGCGGATGGGAAATGGCTGAATTTTATTGATGCATTGTTTACCTCATGCACTTCTGTCTGTGTCACCGGCTTGGTGACTGTTGTTCCGGCAGAACAGTTTACACTGCTTGGAAAGATGGTTATTCTGCTTTTGATTCAGTTTGGAGGGCTTGGAATCATAGCGTGTACAATGGGAGCATTTCTGATTCTCAGGCGTCAGATCACAATCCGGAACCGTGTGGTGATTCAGGAAAGCTACAATCTGAATACATTAAGCGGCCTCGTTGTAATGCTGAAATTTGTTTTGTGCGGAACCTTTTTGGCAGAGGGAATCGGAGCTTTCTTTTATGCACTGCAGTTTGTGCCGCAGTTTGGATTTTTCCGGGGCGTATGGTATTCGATTTTTCATTCGATTTCGGCTTTTTGCAATGCCGGGATTGATATATTGGGAGAGAACAGTCTACAGGCTTATCAGACAAGTCCGCTGGTAAATTTTACGACAATCGGACTGATTATAGCCAGCGGTCTTGGATTTACGGTCTGGCAGGATTTGCTGCTGACCGGAAAGCGCATTCGTGGACGTGAATTTTCTTTTGGGCGCTGCATGCAGAAAATGCGGCTGCATACAAAGCTGGCGCTTTTGATGACGCTGGTGCTTGTTCTGGGCGGAACCATCGGGTTCTTCTGTATGGAGTATTCAAATCCCGCTACATTGGGGCCGTTTCGGATGGGCGAGAAATGGATGGCGGCGATGTTTCAGTCTGTGACAACAAGGACAGCGGGGTTTTTTTCAATTCCGCAGAGCGCATTTTATGAACCGTCTCGTTTTCTTTCCTGCATTTTAATGTTTATCGGAGGCTCTCCGGGAGGAACGGCCGGAGGAGTGAAGACAACGACGATTATGATTTTGCTTCTGACCTGCTGGTCTGTTTTAAAAGGAAATCCGGATACGGAGTACTGCCGCAGAAAAATACCGGCTCTGAATGTGCGGACCGCTTTTTCTGTGGTGATCGTTGCTTTTGTTGCGTTGCTCGGCGGAACGATGGCTATTTTGCTGTTCGAGCCGGTCGGACTTATGGATGCGTTGTATGAGGTGACTTCTGCCATTGGAACAGTGGGACTGTCTGTGGGGATTACCCCGTCTCTGTCTTCGGCAAGCAAGTTGGTCGTGATTCTTCTTATGTATATGGGGCGCATTGGCCCGACAACTCTGGTACTTTTATTTGCAGGGAAAATCGGGAAAACAAAAGCCGGGAGAAAGCTGCCGGAGGAACGGATTATGGTAGGATAGGGATGTTTGATTTCAGAAAGGATGGCACCATATGAAAAAGCAGTATGTGGTATTTGGAGCAGGAAAATTCGGTCGGAGTATTGCAGTGACGCTGCAGTCGCTTGGCTGTGAAGTGATTGTGGTGGATCGTAATCCGGAAATTATTCAGGAGCTTGCAGATGATGTCAGCTATGCGATCTGTGCGGATGTGGAGGACCCGGATGTATTTGAAAATCTGGGGCTTCGCAATCTCGACGGCGCTATTATTGCAATTGCAGAGAATCTGGAGGCAAGTATCGTGACGACAATGCAGTGCAGTGAGATCGGCATTCCGCGGATTCTTGCGAAAGCAAAAAACAGTCTGCACGAGAGAATCTTGAAAAGTGTCGGAGCGAACAAGATTATTTATCCCGAAGTGGAAATGGGGCGTAGGATAGCCAAGTACCTTGTGGCAGACAGCTTTACAGATTGGATTGAGTTATCGCCGTATTACAGTCTTGTGGAACTGGATATTCCGGATAAGTGGGTCGGCAAAAGCCTTAGCGAGTTGCAGATCCGTGAAAAGTATAACCTGAATGTAATCGGCATTCGCGATGGAGATCAGGTGACGGTCAAGCTGGACCCAGGCGCGCCGATGAAGGCGGGAATTGAACTGATTGTGGTCGGTGAAAACAGTGATCTGGAACATTTTCAAAAGTAGCAGACGGAGGCATGCATTTGAAAGCGAATCTGATACGGTATCTAAAAGAATACGGCGGGAAAACATTTCAGGAGTGTCCGTTTTCGGAGGTTGACGCGCTGTTGTTTGCGTCGCTTTCCTATCTGAAAATGCAGGGGATTGTTCCGGGCTTTCGAAAGGGTGAGGGCGTTAGATGGACAGAGATGGCGCAGCATCCGGAAGTAGAAAAGATGTTTACAGATCCGCTGTACGGAAAACAGCACCGCCGCGTATTTTACCTGGTGCTTGGCAGCAGGAGATACCGCAGTGTTCGGGTCAATTATTATAAAGAGTGGTTTGATGAAGGAAGGGAAGCACAGTTTGCGGCTGTGACATTTTTACTGGGACCGACCAGTGTTTTTGTATCGTTTCGTGGCACGGATGAGACCCTTGTGGGATGGAAAGAAGACTTTAATATGAGCTGTATGAGGGAGGTTCCGTCGCAGCACAGCGCGCTTGCATATTTAAAAGGCGTGGCCAGGTTTACAGATGGCCGGATGATTCTTGGAGGGCATTCCAAGGGGGGCAATCTGGCTGTCTATGCAGCTGCGTATGCGCCAAAGCAGATTCAGAGACGAATCCGCCGGATATACAGCTTTGACGGGCCGGGATTTCGCAGAGGTTTTTATGAGAAGCCGGGGTTTATACAGATGGAAGACCGTCTTTGTAAAATTATGCCGGAGCAGTCTTTGATTGGCGGACTTTTTGTAAATTACAGAAAATATCGCGTCATTGAGAGTTATAAAAGAAGCAGCATATGGCAGCATGATCTGATGCAGTGGAAAATTCGAAGTGGACGGTTCGTGTACTGCAAAAAACTGGGAAAACGGAGTATCCGCAAAACACTTGTTTTCAATAGCTGGATCAATTCGCTGAGCCGTCGCCAGAGGTCAGAGTTTGTAAATACTTTATATAAATTGCTTCGTGATACACATGTCTCAGATGTAGGGGAACTTTTTAAAAAACCGGTCTCGATTTTAGGCGGGGTCCTGGCAGGCCTTTTCCGGCTGGAACGGGAGCGGCGGCAATTATTCCTGCATACGATCGGACGGTTGTTTCAAGCGGCAGTGCGCCAGTTCGGGCGATGAAAATTCTCTTAATCTTAATAAGGAGTGTTTTAAGATGAACAAATTGAACATAGGGGAGAATATTACACGACTGCGTCACAGCAGAGGAGTTACGCAGGAGGCGCTGGCCGATTTTGTCGGGGTGACGAAAGGTTCTGTGTCAAAATGGGAAAATCATCAGAGCATGCCGGACGTTTCACTGCTGCCATTACTGGCAGCGTTTTTTGATGTTAGTATTGACGAACTAATCGGGTATGAGGCGCAGCTTGATAGAGAGCAGATTCGTAAAATATACCAGGAACTTGCGGCTGATTTTGCCAGGCATCCATTTGAAGAGGTGATGGAAAAGAGCCGGAAGCTTGTGAAGCAATATTATTCCTGCTACACGTTTCTGTTTCAGATCAGTCTTTTGTGGCTGAATCATTTTATGTTGGCGGACAGTCCGGACGTGCAGCAGAAAGTGCTTGGTGAGGCACGCGAGCTCTGCCGGCATATTTGTAATGAATGTAAGGAAACGGCACTCAGCAGTGATGCGGTCATGCTTCAGGCATATATTGATCTGCAGCTTGGCAAAGCGGAGGCTGTAATCGAAGCTCTGGAAGAGACGATCAGTCCGTATCGGATGACAGGGCGAAGCGAGGGCGTTTTGATTCAGGCATACATGTTGGCAGGAGAAAAGGAAAAGGCGGTCAGTTATACGCAGTATGCTATGTTCAGCCACCTGATTAATCTCGTGAGCCATGCAATCATGTATTTAGAACTCCATGAAACGGATTTTACTGTCTGTGAGGAGACCATCCGGCGTGTGGATCAACTTGACAAAGTATATCAGTTTGCTGCCCTGGACGGGAATGCAGCCGCTATATTTCAAATGCAGGCAGCCTGTTTCTATGCGCGGTATGGCAAGGCAGAGCAGGCTGTGGAACGTCTGGGACGCTATGTGTCTGTGATCCGGTGGATGTTTTCGAAAGAGAATTTAACCAACCACGGTGACGCGTATTTTGACAGGATTCAGGCGTGGTATGAGGGCTGTGACCTCGGGAACCGCACGCCGAGAAGCAGAAAAGTGATACTGGACAGTGCGTTGCAAATTTTTGACTATCCTGTTTTTGATGGTGTGAAAGAACGCCATGATTTTCAAAAACTGCAACAGTCTCTAAAAGAGATCAGGATCTGATTTTTGAGTACGCACCTCAGGCAATTTTTGGGTTGACACACCTGAGTGAGTGTACTATAATATTGAAGGTATGGCCGGTTTATTGTATAACTGTGCCCGAAAGTTATGTGTATAAATGCTTTAGCCAAAGCCCCGGTGAGGCATTTTATCATAAGATTCCCGTCACGGGAAATCAGCGGGAGGACGGAAATAAGCCTCTGTCAGTCCGAAGCAAGTTCACTATGTTCAAGGAGGAAGACCAATGAAAAGTTATATGGCTAGCCCAGCAACGATTGAAAGAAAATGGTATGTAGTTGACGCTACAGATATGACACTCGGCCGCTTGGCTTCAGAAGTGGCAAAGGTATTAAGAGGAAAGAACAAGCCGATCTTTACCCCTCATATTGATACAGGTGATTATGTAATCATCGTAAATGCAGAGAAGATTCAGGTGACAGGTAAGAAGCTGGATCAGAAGGTTTATTATCATCATTCTGATTACGTAGGTGGCATGAAAGAGACTACACTGCGTGACATGATGGCAAAGAAGCCGGAGAGAGTTATTGAACTCGCTGTAAAGGGTATGCTTCCGAAGGGACCGCTTGGAAGAGAGATGTACAAGAAGCTTTTTGTATATGCAGGTCCGGATCACAAGCATCAGGCACAGAAGCCGGAAGCGCTGACATTCTAAGAAGGAGGTAGGAAACATTGGCTACAGAAAGATTTTACGGAACAGGAAGAAGAAAAAAATCAATCGCAAGAGTATATCTTATTCCGGGTACAGGAAAGATTACTGTAAATAAAAGAGACATTGATGAGTATTTTGGTCTTGAAACTCTGAAGCTCATCGTTCGTCAGCCGCTTGTAGCGACAGAGACAGTTGATAAATTTGACGTTCTTGTAAACGTTCGCGGTGGCGGTACTACAGGACAGGCTGGTGCAATCCGCCATGGTATCGCAAGAGCACTGCTTCAGGCAGACAGTGAATACAGACCGACTCTGAAGTCTGCTGGTTACCTGACACGTGATCCGAGAATGAAAGAGCGTAAGAAATACGGTCTCAAAGCCGCACGTCGTGCTCCGCAGTTCAGTAAACGATAAGCAGAAAAATTATACAGATTCAAGTATATGGACTCCGCAGGATTTTCCTGCGGAGTTTTTATTAACTTTTCAGGAGATTAGGGGTATAATAAATTCAATGTAATATGAATTAAGGAGGTGATGTTATGTGTGATGTTAAAAAATATGAAAAAATCTATGAAGATATACAAAAGCTACAGCCAGAAGACACTTTACAGCTTGTACTAGAGGCAGAAACAGAAGAGCAAAGAAATTTTTATGAGATGGTTGGTGATTTTCTCCTACAAAAAAAGCAGAGACAGGTAATAGAAAGGAATCTTTTCTAGTGAAAAAATATATTTTGATAGCAGGAGTCAATGGGGCAGGTAAATCAACTTTGTACGAGTCATTGCAAACTCTGCATGATATACCGAGAGTGAATGCAGATATTGCAAAAGAAAGAGTAGCAGGGCGTATAAAACATGGTGGTCATGGTATCGCAAAGCAGGATATAGAAAGAAGATTTATTGAGACATTTGATAATTTGAAAAAGGTTTTGCCGGAAAGTGATTTGGCAGCATTCTATGATAACACGATAGAATTTCGCAGGTTTGCAATATACAAGAATGGAAATCCGGTCAGAATTTCGCATAATGTGCCGAATTGGTATAAAAAATTTGCGGGAGATATGGAGTAAAATCCCAGGTCTGTCCTACCTATCTTTATATTTAGATAGTCAGATCCGTTGCAGATTTGCCTTAGCCCTTTAATTGTTTTCTGAAATATTACAAAAAAAGAACAGGGCACATTTCTGCATATGCTCTGTTCTTTTTTAATTCTTATCTAAATGACATTGGGAACTTTCCTGTCTTTTTTCTTATGAAACATCCCGCAATACCGTATACCCATCTTTCCCGTTCCGTTTTGTTTCATACAGTGCCTTATCCGCAGCGACATACAGCTCCTGATAGCTCCGGCCATGGATTGGGGAAATGGCGACTCCGACGCTGATTGTGATGTTGCCGGAGGGAATCGCGCTGAATTTGTGGCAACGGATGCTCTGGCACAGACGGTCGGCGCGGAGGGCAGCCGTGTGTTCAACGGTGTTATTTTTGGCAAGAATACAGAATTCATCGCCTCCGATGCGGCCAACAATATCTGTTTCGCGGAATTCCTGGCGAAGCAGAGTGCCGAGCTCCCGCAGGATCTCGTCTCCGGCGATGTGGCCCTGAATGTCATTGATATTTTTGAAACCGTCAATATCCAGCATCATGAAGACCTGATATCCGATGCAGCGTTCATCTGCAAGCCAGTCATTGATTTGATCTTCTGAACTTTTTTTGTTCAGGATTCCGGTCAGAGCGTCCGTTTGTCCGAAAACAATGAGCTCCTGCTGTTTTTTGTTGTTTGAACGGAAAATCACGAACAACAGCAGCAGGGTTGCGACAAACAAGGTGCCAAAAAGGATAAGTTCATAATCGAGGACAAACTGGTAGGACTGCTGGGCGATTGAGACAGGGACAATGTAGCAAAGGGACCAATCGCTGAGCTTCAGCGGCCGGTATGCCATATAGTAGGTGGAATTGTCTTTTTCGAAAAGAACAAGTCCTTCGTGAAACTGCGAAAAATCCTGACGAATTGTCTCAAGCGTGACTCCTTCCCGAAACTTTGTGGCACTATAATAACGGAAAAAATTGTCCTCCGGCTGTACACCGGAATTGTCCTTCTCCATCGTACAGGAGATGATTTCCCCTTCTGAATTAAGGATTAAAATAGAACCGGCTCCATCGTAAATATCACCGAAAAGCATTTTGCTTAAAGATGATACATCACAGGAGCCGCCAATGACACCAATGACATTGTCACCACGGCAGATCGGAACTGCCAGGATAATCCGAGTGGTTTTGTTGTCTACTTTGCTGATAATCGGGGCGCTGAGAGCCCGGTGTCCGGCGATTGCTTCCTGAAAATATCTTCGTGAGGCCACGGATTTCTGCATCCCGTTGCTGTAGGTGCTTGTCCCGTCCGGAGTAATGACAGCCAGAAGCTCCAGACTGGATTGTTCCTTGACGGATTCCAGGAGCTGAAGATTGTTCTCAGAAAGGAGATCATCGCTGGCGGCAAAGTGGCTGGCGATACCTTCCAAATATTCAAAATGAAGAGTGATTGTGTCGGTGAAGTGAATACTTTGTCGATCTACATTATTGATAATAATTGCTTCTGTGTTTTCTGTGACGTCTTTTTGAATCAGACAAAAAAATGTGAGAAAACTGGCCAGCATAAAAAGCAGGAAGACACTGAGTGACTTTAAGTGCATCCGGAAATCATCTTGATACGTCTGTTTTTTGTTAACCATATCTCGTACCTTTCTGGTATATAAACAAAATATAGTGCAAGTATATCATATTTTTGTGTAATATACAAAAGAATCGAGTAATTCTTGAAGAAAATATACAAGCCTGAAAAAAGGGGGTCTCTATCGACGAATGCCTTTTTCTGTGCTATGATGAGGAAGATACGATCACAAACAACAGAAAGGGGCATTTTCCATGGGAGATACCTCAAAAGATAAATTAAACGAGCAAAAAAAGCATATCTGTCTGGGTATTCTGGCCCATGTAGATGCGGGAAAAACAACGCTGGCAGAGGGAATCCTTTATCTGACCGGAAGTATACGAAAACTAGGCCGGGTGGATCATCAGAATGCTTTTTTCGATAATTTTGAGCAGGAGCGTTCCAGAGGGATTACGATTTTTTCAAAACAGGCTGAATTGGTTCTGGATGGGCTAGCGATGACGTTGATGGATACGCCAGGACATGTGGATTTTTCAGCAGAGATGGAGCGGACATTGCAGATTCTGGATTATGCAGTTCTCGTGATCAGCGGTGCGGACGGCGTACAGGGACATGTGGAAACGTTATGGCGTCTGTTGGAACGCTACCGTATTCCGGTGTTTTTATTTGTCAATAAAATGGACCAGCCGGGGACTGACCGGGAAGCATTGATGCGGGAGCTGGAAAAGCGTCTGGATGGAAAATGTCTGGATTTTGGGCCGCTTGAAAAAGCTGAAACAGATGCAGAGGTTTGGGAAGCGTTTCAGGAAAATCTGGCGATGTGCGATGAGGTGCTTTTGGAACAATATCTGGAAACCGGAGCGATTGCAGACGATGCGATTGCAGGATTGATTGCTGCGCGCAAGGTATTTCCGTGTTATTTTGGTTCTGCTTTGAAGCTGCAGGGAGTGGAGCAGCTGCTTGCAGGAATCCGGAATTACAGCTATGTGGCAGAGTATCCGCAGAAATTTGGCGCGCGGGTTTTTAAAATTACGAGGGACACGCAGGGAAATCGTCTGACCCATATGAAAATAACTGGAGGAAGTCTGAAGGTAAAGGAGGTACTGACAGACAGAAAGCGGTCTGGAACCGAAGGTCGGGAAGGTATGGAGGCCTGGGAACAGAAAGTTGATCAGATCCGGGTTTATTCCGGAGGCAGCTTTCGTGCCGTGCCGGAAGCGACTGCCGGGATGGTGTGTGCTGTGACCGGGCTGGAATATACATATGCCGGAGAGGGACTTGGAGCAGAGGAGGAAGCGGAGCTTCCGTTACTGGAGCCGGTGCTTTCTTACCGGATTGAGGTGCCTCCGGAATGCGATGTGCACCGTGTATTTTTACAGCTGCGGCAGCTTGAGGAGGAAGAGCCGGAGCTACATATTGTGTGGGATGAGCAGCTTGGCGAGATTCATGCGCAGTTGATGGGGGAGGTGCAGATCGAGGTTCTGAAGCAGATCATCCATGAGCGTTTTGGCATCTGGGTTGCGTTTGGTTCGGGCAGTATTGTATATAAGGAAACGATTGCAGCACCAGTTGAGGGAATCGGGCATTTTGAACCACTTCGTCATTATGCGGAGGTACACCTTTTGCTTGAGCCCGCAGAGCGTGGAAGTGGTTTGCAGTTTGCAAGTGTGTGCAGCGAGGATGTGCTGGATCGCAACTGGCAGAGGCTGATTCTGACCCATCTTGAGGAAAAATTGCATCGCGGTGTGCTGACAGGGGCGGAAATTACAGATATGCGCATTACGTTGACGGCCGGAAGAGCGCATCAAAAGCATACAGAGGGCGGAGATTTTCGTCAGGCTACGTACCGTGCAGTTCGTCAGGGGTTAAAATGTGCAAAAAGTATCCTGCTTGAACCGGTGTATGAATTTTCTCTTGAGGTCCCGGTAGAATGCGCTGGCCGTGCCATGACAGATGTTCAGAAAATGTATGGAAATTTTGCTCCGCCTTTCATAGATGAAGCGGTGGCAGTGATTCAAGGGAGTGCGCCGGTCATCACGATGCGGGATTATCAGAGGGAACTGGTTTCTTATACAAAAGGACGCGGCCGGCTTTCATGCAGGCTGAAAGGCTATGAGGAATGCCATGATGCAGAGGAGGTAATTGCACAGATCGGGTATGATTCGGAGGCGGATTTGGACAATCCCACAGGGTCCGTGTTCTGTGCACATGGCGCCGGTTTTGTGGTTAGTTGGGATGAAGTGCCGGATTATATGCATATGGAGCGTACCTTGCAACAGGAGGAACAGGTATTGGAAGAAGGGCCGGAGTGTCCGGTGCCTTCAGGGCCAAGGGTGAGCCAGACAGGAAGAGGCTACCGTGTTCCAGACACAAATGAAAAAGAGCTGGAAGAAATTTTTGCACGGACCTATGGGGCAGTTCCAAGGGAACGGAACCGTTATACAAAGAGCCGCCAGGTGGAAGCTCCCACAGGAGGAGCGCGGGCCAAACCGAGACAGGAGCAGGAAGAATATTTGCTCGTAGACGGTTACAATATTATTTTTGCCTGGGAAGATCTGAAAGAGCTGGCAAAGGCGAACATCGACAGCGCGCGGGACAAACTGATGGATATTATGTGTAACTATCAGGGCTATAAGAAAAATCATCTGATTCTGGTTTTTGATGCCTATAAAGTGGCAGGGGGACCCGGAGAGGTGCTTGCGTATCACAATATTCATGTCGTTTACACAAAGGAAGCGGAGACCGCAGATCAGTATATTGAAAAAACTGTGCGGAAGATCAGCAGGGAGTACCACGTGACCGTCGCGACTTCCGATGCGTTGGAACAGATCATTATCATGGGAGCCGGAGCTACGAGACTGTCGGCAGCAGGGCTTCTGGAAGAAGTGCAGCAGATGCAGCAGGAGATCCGGAAAAATTACCTGGAAAAGCAGACGGGGGGCAAAAATTATTTGTTTGATCATTTGGACGAGCATCTGAATGATTTGATGGAGGATGTTCGGCTGGGAAAGAAAAAGCTGGAGTAGAAAACTGGAATAGGAGAAATGCTGAACTGGTATGAAATTTTATTTGGCCCCGCTGGAGGGGATTACCGGACATATTTACAGAAATGCGCTGGAAAAGTATTTTCCGGGTACGGATCGTTATTTTACGCCATTTATTGCGCCGGATCAGAACCGGATTTTGCGGACAAAGGAGCGCAGAGACGTTTTGCCGGAGCACAATCATGTACCGGACCTAGTGCCGCAGATCCTGACAAACGACGCGCGGGAATTTCAACGGACGGCACTTGTTTTGCAGGAAATGGGATATCAGGAAGTAAATTTGAATTTGGGATGTCCTTCCGGAACCGTAGTTTCCAAGAAACGCGGATCTGGTCTGCTGGCATATCCGGATGAAGTGGACCGTCTGCTGGAACAGATATTTGAGAACGTCGATCTGAAGATTTCTGTAAAAACGCGGATTGGAAAAGACGATGCATCGAAGGCTTTAACTCTTATGGAGATATACAGAAGGTATCCGCTTTCGGAACTGATTGTGCATCCGAGGACGCAGAAGGATTTTTATCGTGGAGAACCAGATCAGGAAGCGTTCGGGGAGATTCTTTCTTTATCGTATCCGTTTCCGGTCTGCTATAATGGAAATTTGCTGACAGTTCGGGACTATCGGGCTTTTTGTGAACGCTTTCCAAAGGTGACATCCGTTATGCTTGGCCGTGGCGTTATCGCGAATCCGGGTTTGATTCGATACTTAAAGACAGGGGAGGCGATTCAGAAAGAAAGCCTACATTTGTTTCATGATGAAGTACTGGAGGGCTACCGTAACGTTTTTGGCGAGGATAAAAATGCGCTTTTCCGGATGAAAGAGATGTGGATTTATATGATTCATCTGTTTTCGGATCATGAAAAGCATATGAAAAAAATCCGCAAGGCACAAAATCTTTTAGAATACCGCTGTGCGGTGGATGCATTGTTCAGGGAGCAAGAACTGCTTACGGAAGGTCCTCGGCGGTGGAATCTTCCGCAGAGATAAGCGGATTCTGTGCAAATATGGTGACAGGAGTACTGGATTTTGGGGAAGCTTTCGGAGCTTCTCCAAATTTTTTGCGGTAAGCACGGTAAAAAGCGGCATAGCTTGAGAAACCGCTCTGCATGCAGGCCTGCGTGACAGGAACTCCAGACTGAATCATCGTGCGCGCGGCGAAAAGTCGTTTTTCCGTAAGGTACATGCCAAGCGTATAGCCGGTTTCTTTTCGGAACAGGTGCATCAGATAAGAACGGCTCAGGTAGCAGGCGTCAGCGATCTGGTCAATGCAGAGATCCTCGTAGAGATGGCCATTAAGATAGGAAAGAATCTGCGAGATCTGAGGGTTGGCTCTGGATGCAGCTGGGAAAAAACTACCGGTTCCTTCAGCCAGAGTATTCAGCAAAAGAAGGAATTGCAGCAGGATACAGGACTGATAAAGCGAGGCAGCTTCCACAGAAAAAGAAACCTCTCCTGAAAGACCGGCCTGAACAGTACAGAGTAATTCCCGGAGTAACGGATACAGACGTGTTTTCCGGAAGTTTGTAAGACGTATTACATGAGCCCGGCGATCCGCACACAGAGAAAAACAGTGGCCGAGATCTGCGCCCTTGTACTGTTCAAAAAAGGAAGGAGAGAGGTAGAGAATCAGGCGCCGATAAGGCTGGGCGCCGTGAATAACCGGACGGTGTACTTCCCCGGCAGGAACAAGCACAATGTCTCCGGGCTGCAGATGGTAGGTTGCGCCTTCGATATAATAGCTGACACTGCCGTATTCAAAATACAACAGTTTGTGAAAATCGTGATAATGACTCTGAAAATCACGTTTTTCCGTACTGGTCAGATAGAAAATCCGAAAATCCTCGGCCAGATATCCTGATTTTTGTCTCTCTATCTCTGTTTTTGGTGGAAGCATGGCATTCTCCTTTGCTGCTTGCCGGTTTTAGCTGGTAACTGTCTGCATTACGTTTCAGCAGGGCTGGTTTCGCTGCAATCGTATATTTTATTCAGTATAAAGCATTATTTGCAATATATAAAGCATAATATTAGTTTTTATTGCTGAAAATGTTTTTTATACTTAAGGAAGCAACGTATTTTTCAAACAGAATAGGGGGATTTTATATGGAACTGACTTTGGGGATGTATCACAGCTTTGGAAACGATTATCTGGTATATGACTGTATGAAAAACAGCTATGAACTGAAACCGGAGGATATCCGGAACATCTGTAACCGGCAGTTCGGAGCAGGCTCTGATGGGATTCTGGTTGGACCGGTACAAATTTTTGGAAAGCAGGGTGTAAAGATTTATAATCCGGATGGCAGCGAGGCGGCCATCAGTGGAAATGGTATCTGTATTTTTGCAAAATACCTGAAGGATGCCGGGTACGTTGTGAAAAAAGAATTTGTACTTCAGACACAGAGTCGTGAGGTCTTTGTACGGTATCAGAACGAGGAAGGAAAAGAGATGACGATCTCTATGGGCAGACTGTACTGCGGGCAGACGGAGCCCCTGGAAAAAGAAGCGGAAACGGTTGAAAGTTCCAAAGAAAAGAGCGAGCACGTTTCTGTAGACTACCAGGGGAAAAAGTATGAAGGTACGTGTGTGTGGATGGGGAACCTGCACTGCATTATTCCGATGGAGAAGATTTCCAGAGAAGCCGTATGTGAAATTGGCGCGGAGCTTGAAAAATCAGAACGTTTCCCTGACGGAATTAACACGCAGATTATCCGAATCGCGGATAAAAACAATATTTACACAGAAGTGTATGAACGGGGCGCTGGCTATACACTGGCTTCTGGCAGCAGTTGCTGTGCAGCGGCAGGTGTAGCTTACCGGTTGGGCCTTACCGAACCGTGTGTATATGTGCACATGGCTGGCGGTACGCTGACAGTGCGGGTTGATGAGGAAATGAATGCGAGCATGACCGGCAGCGCAGAATGTATCGGCAAAATCACACTGTCCGATGAATTCCTGCGGAAATATCAGATCATGGCAGAATAAACAGAACAAAACGGAGCTGAAATTGCGGCTTTGGTGGCTTAGAATTGGAACAGATTGCATAAAATCAGGGGCAAAAAAGGGTGTATTCTTTTTTGCCCCTGATTAAATTTAATGTCAAATTTAATGCCAATTTTAAAAGTGTACAAAATGAAGGAATGCAGGTATAATAATGACGGGTTATTGTGTGCCATTGTATTGCTTGGGAAACATACCGGAATGAGCGATGCAGTCTGGGAATCATGTCGGAGTCGCAATGCAGCTTAGGCAACACATAATATCACATGGAATCAAGGAGGGACTATGAAAATCAGGAAAACAATGCTTCAGGATCTTCCTGAGATTATGCAGATATATGCGCAGGCGCGCGTGTTTATGGCGCAGACCGGAAATCCTCATCAGTGGCCGGAGGGATATCCGGGGGAGGAGCTGATTCGGGAGGATATTGGGCGCGGCATCAGTTACGTCGCTGAGGTAGACGGGGAAATAGAGACAGTATTTCTTTATTTTGAGGGAGATGATCCGATGTATCAAAGGATTGAAGACGGCGTATGGAAAAACGAAGCGGCGTACGGCGTCATCCACCGGATTGCTTCCAGGGGCAGAGTAAAGGGCGCCGGTTCCTTTTGTCTGCAATGGGGCTTTGCCAGATGCGGAAATCTGCGCATGGATACGCATGATGACAATCGCGTGATGCAGCACGTTTTAGAGAAAAATGGGTTTGAACGGTGCGGCCGCGTTTATACAGAGACGGGAAGCCCCCGGATTGCGTATCAGAAAGTCCGATAAATTGAGTCAAAACAAGAATATTGGAGTGGTGGAAATGGAGCAAAAAGAAATCTACGAGTTATTCCGGCAGGTTGAGGCGGGAACGCTGACTTCTGAAGAAGCAATGAAAAATGTGGACCTTCAGCCAGAAATGCTGGTTGGAAATTATGCGGATATTGATCTGCATCGCAGCATCCGGCAGGGCATGCCGGAAGTGATTTACGGAGAAGGGAAGACAGCTGAACAGATTTTGGGAATCGCTTCGGCCATGAAGGAGCGGAAGACAGACAATATCATGATTACACGTCTGTCTCAGGAAAAAGCAGACTGGGTGCGGGAACGGCTGGAACTGGATTATGATGCGGTTGCGCGGATTGGAATTGTGGGGCGCAAGGAGGTACCAAAGCTTGGAAAAATTGCTGTGGTTGCCGCTGGGACCAGCGATATGCCGGTGGCGGAGGAGGCAGCAGTGACAGCAGAGTTGTATGGGAATTACGTGGAGCGCATTTATGATGTCGGCGTGGCCGGAATCCACCGGTTGCTGCACCGGCTTCCACTTCTGGAGGATGCAAAGGTCATCATAGCAGTGGCCGGAATGGAGGGAGCACTGGTGAGCGTGATTGGAGGGCTTGTCTCCTGTCCAGTGATCGGCGTGCCGACGAGCGTTGGATATGGCGCAAATTTTGGCGGCCTGGCAGCGCTGCTGTCCATGCTGAATTCCTGTGCAAGCGGTGTGAGTGTGGTGAACATTGACAATGGATTTGGCGCAGGGGTCCTGGCAGCTAAAATTAATAAGCAGTCTCTGTAGTTTCAGGTCATTGCGAAATGAAAAAACGGATGTCTCCGGTAAAACATGGAAAATACATAATTTGGGGATGAGGAGGATGAGAGAGTATGAAAGCATTGTGGGAGCTTTATATTTCCTTTTTTCGCATTGGAATTCTGACCTTTGGCGGCGGTCTGGCCATGCTTCCGATGCTGAAATATGAGCTGGTGGAAAAAAGGAGCTGGATTACGGAGAATACACTGCTGGATTGTTATGCGATTGGTCAGTGTACGCCAGGGATTATTGCGGTAAACACCGCGACCTTTGTAGGGTATAAAAGGAAGGGGATTTCCGGAGGGATTATCGCGACGCTTGGCATGGTGAGCCCTTCGCTTCTGATTATTACAGTAGTAGCAGTATTTTTGCAGGCATTGATTGGCGAGCCGCTTGTACAGCATGCGCTGGTGGGAATCCGCGGCGGAGTCTGCGGTCTGATGCTGAATACGGTCTATATGCTGGCTAAAAAAAGCCTTGTAAATCCGTTTTGTATCGCTGTCTGTGCAGGAACGTTTCTGCTCGCATTTTTCACGAAGCTTCCTACCGTACTTATTATTGTGCTGGCCGGGGCGGTTGGAGTTCTCTGCGACCGGGTGATCGGAGGTGCAAAATGAATCAGGCATTGCTTTTGATCTTTGAGTTTTTTAAGACCGGGCTGTTTGCAATTGGAGGCGGACCGGCCACAATTCCGTTTCTCATGGATATGGCAGAAAAATATCCGTGGTTTACGATGCAGGAACTCAGCGATATGATAGCGATCAGCGAAAGCACGCCGGGCCCGATCGGAATAAACATGGCAACCTACGCTGGTTTCCGGTCTCTGGGACTGTTTGGTGGATTGGTTTCCACACTGTCTCTTGTGTTTCCAAGTGTGGTTATTATTATACTGATTGCAAAATTTTTGGATGGGTTTCAGGAAAACCGTATTGTAAAAGCTGTATTTGCCGGTATCCGTCCAGCTGTGACGGCACTGATTGCAGTAGCTGTGATCCAGCTGATTCAGGTCTCCCTGTTTACAGAAGAGGCGGGCGGTTCCGTGTTCAATTACAAAAGCGGCGCGCTGTGCGTAATTATTTTTATACTGATGCAATGGAAGAAAACGAAAAAGCTGCACCCTGTGGTATGGTTTTTGCTGGCAGCTGCGGCAGGGATTCTGTTTCAGCTGTGATATGTGATTGAACTTTTGTGGAAAGAGGACGGAACCAGTTTTGTTGGGAAAGGAGTATGTGTGAAGACATATCATTATATTTTATTTGATCTGGACGGGACTTTGACAGACTCGGCGGAGGGGATTATTAATTGCGTGCTTTACAGTTTAGAAAAATGCGGAATTCAGGAAAGTGACAGGGAGAAACTGAAAGCGTTTGTTGGTCCGCCGCTTATGGATTCTTACAAGAACTGTTATCACGTGTCAGAGGAAGAAGCGCTGAAGTTGACAGCGTGCTACCGGGAGCGTTTCAGTGTGACAGGATGGAAAGAAAATCGTGTATATGAAGGTATTCCGGAGGTGCTGGATGCATTGAAGAAGGCCGGGAGGCATCTGATTCTGGCTACGTCCAAGCCGGAGGTTTATACGAAACAAATCATGGAGCTTTTCGGGCTTGCGCAGTATTTTGAATTGATCTGCGGGGCAACTCTGGACGGAAGAATTGTTCAGAAGGGGCAGGTGATCGCGTGTGCCATTTCGCAGATCGGCTTAGAGCATAAAGATGAGATGGTTATGGTCGGTGACCGCAAGTACGATGTATACGGCGCGGCAGAGCATGGAATCCCGTGTATTGGCGTGCTTTATGGGTATGGCTCGCGTGAGGAGCTTGTAAGCGCCGGGGCAACCATGCTGTGTGAAACGGTATCGGAGCTGCCGGAGTTTCTACAACTGTAATGGGGCGGCTGCACAGTGTAAAAACTGTGTGGCGGCCCTGTTTTGTGTCATGGTTCTGCTGTTATATTTTGGAATCCCTGTACATAAGATAGAGAGAACGCGGCCCATCCATCCGAATCCGGGCCGTGTAGAAACGGGGGAGCAGTATGAATGACAGAGCTTTAAAAATACTGGAGCAGTATGATCTTGAGATTCTTAGCACAAGGCGCGGACGTGGTTCCTATATTTGTGAGACACCGCAGGGGCTTCGGATTTTGTGTGATTATACGGGCTCTGAAAATAAAGCGCTGTTCCAGAATTGTATCATGGAAAAAATCCGTGAGGGTGGATATGAAAAGGTAGATAAGATCCTTCCGAACCGTGAAGGCGCTCTGATTTCCAGGGACTGGGAACAGAATAAATATGTGGTGAAAGAATGGTATGTGGGAAGGGAATGTGATACCTCAAATGAAAACGAGATTCTGGCAGCGGTTACAAATCTTGCGCGGTTGCATCGTCTGATGCAGCTTGGTGAGGACTGTGAGTTTCGCAAAAACTTTACAGCGACAGCGCCGACAGAAGAGATCCGGGCACAAAATGCAGAACTGCGCAAAATCAGAACATTTATCCGCAAAAAAAATGCCAAGCAGGATTTTGAGCGGTTGTTTCTGAATTATTTTTCACAGTATTATGAGCAGGCTGCGGAGGCAGAACAAAAGGCAGATGCGCTCTCTGAATACGGGAATGCTGCTTTGCAGAAATATCCGGGTGTCTGCCACGGCGATTATAACCATCATCACGTACTGATGTCGGGCTACGACATTGCGACAACGAATTTTGAGTGCTGCCGTTTTGATTATCAGATCAATGATCTTTACCGGTTCATGAGAAAAATTCTGGAAAAACATGACTGGAATCAGAGACTTGGCATGCGCATGCTGGAATATTATGCGCAGGTTCGGCCAATTCCGCGTCAGGAGCGTCAGCTTCTGTATATCCGGATGCTGTATCCGGAGAAATTCCGTAAGCTGGCAAATCATTATTATGGAAGCAATAAAGCATGGGTGTCCGGGCGTTTCCTGGAAAAGCTGGAGAATCTGAACCGTCAGGAAGAGCAGAAGAACAAATTTGTGAGGCTTCTGGAAAAGTAGTTTCTTTTTCCTGTTTTTCGTGCTATCATGTACATAAATTTGAATCTAAAAATACAGGAGGGCAACTATGGAGGACTACAGAAAAGCTTATGAAGAATGGCTTTCTAACCCTTACTTTGACGAAGCGACAAAAGCAGAACTGAAAGCCATTGAGCATGATGATAATGAGATAAAAGAGCGGTTTTATACAGAGCTGGAGTTTGGTACAGCAGGTCTTCGCGGGATTATAGGCGCAGGGACAAACCGCATGAATCAGTATGTGGTACAGAAGGCTACACAGGGGCTTGCCAATTATATCATTCAGGCAGGCGGTCAGGCAAAGGGCGTGGCAGTTGCATACGATTCCAGAAGAATGTCGCCGGAGTTTGCAGATTTTGCGGCGCTTACCCTGGCGGCAAACGGAATCAAGGCTTACGTATTTGAGTCCCTGCGTCCGACACCGGAGCTTTCTTTTGCAGTACGGACACTTGGCTGTATCGCAGGAATCAACATCACAGCCAGCCATAATCCGCCTGAATATAATGGCTACAAAGTTTACTGGGAGGACGGCGCCCAGATTACGCCGCCGCATGATACCGGAATTATGGCAGAGGTAAAGGCGATCACGGACTATACTGCGGCAAAGACAATGACTAAAGAAGAAGCGGAGGCAGCAGGCCTTTACGAAGTGATCGGCGAAAAGCTTGACGACGCTTTTATAGAGAGCCTGAAAAAGCTGGTGCTTCATCCGGAGACGATCCGCGAGGAGAGTAAAAATCTCAGAATTGTTTATACTCCGCTTCACGGAACAGGAAATATCCCGGTGCGCCGTGTGCTGAAGGAGCTTGGCTTTGAACATGTATACGTTGTTCCGGAGCAGGAGCTTCCGGATGGAGATTTCCCGACGGTCGGTTATCCGAATCCGGAGTCAGAGGAAGCATTTACGCTTGGCCTGAAGCTGGCGAAAGAGGTTGATGCAGATCTGATTCTTGCTACGGACCCGGATGCAGACCGGCTGGGTGTGCTCGTGAAAGATTCCAAAACAGGCGAATACCATACGCTGACCGGCAACATGTCCGGCTGTCTGCTGGCTGACTATGAGATCGGACAGCGAAAAGCGTTGCAGGGGCTGCCGGAGGACGGCGTTCTGATTAAGACGATCGTTACAACGAATATGGCAGATGCCATTGCAAAATATTATGGGACAGGCCTGATCGAGGTTCTCACTGGTTTCAAATATATCGGACAGCAGATTCTTGGATTTGAGAATGGGGGAAGAGGAACGTACCTGTTTGGATTCGAGGAGAGCTATGGTTGTCTGATCGGTACGCATGCGCGGGATAAGGATGCGATTGTAGCGAGCATGGCGCTGGCTGAAGCCGCTGCATTTTACAAGGCGCAGGGCAAGACGCTCTGGGATGCAATGCTGGATCTGTATGAGCGGCACGGATACTATAAGGATGATATTAAGACGATTACTTTGAAGGGAATCGAAGGACTCAAGAAGATTCAGGAGATTCTCGAGACACTGCGCAAAAACCCGCTGACAGAGATCGGTGGTTATCAGGTTTTATCTGCGCGTGATTACAAAGCAGATACCATCCGCGATATGCAGACGGGTGAAGTGAAGCCGACCGGACTTCCGTCCTCGAATGTACTTTACTATGATCTGTCTGACGATGCGTGGCTGTGTGTTCGTCCGTCCGGAACAGAGCCGAAGGTAAAGTTCTATTACGGAATCAAGGGAAATTCCCTTGCAGATGCGGAAGAAAAATCGGCAGCGCTCGGCGAACAGGTGCTGGAAATGATTCAGAAAATGCTGTAAGATACGATTCATGTACAGCCTTTTCGGGAAAGATATTTCTGAATTTCAGGTGAAAGGTTTTCGTGACAGGGATATTTTATGGAGATGCGGGAAAAAAAGGAAATGAAAAACAGTGCCAGCCGCGATGCGGCAGGGCTGTTTGCGGATTTTTGTCAGATTATTGCGACTTTGCGGGGAGAACAGGGATGTCCGTGGGACCGGGAGCAGACCTTTGGGAGTCTGAAACCATGTATGGTAAATGAAATGACCGAGGCTCTGGCCGGAATTGATCTCTATTACAGTTCCGGAAAAGCGGAAAACCTCTGTGAAGAGTTGGGGGATGTGCTTCTTCAGGTGGCGCTTCTTTCACAGATTGCACAGGAAAAGGGACTGTTTTCCATAGAAGACGTGATAGCCGGTGTTTCCCAAAAAATGATCCGCCGTCATCCACATGTATTCGGAAGTGCGAAGGACAATTCGTCTGTGCCGGCGCAAAGTGCAAGTCACACGGAAGAGGAGCGATTCGCGTCAGATTCTGCTATGCCTGTATGTGCCGGGGAGGTTCCGGGACTGTGGGAAGAGATCAAACGAGCGGAGAAAAAGAGCAAAACACTGGAGGAAATACGGGCCGAAAAAGAGGCTTTTGGCACAGCCGCTTCGTGGGCAATTGCGCATCTTTGTTCCCATGCAAAGGGCACGGGGAAAAAGCAAGGAAAACCTTGACAAACAAAGAATAACATTATATAAATATTAGCAGGGCCATATTTATATGGAAAAGATTCAGAATACAGAATCTGCATTTGGTTTTGTACAGGAATCGAACTGTACATTGCAGATTAAATCCAGAGGAGGAAACTACAATGAATAAGACAGAATTAGTGGCTGCTATTGCAGAAAAGACAGAATTATCCAAGAAAGATGCAGAGAAAGCGCTGAAGGCTTTTACTGACGTTATTACAGAGCAGCTGAAAAATGGCGAGAAGGTACAGCTTGTTGGATTCGGAACATTTGAAGTATCTGAGCGTGCGGCAAGAGAGGGAAGAAACCCGCTGACAGGCGAGGCAATGCAGATCAAAGCTTCCAAGACACCGAAATTCAAAGCAGGAAAAGCTCTGAAGGATGAATTAAACTAATTCAGAATATTCAGTGATTACAAGATTTGTAATAAAGCCCCCAGGATTTCACAGGAAGTTCCGGGGGTTCTTTTGCGCAAAGGTGCGCATGGAAATTTATTCCTTTGTCGTGTGTAATGGGCGGGGAACAGAGGAAAGGAGTGTCAATGCGTCTCGATAAATATTTAAAAGTATCACGTTTGATTAAACGTCGCACAGTGGCAAACGAAGCATGTGACGCTGGACGTGTTCTGGTGAACGGAAAGCCTGCCAAGGCATCGGTTGCAGTGAAAGCAGGAGACCAGATTGAAATTCAGTTTGGAAGTAAGGCAGTGAAAGTAGAAGTGTTGAATGTGCAGGAGACCGTCAAAAAAGAGGCTGCATCTGAAATGTACCGTTATTTGTAGTGCATCGTCTGTGTCACAGATGGCAGGATTGTATGAGGAATATTTGACGGGAACCAGTCATATGGCGCCCGGAGGATTCATACAATAGAGTAATGGAAAGACTGCGGAGCGTGGCATGGAAGAAAAGAAAAATTTAAAACCGCACAGTATCATGTGGAAGGACCGAAAACAGGGGAGCGTGACAGGAGTTACGGATGTTGTTTCTTTTGACGATGGCTGTGTTGTATTGGAGACAGAGCAGGGAATGCTTACTCTGAAGGGAAAGGATATGCATGTCGGCCGACTTTTGCTGGACCAAGGGGAGGTAGAGCTGGAAGGCGAGATCGAGAGTGCGGTATATTCCGGACAGAGTCCTGCGAAAAAGGGCAGTATGCTCAAGAGGATGTTCCGATGATGAGCGATGTCATCCGCCAGGAGACGCTCGTATTTTTTCTTTCGGTTCTGCATGGTGTGATCCTGACACTCGGGTATGATGTGTTGCGGGCGCTGCGGCGGGCATTTCATCACAGCACGGTGGCAGTTTCAGTGGAAGATTTTCTGTTTTGGCTTGTTGCGGCATTTTTTACCTTTTGTCTTACTTTTTTCTGGACAGATGGGGTAATTCGTGGCTATGTGGCGGTCGGAATTGTGATCGGAGCTGTTTTGTATCATGTTTCGCTGAGTGCTCTGGTGGTTGGTGTACTTGCCGGGATGTTGCGTGGGGGAGCGCGCGTCATCTCATTTGGGTGTCGGATATTGTCAAAACCGCTGACAAAAATCTGTGCCTTTTGGAAAAAACTGATTGAATTTGTTTGGAAAAGAGTTTACAATATTTTTAGGGGAAAAAAGGGAAATAACTCATTAAAGGAAGATAAGAAAAAGAAAAAATCGAAAAAGGAAGTTGATGAAAGAATAAGGGGAAAACGCTATGGCAGGAAGAAGGGGACGGCCAAGCAGAAGCAACCGTAGGGGAATGGTTGCGATTGCAGCAGTCGTTATGGTACTGCTGCTTAGTTTGCTTGTGCAAAGTCAGAATTTAAGTGCGCAAAATGAAAAATATGAGGCCCGCAAGGCTGAGTTAGAGCAGCAGAAAAGAGACGAAGAATTACGTGCGGAGGAGATCACAAAGCTGAAGGATTATGTGAATTCTCCGGAATACATTGAAATGGTAGCCAGAGACAAGCTGGGACTTGTGTACAGTGATGAGATTTTATTCGTAGCGGAAGGATAAGGAGCTGCAATTTGCTGTTAAAAATATCACGGATGATTCCGAGTGTAAGTATATACTTCGAAAGAAGGCTGTTGTGGAACAGATAAGTTTATCTGTACACAGCAGCTTTATTTTTTGCAATCCACACTTTTGTTACAGCCTCGATTGATTTTGACAGATCTCGCATCGCAAATGATATATAGTAGTCAATAAGCCGTGAGGCATAGAGTGACAGAGTAAGGGGAGGAACTGATATGGGAGATTTATTTGCATCGGCGCTGCTGTCGGGAGGCAGGCCGCATCTTTTGGGGAACAGGGAGATGACACGGCAGAACAAAATGGAGACCAGTATGTATCCGGTGCCGGAAAAAGAACAGCTGGAACGATACGCAGAAGCGTTCTATGGTTTGTCAAAGCTGTTTCAGAAAATGCCCTGCCAAAAAGAGCGGTTAGGGGATGCGGACCTGGAACTTATTTTTGACCGTGTACGGGAACGGGTCTGTGCGTACTGTGGAAAGGCTGGAAAATGCTGGGGAGGGGATTATTTTCAGAGCTGTCGCATTTTGTATGAGATGGCGGCTGAGCTGGAATATGACGGTGTTATATCAGAGGAACTGGAGGCTATGCTGCGGGAACGCTGTGGAAGAACCGAACCGATTATGCAATCGTTGCATGAAGAATATGGACAGGCCAGGATTAATCTGATGTGGAGCAATCGCATGATGGAGCAGAGAATGGCGGCCGGAGAGCAGATCTTCCAGACAGCAGAACTTCTGCGCCAGGTAGCGTCAGGGTTTTCGAACTCACCGGAACAGGAACAGCGAATTGGGAAAAGGCTGCGCCGTGAATTGAAATATCTCAGTGTTGAGGTGGAAAGTGTCCGGGTCTTTGCGTGTGAGGGGGAACGGACAGAGATTTATCTGTTTTTGCGGGCAAAAAAGCATACGTGTGTGTCGGCAAAGACAGTTGCAGAGGTGCTTTCCGGATGCTGCGGACAGAAAATGAGACCGGCGTGGAACTGTCAGGCAGCGGTGGGAGAACAGATGGCCAGCTTTCATTTTGTGCCGGACACACGGTTTCAGATTTTCTGTGGGATTTCAAGGATTACAAAAGCAGGAGAAATGGTGTCCGGGGATAATTATGCATTTTTGCAGAAGGATACGGGAAAGGTGGTTATGAGTCTTGCGGATGGAATGGGGTCCGGTGCCGGAGCATGCCAGGAGAGTGAAAAGGTCATTGAACTTCTGGAACAGTTTCTGGATGCTGGATTTCCGCAGGAGACAGCGGTGCGGATGATTAATTCATGTATGTTGCTTCAAAATTATCAGCAAATGTTTTCAACGATTGACTTATGTATGGTTGATTTATATAATGCAACATGTGATATCATGAAATCAGGCGCTGTATCGACGTTTATTCGGCGAGGCGATGAGATTGAAGTGATCGGCGGAAGTGCTTTTCCGGCAGGTGTGATGCAGCAGTCAGATTATGAGAGTATGCACAGACAGCTCGATTCCGGCAGCACGATTATTATGATGACGGACGGTGTGCTGGAAGCGTTACCGGAGGAGAACCGGGAGCAGCAGATGGTGGAGCTGATTGGCAGAACCGCGACGCGCAATGCAAAAGAACATGCGCGCAGGCTGATGGAAAAGGTGTATCTGATGCAGGAGCTTCGGGCAAGGGACGATATGACGATTCTTGTCGGGAGCATCTGGGAAAAATAAAAGAACGGTACGAAAGAGGAAGGGGTACAGAATGCGCAGAATCTTTGAGACCATAGAAGCGTATCATATGATAGAAGCAGGTTCACGTGTGATCACGGCAGTTTCCGGCGGGGCAGACTCAGTCTGCCTTTTGTACGCGCTGAAAGAATTTCAGAAAAAGATTCCGTTTGAATGTACTGTGGTGCATGTGGAGCATGGGCTACGGGGGGAGGAGAGTCTTGAAGATGCGCGTTTTGTGGAGGAATTATGCCGGGAATGGGGAATTTTGTGCCGTACTGTGCGGATCAGGGTACGTGAGCTTGCTGCAACGCAGGGGATTTCAGAGGAAGAGGCAGGGCGTTTGGAGCGATACCGAATTTTTGAGGAGATCAGGCAGGAAGAAGGGGCGCAGCGCATCGCAGTGGCGCACAATCAGAATGACCAGGCGGAGACGGTTCTGCACCATCTGGCAAGGGGAAGCTCCTTAAGAGGACTTTGCGGGATTCGTCCGGTACGGGGAAATATTGTTCGTCCGCTTTTATATCTGGAGCGAAAGGAGATTGAACAGATTCTTTGCGCCGCAGGCATTTCCTGGCGCACAGACCGGACGAATCTGGAACAGGAATATACAAGAAACAGGATTCGGCTCTCCGTTTTGCCGCAAATGGAGCGGGAACTGAACAGGCAGGCTACGGCTCATATCGCTCAGGCTGCGGGACGTCTTTTGCAGGTGCAGGAATATCTGGACCGGGTGACGCTCAGGGCGGAACAGGCTTGTATTGTGCAGGAGACGCACGGTCAAACCATAAAATGGAGTGTACGGCTTCCAGTCTTTTTTGAGGAAGATGCACTGATTCAGCAGGAACTTTTGAAAAGAGTGCTGGAGCTTTGCGAAGGACAGAGGGATATCGGGGCAGTACATATAGAGGCGCTCATGGCGCTTGCACGTATGGATTGCGGAAAAGAACTCTGTTTGCCGGGCGGAATACGGGCGGTGCGGGAGAATGAAAAACTCTGTTTTGTCAGAAGGGGCGATCGAAAAGAAAACAGAGTGCAGAAGGACCAGGGCAAAGACGCTGGGTGCTGCGCGGAGCTGAATGGTAAGGAGAATGACGGATGTGCATATCAGCAGGAATTTGCGCTTACGTCTGCCGGCACTTATGATACGCCGGACTGGGAGGTCGGCATAGCGTTTTCACAGAAGAACCGTGTTTCTGAACAGGAGATTATCGAAGAAAAAAAGTATACGAAATGGCTTTCATATGATACAATAAAAGATACTATTGTGTTTCGCACGAGGCGTAAAGGGGATTATCTGGTCGTAAACAGGCAGGGTGGAAAAAAGAAACTGAAGGATTACCTGATCGACTGTAAAGTCCCGAGAGAGCAAAGAGATCGGCTCTGGCTTCTCGCAGACGGTTCGCATGTGCTTTGGGTGGCAGGTTACCGGATCAGCGAGGCGGCGAAAGTTACAAAAACAACAGAAAAAGTGATCAAAATACAGTTGAAGGAGAAAAGGAAATGAAAGAGAAAGTAAAGATTTTTTTGCAGGAACAGGACGTAAATGCACGAATTGCTGAGGTTGCAAAGCAAATCAGCAGCGATTATGCGGGCCGGGAGGTACATCTGATTTGTGTGCTGAAGGGCAGCGTCTTTTTTATGTGCGAACTGGCCAAACGGATTACCGTTCCGGTGACCATGGATTTTATGTCTGTGACAAGTTATGGAAATGATACGAAATCCAGCGGCGTGGTGAAAATTATCAAAGACCTGGATGAACCACTGGACGGTAAAGACGTGCTTGTAGTGGAAGATATCGTGGATTCCGGGCGTACCTTAAGTTACCTTCTTGAGATTCTTCAAAAAAGAAATCCGAAATCTCTGCGGCTTTGTACGCTGCTTGACAAGCCGGAGCGTCGGGTGACAGAGGTGGCAGTGGATTATACGTGTTTCAATATTCCGGATGAATTTGTTGTGGGATATGGCCTGGACTATGCGCAGAAATACCGCAATCTCCCGTTTATCGGTATTGTAGAATTTGTCGAAGACTAGAAAACGTGTAAAAGGTTGCGGGAAGAAAGGCGGAAGCAGTAGAGGAAAAACGGAAAAAGAACAAGACAGAGGGAATACTAGAATATGAGAAAAGGGAAAGGTAATGCGAAAGGAGACAGGAATTGAACAGGAATTTTAGGGGAATTGTTTTTTATCTCGCAGCGATTCTGGTGATCTTCCTATTGGTAACGACGTTTCGTGACCGGCTTGAGGCAAGTCAGGCATGGAACAACAGTCAGCTGGAAGAAGCTCTTGAAAAAGGCAAGGTAGTAAAGGTTGCGATTACACAGAACCGGGAGGTGCCTACTGGCGTACTGCGGGTAACCACCACATCGGGAGAGGTGAAGAGTGTAAATGTTACGGATGTCAGGGCGGTGCAGGAGCTTTTAAAAGCGTATCCGTCTGTGAGTATGGAAGTCAGCGATGTGACGCGGGACAGCGTATTTCTGACGTCGATTCTTCCGATTCTGCTCATCTGCCTGCTGATGTTTTTCGTTTTCAGTATGATGAATCGTCAGGCTGGAGGCAGTAATGCTAGGATGATGAATTTCGGAAAAAGCCGCGCCAGGCTGATGAGTATGGCGGCTGGACGCGTGACTTTTAAGGATGTGGCAGGACTGCAGGAAGAAAAGGAAGAATTGGAGGAGATTGTTTCTTTTTTGAAAGAGCCTGCAAGGTTTCTTCAGGTGGGCGCAAGGATACCGAAGGGTGTAATTCTGGTGGGCCCTCCAGGAACTGGTAAAACGCTGCTGGCGAAGGCGGTCGCAGGTGAGGCAGGAGTTCCGTTTTTCAGTATTTCCGGTTCTGATTTTGTGGAGATGTTTGTCGGCGTTGGCGCTTCCCGTGTGCGGGATTTGTTTGAGGAAGCGAAAAAGCACCATCCGTGTATTATATTTATTGACGAGATTGATGCAGTTGCAAGACGCAGGGGTACCGGTATGGGAGGAGGCCACGATGAGCGGGAACAGACACTGAATCAGCTTCTTGTGGAGATGGATGGTTTCGGTGTGAACGAAGGTACCATTGTCATGGCAGCGACGAACCGTGTTGATATTCTCGACCCGGCAATTCTGCGGCCGGGACGTTTTGACCGCCAGGTAGCAGTGGGACGGCCGGATGTCAAAGGGCGCGAGGAGATTCTTCAGATCTACGCAAACGGAAAGCCGCTTGCGGACGACGTTGATCTGGAGGAGATATCGCGGACGACAGCAGGGTTTACCGGAGCAGACCTGGAAAACCTCATGAATGAGGCGGCAATTCTGGCAGCCCGGGAGCAGCGAGCTTATATCAGACAGTCTGATATCAACCGTGCGTTTATCAAAGTTGGAATCGGCGCTGAGAAAAAAAGCAAGGTCATTTCAGAAAAAGAAAAACGGATTACAGCGTACCATGAAGCGGGTCATGCAATTCTGTTTCATCTTCTGCCAGATGTGGGGCCTGTTCATACGATTTCCATTATTCCGACAGGGCGCGGTGCAGCTGGGTATACAATGCCGTTGCCGGAAAAAGATGAGATGTTTAATACGAAAGGCCGGATGTTGCAGGATATCATTGTGAGCCTTGGAGGCCGTGTGGCAGAGGAGCTTGTAATTGGTGATGTGACGACAGGCGCGTCGCAGGATATCAAGCAGGCGACCGGAGTGGCACGTGCGATGGTCACAAAGTTTGGTATGTCAGAACGCATTGGCCTGATTAATTATGACAATGATGACAATGAAGTTTTTATTGGACGTGATCTGGCCCATACACGTTCCTACGGGGAGGAAATTGCTTCGCAGATTGATCAGGAGGTAAAACGCATCATTGACGATGCTTATGCAAAAGCAAAGACAATGATATCTGAACATGAGTCAGTGTTGCATGCGTGTGCGAAGCTTCTGATCGAGAAAGAGAAGATCGGACGTGAGGAATTTGAGACTCTGTTTACAGCATAAAGAGGCATGGCAGCTTTTTCAGCAGATAGGAGAAAATATGCTGATGGAAATTTATGTATGGAATGCAGCAGGGTGTAAATGTGCACAAAAACGAAAGGCATTTTTTGTGAAGTTTATGCACACTTAATTGGCATACTATGGTAATATAATTATCGTAAAACCCCCCAATACATTATATAGTTTTTGCTACACCCCAATTTGAGAAATACCTTCTCCAAAAGAAGCAGTCGCGTGCGACTGCTTCTTTTCGTTGTGTCAAAGTAAACAGAAATCCCTGTTTCGCGAGTGGTTATGACTGAATTTATAGGAATAGAAATTGCGGAAGTTGAACACAAGGCAGACTGTACTTTTATAAAAAATGATTGTATAATGAAAAGAAGATATTTATTTTTCGGTCAAAAATAAGGAATCAGGGAGGAAAAGGCATGAAATTTCGGACACTTTCCATAAAAAGGAAGCTTTTTCTGATTCTGATGGTTTTTACATTGATTCCTGCGTGTCTGTTGTCGGCCTGGATTTATACGAAGGTTAGCGGAAACTGGCGTGAGAAGGAGTACAGCAATCAGTCGAATGAGCTAGGGAATATTCTAAAGACAACGGAACTTCAACTGAAGGAATACGAAAAAGTAATTTATCGTTTTTATCAGAATGAAGACTGTGCCAGAAGGCTTCGTACTGCGCGCGAAGAAAGAAGCCTGCTTGATTATGTTGAGATTACAAAGTATTTCCGTGATATTGTCAGCGACAATGAAAAGATTGCTTCCACGTATTTTTTTGCCAAAGACGGTGAGAATTTCAGACAGGATGCTACGACGACGGAAAGGTACATGTCAATGTATAAAGAGAATCCGGCATGGGAAGAACAGATTCAGTTGAAAAACGGGGCCATTACCTGGATACCGACTTTTATGATTACCACGAGCAGAAACATCTACCGTTATCTGTCATGCGGCGTTCTTGTGAAAGATCTAGAATCATCTGCATGGAAGCCGCTCGGGATTCTCGTATTAAATATCAATGTTTCATTTTTTGATGAGCTTTTTGAATTGCTTGGTCAGAAAAACGATCTGACGACGTATTTGATCACAGATGATGCCGGGAACATCATCTGGAGTAATCACGAGACATTTCCGGCAACTTTGGACTTGGACTTTTTTGCGTGTGTGCAGTCAGCAGATAAGCCATACAGTGAGCAGCGCTATCGGGACGATACGTGCATTGTCACAAGAATGCGGTCCGAGTATAATGGGTGGAATTATATCTCTATGAAGAGCAAGGCAGAGGTACTGAAGGCAGCAAATTGGGTGCTACTGCTGATTGCAGTAGAGCTGATACTGCTTTTGCTGGCAACAGTGCTGGGCGCGTACATTATACAGCACTACATGCTCCATCCGATTCAGAAGCTTGCGGCTGCTATGAATGCACCGGAGAATGAGCTTGTGCGTGTACAGCTTTCCACAAATCAGGAGGATGAGATCGGACTGCTTTACCGCAGTTTTAATGAGATGAATGACAGGCTGGAACGTTTTATTGAGAAGACTGCTGTAATGAACAAAAAAGAAAAAGAATACCAGATGCAGGTTTTGAATGCGCAGATCAATCCGCATTTTATTTACAATACGCTGGATACTGTGCAGTGGATGGCAATGGCAGTTCCGGCCCCCGATATCTGTCGATTGATCGCCTCTTTTTCGGATATTCTCCGCTATTCCATCAGTAAAAAGGAGAGTGTTGTCACACTGGAGGAGGAACTCAGCTGTATTCGTAATTATCTGAATATTTACGAGGAACGGTATGAAGCAAAGTTTTGCAGTTTTGAGATTGACAAGCGGATTTATCCGTATCGTACGTTTAAGATGCTGCTTCAGCCGATTGTGGAAAACTGCATTGTACATGGTTTTGAACAGAATGTAAATGAGGCTTCGCTGGAGGTGAGGGGGACACTGGATGATGATGAGGCCGTGATATGCATTGAAGATAACGGAGTTGGCATATCGGAAGAACGGATTTCTTACATTCTTTCCATGGACAGTGACCGCGTGGGAATCAGCAATATTAATCAAAGACTCAGACTTTTGTACGGAGAAGAGTACGGTCTGCAGATATACAGTGAAAAAGGAAAGGGTACAACGGTGATGCTTCGTTTTCCGAAAACCTCTCTTTCGCTGTAAGTATAGTTTGGGGGTAGAAGGATGTTAAAAGTATTGGTCGTGGATGATGAACCGAAGGTGCGGCGTGGCGTTTCCGGATTGATTGAGGCATATCCGGACAAGTATGAGCTTATGGGAAGCTGTGCGGATGCAGAGGGCGTCATTGGATTTCTGGAAAAGGCAATTCCGGATGTGATCGTGACGGATATCTGTATGCCGAAACAGGATGGGCTGGAATTGATCTATTATCTCAAGCATCGGTATCACAATCTGGACTTCATCATTCTGAGCGGGTACGGTGATTTTGAGTATGCGAAAAAGGCATTGCAGTATCAGGTGTTTGATTTTCTGCTGAAACCACTACGGCCGGAAAAACTGTATGAGGCGCTGGACGGAGTTTTTGAGAGAAGAAAAAACAGCCGTATTACAAAAGCAGAGAGTATGGAGGACAACTGTTTCTTTCATCTGATTCGAAGCGGTGAGAAAGAAGCGGAGGAAAAGCATCTGAAAGCGCTTGGTCTGTATGACCGGAAAGGAACGTACCGCGTGGGCATTTTTGATCTGGGCGATATACCAGCAGTGTGCCGGGCAGGGATTGAGCCACAAAAGTTGGCGGAGCAGGCCGGGCTGCCTGTTCCGGAATATATCTTTACATGTTTTGAGTATCAGATTGTCTTTGCATGGAATACGGAACCGGAGGAAACTGCGCTGAGAACAGCGCTTAGGGAGCTGGAAAAAGATCTGGGAGGGGCCGTCTATCTTGGTATCAGTCGGAAAATGGAGGGATGCCTGGAATTCCGAAAAATGTATTTTCAGGCGCTCGATGCAGTAAAGCAGCATATTTATAACAAAAAGCAGAGACTGTATTTCAGTGAAAAGGTGGCCGGAAGTGAAAGGCTGGTTTTCCCGGATGAGGTATGTGATCGTCTGCTTGGAGCAATCCGGCTTGGGAATGCAAAGCGCACGGAGCAGATGACAGAAACGCTGCTTGGCTATTATAGGGAAAATGCCTGCCATATTCTGCTTTTGAAACGGCATTTGCTGCTTTTACAGAAACGAATTGATATGCTTTCAGAAGAACTGGGAATGGAACGGAGCAGGGCAAAGGTGCTTTTAGATTTTGTCAGAAATATTGAAGAGGTGAATCATTTTGAGGAGATTCTGGAGTTCTGGAAAGATAATTTGCGGCAGATGGCGCAGGAGACGGCTTCTGCTGCGGAACGGAAAATGAATTCGTTTTATCTTGATCAGATTCTGAGTTATATTCAGAAAAATTATAATCAGAATCTTTCTTTAGAGGATGTGGCGGAGCATGTAAATCTGTCCGTAGGTTATCTTGGCAACTATTTTAAACAGAAAACAGGCATGAATTTTACGGATTATCTGGGACAGCTTCGGCTGGAGAAGGCGAAGGAGCTCTTGCTGCATTCCAATCAGAAGATTTACCGGATTGCGGAACTTGTCGGATATCAGAACTCACAGTATTTTGTGACAGCTTTCAAGAAAAAGGTCGGACTTACCCCCATGGAGTACAGAAAATGCCTAACGGAATCCGATACGGTGCACTGATACATGTCAGAAACAGAAAATTACAGGGTTGTTGCATACGATCGCTGGAAGAATACGAAAGATGTCAGAATAAAAAATAGACAAAGAATAGAAAAGGAAGAGGAGAAACTGCCGTGTAATATGATAGTTTCTCTTTTTAATTTTGGTTTCTTTTGTGGATATTGACAAAAAAGTAGGATCATTATAATAAATATAAGGTATTTGAAATGGAATTCAGGGTTTTTGTACCGTATAATAAAGTTATCCGAAAGGGATGAAGTGAAAAGGCGCCAGTTCTCATCCAATTCAAATGAGTACAAAGAATATGGAGGAAGTGTATGAAAAGAAAAGCGATAAGTCTGTTGTTATGTGCAGCGATGTTGGTTCCGTGTGTGAGTGTTCAGGCTGAAGGTGAGAAAAAGCAGCTGAAATTCGCAGTATTCAGTGAGAATCTGGAGTTGGAGTTTTTTGAGGATTGTATAGCAGAGTACAATGAACTTCAGGATGAAGTGGAAATCGTACTGGAGCAGATGCCGCAGGATGATTATCGTGGTGCAAAACTTGCAACCGCATTTGCATCAGGCGAAGGCCCGGATATTTTCTATTCATATCCGGGAATGTTCCTGAAATATGCGAGCGCAGGTACCATGCAGTCACTCAATGATTATATTGATCCTGCAGTTCTGGATGATTTTCTGGAGCCTGCCATTGATGCGTGTACGGTAAACGGCGAGATTCTGGCTCTCCCGTATGAGCTGGAGCAGGTTGGATTGTATTACAACAAGGAAGTACTGGCTGAAGCTGGTATTGAACCGCCGACTACCTGGGCGGAGCTGTATGATGCAGCTGCAGCGCTCACGACAGATACGAGATATGGTTACACGATGGAAACGGTAAAGGGCGGACATCAGCTCTTTGAGTGGTACCCATTCCTGTGGATGACCGGAAACGAAGTATTTAAGGATGGCAAGCTTGCACTGAACGAGCCGGGCGTAATCGAAAATTTTGAACTGAAACGTAAAATGTTTGAAGAAGGCTATGCAAATATCAACCCGAGCCGAAGCAACACAGATATCGGAATGCTGTGTGAGGGCGAGACGGCAATGCAGCTGATGGGAACCTGGGGAATTTCACAGATTAAAAACAGATATCCGGAAATGGAAGAAAAGATTGGCGTAGTACCGATTCCGGTAAGCGAAGGCGGCACACCGACAACGGTTGCAGGTGGATGGAAGCTCTGTGCAAATGCCAATTCCGATTATGCAGAGGAAGCGGCAAAGTTTGTGGTATGGATGTTTGGTTCAGAGGATAATTCCAAAACAGCTAGATGGTGCACAGAAGTGAAATTCGCTTATTCACCGAGAAAATCAGTAACCGCTGACCATGAAGAATTCTACCATGAAGGTCTGAAGGGCGTATTTACGGATAATATTCTCGGAACAGAGATTCCGGAGCTGAGACTTCCGGCAGAGATTTCTGATACGTTGCAGGATTTGCTGCAAACGGTTTATTTTGATACCAGCATCAGCGTAGAGGATGCGATTGCAATTGCAGAAGAAGAAGTAAATGATTTCCTCAGCACATATGACGGGGCACTGTAAAACTGATTGACGCAGGAGAATGAGAAAGGGACATTCGGGGTTGCTCCGGGCGTCCCTTTTTCAAAGAAAATTCCGGTGTTAAAAAAGGAGGGAAACCATTTTATGAAGAAGAAAAAACAGATCAGTCCCAAAAAGCGCAGAGAGGTATTGACCGCATACGGAATGCTGCTGCCTGACGTGCTTGGACTGCTGGTTTTTGTATTTATTCCGATTGTTTATGCGTTTTATATCAGTCTGCACAGCTGGACCGGGCTGTCTGACATGGATTTTATTGGTTTTGGAAATTATTTTAAAATGTTCAAGGATCGGATGTTTCGCAAGAGTCTGATTGTGACTGCGAAATATGCGTTCATGTACGTGCCGTGTGTTTTTCTCATGGCGTTGATGATGGCGAATCTGCTGAGTGCGCTGCACAAAAAGGTTCAGACGTTTTTCCGGACCATGTTTTTCCTGCCTTATGCGATTTCCACGGTTATTGCCGGTATCGTATGGTCCTTTATCTATAATCCCATGCAGGGATTTCTGAATCAGATTCTCGTGTTTGCAGGTATTGAAAAACAGAGATTTCTGGCCTCGCCGACGCAGGCGCTGCCTTCGATTGTGGCGGTAAGCGTATGGCTTGTGCTTGGCTATAATACGATTTTGTTTCTGTCTGCGATCAAGGATGTTCCGAGGGACTATTATGAGTCGGCTGAGCTAGACGGTGCCGGACCAGTGAAAAAATTCTTTTCCATTACGCTGCCGTTGATCAAAGAAACGACGATTTTTGTGCTGATTACGTGCACAATTTCTTCGTTCCAGGCATTTGACCAGATCAGGGTTATGACAGAGGGAGGACCGGCAAGTGCGACGACGACATCCGTGCTCTATATTTACAAAGAGGCCTTTTCCACGTACGAGATGGGCTATGCGTCCTCGCTTGCGTTTGTGCTGTTCCTGCTGATTATGGTGCTGACTGTTTTGCAGATGGTACTGACAAGAAAGAAGGAAAGGTAGGGTGAGAGTATGAGGAAAAAAAGAATACGACAGGCGATTCTGATTGCTCTGGCTCTGGTGCTTGCAGTAATTATCGCATTTCCCATTTATCTGCTGGTGATCAGCGCGCTAAAGCAGCCGGAGGACATCTTTGGCATGAATATTTTTCCGCCGCTTTCGTCCCTGACGCTCGATAACTTCAAGACAGTTTTCAGCAAGGAAAGTTTCGGAACGTATATTGGCAATTCATTTTTTGTAGCGACGATCGTTACGGTAGTTGCACTGTTTTTCCACGCAATGGCCGGTTATGCAATTGCACGGCTGGAATTTCGCGGAAGAAAGCTGATTTTCAGCTGGATTTTGAGTACCATGATGGTGCCGTTTTCTGTTTTGATGATCCCGCTTTTTATTATGATAAAGAAAATGGGCCTTGTGAATAATCTGTGGGGTGTCATCATTCCCATGATTCCACATGCGTATGGTATTTTCCTGTTCCATCAGTTTTTTCTGGGAATCCCCAAAGAGCTGGAAGAGTCGGGATACATAGACGGTGCGTCTTATTTCGGCGTGTTCCGTCGTATCGTACTGCCACTGGCAAAGCCGATCTCCGTGACACTGGCCGTCTCGTTTTTCCTAACAAACTGGAATAATTACCTGTGGCCCTTGATTGTGGCGCAGGATAAGAAAATATGGCTGGTACAGATCGCGATTGCGAATTTTAAGACCGGAAATGCGGTAGACTGGAATCTTGTCTTGGCCGCTTCCTGTATCTCGGCATTGCCGATTATTATACTGTTTTTCGTGTTCCAGAGATACATTACGGATGGGATTAAGACGTCAGGAATCAAAGGATAAACGAATCAAAATTTATGGAATCAATGAAGGAGGAGAAGAGGATGAGTAATACGAACACACCTGCGTCGCTTGCGACAATTGCGCTGGCAAGGGATGCAAAAAGGATGAGGGAATCGAGTTATGACAGAACAGGTGGGAATGATGACAGGATTCATATTCAGCCAGGAGAGACATTTATATTTTTTGATGTACCCGGGTGCGGATGTATCACGCATTTTTGGTGTACGCTTGCACACGAACCGGAGGAGGTAAAATATTACCTGAGAAAATCAGTGCTGCGTTTTTATTGGGATGGCGAGAAGGAGCCGAGCGTCCTGGCGCCTGTCGGCGATTTCTTCGGTATGGGCCATGCAATGAGCAAAAATTTCGTCAGCGAGCCGCTGCAGATGAGTCCGGAGGACGGTAAGGGCTTTAACTGCTGGTTTCCAATGCCATTTTCGGATGGAGCGCGTATGACGATCACGAATGAGAGCGACCGGGAGCTTCTGTTTTACTATTATGTGGATTATGAAGCGTACCAAAGCCTTCCGGAGGAAATGCTGCGCTTTCATGCGAAATGGCACAGGGAGTTTCCGACACAGGGGCAGCCGGAGAAGAACTTTGAGACGCACAGAGAATGGTGCTTCGGCGGCGTCAATATGACCGGGGATGAGAATTATGTCATCATGGAGGCCGAAGGAAGAGGCCACTACGTGGGCTGTAATATCAACATCCACAACCTTCACAAAAACGCACTCTGGGACTGGCCGGGCGAGGGCGACGATATGATGTTCATCGACGGAGAGCTGTGGCCGCCAAGGCTTCACGGGACCGGAACAGAGGACTATGTGAACATGGCCTGGTGCCCGACACAGGAATACTGCGCGCCATACCATGGGCTGATTCTGGGCGGAAAGGATAACTGGAAGGGCAAGATCAGCTATTATCGTTATCATATTGCAGATCCGGTCATGTTTGAAAAATCAATTCGTGTGACGATTGAGCATGGACACGCAAATCATCGCAGCGACGACTGGTCATCCACCGCATACTGGTATCAGACAGAGCCGCACAGACCGTTTGAGGAGATTCTTCCAATGGAAAAACGTCTGCCGATCGAGGATTCCGATTATCTGTGGGAAGGAGAACTGGATGGGGATCATAGAAAAAATGAGGATTAACGGAAAAATTTGTCTGGTGGAGGAATAAGTTTCTTAAACTCAGGGGTGTGAAAAGATAAAGACAGATGCTGCGGTTTCGGATCAAGAAAACTGCAGCATTTTAAGTTTCCATTGCATTTTGTATGGAAATGTGTTGAAATGATTTCAGAAGCAATCATTTCAGCAAGGAATTCTAAAAATGAGAATGGAGGAATTATACGATGAAATATGGTATTTATTTTGCATACTGGGAGCAGGAATGGGGTGTGGACCAGAAAAAGTATATTCCGAAGGTAAAAGAGCTTGGATTTGATATTCTGGAAATTTCCTGTGCGATGCTGAAGCAGATTTCGCCGCAGGAGCTTACGGAACTGCGAAAGATGGCGGAGGATTCGGGCGTGACACTCACCGCAGGATATGGGCCGAATGCACAGGAGAACCTGGCAAGCAGTGATCCTGCTGTTGTAGCGCATGCGCTTGCATTTTACACAGATATTCTGAAAAAACTTGAGGTTCTGGATATTCATACCCTAGGCGGGGGTATCTACTCCTACTGGCCAGTCGATTATTCAAAGCCGATTGACAAGCAAGGAGATTGGCGCAGAAGCGTGGAAAATGTCCGCAAAGTAGGCCAGATTGCAGGTGAATGCGGCGTTGATTACTGTCTGGAAGTATTAAACCGTTTTGAAGGGTATCTGCTGAACACGTGTGCAGAGTGCCGCAGATTTGTGGAAGAGGTTGACGTGGACGCTGTAAAAATTATGCTGGATACATTCCATATGAACATTGAAGAGGACAGCATGGTGGAAGCGATTTTGCTGGCAGGCGATAAGCTGGGGCATTTCCATGTGGGAGAGAACAACCGACGCGTGCCTGGAAAGGGAGGCTTCCCATGGTATGAGATCGGTATGGCGCTGCGGGCCATCGGTTACGATAAAAATGTGGTAATGGAGCCGTTTGTAAAGAGCGGCGGAGGCGTAGGCAATGATATTAAAATATGGCGCGATCTGAGCGGAGGGGCATCTGATGCACAGCTCGACGAGGACGCAAAGAATTCCGTCGCGTATCTGCGCTATGTATTTGGCGGACCGCAGTCGGACTATGCAAGCGTGTTGAAACGAAGATAAATTTTATTTGTTTTTGTAAGAACTGAAGCTGCTGCATGAAAAATAAAGGATTTCGGATATGGCCTTTCTAAAAAAAGTATTCCATATTCGATATCCTTTTTTCATGTTATCGTTTTCTATTGCAGTAAAGGGTTTTCCCTGTAGCACAAAAATCAGTTCAGGGAAGCGGTCTGTCGTAATATGTAATTATGAGAGAGAAAAATTAGTGAAGTCAGGTGAAAAATGCTGGGTTGTACAAAGCTTGAAAATAGCGTAGAATATATGGAGATTTTTGGGACAGCTCTGTCTGCCCGGGGAGGTATGTATGGACCAGAAGACAAAAACTGTCATGAAAAAGCTGCGCTATGCGATGCTGATGCGCCCTGTTTTTAATATGAATGCGTTGTTCAGTGATGAGACGGAAAATTATGTGACGCCAATGGAACCAAAGCCCGGCGACCGGATCAGAATCCGTCTCCGGACGCAGAAGGACAATGTGGACTGTGTCTATTTTATCAGCGGTGCGCTGAAAAAGGAGATGACGTTAGAGTTCTGTGAGAGTCGTTTTGATTATTATATGATTGAGATGGAAGCAGGAACGGAACCGATTTATTATTATTTTGAAATCCAGAACGGGCAGTTTCGATGCTTCTATAATAAATGCGGGGTGTCACGGGATTTGCAGCAGAGCAAATCGTTTTGTATCGCCCCGGGGTTTGCCACTCCGAAATGGGCAAAGGGAGCGGTCATGTATCAGATTTTTACAGATCGTTTCTGCAACGGAGATACGGGAAACGATGTGCTGGATAAAGAGTATGTCTACATCGGAGACTATACAACACAGGTGCAGGACTGGAATAAGCTTCCCGCTGCTATGGGCGTCCGTGAATTTTACGGGGGAGATCTTCAGGGGGTTATGGATAAGCTTGATTATCTTCAGGAACTCGGGATTGATGTGGTATATTTTAATCCTTTGTTTGTCTCGCCGTCCAATCACAAATACGATATTCAGGACTATGATTATATTGATCCGCATTTTGGAAAGATTGTCAGGGATGCGGGTGCGCTTGTGCGCGACGGGGAACATGATAACCGGCAGGCGACGCGCTATATTAACCGTGTGACTGGGCTGGATAATCTGGAAGCCAGCAATGAGCTCTTTATATCCCTGGTCGAAGAGCTGCATAAAAGAGGGATGCGGGTTATTCTGGACGGGGTGTTTAACCACTGTGGTTCATTTAATAAATGGATGGATCGGGAGCGTATTTATGAGAACCAGAACGGTTATGAGAAGGGAGCTTACGTCTCGGCAGACAGTCCGTACCGGAGCTTTTTCCGGTTTCAGAATGAACACGAGTGGCCGTATAATCCGTTTTATGACGGCTGGTGGGGACATGATACACTGCCAAAGCTGAACTATGAGGATTCTCCGAAGCTGGAAGAATATATTCTGAGAATTGCAAAAAAATGGGTATCGCCGCCGTACAATGTCGATGGATGGAGACTTGATGTGGCGGCGGATCTTGGCTTTTCGCTGGAATACAATCATGAGTTCTGGAGAAAATTCCGCAGAGCTGTGAAGGAGGCAAATCCGGATGCAATCATTCTGGCTGAGCATTATGGAGACGCGTCGGGATGGCTACGCGGAGATCAGTGGGATACGGTGATGAATTACGATGCTTTTATGGAGCCGCTGACCTGGTTTTTTACAGGTATGGAAAAGCACAGCGATGAGTTCCGGGAGGGGATGCTTGGAAATGCAGACAGTTTCATCGGAGCCATGAAATACCATATGGCCTGCATGATGGCGCCTTCGCAGCAGGTGGCGATGAATGAGCTTTCGAATCATGACCATTCCAGATTTTTGACAAGGACAAATGGCAGAGTCGGCAGAGTGGAAACTTTGGGAGGCAGTGCTGCGAAAGATGGAATCCATCCGGAGGTTATGCGTGAGGCTGTTGTGATGCAGATGACTTGGCCGGGAGCACCGACGGTATATTATGGAGATGAGGCCGGAGTATGTGGCTTTACCGATCCGGATAATCGCCGGACCTATCCATGGGGACAGGAGGATCAGCAGATGCTTGCCTTTCACAAACGGGTGATTGCACTGCATAAACGCTACCCGGTGTTTACGAATGGTTCTCTGAAATTTCTGTATGGGTCCTACAACTGTCTCGCGTACGGACGCTTCAGCCGCGAGAGCCAGATTGCTGTGATTTTTAATAATAACCCGTATGAGGAGGAAATCCGGGTTCCAGTGTGGGAGATCGGAGTGACAAAACAGCAGGTTATGCGCCGCGTATTTGCGACCGGGCCGGAAGGATTTACGGAGGAACCGGCGATTTATCCTGTTTATTCGGGGATAGTGTCCGTGCGTTTGCAGGGAACCTCGGCCGTTGTACTGGTTGCAGAAAAAGGGGACTGGCCAGGCGACAGGGCTGGAATTATTTAGAAAAACAGTGTGCCGCTGTTCGTTTTTAAGAAAAAAGCAAGATTGTTTTAACCGGGACTTTCTTTTATTTCCAGCCTCTTTGCTTTAGACTGGAGATAGAAAATACGACAAGCAGGAGAGCGAAGGGGAGAACTGACCTATGAGAAAACGAACAGCAGCGATTGTGGCAATTATAATTATTTTAATCCTAGGCGCCGTGGGTGCATATACTGCCATAGGGATACATTACCGGACCCATTTTTTTGAACATACGACCATCAATGGGATAGATGTGTCAGATCTGACGGTTCAGGAAGCCGAGGGGCTGATTGCAGATCAGGCGGAGGATTACAGCGTGAAGGTCCGGACAAAGGACGGCACGGTTGAGATTATCGAGGGAGACGAGATCGGATATCAGTTTGTCTCCAAAGGAGAGGTGCAGGGTTTTCTGGATAAACAGAATTTTTTTGCATGGCTTCCGGCTTCGTTTGGCAGTGGAAGTGAGTATGTGATGCAAGCTTCTGTTACCTACGATGAGGCGAAGCTGATTGGGGCGGCAAAGGCTCTTGCATGTATGCAGGCAGGTGAAGAGGCTGCGCCGAAAAATGCCTATCTGACCCGCGAGGAGAGCGGTACGTATGTGATTGTGCCGGAGCAGGAAGGAAGTCAGCTTGACCACGGGAAGGTCGAGGATCTTTTGAAAAATACGGTAAAAAACGGAGGAAAGACGGTTGATCTTGTGGCCACAGATTGCTACGTAAAGCCGGCCGTACGGGCAGATGACAAGAGTCTGAAGACAGAGGCAGATCTTTATAACCGTTACAGTACCATTACAATCACGTATCAGATGGGTGGAGGAGTTACAGAAACACTCGAAGCGGAGACTGTGGCGTCATGGTTTTCACTGGATGAAAACAAACAGCCTGTATTTAACCGGGAGGCGGTTGCAGCCTGGGTGAATCAGCTGGCAGATCAGTATGATACGATTGGGGCTTTTCTGCCATTTGTGACTTCCAATGGCGAGACGGTTTATCCGGAATCCCGCACGTATGGCTGGCAGATGGACCGCGAAGCAGAGACAGAAGCGCTGTATCAGCAGCTTCTGACCGGAACAAGTGCGCAGCGCGTTCCGGTTTGGCTGGAAGGTGCATGGAGTCGCGGAGCGAATGATATTGGAAATACATATGTAGAAATTGATTACACAAATCAGAGAATGTGGTATTATAAGGATGGTGCGCTGCTAGTGGAGACGTCGGTCGTTACCGGCAATGTGAGTGCAGGAACGGCCTCGCCGGAAGGAGTATTCTGTCTGGTGGGCAAAGAAGAGGATGCAACGCTGGTTGGGGAGGATTACAAGACGCCGGTCGATTACTGGATGCCGTTTTACGGAGGTGTCGGAATTCATGATGCGGACTCGTGGCGCAGTACATATGGCGGCGATATTTACATGTGGAGCGGTTCCCATGGCTGTATCAATACGCCGACCGCGCAGGCGGCAATTATTTACCAGAATATCGAGGTCGGCACCCCGATCATCTGCTACAGCTCCGAAACGAGTTATGATTACGGGCAGACAGGAGCAGGAAGCACGGCAGGAGACGGGAATGTAGTTATTTCAGGAACGGATTTAGGGAACGTAGATCTTGGCGGAACTGATTCAGGAATGACAAATATCGGTGGAACCGATTCAGGGAGCATGGATATCGGCGGAACTGATTCAGAGATCATCGATATCGGTGGAACAAATTCAGGAATGACGGAGATCGGGGGATCTGGTTCAGGAAATGCAGGGGACGGGATTTCACAGTCCGGTTCGGAGTTTCCGATTACGATTCAGGATGAGTGGTCAGGGAGCGGGAACGATGAGACCGTTATCTGGTGACGGGACAGAGTTTCTATCTGGCGGAATAAGAATATTTATAAGGATTTCAGGAGGGCATTTCGAATGAAAATAGTAGTTTTGGCAGGAGGAATCAGCACAGAACGTGAGGTTTCAATTACATCAGGGACGATGGTCTGCAAGGCGCTGAGGGAAAAGGGACATCAGGCAGTTCTGGTGGATGTTTACTGCGGAGTACAGGGAATGCCCGGGAATACGGTCCGGACGGCAGAGACAGGAGAAAAAGTCGAAGCGCAGAGTAATTCACATACAGAGGGAAAAGAAGCGGCGGATATCTGGTCAGCACAAAGGTATGATGTGGACGAAGCAGCGGCATATATGCGTGGCTTCAATGATAAAATTCCGGAAATGAAAAAGGTCAGAAGACAGTTTTTTGGACCAGGGGTACTGGAACTTTGCCAGGAAGCGGAGCTTGTGTTTATGGCGCTTCATGGGGAAGACGGAGAAGGCGGAACGGTGCAGGCGTTTTTTGATCTGATGGGAATCCGGTATACGGGATCGGGCCATCTTGGGAGCGCCGTTGCCATGGATAAGGGGCTTTCGCGAAAGCTGTTTGCGCAGGATGGAATCCCGACTGCAAAAGGGATCGTGTTGAGCCGGACGCAGGAAAGGCTGCCAGCTTTAGAAAATGGGGTGGGGCTGCCCTGCGTGGTGAAACCGTGCTGCGGAGGTTCGAGCGTAGGCGTGGCGATTGTACATACACAGCAGGAATATTCTGAAGCGCTGGAAATGGCTTTTGGATATGAAGAAGAAGTTGTTGTGGAGCAGTATATCGAAGGAAGAGAGTTTTCGGTAGGCGTTGTGGAAGGAAAGGCCTATCCGGTTATCGAAATTGCACCCTTGGTGGGATTTTATGATTATACAAACAAATACCAGGCTGGCTCGACGATCGAGACGTGCCCGGCGCAGCTCGATGAGCAGACGACAGCCCGGATGCAGCGGTATGCGGAGATGGCGTACCATGCGCTGAAACTGCAATGCTACGCGCGGATGGATTTTATGATGGGGAAAGACGGAGATCTGTACTGCCTTGAGGCAAATACGCTGCCGGGTATGACGCCGACGAGCCTCCTTCCGCAGGAAGCGGCAGCGCTTGGGATGAGCTTTGCAGATCTGTGCGAGCTGCTGATTGAGGTATCAATGAAGCATCAGAGTTGATGGAAGGATTGCGGAAACATCAAAAATAAGAACAGGACGAGAGGAAAGAGATATGAAGGGATTGACATTGCAGCGTATTGCCGAGGTTTGTGCGGGTTCGTACGTGGGCAGGGCAGAGGATGCGCAGCGGGAGGTAAGCGCTATTACGACAGACAGCAGGAAGGCGGAGCCGGGAGGCCTGTTCGCGGCAATCAAAGGCGCGCGGGTGGACGGCCATGATTTTATCCCGGCCGTGTTTGAAAAGGGAGCGCTCTGCGTGCTTTCAGAGAAGGAGCTTTCGAATGCAGAAGGCAATTATATTCTGGTGGAATCTACGCTTGAGGCATTAAAAGCGATTGCACAAGAATATCTGGAGCAGCTGCAGATTCCGGTCGTGGGGATTACAGGCAGTGTCGGAAAAACAAGCACGAAGGAAATGATCGCTGCTGTGCTTTCACAGAAATACCGTGTGCTGAAAACGGCCGGCAATTTTAACAATGAGCTGGGACTTCCTTTGACGGTTTTCCGGCTTTGCGAGGAGGATGAAATTGCCGTTCTTGAGATGGGCATCAGCAATTTTGGTGAGATGCACCGCCTGGCAAAAATTGCGAAGCCGGATACGTGTGTGATCACAAATATCGGGCAGTGTCACCTGGAATTTCTGGGGGACAGGGACGGTGTGCTGCGGGCAAAATCAGAAATTTTTGATTTTCTTCGTCCGGATGGGCATATTATATTAAATGGAGAAGATGATAAGCTGTCAGAACTGACGCAGGTCAAAGGGATTTGTCCGGTGTTTTTTGGATTTGGAAAAGAGAATGCGGTATATGCGGACCGGATTGAGAAAAAGGGATTTGACGGGATTTCCTGCCAGATTCATACAGAAAAGGGCAGCTTTACCGCCCAGATTCCCGTACCGGGTATGCATATGGTCCTGAATGCGCTGGCAGGTACGGCGGTTGGATTGCACTACGGGCTGACGACCGCACAGATTCGCGCCGGGATTGAGAGCCTGCAGCCGGTAAGCGGCAGGTTCCACATTGTGCATACAGAGGACTATACGATAATTGACGACTGTTATAATGCCAATCCGGTCTCCATGAAAGCGTCACTTGAGGTTTTGCAGGATGGTCTGGGCCGGAAGGTTGCGATTCTTGGCGATATGGCGGAGCTTGGGCCAGAAGAGCGTGCGCTGCATCGGGAGGTCGGTGAATTTGCCGGAAGTCTGGATATTGACTGCTGTATCTGTGTCGGTACTTTGATGACAGAGCTGGCAGACGGGATTTCCAGGGTAAATTCCAAAATACAGGTCATTCAAATGGACAGTTTGCAGCAGCTTTTGCGGGAGCTGCCGGGGCTGGTGAAGAAGGATGATACGATTCTGATAAAAGCGTCGCATTCCATGCATTTTGAGAAGGTCGTGGAATGGCTGGGCGGGAGCCAGGCATGAGACTGTGGAAATCGGGGAGATACTCCGGGGACGACAGTACCGTTATGCAGGCAGTACGGCGGTTTTTTAATTACAGACAGAACGGAGAGAATAGTATGTACATCATAGCAGGACTTGGCAATCCGGGGAGCAAATATGCTGGCACGAGACATAATGCCGGCTTTGAGACAGTGGAGCGTCTGGCAGAAAAATACAGGATTGATCTCATCACAAAAAAGTTTCAGGCGCTTTGCGGCACCGGTGTGATTGAAGGACAGAAGGTACTTCTGTTAAAGCCGCAGACTTACATGAATTTAAGCGGGGAGAGCATCCGGGCAGCATGTGATTTCTATAAAATAGATGTGACAGAGGAACTCATTGTTCTGTATGACGATATCAGCCTTGCGCCGGGACAGTTGCGTATCCGCAAGAAAGGAAGCGCCGGAGGCCATAACGGAATCAAAAGTATCATCAGCCATCTTGGAACAGAGACATTTAAGCGTGTCAAAATCGGAGTCGGGGAGAAACCGGCCGGATTTGATCTGGCTGACTATGTGCTGAGCCGTTTTTCAAAGGCGGAACGGGATGAGATGGAAGACGCGTTTTCGCGGGCAGCCATGGCAGCTGCACGTCTTGTGACGGAAGAAACAGAACAGGTTATGAATGAATTCAACATAAAAAGAAAAGGACCTCTTATATGAATGCATTTTTAACTCCCATGCAGCAGCTGGGGGAATTTGAAGAGATAAGCCAGAGGCTGGCCGGCAACCGTGGAATGCTCCAGGTTACCGGCTGCATTGATTCTCAGAAACCTCATTTTATTTACTGTGCAGGCGAACAGCTGCGGCGTATGAAGCTGATCGGGAAGCGGTTTGCAACGGTTATTATTGCGCACAATGATTTGCGTGCAAAAGAAATATTCGAAAATTTCAAATTTTTTGACCATGAGATTCTTTATTTTCCGCCAAAGGATCTGATTTTTTTTCAGGCTGATATTCACAGCAATCTTCTGGAACAACAGCGCATCGCAGTGCTCAAGGCGCTGCTGGAAAAGCAGCAGGTTACAGTTGTGACCACGATGGCCGCGTGTATGAATCACCTGGTAGCTTTTGCGGACTGGATGAAGCATATCATGGTCATTGAAAGCGGCTGCGAGCTGGATATCGAGAAGCTGAAAAAAGATCTGGTTCTGTTTGGCTATGAACGGACAGGGCAGGTAGAAGGCCCGGGACAGTTTGCCGTGCGAGGGGGTATCATTGATATATTTCCGCTGACGGAAGAAAATCCAATCCGTGTTGAGATGTGGGGAGAGGAAGTGGACTCTCTGCGTAGTTTTGACGTACAGAGCCAGCGCTCCATCGAGAATCTTGCATTTGTGCGGATTTATCCGGCGGCAGAGTTGATTCCGGACGAGGAGCAAAGAGAAAAAGCGCTGGAATGGATCGCAAAAGAGGCGGAGCAGTCTGAAAAAATCTTCCGTAAGGAAAGAAAGACGGAAGAGGCTGCACGGATACGGAGTCTTTTGCAGGATTGCCGGGATCAGATTGAGGAACTTGGAGAGCCGCTTTCCATGGAAGGGTTTATTGATTATTTTGTGCAGGAAAAGACGAGCTTTCTGGACTATTTTGACCCGGAAACCACGCTTTTTTTCTTGGATGAGCCAAACCGTCTTCTGGAATCGGGTGATGCGGCGGAACTGGAATTTCGGGAAAGTATGCAGCACAGACTGGAAAAAGGATATGTGCTTCCCGGACAGGCGGGGCTTTTATTTTCCTGCCAGGAAACAGTGGCTGCGCTCTGTCGCAGAAATGCAGTGGGGCTGTGTACGCTGGAAAATGCCCGCGCGCCTTTTTCAGTATCAGGAAAATTCAGCCTCACCGTGCGTTCTGTGAATCCCTACAACAATAGTTTTGAATTTCTGGTGAAAGATCTGAAGCAGTGGAAGCGGGAGGGATACCGCGTGATTTTGATGTCTGCTTCTAGGACGAGGGGAAACCGTCTGGCCGGAGATCTGATGCAGGAGGGACTGAGCAGTTATTACACGGAAAATCCCGAGCGTGATGTGCAGCCTGGCGAGATTCTGATCACGTGCGGCAATATCAAAAAGGGTTATGAATATCCTCTGATTAAATTTGTTGTCATTGCCGAGAGCGATATTTTTGGACAGGAACAGAAGAAAAAGAAGAAACGTAAGCGTTATGAGGGAAAGCACATTGCGAGCTTTACGGAGCTTTCAGTCGGGGATTTTGTTGTGCATGAAAATCACGGACTTGGCGTGTACAAAGGGATTGAAAAGGTAGAAGTTGACCACATTACAAAGGATTACATGAAGATTGAGTATGCGGGAGGCAGCAGTCTGTTTGTCCCGGCAACGCAGCTGGATGTGATTCAGAAATATGCGGACAGCGATGCAAAGCCGCCGAAGCTCAATAAGCTGGGAACGCAGGAGTGGAACCGGACGAAATCTCGTGTGCGCAGTGCAGTTCGTGTGATTGCGCAGGATTTGGTGGCACTATATGCAAGAAGACAGAGAAAAGAAGGCTTTGTTTACAGTGAAGATACCGTATGGCAGCGGGAGTTTGAGGAGATGTTTCCATTTGAGGAGACAGAGGATCAGCTGCTTGCAATCGAGGCGGTCAAGCAGGATATGCAGAGTCATAAGATTATGGATCGCCTGATCTGCGGGGACGTCGGTTACGGCAAGACAGAAATTGCCATCCGGGCTGCTTTTAAGGCAGTTCAGGATGGAAAACAGGTGGCTTATCTGGTTCCGACAACGATCCTGGCGCAGCAGCATTACAATACGTTTGCGCAGAGAATGAAAGATTTTCCGGTGCGGGTTGACCTCATGTGTCGGTTCCGCACAGCTGCGGAGCAGAAAAAGACGGTTACTGATCTGAAAAAGGGCATGGTCGACATCGTGGTCGGTACGCACAGGCTTCTTTCGAAGGATGTGGAGTATAAAAATCTCGGCCTTCTGATCATTGATGAGGAGCAGCGTTTTGGTGTGACGCACAAGGAGAAGCTTAAGCAGCTGAAAAGCGATATTGACGTTATGACGCTTACAGCGACTCCAATTCCGCGAACGCTGCATATGAGTCTTGTCGGGATACGGGATATGAGCGTGCTGGAGGAAGCGCCGCAGGAGCGTGTGCCGATTCAGACCTACGTTATGGAATACAACGAGGAGATGGTGCGTGAGGCAATCAGCCGCGAGCTGTCTCGCGGCGGACAGGTGTATTACGTTTACAACAAAGTGAATTCCATCGTGGATATGACGAATACGATTGCCCGTCTCGTTCCGCAGGCGCAGGTGGCGTTTGCGCACGGTCAGATGAAGGAGCGGGAACTGGAAGGAATTATGTATGACTTTATCAACGGTGATATTGATGTGCTTGTGACGACGACGATTATTGAGACAGGGCTTGATATTTCAAACGTCAATACAATGATCATTCATGATGCCGATACGATGGGGCTGTCGCAGCTGTATCAGCTTCGAGGTCGTGTCGGTCGGTCGAACCGGACGGCGTATGCATTTTTAATGTACCGGCGCAACAAAATGCTCAAGGAGATTGCGGAAAAACGGCTCTCAGCGATTCGGGAATTTACAGAGCTGGGAAGCGGTTTTAAAATTGCAATGCGGGATCTTGAAATTCGCGGCGCCGGAAATCTGCTGGGCAGTGAGCAGCATGGGCATATGGAATCCGTAGGCTATGATCTGTATTGCAAGCTTTTGAATGAATCCGTCAGAGAGTTACAGGGGCAGACGGTGGCTGAGGAAGCGTATGAGACGGTGGTCGATATGGATGTGGATGCCTTTATTCCGGAGCGCTATATTAAAAATGAATATCAAAAGCTTGATATTTACAAGCGGATTGCCGGAATTCGGACAGAAGAGGAATACGACGATATGCTGGAAGAGCTGATGGACCGTTTTGGTGAACCGCCGCGCTGTGTGCAGAATCTTCTGATGATTGCCCGGCTGCGCGCACTGGCGCATGAGGCCTATGTGACCGAGCTGACGCAGAAGGGGGACGAAATCAAAATAACGATGTTTGAGAAAGCCCGGATTGATACGACCAGGATCGATGGTCTGCTCAAAGCGTATAAAGGCAGGCTGAAGTTCAAAGTGGATACGGTTCCGTATTTCCTTTATCAGCGTCCGAAAACTACAAAAAAGGATAGCGAGACGGTGATACAGCTGGTGAAGGAGCTGGTGGAGGCAGTCCGGACGCTGAGCCAGTGACAATCACAGAGGCAAAAGGCGGTATGTGCATCTGCGAGAAGCGCCGAAGGAAGGTCAGAATGGTAAGTCCCAAGGTCTTCTGGGAATCAAAGAAACAGGGGGCAGTACAGAAATAAAGTAGTTGCAGGATGCAGAAAAAACGGATATAATGATAAAATGAATTTAATACAGGAGAATTCTGCCAGAAACCAGGGCATATTTACCTGTTTGCACCATATACGGGGCGAAGAATGGAGGATATCATGAGAAAAGGTTTAAAGAAAGCAGCCGTTTTGGGATTGAGCGCCGGTCTTGCGCTGACATCTGTTGCGGGCTGCTCCAAAAAGGACAATTTTGATGCGGAGGCTGCTGCTGTTACGGTGAATGATGCTACGGTTTCGGCAGGTGTGTTGAATCTTGCGGTACGTTATAATCAGGCAGGATATGAATCCATGTATATGTCATTCGGACTTACAGATCCGTTTAACCAGGATTTGACCGGAATGGGAACTACGATCGGAATGGATCTGAAAAATCAGCTTGCGACAGAGATGACGCATGCGCTGCTGGCAGAGCAGAAGATGAGTGATTACAATGTTTCGGTATCTGATGAAGACAAAGAAAAGATCAAAGCAGCGGCAGCAGGGTTTATTGCGGCGAACGAAGAAGAAGTGCTGAAAGAAATGGGCGTTACGCAGGAAATTGCAGAACGTTATCTGGAACTGATCACGATTCAGTCACGGGTAGAGCGTGAAATGTGTGCGGACGTCGATACAGAGGTGTCCGATGAAGAGGCAGCGCAGAGAAAGGTGCAGTATGTACTGTTTACACCGGAATCTGAAACAGAATCCGAAGCAGTAACGGAGCAGGAAAGCGCTGAGGACACTACAGAAAAAGTTACGGAAGCAACAACAGAAGCCCAGACAGGTTCAGAAACGGAGACCGAGGTACAGACAGCAGCTCTGACCGAAAATAATGCAACAAAGACGCAGACAGCATCTGAGACTGAGACCGAGGCTGGAGAGACGGAAACTGAAGCAGGCGAGACAGAAAAGGCCGTGACAGCATCTGCAGATGGCGAGACTGAAGCACAGACCAAGGCTGATGATACGGATGCTTCAACAGAAAACGAGACGGAAGTAGCTACCGAGGCTGAGACCGAGACTGAAGATCCGGAGACGGCGGCAGCGAAGGAAAGGGCTCGCGTACATGCAGCGGAAATGATTGAGAAAATCAAGGCGGGCGGGGACTTTGAAGAAACCGCAACCGAAATGGGTAAGACAGCAAATACAACGACGTTTGGCGCTGATTATTCCCTGACAGAGCTTGTGACAGCGACAGACGGGCTGGCCGATGATACACTGGTAGAAGAACCAATTGAGACAGCAAGCGGATATTATGTAGTGAAGCTTGTTTCACAGCTTGATCGCGAGGCCACAGATAATGCAAAGACGAATATTGTAAATCAGCGCAAGAATGACCGTATCTCTGAACTTTATACCGAATGGACGGAAGACGGAGACGTATCGGTTGACAGCGAAGTTCTGGCTAAGATCACCTTTGACTATCACCTGGTATTGCCGGAAGAGGAGCCGGAAACATCAGTTGAGGAAGAAACAGAGGCAATATCCGAGGCTAAGACTGAGGCAGGAACAGAAGCGTCTACTGAGGCGAAGACAGAAGAAACAGAGACGGAAGAGGTACAGACAGAGAGTGCAACATCCGCGAAAAAGAAAGAAGTAAAATAAATGAAGCAAAAATAGTCGCAGATCCGGAAAGCGGGTTTGCGGCTATTGTTATAAAAGGCTGTCGTAGAAAAGGAATTTCAGATTGCGGCGGCACAACTTTAAGCTTAATGCAGGAGGCAGAATGCGGCAGAATATATTTTTAATTGGTTTTATGGGAGCAGGCAAATCTACAGTTGCGCGGATGATGCAGGAACGATTTCATATGGCTCTTGTCGAGATGGACGAGCAGATTGAATGGCAGCAGGGCAAGCGCATTTCAGAAATATTCGCAGTGCATGGCGAGGAATATTTCAGACAGTTGGAAACAGAACTTCTGGAAGGTTTGTCGCAGAAGGAAAATACGGTCGTATCGTGTGGCGGTGGCGTGGCGATGCGGGAATGCAATGTAGAAGCAATGCGAAAAAGCGGTACAGTTGTATATCTGAGCGCAGAACCGGAAACGATTTATGAAAGAGTAAAAAATAGTCACAATAGACCACTTCTGGAAGGGAATATGAATACTGCATATATCGCAGAGCTTTTGAAAAAAAGGCTGCCCTTTTATCTGGCTGCTGCTGACGTGACTGTGGAAACCGACAAAAAGGACGGAATTGCTATTTGCGATGAGATCTTCGAAAAATGTACCGGCAGATTGTGATGGAAAAATGAAGTTTATTGGGAATGGTGATGGTAATTCATTGCCATAAGCAGAGAAATCATTTATAATCAATAGTGTTTGCATACAGACGGTAAGAAGAAAACGATTTATGGTTAGAAAAAATACGGTATTTGGTATTGGAGTGAAAGAATACTATGGGTGATATAGGTAAGCTTTCGGGAAAGGAAAGCGGTCATGCGACGATGTATTCCGGGAAAGCATACACGCCGGGGACCGGAAACGCGCCGCGCAGAATCGTTCGGATGGACACGGAAAATGGGTATGACGACCAGCCAGAGAGACGTGTACCAAGGCTGCGGCCCGAGGCTGAAGGAAAACACAGAAGCGATTCAGAAACACAGAGAAGACACGTGCGGGAACATACACGTGGGACGAACGATAGCATGGAACGTGGTCATGACACGGACACCGGGCGCAGGCGTATCGCAAGACTGGTGGAATCCCAGGAGCAAAGAGAACGCCCTCGTCATTCACATGAGAAAAGGAACGACCGACAGGAACGTTCGCAGTACATGCAGGAGAAGCATGAGAGTTTAAAGAATTTGTCGCAGGACAGCTCAGAGAAAAAAACAGATGCAAAGAAATTATCGCGAAATGGTGGTGTGTCTTCAACGGGCTGGAAAGAGCGTGCAAAACAGAGACGTAAGAAAAAGCTGTTGATTTTCTTCGGCAGTGTTGGTGTGATTCTGATTTCCGCTTATATTGCAGTGGCAGTTTATTTCAGCGGACATTTTTACGAGGATACTGCGGTTTACGGAATTGATTGCAGTCAGAAAACGGTAGAAGAAGTAAAAAGCGAAATCGAGGACAAGTTGGACGAATATGTTCTTGAGATACAGGAACGTAAGGATAAGACGGAACAGATTACGGCCTCACAGATCAAGCTTCAGTACGTTGACGATGGCGGCATTGATCGGATGATGAAAGCGCAGCGCGCGTATATCTGGCCAATCATGCTTTTTTTGGACAGGAAGCCGGGGGAAGCGGTTGCTTTTTCTTATGACAGAGAACAGGCAAAAAACAGGCTGATGGGGCTGGACTGTATGAATCCGGCTTTGATTGAGGCGCCGCAGGATGCATATATTACAGCGACAGATACCGGGTTTGAAGTAGTCCGTGAAGTGATGGGTACAACGCTTGATACAGAAAAGACGATCGATGTTGTTTTACAGGCGCTTGATGATGGTGCGGTCCATGTTTCTTTGGAAGAGGAAGCTTGCTATGTGAATCCAAAGCTTTACCAGGATGATGAAAAGCTTCAGCATGATGCGACAGGCATGAGTGAGCTTGCGCGCGCAAATATTACGTATACCTTCGGTGATCAGAAAGAGATTGTAAATGCAGCGTTGATTTGGGACTGGATTGTAGAGCTGCCGGATGGTTCGTTTGTAATTGATGATGGTTGTGTCAGTGATTACGTAGAATCGCTTGCAGCAAAGTATGATACATTCGGTCTTCCTCTCGAATTTTATACCACGATCGGTACGACGGTTACTCTGTCAGGCGGAGATTACGGCTGGTGTATCAATCAGAGTGAGACGGTGGTAGACTTGCTGAATGCGTTGGAAGAGGGATATCGGGGCGAGAAAGAGCCAGTTTATCTTTATTCAGCAATGAGCCATGAGAACCAGGGGATTGGTTATACCTATGTGGAAATCTGTATTTCACTTCAGGAGATGTGGTGTTATCAGGATGGTAACCTTGTCGTGGATACGGCAGTTGTGACAGGAAATCCAAACAAAGGCAATGCAACGCCGTCAGGAGGCGTCTGGGCTATTGATGCGAAAAAGCGCGATGCAATTCTGACTGGCGAGGGATATACGTCACCGGTGGATTACTGGATGCCGTTTAACGGTGATGTCGGTATTCACGATATGCAGCAACGATCTGCTTTCGGCGGAAGTATTTATCTGTCAAACGGTTCACACGGCTGTGTAAATACGCCATATGACCAGGTACAGATGATATATGACGTTGTGTCAATCGGTACCCCGGTTATTGTATATGAGTAGCGCCAGAAAAATGAAGCAAAAAGCAGGGAAATAGATTTGTTTGCCTGGCATAGATGGCAGAAAGGATATTTTAACACTTTACTCTGAAAAAATGTCGTGCTATAATCAAAAAAATTGCAGGGCTGTATTGGAATTGTAATTGTGCATCCGGATACCACATGGAACGGAAAGGGCACAGAAGGGGAGCAGCATGGGGAAAAAGAAAAAGCAGGAAAAAGAAAAGAAAAGTAAGGAAAAAGAAAAAAAGCTGCTAAAAACAGGAAGAAAGACGGAAGATAAAAAAGAGCCCAAGGCAGAAAAGGCGCCGAAAGTCGAGAAAAAGCAGAAGGCAGAAAAGGTGCCGGAATATGAGAAGGAGCGAAAGGCAGAAAAGGTGCCGGAAGCTGAGAAGGAGCGAAAAGCGGAAAAGATGCCGGAGGAAGAAGCGCAGCGGAAGAAAGTTTCTGAAGTTGCACCGGAGAATCTGGCCGGAACGGCAGCGGTTTTCCGTGCGTTGGGGGATGAGAGTCGCCTTCAGATTCTGAATCTTCTGGCGCAGAAAGAATTGTGTGCCGGAGAGCTTCTGTCCTCGCTTTCTATTGTACAATCTACCCTGTCGCATCACATGAAGATTCTGACAGAATCCGGTATTGTGAAGTGCAAAAGACAGGGAAAGCGGTCCTGCTACTCGATTGACAAGGAAGCGCTGGAAAAAATTCATGCATGTATCAGGTGGGGTTAGCAACAGGATCTTGAGTTTAAGCAAATGAATGACAACAGGGAGAATAATTATTATGATACAGACGGATACAGACAGAAAGATAAGAGACATCAGGCTGGCAGAGCTGGTTAAATACTGTATGATTTCAGGGGAACTGGATTTGAACCTGTATGAAGAGTACGATGTAAAGCGAGGTCTGCGCGAGTCCGATGGAAAAGGTGTGCTAACCGGTCTCACTGAGATTTCAGATGTGGTTGCGTTTCGGACAGAAAATGGAAAAAAGGTGCCGCAGGAGGGCCAGCTTTTTTATCAGGGTTATAATATCATGGACCTCAAAGCAGGTTTTGAGAAACGGAAATTCAATTTCGAGGAAATTACATACCTGCTTCTTTTTGGTGCCCTGCCGAATCGTCAGCAGCTGGATTCCTTTGTTGAAATACTGAGCCAGTACCGTGAGCTTCCCAACAAATTTGTGCGGGATGTAATCATGAAAGCTCCCAGTATGGACGTAATGAATGCATTGCAGAAAAGTGTACTGACGTTATACTCTTACGATGATAATCCGGATGATATTTCCATTCCGAATGTACTGAAGCAGAGCTTGTCTCTGATTGCGACATTTCCGTTGATTTCGGTGTATGCGTACCATGCGTACCAGCACTATCACAATGACAAGAGTCTCGTAATCCGTTATCCGAAGCCAGAGCTTTCTACGGCGGAAAATATTTTAAGAATTCTGCGCGCTGACGGACAGTATACGGAGCTGGAAGCAAGAGTACTGGACATTGCGCTTGTTCTTCACGCGGAGCACGGCGGTGGTAACAATTCTTCCTTTACAACCCATGTTGTATCATCAACGGGAACCGATACGTATTCTGCAATTGCGGCTTCGCTTGGATCTCTGAAAGGACCAAAGCACGGCGGCGCAAATCTGAAGGTAGAGAATATGTTTGCGGATATTAAAGAGCATGTCCACAACTGGGGAAATGAGGATGCGATTCGTGATTATCTGATAAAAATCATAAAGAAGGAAGCGTTTGACCAGACAGGACTGATTTATGGTATGGGTCATGCCGTTTACACGTTGTCTGACCCCAGAGCCGTTATTTTAAAAGAATACGCAAAGTATCTTTCGATTGAAAAGGGCAGGGAGGATGAATTTGACCTGTATGAGAAGGTAGAGAAGATTGCCTCAGATCTCCTGACAAGCCGCAAGAATCTGCATAAGCCGATTTGCTGTAACGTCGATTTTTACAGTGGCTTTGTATATTCGATGCTGGGGATTCCGAACCAGATGTTCACGCCTATTTTTGCGATTTCCCGAATCGCAGGATGGAGTGCACACCGGATCGAGGAGCTGGTTAATACAGGAAAGATCATCCGTCCGGCTTACAAGTATGTTGGGCATCACAGGGATTATGTGGAGCTGGACGAGCGTTAATCGGCGTGCGGGAAAAGAGTCAAAAAAAGAAATCAAATAAAAGAAATCAAATAAAAGAAATCAAAGAAAGAATAAAAGAAAGAGGCCGTTACAGGAAGATGGAACGATACAGGATCTGGAAGTCCTTGAAGAAGGAATCCCCCGTATCTCGTATGTTCTTACTCTCACTGTAACGGTCTCTTGTGTTTTCCGCACAGATCTGGTTGCTGACTATTTCCAGGAAAGCAGCGTTTTCTTCCGGAATATATAATAGAAGATACCAGTCATATCCGCGAGAAACCAGCCAATCGGTACAGACCACCAGATACCTGTGACACCAAAGAACGGGATGGCTGAAAGCGCGTAGGCGAGTGCGACACGCGTGCCGAGGGAGATAACGGTCAGTACTACGCTCATTCCCGGTCTTCCAAGCGCCCGGTAAAGCCCATAAAGCAAAAACAGACAACCGATTCCACAGTAGAAGGCGCCTTCAATACGCAGATAACGGACACCTTCGCGTATGATTTCTGTTTCGCCCGCCTCAATAAATAATGCCATCAGTGGGCGTGCAAAAATCCATACCAATGCGGATACGATTATGCAGAAGATCAGGGATACCTGGACAGCGCCTTTGAGTCCGGCACGAATGCGGTCTGCTTTTTTTGCACCGTAGTTTTGCGCAATAAACGTGGAAAAGGCGTTTCCAAAATCCTGGACCGGCATATAGGCAAAAGCGTCGATTTTTACGGCAGCTGCGAACGCTGCCATAACGGTAGGGCCAAAACTGTTGACCAGACCCTGTACCATGAGAATACCAAGATTCATGACAGACTGTTGTACACACGTCAGAATGGAAAAACTGGCGATCTCCTTGACACATTGCCAACGGATGCGGCAGCCTTTGCGGACAGCCCGCAGCTGCGGGCATTGCATCAGGGCATAGAGTGCAATTCCGATACCAGATACGTATTGAGCGATCACGGTTGCCTCAGCGGCTCCGGCCACGCCCCGTTTGAGTACGAGAACAAAGCAAAGATCAAGCAGAATGTTCAGTACTGCGGACACGGCAAGAAAAATGAGCGGAACAATGGAATTTCCAACTGCCCGCAAAAAGGATGCAAAATAGTTATACAGAAACGTAGCAGCTATCCCGCAGAAAATAACAGCAAGATATTGCCGCATGTCTCCCCATACCTCATCCGGAACCTGGAGGAAGACGCGAATATAATCCAGACAGACAAACGAGAGCACGTTGAGCAGAATGGTTACTGCCGCAATCAGAACAAAAGAGGCACAAATACTCTCCTGCAACCCGGCTTCGTCGCGCTGCCCGAAGCGGATAGAAAACAGCGCGCCACTTCCCATGCAAAGCCCCAGAAGAATGGAGGTAAGGAATGTCATTAAAGTAAAAGAAGAACCAACGGCAGCCAGGGCATTTTTTCCCAGGAACTGGCCGACAATCAGAGTATCTGCAATATTATAGCACTGTTGCAGCAGGTTTCCCAGAATCATAGGGATTGCAAAAAAAAGCATAGACCGCATTACCGGCCCACGGGTCAGATCTTTATTCATTTCTTCATCTCCATCACATTCATATAGAAAGTTGTATCTTACGTTTCGTAACTATTATACTGACCATTCCTACGAAAGTCAATCAACCGTTTACATTGAGCGTACGAAATAGTATGATAATCAAGGAATATAATTTTGAAAGGAGCTACCTTATGTTTCTGGAAGGATTAGACGCACTGGATCAGAAAATTGTCCGGCTGCTGATTGAAAATGCCCGCATTTCCTACTCTGACATTGGGCAGAAAATTGGTATCTCCCGCGTAGCCGTAAAAGCTCGTATTCAGGCTTTGGAAGAACGGGGGATTATTGAGGAATATACGACAATTATCAACCCGCAGAAGATCAGCGGAGCTGTGTCCTGTTATTTTGAGATTGAAACGCAGCCAGGCAGCCTTGCGCAGGTTACGGAGATACTGGAGCAGGATGAAACCATCACGCAGATATATCGTGTGACAGGAAAAAATAAGCTTCATGTTCATGCAGTGTCCGCGTCCAGTGAGGACATGGAGAAACTGATTCAGGAGGTTATAGATCCCTTGCCTGGTGTGGTAAGCTGTAGCTGCAATATTATTTTATCACGGATTAAGGATATCAAGGGGCTGAGGCTGTAGGCGGAATTGACGCTGCCAGCCAGTGAGAAGAATACCTGAAGTTCAGAGAGATTAAATTTTTATAAAATGATTGCAGGCTATCAGATAGCACAGTAAAATATAGAGTATGGGTTGCAGAACGCAAGACTTTTATGGATTGATATTTATTAACAGATTTTGATTGACGGATCTTAATTTACTATAGCGAAAAGAGGCGTATCAGATGCAGGATGCATTCGTAAAGCTTGAGCGTGTGACAAAGGTTTACCGCATGGGTGAGGTAGAGATTCACGCGGTGGACGGGATTGATTTTGAGATACAAAAGGGAGAGTTTGTCGTGATTGTCGGACCGAGTGGTGCGGGAAAGACGACGGTGCTCAATATTCTCGGCGGCATGGATACGGCCAGCAGTGGACGTGTTGTTGTAGATGGACAGGATATCGCGAAGTACAGTCAGAAAAAGTTGACCGGATATCGGCGGAACGACATCGGGTTTGTATTTCAGTTCTACAACCTTGTCCCGAATCTGACCGCGCTGGAGAACGTAGAGCTTGCCATGCAGATTTGTAAAAATCCGCTCAATGCGTCAACCGTGCTTGAGGAGGTTGGTCTCGGACAGCGCATGAAGAATTTTCCATCCCAGCTTTCGGGCGGCGAGCAGCAGAGAGTGTCAATCGCCCGGGCGCTTGCAAAAAATCCCAAGCTTCTGCTGTGTGATGAACCGACAGGTGCACTGGATTATCAGACAGGCAAGTCGATTCTAAAGCTGTTACAGGATATGTGTCGGCAACGGGGCATGACCGTGATTGTAATTACGCACAATTCAGCGATTACACCGATGGCGGACCGTGTAATCCGAATTAAAAACGGCAGAGTGGACACCGAACAGATCAACGAGCAGCCAATCTCAGTTGAGACGATAGAGTGGTAAGTATGAAGAAGAGAGCACTGAAAAAAGATTTTCATGTTGAAATTAAAAAGAGCCTGAATCGGTTCCTTTCTATCTTTTTTATTGTAGCTCTGGGCGTGGCATTTTTTTCCGGGATTCAATCAGCGGCGCCGGATATGCGTGCGACAGGCGACTGGTATTTTGACGATAGCAAACTGATGGATCTCAGGGTCATCAGTACCATGGGTCTGACCGGGAAAGATTTGGAAGCGCTTGGCAGCATAGAAGGGGTGGAGCGTGTAAATGGCAGCTATATAGAGGATGTTTACTGCGGGGAAGGAGATACCCAGGAGGTCCTTCATGTTGAATCCGTGCCGGAGGAGCTGAATCAGCTGGCGGTGATCGCGGGCGATGAGCCCAAAACAGACAGAGAATGTTTCCTGGATGCCAGTTATGCGCAGAAACTTGGCATTCAGCCCGGTGATGTGATTGAAATCATGGTATCGGATGAGGAAAACAGCAGCCTGAAGTACAGGAAATTTACAGTCAGCGGTTATGGTTATAGTCCATGTTATATTTCCTTCAGCAAGGGCAGTACGACGCTTGGGACCGGTGCGGTGGCAGGCGTCATGTACGTACCTGCACAGGCGTTTGATGCGGAAGTATACAGTGTTGCGTATATGACCGTTTCCGGAGCGCGGGAAGAGACTGCGTTTACGGATGCTTATGACCGTCTCATTGATGCTGTTCTCGAGCGCGTGGAGGCGATTGAAGATGTCCAGTGTGAAATCCGTTACGATGAGGTTGTAGGGGAGGCAGATGAGAAGCTGGCAGAGGCAAAACAGGAGGTTGCAGACGGGAAGAAGGAGCTGGAGGACGCCAGAAAAGAGCTGGAAGATGGGAAAGTGCAGGCGGATGAGGAGCTCTCAGAAGCAGAATCAGAGCTGACAGACGGAGAGAAGCAGCTGGAGGATGGAGAACGTGAGCTGAAGGATGCACAGAAGGAACTTGCAGATGGAGAAAAAGAGCTTGCAGACGGTGAAAAAGAAATAGAAGAGAACGAAAAGAAGCTCGCGGATGGAAGGCAGCAATTTGCAGAAGGCCAAAGCGCACTGGAACAGGGAGAGCAGGAGTACCAAAGCGGTCTTTCAAAGTATCAAAAGGAATCGGCAGCAGCTCAAAAAAAGCTTGAAGCAGCGCAAAAAGAGATCAATAAAGGAAAAAAGGAACTGAAAAAGGGCTGGGAGGAGTACCGGACCAATCTGGCCGCTTTGGACGCAGGAGAACAACAGCTTGTGCTGGCGGAACAGGAGCTTGCAGAGCAGCAGGCACGATACGATGCAGGAGCGGCACAGCTTGCAGAAGGCAGGGCGCAGTATGAAGCCGGGGTTGCACAGGCCGCAGAAGGCAGGGCGCAGTATGAGGCAGGAATGGCTCAACTGGAAGCAGGGTGGGCAGCGTATCAGCAGAGCTATGACGCTGTGATACCAGGATTGCAGGCCGCTTTGGAAGGCGCAAGCAGCCAGTTGGCAGCGTGTGAACAGGATGTGGCAGCCAGGAAGGCGGCTATTGATGAAAATGCCGGCGCACTTGCAGTATGTGCGGAAAATATTTCGTCATATGAAGCGGCGCTTGCAGCGGCGCAGGCGGCCAGAGACGCGCTGGATGATTCCGCAACGCCGGAGGAGGTTGCGGCAGCAGAGGAAGCAGTGCAAAGTGCGGCGTCTGTGCTTACGTCAGAGAAGGAAACATATGCAGAATTGAACAGCAGGGCTTCCGAGTTGCAGTCCGCATACGATACTGCCGCAGCGCAAAGAGACGGGGCTGCTCAGGCTGTGGAAGCAGCAGAGGGCGCACTGAATCAGGCATCTGCGGAATTTGCGGCGCAGGAGACGGTACTGAATGGAACGGCTGCTGAGCTTGCGGTGGCAAAACAGCAGCTGGATGCGTCAGAGGCGACGCTTGCGTCAACACTTGCGACACTGGAAGCAAAGGAACAGGAACTTGCGGCGGCAAGTGAGCAGCTGTCAAGCGGCTGGGAACAGATCAATACAAAGAAAGAAGAGATCGCTGCAGGGCGTACGGCGCTTGCGGAGGGAAAAAAGACACTTGAAGATAATGAAAAAAAGCTCTCAGATGGTCAGAAGGAAATTGACAGAGGATATCAGGAGCTTGAACAGGCAAAGAGCCAGCTGTCTTCCGCACGTCAGGAGCTGGACCTTGGATGGGCGGAACTGAACGCTTCTCAGAGTCAGCTGGCAGATGGAGAACAGCAGCTCGAAGAAGGACGCAGACAGCTTTCGGATGCCAGGGCAGAGATTGCGGATGCCAAGCAGCAGATTACAGATGCCAAGAAAGAGTTGGAAGAGAACCGCCAGAAGATCGAAGATGGCTGGAAGGATTATGAAACGGGAAAACAGGAGGCAGAAGAGGAGATTGCGGACGGGGAACAGAAAATCCGTGATGCAGAAAAAGAGCTGCAGGATGCGGAGCAGGAGATTGCTGATGCAGAAGCAGAGCTTGCAGATCTGAAATTCCCGGAATGGTATATCAATGACCGGAGTGTGCTTCCGGAGTATTCCGGTCTAGGAGAAAACGCGGAGCGAATGGGCAATCTTGCCAAAGTAATTCCGCTGCTGTTCTTCCTTGTGGCGGCGCTGATCAGCCTGACGACCATGACGAGGATGGTGGAGGAGCAGCGCACGCAGATTGGCACTTTGAAAGCACTTGGCTATAGCAAGTGGGCCATTGCTTCCAAGTATTTAAAATATGCGTTCTGGGCAACCATGGGCGGCAGTGCGGTTGGAATTCTAATCGGAGAGAAGCTTCTGCCCTGGGTAATCATTCATGCATACGGGATTATTTATCTGTACCAGCCTAAAATTATCATACCGTACAATGTGGCTTACATAGCTGTTTCCGCCGGCGCGGCACTGACCTGTACGCTGGGGGCGACTTTCATGGCCTGTTGGCGCGAGCTTCAGGCCGTTCCGGCACAGCTGATGCGTCCGCCAGCGCCGAAGCAGGGGAAGCGCGTGCTTCTGGAATATCTGCCATTTTTATGGAGGAAACTCAGTTTTTCGTGGAAATCCACAATCCGGAACCTGTTACGCTATAAAAAGCGTTTTCTGATGACAATATTTGGAATCGGCGGCTGTATGGGGTTGTTGATGGTAGGCTATGGCCTGCAGGATTCCATTATGGATATTGGTATATTGCAGTTTGATGAATTGCAGCAGTATGATGCGATGGTGATTCTGGATGCAGATGCTTCGGAAGAGAAGCAAAAAGCTCCCAGGGAATTGGTTGGCAGTGACACGCGAATCGCTCAGGCAAAAGAATTTTACATGCATCAGGAGGACATCCGACAGACAGACGCTTCCGGAAAAAACTGGTCGGTCTACGTTTATGTACCGGAAAATCTCGAGGATTTGGATGCGTTTGTGACTTTCCGCGACCGGGAGACAAAGGAAGTGTATGAGCTCACCGATGAAGGCGCCATCATTACAGAAAAAATTGCAGGAGAGTTGGATCTGCATCCTGGAGATACGGTTTATCTGAAGCAGGAGGATGGTGAGGATGTGGCGGTACCAATTGCGGCTATCTGTGAAAACTATCTGTCCCATTATCTCTATATGACGCCTGCACTTTACGAAAAGGTATATGGAAAACAGATGCACAGCAACAGTATTTTCCTGTGCAGCGATGAGGGGCAGGGGGTGATTGAAAAAATCGGAGAAGCACTTTTGCAGATGGATGCCGTACTGAATATTACGTATACCGGAACCATGGCGGAGCAGATTGACAGTATGCTCGGGGCAATGGATATTGTTATGATTGTACTGATTGTATCAGCGGGAATGCTGGCTTTTGTTGTTTTGTACAATCTGAACAACATCAATATCAATGAGCGGCGCAGGGAGCTTGCGACTTTGAAGGTTCTTGGCTTTTATGACGGAGAGGTTGGCGCCTACGTTTACCGCGAAAACATTCTGCTGACGTTTCTTGGAGCGCTGCTCGGTGTATTGATCGGAAAGCTGCTCCATGCCTATGTGATCAGTACGGTAGAGGTGGATGCCTGCATGTTCGGGCGCAACATCAATCCGGACAGCTTTGTGTACTCTATTCTGTTCACAATTGGATTTTCCGTGATTGTAAATTTTGTCATGTACTTTAAATTAAAGAAGATTGATATGGTGGAATCGTTAAAGAGTATTGAATAAAGGATGGGCTGTCGCCAAGCTATAAATTTTTAGCCAGTGCGACAGTTCCTTTTGTTCTACAGAAAGCTTCAATTCCTACACAAAAGAGTTTTTGGTAGAAACCCCTGGACGAACCAAGGAAAAACGTGTATGATAGTAGAAGCAAATTTCATAAGGAGGAAGCTATGTTAGAGGAGCTGAAAAAGCAGGTGTATGAAGCCAATATGGAACTGCCGCGCCGCGGTCTGGTCACATATACCTGGGGAAATGTCAGTGGAATTGACCGTGCAACCGGATATTTTGTGATTAAGCCGAGCGGCGTAGAGTACGATAGTCTTACGCCGGACGATATGGTAGTGATGGATCTGGATGGCAATCGGATCGAAGGAAAATACAAACCATCCTCTGATACCGCGACACATATCGAGCTGTACAAGGCATTTCCGGAGGTGGGCGGCATTGTCCATACACATTCATCCTGGGCGACTTCATGGGCACAGGCCGGCAGAAGCATTCCGTGTTACGGAACGACACATGCCGACTATATGTACGGGCCGATTCCGTGTGCAAGAAGCCTGACTGAGGAAGAGATTAACGGAGAGTACGAGAAAAATACGGGTCTGGTTATCATCGAAACGTTCCGGGAAAAGAAGATCAATCCATCTTATGTACCGGCCGTTTTGTGTTCGAACCATGGTCCGTTTACCTGGGGAAAGGATGCACATGAGGCAGTTCATAACGCGGTTGTCCTGGAAGAGGTAGCGAAGATGGCATGCCGCACAGAACTGATCAATCCACGCGTGACACCTGCGCCAGATTGCATAAAAGAAAAGCATTTTATGCGTAAACATGGTGCAAACGCCTATTACGGACAGTAAGATCATGTGCTGCCCAAGAAGTGGATGGCCAGGAGCCGGCCGGAAGGAGCAGGGGCCTGGCGTAAAAGAAAAAAGAGAAAGGAAATAACCATTATGACAATATTGGAATTACAGAAAATTGCGAACGAAGTCCGCAAAAGTATTGTGACAGCTGTATACAGCGCGAAGTCCGGTCATCCGGGCGGATCACTTTCCGCCGCTGATCTGTTTACGTATCTTTATTTTGAGGAGATGAACGTTGACCCGAAAAACCCGGCAGATCCGGACAGAGACCGTTTCGTGCTTTCAAAGGGCCACACGGCTCCTGGCTATTATTCAGCTATGGCGCACAGAGGATATTTCCCGGTTGAGGATATGGCGACGCTTCGTCATGTTGGTTCCCATCTTCAGGGACATCCGTGTATGCAGCACCTCCCGGGCGTTGATATGTCCTCCGGTTCCCTCGGACAGGGAATCTCCGCAGCAGTTGGAATGGCAGTGGCAGGAAAGCTGGACGGCAAATCCTACCACGTGTACACGCTGCTTGGCGACGGCGAGATTCAGGAAGGCCAGGTATGGGAGGCAGCAATGCTTGCAGGTCACAGAAAGCTGGACAATCTTACCGTGATTGTTGACAACAACGGCCTGCAGATTGACGGAAGGGTAGCGGATGTATGTTCCCCGTATCCGATCGACAAGAAATTCGAAGCATTTAATTTCCATGTGATCAATGTTGCAGACGGCAATGATATGGAGCAGCTTGCAGCGGCATTTGCAGAGGCAAAGACCGTGAAAGGGCAGCCGGTTGCCATTGTCATGAAGACCATGAAGGGCAAAGGCGTATCATTCATGGAGGATCAGGCATCCTGGCACGGCTCTGCTCCGAACGATGAGCAGTACGCCGTTGCAATTGCAGATTTAGAGAAAGTGGGGGAAGCATTATGTCAGAAGTAAAGAAAATTGCCACGAGAGAGAGCTATGGAAACGCTCTTGCAGAACTTGGTGCACAGCACGACAATATCGTAGTTCTTGACGCTGACCTTGCAGGAGCTACCAAGACAAGCGTATTTATGAAAGCATTTCCGGAAAGACATATTGACTGTGGTATCGCAGAGGGAAATATGATGGGCGTAGCAGCAGGTCTTGCAACAACAGGCAAGGTGCCGTTTGCGAGCACGTTTGCCATGTTTGCATCCGGACGTGCATTTGAGCAGATCCGCAATTCCATCGGTTATCCGCATCTGAATGTAAAGATCGGCGCGACCCATGCGGGTATTTCTGTTGGTGAAGATGGCGCTACGCATCAGTGCAACGAGGATATCGCTTTGATGCGTACAATCCCGGGGATGACGATCATCAACCCGTCCGACGATGTGGAAGCAAAGGCAGCTGTGAAAGCGGCTTATGAGCATGAGGGACCGGTTTATCTGCGTTTTGGCCGTCTGGCTGTTCCGGTGATTAATACGAATCCGGATTACAAATTCGAGATTGGCAAGGGTGTTGCGCTTCGCGACGGAAGTGACCTGACGATCATCGCGACCGGCCTTTGTGTAAACAGTGCCCTTGAGGCTGCGGAAATGCTTGCGAAAGACGGTGTTTCTGCAAAGGTAATCAATATCCATACGATCAAGCCTCTGGACGAGGAACTCGTAGTAGAAGCAGCAAAGGCAACCGGTAAGGTTGTAACCGTGGAAGAGCATTCTGTCATCGGAGGTCTTGGCGGCGCTGTCTGCGAGACACTTGCTGCAAAAGCTCCGACACCGGTTCTTCGTATTGGTGTGCAGGATACGTTCGGCGAGTCCGGTCCGGCAGCTGCGCTTCTTACAAAGTATAAGCTTGATGGCGCAGGCGTTTACGAGCAGATTAAGGCTTGGCTGTAAGATAAAAGAACAAAAAGTTCGAATATAAAAAAATCCCGGAAGTTTTCAGCAGAGGAATCCAACCATGATTCTTTTGCAGAAAGTTCCGGGAATTTTTTATGGTCATCTGTTTTAAAGAGTCGCCCTTTGCAGCGAAAAGGTAAATTCTGTGCCAACATTCTGTGTGCTGACGACATTGATATTCTGGCCATGCGCATGAATAATCTCTTTTACAATCGACAGACCCAGCCCGGTTCCCTTCTTATCGCGTCCTCTGGATGCGTCTGATTTATAAAACCGATCCCAGATTTTCGGAAGATGCTCTTTCGCAATTCCTTCTCCATGGTCCTTGACGGAAACGAAGATGCGGTTTTTCTGGCCGTATACCCGAATCAGAAGGACGGAATCACTGTAGCTGAATTTGATGGCATTGTCGAGCAGATTGTAGAGCACCTGCTGGATTTTGCCACGGTCTGCGTGAACCTGGATGGATGAAGCATAAAAAAAGATTTTGATATGCACATTCTTTTTCTGGCAGATACCTTCAAACAGATCAGCAGTGCTCCGAATGACCGGAACAAGGTCAAAATCTGTCATTTCAAGATAGACTCCGCGGTCGTCGAAGGTATTCAGCGTCAGAAGGCCTTCTGTCAGTTTATTCAGCCGTTCCGTCTCATCTACAACAATGCTCAGATATTTTTCCTGCATTTCCGGTGGGATCGTACCGTCGAGAATGGCCTCTACGTATCCTTTGATGGAGGTCAGAGGGGAACGGAAATCATGGGAAATGTTGGAGAGAAACTTCCGCTGGGAATCCTCGGAATTGTGCACGGCCTCTGCAAGATAATTCACAGAGGCGGCCAGTTTGCCGAGCTCGTTATCATGGTCGTATTCCAGGGCCGGGTGATTGTACCCGTCCGTGTATTTGGCCGCTGCATCCGTAATCCTGCTGAGCGGGCGGTAAAAGGCCAGAAAGAAGATGCCGGCAGGAAAAAGTGAGAGAAGAAATACGACAAAAAGCAGCAGATAACAGACATTTTGAATGTCAACAAAGTGGCTGTTCAGATACCGTATCACTTCCTTGGGCGCAGCGGCAATGAGATAGTCAGTGATCAGCGACGGAGTCAGAAAGAGGACAGCGGCGAAACTGCCCAGGAGGAAAAGGATGTATGCTCCCAGGCAGGTAAGAAGCAGTTTATGTTTCATGACCGCACCTCGAATTTATAGCCGATTCCCCATACTGTCGCGATGGACCATTTTTCATGATCTTTAATTTTTTCGCGGATTCGTTTGATGTGGACGTCGACTGTTCTGGTATCTCCGATATACTCATAGCCCCAGATATGGTCGAGAAGCTGTTCCCTGGTAAATACCTGGTTGGGGGAAGCAGCAAGGAAATAGAGAAGTTCCAGTTCCTTGGGTGGCATCTCGACGGTCTGTCCTTTGTAAATGACGGAATAGTTTGTCAGGTTGATCAGAAGCTCCGGGTACTGCACATACTTTCCGGCAGGTTTTGGCTGGGTGGCCGGATAGGGCTGGTAACGCCGCAGGACTGCTTTGACGCGGGCGACGAGTTCTTTTGAGTCAAAGGGCTTGATGATATAATCGTCTGCGCCGAGTTCGAGGCCAAGTACTTTATCGAATATCTCTCCTTTTGCCGAGAGCATGATGATCGGAACACTGGAACGCTGGCGGATTTCCCGGCAGACCTGGTAGCCGTCAATGCCGGGCAGCATCAGATCCAGCAGAATCAGATTGGGCTGAAAGGATTCAAAGGCTTTCAGGGCAGCTTCTCCGTCGTAAACCATCTTTGTGTCATAAAATTCCTTCGTCAGATAGAGGGAAATCAGTTCTGAAATATGTTCATCATCGTCAACAATCAGAATTTTCTGTCTGGCAATCATATAAACGCTCCTTTTATTTAAATTCCACAATCGTAACTCCCGCGTCGCCCTCGCCGTATTCGCCCAGGCGGAAGGAAGCGACGTTTTTCTGCTTGCGCAGATGCTGATGTACGGCCTTGCGCAGAATACCGCTGCCCTTTCCGTGCACGACACGTACCGGAGAGAGGTGTGCGAGGTAAGCATCGTCAAGGTATTTATCAAGTTCGACAATAGCCTCATCCGAATTCAGACCGATCAGGTTGATTTCCGCGCTGATGGAGTAGGATTTTGCCATTTTGACCTTTCCGGTGCTTGCATGGGCCGCTTTTTTGGCTTTGAAAGCTGGTTCGTCCTCAAGCTTTTCAAGATCTTTGATATTGATCTGAGAGCGAAGGATTCCCATTTGAACAAAAAGGTTCCCTTTTGCGTCAGGGAGTGTACTGACGGTACCTTTGAGGTTCATGCTGAGGACGCGCACGCTGTCGCCGATGCGCAGGTCCTTTGCCGTGAGCTCTTTTCCATGTTTTTTCGCTGCTTTTATCCCGAGCTCTTTTTCGATGCCGGACATTTTTTCGCGCAGCCGCGTACGTTCCTGCTCCATCTTTTTGGAAGCGTCGGATTCTTTTCCGAGTTTGTTATATTTGCGGATGGTGTCGTCCGCATATTCCTTTGCTTCGCGCAGGATGCTCTGTGCTTCTTCCCGGGCTTTTTGCAAAATGGCGTCACGGTTTGATTCCAGTCGGTCTTCCTTACGCTCAAGCCGTTTTTTCAGCTCTTCGATTTCCTGTTTGTAGCGGTTGATTTCCTGCTGTTCCTGCTCAATGGTGGCGCGGCTTGTCTCAAGATTTGCGATGACGTCCTCAAAATCCTCCGCATCCTGCGTCAGATGTTCTTTTGCCTCTTCAATGACGTAATCCGGAAGCCCGAGCTTTTCGGAGATCGCAAAGGCGTTGCTCTTTCCAGGAATACCGATCAGGAGGCGGTAGGTGGGACGTAAGGTTTCCACGCTGAATTCACAGCAACCGTTTTCCACGCCGGGAGTTGACAGCGCGTACACCTTTAATTCACTGTAATGTGTTGTGGCGATCGTGCGGGTGCCGCGGCGGTGCAGGTTGGACAGGATGGAGATCGCAAGAGCGGCTCCTTCCGTCGGGTCTGTTCCGGCGCCGAGCTCATCAAACAGTACAAGGGAGCGGTCGTCAGCCTGTTCCCAGAAGGATACAATATTTGTCATGTGGGACGAAAAGGTACTGAGGCTCTGTTCAATACTCTGTTCGTCTCCGATGTCTGCGTACACTTCATGGAAAACGGCGAGCTCACTGTGGTCGAAGGCAGGGATGTGAAGCCCAGCCTGTCCGAGCAGTGTGAAAAGACCGACTGTTTTGAGGGAAACAGTCTTACCGCCAGTATTCGGTCCGGAGATGACAAGCAATGTGAAGGTATCTCCAAGATGAATGTCAACCGGCACGACAGATTTCGGGTCCAGCAGCGGATGACGGCCTTTTTTGATGCGAATCCGTCCTTCTTCGTTAAAATCGGGCTCTGTTCCGTTGTAAGAGAGGGAGAGCTGTGCGCGGGCAAAGATGAAGTCAAGCTCTGTAAGCAGCAGTACGTTGTAATTCAGAGGCTCACTCTGTGCGGCAACTAGGCTGCTCAAAGTTGCGAGTACGATTTCAATTTCTTTTTCTTCTTTGATCTCGAGTTCCCGCAGGTCGTTGTTCAGCTTTACGACAGCCATCGGCTCAACAAAGAGCGTAGAACCGGAGGAGGATTGATCGTGGATCATACCGGGAATCTGCCCGCGGTATTCTGCCTTAACCGGAATACAGAAGCGGCCGTTTCGCTGAGTGATCACAGCGTCTTGCAGATAAGTGCGGGACGGGCCGTTTACGAGGCCGGCCAGCTGTGTGCGGATTTTTTCGTTTGCCAGACGGATGGCGCGGCGTACCTGACGCAGGCCAGGGCTGGCGTCGTCGCTGATCTCTTCTTCAGAGATGATGCAGCGCCGGATTTCTGCGGCAAGCGGTGTGAGTGGCTGTAGATCTGTGAACATCTGCTCCAGGGAGTCCTGCGGCATCTCTTCGCGGTTTTCACTGCGGGACCAGGATTTTACCCGAGCAGTCACCTCAAGCAGCTTGCATACGCGAAGCAGTTCTTCGATGTTCAAAGAACTGCCGATTTCCAGGCGCTTCAGTGAACTGCGGATATCGCTTAGTCCGGAAAATGAGATGTTTCCTTTGCGGCAGATCCGGCTTACAGCATCCGAAGTTTCCTTTTGCATCCGGCGGATTTCCGAAAGGTCGTCTGACGGGACTAGCTGCTGGCAAAGGGATTTGCCCGGCTGAGAGCCTGCGTACTGCGTTAGCCGTTCTATGATTTTATGGTATTCGAGTACCTTTAGTGCTTTTTCGTTCATGAACCATACCCCATTACTTTCTGTTGAATTTCCTGTCTTTTATTTTACCTTATTCTTCCCGGTTTGAAAACTGAAACTTTCTATATTCTGGCGTTACAATTTCTCCCTATATAAAGTAACAATTGTAGTTGCATAACTTTTGAAAATGTAATATAATCAAACCGTCTATCTAATTAAAATGTAAGACAAATGTAACATTTTATTAATAAAAAACGGAGGGTATTATGAACGAATTAATTGAAGCCTTAAAAAGAGTAAACGCGAGTATTGATTATGAAAATGAAAAGCATCTGGTGACAGACAAGCTGATTGATTCGATTGATATGTCCGCAGTTCTGGCGGAGCTGGAGGACACGTTTGATATAGAGATTGATATGGAATATATTGTTCCGGAAAACTTTGACAGTGTAGAAGCAATGTGGGATATGATACAGGAGCTGACAGGAGAATAAGATGACGTTCATACAGGTAAAATTTCTGATTTTCCTGATTGCTGTCTTTTTTACGTTTTATATATGTCCGGTCAAACATAGATGGATCGTACTGCTCTGCTCGAGCATAGTTTTTTACGCGATAGCAGGTATCCGGTACCTTCCATTTATTTTTGTGACTTCGTTTACGGTTTACCTGGCAGGCCGGAAAATGGGACGTATCTATGACGAGCAGGAGGAGGCGGCGAAAGCGGACAGGCTTTCCCGAAAAGAAAAAAAGGAGCTCAAAGATCAGGCAAAGGCCCGATGCCGCAGTACCATGATCTGGGTTCTGGTGCTGAACCTTGCCATTTTGATCCTGTGTAAATATCTGAAGTTTTTTGTGGAACCGATCAATGCGCTGTGGCAGCACGCGGGCGGGAGCGGTGAGTTCACGGCAGCTTCGATTATTGTGCCGCTTGGAATCTCCTACTATACGTTTTCCGCGCTCGGTTATCTGCTGGATATTTATTGGAGAAGAATATCGTGGGAGAAGAGCTATCCGCGTTTTTTATTGTATCTGATTTATTTTCCGCATATTCTGCAGGGACCGATTGAGCGGTACGGCCGCCTCGGCCAGAGGCTGAAAGAGGAGCTGCGCTTTGATTATCAGAGAGTGACCTTCGGCATACAGCTGATTGTGTGGGGATTCATGAAAAAGCTGATTCTCGCAGACCGGCTCGATGTTTTTATTTCCGGAGTTTATAAGAATTATGAACGTGCAGAAGGGCTGATCTTTGTGGTTGCAGCTTTGTTGGACGTGGTGTACATATATGCGGATTTCTCTGGGTGCATGGATATGGCGCGCGGAATCTCACAGATTTTTGGCGTGGAGCTTGACCTGAATTTTGATCATCCGTTCTCTTCAAAGGACATTGCGGAATTCTGGAGAAGATGGCACATTACGCTGGGCGAGTGGTTTAAGGACTATGTGTATTATCCAGTGTCCACCTCGAAGCTGGTCAAGAAGATCAGCAAAAAGACGAGGAACAACTGGCCGCCGCGGCTTTCGCGTCTGGCGATGAATGCTCTGCCGGTCACGGTTACGTGGATTCTGACCGGATTATGGCATGGAACCGGGAAAACGTACCTGGCATGGGGCGTTTATTATACCGTTCTGCTGCTGATCTCGTCCACATTCGGGGAAGATCTGCATCAGCTTGCAGTAAAATGCAAAATTCGGACAGAGACGATGTCCTGGTCACTGTTTCAGATGGCGAGAACTACGCTTATTTTTGCAGGCGGCCGGCTTTTGACACGGCCCGGCGGGCTGCGAAAAACGTTGCACATCGGAAAGAGCATTCTGACCGATTTCAATCCTTGGGTACTGACGGACGGTACACTGTACAGCTTCGGGCTGGAACAGGATGCGATGCTGCTTTCGGCTGTGTTTATTGCTGTTTTCGGTGTAGTGGGCTGGTATCAGAAAAAGGCTTCCATTCGTGAGACGATTGCCGCGCAGAATCTGGTATTTCGCTGGAGTATTTATCTGGCGGGCGTGCTCGCCGTGATGATTTTTGGTATCTATGGACCAGGATACAGCGCCGCTTCATTTGTTTATATGGCGTATTAATTGCACAGGGGATGTTTATGACTAGAAAACAGATTGGTAAGGTGGCAGGTTTTTTGCTGGTGCTGCTGGCAAGCGTGATCTGTCTGACGTATATTTTTATCAATAAATGGACGTCTGTCTGCTATGAAAGTTCGGTGCCGACAGAATTTTATAAGCTGGATAAAAACAGCATAGAGGTCGCTTTTTTTGGCAGCAGTCAGGTGGCGCAGGGAATTTCCGGGATGGAACTTTACGAGGACTATGGAATTTCCGCCTATACGCTGGGCACTGCGAGACAGCCAATGCTTGCAACGTATGCCTGGCTGAAGGAATGTTATAAAACGCAGAAGATCAAACTTGCGGTGATTGATACAGCCGCGCTTTATTACAAGACAGTTCCGGAGACAAGATACCGGCAGGCATTTGACAATATGAAGCTGTCGTGGAACAAGATTCAGGCGCTTCTTGCGCACAGGAGCCATGGGGCCAAGGAGCCGTTTTTCAGCTATATTTTCCGTATTTCGAAATACCATTCCAGATGGAATGATCTCGATGAGGAAGATTTTACGTTTTATCTGGATGACCATATGGTATTTCGGGGCAATGCGCTGTATTCGGATAAAGTGACGCTTGATATCAATGCGCTTGCATACGATAACGATAAGCCGTCCGCTACAGCTGCCATGAACAGCTTTGAGGTGGAATATATGGAGAAGTTTATTGATTTCTGTGAGGAAAACGGAATAGAGCTTCTTCTGATCAAAACGCCGCGTACGGACTGGAACATTACGCAGCATGAGCAGGTGGCGGAATTTGCGGCGCAGCATGAGCTGCCGTTCCTGGATCTGTGCTCCATGGATGCACTTGAGGCCATGGGAATTGATTCGGTGAATGATTTTATGGACAAAAAGCATCTGAATATTTCCGGTGCGGAAAAAATGTCCAGGTACATCGGCGCATACCTGAAGGAAAATTATGAGTTGACGGATTTCAGGGACGTGGAAGGTTTTAATGAATTAAATTATGACAGGTACTGTGAACGAAAAGAAGACAGTAAGCTTCAGATGGCTGTGGATGTCATGGAGTATCTTCCATATCTGAAAAATGAACGCTATGATGTTCTGCTTCAGACAACGGCTGATGTGACAGGGCTGTTTTCACCGGAGATGCTGGAGGTATTTTCCGATCTTGGTTTGCAGGGGCAGATCAACGGGCTTTACGGATATACGTATATCGCTCAGGTAAACAGTGGGGTCTGTGTTTATGAAAGCACATCGGAAAAGAAGATGAAGCATAAGGGATATTTGTCGGATGGTACGGAATATAAGCTCGACAGCTCTTACAAAGAGGAGGATGCTCCTGAACTTGAATTCCATTTTCAGGATGTGGATTTCGCAAATCGGGGGATGAATATCCTGGTTTACGATCATCAAAACGGGATTGTGGTAGACCGGAGTACACTTGCCTACAGTGAGGCGACTGGCGGTCTGATGCTCATCAAAGAAAATCCGCGGCGTATGCTGGTGGAATTGGCTGGAAAGTGATAGAATAAAAATATCTGGGAAGAGCAGACAGTTTGACCGGCAAATGCACAAGGCGGTTGCGGTTTCACTGATTTTGCGGTGAAATGAGAGAGGAATAGGAGACAGAGATGAAATATATAGGGACATTTCGCGAGGGCGACAAAATAAATGAGATTTATCTGTGTAAATATAAGCAGTCGGCTACCGCGAAAAACGGAAAGATGTATGAAAACGTAATCCTGCAGGATAAAACAGGTACGATTGATGCAAAGATATGGGATCCGAATTCCTCAGGGATTGAAGACTTTGAAGTGATGGATTATGTATTTATCACCGGGGATGTCAACTGCTTTCAGGGAACGCTTCAGATGAATATCAAACGGGCGCGCAGAGCGCAGGATTCAGAGTATGTGGCGGCAGATTACCTTCCTGTCAGCGAAAAGAATATTGACGCAATGTTCGAAGAGCTGATGGACTGCATGAAGCAGGTGGAGAACCCGTACCTGCAGAAATTGATTCAGATGTATTTTGTGGAGAATGCCTCCTTTGTGGATGCTTTTAAGAAGCATTCGGCTGCGAAGACAGTACATCACAGCTTTGTGGGCGGCTTGCTGGAGCATACGCTTGGCGTTGTGAAGCTGTGTGAATGTTATGTGAAACAGTATCCTTATCTGAACAGAGACCTGCTTTTTACGGCAGCTCTGTTTCATGATATCGGAAAACTCAAGGAAATTTCGAATTTTCCGGAGAATGACTATACGGATGACGGGCAGCTTCTGGGGCACATTGTGATGGGGTGCGAGCTGGTTGGTTTTGGCTGCCGCCATATTAAAAATTTCCCGAAAAAACTGATGAGCGAACTTCAGCACTGCATCCTGGCACATCACGGCGAACTGGAATTCGGTTCTCCGAAGAAACCGGCTCTGGCGGAAGCAATGGCGCTTAATTATGCGGACAATACGGATGCCAAGCTTGAGACCATGCGGGAGATACTCAAAGGCGCGGGAGAGAATAAAGAATGGCTGGGGTATAACAAGCTTTTTGAGTCGAATCTGAGGAAGAGTACAGAATTTTAAGGATTGCGGGAACATATTTGAGGAAAAGGACGCCCCTGGTACCAGGGGCTGATTTTTGCAAGATGATTCACATAGTGGTTTTTGTAATATAGTAGTTTGGTAAATGAAGGGGCGGAAGATGAGAAAAGATGATTTGGTAGTTGTGTCGGTTGAGGATATGAGCAGTGAAGGTATGGGAGTCGGGCATGTGGATGGCCTGGCTCTTTTTGTAAAGGATACTGTGATCGGGGACGTCGCTGAGGTCAAGATCATGAAGATGAAGAAGAATTATGGGTATGCGAGGTTGGTTCGTCTGATCACGCCGAGTGCGGATCGCATCGAGCCGCCGTGTCCGGTGGCTCGTCAGTGCGGCGGCTGTCAGATTCAGGCGATGAGTTATGAGGCTCAGCTTCGCTTTAAAGAGAAAAAGGTACGGGAAAATTTGCAGCGGATCGGAAAATTTGAGAATCCGCCCATGGAGCCGATTATTGGAATGAAGGAGCCGTATCGCTATCGCAATAAGGCGCAGTTCCCAATCGGAAAGGATAAATCAGGGAAGCTGATTGCGGGTTTTTATGCGGGGCGGACGCATGCAATTATTGGATGCCGTGATTGCCTGCTGGGACATGAAATCAATCAGAAAATTTTGGATATTGTTTTACATCATATGGAAACATACAGGATTCCGGCCTATGATGAGACAACAGGTACCGGACTGGTGCGCCATGTGATGACGCGCGTGGGGCAGCAGACCGGACAGACCATGGTCTGCGTTGTAATCAATGGCAGAACGCTTCCGGGCGGGGAGGCTCTGGCAGAGGAGCTTATGCAGCTTCCAGGTATGTCGAGCATTACCTTAAGCAGCAATCTGGAAAAAACGAACGTTATCATGGGCAAGACACTTTCCCTACTTGCAGGCAAGGAGTATATCGAGGACTATATCGGCGACGTCCGTTTCCGGATTTCCCCTCTTTCTTTTTATCAGGTAAACCCGGTACAGACAGAAAAGCTGTACGGCAAGGCGCTTGAGTATGCTGCTCTGACCGGTGAGGAGACCGTATGGGACCTCTACTGCGGTATTGGAACGATTTCCTTGTTCCTGGCCCGCAGGGCAAAGCATGTTTATGGTGTGGAGATTGTGCCCGAGGCAATCCGGGATGCCCGCAGCAACGCAGAGCTGAACCATATTACAAATGCAGACTTTTATGTGGGGAAAGCAGAAGAGGTTCTGCCGGAGAAATTTGAGAAGGAGCATATTTTTGCAGACGTAATAGTGATCGACCCGCCCCGCAAAGGATGCGAACAAAGCGTGCTCGATACCATGATACAGATGGCTCCGAAGCGCATTGTGTACGTAAGCTGTGATTCTGCGACTTTGGCAAGAGATTTGAAGTATTTGTGCGAGAAGGGGTATGAATTGAAGAAGGTTTGTGCGGTAGATATGTTTGGGAACAGTGTGCATGTGGAGACGGTTGTAATGCTTACGAGAAAAGCCCAGTGATCAAAGGCTTCTGTTGATTTTGGAGGGAAAATGTGTATATGCTTGGATAGGAGAGCAAAGAGAGTTCTGTTTCCGATTACATGAGTATCTTGGTAACTGTACTGGTAGACTTAATTGGTAGCGCTACTTACAAAGATCGATGTACATTTCACGAATAAAGGTGTTCAGATTTCTCATGATGGCTGTATTGATGGATACGTTTATCTCTGCTCTGACAGAAAACTATAATCTAGCCTATATGCTGGCAAATCCTGCGATAGAGGCTGTTTGCTATGAAACAATCGAAGGAATGCCAGATGAAATTCCGATAGAACTATATGCCGCATTTTGAGACAGGGGTATTCGGAAGATGATAAAATCTGGACAAGCCCGACCATTTACCACCTACATTTGTAGAAAAGGCTGCCGAAGCAGCCCGAATATATTAAACCTAATAATGGTCTCGTCTATCGTCTCTGCGATCATTGCGTCTGTCTTCTCTGCGGTCTTCTCTGCGATCATTGCGTCTGTCTTCTCTGCGGTCTTCTCTGCGATCGTCGCGTCTGTCTTCTCTGCGGTTATCTCTGCGATCATCACGGCGATCACGGTCACAGCGGCATGGCGGACAGGGAGGACAAGGACGCATGCGGCGATTGTCAAAATTGTCAGGCATGGTAGAACTCCTTTTTTGTTTAAAATATGCGTGAGAAGACAGTGTGGTTCATGAGATGGAAAACGGAAAAGAGAAATTATACGCAAGAGGTCTATGAAAAGATATACGCTAGATGAATAAGCCATACCGGAAGAACAACGAAAGCTATAATGCTGTTTTGATTAGTCAAGGAAAAAATCAAAAAGAACGCTTGGAATGACTCTGGCAGTTGGCAATACAATAGATGCAGACATTGGAAAATGTGAGTTGCAATAATTTGCCCCAAATAGTAATATCTCATTGCGAAAAATAGGAGGTGTATGTGAGCACCTATTCAAAAAACGATAGGGCAGAATGAAGCTTGGTTCATTTACAGATAATGGGTAAGTAAATTCCAGTCTGTTGCAAATATTGAAAGGGGACGAAACATGATAAGGTATGTTGAAAAAGAAGATATCAATCAGATACTTTCTATGATGGAATCTGTAAAAGATGATTTTGCCGGATATAAAGAAACAGAATTTTTAGAAGCACTTTATAAAGCGATTGACCAAAAAGAGGCATTCTTATATGAGGAAAAAGGAATCGTGGCAGGCATGATTTCTTTTTCTTACTATGAAAAGGAGCTTACCTTTTTGGCTGTGATGCCGGAGTTTCGGAAACAGGGCATAGGAAAACAACTGATTAGGCAGGTTACAGAATGTTTTGAAAATGGCGATATGATTCATGTCATTACGTTCCGGGAAGGAGATCCGAAAGGGATTGCCGCCCGTCATTGTTATCATTCCTGTGGATTTGTGGATGATGATGAGTTAGAGGTGTTTGATTATCCATGCCAAAAATTGGTTTTGAAAGTAAAGTAGACAAAGATTTTCAGAATGAAATTAAGATAAGTGTGGTTTTAATTATTGTGTAGGCTTTTGGCCTATCAGATTAAAATTCGGGATTTGAGGTATAGCGTATGAAAGGCTTCCAAAGGGATAATCAGCTATTTTCACTTTGTGGTTTGAATTGTGGATTATGTCCTATGCACTTAAATAAATACTGTCCCGGCTGCGGTGGTGGAGAGGGAAACCAATCTTGCAAAATTGCAAAGTGTAGTTTAGGGCATGATGGTGTGGAGTATTGTTTCCAGTGCAGTGAGTATCCTTGTGAAAAGTACACGCATATGGATGATTTTGATTCATTTATTACACACCGTAACTGAAAAGCTGATTTGAAAAAAGCAAAAGAGATAGGGATAGAAGCATACAACGCAGAGCAAGTAGAAAAGACTGAAATATTGAATCTTCTGTTAAATAATTATAACGATGGCAGAAAAAAGACTCTTTTTTGTATGGCTGTAAATCTTTTGGAATTGCAGGAAATAAATGAGATATTTATGCAAATAGAAGGTAACTCGGAACTGAAAAGATTCACACTTAAAGAAAAAAGTTCTTATGTTGCCGGGCAGTTTCAAAACGTAGCAAAGCGAAAAAATATCGAACTAAAGCTCCGCAAGAAAAAAATAATCTCATAGGTGGGAAAATTTTGTGAAAAATAGCTTTCACCTGTGGTTTAGCTTTACAGTAAGATTTTAAGTGGTTTACTTACCCAAAGAAAGCATGCTAATAGTTGCAGTGCAGATATGGAATTTTGGAAAGCATGTCTATTTTGAAATATAAAAATTGTTTAGGAGAGAAACAGATGGATTTTAATGATGAGAAAGATTATATTATGCGAATAATCAAGGAAATGGTTCGGGTCCTTTTTTCTTTAATGCTTGGAAAGCAGTATAAGTCGGTAGAATTACCAGAAGCAAAGAAGTATGAGGTTTCTGGAAAAGTATTGGAAGAATTTGAAAAAATGGTTGATCAAGGTTTGGTAAACGAGGCTGAAAATATATTGCTGGAAAACATGGATTATACGAAAAAGGAAGAAATTCTTGCCGCAATACTGTTTTATCAATATGTCGGTGAGAAAGATAATGATTTCTTAACTTTGCATAACTATTCCAAAGAAGAAGTGTTGGATGGACTGAAAGCATTGGCAGAAAAATCGGGGTATGGAGAGGTGGCTGATGTAGTAAATGTTTTAATGATAGAAGCAGAAAAAAGCCGCCGTTTGCCATTCTGTCATTCACCGCTCCGTGGCTTATAGCCTGTTACCATCGTGGAACGTATTAGAAGAAATCATAAATTTCCTAAAAAATAAATGTTTTCTGTCACACAGATACGGTAACGTTGTCTAATTAAGCAGGAGGTAAAAATTATATATAAAAAATGAATGAAGAATTACAGGCTTTCGTAGGAAAAGCCACAGCAGGTGATAAAAAACTTGAAACCTTTATCACAGAATTTTTGTTTTGTAAGCCATACCAATCTCCTGCACACACAGAAAATCTGGTACAGGAATTGTTAGATTTAACATAGTTTTCTAGTGATCGAGAATTTTTAAAGGAGAAGACAGATTATGAATACACAGTTTATTATAGATTACTTAATGGCATTGAACATGAATAACAACCGTGAATGGTATCATGCAAACAAGGAAGATTACAAAAAGGCAAATGCCGAGTTTGAAGGATTCTTACAGGCTTTGATGTTGGAAATCGGAAAGTTTGACAGCAGTATTTTACACAACAATCCGAAAGACCTTACCTTTAAGCTCGTAAGGGATACTCGCTTCAGCCATGACAAATCACCCTATAATCCTGCATTCCGTGCCCATATTTCTTCTCAGGGTAAACTGCCTGTTCCTGTCGGATATTATCTTATGATAAAGCCTGGCAATCAGTCCTTTTTGGGGGGCGGTTTATTTGCAGATATGTTTAAGGATGCAACTACTATGATTCGGGACTATATTGCGCGAAATGGCGAAGAATGGGAAAAGATCATCCATGAGCCAGAGTTTGTAAAATATTTTACCGTACAGGGAACGGCATTAAAGAAGGTTCCTGCGGGATATGAGAAAGAACATCCGCAAGCGGAATACCTAAAATTTAAGAGTTGGTATCTGGAATATCCCATAAAAGATGAAGAATTAAAAGATGCAGAAGCTTTTCTTGCAAAGGGTGCAGAGCTTTTCCGGATTATGAAACCGTTTAACGACTATCTGAACAAAGCGCTTGTGGGTTTTCAAATGCCGACAAGGTAATGAAATATTCAAAAGGGGGTGAATAACAAACTTACACAAGAAGAAAGAGGGGAAATGCTATTTTGATATACAGCTTTTTATCACAATAATCCGCTTACGGCTGGATGTTTTTTTCCTGTATGACAGCATAGAAAGACAGTAGACTTTCTTCCAACGCTCCGGTTTTAGATCATGGATCGATGTAACCACGCTATATCGGAATAGCTCTTCCGTCAGATTTTTCAAAACTTCTGTTCTGTTTTGGATTTGAGAAAGATAACCGCTGATTGCCGTAAGCGGAGTCCGTAGGTCGTGAGAAATGTTGGTGATTGCTTCTTTCAGTTCCAGATCGCCTTGTTGATAGCGATGGCGTTCCTTGCGAAGTAGGCGAAGCTGAATATTGATCTTTGCGGCCAGTTTTCTCAGATGAGGGTCTCTGGAAGAAATATTAATGAGTGTGTTAGTGTCGGAGGAAAGACGTTCCTGGAACTTGGTATAAATTTCGTCCATGCTTTTTTGTGTAGAAAGCATTTTTGCGATTGGCCCAAATACCACAAATAGCAGAACACAATGGAAGAAAAATAAGGTGTTCCACCCCTTCTTCGCAAAGAATTACTCCTTGTCCTCCAGGTGTCAGACAAATAACCAATTCCATCAGCAGTTTTATGATTGCATACTCTGTTCTGGCCAGCTTTACTGCATGTCCTTGAACGGACAGAGCAAGTGATATTCCAGGAGAAGATCCACTTTATCTTGTACATCTATCTTTGCACTGAGCACAATAACAGGACTATTTTCTATATGGGGAAGGACTTCTTCGCCGCTAAGCCCCGGAAGCATTAAGTCCAACAGAATCAAATCTGGTTTGTTTTGTGACACAAGATATGATGCTTCGGTTCCTGAATAGGCGCGAAGGACAGCATATCCTTCTTGTGTTAAGACTTCCGTCAGCATATCTCCAATATAAATATCATCCTCTAGGATTGCGATTGTTTTCATTGTGGTTTTTCTTTCTATAACAATGGTTGCCTGAGGTTTCAGTCTAATTCTACTGATGCCATAGCATTGAAACGCACCTTAGCCCTGGGTCATCCAACAGGAACGAACAGTATCTCCTGATTCATCGTTATTAAATCTACCCTGTGTAAATTTACAATTTTCTAAGTCTATATTTCCCCAATTTGCCGTTTTTTAAGCGTTTCTCTACAAGGAGACGACACAGAGGTAAAAAAGTTGCCAGAAATTAGGATTTTCTTAGGAATTAAACAAGTTGATATTAAGGTTTGAGACGTTTTTGTCTGATACAATAAGTAACGGACGGAGGTATGCTTATATTGTAATCGGTTGGAAAAGAAGGGAGTTATTATTATGGATGAGAGAGACAGAAGAAAAGAAAGGCGCAATAGAGAAAAAAGGATTTTTATCGCATCTCTGTGCGTACTACTTTGTTTCGTTACAGTGGCAGCCATTGCGGGGATTTATCTTTCACGGAAACTGGTGAGCGATACGACAGCGGATACTATGACAGAGAAAACAGAAAGCAGTACCAGTTTTTCTGTGACGGAGAAAATGGAAAGGGAAACAGCTTTTTCCGAAACGGACAGTGAAAAGAAGGAAACAGAATCTGAAACTGAGCAGGCGAATTCCATTTCAGCAGATATAACGGCAACGAATGCCATTGTGGTGGAGGCTGATTCTGATCTTGTGTTGTATCAGAAAGACAGTAGAAATCAGATTGCACCGGCAAGTACTGCCAAAATGATTACAGCCCTGACGGCGCTTGATGTTTGCCCGGAAGAGGAGGAGATAACCGTAGGTGCAGAAATTGCGATGATGAACGGGGATTCATCGAGGGCGTGGCTTAATCAGGGGGATATTTTAACTGTAAGACAGCTTCTGATCGCGCTCATGCTTCCATCAGGCAATGATGCTGCTTATGCGCTTGCGGTTCATACCGGAAGAAAAATTTCCGGTGACAACAGCTTGGCAGATGAGCAGGCTGTGGGTGTGTTTATGGATGCAGTAAATAAAAAAGCTAGAGATCTTGGCGCCAAAAATTCAAATTTTGTAGCACCGGACGGGTATGATGCCGAGGGGCAGTATACGACGGCTTCAGATCTTGCTGTGCTTGCAAAAGCATGTCTGGAGAATCCCTGCATTGCGGAAATTGTAGCAAGCTATATATCCTATGAAAAATGGGTGAATGACCGGGAGGTCACTTACTATAATACGAATGAACTTCTTAATCCGGACAGCTCCTATTATTATCCGGAGGCGATCGGCATCAAGACAGGAACTAGTGATCTTGCCGGAGCCAGCCTTGTTTCTGCAGCAGTCATAAACGGGAAGACTTATATCAGCGTGGTCATGGGCGCTGCAACAGAAGATTCCAGATTTCAGGATAGTATTACGATTTATGATGCGATTAAGAGTCTGTAGGGAAAGTTACTATTGAAAAAAGGGTTGCCATATGATACCATAATGAAGCTTATGCAAAATTCTGGGAATTTACAAAGTGGGAGTTGCATTTTATGGCGTCTAAATGTGATAATGTATTGACAGACAGACAGACAGACAGACAGACAGACAGACAGACAGACAGACAGACAGACAGACAGACAGACAGACAGACAGACAGACAGACAGACAGACAGACAGACAGACAGACAGACAGACAGACAGACAGACAGACAGACAGATGAAATAACTATACCTTTTTATAAGAATAGAAACGGGCAGGGCATACTCTGCCCTCAGAATAATTTCTGAGGGAGGAGTGTGCCCTTTTTGTGCAAGAAAGCGGCCAAATATGAAGCTTAAGGATACGTTTCATATTTGACCGCTCCTGTATGTCAGATGAAAATTACATTCATTTAAACCAGAGAAATAGCAATTCCAAGAAGAAAGGAGAGGTGGTATGAACAAAAGACACCGGCTAAAGAGATACGGAAAGAGTTTTGCAATTTTGCTGACCACTACAATGGCGGTTCATTTTGTGGCTGTGGAAACCGTAACATCTGAAGCTCAAGAAGAATTGACGCCGGAAGCCTATCAACAGACACTAATGGAACTGACAGCCGATATTCGCTGGGCAGGTACGCAAGAGGAGCAGGAAACAGCGGTGCAGATTGCGGAGCGGCTGCAGGAGTATGGGCTGGAGGTTTGGCAGCAGAAATTTCCGTTTGTGGAGCAGGCAAAAGGAAAACAGAACAGCAGGGAGTCTTCTAATGTAATTGCAGTAAAGCGGGCAAATAAAAAACCGAACGGAGATATTTTGATTGTATCTGCGCACTATGATTCGAAAGAATGCACGGTTGGAGCTAATGACAATGCGTCCGGAGAAGCCATGCTTTTGGAGTTGGCCAGAGTGATGAAGGATGTGGATAGCGATACGGAAATTCGTTTTGTCTCATTTTCAGCAGAGGAAGAGGGGCTATGCGGTTCTTCCTGTTATGTGGACAGTCTTCCGCAGGAAGAGCGGGGACATATTATAGGAGACATCCAGATTGATATGATCGGGCATTATAGAAGCAGTGAGGCTATGGTAATGACTGCATTTGGAAGAGAAGAACTGGTTGGGAACATGCTGGTAGAGGCTTCCGCGCAGATTGGTGAAGCAAAATGGAGGACCGGACGGGAAGCAGCCAGTGATCATGCTTCATTTTCTTTTGCAGGTATTCCGGCAGTATTGGTGCAGCAGGGGCCTGGTGTTGATGCTGAGAATCACAAATTTATTGATAATAATGATGTCGTAGATCCGGAAAAAGCTGTTGCGACGGGCAGGGTTATCGAGAGCGTACTTCGTACAATCGCGTCGGAGGAAACAGCATCTTTACTCCCGGAAGCAAAAAGGCTGACAAGCGCGGATAATGCGGTTCCAATCAGACCGGACACACCGATCTTGTTCGGAGTGGTCAAGCCCGAGGTAGATGTAAAGATCGGAGCCGGAGGTACTTTTGAAAAAGCGGATGAGAGCGAGTATGGATATCAGCAGGAACATTATCTTATGGAAACGAAATGGTTTGACTGGGAACCACTGATAACGGATTTTGTTTTTCGAAAAGAAGATGAACTTTTCCTGGACCGTGTGTTTATTCGGACAGCGAAGCTTGGTTTGACTGATGAAGAGCTTGGGGAGAAGTTGACAGAAGCAGTTGGCGAAGCACAGACGTATGACGGTGGAAGTAAACTATGGGGAAGCAGTTTAATGACAGAAAATCCATCTCTTCGTCAGTATATGATCACTGAAGCTGACGGGGAGCAGGCTATTGAGGTGATTTCTTTTATTCATTCAAATGTGGGAGAAGATATCCAGAGCTATGCGTTTGACAAGCCGGTACAGGAATATAAAGATATGGCGGACAAAGCAGATATGGCGTTGCTGGAAACGATCCATAAGGTTATCCCGGAAGATGACCCGTATGTGAAACATATTATTTCTTGGACAGACGGCTATAGTTACATACTTGGGTCCTGTACGGCAGATGACATGAAGAAATCAGACAGTTTTTCCATAAGGATTGACAAAAATGATTTCTTTGATAAAGAAGGAACGATCATAAATGAAGGCAAATTCCTTGTAACTGCAGTCCATGAATACGGACACGCGCTTACGTTAAATGCGGGGCAGATAGAGGTATCAGAAATCACAGATACTTCTCATTATAATGAGATCAGTCTTTATAAAGAAGACTCTTATATGAAGGCTTTTTATGACAAATTCTACGCAGACGGTAAGCAGAGAGATTTTTATGAATATCCGGAAGATTATGTCAGTAATTATGCAGGAACAGCCGGAATGTTTGAGGACATCGCAGAATGCTTCATGCAGTTTGTGATAGGCGGCAAACCGGAGGGCGAAAGCCTGGCAGCAGATAAAATTAAATTTTTCTACAGTTATCCTGAAATGGTGGAACTGCGCAATTATATCCGTTGCAATTTCGGGTACCCGACAGAAATAAATCATAATAAATAAGAAACGGAACAGAGAATATGAAGAGAAAAAACATTTTACAAACATTGTCAATGTTTATGACAGTAATGTTCCTGTCTGGAAGTACATCGGTCTATGCGGCCGAAAATACTCTGACCGTAGGTGTCAGAGGCGATATTATGAATTTCGGTTACTACAACGAGACAACCGGAAAATTTTATGGCATGGAAATTGATTTGGCATATGAGCTGGCTGAAAGACTTGGATATGAAAAGGTTAAATTTCAGGAAGTACAGCCGGATAATCGAAAAGATATGCTGCAAAACGGAGCGGTTGATTGCCTGATCGCAGCGTATTCCATTACGGATACACGCGTTGAAAATTTTGATTTTTCGCCGGCCTATTATACGGATAGTACAATGCTCATGGTGGAAAAATCCACTATGATAGAAAAAGTCCAGGATTTGAAGGGGAAGACCATAGGCATACTGACAGGAGTGAATGCCGGACCGATTCTTGCCGGCAAATTGTATGATATGGGATTCACTGGCGACATTGTTGCCAAAGAAGATAACGTGTATATCGAGTATGAGAATCTCACAATTGTTCAGATGGAGTCTTATGCGGAAGTCAGTACAGCTCTCGAAGAGGGAACTATTGACGCTGCATGTTTGGATCGTGTGATTGCCAAAATGTACTGGGACGATGACAGAAGATTCCTTCCATTTGATCTTGCTGAGCAGAGCTATGGCGTGGCGACACAGAAGAATTCGGAACTGAGCGAAAAGATGGGAGCAGCAGTTCAGGAACTTTTGGATGACGGTACAATTGAAGCATTGATTGATAAATGGGATTAAGGAGGAAAACTGTGTCTAAGCGTTTAAAGAGAAAAAGTATTGCGATGATCCTGGTAGAACTTCTTTTTGTAGCCATTCTGGGAGTAGTTCTATATCAGATGCAGGTCAAGATATCCGCAAATGATCAGGCAGTCGAATTACAGAAAAAGATGGAACCCTTGCGTGACACTGTTGCAGAAGCAAAGAAGGAGGCAGAAGAACATACCGGATCGTATGACTCCATGTATCAGGCTAAGGCAGCCAGTCTGGCTTATATGATTCAGAAAAAGGTGGATTCTAAGCAAACGACGGATACACTGCTACAGAAATACAAAGATCTGTTGCATGTTACAAATGCACTTGTTTTGGATAAAGAAGGAACCGTGGTTGCAAAGGCAGAAAAAAGCGATGCAGACTTTACGTATGCACGCTACAACCAGTTGCGCACAGTATTTTCAACACATGAAACATCCGAACCATTCGAGGTAGAACGGGAAGGCAAGACCTACCGATATTACGGGGCAGTGATTGATGAAAACACAATGGCTGTAATCGAACAGGACCCAGCGGAATTGAAAGTCCTTCTTTCAGATACGGTGACGTGGAAAAGCATGCTCCGCAATGTGAGCGTTGGTTCAACGGGCTATGCATTCGCACTTTCTGCAAAGGATTATACATTCCTGTACCATCCAGAAGATGATCTTGTTGGACAGGACGCACTGGATGCGGGAATTCAGGTAGAGGCGCTGGAAGACGGAAACCGGACGTGGATGGAGATTTACGGGGAGCGTTATCTCTGCGGGGTTGCAAATCTGGACGATGCTTATGTGATTTGTGCGCTTCCGGCACAGGAAATCAGGGATTCTTGTAATATCACGGTTCTGGTAGTACTTTGCGTATTTTTTGCAGTGATCACCCTGGTCGTAACATACGCTATTTTTATCCTGAAAGATCAGGAAGGACAAGCAGATGCTTCCGGGAATACATATGCCAGACTTGGCAAATTTTATTTTAATAGGGCAGTAAGCGCGAAACTGGGAGCAATGATTGCGGCAGGACTCATTTGTGTATTTGTAAGTTCTCTGTATATGCAGGAGTTGTTCTCGCTGTCGGGGAAATCCATAAGCAACAGCCAGAATATCGAAGGACTGCAGGCAACGATCAGCAAATATGAAGAAAACGTAAAAATGCTGGAAGAGCAATATGATACCAGATACCTGAACAAGTGTCGTACAGCAGCGCATATTCTTACCCAGAAACCAGAATTCAGAAACCGGGATGAGCTGGCCAGGATAAGCAATGTGCTTGATGTAGAGTTTATCAGCTTTTTTGATGCGACAGGAACCATTATAGCAACAAACTCTTATTATAATAATTTCCGGTTAAGTCAGAATAAGGAAGACCAGTCCTATGAATTTAATAAACTTCTAGCAGGCGGTGAGTATCTGATTCAAGAAGCGCAGATGGATGATGCATTGGGAGAGTATAATCAATATATTGGTGTGGCCATACGAAATGATGAGGGTATGACAGAAGGCTTTGTACAGATCTGCGTCAATCCGGAGAAGCTAGAACATGCGCTGGAGAAGCTTCAGATTGCTTCAGTACTGGACGGTGTACAGATTGGGGCGAGGGGATTTGCTTTTGCCATCAATAAAGATGAGCACACCTTTGCTTATTATCCGGATGAGAGATTTATCGGCAGAAATGTTGCGGAATATGGTATCAGAGAGAACCAGATCCATGGCGGATTCAGTGACTATCTGACAATTGGTTCCGGGCGTTATTTTGCAAACTGCCTGGAGACAGACCAGTATTATGTATATGCGTGTGTTCCCAAAAATGAAATAGCTTCAAACAAGGTCGCGATTGCGCTTTTCTCCACAGCGGTCAGCTTCATATGCCTACTGATCATTGCAGCACTTCTTTGTATCAACAGAGGCACGGAAAGTGCTGAACCGAGCAGGGAAAAGCAGCCAGGAAGTATGATTAATGTGACGATGCCGGATGGAAAGAAAAAGAAAACAATGGATGTGTCCAGCAGATGGTCCAATGTGGCTTTGCACTGGGCTGAAAAGACACCGGAGCAGAAGATGACCTCTGTATTGAAAGGGCTGCTGGCGGTTTATGCGTTGCTGATCTGTTTTGCCTACATATTCCAAATGCAATCATCCGGCAATACATCCATGTTTGCGTATATCATTAACGGTGGATGGGAGCGCGGCTTAAATGTATTTGCAGTTACCGGATGTATTTTTGTGATCTGTATTGTGATTACGCTGACGATCTGTATACAAGAAATTCTCCGTGTGCTTTCAAATATATCGAGTGCACAGGGAGAAACCGTTTTCCGGCTGATCAGCAGTTTCGTAAAATATGCGTCTGTTGTTGCTCTTCTGTATTACTGTTTTGCTTTGCTTGGCGTTGATACGGGTACGCTCCTTGCATCAGCTGGGCTGCTTGGTCTGATGATCAGTCTGGGGGCACAGAAGCTAGTATCGGATATTTTGGCTGGTCTGTTTATCATTTTTGAAGGCGAGTTCCGCGTAGGTGATATTGTTACCATTGGCGACTGGAGAGGAACTGTGGTGGAGATTGGAATACGGACTACAAAAATAGAAGAAGCTGGCGGCAACATCAAAGTAATCAACAACAGTGCAATCAGCGGCGTGATTAACATGACGAGGCAATATTCGTTTGCAGCGTGCGATTTTGGCATTGAGTACGGAGAATCTCTTGAAAGAGTAGAGTATATTCTGAAAGAGGAGTTGCCACGCATGAGAGAACGTCTGCCGGCAATTATGAACGGTCCTTTTTATAAGGGAGTTTCTGCGCTTGGCGATAACAGTGTAAATATTAAAATCGTGGCCCAGTGTGCAGAGGGAGACCGCATTCAGCTGATGCGCGATTTGAACAGAGAAGTAAAACTGCTGTTTGATAAATACGAGATCAATATTCCATTTCCACAGGTAGTACTTAACCAACCTGCTGAATTTAAAAAGGCCACAGAGTGGCAGAAAATGCAGGCAGATAAATTCACTGAGGAACAAAAAGAACTGGCTAAAAAGCTGGAGGATGAACAGTAACGATTGCAGGAATAAAAAAATATATTTTAGATGGAGGATAAATACTATGAACAAAAGAATTATGGCAGGAATTATGACAGGTGTAATGTTTTCAGTTGCCGGACAAACAGTGGCATTTGCCATGCCGGGTGATATCAAGGAAGCGGTAATGGAATCCGGTTATAACGCGTATGACCATACAAATTCGTACGCGAATTACAGTGATTCGGATCTGATTTCCATTCAGGGTTATTATGTGGCAACTGCACAGGCAATGATCAGACAGTCACCGTTTGGAGAAATATATGGCAGTGTGACACCGGGACAGGAATATTATGTTGTCGGGGAATGTGCGGATTGCATGTGGTACAAGATTTCAGGCGATGTTTCCGGATACGTATATGCAGCCTATCTGGTGCCAAAGAGTGATTATTTTGTACCGGCTATAAATACAGAGCAGACATGGAATGTGCGAGACCTGAACATGAAAATGACAGTTACGAATACATCTGCTGTTCATGTGCGCAGAGCACCGTCTGTAACGGGCGAAATTATAACAGCTCTTTCAGAAGGGGAAGAAGTACATGTAACAGGAAATGTATTGAATACAGAGTGGTATGAGTGTAAGTATAATGGTGAGACCGCGTATATCTGTGACGACTACCTTACACCGGAGCTTCCGCAGACGATGGCCTGTACTGCAAAAAAACTGAATGTGCGTGCAGCAGCGGATGGAAACAGTCCAGTCATCGGTACACTGAACCACGGAGATAAAGAAAGAATTAGTGCAGACGAAAACGGCTGGCTTCGTTTTTCACTTCCAGATGGAAGAATCGGATACGTGAGTGACGAGTATATGGCTGTTGTTGACCAGTAAAAGAATTGTTCGTACCCTGAAAGCTGTCACATGGTTGTTATTCCAATGTGGCAGCTTTGGCTTTTTCACAATGGAGGATAAAAGATGGAGGAGAAAAAGAAAGAGATAGGAAAAATTGTGCGGGCAATTGTTTTTTCAGATAAAGATGCGCCTGAAGAATATGTTTTGGAAGAAAAGCTGCGCATTCCGGTAGGTGGGGAATTTGTGGAGATTTTTTCGGACGGGAAAGACTGGCGGGTTGACAGAACAGGGTTTCAAGGAGAGATATGGATCAATGGGAAAACGTATACGGATGAAAAATCTGTTCTGAGCGTTCGGGAGAGGGAGATTTTGCAGTTGAAAAATCATGTGGTTACAGATCTTGTTTTGGAACAGATGGAATCTGCAGATCTTCAGTGGAAAAGGATGCCCCTTTCAGAATGTTTTCCAATTATCCGTATCAGAAAGGCCGGAGAGAAAGGTGAACAGGCTGAGGCTGATGCAGAAGCCCAGATCAGTGAGGATGATGTCCATGAAGCGGTTATTCGTCTTGAGGAAAAAGAGTGGAGGCTTAGTAGCGTTCATACGGTCAGGGGAATTTTTGTGAATGGTGAACGCGTATTTGATTCACGCACCCTGAGGAAGATGGATGTGATATGTGCAGGAGATACGTTGTTTTTCTTTAACGGGGAAGCGTTGTTTTACAGTCATACCGTGCTTCGTGGAAACAATCTTTCGATACATATTGAGGAAAGATCTGTCAAAAGCTTTTTTAAAAAGCATATTCTTTTACAGGATATTAACTTGACCATAGAGCCTGGCAACATGGTTCTTATTCTTGGGGGGTCCGGAGCAGGAAAGACAACATTTGTGAATGCAGTTACCGGATATGAGAAAGCAAAAGCACAGATTCTTCAGAGTGGTGTAGATGTATACGAGAATTATGATGTGTTGAAACACTCCATTGGATTTGTCCCTCAGCAGGATCTGCTCCGGGAAGACGATACGGTCAAAATGACACTTGAAAATGCGGCAGAGATGAGACTTTCCAAAAAGTATTCCGGGGAAGAACGGAACGTCCGTGTACAGACTGTACTAGAAATGTTCGGACTTTCCGTACAACAGAATGAGCTTGTGCGAAAACTTTCAGGCGGACAGCGTAAAAGGCTTTCCATCTGTGTAGAATTTATCTCTGATCCGAAGCTGTTTTTCCTGGATGAGCCCGACTCAGGACTTGACGGTGTTATGGCCCGAGACTTAATGGAGAATTTAAGGGAAATTGCAAATGAAAATAAAATTGTGCTTGTGATTACCCACACTCCGGACCGCGTCATTGACTTGTTTGATCAGGTGATTGTTTTGGCAAAAGGGACACAGGATCATATAGGGCATCTTGCTTTTTTTGGCGCTGTAGAAGAGGCGCGCAAGTTCTTCAGCAAGGAAACAATGGAGGAAATTGTTTTGGCAGTAAATGGCACAAATGAGGGCGGCGAAGGGTGCGCGGATGAATTTATCGAAAAGTTCAAAGCGATAAATCCGGAGGAAAGAGGAAATGTTTAGATCAAAAGATGAAAGGTATGCAGGATATTTGGAACAGACTCGCGTTTATTTAGGGAAACTGTTCCGCATTTTCGTATATGAAAAAGACTGGAAAGTCCTTCCGATGGCAGGAATTATTGCAGCTATGGTAGCGTATGTGGTAGGACAAAATATGTTTGTAAATATGGAAGGCACTAAAATTGGTTCTCTGGCGTTTGTCTGCGTCTGCATATGGAATGGATTTTTTAATTCGATTCAGGTGGTTTGTAGAGAACGTTCTGTTATTAAACGGGAACACAGATCAGGAATGAGTATTTTTTCATATCTTTCCGCACATGTTATTTATCAGTCAATGATCTGTGCGTTACAAGTAGGAATTTCTCTGGCGGTTTATGTGTTGATGAACGTGAAATTTCCGACAGAAGGGGTTGTCACGGGTAACTTTTTGGCCGATATTTTTATAACACTTTTTCTGATTACATTTGCAGCAGATATGATGGCGCTTATGGTATCCTGTATTGTACATTCCACAACAACTGCGATGACCGTTATGCCTTTTTTGCTGATTGTTCAGCTGGTATTTGCAGGCGTTGCTTTTCCTCTTCATGGTTTGCCGGATGCCATTTCAAATGCAGCCATCAGTAAGTGGGGGATTTATGCGGTATGTACAGAGAGCAATTACAACAATCTGCCTACATCTATGCTGAAAAAAAGCTGGATGCTGATCAAAAACAGCGAGTATATACAGGCTTTACAGGAATTGAAAGGCCTGTCAGACGATGAAAGTTTATCTGAGGTGGAAGAAGAAATTTATCAGGATATTATACATACAGTGCAGAAAAGTCTTCAGGTGAAGGAATATGAAACAAACGAAAAGAATGTCTTGAAAGAATGGGGGATTTTACTGGCATTTGCATTACTGTATGCCATCATAGGCATGGTGGCGTTAGCATTTGTAGACAGGGACCAACGTTAAAAAAAGCGACAAGGGTCTGATGCAGGACAATGAGGTTTCTGAGTTTGAAAATAATAGCTATCAATTTTTGCTATAGTTTGATAAACTAAACGAAGTATTCGAATTGGAACAGATTATTCTGGACGCAAAGAATAAAAAGGAGGCAGATATCACGATGATAAAGGAAATCGCTACTCGCAGAAGTATACGTAAATATAAGCAGGATGAAATACCGGAAGCAATCATCAGACAGATGATACAGGCAGCTGCTCTGGCGCCGTCCGGGAAGAACAGGCAGCCATGGAAATTTTTGATTTATGAGAAAGAGGCAAAAGCAGAGCTCCTTGCGGGGATGGAAAAGGGCATTTTTCGCGAGACAGAAGGAGAGGCGTTGCTTCCAGAGTCTGTTTACGGTTTGTCGGATGCAAAAAATACGCTGCGGATTATGCGGGAAGCGCCGGTTGTTGTGGTGGTAATGAATCCGGGAGGGAGTTCGCCGTTTGAGCCGCTTACCAATGATGAGCGTATGAAGGAAATCGTGGATTCTCTTTCTGCTGGGGCTGCGATTCAAAACATGCTTTTGGAGGCAGAACATTTGGGGATTGGAACGCTGTGGATTGCCAATACATGTTTTGCGTACCCGGAATTGATGGAGATTCTAAACGAAAAAGGGCAGCTGTTAGGAGCGGTTGCACTGGGCTATGCAAATGAAGCGCCGGGGCCGCGTCCAAGAAAGAAGCTGGAAGAGATTATAGAATATCGCTGCTGATATGAGCGAGAAAGAATGTCAGGGAAGTATTCTGTACGGACAAAAATGAGCAGGAATGGTCGGGCAGTCTTATGGAAAGCAGGATATACTGAAACAGCAGAAGGGAGGAAGTGCTGTGGATTGGGCAGGAACGATAGAAAGAGCGCTTGTTTATATGGAGGATCATATCACGGAGGAACTGACCGTAGGCAGGATTGCCGGGGAAGTAAATATATCCGCATTTTACTTCCAAAAAGGCTTTGCCATGCTGTGCGGGTATACGATCGGTGAATATATTCGGATGAGACGGCTTTCACTGGCTGGCAGTGAATTGCTCGCGTCGGACAGCAAAGTGATTGACGTGGCTCTTAAATATGGTTACGATTCCCCGGACAGCTTTACGAAAGCGTTTACCCGGTTCCATGGAAGCACACCGACTGATGTGCGGCGTGGCGGTGCGTCGGTGAAATCATTTGCGCCGCTGCATATCAATCTTTCATTAGACGGAGGTACAGTGATGGAGTACAGAATTGAAAACAAACCTGCATTAAAAGTGATGGGCATATCCAGAATGTTTTCTTATGAGGCAGCTAATTCCGATATCCCGAAATACTGGAATGAAGTATATGTGTGTGCAGAAGAGAAACCGGTCATGGGCACGTATGGGATTTGCTTTGATGAAGAGATGAGCGGAAATCAGTTCCGCTACATGATTGCGGACGACTGGAACGAGGCAGAGGCGGCCGGGAAGGAGCTGGAAGTGTATGAAATTCCGGCACATAAGTGGGCGATTTTTCCGTGTCGCGGGGCTATGCCGCTGCCGCTGCAGGAGGTGAACCGCAGAATCTTTGCGGAATGGCTGCCGGCAAACCGATATGAAATTGCAGAAGGGTACAATATTGAATATTACAGCAACCCGGCAGATTTCAAGGGCGGGACACAAGATCCTGAGTATTATGCAGAGGTTTGGATTCCGGTAAAGGAAAAATAAAACAGAATAGGAATGATAAAACGTCTGACAGGGAGGCGCGTGCCTTCTGCCAGGCGTTTTATATTGCGAAAACGTTGATACGAGATAAAATTTTACCGTCAACATATAATTTTACACACGTTTTGTTTCCACTTATGCTATACTGAAAACTGAAAAATTGGAAACTGATTTAGCGGGGCAGATATATAAAGCAGGGATATGATAGGGACAGAGGAGCATCAAAAGGAATTTTAACAGGAGGATGAGGGGAAGATCTATTTCCATTGTGCCAGAGAGGGCCATAAAATAGACGCGATCAGGCGCTGTGAAAAAGTATCCTTTACGGTATGGAATGAAGGTGTTCAAAAAGACGGAGACTGGGCGTATGATGTAATAAGCGTGGTTGTGATGGGCAGGGCAGAGCTTGTGAGCGACAGTTCCGTTGCGTTTGGGAAAGTCAGAGAGCTGGCTTTGAAATATTATCCGACTGCGTGTGAGGCAGAAGAAGAGGTGGCCAGATCAGCAGGCCGCGTGCAGGTTATTGCAGTCGCCATGGATCACATGACCGGAAAACTTGTGCATGAAAAATAATTTTAACTTACAGATGTGAAAGGATAGGGATGACAGATGGCATCGGACGTTTTTTTGAATCTCCCGTTTTGGGAGCGACTGAGTGAAATGGAAAAAGAGTATACGACGCGCAATGCGTCTGTTCGTCATTATGAAAAAGACAGTCTTCTTTATGGCAGCGGTGGCGTCTGTCTTGGAATGGCCTGTGTATTGAAGGGAAAGATACGGGTCAGCCTTCTTTCGGAAGAAGGCCGTGAGATTACGCTGTTTCGTCTTGAGAAAGGAGATTCCTGCGTGCTTTCTGCATCGTGTGTGATCAGTCAGATCACGTTTGATACACAGATGACCGTGGAGGAGGACTGCGATTTGCTGGTTGTCAATTCCGGTGCGTTCGGGCGTCTGTCAGAACAGAATATTTATGTGAAATGTTTTATGTATGAACAGATGGCGGAGCGGTTTTCTTCTGTTATGTGGACCATGCAGCAGATTTTATTTGCCAGGATGGACCAGCGTCTTGCCGGTTTTTTGCTCCAGGAATATGACCGAACGGGAAACATGAAAATCCATATGACCCAGGAGCAGATCGCATTGCAGATCAATTCTGCCAGGGAAGTTGTGGCGAGGACGCTCAAGCGGTTTATTGCGGATGGTTTGGTTGAGGTCGGACGGGGTGTGATCATTTTACGGGATACTGAAAAGTTAAGGGAGATATAGAAAACAGAGGTCTTAGACAATGTTTCGAGAAAAAAATAGGTAAAATGAGACCTGGTTACGGTGCGTGTTTTCCTCTTCTGTTAAAATAAGCACATAAAACAGCAAAAGAAATTTAATCTGGGAGGTGGAGATAGATGAAAATTACATTAAATCCCGATGCGGAGATTGTCCGGGTGGTAAAAGAAGGGCTGAAGGAGACGGGCGGGTACTGTCCGTGCCGGATGGAGCGAAAAGAGGAGTATAAATGTATGTGCGAAGAGTTTAAGGCACAGATGAAAGACCCTGATTTTGAGGGATATTGCCACTGTATGCTTTACCATGTAAGCCGATAAATATTTTTTTAATAGGTATATTTTTTATAGAAGAAAAGACAGAGGAGGACATAAAAATGGCTGAACTGAAAATCACAAAAAATAACTTTGAGGCGGAAGTAATCAAATCAGATATCCCGGTATTAATTGATTTCTGGGCTACCTGGTGCGGTCCGTGTCGGATGCTGGCGCCTGTAGTGGAGGAGATTGCCGAGGAATATGATGGACGCGTAAAGGTAGGCAAGGTAAACGTGGATGAGGAGCCTGAACTGGCAGCTGCATTCCGGGTTGCAAGCATTCCGACTGTTGTTGTTCTGAAGGGCGGTAAGGTGGTACAGACATCCATTGGTTACAAAACAAAGGCGCAGATCGCCGGAATGTTGGAAAATTGACAATTCATGGGTTTCGAGCTCCCGTTCTCTTGCTTTTGTGAAAAAATAGGTTTATAATTCAAAGAATAGAAAACAGGCGGAAGTATTTCGCAAAAGCAGAAAGAGGGAGAGAGATGAAGCAGTATTTACAATGGAAAAAGTGGTTATTTGTCATTATTTTTTGCTTGGCAGGCAGTATCGGGCTTTCGCAGAATATGCTGGTCTCAAGGGCCGCAAATACGATCACCCTGGGAAAATGCCAGAGCGCAGGAACGACGGTGCTTTTGGTGCCGGCAGAAATTTCCTGTACGGAGAACGGGACGTATGAACTCTACCGGGCTACGAAGAATCCTGCGAGCGGAGGCAAGTATACTTTGCTGGACAGCTTTGCAGCGTATGGCGCATCGTGGAGCAATGAAGGCAACGGATGGCACAGGAGCGGACAAAAGCGAGCGGTAGAGGTGTATTCTTTTGAGCAAAGCCCGTCTTTTAACGGTTCTGTAGTCTTTCAGGACAGACAGGCAAAGCTGGGAAAGACTTATTATTACCAGCTTGTATTCCGGTCATCCTACAGTGACGAAGAGGTCAGCTCTAATATGGTATCCGGTAAGACAGCGATTGGAACACCGGAGATTGTAAAATGCTACGGCGCATCGAACACTTCTGTTAAGGTGGCGTGGACGCGTGTAGATAAAGCGACTGGTTATCTCGTTTACCGGAAAAACGGAAAAAAATGGACCAAGGTTGCGACGATTAAAAAAGGCAGCACGGTTACATGGACAAACAAGAAACTGAAATCCGGAAAAACCTATGAGTACCGGGTGAGGGCTTACTGCAAAACAGGCGGAAAGACGTATTACAGCAGTTACAGTCCGACCAGCAAAGCTTCTCTGAAAAAACTGACCGTAAAGGGCAGCTACAAAAAAGGCAGTGTATACGGCCCGTCACTTTCGACCGGAAAGCTTACGGAAGTGCGCAGAGTTGTGCAGGGATTCAAAGATAATTATATCCGCAAAGGCATGAGTGATTATGAAAAAGTATGGGCTGCGTTTTGCTTCATCCGGGCGAACTGTGGATATGCGCGCCGCGGCTGGCAGTACAATGGAGCCAATACAGCCTGGGGAGCCTTGGTTTACGGGGAAGCACAGTGTTCCGGCTTTGCGAGAGGTATGAAGGCGCTCTGTGATGCAATTGGCATTGACTGTCGGTATGTGCACGCAGATTCGAAAGCTTCCAATCCGAGCCATCAGTGGAATCAGGTAAAAATCGGAGGGAAATGGTATATCATTGACCCGCAGAGCGGATTTTTCCTTGTCGGAACCGATACATGGCGGAATGTGATGAGAATGTCCTGGAGTACGAAAGGACTTCCGAAATGTAGCAAAAAAGATCATGCCAGAGGCGGTTTCACTTACAGTATTACGTAAATAAATGTGGCAAATATCGAGACAAATCAGCGGACGATGTCAGGAATCGTCCGCTGTTCCATTTTGTAATTCTTTTTGCAGCGCAGCAGTGATTTTACCGTACTGTTCCTGTGTGATCAGGATTTTTCCTTTCCTGGTGGAAATCAGTCCTTCCTCGTACATTGCGTCGAGCTTCCGGTAAAGTGTGCGCAGACTGATATTGAGCGTTTGCGCCAGTTCCTCTTTTTTCATAGGAAGAAGATATGGAAAAGCCTTTCCATCAGAACATTCAAGCAGTTTTAAAAGAATATTGCATCTTGCATTATTTAAAATTAGACCGTCGTTTTGAAGCAAAATCCGGTAAACAAATTTTGAAAGTATTTGTAGGGAAATCTGGAGCGCATCTATGCTGGTATTCAGTTCCTTCAGATAGTGATTTACCGGGATTTTCAGGCAGGTACAGGAGGTGATACAGCGGACAGAGACTTCATGCTGGTACAGGGGAAGCGGATGGACTGCCTCGAAAAGCCCGAAAAATTCGACCGGGCTGATGTTTTCTGAGATCAGAAGCCGGCCCTGAATGTTGTATTTTTCTGTACAGCAGAGTCCATCCACAAGAATACAAATACAGTAAATCGGATTCTGACATTGTATCAGCATAGTACCGGCCGGAAAGTGTTCAAAGTGCAGGTGCTCTTTTTGAAGAAGGCTGTCAAATTCCGGATCATATTTATAATTTTCATAAGAATCAGAGACGATTCGCTTTAATATTTTGGAGAAATTTGATGTCATGGAAAATCCTTTCTGAAAAACTGCCATTTGTCATTTTTTTGACTGCAAAATCATGTTACCATCTATCAGAGTATAAATCAATAAGAGATTGATTTTTCATAAAAAAGGACTGCAAAATGAAACAGGATATCTGTATGGCATACTGCAGAACATCAGGAAAGGAGCATCCGAATATGCTGAATATTACAGATATGAAAAAGGATGTTGAGAGTATTATTACCAATACGGCGCTTACGAATGAACAGGCAGCCATGAACCTGTCGGCAGTGCCGTTTAATTATGTGGAATTTTTTGAGACGAGCAGTGCATTTCGGGAACTTTTGGAGGCCGGTTGTGTCTGCACGATGACAGAGGGGAATGCGACGTACTGTCCCCGTTATACGTTGCCGGATTATGAAAAGCTGATGCGGGAGGGGTGCCGATTCCTTCGGCTTGATCCGCCGAAGACACTGTTTGAGGCCACACAGACGCTCGAAATGTTTTACCGGCATATTCCGTCTGTTACGCATTATCCGGTGTATCTCGGTTCAGTAGATAAAATGTTGGAGCCGTTTATGGATGATCCGTATGCGTATGAGATACTGAAAAGTTTTCTGATTTTTCTGGATCGTACCATTCCAGATTCGTACTGCCATATGAATCTCGGGCCGGAAGCGACAAAGGCCGGAGAAATGATCGTGGAGATTCAGACAGAACTGAAAAATGCCATTCCGTCGATCACACTTCTGTATGATCCGGATATCACACCGGACGATTTTGCCGCGAAATGCGTCACGTGCGCGCTTGCATGTGCGAAACCAAGCTTTGCCAATCACAAGGCGTATCAGAAGATTTACCGTACACCATACGGGATTGCAAGCTGTTACAATGCACTTCCGATCGGGGGAGGTTCGCTTACTTTATCGCGTATTGTGCTGAGCCGCCTTGCCGTGCGTGCAAAAGACAGTGAGCATTTTCTGAACGATCTTCTGCCGCATACGGTGCGTGTGCTGTGTGAATACATAGAACAGAAAATCCGATTCCTTGTGGAACGGACCCATTTCTTTACATCAAACTTCCTTGTAGAAGAGGGTTTTTTGAAGCTTGAGAATTTTACCGGAATGTTTGGCGTTGTGGGAATGAATGAGTGTGTCAATACGCTCATGGAAAAAGAGGGCTGCGGTGACCGCTATGGGTACAGCGAGAAGGCAGACCGTCTGGCACAGGAGATTATGGAAAAAATGACACAGTGTGTCATGAACTTTGAAAGCAAATACTGTGACTGTACGGATCATCATTTTACCATACATGCGCAGGTTGGAATTGATGTGGATTATGATATCAGTCCGGGAGTGAGAATCCGGATCGGGGACGAGCTGCCACTGTATGAGCATTTGGAGCACTGTGCGAAGATGCAGCCGTATTTCAATTCCGGTGTCGGTGACATCTTTCCGTTTGATGAAACGGCAAAACGCAATCCGGCAGCAGTGGTTGACCTCATCAAGGGTGCTTTTTCAAAGGGGATGCGGTATTTTTCTACGTACTCTGATGACTGTGACGTAATTCGGATCACAGGATATCTTGTGAAAAAATCAGATATCGAAAAGCTGGACAAGGGAATCCGTGTGCAGCAGGCCAACGCTATGTGGGGCTACGGGGAAGTAAAGAACGCCCGTATTTACGAAAGGAAGGTACGAAACCTTTGACGTTAAACACAGACAAAGGTATGCAGCGGACGGAAATGGCAGAACGACCGAAGGTTTTGCGAGCTGCGGTCAATAAAATTCTTCATCACAGTGTGGTAGATGGACCGGGGAACCGGGCTGCCGTATTTTTTCAGGGGTGTAATTTCCATTGTGCCTACTGCCACAATCCGGAGACGATTGCAATGTGCACATCGTGCGGTCACTGTGTGGAGGTTTGTCCTGCCGGAGCGCTGACGCTTCAAAACGGAAAGGTGAGATGGCAGCAGGAACTTTGCTGTGAATGCGACCGATGCATTCACGAATGTGCGCATCTGGCTTCGCCTCGCACGAAGGATTACACAGCAGGGGAGATCATGGAGGAAATCAGAAAAGATCTTCCGTTCATCCGGGGACTTACGGTTTCCGGCGGAGAGTGCTCAATGCAGAGGGATTTTGTGGTAGAGTTGTTCCGGCTTGCAAAGGCAGAGGGGCTTTCCACCTTAATGGATAGCAATGGTTCTTATGATTATTCAAAGGATGAGGAACTTCTGGCAGTCTGTGACGGTGTGATGCTTGATATCAAGGCTTTTGATGAGGAGGAACATAAAAAGCTGACTGGACAGAGCCGGGAAATGGTGCTGAAAAACGCTGTTTATCTGGCAGGCTGCGGAAAGCTGGAGGAGATCAGGACCGTTGTTGTTCCTGAGTTTCTGTCTGGTGAAGAGACAGTGGAAAAAGTTGGACAAATGCTGGAACCGTACTTGAAGGAACAGAAGATACGTTATAAAATAATTGCATATCGGCCATTTGGCGTACGTGTTCCATACAAAGAGACACTTCGCAGTCCGTCCGCGGAGGAATTGGAGCGCTGCAAAGAGATTGCAAAGTCATATGGATTTTCTGAGGTGGTGGTGATCTAGTGCGCGAAGACAGACAAAAGCAGCCAGGATCAGAATATTGTATAGACATGCAAAGAAAATGCGAGAGGTGAGAATATGATAAAACTGTTGATTGACTGTGATACCGGTGTTGATGATTCGATTGCTTTGTTATTTGCACTGCATCGTAAGGATGTAGAGGTCATGGGGATTTCGACAAGCATCGGGAATGTGACTGCGGCACAGGCGGCGGATAATACAATGAGGGTATTGAAGCTTGCAGGAAAAGAAGGGCAGGTTCCGGTATGTGTCGGAGCAGAAAAGCCGATGGTGGGGACGTGTGAGGATTTTCCGGACTTTATTCATGGGAAAAACGGACTTGGAGAAATCGAACTTCCGGAATCTTCCCAGAAACCGGTGGATATGGACGTATGTGATTTCCTGTATGAAAAGGCGTGTGAGGCGGATGGAGAAGCTGTTTTGGTCACGCTTGGCAGGATGACAAATATCGCGCATACCCTTCAGAAATATCCGGATTTTCCTGCAAAAATAAAACGTGTGGTATCAATGGGAGGAACCGTAAACGGGCCGGGCAATGTGGCGCCTATGGTTGAGGCGAATATCGGCGGAGATCCGGAAGCGGCAGATCTTGTCTTGATGGCTCCATGGCAGGTGACGATGGTAGGGCTTGATGTTACATTAAAGACGGTTATGCACATGGAGGATGTGAAAATGGCCCGCGGCTATTGTCGTGAGGAGTGCAGGCCGGTGCTTGATTTTATGATGCAGGAGTTGCAGCATTATATGAAAGGTGCAAGGATGCAGAACTGGATGCGTGAGTGCTGTCCGCTGCATGATCCTCTGGCGATGATCGTAGCGGTAGATCCGAGCGTTGTTCTGACACAGAAACGCATTACACGCGTTGAGACGGGCGGTACCTACTGCCGGGGAATGTTTGTCACAGATCTGCGCGAGCAGCCGATAGAAGGACGTTTTGTCGAGCATTGCATGCAGGTGGATGAGAGAAAGGCATTGAACGAACTTTTTGCCGTGTTTAACTGAAACCCGGATGATAAAATAGATTATCATAACAACACAAAAGAAAGCGAGGAAAAGAAAAAAATGAAACGGAACGGAACATTACGGCTGGCGGTAACGGCAGCAGCACTGTCACTCACAGTTACAGCATTTGGACAGGCACAGACAGCAGAAGCGGCAGATGCAAAGGTAGCAGCTATTTTTGGTATCGGCGGTCTCGGCGACCAGTCCTACAATGACCTTGTATACGCAGGTCTGGAACAGGCGAAGGAAGAGCTTGGCGTGGAATTTGACTATGCTGAGCCGAAGGAAGTAACTGATTTTGAAGTAATTATGCGTGACATGAGCGATTCCGGAGAGTATGATACGATCCTTTGCATCGCATTTGACCAGCTGGATGCCCTGTCAAAAGTAGCTCCGGATTATCCGGATCAGCAGTATGCACTGATCGATGCAACGCTGGAGATGGACAATGTAGTTAGCTACAGCTGTAAAGAGCATGAGGGCTCTTTCCTGGTAGGCGCACTTGCAGCTCTGATGAAGCAGGATGCGGCAGCTTACGGCCTGGAGGAAAACCACAACTACGGTTTCGTAGGCGCTATGGAAAATGATACCATCAATAAGTTTGCAGCAGGATATCAGGCAGGTATCAAATATTTTGATGACGCAGCAGAAGTTCAGATTCAGTTTGTAGGCGGAGACAATCCGTTCGGCGATACGACAACTGCAAAAGAAATCGCAGCAAGCCAGTTTTCCAAGGGCTGTGATATTGTTTACCATGCAGCAGGCGGTTCAGGACTCGGCGTATTTGCAGCAGCAGAAGAGAACGATTTTATCGCAATCGGCGTAAACTCCAATCAGAATATCATTGATCCGGATCATATCGTTGCCAGCATGCTGAAGCGTGTGGACACAGCAGCATTTGATATCGTAGAGAGCACATTAAACGGCAATCTTGCAGTTGGTACTGAGAAGGTGCTCGGTCTGTCTGACGAAGGCATCGGCTATACACTCGAAGGCAGCAACATCAAGGTTTCCGATGAGATCGTTGCACAGCTTGAAGAACTGAAGGCACAGATCATCGACGGTACGATTGAGGTTCCGGCTACTCTGTAATTTGTCCGGGCCGGACATAGAGAAAAGAAAACGATGCATCATTGGGGGGATGGCGTTTTTAGACAAGAATGACCGGTCAGATTGTAAAGGAGATGTCCAAGTATTGTTATGGAAGGCATCTCCTTCTTGTTATTATGAAATCAGAAATACAATCCGGGAGGTAGAGCGCGTGTATGCGGTTGAAATGAGAGGAATCACGAAGCGGTTTGGCAGCTTTACAGCAAACGACCACATCGACTTCTGTGTGGAAAAGGGAGAAATTCACTGTCTGCTGGGTGAAAACGGAGCCGGAAAAACGACGCTGATGAATATACTGTTTGGCCTGTATCATGCGGATGAAGGCGAACTCATCATTGACGGTAAATCAGTGACGAAGCACTCTGCAAGGAACGCGTTTCTGTGCGGGCTTGGAATGGTTCATCAGCATTTTATGCTGGTAGACGCTCTGTCGATCTGGGAAAATGTGATCATCGGAAACGAGCCGGGAAGATTTTCCATTGACAGAAAAGAAAGCATCCGTCAGGTGCAGGCAATTGCGGACAGCTATAATTTTGATTTAAACGTGGAAGAGAAGGTGTCGGAACTTTCCGTGGGTATGAAGCAGCGTGTGGAGATTTTGAAGACGTTGTACCGCGGGGCGGAAACCATTATTCTGGATGAGCCGACAGCCGTGCTGACGCCCCAGGAGGTGGATCAGTTACTTGCTATTTTCCGCGATATGAAAAAGCAGGGTAAGACGATTATTTTTATTACACATAAACTGAACGAAACAAAGGCGGTATCAGATCACGTGACAGTTCTTCGGGCAGGGAAATCCGTACATACCGTACAGACAGCGGACGTGACCGTAAATGAACTGGCAGGTATGATGGTAGGTCATGAGGTCAGCTTTGAACTGGAGCGCGCAGCGAACGAGCCTGGAGAGGTCGTATTGTCCCTTCAGAACGTGCGGTTGCTTCCGAACGCCCAGAATACCGTTTCCCTTGATGTGCGGGCCGGTGAGATTGTCGGTATTGCAGGCGTTGAGGGGAATGGACAGAAGCAGCTCGAGGAAATGCTGCTTGGACTTTTAAAATGCAAAGAAGGGAAAATTTCGCTGTACGGTGAGGATATCAGCAGCTGGCCTACGAGAAAACGTGTGGAAAAGGGAATCAGCTATATCCCTTCCGACCGGTATCAGCGTGCAATCCTTCCAGGATTTTCGATTCTGGATAATTACCTGCTGGGCAACCAGTTTAACGAACGTTATGTACCGCACGGCATGATTGATTATCACGTTCTGGAGGAGCGGGCGGAGGAACTGATGAAGGCCTACGATGTCCGCGCAGTGGATGAAAAGCAGAGCATCGGTTCACTTTCAGGCGGCAACCAGCAGAAAATGGTTCTGAGCCGTGAAGCATCGAAAGATGCCGGCTTTGTGCTGGCATGCCAGCCGATTCGCGGCCTCGATATCGGGGCAATTCAGTATATTCGGGAGATTCTTTTGAAGCTGCGTCAGCAGGGGAAGGCAATTCTGTTGATTTCAGCGGAGCTGACGGACATTTTTCAGCTCAGTGACAGAATTGCGGTTCTTTACAAAGGAGAACTCATGGATATGAGGAAGAACGAAGCATTCACAACACAGTCGATCGGCCTTTTGATGGCAGGGCAGAAGGAGGAGGCATAAATGAGCAGAGAGAAAAAAGCGGGCTCTGGCAGATGGACTTCGGGGCTTCAGAATATCTGGCTTTCGGTCATTGCCATCCTTTTGTCGCTTGTGATCACGTCCATTATCATGGCAGCTTCCGGCAACAATCTGGCAGAGGCATATTCTGCACTTTTTAAAGGCGCTTTCGGCAGCCGGAATGCGATTGCGAATACGCTTGCCAAAACCGTTCCGCTGATTTTTGTCGGAATGGCCTGCGCTTTTTCAAACAAGGGCGGTATTTTTAATATCGGTTGTGAAGGGCAGCTCTACAGCGGAGCGCTTGCTGCGGCTGTTGCGGCAATCTTTCTTCAGGGGGCGCCGCGCATCCTTGTGATTCCGGCTGCATTTGTTGCAGGAATGGCAGCTGGAATGCTGGTCGGCGGACTGAACGGGTTTCTGAAAGCAAAGCTGCAGATCAACGAGGTGCTTGTCGCGATTATGCTGAACTACATTATGCGTTATCTGACGAGCTATTTCGTACACGGTCCGTTGAAAGATCCGGAGGCAAGTGTCGCGCAGACGGTAGCAATGGATGACACCTATATGCTGACAAAGCTTGTTCCGAAAACGCAGTTGACAACAGCGCTGCTGCTTGCGCTTGTGATTGCAGTTTTGCTGCATTTCTTTTTTCTGAAAACGCGGACGGGCTTTAACATCCGCGCGGTCGGTGAAAATCGTCTGGCAGCTCAGGCATCCGGCATCGCGATGTCGTCCACGATTGTGCTGACCATGGCGGTAAGCGGCGCTCTGGCAGCCTTGACGGGCGTGACAGAGGTGCTCGGTAAAACCGGAAAATTTGTGGATGGATTTTCTCCGGGCTATGGTTTTACCGGAATTGCGGTTGCTGTTCTGGGGCGCAACAATCCGGCGGGCGTTCTTTTAAGTGCGCTGCTCTTTGGTATCATGGAATCGGGTGCGATGAAGATGAGTTATGTGGCGGGTGTGTCTACCAGCATGATTAAGGTAATGCAGGGCCTTGTGATTCTGTTTGTGGCGACTCCGAATCTGGTAAGTTTTTTAAGACGGCGAAAGGGGGAGCGAAAAGGTGAATAATTTACAGCATTTGTTTTCCATGCATATGGTGCTTTCAACGCTCCGTCTGGCGATTCCTTTGACGCTTGCCTCAATCGGAAGCGTAATCTGTGAGCGGAGCGGAATCATTAATCTGGGAATTGAGGGTATGATGCTCTCTGGTGCATTTGGTGCAGTGTTTGGCACCCATATATCCGGCTCTCCCTGGATTGGTATGCTTGTGGCAATTCTTGTGGGCGGCCTGTTTGGACTGATTCATGCGCTTCTGTGTATCCGCTACCGAACTAATCAGGCAGTCAGCGGAGTCGGAATTAATATTTTTGCATCGGGTATCACGATTGTGCTCTGTCAGGTTGTGTGGAACAAAGAGGGGTTAAGCGGCGAGGTTACAGCCATACCGAACGTGACGGTTCCTGGACTCAGTCAGATTCCGGTGCTTGGCAAATTGTTTGAGAAACAGTCTCCGTACTTTTTTATCACGCTTGTGATTGTTGCGGTTTCGTGGTACGTGATGTATCGGACAAAAGTCGGCCTGCGGTTGCGCACGATCGGCGATAATTCAAAAGCGGCTGCAACGGCCGGAGTCAATGTGACGCGTTACCGTTACGTATCTGTGATTGTCTGCGGCATGCTGTGCGGGCTGGCCGGTTCGTTCCTGTCCATTGTACAGAGCAACCTGTTTGTCAAGGATATGGTGGCAGGGCGCGGTTACATCGCTTTGGCGGCGACGATTTTTGGCGGCTGGAATCCGTTTGGTTCGTTCCTGGCCAGTTTGTTGTTCGCCTTTTCACAGGCGCTTCGTATCAATATCGAACTGGATATTCCGGAGCAGTTTTTACAGATGCTTCCGTATTTGCTGACTATGGTGGTGCTGATCATTGCCGGACGTAAAGTGAAAGGCCCGCAGGAGTCGGGAGATATCAGGGACTGACAGATAGTTACATGATTTTTTATAGGAGAAGATACGGAAGTGTTTTCATAGGATCTTACAGAATTTCAGGGGCAGATTTCTGATAGTTAGAAATCTGCCCCTGGTTTTATCGGATTGCTATTTATCGGATGCGCCCCTGTTTTTTGCTTTGCATATAAGCTGTGTCATGGTTCCCATTGGACAGTACACGCACCAGGAACGTGGTTTGAATAAAACCATTGTGACAAATCCGAGTACAGTGGAAGTAAGCATTACACTGTAAAAGCCGAATGCAAACTGTGCAACACCGTCGGAGAAAAGCGTTCCATGATAGGCCCAGTGCCATGGAAGTTTAAACGTCCAAAGCAGGGTGACTGCCTTGCCTAGCGTTTTAGTTCCGGCAAATACCAGATAGGTGTTCCAAAGCATGAGAAAAAACATTACAAAAAAGAAGATTAAAAATCCATAGCGAAAATAGCTTGATTTCATCCATTTGGGGATATCCTTTTTACGGGAAAGCCCGAAGTTACCGCCAATCAGGGAAAAAAGCTGACCCCTGCCGCAATATTTGTTACAGTAAGCTTTGCTGCCGTTTGCGACTGCGATAATCAGCGGGATAAAGAAACAAAGCAATCCAAGCCAAGCAAAAAGGATATTGAAAAATCCAAGAATCAGATAAGTGAGTGAAACAACCCAGAGGTAATCGTACCATTTCTTTTTTCCTTTCATTCCTTTACCACCTCCATTGTGATAACACTTGCGGGACATTCTTTTGCACATTTTCCGCATCCGACGCACAGACTTTTGTTGATTTCGGCGTATGTACCTTTGTAGATTGAGATTGCGTTTTTGGGACAGACTTTTACGCAGCATCCGCAGGCAACGCATTCCTGAACGGTGACAATTGCGTTTCGTTTTGGCATGAGTGGACTCCTTTTAAAAATAATGATGATAAATTGCGAAAGGGGCTGACTTTGCTTTCGCAAGTTTGAATTTTTATTTAGTATACAGGAGAGCGGGGGGGTCGTCCGTGACAAAGTTACAGAAACGGTTGTTTTTTTGGGGTATTAATAATTTGAGAGAAGTAAGGGGAACGAGGGGGGATAAGAGGATTTCAATAGGGGGGAGGAAAAGAAATGGTTGACGTGGCGGTAAGTATCGGTCATAATTCAAATTAAGTAAATTGTGTATTTGAGTAGAGAAAAACGAAAGGAGATTATAGTTATGCATAAAAAAGGATTCATGGTGTTGGGATTAGCTTTGTGTGTGTTGCTTGGAGGGTGCTCGTCAGGAAATACGCAAAAGGAATCGAAGGAGACACAGAGCGAGGCACGTACGGAGAAGAAAACAGAGAAAGAGACAGAGCTGACCTCTGAAACAAATACCGAGATAGGGGCTGAAAAGCACGGGGAGACAGAAACGGAGATAAATTCTGAGAAGCATACAGAGACGGAACGTGAAACGGGTGCTGCGGGACAAACGGAAGCAGAAACGGTGTCACAGGAAGATACAGAGGTGTCTGATTTGTCGGATGGACTTTTTGGTGTTTTTGAGACTAAGACGCTGGATGGGGAGAAGGTTGACCAGAATATATTTGCGCAGGCAGATTTGAATATGGTGAATATTTGGGGGACATTCTGCGGTCCGTGTATTAATGAGATGCCGGAGCTTGGAGAGCTGGCGGAGGAATATGCTGAAAAAGGAGTGCGTCTGATTGGTATTATTTCAGATGTGAGAGAGCCGGGGAATGAGGCGGCTGAGAAAATTATCGAGACGACAGGAGCGGATTACACGCATTTGGTTATGTCTCAGAGTCTTAAGGTAAATTATCTTGATCAGGTGCAGGCAGTTCCGACGACGATTTTCCTGGACAGAGAAGGAAAGCAGGTTGGAGAGGTCTGTGTGGGAGCGCAATCAAAAAAGAATTGGAGCAAGCTGATCGATGAAATGCTGGAGGAGGTTGCGAAATGATTTTTGATACGCATGCGCACTATGACGATCAGGCCTTTGACGAAGACCGGGATGTCATACTGGGGCAGCTTGCGGCAAACAGAGTCGGTGCAGTGGTAAATGTAGGCGCGTCCCTGCGCGGCGTTCAGGCGAGCCAGGATCTGTCGGAGAAATATCCGTTTGTTTATGCTGCTGTTGGCGTGCATCCGGACGAGGTTGGTGCGCTGGATGAGCAGAAGCTTCTTTGGATGTATGATCTGTGCCGGAAACCGAAGACGGTGGCAGTGGGCGAGATCGGTTTGGATTATTACTGGGACAAGGAAACGCATGAATTTCAGAAAGAATGGTTTATCCGACAGCTTCAAATGGCGCGCGATGTCGGACTTCCGGTGAATATTCACAGCAGAGAGGCTACGGAGGATACGTTTCAGATTATGAAGCAGTACCATGCCGGGACGACGGGCGGCATCATCCACTGTTTTTCTTCGTCGGCATTTGTTGCGGCGGCTTATGTGGAGCTGGGATATTATATTGGAATCGGCGGTGTTGTGACGTTTAAAAATGCGAGAGTCATCAAAGAGGTTGTGGAGGCTGTTCCTTTGGAGCGCATTGTGCTGGAGACCGATTGTCCGTACCTTGCGCCGACGCCGCATCGCGGGAAGCGGAACTCTTCGCTTTATCTCGAATATGTGATTGAAGCGATTGCTGCGGTAAAGAAGATTACGCCGCAGGAGGTGGAAGAGGCCACCTGGAGAAATGCGCTGCGCGTCTATCCGAAGGCAGAGCGTGACATGAGACTGCAAAGCTGAAATAGCGAAGTGATGAGGCTTATACCAGAAAGACAGGAGCGCGGTTTTTAGAGCTGTTCTTTCTGACGACATAACGAATGGAGCAAAAAATGGAAAAGCTTTCAAATCCTCAGAAAACCATTGAGGTGATTCAAAAATACAGTTTTTATTTTCAGAAAAAATTCGGGCAGAATTTTCTGATTGACGCACATGTGCTGGACAAGATTATTGCGGCAGCGGAGATCACAAAGGATGATTTTGTGCTGGAAATCGGACCGGGCATCGGAACGATGACGCAGTATCTGGCAGAGGCGGCCCGCGAAGTGACAGCAGTGGAGATCGACCGAAATCTGATTCCCATCCTCCATGAGACGCTGGCGGAATATGATAATGTTACAATTTTAAATCAGGATGTACTGAAGACGGATATCGCAGCGATCGCGCGTGAAAAAAACGGAGGCAGGCCAATTAAAGTGGTGGCAAATCTTCCGTATTATATTACAACGCCAATCATCATGGGGCTTCTGGAAAGTCATGTGCCGGTGGATTGTATTGCGGTCATGGTACAAAAAGAGGTGGCGCAGCGGATGCAGGCAGGCCCTGGAACGAAGGATTATGGAGCACTTTCCCTTGCCGTTCAGTATTATGCGGAACCATATATTGCAGCCAACGTACCGCCGAACTGTTTTATCCCGCGTCCGAATGTCGGCAGTGCGGTAATCCGCCTGACTCGGTATCAGGAGCCTCCGGTGAAGGTAAAAGATGAAAAATTGCTGTTTGCCCTGATTCGCGCTTCCTTTAATCAGCGTCGGAAGACGCTCGTGAACGGACTGAAAAATTCGTCGGAGCTGCCGTATGGAAAAGAGGAATTATTATCTGCATTGGAAAAAGCAGGCTTGCCGGAAAATATAAGAGGCGAGGCGTTGACGCTGGAGCAATTTGCGCAGCTTGCAGATGCATTGATTCGGGAATAGATCCGTTCGCTTACTGACTGGCAGATAAAAAGATTAAAAGATAAAACGATTAAAATAGAAACGCAGTGCTCAAAACAGAAAGGAGTGATTGTATGATAAAAGAAGAACATTTTTATTTTCCTTCTGCGGAAGGAACCATGCAAATTCATGGTATGCGATGGGTTCCAGAAGGTGAGGTAAAAGCAGTATTTCAGATCACGCATGGAATGTCAGAGCATATTGAGCGTTACCGAGATTTTGCGATGTATCTGGCCGGGTTTGGCATTCTGGTAGTCGGACATGACCATCTGGGGCATGGAGGGTCTGTGCCTTCTGAAAAAGAGTTCGGATATTTTGCAAAGGAAAATGGAAATAAAATTCTCGTCAGTGATATTCACAGACTGGTGCGGATGACAAAGCGCGATTATAAAAAGCTTCCGTATATTCTGCTGGGACACAGCATGGGTTCCTTTCTTGCAAGACAGTATCTGTGTCAGCATGGCGGCGAGCTGGATGGAGCCATTATCTGCGGGACAGGTTATCACTCCTATGCGGAAGCTCGGCTGGGGATGCTGGTGGCAAAAAGCGAGGCGTTTCTGCACGGCTGGGAATACCGGAGCCGTCTGCTTTGGTGGATGACCTTTGGAAGCTTCAATGCAAAATTTAAGGATACGTGTACGGATTGTGATTGGCTGTGCCGGGATTACGCTGTGGTGGAGGCGTATATCCGTGATCCGCTTTGTGGCTTTGCATTTACCGTAAATGGTTATTATAATATGCTGAAAGGCATTTCTAAAATTGCGCGTCCGGAATATCTCGAGAGGATGCCGAAGGAGCTTCCGGTTCTGTTTATCGCAGGCGAGAGCGATCCGGTTGGGAATTTTGGCAAAGGCGTGCGCCGTGTGGAAAAGGAGTTCCGCAAAATTGGGATGCAGCATGTGGCATGTAAACTGTATCCAGAAGACCGGCATGAGCTGTTAAATGAGCTGGATAAAAAGACTGTATACAAGGATATTGTAAAGTGGCTGGAAGAGAGCGGGCTTTTACAGAATTAAAATAAGATAATTGCACAGGCTGTATAAAAATTTCCCATCCGGATGGATGGGAAATTTTGGTATCATTATTCTGTTTTATTGTTAGAACTGCAATACTCCTGTCTTTTCAAAATCTTTCTCCATATCGAAGGAGATCAAGAACGTATTTCCTGCCAGATAGAAGGCATCTTCAATGTAAAGACCGCGCATGGTATCATATTCTGCCTGTCCTGTCAGCATGTCGGAATAAAAATCATAGACCATTTCCTGGACGAAGCCTTTTTCTTCATCGTAGGAGAACAGGAGGTAGCGGTTGTCGCAGTAGAAACCGATCAGATTTTTTTCAGACTGCACGAGAATGGATTTGTAGTTCTCAATGGCCGGACACCAGGTAATGCCTGGGATTGTGAAACGGTTTACCTCTGTAACCTGTTTCGGATCGGAAATGTCAAACATGGACAGCTTTAAACCTGTGATCATTCCCGTGGCTTCATCTGCCTCGTAGCCGATACCAAGCAGGTGATTTTCTCCGTAAAAATGCAGGTAGGAGGAAAAACCGCTGACCTTCAGCTCGCCGAGTATCTGTGGATTTGCCGGATCGGACAGATCAACAGAAAACAGGGGATCTGTCTGGCGGAAGGTTACAAAGTAACCGATATCTCCGAAAAACCGGGCGGAACGGATTGTTTCGTTGTCAGCAAGTCCTTCAATCTTGCCGATTTGCTTTAACTGTTCGTCGAGGACGTACAGTGCATTGTGTTCTGTCCAGTTTTGTTCGTAGTATTGGCCGGTGATGCTGCTGGCAAGATCACGGACTGCGTTGGCATCATCTCCGGTGTACGTGGAGACAACGCGCAGGTTTCCATTATATTCATTCAGAGAGAAGGAATTGTTCAGGTATCCTTTTACAGAACCGGCAGCTACGCCGACGATCTGTCCGTCTGAATAATGGAATTTTGTGATCTGCGTATGCGGCTGTCCGGATTCATATTTTGTGTTCGTAATGTAAATGTTTTCTGCACTTACATAGTAATTGGAAGCTCCGGATACCAGGATCTTGCTGTCAGCAATTGCATCCGGCTGTGCCGTATTGACAGAGGAGATCACAAGATAAGCGCTGTCGGAGAGGTTTTCCGGAAGGAAGACATCACCTGCTGCAGCTTCTGTTCCGTTGATACGCGGCATAATCGTACTGTTTTCATACGTATCCTGAATGTCCGGATGATAGCTGGTGAATAAGTAAATATACGGACCATTTTTACGGGATGTTTCATAAAAACCATCCTGTGTGACAGTACCTGTCAGAACCGGAGTTTTCCGGTCAGCAATATCATAGGTCAGAAGTTTTGCCTGACGGTTTGCACTTGTATAATAAATATTTTCATTATTTTCAAGAGAAGTAATATACTCACTTAAAATAATGTAAAGCGTTTCCTTTTCCGCATCGAGATACATTTCCTGGATCGCACCCTCTGTCTGACTGCCAAGGTACGTAGTGCTGATGAACTGCGGTTCTTTTTTGTCGGCTTTGAGGATACTCAGAGACAGATCACGGCGAAGAATATAAATGTACTGTCCGTCTGTCTTGACGATATCTCCCTCATCTACGCTGAGTTCCTGCAGATTTGTAGTGGAAAAGTCGGCGCCTGCCTCGCCGCTCCCACCAGTGTCAGCTGTATCCATGGTTGCTGAGCGGGCCATTTCCATCTCCATCTGCATCGGTGCGGAATCTTCGACTATTTCACCGCGTATTAGATTAGTACCTTTTGAAGATATGCTGCCGTATCCGTCAGCGTCCATAGAATTCTGGCGAAACTGTTCATAGAGGGCAGTATAAATGGCCTGCGGATCGGAAGCGTACGTGAAAGACTCTTTGAACTGTGTTTTTGGTTTCTCTACATCCGGCGTACGCTCTGTCTGTGTAGAATCTTCGGACTGTACATGCCCAGTCTGGCCAGCTTTTTTTACAGTGTTTTCCTCTGTCTGGAAAATGACAGTGTCCTTCGGAGCAGCATCATGCTCGCTGCGTTTTGAGATACGCTGTGACTGCCACATAGCGGCCATGGCAAAGACGAAAACTGCGGCAATGCTCCCATAACGGGTCAGCGCACGATAACGGCGCTTCTTTTTATCAAACAAAACCGGCTCTGGGTATTCGTGTTCTGGTTGCTCGCCCTGATATTTTTCCTGTTTGGCGCGCTCCCGAAGCATTTGTTCTACGGCATCAGGAGCCAGTGAGGAAGGCGGCGTTACCTGCTGCGCATCCTCTTTGATTTTCTGTAACATATCTTTTTCGTTCATGGAAATCTCCTTTCCCTGCTAAATTATACCTACAATAGCTAATTACAAAACTTTTATCAAATCCAGAACCCTGAGCAACGATACAAAATAAGGGGTGACTTGTTTGCTTCGGAACCCCGTTTTTGTATCGTTGCTCAGGGTTCGTCCGCCTTCCAAAAAGTCTCGCAATATTCAAAATAAAAAAATTCAGACAAGCAGCTCCTCCATCTTTTTCAGCGCCCGGCTCTGCCTGGAACGCACAGTATTGGGATTCATCTGAAGCTGTTCGCCGATCTCCTGACTGGAATAGCCGGCAAAAATACTCATGGATATGATCAGCCGATCTTCTCTGGAAAGCACGCCAAGTGCACGCTGAATATCCGTCTGCTGGCAGATAGCCTCTTCTTTTTTACTTTCATCGCCCAAATCCTCATCCAGCTGCGCAGGGGCAGTGGTGTATTGGCGGATGCGCCGGTTGCACTTGGCGGTTAAAATACGGAAAATCCAGGATTTGAAAGCAGATGCCTCCCGAAGCATATGTATTCCGGAGAAAGCATCCAGCACCGTTTCACTTACTGCATCTTCAGCATCCTGTGCGTGGCGCAGCGTATAAAGTGCAAAGCGATATAAATCTGTGTAGACAGCTTCATACAGCCTGGAAAATGCATGCGCATCCCCGCCTTGCGCCAGGCGGATCAGCTCAGTCGTTGTATTCATGAGAATCTCCTTTCTCTGTGTTTATATACTAAGTGCAAAAAGATCCCTGAACTGTTGCAGGGATCTTAAAATTTATTCATTTTTTTCAATGAAACCTTCTCCGTATACTTCACGGGTCTCCGTCATCATGATAAATGCGTTCGGGTCAATTTCATGCACGGCATTTAAGATTGTATGGGTCTGTACCTTGGAACAGGCGCACAACAATACGTCGCGTTCCTGACGAGTGTAGGTGCCCATGGCGCGGATTGCCGTAGAGCCTCGGTCCGTAATTTCACTGATTTTTTCAGCGATCTCCAGGCCGTTGTCCGTAATGATGACAGCCAGTGCCCCGGCGGATGTGCCATACATGATTTTATCAATCGCGAGGGAGGTGATAAAAGTGGTAATTAATCCATACAGTACCGCGTCCACGTGTTGAAATACGGGCCATCCGAGCAGGATTACAAGCAGATCAAGAACCATCGTCACAGCGCCGAGCGAGAGATGCGGATGCAGGCGCTTGATCGTCATGATCAGAAAATCGGCGCCTCCGGAGGAAGTGCCGCGCATGTAAAACAGGCCAAGCCCGATACCGAGAAATACGCCAGAATATAAAGCCGCCATAAAAGGAGAACCAGTATAAGACGGAGTGTACGGGAATACAATATCCAGGAAAAAGGTGCAAAGCAGCATGGTTCGCGCGGATTTTCGAAGAAATTGTTTTCCTACAACCCGATAACTGATCAGGATAAGCGGAATATTCAGAATCAGGGATGTGATACCGATCGGAAACTTCCATAAATAATTGATAATCAGAGCCAGACCAGATACACCTCCGGGCGCAAAGTCAGCGGCCCGTGCAAAAGTATAGATGCCGATTGCATAGCAGATACTGCCAATGAGATCGAATAAAAAATCAAGAAGTAAGTTTTTTGTACTTTTTTTCAGGTTCATGGTCAAGTCTCCGTTTCTTAATTAAAAAGCCTGCATCATTTTTCCGTAACGCAGGGAATGATCTATCAGTTATCCTATCATAATTTCAGGAATTTTAAAAGCCATATGGCCTGTACATTTATGCCTTGCAGGAACGCAGGAAAAAAGGTATAATGTCCGGAAAGAGGGCTTTTAGGGCCGGGTTGCGGCAGGTGTATGCGGCAGCTTTGTACAAAAATAGAAGAGGAGCTTATATTATGGAGTTTACCACAGTCAGAGAATTATACCGCAACAGCGGCACTTACACAGATAAGGAAATTACAGTCGGAGGATGGGTGCGCAGCATCCGTGATTCTAAGACGTTCGGTTTTATCGTTCTGCACGACGGCACCTTTTTTGAGACGCTTCAGATTGTTTATTCAGACAGCCTTGCGAATTTTGTAGAGATTTCCAAATTGAATGTCGGCGCGGCGATTATTGTAAAAGGTACCCTGGTTGCGACCCCGGGTGCAAAGCAGCCGTTTGAAATTCAGGCGACAAGTGTGGAAGTAGAAGGCGCATCCACACCGGATTATCCGATGCAGAAGAAGCGCCATTCGATGGAATATCTGCGGACCGTTCCGCATCTTCGTCCGCGAACGAATACTTTCCAGGCCGTGTTCCGCGTGCGGTCCCTGATTGCCTATGCAATACACAAATTTTTCCAGGAACGCGACTTTGTTTACGTGCATGCGCCGCTGATTACAGCCAGCGACTGTGAAGGCGCAGGAGAGATGTTCCAGGTGACGACATTTGACCTGAACAATATTCCGAAGAATGATAAAGGGGAAGTTGATTTTGCACAGGACTTTTTCGGAAAGGCAACAAAGCTGACAGTCAGCGGTCAGCTTGACGTTGAGGCATTTGCGCAGGCTTTCCGCAACGTTTATACCTTTGGTCCGACGTTCCGTTCTGAGAATTCCAATACGGCGCGTCATGCGGCGGAGTTCTGGATGATTGAGCCGGAGATTGCGTTTGCAGATCTGAAAGATGATATGATTCTGGCGGAGGACATGATTAAATATGTGATTCGTTACGTGCTGGAGCATGCGCCGGAGGAGATGAATTTCTTCAATTCGTTTGTGGACAAGGGACTAATTGAGCGTCTGAACCATGTCCTCAACTCTGAGTTTGGCCATGTGACCTACACGGAAGCAGTTGAGATTCTTGAGAAGAACAATGACAAATTTGAGTACAAGGTATCCTGGGGCTGTGACCTCCAGACCGAGCACGAACGTTATCTGACCGAGCAGGTATTTAAAAAGCCGCTGTTTGTGACCGATTATCCGAAGGAGATCAAAGCGTTTTATATGAAGCTGAACGAGGACGGAAAGACCGTTGCAGCTATGGACTGTCTTGTTCCGGGCATTGGAGAGATTATTGGCGGAAGTCAGAGAGAGGACGATCTGGAAAAGCTTCAGACGCGTATTGAAGAGCTGGGTATGAACGCGGAGGATTACAAATACTATATGGATCTGCGGAAATACGGTTCCACGCACCATGCAGGATTCGGGCTTGGTTTTGAGCGCTGCGTGATGTACCTGACCGGAATGTCAAATATCCGCGACGTGCTCCCATATCCGCGTACCGTGGGCAACTGCGAGTAAAGGAGAAGTATGAGCAGCAAGATTTTAGTTCTGGACGATGAGAAGGAGATTGCAGACGTAATCGCACTCTATCTGCGTAACGATGGTTATGAGGTGGAGACAGCCTACAGCGGCCGGGAGGCGCTGGGACTGATTGAGAAGGGAGAGCCGGATCTGGCGCTTCTCGACGTGATGCTTCCTGATATCGACGGTTTTCGAATTCTTCAGAAGATCCGGGAAAAATACAGATTTCCGGTTATCATGCTGACTGCCAAAACAGAATATACGGATAAGATTGCCGGGCTGACACTGGGGGCGGATGATTACATTGCAAAGCCGTTTAATCCTCTGGAGCTTGTGGCGAGGGTCAAGGCTCAGCTCCGTCGTTACACAAAGTACAACGAAAACAACAAGCAGCAGGGCAATCTCATTGATTTTGCCGGGCTTTTGATGAATCGTGATACACATGAGTGTACCTACAACGAACGGGAGCTGGTATTGACGCCAATTGAGTTTGATATTTTGTGGCTTCTGTGTGAAAACCGTGGCAAGGTGATTAGCTCCGAGCAGCTGTTTGAACAGATCTGGAAGGAAAAATATTTCAAAAACAGCAATAATACCGTGATGGTTCATATCCGTCATCTTCGCGAAAAGATGGGGGATGGCAGAAGGAAAAGTGATTTTATCAAAACCGTCTGGGGAGTAGGATATAAGGTTGAAAAATAATTATGGAAAGTTAAAACGAACAATACTGATCCGCTCACTTCTGATTTCCGTTTTGGTAGCGGCAATCGGATACGGCATCCTGACATTTCTGGTGGACGGAGTTTTTCAGGACAGCTTCGCACGGTTTGTCATGGCTATTTTTACGAGATTTGGCATTGAGCAATGGAAGGCAGTAGAGTATTACAACCGTATATTTGTCTACAACAAATCCATTTTTGTGGTGGGAAGTCTGGGGATTTTGTTCCTGTTTTATTTTTATGTTTCCGTGGGACGTCTGACGAAGTATCTGAACGATATCAGCGGTGCCCTGGAAAAGACGCTGAACCCTTCAGATGAGCCAATTATTCTGGTGCCTGAGCTGGAGCCGATGGCTGAGACGCTTTCCACACTCAAAATGAAGCTGAAATGCCGCGAGAGGGAAGCCGCGGAGAGTGAGCAGCGCAAAAATGAGCTGGTCGTTTATCTTGCACATGACCTTAAGACGCCATTGACCTCTGTGATTGCCTATTTGACGATGCTCGATGAGCAGTCGGATATGCCGCAGGAAGACCGGGCAAAGTACACGCATATCACGCTGGAAAAGGCGATACGGCTGGAAGAGCTGATCAGTGAGTTTTTTGATATTACGAGATTTAATTTGCAGAATATTGTTCTGGACAAAGAACGGCTGAATCTTTCGATTTTGCTGGAACAGCTGGCGGACGAGAGCTATGGAATGTTGAGCGAGAAGAACATGGTCTGTGCCGTGGATGTGGAAGAGAAGCTGATGTTCCAGGGAGATCCGGATAAGCTTGCGCGTGTGTTTGACAATCTTCTGCGCAATGCCGCTGCGTATGGCTATGAAGGAACGCAGATTCTGATTCAGGCCAGAGGAGGCAACGATTATATTACGATTATTTTTACGAATGAAGGGCCGCAGATTCCGCAGAAAAAGCTGGAAATGATTTTTGAAAAGTTTTATCGGATTGATGATGCCAGATCAAGCCGGACCGGAGGCGCCGGATTGGGACTTGCGATTGCAAAGCAGATCGTGGAGCTCCATGGCGGAACCATTTCTGCGACAAGCGACAGCCGGAATACACGTTTTATTGTAAGCTTTCCGGTTCAGGAATAGTAAGGGGGATATCACATGTCTGGAAAAAAAAGAAAGAAAACATTTGGAGACGTGCTCAGTACACTGTTGATGCTCGTTGCGCTTGGTGTATTTGTTTTTTCTGCGTATACCCTGTATGGTTTTTATCAGGAATATCGCAAAAGCTCCGTAGAATATGACAACCTGGAGAATGACTATGCATCTGTGGACGAAGCAGATGAAACCGAGGATTTTGATGCGCTTGAGGATGATAAGACAGTACAGGATTTACAGAACAAGCAGAATATCAGCGGAAAAGAAGTTGTGACCGTTATGGAAAATGGAAAACAGATTACGGTACCGACTATGCGCAACCCCATTGATTTTACAGAGTTGAAACAGAAAAATGAAGATATTGTCGGCTGGTTGCGTATCCGTGCGCTCGGCATTTCCTACCCGGTCGTACAGGGGGAGGATAATGATTTTTATCTGCACCGCACCTTTGAAAAAGAAGACAACTTTGCTGGCTGTATTTTTGTGAACTGTGACAACAGCGGGAATTTCACTGACCAGAACACCATCATCTACGGCCACAATATGAAAGATGGTTCCATGTTTGGAAAGCTGAAGAAATTTCGGGAAGAGGGTGTTTTTGATAAGAGCAAATATTTCTGGATGTTCACACCGGACCTGATCTATGAATACCGGATTTTCTCCGCAACGGTTGTAGATAAGACCGGAATTACATATCAGTCCTTCTTCACGCAGGAGGATTTTGATACGCTGATGCAGCATGCGTTTGAGACGTCAGTGATCGACGGTTCCGATGTGGATGTCAATATGAACGACCGGATTATGACGCTTTCGACGTGTACCGGAGACGATGCAACGCGGTTTGTCGTGATGGGCAAGCTGGTGCAGATTTATGCTTCAAAGAAATAAAATAAATCTTTTTAATAATAAGGGGCTGTCCATCTTGTAATACTTTAAGATGGACAGCCTGCTTATTTTGCGTTGGATTGACAGTCGGTAGTTTTATATTGCTTCAAAAACAGGAATTTGATCTAAAGGGGCATCCACGGTATACCACTGATTGCCTTCATAGGTTTCTCCGGTAAAGTAGTGCTGCCAATTTCCCACAGGCAGATAAACATCCCAGGTGGTTGCGCCCTGCTCAGTTACCGGGCATACAAGATACTTATCCCCAAACATATACTGAGTTTCAGCTTTTCGTGCTTCCGGATCGTCCGGATACTCATAAGCCAGTGAGCGCATCATCGGATAGCCGGTTTCGCTTGCTTTTTCTGCGTTTTCCAAAATATAATCCTGAAGCTCATAGTGTATATCATTAAAGATGTTAAAGATATCAATAATGCTGTCATCGTGATAGCGTTCTGCCAAATTCCAAGGCATTCTGGTACGGCTCAAATCCGGGTTTTCACGGTTCCGGCCCTCAGAGTGAAGCTGGATGGCAGGAGAGAATGCTACCTGCGCAAGGGCTCTCAAATACAGCTCCTTGTATTCATATCCTGGCAGATCTCCTCCGAATCCGGCCATGTCCGGGGTATTGAAAGGAACATTGGAGAGGGCGAGATTCATCTGTGCATTCAGTACGGATCTGAACTCTTCCCAGGTTGGATTCTGATCGCCCATCCACATCCACGGATGCTGGTTCATATGGCGGCCTGCAGCGCGGCTGAACATGACTGCATCTCCACCAGTCAGTTCATTGGCAATGTCGTAGAGTGTCTGTGCATACAGATCCGGATAATCATTTCTGAGTTCATCTCCGCGGCGTCCGTCAAAGGCAACGGCATCACGTCCCCAGAGGAATTCTCCTCCGTCCGTTTTAAATCCGCTGATTCCGATTTCGGTAAACAGGTAGCCCATTTTTCCTTTCAGCCATTCTTTTGTCATCGGGTTGGTGAAGTCCAGAATCATATTATCTGTAAACCAGTCGTTTGGCTGCCGATAAGGAGTGCCGTCTTCATTCATAATAACCATATTGTTTTCAATCAGGTATTCGATGTCTGCGGTCATCTGCGGATTTGTGGAATTTCCGTCTTCATCCAGGGCAGGTTCTTTGATAGAGGGAACCAGCCACAGAATAAAGTGGGCATCCTTTTCCTTCATTTTTTCTACGAGAGCCACCGGATCGGTCCAGCGGTCACCCCAGATGAAATCAGAGGCGCTGAAATAATAGTCTCCGGACTGCGGCGTATAAGAGGAATCGCTGAAGATGTAGAAGTTATTTTTCCATCCCTCTGTAATAATAGCATTATATTTTACACTGTATTCCTCAGCCTTGTTCATTACGTCTTCAATTTCAGCGGTAGTGCGCCATTCATTTGCGCACAGCCAGGTACCAAAGGACCATTCAGGCGGCATAGCTGCATGACCGTTTACATCAGCGTATTCAGCTGCAATTTCCTCATTATCTCCAAGGAAAATATGCAGATCAGTCTGATTCTCTTTTCTGGAAGAAACGCGGTCAATAATCTGGATGTCATTGTTTTCAGAGGCCATCTGGAAGGAAATCTGATCGGACTCATCAATATAGAGACCGTATTTATCGGGAACCGTATAATAAGGAACCGGCGCATAGGTGGCACCGCTCTTATACTGCTCCAGATACCAGTTTATGGTTTGAATATGAACGGTATTTCCGCGTTGATTCAAATCGGCAAACTGCATACCAAATCCCATATACTGATCGTCATCCTGGCTGTCGAGATCATACTGAATCTGTTCTACATTGCCAGCGGAATCTGAAATTGCGGAAATTCCGTTGATTGCAGTAACATAATCGCCATTTTCATTATAAAAACGGATACTGAAAGGATTATAGTTTACTTCAACGCGGCAGTCGGAAGTTTTGGCCGTGAGACCGTTCTCATTTTCGATGATCTCAGCGCTCTGTTCGTCTGGTATAAGTTCGCCGAAGCCGGTATTTAAATGAATGCCGCCTTTTTCTCCGAATACCATTTGTATCTGGAAACCGTCCTCTGCTTCTAATACGAGACCGGCTTTTTCCGGATTGCGTTTCATGTTTGTATAATTCTGATGAGCCATAACGGTTACTTCATAATCCTCGCTGACGGTATCGCCAAACTGGAAATGATATGTAACTACGTCGTCCTTTTCAAGAGCCGGAAGATTGCAGGAATAGATTTCCCGGTCTACTTTACTCAGATCTACCTGATCTGCCTTATCTGCGGTAAATCCCGGGATAGCAAAGGGCAGGCTGAATACGTCCTCTACAAGGCCCATCTTTATGGGCTCCTGCTTTTCCCCATTTACAGTCCACTCCAGTGTTACATTGCGGATCATGAAATCTTCAGAATCCATTTTGGCAGAAACATAAATGGCAGTTTCCTCGCCTGAGATGGGAGTGGTGGGATTTCGTACCGCTGTTACCGGATCCACAACTTCGATCGAATAGACCTGCTGAATGCCATAAGGGGTATGACTAAAGGTCACCTCGCCAGTTTCGGCGTTGGCATAGCCAGTCAGGCCGAGCGGTACGGATAAAGTTAATAGGAGTGCTAAAACTTGTTTCTTTTTCATTCTTGATTCCTCCATTTTTCTTTACAGTTTATCAGTTTCAGTTATTCCGTTCCTGTTACTGCAATTGCACTATAAGCGATTTTATCCGCTGTGCCAACTCGATTATTTTATCTATAAAAGATAATGATTATAAAATAATGCCAATAAATCGTGCGTTATTCCATGGATTTTTTATGTAAAGTGCATATTAAAATCTGGAGAAAGTGTAAAAAAACCAATCCTCTAACGTTAGGACTTTAATCAAAATATATGCTATTGATTTAGAAAAACATAAAAATAAAACAGTAATACCTGTATGAAAACACAAGTATTCTACCTGTCCGTCAGGCAGGTTTTTCAAAGAATATTAACAGGCTGGATGTTTATTTTGCTACAAGTTCCGGATAGATTTTTCTTTTGGTTTCGATCAGCGCACCCATTACACGGCGTCCTTTATCGCTGACCAGATACCTTCTTGAATGAGGAACTTTCCGAATCAGTCCATGCGCCCTTAATTTTGTAAATTCCCTGCTGGTTTTTCCTTTTACCTTGGCAGAATCGGGATTAGCCCTATTGGTTGAATGGCGGATTTCCCTGTTCGTAAACCCACGGATGAGATATTTCCCATCCGAAACGGACTCAAAGAGAAGAAACGTCTCGGCAGACCAGACATTATATCCGCTGTAGTTTCTCCCTCCCAGTTTTTTCCGACAACAGATACTGTTGATCTCCTTTTCAATGGTTTTTGCCGGGATTATGTTCTGCATGGAATCCAGAAAACGCTTATTTGCTGCTTTGGAAATTTCAGCATACCGGTATAAGTTAGCGATAGACTTACCCATGGGAACCCACCGTTTGGATGTAGTTCCGTCTTCATGTTGTACATCCTTATAGACCTTGAATTCCCTCGGGTCATTAATGGTCATTTCTACCCGCAGGCAGCTGAATTTATCATACATCTTGATACTGTTGGACTTCATTTTGAATTTAATCCTCCAGCCTTCTGGGCGCTTACGGTAATCGGAGACTGCCTCTCCCTGAAACTTATGGTGAAGTTTACGCCCAAGAAAAGAAAAAATATCCGTACAGTTGAAGTCATAGAATGCGTGGCCTACCAGGGATGGATAAATATCCTCCAAAGCCTCCCGGCTCTTAAACATAACATCGGTAGCGTACTCGCATTGATCCACACACCAGTGGTATCCCTGGTGGAAGGTTTTTTCAATCGTATCAAGATAAGGGTTCACTTTATGTGCAAAGAGGTCAAGCTGCCTGCACAGGCTTTTGGAATCAAACCTGTCGGCAAGCTCCTGTGCCTTTTTTATGTCGCTGATTTCGTAAAAGGAGTTGTCATACATCTGGTAAGAGATGCCGTTTTGCTCAAAGACATGCTTCATCAATTCCCGCCCATTGATATAGACCTGGATAAGAAAAGGGAACCATGTCTGGAGCTTGACATGCATGAAGCCGAAATGCTTATCAAGGAAATAGAAGTAATAGTATTTGCATTTGCGGTTTACTGTGTCAAGGGAAAGCAGCCCGTTGTCATGTTTTTTAGGCTGCAGAGTCTGGCAGTATTCCACTACTGAGAGGATACAGATGAGGCCCTCATCCACCGGATGTTCTTCAAGAGCCTGTAAAGCTGCCTGTTCCTTTGAAGTTTTAGAAGATGTAAGGTAAATCAAAGGCCGTTTATCAGAAGCAGCCATATTTTCTGCATAGGAGACAATATCCGCAGTTACCTGATTGGCATAAGACGAAAAATCTTTAAGCAGGACATTTTGTTCAGAGAGGAAAAATCCTTTTCCGGAAGTGGAAAAGAACTGGCGGATATGGCCTTTGATGATCATCCTGTCAAAAAAGGAGAATGTGCCATTGATTTTATCTTTATATTGTTCTAAAATAGTGTTCATAGGATCATCCTTTCGTATGAATGCTTGCAGGGGAATTTAGTTCCCGATGGATTGGTACGCAGATACCGTATAAGTGCATTATAGCACGTGCATCTACGAATAGGATGATTCTTTTGTTTTTATAGTTTGATTGCAGCCAGCGGCTGCGGTATGATATAATCAATTTAACCAGAGAAACAAAAGGAGATTCAGGGGGAAACCATGAACAGATTAAAAAAAAGGACGCTTATTACAATAATCTGCGGTATACTCTGTGGATTTACGCAGACAGTAGATGCGACGGAAGTATGCAGCCCGCGGATTGCAGGTATCCTTTCTACAAAATCAACCTACTGGCAGGAAATGCTGCAGGGTATAGAGGAAGGCTGCAGGGAGCAGGGGCTTTCTTTTTTTGCTTTGGATATTTCGCTGCAGGACAAGGATGCTATGACCTGGAACGTGCTGGATGCCTGGCGGTTGGTATTGATGTCCGATGTAGATGTGATTATTGCTGAAGGCAATCTTCCGGATACGGAAGTGATAAAGGAAGCGCGGGAGAAAGGAATCAAGATTGTTCTGGTAGATTCTGATGCCGGAAAGGAACTGCGCGACGCCTATGTAGGAACAGATAATGTGCAGGCAGGTTACCTGGCGGCACAGATACTGGACGAGCTGTATGGAATCAGCAACAATCCTGTTATGATTCAGGATAATGAAACGAACGCTGCTGTTTCCGATCGTTTTTATGGAATTTGTGAGGCATTGAGGCAGAAATGGCCGGATGTAGAAATTAAATCTCCTGAGACACCCTGGTATTCAGAGCGGGTATCCAATTCCAGCCTGGAAAATCTGATTCTGGAAAATCCGGACATTCAGGCGATTTTTGGCCTGATGGAATCAGAAACGATGTTGTACGCACAAATTCTGAAACAGATTAACCTGGAAAAAAAGGTACATTTGATCGCCTTTGATCGTTCGGAGGAAACTCTGGAGCTTCTTGCAGATGGCATTGTTGACGCAGTAATTGTACAGCAAAGTTACGAGGTAGGCTATCAAAGCGCACAAATTGCAGGATGCCTGGCAAATGGAGGAACGCCGGAACAGGACACGATATATATAGATTGTTCAGTTATCAGCCACAAGGATCTTCCGGCTTTGGATGGAGGGAAAATCGAATGAATAAATATTATACGGTAGGGATTGTAGAGGATGAAGTTATCGAACGCCAGGCACTTCAACTAATTCTGATCCAAAACCGACCAATTCTGCAGATTGTTTTCGAGGCAGAAGACGGGAATAGTGCGTTGGAGTTGGTGCACAGGTATACTCCGGATATCCTGATTGTTGATATTCAGATTCCGGAGCGCTCCGGACTGGAGCTGTGCCAGGAACTTCGGCAGGAGGGGTATGCAGGGTTAATCATTATTAGCACCTCTTATTCTTTGTTTAACTATGCTTATCTGGCAATCAAGCTAAATGTATTGGATTATCTGTTGAAGCCAACCAGTGAGACGCAGATTTTGTCTGTATTAGACCGGTGTGTTTCTATACTGGAAAAGGATGAACAGCGAAAGGAAAAGGAACAGAGACTTGAGGAACATATGTGTCAGGCCAGATATGAGGCAGACAGGCGGTCTATCCACCATGTGCTATCCGGAAATGAACAGATATTACCGAAGCTGAGGGAGGTCGGGCTTCCACAGGACGGGGAATGGCAGGCAGTATGGATTGCCCAAGCATTGGATATTTCTGAAGATACAGGCACGCGAGAGGCACTCAGTCTGCATTCATCCGTTTGTCGGATCTTTCAGCGTGCTTTTTTTGTATTTGCCCGGATAGAAAAGGACAGGCTTCTTCTTTTCATTCATCCGCAGGAAACGAGGGAATTGTTTCAACTGTACAGTATGCTGCGCTGCTATATCTGGTCGCTCAAGCAGCTTACTGGTCAGAAACAGCCCTGCTATGTAGGGCCGGTATGTATATCGTTGGAAGAAATGCAAGCAGCCGGAAGGCAAATTCCCGAAGAATTGTATTCGCTGCAGATGACCAGCAGGGATTTTATTGGGTATACGTGTTTTGATCGCTGTCCGCGTGCATTTTCAAAGGATAAGTATGTATTTCATATGCACAAAATCCTTCGTCTTTTGCAGGATAATCGGATGAAATATCTGGAATCCATGATTCTCTCAGAGTTGCGGGAATATGCCGAAAGGGCGCCGCAAAAATTTTGGGAATATATTCGGATTTTTGTGGACGCAGTGATCTCGTTTTCTGATTCGTGGGATCTTTCTCGCGTTCAGGAGGAAATCAATCATACAGAGCTCCTGAAAAATCCGGAAAAGCAACAGGAGATAATTCATCAGATATTGTCTTTTCGTCCGACTGTCAATGAGGAAGGAGCAGATGCGTCGATCGATAAGATTCTCCGGATTATGCGTACGGAATATTCATCGGATCTGTCCCAGGCAGCGATTGCTCATCGGATGGGCATGACACAAACGTATTTTAGCCGTATCTTTAAAAACAAAACAGGGAAGACCTTCGTATCTGTGCTGACTGAGATAAGGATGAACCGGGCGAAAGAATTAATTGCAGAAAACAGAGGCATTACGATCGGTGAACTGACGGCATTATGCGGATATACGAGTAAAACGTATTTTTGCTCTCTTTTTCGGAAAACGACTGGACTTACTGTAAATGAATATCAAAGGCGGATAGAAGATGAAGAATAAAAAATTTCATACCCTGCAGGGAAAATTGGGTTTATTGGTCAGTATGATTGCACTGACTTCCCTGCTTTTCTTTTTCGGAAATTTTTATTTAGCAGGTATAGTAAGCGAGGAATACACATTGCTGATTGAACAGAATCAGCTTATGCCTCAATATATGAAAGCACTGTCAGAATATCGTTCTGCCCTGCAAAAATACTCGAATATGACAAAGGATTTGAACTGTATGAAGGAGTATTTGGAAAGCAAGGAAAAATTAGTACGAATTGCAACAGAGCTTTTTGAGGCGTTCCCGGATCCCTATATTGAAAATTTGTCCTATTTATCTGAAAATCTTTCCAGACAGGGAATGCTGATTATTACAGAAACAAAAAAAGGGGAAACAGAAGCAGCAAAAAGCGCATATACAGAATTTTCTTCCGAGTATTCCCTTTTAAATAAATACACGGTGTATGTCCAGCAATCCATTGATAAATTATCTGTCCAGGAAATCAGTCGTATCGGAAGCCAGCAGGCGGAGCGTCAGCGCAATATGCTGTTAGTTTTTTGCAGTGTTATTATCGTACTGGCTGTTTTATCTTTTCTTCGCATTCGCAACATCGTGCGGCCGATTTTACATCTCACGGAAATGGCAAATCTGGTAATGCAGAATGTATGGGATCTCCCGGGGTGGCATCATCCGCAAAAGGACGAAACAGGTGTATTGATCAATTCTTTTTACCATATGGTACAGACGATTCAGGAGCAGATTGAAATATTAAAGCAGCAGCAGAAGGTGGAAATGGAGCGTAAAGAGGCAAATGAAAAAAAGCTGCAGCTGGAGTACAGAAACGTACAGCTGGAGCTGAAAGCTCTTCAGAATCAGATAAATCCTCACTTTTTATTTAATTGCATGAATATGATTGCGAAGCAGGCATATATTGAAGCGGCGTCTCATACGCAGCATATCACAAAGGCGATTGCCCGTTATCTTCGCAGTGTGTTGGACCAGGAGCGGGAAATCGTAACCATAGAGCAGGAACTGCAGCAGATACAAAATTATTTAGATATTCAGACAATTCGTTTTGGCAGTCGTTTTCAATATGAGATAAACTGTGACTCGTCGTGTTTTTCTTTATACGTGCCATTTATGATTTTGCAGCCCCTTGTGGAAAATACGATTACCCACGGCGTGGATTGCTGTGCCAGGGGGATTCAGCTAAGCTGCAACATAAAAAAGGAGGCGCAGGGGATCGCTATTTATGTGGAGGACAATGGACCGGGAATGGAAGCGGAAAAGGTAAATGAACTGCGTATCATGGCTCAAAGCATATCTCCGGAAACTCACACAGCCGGAATCGGACTGATTAATGTATTCCGTCGGATGCAGTTATATTTTCAGGAACAAGTGGAAATTTTTATTGAGAGTACGCCCTATATCAGGACGGTTATCGGCTTCCGTATTCCGGAGGCAGGGCTGAAACGGTGATTCGCATGTTGATTTTTTGCCATACAGTGTAAAGGAATGAACAAGATGCACAAAAAATGAATGGAATGTCCAGGCAAAAATGGGTGATTTTGTTTAAAAATGTAATGGGACGTATAAAAAAACTAAATAGACAGTACAAAAAAATGAATATAGAATACCTCTCGTAAGATCTGGCAGAGAACCTTGCTGATCGAATAAAGGAAAAGGAGAGGAAGAACATGTGTAAAAAATTTTTATCCACAGGGCTTGCAGTAATCATGGCGTTTGGAAGTCAGGCAGCTGTATTTGCAGCGGAGCCGCAGGCTTTTACTGCGAAAGACGGGGTCATTGACGAGCAGGAAGGCGACGTATATTATGAAATTTTTGTACGTGCTTTTCGGGATTCAAACGGGGATCACATCGGTGATTTCAAAGGAGTTGAGGAGGCTGTTCCGTATCTGGCAGATCTGGGGATCACCGGTATCTGGCTGATGCCGATTACAGGATCAGGCAGTGCGCATGGCTATGATGTAGTTGATTATTATGCAGTAAACAGCGATTATGGAACAATGGAAGATTTTGAAAGCATGCTGGCTACCTGTCATGAATATGGCATTGAGGTTATCATGGATTTGGTCGTTAACCACTGCAGCTGGTCGAACGTCTGGTTCCAGGAAGCACTGAAAGGGCCGACCTTGGAGGATGGCAGTGCAAACCCATACTGGGATTATTTTACCTTTGTTCCTGCCGATGCAAATTATGTAGAGAAAACAGCAGATGAGATCCATGCAGAAGAGGCGGCTTATCTCGAAGAACATGGAAGCATGGAAGGATATGAAGCACAGTATCCTCTCTATGATAATGCAACAGCGGGTCCAGATAAAACGGTATGGCGCAGTACGGATGAGACAGCAGAGAGGATGGTATCGCGCGGTATTATTGAAAATGCCGATAATATCATTTCGGGATACAATTACACAGGCATCTTCAGCTCAGGAATGCCTGATCTGAACTATGAGAGCGAGGCGCTTCGGGAGGAAATGAAGGATGTGGCGGCTTTCTGGCTTGAGGCAGGAATTGACGGATTCCGTCTGGACGCAGCGCGCCACATTTATGGAGACTATTATTCAAATATTTATACAGATTACATATTTGAGAAAAATATGGATTACTGGAGAGACTTCCGTGCATCCCTGGAAGCAGAGTATCCGGAGGTTTACCTGGTAGGTGAAGTTTGGGAGAAAAATACAGATAATGTGGTTCCGTTCCTTACTGACGGCGGATTGCACAGTATTTTTGACTTCAATCTTTCCGGTAAGATCTATGAAGCAGTTTCCAACGAGACAACTGCTTACAATCCGGAACTCGCATCAGAAACGAACCGTCTGAGTGAAAAAACGGATCTGGATATCGTAGGAGGACTGATTGATTATTATAATAAGCTTGGCGAAGGATCTAATTATGAATTCATTGACTGTCCATTCATAACAAATCATGACCAGAACCGTCTGATCAGCCTTTTGCGTTATAAATTTGATGAGAGTGCGGATGATATTCTGACAGCACCTGTTCTTCTTGATCCGAATGAGAATCCGGTGCCAAGAGATGATGCAGAAAAGGCAGAAAGCCATGCAAAGGTAGCGGCAAACCTGCTGCTGACACTGCCTGGAAAACCGTTCCTGTATTATGGAGAAGAGATTGGAATGGACGGCGCAAAGCCTGACTCCAGTATCCGTGAGTGTATGGGATGGTTTGAAAAGCCTTTTGAAGGCGGATTTGCAAAGGATGGACTTGCAAACTATAATACTGTATATTACAGTCTCGGCGGAAAATCTTCTGTAGAAGTTCAGCAGGAGGATCCGACATCCATGTTGTCTCATTATAAAGAGGTTATTAAGACACGAAAAGAAATTCCGGCTCTGATGAATGGTGACATTGATGAATATGCTGTAGATTCCCAGGAAATCGTATCCTACATTCGCATGACTAAGGATCAGCGTGTGCTGGTACTGATCAATCTGACCGGCAAAGAACTGACTCAGGAGATTGCTGCAGATCCGAACTACGGTGAATTTACAGATGTGGTATTCCAGTCTGCAGTAGATGAAACTAGCAGCTTCGATGGACAGACAGCGACACTTGCACCTTACTCTATGCTTATTCTTGAGTAAGTTTCTGTGATTATACAGGAAGAGAATACGGGGAGGAAATACGGCGGTTAGCCGTATTTCCTCCCCACAACATAAACAGGGACAAATAATCCCGCCAGATACACAACCAGTAAAATGCTTTGCAGAAACAGATTTACGGATAAACTGGAAGCAGCGGCAGTGCAACAAATGTAAAACGGCGGTATGGTCAGCAGGGTGACGAGCGACCAGATACGCAATGCCCTTACGATGTGCGGCCAGTTGCTGTTGTTAAAATACAGACCAGGCACATTCATACGAAAAAATCCGTCCGAGATGCCACTGATTTCATTTTCGTCATAATAAGCAGGCAGTCTGTTTTTCATGAAAAACCAGAAATAGACTCCAAAGATAAAACTAAGCAGCTCAAATGTCAGAAATGTGGTTGCAAATGGATAGAGTATTGATTTTCTACCGGATAAAAACCATATTCCTAACAATAGCTCCAATAAGGAAAGCAGCGTGCAGCTGCCAAAAAGAACCGCGTGTTTTTTACGCTGTTCTTTTCTTTTTTCCGGTGTTTCTTCTGAGAAGGTGAGGGCTTTTTTGACAAGGACTTCTACCTGCGAAAGCTCCATATCAGAAGCGGTATCAAGACGCCGTGCTTCAAGCAGTTCTGTGACGGAAACGCCGAGGATGTCAGCGAGCGGCATCAGAAGAGAGATATCCGGCATACTCAAGCCACGCTCCCATTTGCTGACCGCTTTGTCAGACACGAACAGTTTTTCGGCAAGTTTTTTTTGGGTATAGCCTTTTGCTTTTCGCTCCTGGCATAAAAATTCTGCAAATGCAGTTTTGTTAAGCTCAAACATGTTTTATTACCTGCTTTCTGATAAATTATTTATTGGAGATTTTAGTACGAGGGAAATCGTTTTCAGTTTACCTGTTTCGTCCCCAAATAGCAACCGACTGGCAGTAGAATTGCCGGAAATTGGGGCAAAATCATTGTTAACAGAGAAAAATGTTATAAATGAGAAACAGGCAATCGGTGCAAAATCTGGCAGTGAGAGAAAGAATTATCAGATTTCAATGCAAAAACGGTCAGTGCCAGGGCAGGTATTTTGAGATTACATGCGCTATCTTTTCCTGTAATCAGAGGATGTGACAGAGAATTCTCCAGTTATTGTATTTATCCACGGTGGTGCATGGTGGGAGGCATCCTACAAATGTGAAGAAGAATTTACAGGTTCTTGGTCCAATCAGCAGCTTGCATACGTGCTTTCTCTTGTAGAGGAAGGGGCTCGATTGATTATCGCCTGAGCCAGGAAATGGCTTATCCGGCACAGATCGAGGACTGCAAGGGTGCAGTACGGTTCCTGCGTGCTCATGCAGAGGAATACGGAATTGATCCAGAGCGGATTGCTTGTTCCGGAACTTCAGCAGGTGCACATCTGGCAATTCTGCTTGCTGTTACAGGCGATGTGGAGGAGCTGGAAGGAGAGACAGGAGGAAATCTGGAACAGTCCAGTCGGGTGCAGGTGTGCGCAGACTTTTATGGTATGACAGATATTATTATTCTGAGTACAGATTTGTATGATGCCCCGTATCACATCAATGCAATGGATGCCTATAATCAGATAGACGCATATAACTCAGCACGTTCTCAGCTTATCGGGTTTAAGGAAAAGGGAGAAGGCATGGGCGTTCTGCGTGCAGAACAGTATAATCCGGATACGCCTTACAAAGAGGAGCTGAAGCTTGTGGAAATGGCGAGTCCGATCAATTATGTGACAACAGATGATGCACCGATCTTTATGGGGCAGGGGGGAAAGGACCCGCGTGTATTTGTTGCACAGGCAGAGCGTCTTCACAAATTATACATTCAAGCAGGCCTTGAGGCATACCTCATGGTGAACTCCATGGCAGGCCGTGATAATCTTGGAACATATATCAATGAGGCGGCATTAAGCTTCCTGCGTGACAAGCTTGGTATGAATTAAGGATTTTGAATAACCGCGGTATCCAAAAGGCATCCGGCCCCGAAGATACCGCGGTCTTTTGTTGACGGCTCAGCGATTTTCTTGTTATGATAAATGAAGAGAGAATCGCGATAGAGGTGAATGAACTACCCGCAAAGGCAAAAAAGGAGGGCAAAGCCGTTGAAAAAATGGATGATCCCGGTACTGTTGCTCGGAATAGCATAGCTGAATGTTGGTCTGGTCTATGAGAAGGAAAGTGATAACCGGATAGCTGAAAAAGTTAAGTTTACATTTGTGGCTCCGACGGCAAATTATGGCTACTGGGAGCAGGCGGCTCTGGCAGTTTCCGAGGCGTGTAAGGAGCGCGGCATTGATATAAATTTTCAGCCGGGCAGACTGCTGCCCGATTACTCGCGGATCTGACCGGGGAAAAGGGAAGGATAGCTGCTGTTGCGTCTGAAATTGAAAAGTCGAATCAGGCGGAGCGGCTGCGTGGCCTGAAAGAAGGACTGGAACAATATCCTGATATGGAGATTACTGCTGTGCTGGAACGAGGTGAAAGTATTATTGCGCTGAAGGATCAGATTACACAGCTTTTGGACCAGAATCCCGAGATTGACGGATTGTTTTGCATCGAAGGGTATTCTTCACGGGCGATTTCGCTGATTATGGAAGAACATCCGGAAAGTTATACACAGATGCACAAGGTGGTTTTTGATTTGAATGACGATACAAGCCAGGCGCTGCAAAACGGCTATGTAGATGTTGTTCTGGAACAGCGTCCGCAGACGATGGGAACGGAGGCTGTGCGGGTTTTATATGAACATTGTAATCAGGTGGCGGAGGGAGGCAGTATGGAGCGTGAAAAGGATGTGCTTCTGAAGCCGGAGATTATAACAGCCTGGAATGAAAGCGTGACAGAGCCGTATATCAGTGGGGAATTATCATGGCATGTATACTGAAGAAAAAATATAAAGATACGATTCACTCTATCCTGCGGCGTGATCTGATTTCTATTTTTACAGGGGCGCTTACCATGCTCATCGACCGTTTATCAAAGGCAAAAGTGAATCGGGCTTTTTCATGGGACATTTTAGATATGGCGGCGCTTGTGGAAGGGTATCAGCAGCAGATTATCCGGATAAGGGAAATGCTTGACCAGGAGTTTTCAGGAACCGGCGTAAAGATACAGGAACAGTATGTTTTGCTTTCATGCCTGGCAAGACAGTGCGGTGCATATCGGCCAGATCTGATGTTTTCGGCCGAACATGGGTTTTGGCCATATATCAGGTGGAAGAATGCAGCAGACCAGAGGAAATCGCAGCAGAATGTATAAAGGCGATTAAAAGGTGTTGCAGTATTGCCGAACCGGCCGATACGAGGGCTCAGTACGTGCGGGAAGCGATCCGGATTATGAAAGAGCAGTTCACTGATGACCTGGCGCTGGAGGATCAATGCGGCAATTGATCTGATCCGGCAGAACCGTGAACTGAGTATCCGGGATATCGGAAAAATGGCCGGGTACAGTTCAGAGACATATTTTTATAAGGTATTAAAAAAATACAGGTATGGCAGTTGGCAGGATGCGTGCGCTGCTGACCGGAGCAGAAAAGTGACAAGGGTGAGTCGTGGAGAAGCAAGGCAGAATTTTTCTAGTTGTTGGACATGCAGATTCATGGTAAAGTGATTACAGGAATTGGAAATTAAGAGTAAGTTAGTTGAGAATGTTGAGAATATGGAGACAGTGGCAGAGATTGGAGTCTACCGGGATACGGATTTCAGATAAAGGAGATTTGGCAGAATGGAAGAGAAGATAAATAAATTACAGGAGATCATCAGCGGCAGTGATAACATTGTATTTTTTGGCGGCGCAGGTGTGTCTACGGAAAGCGGGATTCCGGATTTTCGAAGCGTGGATGGTCTGTATCATCAGGAGTATGATTTTCCACCAGAAACGATTCTGAGCCATACCTTTTTTGTGCGGAATACAAAGGAGTTCTACCGGTTTTACCGGAATAAAATGCTCTGCCTCGATGTACAGCCAAATGCAGCGCATAAAAAGCTGGCTGAGCTGGAGGAAAAAGGAAAGCTAAGGGCGGTTGTGACGCAGAACATTGACGGGCTGCATCAGGCAGCAGGGAGCAGGCGGGTGCTGGAGCTGCATGGCAGCGTGCACCGCAACTACTGTCAGCGTTGCAAAAAGGCTTACGACGCCAGATATATGCTGGAGTTTCAGGGTGAAGTACCGCTTTGTACCTGTGGAGGTGTCATAAAACCGGATGTGGTGCTCTATGAAGAGGGGCTGGATCAGCAGACGATACAGGATTCAATTTACTATATTTCCCATGCGGATGTAATGATCATTGCAGGTACCTCTCTGGCTGTTTATCCGGCAGCGGGGCTGGTTGATTCTTTCAGGGGCAGGCATCTTGTGGTAATCAACAAATCTCCGACCCCCAGAGATCAGGAAGCCAAACTGCTGATTTCTGACAGGATCGGCAAGGTGCTTGCGCAGATTGAGGTGTGAGAGAAGAACAGAGGGAAAAGACCTCTAAATGCTGAATAAAAGAAGTTATTCTGAATCGTTATGACCATTATGGAAATGGAAAAGCAGAAAGCAGGTGAGCGATCTTGGATTATGAAGTGGGACAGATTGTAAAATTGAAGAAAAAACATCCCTGCGGCAGTCAGGAATGGGAAATCTTGCGCGTGGGAGCAGATTTTCGATTGAAGTGTCTGGGATGCGGCCACCAGATTATGGTTGCCCGCAAACTGGTAGAGAAAAATACGAAGGGACTGCGGGCAAAAGAAGGCTGAAGGACGCCGTGGGGCTTGGGCAAAAACTGCTTGCTTTTGCAGACAAACTATGGTAAAATCAGTGCTTGTGATATATTATTTCCTTGCTCCTTTCATCGAAAAGGGGCCAGAGACCATAAGGAGGTGCGAGAAGCATGAACAAGTATGAATTAGCAGTGGTTGTCAGCGCAAAAATTGAAGACGAAGACAGAGCCGCTACAATCGAAAAGGTAAAAGAGATCATTACACGTTTTGGCGGTACTGTAACCGAGGTAGACGAGTGGGGCAAAAGAAAGCTCGCTTACGAAATCCAGAAAATGCGTGAAGGATTTTATTATTTCGTTCGTTTCGAGTCTGATGCTACATGTCCGGCAGAAGTTGAAAGACGGATCCGTATCATGGAAAACGTAATCAGATATTTATGCGTGAGACAGGATGCATAAATAGAAAAGAGGAGATAGAATGAATAAAGTCATCTTAATGGGACGTTTGACGAGAGACCCTGAAGTACGTTATTCCGCAGGGGATAACTCAACCGCAGTTGCCAGATATACGCTGGCGGTTGACCGCAGATTCCGCCGTGATGGAAACGACGGACAGAGTGCAGATTTTATTGGCTGCGTGGCGTTCGGCAGAAGTGCGGAGTTTGCAGAAAAGTATCTGCGTCAGGGAACAAAAGTTGTAGTGACCGGCCGCATTCAGACCGGCAGCTATACAAACCGGGATGGCCAGAAAGTATATACGACCGATGTGGTTGTGGAGGATCAGGAGTTTGCTGAGAGCAAGGCGGCGTCCGCAGACAGCGGTATGATGCGTCAGCCTTCACCAATGGCGGCGGCGCCGATGCCGTCACCGAGTCAGGCATCAGCAGGAGACGGCTTCATGAATATTCCGGACGGAATCGACGAAGAGCTCCCGTTTAACTAAAGCGCCTGGAATTTTTGCGTAAAAGGAGGAATAACCAAATGGCATTCAATAAAGACAGAGGCGATGCTTCTATGAAAAGAAGAGGCGGTATGCGCAGAAGAAAGAAAGTCTGCGTTTTCTGTGGCAAGGAAAACAATGAGATTGATTACAAGGATGTAAACAAGCTGAAAAGATATGTATCTGAGAGAGGAAAAATCCTTCCGAGAAGAATCACAGGAAACTGTGCAAAGCATCAGAGAGCGCTGACCGTAGCCATCAAGAGAGCACGTCACGTATCCCTTATGCCATACGTTCAGGACTAATTCGATAAAAAGAACCGTGATAAAAAACAGAAACGCCGCAGGATGTGTAAACATGTTGCGGCGTTTTTTTGTATAAATGGGCCAAACTTCGTTTCGTATCTGAAAAAAGCCTCAGGCTGAATGCGCTTTTGCGCATTCTTTTTTGTGGGCTTATTATATAGGCACTATGTATTCAGGCATCATGTGTCAGGAAGAAATCCTGAATCTTGTTTACTGCGGACTTTTGCATATTTCCGTATATACGTTCCAGGGATACGAGATTTACAATTTCCTCTATTAAAAGAGGACTTACAGTGTTGGGGTGTTCTTCGTTGTATTCGTTTAAAAATTCTAATATCTCTTTGGCCGTATTGTATGCTAAAACGGCTTTCATAAATGCCTCGAAATTGAAAACCCACATGTCACTGTCTTTGGGAGCAGAAGCAGCCGTTTCCAAATCAAAAGAAACAGGGCAATAAATATCAAGAGAAATGGAAGCAAAATTTTGAGACAGATCAATCAATACGTATGCAGGAATAAAAGGCATTCCTGGATTGGTTGCCCGTATTGGGAAAGTTTTTGGTTTGGTCAAAGGAGCGTTCACATTTTTCGTTATCTTAACAGCTGTACCGTTGGCAATAACTCCCATGATGTCTGCGGAAAAAGTCGTGTAGTCGATATCAAGGCCAATAATGGCGTTGCCGCCGGCGTTTTCTACTCGAGTCATTAATTGTTCCATTGCATATGTTTTGGCTGTTTTTAATTTGTCAGAATACATTGTACTGTTGGAGCCAAGAAAATCTGCGAGACTGGCACCTAAAGTACTCAGAAAACCTGTTCCCAGCGCACATTCTCCGGAGTATACTCCGAGATATTCTGAGATAGAATACTCTTCGAAATTATAGCCGGATGTCAGTAAGATATTGTTCACAATTTTTACCTCAATTCTTTTGCTTTTATATTTCTGCAAAATTATTGTAAGATATTTTTTGAATATATCAATCAAAACATAAAGCTGGTGTCATGAATTTTTTAATACAATTTTAATTATACATACTGCTATGCTTCTGGTACAATGTGTTCAGGGATTGTGCGGAAAATTGTGGAAGGGTCCGGGCGTTTTGGGCAGCATAATTTCTGAAGCATGAGATAAAGGTGGGAAATAAGTGGAAGATACAAAGAAAGAATTAAGTGATTTGAGTTATAAATTTGTCAGTATTTTGGAGAACGGGCGTCAGTACATGAAGATCATGAATAAATACCGCTGTGCCATTATGGAGGTTGAGACAAAACTGAATGTACTCAATGCGGAGTTTTCCTTGCAATACGATCGTAATCCGTTTGAATCAATTGAGAGCCGTCTGAAAAGTCCGGCCAGCATTATTGAAAAGCTGGAGCGGAAGGTACCGGATTTGACGGAGGACAAGATCGGAGAGAGTATCGAGAAGTATCTTTATGATGTGGCGGGGATTCGTGTGGTCTGCGCATTTCCGGAGGATATTTACCGGTTGGCGGAGCTGCTTGTGAATCAGGATGATATCCGGTTGATTCGAACAAAGGATTATATAAAAAATCCGAAGCCGAACGGATATCGCAGTCTGCACCTGATTCTGGAGATACCGGTTTTTCTGGAGGAAGGCAAGGTTGCTGTTAAGGTAGAGGTGCAGTTTCGGACGATTGCGATGGATTTCTGGGCGAGCGTGGATCATAAGCTGCGTTATAAAAAGGATTTGCCGAATGAGGCGGAGATTGTGGAAAAGCTGCAAAGATGTGCAGATGCCATCACAGCACTGGACTGTGAGATGCAGGAAATCAGAAATATGATTGAGCAGGAAGGGGAAGCCTCTGTGTTTTCGTAAAAGAACTTTATTAAGACTATGTTTTATGCTATAATACAATGTCAGGTTTGTTTTTGTTTTCCTGCTGCAATACAACCGTAAAGCGGATTTGTGTTGCTTCATGAAAGATTGGAGACTGTTATGGACAAAAATAGAATGGACAACAAAGCACAGCTGAGATACAGTGGCAAGGTTATGCGGCACTGGTATTGGTGCGTTCTGGTAGTTCTTCTGCAGCTGGTGCTTACCGCGGCTGTTTTGTATGTAAATACGCTGGCGGGATGTATTGTGGGAGGATTTACAGTTGTTCTGATTTTGTCGCTGGTTTTGCTGGATGTGCATTACCGGTCACGGGTTCTGATTGAACTGATGGATTTTGCGCATAAGTTCAGCGGAATTGAAAAAGAAATGCTGAAGAATTTTCTGGTTCCGTATGCGATTGTTCAGCCAGATGGAAAGCTGGTCTGGATGAATGATATGATGGCAGAGCTTACTGGAAAGGATGCAGATTATCATAAAAATATATCTACGTTGTTTCCGGCTATGAATGCAGCGCATTTTCCGCTGGATGAAGAGGCGAGAAGCCTTGAGATTGAGTATAATGAACGCAGGTACCGGGTGGACATGAAAAGGGTATGGCTCAGTTCTATGCTTGAAGATCTGGAAGGGGTGGAGCAGACTGGCGGCGAGAGCTGTATCGTTGCGCTGTATTTTTTTGATATTACAGAGCTTTTGGCATTCAAACAGGAGAATTATGAACAGAAGCCCGCGGTCGGCCTTTTGTATATGGACAACTACGATGAAGTGATGGAGAGCGTGGAAGATATCCGGCGCTCTATGCTGGAGGCACTGGTAGACAGGAAAATTACGAAGTATGTCTCTTCTGTCGGTGGTCTGATCAGTAAACTGGAAAAGGGCAGGTACCTTTTGGTTGTGAACCGCAAAGGACTTGAGACGATGGTGGAGGACCGTTTTTCTGTATTGGAAGATGTCAAGACAGTCAATATCGGTAATTCCATCAATATGACTGTGAGTATCGGAATTGGTATCAGCAACGAAGATTACGTACAGAATTTTGAAGCCGGCCGGGGGGCTATGGAAATGGCTCTTGCGCGAGGCGGAGATCAGGCGGTAGTGAAGGAGCAGGACAAGTTGTCGTTCTTTGGTGGAAAGACGCAGAGAGCGGAGCGCAACACGAGAGTCCGTGCACGTGTGAAAGCGCAGGCTTTGCGCGAGCTGATCAATTCACGTGACCGTGTGATTGTTATGGGGCACAAAATGACGGATATTGATTCCCTGGGCGCGTGTGTGGGAATTTGCCGCGCAGCCAAGCAGGTGAATAAGCCGGCCTATATTGTGCTTGGCGATGTCAACAGTGGCATCCGGCCTTGGATCAGCGTGCTTGAGGCAAACGAGAATGGCGGAGAAAGGCTGTTTCTCGACCATGAGCAGGCGATTGAAATGATAAATTACAATACCACATTGGTTGTAGTTGATACGAACCGTCCGAGCATGACGGAATGCGAAGAGCTTCTGTATCTGACGCGTACGATTGTCGTGCTGGATCATCATCGTCAGGGAGCGGAAAAGATTCAGAATGCTTCGCTTTCATATATTGAGCCGTCTGCCTCTTCAGCCTGTGAGATGGTGGCAGAAATATTGCAGTATTATGATGACGGCATCCGGCTAAAGCAAAGTGAAGCGGATTGTATGTATGCAGGAATCGTTGTGGATACGCAGAATTTTGTGGCCAAGACAGGAATGAGGACTTTTGAAGCAGCGGCATTTTTGCGCAGAAATGGTGCAGATATGACGAGGGTGCGCAAGTCCTTCAGGGACGATATGAGCACGTACAAGGCAAGAGCGGAGGCAGTGCGTCACGCCGAAGCATTTATGGGGTGCTATGCAATCAGTATCTGTCCCAGCGATGGTCTGGAAAATCCGACAGTGACAGGCGCACAGGCAGCGAATGAGCTGCTGAACATTGTCGGCGTCAAGGCATCCTTTGTTTTGACAGAGTATATGAACAAGGTTTATATCAGTGCGCGTGCCATGGATGAGGTGAACGTACAGATTATTATGGAACGGATGGGCGGAGGCGGTCATATGGATATTGCCGGAGCACAGCTGGAAGGTATAGACGCGGAGGAAGCGCGCGTCCGTCTGAAGGAAGTATTGACACAGATGACGAAGGAAGGAGCTATTTAGTTATGAAAGTTATTTTATTACAGGATGTAAAGGCGCTTGGAAAAAAAGGAGAGATTGTTGAAGTGAGTGAGGGCTATGCCCGCAATATGCTGCTGAAAAAAGGAATTGGCAAGGAAGCGACGGGACAGAATATGAATGATCTGAAACTTCAGAAGGCCAATGCAGAGAAAGTTGCGCGCGAAACGCTCGAGGCTGCTCAGGCACTTGGAAAAGAGATGGAGGGTAAATCCATTCAGATAGCAGTCAAGACAGGCGAAGGCGGCCGGGTGTTTGGTTCTGTGTCCTCAAAAGAGATCGCGGAGGAGATCAAAAAACAGCTTGGTTATGACGTGGATAAAAAGAAAGTTCTGTTGGATACGCCGATCAAACAGCTTGGCGTGATAAACGTGGGTGTGAAGCTGCATGCGAAGGTGACTGCAGAGGTGAAAGTACACGTGAAAGAGCTGTAATCTTCGCGATCAGAAGGCGGTTGCCAGGTACCTGTAACGAAAGGGGAAATACGGTGGAAGAAGGGTTACTCAAGCGGGTGATGCCGCACAGTGTTGAGGCGGAGCAGTGGGTGATTGGTGCCATGATTATGGACCGGGATGCCGTTACAGTGGCTTCGGAAATACTGAATGCAGATGATTTTTATCAGAAACAGTATGGCATTCTTTTTGAAGCGATGACAGAGCTTTACAGTGAAGGGAAGCCAATTGATCTGATTACATTACAGAACCGTTTAAAAGAAAAGGATGTGCCGGCGGAGATCAGCAGCCTGGAATTTGTCAGGGATATTGTGATAGCGGTGCAGACTTCTGCAAATGTAAAGCATCACGCGGAAATTGTTGCGGAAAAGGCTTTGCTGCGCAGGCTCATTAAGGTGAATGAGGATATCGCGGCATCGTGCTATGCAGGCAAGGACCGCGTGGAAGATATCATGGAGGATACAGAGAAGAAAATTTTCCAGGTATTACAGCGCCGTTCCAACGATGAGTTTGTTCCGATCAAGGAAGTTGTTCTGAATGCACTCGATAAAATCGAGCTGGCGAGCCGTTCGAAAGGAAGTGTGACCGGGATTGCGACCGGTTTTATAGATCTGGATTACAAGACTTCCGGTTTTCAGCCCTCGGATTTGATTTTGATCGCTGCGCGTCCTTCTATGGGAAAGACGGCGTTCGTTTTGAATATTGCAGAATATATGGCGTTTCGGAACAATGAGACTGTGGCGATTTTTAGTCTCGAGATGTCTAAGGAGCAGCTTGTAAACCGTCTGTTTGCGATGGAATCGCGAGTGGATTCTCAGCTTTTGCGTACCGGAAATTTAAGCGACGGCGATTGGGCGAACCTGATTGAGGCGGCTGGCGTAATTGGGCGTTCAAATATGATTATTGATGATACCCCGGGTATTTCTGTCTCGGAGCTTCGGAGCAAATGCCGGAAATTTAAGCTGGAACACAACCTGGGGATTATTATGATTGACTACTTGCAGCTTATGCAGGGCAGTAAGCGATCTGAGTCGAGACAGCAGGAAATTTCAGATATTTCCCGTTCTCTGAAAGAAATTGCGAGGGAGCTTCAGGTGCCGGTGGTGGCGCTTTCTCAGCTTTCGCGTGCGGTGGAGCAGAGACCGGATCATCGACCGATGCTTTCGGATTTGCGTGAATCAGGGGCGATTGAGCAGGACGCGGATGTGGTGATGTTTTTATATCGTGATGATTATTATAACCATGATTCAGAAAAAAAGGATGTGGCAGAAGTCATTATTGCCAAGCAGAGAAATGGCGCCATTGGTACGATCGAGCTGGCGTGGCTGCCGCGTTTCACAAAATTTGCAAATATGAAAAAATAAATAAAAAACAGGTTCTATTTTAAGAGAATTCTTCATATATTTGTAGAAGAGCACATATGCGGAAGCGTTGCTGCGATACGCGCAAGGAGATTCCGGGGTTACCAGGAAAAGTTCGCGGCAGGCGCAGCGTGTTTGAAAATAATAGTTCAGACGCGCTCTAAGCGGCGGAAAAGGCTTAGATACAGATAAGGGAGAAATTATTATGGATGAAAAATTGTATTCCGTTTCAGAAGCAGTGCGGCTCATAGGTGTGGAGTCGCACGTTTTGCGTTATTGGGAGGAGGAGCTGAACATTCCAATTCAGCGGACAAGCCTTGGACATCGCACTTACAGTGAAAAAAATATTGAGACATTTCGACAGGTGAAGGACTGGAAACAAAAAGGCATTCAGCTAAAAGCGATTCGGCTGTTGCTGGAAGAAACGCCGGAAATGGAAAGTGCGCTTCATACGGTTGCGTACCGGGAAGCAGAACACGGCGCAAATCCGGAACCTGCACAGATGAGAAATGTGGCAGAGAATCGTAGATTTGAGAAAAAAGAAGCAGACGTTGTTGAGACAGAGCGCATTGAGATAAAAAATACGCGATCGGCTATAGAGCGGGAAAAATACAGTGCTTCTACTCCGACAGGACATCATAAAAACGAGGAGAAGAATGCGACAGATCATACAGAAGGGAAAAACTGGGAAAACGCAAGCGACGAAGAACGAAGAGAACTGATATATGAAATTATTTCGACCGAAGAACCACAGGATGATATGGAAAAGGCGATTCAGCTTCTGAAACAGATGATGGAAGAAGTTGTCGGGGAACAAAATAAAAAGCTGGAAGAGCAGCTCATAGAACAGTTGCGGGATGAGATGGAGCTTTTGTATTTACAGTATCTTCAGGCTATGCAGGAAGCGGCAGCTTCGAGGGAAAAAGAAGAAGGGAAAATAAAGAAAATATTCCGCAGATTTTTTCCGGGTACAAAGTAGGAAATTTTTGCAGCTAAGTTTGATCTCGCTGATTTGACAGATCTTCAAATGGCAGTATAGTGCTTGACAGTATTGGTTTCTCATGTTATATTTAGTTAGTGTAAGCTAACTGAAATTTCTGTTCCTTACATATGGATGGAGGAAAACAAAACTGCGGCAGAATACTGTCATTTTTTTTACATTAAAGTTAGTTAAAACTAACTAATAGCGAGGAGGATTTTATGAGCGTTGTCATTGTCGGAGGAAATGAAGGAATGGTATGTCAGTATGAAGGAATTTGCAAAAATTACGGATGCAGGGTAAAGATTTTTGTAAAGGAAAGCGGAGCGATCCGCAAAAAACTGGGTAGTCCGGATTTTTTTATACTTTTTGTAAATACCGTATCTCATAAAATGGTTCGGAGTATGTTACAGGAGGCAAAACGTAATAAAGTTCCGGTGTTGCGATGTCATGGCAGCAGTGTGGCAGCGTTGCAGGAACTGCTCAGCGAACATTGCGCATAGCAGTTCCTTCCAGCATAAAAGAAAGATGTATGCGGACAATAAGAATAGAATCAGGAATGAACGCACGGAGGTGAACGTGTATGAGATCGGAGGAAATCGGTTATCTGCTCGGACAGCAGTGCGCACCGATATTGGCGGGGATTAAACCGTCAAATCTTCTGATTGTGGAGCCGGGAAATCAGAAGGAATTAAGCTGTATACTGCGTGGCACGGGAATCCGGAGCTGTTGCCTGTATGCTTCAGGAAAAAAGGATTACCTGCTCTTGTTTGAGGAGGAAAAGCTTCAGAAGCTTCTCAGAGAAAAGGAAGTCAATGAATATTTAAGAAAATGCGGATATGTTTCCAACAATGTAAAAGAAGTTTTACGGCGCCTGGCCTGGCGTTTTGCAGAATATAAGAAGAATAAACAAGAATTTCCTCATGAAATGGGGATTCTGTTTGGATATCCGCTCAAAGATGTGCAGGGATTTATTGAAAATCAAGGAAAAAATTTTAAATTGTCCGGATACTGGAAGGTGTACGATGATGTGGATTATGCCGGGAAGGTGTTTTATCTCTATGAATGTGTGAAACATATAGTGCTGAAACTTTGCCGCGAAGGGGTGTGCATTTCGGATATCTGCCGTGTCTGCCGCGATTGGAAAACAGGAGAAAAAGTGCAGAGAGTTTTGGAAAGAACGAGGAGTCGTGTGTGATCTTACAGACATTACAAAGAAGAACTAAACTTTATATAAAAAGCGGAGCACCTCTGGGATGCTCCGCTTCAGACATTCATATTCTTAAAGCTTCACTACATTAGCTGCCTGCATTCCGCGAGCGCCTTCTGTCAAATCATAAGAAACAGCCTGTCCTTCTTCGAGTGTCTTGAATCCGTCACCCTGAATTGCAGAAAAGTGAACAAATACGTCTGAACCATTTTCTCCGGTAATGAAACCATACCCCTTTTCTGCATTAAACCATTTTACCGTACCCTTATTCATGTTCGGTACCTCCTAATTGAATTCCACATGTACCCTTAAAAAGTTCCACTAACTATCGTAGACTACGAAGGTATATTTCATAATCTAGGACAGTTAGTGAAATATTTTAACCAGGCAATCTGTTGCATTCTTATTATAGCACAATGAGAAATAGTGTCAAGTAAAATGGAAGAAAATTCAGTTAATTTACGCAGTTCTTATCAATGATTTTTGCTCAGCACCAGTCATAGTAATGCTTAGGCTGATGCTGCTGTTTCAAGTTCAGTCTGCGTTCGAGGCGTCAAATTCATCAGTGTTGTCTGTGGTTTCTGTTTCAGTTTCCTCAAAGGTTTCATCTGCATCAATCTCTTCTTCTTCGTACGGTACCGGAGTAATTTTAGCAGAATCATATAACAGAGCTGCAACTGCATTTTCATACAGAGACCATACAAGGGAGGAGCGTGTATTTTCTTCCTCAAACTGTACAGCACTTTCGTAGCCGAAAGCTTCCGCGTTTTCCATTACAAAGGAATTGTACTCTTCCTGTGTAATTTCAAGGTTTTGGTCGGCGCAAACTGAGCTGACAATCAGGCGGCGGTTAACCATGGAGAGTACTTCTGTTTCCACATCGTCCGGGGAAAGATCAAATGCTTCGTAGATCTCCTGCTCGTCCGTAGTTCCGAGAAAGCCGCCATAAAGAGAGAGAACTTCTTCTTTGCAGGCGTCATAGAGTTCATCCGGATAACCGGAGAATGTGGAGGCATCAATTGCTGCCTGGAACAGAGCCTCAACGGTATCACTGTAGCCATTTTCTTCGTATTCTTCTGTGAGCAGTTCACGTATTGCTTCTTCGTATTCTTTTGTAGTTGAATAATCCGTGAATTCTTTTACATAAGCATCGTTGTATTCGGGCGTCTGCATTTCACAGACACTGGTGATTTTTACTTCGAAGTCCACCGCTTTGTTGGCCCATTCGTCCATGATAGCATCATTGTCAAAAGAGCAGGTGAATGTGAGGAGGTCGTTTGCTTTGGCGCCGGTGATCTGTTTGTCAAAATCTTCGCTGTATTCCGCATAACCAAGCGTGATATAGGTGCTCTCGGTAGCGGTGGTGTCTGGTTCACCGTGAACAGTGGAGGTGACATCGGCATAAACCACGTCCCCCTCGGCTGCGGCACGGTCCACCTCAACTTCTTCGCCGACTTCGGTAAGATCACTCTCAATTCTTTCCTGAATCATATCGTCGGTAACTTCAAAAACATACTGTGTCACTTCCAGATTTTCAAGGTTGCCCAGGGTCACGTATTCGGAAGAATTTTTAACAAGATAATCAGATGGTATAATGGATGCAAGGGCTTCAGCAGTAGCGGGTGTCTCGGTCATATCCTCAGTTGCGGCATTCTCGCCGGAAACAGAGGATTCAGTAGAAACAGGTTCCTTTGGCTGTTCTTTTTGGTCGCAGCCTGAGAGTGTTACGGCGGCTATAATTCCTGAAAGAAAAAGTAAATATTTTCTAGACATTTTGGGATTCCTTTCTGATATTTTGAAATATATTTTTAATAGAAATATAACATTTTTGGCGGGGAATTGTAAATAGTTTTTCTGGAAAACACAGTTTTTTCACTTTTTGCTTTTCAGAGAAAGTCTGCTGTGCTATGATGAAGAAAAAACTGAAGGGAAAGGGCAAAATGGCATATATTGAGATTCCCGAAAAGGCAGAGCAGATTTTGCAGACGCTGCATCAGAACGGATTTGAAGCCTACGTGGTAGGGGGCTGTGTCCGTGATTCGATTCTCGGACGCAATCCTGAGGACTGGGATGTGACAACTTCGGCTTCTCCCGTTCAGGTAAAGGCTCTGTTTGCACGGACGATTGATACAGGGATTGCACATGGAACGGTTACAGTGCTTTTGGGGAAAGAGGCTTTCGAGGTGACCACGTATCGTATTGACGGGGCGTACGAGGACTGTCGTCATCCCAAGGAGGTCATTTTTACGCCGAATCTGGAGGAAGATTTGAAGCGGCGCGATTTTACCATCAACGCTATGGCATATTCTCATGAGACAGGTCTGGTGGACAAATTTGGGGGCATGGAAGATCTGAAAAACAGAAAAATCCGCTGTGTGGGAAACGCACGGGAGCGTTTTTCCGAGGATGCTTTACGCATGATGCGCGCGGTTCGTTTTGCGGCGCAGCTTGGATTTTCACTGGAGGATGACGTGCGGGAGGCAATTCGTGAGATGGCGGATGCACTTGATCAGATCAGTGCGGAGCGGATTCAGGTGGAACTGGTAAAGCTGCTGACATCACCGAACCCTCATTGGTTCCGGCTGGCGTATGAATGCGGAATCACCTCTGTGATGATGCCGGAATTTGACCGGATTATGGTACAGCGACAGAATAATTCGCATCATATTTATACGACGGGGGTACACACACTTGTGGCGCTGGAAAATATCCCGGCGGATAAGGTGCTGCGCCTTACGATGCTGTTTCATGATATGGGCAAGCCGGAGGTTTGTGTGACAGATGAAAATGACAAGGATCATTTCAAGGGACATGCTGTCTGTAGCGAAAAGATTGCAGAACGAATCATGAGAAACCTCAAATTTGATAATGATACGATGCGTAAGGTGTGCAATCTGGTGCGCAACCATTCGTGGTACCCGCAGCTGACCGGCAAGGATGTGCGGTTGTGTGCCTACCGGATAGGACCGGAGTTGTTTGATTTGTTTCTGCTTGTGAAGCGGGCGGATATTATGGCACATCATCCGGATGTTGTAGAACAAAAGCTGATTTATCTGAAAGAGGTGGAACATATCTGGACCGATATCCGCCTGCACGGAGACTGCCTTTCTTTAAGGGAGATGGAGCTTGGTGGGAAAGATCTGCTTGCAGACGGCATGAAGCCAGGGCCGGAGGTTGGGAAGCTTCTCAATCTGTTGCTGCTGGAAGTGCTGGAGTATCCAGAGCGCAATAAACGCGAATATCTTCTGGAAAGAAGCAGGGAATTGCGGATTGCCAGAAATATGAAATAGGAAAATACGATAGAAAATGAGGGCGTAAATCATGAAATCACCGCTTACAACACTTTGTTATGTAGAAAAGGACGAGCAGTATCTGATGTTGCATCGGATCAGCAAAAAGAATGATGTAAATAAAGATAAATGGATCGGAATCGGTGGACATTTTGAGGACGGAGAAAGTCCGGAGGAGTGTCTTTTGCGTGAGGCAAAGGAAGAGACCGGGCTGACGCTTACTGCGTGGAAATTTCGGGGTATTGTGACTTTTATTGCGAACGGATGGCCGCCGGAATATATGTGTCTGTACACGGCAGACGGGTTTACAGGCGAGATGATTTCCTGTACGGAAGGAACGCTGGAGTGGGTGCCGAAGTCAGAGCTTATGAATCTGAATCTGTGGGAAGGTGACAAAATTTTTCTGAAGCTCATGGCACAGGATGCTCCGTTTTTTTCTCTGAAGCTGATGTATGACGGAGATACACTGACGTATGCGTCGCTGGACGGAAGAGAAATTACGCCGGAAGCCTGGATTTGATTACGAATGATAAAGAGGAGAATGTTATGAAAAGGACGTCGTCTGTGAAGAGTCCCCTTCTGTTGTTTTTGACAGCAATTATATGGGGGACGGCTTTTGTTGCCCAAAGTGTCGGAATGGACTATGTGGGGCCGTTTACGTTTAACTTTGTGCGAAGTGTGATTGGCGGAGCAGTGCTGATTCCGTGTGTTTTTTTGCTTGACAGGTTTCGGGGGCTGGATGGAGCAGGCAGTGAAAAAATATATACCTGGCATCAAAAAGAATTATTTGCCGGCGGAATCTGCTGCGGTGTGGCCTTATTTATAGCCAGCAATTTACAGCAGTTTGGTATTCAGTATACAACAGTGGGTAAGGCAGGGTTTATCACCGCATTGTATATTGTTATTGTTCCGGTGATCGGAGTTTTTACAAAAAAGACAACAGGGTACAAAATTTGGCTCAGTGTGCTTCTGGCGGTGGCCGGGCTGTATCTTCTGTGTATCACAGAAGGCTTTTCAGTGGGGACCGGCGACTTTTTGGTATTTCTCTGTGCACTTTGTTTTTCAGTACATATTCTGATTATTGATTACTTCTCACCCAAAGTAGACGGTGTGCGGATGTCGTGTATTCAGTTTTTTGTGTGCGGCCTGCTTTCGGGAATTGCGATGGTGTTTACGGAACAGTTTGAGTTCCATGCAGTTCTGACGGCTTGGATGCCGCTTTTGTATGCGGGCGTTATGTCCTGTGGTGTAGCGTATACGTTGCAGATTGTGGGACAAAAGGGAATGGACCCGACCGTTGCCTCTCTTATTTTGAGTCTGGAATCAGTAGTTTCAGTGCTTTCTGGATGGCTTTTGCTGAATCAGAAGCTCAGTCTTCGCGAGTTGGCGGGATGTGTTTTGATGTTTGTGGCAATTATTCTGGCACAGATTCCGAAGAAGCCGAAAAAGGAAGAGAACACGTAAAAAGATGATAAAAGATGGAAGGAAGAGGACGGAAAGAGAAAAGTGAGAATGACAAATTTGATGGGCATGTTTTTTGCCATTGTTGGCGGCATACTCTGGGGTGTTTCCGGAGTGTGCGGTCAGTTTTTATTTCAGAATAAAGAGGTTACAGCCGGTTGGTTGGTTCCGGTCCGGCTGCTTTTTGCCGGTTTTTTTCTGCTTTGTTATTTCCTGATTCGGGACAGAAAGCAGGCAGTGGAAGTCTGGAAGGACAGACGAAATGCGCGGGATGTTGTGATCTACGGGTTTGCGGGCCTGATGTTTTGCCAGTTTTCGTATTTTCAGACGATTGAATGGTCCAATGCCGGGACGGCAACTGTAATCGAGTATCTCGGACCGGCGCTCATTGTCGTTTATGTCTGTATTTCGGCGCGCAGACGGCCGGAAGCCAAGGAGGTGGTTTCTGTGCTGCTGGCGCTTGGCGGTATTTTTCTGATTGCGACACATGGAAATCCTAGTACGCTTGTACTGTCTCAGAAGGCGCTGATTATGGGATTGCTGTCAGCTGTTTCCGTTGTTATTTATACCGTTCAGCCAGAACGCCTCTTGAAACAGTTTCACGCACCGCTGATTCTTGCGTGGGGAATGCTGATTGGAGGGATTGCGCTGTGCGCAGTGTTTCAGCCGTGGAAGCACATGCCTGTTCTGGACAGTCAGATGCTGGCAGTGCTGTTTTATATTATTGTATTTGGTACAATGGCAGGGTTTTCGATGTACATGCACAGCGTAAAGCTGATTGGTTCGGTGAAGGCCTCTCTGTTTGCCTGCGTGGAGCCGGTGGCAGCGACGCTGCTTTCTGCGGTATGGATGAAGGTGCGTTTTACTGCGGTTGATCTGCTGGGTTTTTTGATGATTTTAGCGACGATTTTTATCCTTGCGATTCCAACTGGAAAAACGAAATAGTATTGGCAGGGGGCAAAGGGTATTGTATATAGAAACACAAGGAAAAGCAGCTTAAGAAGAAACATAAAAGCAAGAGACTGTTAAGAGAAAATCGAGATAAGTAACTGTATCGAAACAGAAGGAGCAGGAAGCGTTGGGAATAGAGGGTATGCAGACAAGAGCGGAAGAAATTTTTAAGGAATGTACTTTATGCCCGCGGGAATGCAGGGCAGACCGCGCAGCAGGAAAAGTGGGGCGTTGCCATGTCGGGGCGGTGGTTCGTGTAGCCAGGGCGGCGTTGCATATGTGGGAGGAGCCTTGTATTTCAGGTACAGAGGGTTCCGGCGCCGTATTTTTTTCAGGATGTTCTCTTGGATGTATTTATTGTCAGAATCGTGAAATTTCCGGTGGGAAGAGTGGGCTGGATATTTCGGTTACACGCCTTGCCGAGATTTTTCTGGAGTTGCAGGCGCAAAAGGCAAATAACATTAATCTTGTGACCGCAGGACATTATGTGCCGCAGGTTGTGCAGGCGCTTACAATGGCAAAAGACTCGGGGCTTGGCATTCCGATTGTCTATAACAGCAGTGGTTATGAAAAAGTGGAGACTTTACGTATGCTGGAAGGTCTGGTGGATATTTATCTGCCGGACTTTAAATATATAAGTTCAAAGCTGGCCGAACAGTATTCCGGTGCCAGCGATTATCCGGAAATTGCGAAGGCTGGGATTCAGGAAATGGTGCGGCAGCAGCCAGAGCCGCGGTTTGATGAGCGTGGCAGGATGACGAAGGGCGTTGTGGTACGCCATTTGCTGCTTCCGGGCCATGTGCGGGAGGCGAAAAGTGTTGTTGAATATTTGTATACAATGTACAGGAAACAGATTTATATCAGTATGATGAATCAGTACACACCAGGGGCTGGCGTTGAAAATGATCCGCTTTTATACCGCAGGGTTACAAAAAGAGAGTATGAACGTCTGTTGGACTTTGCCGGGGAAATTGGCATTACGCAGGGGTTTTACCAGGAGGGAGACACGGCAGAGGAAAGTTTTATTCCGGCGTTTGATTGTCAGGGAGTAGCAAAGCGATAGGCGTAGAAAAAAGGCGGAAATCTGTTGAAATAGGTAGAATAGAAAACAAGAGAGCTAAGGAAGAAACAGGGAAAGGGAGAAGCTATGACAGAAGTGACTGGAAAAAGGAAACAGAAGCAGAAACAAAAAAACGGGAAAAGGATAGCAGAAAAGAAGATAGGAACCGAGGCGAAGACGCGAAAGCCAGAAGAAAAGGAAAAGACCGGAGGAAAGGTGAGAAAGAAAAAAGCACGAGAGAAAACACCGAGTGCGGGAGCCGGGAAGTGTCCGGTGGCAGCGCGTTGCGGCGGATGTCAGTATCTGGATATTTCATATGAAAAGCAGCTGTCTCTGAAACAGAGACAGGTAGAAAAACTTTTGTCTTCTTATTGTCCGGTACATAAAATTGAGGGGATGGAGCATCCGTTTCATTATCGGAACAAAGTGCATGCAGTTTTTGCACATCGCCGCGACGGTTCTGTCATTTCCGGAACTTACGAAGAAGGAACGCATGATGTGGTACCGGTAGAAACATGTTTACTTGAGCATGAAAAGGCAGATGAAATTATCGGAAGCATCCGGGTTTTATTAAAATCTTTCAAAATTAAAATCTACAATGAGGATACCGGTTATGGTATTTTTCGTCATGCTCTGGTTCGTACTGCGCATCAGACGCGACAGATCATGGTGGTACTTGTGCTGGGCTCGCCCATTTTGCCATCCAAGAACAATTTTGTGAAAGCTCTTCTTGCGTTACATCCGGAGATTACAACAGTTGTACTTAATGTCAATGACAAAAAAACAAGTATGGTTTTGGGAGAGAAAGAGACGGTTCTCTATGGGAAAGGATATATTGAGGATATCCTTTGCGGATGCCGTTTCCGAATTTCGGCAAAATCTTTTTATCAGATTAATTCCATTCAGACAGAAAAGCTTTATGCGAAGGCTATGGAGCTGGCTAATCTGACCGGAAAAGAGCGTGTGATTGATGCATACTGCGGGATTGGCACGATCGGTCTGATAGCAGCAAAACAGGCCGGAGAAGTGATTGGTGTGGAATTGAATCGCGATGCAGTTCGCGATGCGATCCGTAATGCAAAAGCAAATGGAGCAACGAATATTCGATTTTACCAGAATGATGCAGGAATGTTTATGGTGCAGATGGCTGAAGCGGGAGAGAAGGCCGATGTTGTGATTATGGACCCACCTCGCTCGGGCAGTGATGAAGCGTTTCTGGCTTCTGTCGTCAAATTATCGCCAGAGAAAATCGTGTACATATCCTGTAATCCGGAAACGCAGGCAAGAGATCTTGGGTATTTGACAAAGTGTGGGTATTGCGCGGTGGGGGGATGGCCGTTTGATCTTTTTCCTTGGACGGGGCATGTTGAGACGGTAGTATTGATGTCAAGGGTTGAGAAATAGAAGTACAAAAAAGTGTAGTAAACAAGGGGTTTCCGGGAGTTGGGAATTGCCGACGGGTAGTTCCGACTCCCGGATTTTTTGCGTTTAGTAGTTCTATGGAAACTGGTCTACGGCAAAAAATCGCGTGGGGTTGAGTTGATAGGTTGGATATTGGGTAGGTTGTGGAGATAGGATTGTTATAGGATGGTTGAGTTGACAAGATGGACATTGTAAGACATTACTATAAAATCGAAAACCGCAGACTCCATTCTATGGGGCGACTGCGATTTCCATCATTTTATGATATTCATAAGGTCAAGCAAGATTTTTCTCTGCTCTGGGGTAAAGGTACTCCATTTTGAAAATAGCAGCCTCTGTTCCTGTAGCGTCTCATTGTCTTCAAAATCCTCAAAGAACTGAGACAGCGTAATGCCAAATGCTCTGCATACAGCTTCAAGGGTCGGTAAAGTTGGAGCATTGCTGCGGTTGAACATATTTGTAACTGTGGAATGGGAAAGACCGGCTTCCTTCGCCAGCCGGTAGTCTGTCCAGCCTCTCAATTCCATCAGGTCTTTGATTCGTTTCTGTACATCCATTTTGTAGTCCGCCTTTCCTTATGTCTATTTTAAGCCCTTGAGTGGTGCTATAATAGTCTTGATTGGTAGATAAACTATATCCTTTCACGGGCATAAAACCGTTTATATTATGCCTCAGATATGGCATACTACTCGTATGGAACGAAAGGAGGCAGGCATATGCCGGAGTATAGAACGTTTTTTGAGAAGCTGGCGAGAGACAGGAATATTACAGTGGAAGAGATGAGGGCGATTATTTCAGCCCGCATAAAATCGGGGATGAATGACCCAGACCCAATACGACGGGCACAATGGGAGAAAATTCCCCACACAGGGGATATGCCTACACCGGAAGAGTGGTTAAGTTATGTGGTCAGAAAGCTGGAATCCGAGGGACTGTCTGAGCTGCTCCGCTGGTATCCCAATCTTTGACTTTGTGTATTTACATGAAAATCAAAAGTCGAGCAAATTTTCTCTCTTTCTGCAATGAAAAAGGTGGAACGATATTCAACTTGACTGTGTGTGCAATGTACGGCAATATACTCATGGTCGAGGGGCATCTCAAACAACGCCGCACATCAAAAGGGCATTGTGTGAAAAGCCCAGCCGGAAATAACGTGGTATGATGTGAACATCATAGGGATGAGCTAAACGACATTTTGCTCATAGCTATGAACATTAATCATAGGAGGTGCTGTAATGCACACATGGGAAACAATCGAACAATCCTTGACTTTTATCGAGGAACACCTGGCTGAAGAAATTTCGACGGAGGAATTGGCAAACACCGTTGGCCTGTCCCCTTTTTATTTCCAGCGCTTGTTCAAGCGACTGGTGAATAAATCGGTGCAGGAATATGTGAAGCTCCGCCGTTTGGCAAAGGTGATCGAGAATCTGGGGGACTCCGAGCAGAGAATTCTTGACGTCGCCTTAGACTACGGCTTTTCCAGCCACGCAAACTTTACACGGGCTTTCAAGGAAACGTATGGGATCACTCCCGAAGACTATAGGAGGAATTCACCAATGCTTAACACATTTGAAAAGCCGGAGATTTCCATGAACTACGTTCTGGTTGACGAAGGGGTTCCGCTGGTAGCGGGAGATATCGTTTTGGAAATTCAGAGAAAATCGCTGGCGACCCCGGAGACCTACCTTGGTCTGGAGACCGAAGTTCGTATTTCTGAGCAGGTTCCGGCTGGCGAAAGCACCGGCGTGGATGCGCCGGGTCAGCTTTGGAAACGGTATCACACGGAGAACGCCTCAATTTTGTCCACCCTCGATACCAGCGTAGAAATGGGAATGTCCCATACGGAAGATGCTACGCAAGGCCTTTTCGCCTATTTTGTAGGTGGCTTTGCTAAAAATGTACCGGGCCAGTTGCAGGACGGTTTCATAAAGAAAGAACTTCCTGCAGGCGAATACATCGTTTGCAAAATTGAAGCAGAAAAATTTGAGGATTTGGTGACGGTTGCTTTGGATCAGGCCAGCAAGTATCTTTTTGGCACATGGCTGTCGCACCATAACCTGGCCACGGAACCCTTCTCTGCGGAAAAGTATTACCGGGATGCAGAGGACATGGCATACATGGAAATTTGGGTCAAGCCTTTGCCGCTGGATAGTCGGGCCTAAGGAGGGAAATTAGGATGGATTGGAATATGCTCTATTCAAATGTAACGCCGCCAACGTGGGAGCAGGTCACAGAATATATTTGTAGCCCGTTATGGGCGGACTTCAATGAGCGTATCCAGTCCGCCTACCAGATCAAGCCCTGCATGGAACACAGCCGTTGTTCCATGCAGGCTGGCTGGAATATTAAGTACAAAAAGAGCGGAAGATCCCTTTGTACGCTCTATCCAATGAAAGGCTATTTTATCGCCCTCGTGGTCATAGGAAGTCATGAACTTGCAGAGGCAGAGCTTCTCATGCCGCTATGCTCGAACTATGTACAAACGGTATTCAAAGCTACTAAAGCTGGAAATGGACAGAAATGGGTAATGCTGGATGTCAAGAACGAAAGGATCATGGAGGATGTTTTTAGCCTTATCAATCTTCGGAAACGTATGCCACTATAATAGCAGGTGACATGCCCACGCCGGAGGAGTGGTTGAGTTATGTGATCAGGAAACTGGAATCCGAAGGGCTGTCTGATTTGTTACGTTGGTATCCGAATCTGTAATTGTGTGCATTTACAAGCAACTAGAGGGAGGGTAATCTTGTAGCTTTTATGCGGATGCGCTTGGGATGATATTCAACTTGACTATGTGCAGAATATATAGGAATATACTCATGGTCAAAATTCTCTGTAAGCAATCCGAATGCCAAAAGAGGAAAAAAATTAGCCTTGACAAGCGACCATCGGTCGCTATATAATGATAGCAAAACAAGAAGCGACCGATGGTCGTTATAAGGAGGTATCATAATATGCCAAAAGGAATTATGCTTACACCAGAACAACAAGAAGAGCGTCGAGAAGAAATAATCAGTATTGCTTTGCAGCTCATAGAGAAAAATGGATTCCAAAAAACATCAATGAGGGAAATTGCGATTTTAGCAAACATGGGAAAGTCCAGTCTGTATGATTTTTTCAAAACGAAAGACGAGATTGTTGTATATGCAGTTGAGAAAGAAATAGAAGAAATAATTAAAAAGGTTCATAGGATTATTGCCGATGAATCCTCGCCGGAACAGTGTCTTAGAAAAATCATGCTGAATCATCTTGGAGTACCAAAGCAGTATCGAACGGTGCTGATGTGGTTAAATACAGAATCTGACTATTTAGAAGAAGATTATCGAAAGCGGCTGAAAACTGCGCGTTACGCATATCAGGATATTATAAAATCTGTAATTGAAAATGGAGTGAAATCAGGCGTCTTCCGTAAGACAAATGCCGATTTAATGACGCGTTTGTTAATTAACTCCATTATATCAATCATTTACACATCCCGACCATCAGCCAGTCCGGAGAAAATGCTTGATGAAACAATGGATATATTTCTACACGGAATTATGAATGATGAAGGTGAATAATTATGATTTATTATACCCTACCCTTGCTGCATAAACAGGCAACCCTTGAAATGGTCGGCGGAAAAGGTATGTCTTTATCAAAACTTTTGACAGCGGGCATCCCTGTGCCGGAGGGCTTTCATGTTACGACTACCTCATACAAGATTTTTGTTGAAAAGAACCATATTCAACCTCACATTAATAAGTTGCTGGACGGTATTGACTCTAACAATACCAGTCAGCTTGAAAATGTATCTACGCAGATAGGGATGCTTTTCCATGATGGAGAAATGCCGCAGGAAGTATCAGATGCAATTAAAACCGCATATGCCGGATTGGGAAATATAGCAGTGGCTGTCCGTTCCTCCGCAACCGCCGAGGATTTGCCCGACGCTTCTTTTGCAGGCCAGCAGGAAACCTATCTTAACATACAAGGTGAGAATGAAGTTCTTGACGCTGTAAAGAGGTGCTGGGCTTCCCTATGGACAGCTCGCGCTATTGCTTATCGCATGAAGAATGATATAAAGCAGGAAATTGTCGCACTTGCTGTTGTAGTACAAAAGCTTGCGTTTTCCGATGCGTCCGGCGTTATGTTTACGCTAAACCCTATCAATGGCAGACGTAGCGAAATGATTGTTAACGCCGCGTGGGGACTTGGCGAATCGGTTGTTTCTAGCTTAGTCACCCCTGATACAATTGTTGTAGATAAAAATGCTGAACGAATTGTATCATATGAAGTAGCAAACAAAGAAATTATGACAGTCCGCAACTCAGATGGAACAGAAGAAATCCCAACTCCTGAACAGTTGAGGAAAAAACATGCTCTTACTCGCAATCAAGTTATGCGATTAACACAACTTGGAAAAAAAATTGAGAAGTATTATGAAATGCCTATGGATGTAGAGTGGGCACTGGAAAAAGATAAGTTGTATATTGTTCAGGCTCGCCCCATTACTGTCCTACCGCCGGAATGGACGTTACCGGAAAAGGATGTTATATATACAAAAGGCAGTCTAGCGGAACACTTGCCAAATCCTGTTACGCCCTTATTCGCCACACTTGGGCTTGAAATAGTCAACCGTGCGTCGGCGCTTTTATGGATAGATATGTTTGGTAAAAGTGCGAAAAAGCTACTGCCAGAAAACGGAGCATATACGATTATTAACGGATATGTTTATCTTTCCGCTAATTCAAAGCCTCTTTTGATTGCTGTCAAATCCCTTTCACCCCGATCTTTACGCCGTGCGCTTACGAACAGTGTTGCACGCTGGGAAACAGCACGAAAAGAATTTGAGGATGTGATTAAACAATGGGAAGAAAAGCCCCTGCATACGCTGAATGCCCATCAAATAATGAAGGGGATTCAGACTGTATTTTATGCCGCTTGTATTTATTTTACAAGAATTCAGCTTACATTGCCAGCCGCCTCTATCAGCGAAACATTATTTACAAAATTTTTTCAGGGAGCGGCTCGTCGCGCTGGTATGACAGATACTTCTGTTTTCCTGCTTGGATTTGATACGATTGCTCTGCAAGCCGAAAAGAACCTGTGGAGTCTCTCGGAATGGGTAAAGCAAAATAATACTCTCAACCTTTATCTGCAAAGTAATCCAACAGCAAAGATAGCGGAAAATTTTATGTCCTCAGTTCCGCCTGACGAAGTTTCGCTGGAAGTATGGATAGAATGGAAAAATCGAATCAATCAGTATTTTAAAGAGTTCGGTCGTACCGCTTATGAATTTGATTTTGCATATTCCACACCGCAGGAAACACTTACACCAACCTTTGAATCCATAAAAACCTTTGTAGAAGGCAAAGGTGAAAGTCCTTTTTTACGTCAATCCAAATTTGAAAAGCATAGGAAACAGGCAGAAGAAGAAATTTTACAACATATAGGTGGCTCACGCAAAAAACTGTTTTTGAAGTTGCTCCATTGGGCGCAGGAAACTGCTCCTATGCGTGAAAATGCTATTTATTGCATGGGAATGGGGCATCCTCTGATTCGCCAGATGTTTCATGAAATTTCAGCACGCCTTATACGTGGCGGAGCTACTTCGCATATAGATGATATATATTGGCTCACAAAATTGGAATTGGAAAAACTCATAGTACAGTTAGACAAAAATATACCTTTATCCGATAGAAAAAATTCGATACTTGAGCGAAAAGCGGAACTCAAAAAGTATCAGGGCTATGTGTCACCAGCTCAGTTACCTGAGAAGAAAGTAAAAAGCATATCACATGCACCACAGAAACAAAAAGATGGAAAAACCGTGTTGAGGGGTATAGGAACCAGTTCTGGTGTTGTGACAGCTCGTGCCTGCATACTAAATAGTCCGGCAGATTTTAAAAATTTCCAGCCAGGAAGTGTTTTGGTTGCCGTTACTACAACTCCGGCTTGGACACCCTTATTTGCCTCTGCAAGTGGAATTGTAACGGATATTGGAGGTCCTCTCAGTCATTCAAGTATTGTTGCGCGGGAATGTGGTATCCCTGCCGTTATGGCGACACACACAGCCACGAGAAGTATTAAAAATGGACAAATGATAACGGTGGACGGCTCAGAGGGGACGGTGACGATTGATGAATAAAAAGCCAATTTTCGCTTTAAATCTTGCTACTTTGGTGATTGCGTTAGGATATAGCTTAGTTCTTCCGGTCATGCCATTTTACATGGAAAATCTAGGTGCTGGCGGTCGTGAGCTTGGATGGCTCACTGCCGTATATGCTCTGGCACAAACAGTATGCGCACCTTTTTGGGGTGCACTGTCCGACCGAATTGGTAGAAAGCCGATTATCAGCATTGGTATTATAGGATATTCCATCAGTTTGTTCCTGTTCGGTTTGGCTTCATCCTTTTGGACACTATTTATAGCTCGCAGTTTATCGGGTATTTTGTCATCTGCTACGTCCGTTGCATCTTTGGCATATGTTGGAGATTCCAGCTCGGAGGAAGAAAGAAGCAAGAATATGAGTCAACTTGGAGCTTCAATGAGCATTGGCGTAATGATGGGACCATTATTGGGAGGCATTCTTGCAGGCTATTCGCTTGCGCTCCCATTTTTTACAGGCGCTGGCATTTCATTTATTGCCTTTCTACTAATTCTAACACTTTTGCCAGAGTCAATTGAGCGTTCAGGACAGACGGAAAAAAGAAAACCCTTTGATTTTTCAGACCTGAAAAGTATAATTTTGGGCTCAGCAGGAATGGTTTTGATACTTATTTTCGTTGTGCATTTCTGTCAAACAGGCTTGCAAGGAATTACGGGGCTGTATGTCGTAGATAAGTTTGGATTTTCCACTAAGCAAGTTGGTGTTATTTGGATGGCTCTAGCAGGTATTTTGATTGTAGTACAAGGCTTTTTGACTGGTCCTTTAGCAAAAAAAATTGGTGAGAAGCCACTAATACTGATAGGTGTGTTTTGCAAAGCCTTAGTAGCGTTTGCCATGGTATTGACAACTGGGTTTGTTAGTGTGTTGGTGGTTTTGTTGTGATAAAGTAAGGTTGTAACAGAAGTGGCTAATAAGATATAATCAAAATCACAAGAAAAGAGGTACCTATTATGCCACAGAATTACACTCCCGAGTTTAAGAAAAAGATTGTCCGTCTCCGTTTGGAAGAAGGAAGAACAATCAAAAGCATCACCGCGGAGTATAACATCTCCAAAGAAACGCTGCGCCGCTGGTGCAATGAATTCAAAGAAGAATGCCGGACAAGCCCCGATACAAAAACAGAGTATGATAACATGAAGGAGATGCTTAAGCTCAAAAGAGAAAATGAGGAGCTCCGAAAGGAGAACCTGTTTCTAAAAAAAGCAGCGGCATTCTTCGCAAAAGAAATCGATTAGAGGCTTATCGGTTTATAGAAGAACATCACAGAGAATTCGGGGTCCGCTGGCTGCTAAGGCGGCTTGGCATCTGTCCGAATGCGTATTACAACTACCGGAAACACCGGAAGGCGGCTTATCATGCCCAAAAAGAAGCAGTAAAAGCGCAGATCAGGGAAATTTACCATGTGCATAACGGGGTAGCAGGATACCGGACCATGACTGTCTATCTGGCGCGCAGGGGCTGCCATTACAGCACGGTTACCGTACATAAGTACATGAATACGGAAATGAGGCTGTATTCCCTTGTCCGCCCAAAGAAACCGGGCTGCCGGCGTGAAAAACCGCACAAAATCTTTGAAAACAGGCTGCAGCAAAAGTTTTGTGCAGGCAGGGCGAATCAGAAGTGGTGTACAGATTTCACGTATCTGTTTTTGAAAAATGGAGAAGTGCGCTACAATTGCAGCATTGTTGACCTGTATGACCGGAGTGTCATTGCAAGCGAGACAGACCGCCAGATCACCAGCAGTCTTGCTATCCGGACTTTGAAGAAAGCACTGGAATCACAGTCCCGGATCAATGGAGAACTGATACTCCACAGCGATCAGGGTTCCCAGTATACGTCAAAGGCATTTGTAGAATTCTGTGAATCTGTCCATGTGACACAGAGTATGAGCAAAGCAGGATGTCCATATGACAACGCCCCTATGGAAAGATATTTCAATACATTGAAAAATGAATGTGTGAATCTGTACGATTTCCAGACAGAGGAGGCACTGTATCGGGCAGTGGAAGAATTTGCTTATGTCACGTATAATCACATCCGCCCTCACAGCTATAATGGATACCGCACCCCTTATCAGGTACGGTTTGCATCTTAAATTAAAAGCTGATTTTTTTAGTCATAAGCGTTACAAAAATGCTTGACCACAACATTTTTGGCTTATTTGCGGTATCTTCTGCTATTACAGTACCCACATTAAACGCAACCCTTTCAAAAACTGACAATCAGCATAAAGGAACACTGATGGGATTTGCCAGTACCGCCGGAAATCTTAGCAAAGTTATTGCTCCTTTATTAACTGGGTATCTGTATGAAAGCAATATTGAATTACCATATATAACCACAGGAGGGATAGCCTTAATCGGAGTGGTTATCTGCTATATCTGGATAAAAAATCAAAAGAACAAATGATGGAAGAGGACGTTTATATGGAGGTTATACACAGTAACTAATCTGGTATAGAAATTCAATTGAGGCTTTTCTACTTTATTAAAGTCTTGCTACTACTTAAACCTATAATATCCTTAATTTATTATGACAAATTCCAATTCAACAGTTTTGATACATAAGGAGGTAACAATACTATGGAATAAAATAAAAAACGAAAGGAGATACGGACTATGAATCTTGAAAAACTTGAATTTGAAAAGCTTATAGAGCAAATCTCCACTCTTTACAGAGAGAAGAAATATTCACAGCTTAAAAGCATTTTAGCAGACATTAATCCAACTGATATTGCTGTTCTTTTTGATGAATTTCCAAATGAACAGAGGATTTTGCTCTTCCGTCTTCTTCCTAAAGAAGAGGCGGCTGAAACATTCGTTGAGCTTGACGGTGAAACGCAGGAGGCTCTCATCCATGCTTTTTCAGATACAGAGCTTCGTGAGGTTATTGACGAGCTTTACCTTGATGATACAGTTGATATTATTGAGGAAATGCCTGCAACAATTGTAAAAAGAATACTCAGAAATACTGATGCACAGACACGAAAATCAATTAACACTCTTTTAAAGTATCCTGAGGACAGCGCAGGCTCAATTATGACCCCTGAGTTTGTTGATCTGAAAAAGGATAACACTGTTGAGGATGCCTTTAAAAGAATAAGACGTACAGGTGTTGATAAGGAAACAATTTATACTTGTTACGTTACTGACAGCTCAAGGCATCTTATTGGTGTAACTACAGTAAAGGAACTTTTGTTACACGATTATGACGATAAGATTGAAGAGTTTATGGAAACAAATATAATTTTTGTAAACACGCATGATGATAAAGAAATAGCGGCAAATTTCCTTGATAAGTATAACTTCCTTGCTCTTCCTGTTGTGGATATGGAAAACAGGCTTGTGGGTATCATTACAGTCGATGATGCTATTGACGTATTGCAGGAAGAGAATACTGAGGATATCCAGAAGATGCACGCTATTCTGCCTAACGAGAAACCTTATCTCAAAACAGGCATTTTTGAAACATGGAAATCCAGAATTACGTGGCTTTTGTTTCTTATGATAAGTGCAACATTTACGAGTATGATTTTAAATGCTTTTGAGGACAAGCTTTCGGCACTGATTGTACTGACCTCGTTTGTACCTATGCTTACGGGAACAAGCGGTAATTCGGGAGGTCAGGCGAGTGCCGTTATTATCCGTGCTCTTTCACTTAAAGAAATAAATTTTAAAGATATTTTTAAAGTGATATGGAAGGAATTCAGAGTAGGTGTTCTGTGCGGAATTACACTTGCCACTGTCAATTTTGTTAAAATATGGTTTGTTGACAGAATATTGCTCGGTATGAGTGCTATTACTATTCAGGTTGATCTTGTAATCAGTCTGACACTTATAATCGAAATTATATTTGCCAAAATGGTTGGATGCGTATTTCCTATTCTTGCAGAAAAAATGAAGCTTGACCCGGCTGTAATATCATCTCCGTTTATTACGACGGTTATGGATGCGCTTTCACTTTTAATTTATTTCTGGCTGGCGACAATGATACTTCATATATAAAAAAGCAGTTTTTCAAACCTGTTTTTTTATAGTGGTGCGCCTGGCGGCGCACGTTTCTAACCAATGAAAGTCTGGAATCCGCCCGGTAGTGGGAAGGATATAGCCGAAGGCAAGGGTGTCCATCGTGAAGTTGAATCTGAAGGAAGCCGGATTTCGGGGAAAGTACTAACCCGGAGAGCAAACCTCTGGTCTGACGAACAGAAATCACATAGAAAGAATTTCAGTTCATGTGTGGAAACTATATCATGTTGACTATATCAAAGGGTTGCGGCAATATGGTTGATGAGCAAATGAGGAATAGCGCAATCTTTGAAAACAGGATCGATAGTGGTGTTTTGAGGAGGCTAAGTTATGATCAACATAATACCAGATGAGAATGATATGATTGCCTTGATTGGACAATCTTTATATGACGTATGGCAGAGGCTATGCGCTGCGATTGACGAGAAATACGATATGGATCGCATATGGAACAGCGGTGGCAAGTCCTGGACCTATGAATACAAATATCGCAGAGGCGGAAAAACACTTTGCGCCCTATATGCAAGGGAAAACTGTATGGGCTTTATGGTAATCTTAGGCAAAGATGAACGAGCCAAATTTGAAGCGATAAGGGATACTCTTTCTAATGCTGTTTGTAAGCAGTATGATGAGGCGAAAACCTATCATGACGGGAAATGGGTTATGTTTGAACCGACTAATACGGCTGATTTTGATGATTACATGAAATTGTTGGCTATCAAAAGAAAACCGAACCGAAAATGACAAATTTCCGTTTTGTTGAGCCACGAAAATATATCTATAAGTGAGGAATTATCATTATGAAATATACATGTACTGTGATTTCGGTGGTGGACATCAGTGCCGCAAGAAATTTTTATGAGGATTTGTTTGGATTAGAGGTGTTCCAGGATTATGGCAGAAACATTGCTTTTACCTGCGGACTGGCATTGCAGCAGGATTTTGACTGGCTTGTAGATCTGCCAAAAGAAAAGATATTAAAGAAATCCAACAATGCGGAAATCGTCTTTGAGGAACAGGACTTTGACGGTTTTTTGAACAAGTTGAAAGAATACCCGGATATTGAATATCTGGGAGAAGTGATCGATCATAGCTGGGGCCAGCGGGTGATTCGCTTTTACGATTTGGACGGACATATCATTGAGGTTGGCGAGGATATGAAAATGGTTATAAAGCGTTTTCTTGCTACCGGTATGACAATGGAAGAAGTTTCTGTGAAAATGGACGCTTCCGTGGAGGATTTGACAAAACTTCTGAATAGTTAATGTACTGTGGACGGATAAACTAACCGGAATTTTATAGAAAGGAGCGATAAAATGCAATCAAAAAAAATAACCAAAGGATTACTTATTGTATATCTGTTAGCATTAACATGGATTATAATATTTAAACTACAATTTTCTTTTAAAGATATAGATCACTTGAGAAGTGTGAATCTAATTCCTTTCCGAGGTTCTGTTATCGTCAACGGAACAATAAGTTTTGGTGAGATATATAATAATGTTTTTGCTTTTATTCCTTTCGGAATTTTGTTATGTGCATTGCAACAAGAGAAGCCTTTCCTTAAAAAGTTTATTCCAATATTTCTGACAAGTTTGTTTTTTGAAACCGTACAATTTGTTTTTGCTATTGGGGCAAGTGATATTACTGACCTTTTAGCAAACACTTTGGGCGGAGTAATAGGCATGGGAGTCTTCTTCATTCTATCGAAAATATTTAAGGCAAAAGTAAATAAAGTTGTAAACATTTTTTCTTTAATAGGGGCTATCATTTTAGTGATGTTTATATGGCTTCTGCTTTTGTCAAATTGAAAAACGATTCGGAGTTGTGGAGGTATAATAATGGAATACAAAGTGGGTGATAAAAAACTTAATGCTTCAACTTTTCTCTCCTTTGTTAATCAAGTATGGCAAGGCGATTATGACATCGAAAGAACAAAGGAGGCATTATCTAAAACGCTGAATATAACCGCCTATGATGACAAAGTGCTGATAGGGTGTTTGCGTATTCTTTCAGATGGTTATTATTTTGGAACAATTACAGAGTTGCTTGTTCTTCCAGAATATCAAAAACAAGGAGTAGGAAGTAGACTTCTTCAACTTGCAAAGGATAATACGCCTACTATGTTATATTTTGGTTCACAACCGGGAGTAGAGGGATTTTATGAAAAGAATGGCTGTCAGAAGGGTCTGCAATCCTACACAATAGAAAAGAAAAGACAATAGCTAAATTCCAGCTTGTCGAGACTTTGAACAGATCCGAAAAATATAATTTGAAGGGAGAAAGATTTAATGAAAGAATTTAGTCAAGAAGCAGAACTGGTCATGATTGAGCGTTTCGGGAAAGACACAATTATCGCCTTGGCAACAACAGAAAACGGGATGCCTTATGTACGATATGTAAATGCTTATTACGAAAATGGAGCATTTTATATCATTACCCATGCGCTTTCAAATAAAATGCAACACATAAAGGATAACCCTGTTGTTGCAATCGCCGGTGAGTGGTTTACAGCCCATGGGAAAGGCGTTAGCTTAGGATATTTCGGGAAAACGGAAAATTGTCTGATTGCTGACAAATTGAAAAAGGTCTTTGCTGAATGGATCGATAACGGCCATACTGATTTTGACGATGAAAATACGATTATATTATGTATTCAATTAACAGAAGGAATTCTTTTCTCACATGGGACAAGGTATGATATAGACTTCTTTGGTAACTGATTGCGGCCTGCAAAAGCTATGCCTGCTATTGTGATTGAGAAGGGAAAATGTGAATCAATCAGTATGCTGGACTTGGAATAAAAAAATTCTTTGATCTGGAATACAAATTTTGAGCCGAGGGAGGTGCCAAATATGAGAAATTTTTCTATGCCGGAGCACATATCACCGACTTTAGAATTGGATGAACTTATGAGACTGAAACGCAGTTTGGAAACGACAGTTTCAAAAGAGTCATCAGATAGTGTAATGTTTGAATTGCCGTTAACACCAAATTCAACACCTGCAGAACGCGCGGAATGGGTGGAAAAGCTATCGTCTCTTCTGGAAAACAGGTTTGATGGAAATATCGTCAAAGAAATTCGTCAGAATTGTTATTGTAATGAAAATGGAAGATTGAAAGATACGGCTAAGGAACTGAAACGGTTATATAAATCCCTTAATAAAGATTTGCACCGCTTTGTATCTGCATTAAATAAAAATGGTGCCGGCTGGTATATAGAAGAAAATCAGTTATATACGAAAATGTTTACTTGTGAGTGTCCGATGTTAGAGGAGGCGGCTCTTTCACAATCCCTAACTTGGTGCCACTGTACTGCAGGATATAATAAGAAACTTTTTGAACTTGTTTTTGAGACTCCCGTGGATGTGGAAATATTGCAAAGCATACGACAGGGATTTGATTACTGTCTGCTGAGAGTCACGTTTAGCAAAGATTAGGATTTATCTTACATTAGGAGATGCCATGAAAGGATTTAACCGACCAAATCAATTATTTTCCCTCTGCGGTTTGAATTGCGGGCTTTGCCCCATGTTCTTGAATAAAAACTGTCCTGGCTGCGGCGGCGGTGAAGGAAATCAGTCGTGCAAAATCGCAAGGTGCAGCATGAAACATGACAGTGTTGAATACTGCTTCCAATGCAGTGAATACCCTTGCGGAAAATACGATCATATTGACGACTTTGATTCCTTTATAACACACCGAAGCCGAAGATCCGATATGGAAAAGGCCAAACGATTCGGGATAGATGTTTATAATGCAGAGCAGGCGGAAAAAGCAAAAATGCTGGAGGTTTTCTTGTCCAACTATAATGATGGCCGCAAAAAGACACTCTTTTGTGTAGCCGTCAACCTGTTGGAACTGCAAGAATTGCAAACGGTACTTAGGGAAATGGATCGTAAACCTGATATGGAGACACTGACGCTCAAAGAAAAAAGCGCCTTTGTCGCTGGATTACTGCAGGATGCAGCGGCAACGAAAAATATTGACTTAAAGCTACACAAGAAAAAGAGATAATGTATTTGAAAAAGCGCCACATCATTATCAGTTAGCCAAAATAAATCTATATTACTTAAAGCGAATTTCTGTTTGAAGTATCAAAAACTATGGATATAATGATAGATAGGTGGTGATAGAATGTTTAGAATAGGTGAATTTTCAAAGCTGGTGCAGGTATCTATTCGTATGCTTCGCTACTATGACGAGGTAGGACTTCTGACACCGGCAGAGGTTGACAAGTGGACGGGACACCGACTGTATTCAGTAAAGCAAATACCGCGTCTAAATAAGATTTTGTATTTGCGGGATAGTGGGCTGAATGTTTCGGAAATTGCGCTTGCCCTGACGATGGACGAGCAATCACTTCTTGTGCAACTTGACAAGAAGCGCATAGAGATAGAAAACGCAATACAGGCTGAACGAAAAAAACTGCGGAAGATCGAACTGGCAAAAAGTGAAATACAGGGTAATAAAGGAGAACTGCACTATAACATCTCCGTTAAGTCAATCCCTTCGTATCAGGTGCTATCCTTGCGGAAAATTGTACCAAACTACTATTCCGAGGGTGACTTATGGAAGGAACTTTCTACTTTCACAGAAGCGCAAAAAATCGAAATAACGGGCAATACATTTTCCATTTATCACGATATAGAATTTCGAGAGACCGATGTTGATATTGAGCTATGCGCCCCGGTAAAGAAAATGGGAATGGCAAAAGAGCCATTTTGTTTCCACATGACAGAACCAGTCCCATATATGGCCTATGCAATGGTTTATGGTGATTTTGCAAATATAAAAGGTGCCTACCTTGCCTTTGCCCAATGGTTGCAGAAAAACAGCGAATACAAAATGTCTAACCCGATGCGCCAAATCGTGCATAGAGGTCCGTGGAATGAGAATAACTCTGAAAAATATTTGATTGAGCTTCAAATACCGCTGGAACACGCATGATTGTATAGACTTTGAAATATCCTGCTAAAAATGCAGGGCATTTTTTATTTTTCCCTATTGCATCTCACATGATGTGAGGTCTTATACTGGTTTTACCAACAAAAGCAAGGAGGAAAAATATGACCTATCAATTAAAAGCCATTGGCAGAGTAAAAAATGATGAATTCGGCACATTTATTCAGTTAGAGCCGGGGTACATTCCCGGACTGCAAGCCTTAGAGGGCTTCAGCCACATCAATGTCCTTTGGTGGTTCAGCGATTGCGACAACGACGCAGACCGGAATGAATTACAGACAGAACAGCCCTATAAAGGCGCGCCCGAAGTCATGGGTGTATTTGCGACACGATCTCCTGCGCGTCCGAACCCTATTGCATTAACAGCGTCCGAAATTATCAACATTGATTTCACCAACGGCATGATTCGTGTTACATTCATTGACGCAAATGACAATACGCCCGTGCTTGACATCAAGCCGTACACTCCGAGTTTTGACAGGGTTGAAACACCCGGTGTTCCCGCATGGTGCAGCGAATGGCCGAAAAGCACAGAAGAGTCCGGTTATTTTAATTGGGTACAGGTGTTCAAATTTTAAGAAGGGGGTGGCTTATGAAATTACAGGATTATGCGCAGAATAAGCCTGTTCTTGAAACGGAACAACTTATCCTACGCCCTCTGCGAAAAGAAGATGTTTCAGATTTGAAAGAATGGTTGGGTGACAGTTCCATTTATCAGTATTGGGGAAAACGCCCCGGGAAAAGTGACTTAAACCCGGAATTGCTTTTTCAAAAGCCGGAGAAACCCACAAAAAGTTTTCATTGGGGTATTGTTCACAAACAAGATTATAAAGTCATTGGGGATATGTGGGTGTATCTCATTGAAAATGACCGCATGGCAAAAGTAGCATTTCGCCTTTCTCCTGCCTATCAAGGCAACCGACTTATGACAGAAGCGCTGGCGAGAGTAGCTATCTTCTGCTTTGAAGAAACAGAATTGCAGCGTCTTTGGGCTGATGTTCATGTACAAAATATTGCATCGTATAAAACTTTGGAAAAAGCAGGCTTCAAGCGTGAGGGACTTATCCGTGAGGGTAAAATGGTAAACACATACTGCGATTACTATTTGTACGGTATGACTAAAGCTGATTATATTGAAATCACCGATAAGGGGGCTACCCCCTTACGAGCACTTTGAACGCTTTTTCCGAAAGAACTAAATCCATATAGCCCCAATCTGCTGAACGACGGCAAAAGAAAAATCATACGCTTGATGAGCGTTGATTTATAACTGGCAAGCCCTAAATTGTAAGCGTCAAATAAGAACGTGTAGTGAAATATTTGGCGTTCTCTTGTAAACTTAGGGTTAGAGTTTTTAGAGTCCGCTCTCGAAACTCTAAATCTAAGAAAAAGGGGCGAACCCATGGATATTTCATCTTTAACTCCTGATAAACAGGTAAAACTTCAGTACTGGCTGGACGTGATCCGGCAATGCAGAGCCTCCGGCCTGACAAACCAGGCATGGTGCGAACAGCATGATATCTCTTTAAAAAGCTATTATTACTGGATCGCAAAGATTCGGAAGCTGGCGCTTGAGGAACTGCCCCGAAAGAGTCATGGATGCAGGCCGGTAATGGAGCAGACTGCGTTGATGCCGGATGCGGCTCCGGAATTTACGGAAGTATCCCTTCGCGGCAGACAGGATTTCTGCACCACTCCTGCAGCAGTGCTCCATACCGGTACTGTGACTGTTGAACTCTTTGAAGATACTCCCCGGGAGTTGCTGGAGGCTGTCCTGAAAGCAGTGCGGTCATGTTAGGAGACCTCTCCGGGGTGGAAAAAATTTATCTGCACGCCGGGTACACGGATATGAGAAAACAGCTGGACGGCCTGGTAGATATCATAAAATACAGCTTTCAGCTTGATCCTTACAGCAATTCCTTATTCCTTTTCTGCGGGAAGCGTGCGGACCGGATCAAGGCAGTCCACTATGAAGGGGACGGCTTCTGCCTTTTCTATAAGCGCTACGAAAACGGCCGTCTAAAGTGGCCGCGCACAGGTGAAGAAGCCAGACAGATCTCCCATCAGCAGCTGCGCTGGCTGCTGGAGGGTCTGAACCCGGAACAGCCAAAAGCAGTGCGCAAATGGGCTCCTACAAAGCCCGGAAAAACCGGGAATTCCTTATAAGTGCTGGAAAATCCTGCTGTTTTATGGTATAATGAACCTATCAGAAAAAAGAAGGTTTTCAGCCCATGCCGGATACAGCACAGGAGTACAAAAAGCAGATCAAAGAACTGGAACAGCAGGTCCTGCTCCTTAAGGAGCAGGTTGATTTCCTTACCCGTAAACTTTATGGGACAAAGTCAGAGAAGACGTCTGCCCTTGAAATAGAGGGACAGATGTCTCTTTTTAATGAAATGGAATCCTGTGCTGATCCGGATGCCCATGAGCCGGATTTGGTGGAGGTCGAAAAACATCTGCGTAAAAGGAAATATGCCGGCCAGCGGGAGAAGCTGATAAAAGACATTCCCCGCAGCAAAGTGCTCCACACGATCGATAAGCGTGAACAGATCTGTGAAAGGTGCGGGAGCGCCATGGTAAAAGTCGGTGAGGAGTTTGTCCGTACTGAAGTACAGTTCATTCCTGCCAGCCTAAAAGTGGTCGATCATTACCGGGAAACTTATGAATGCAGGGCATGCCGAAAAAACGGAACACCTTATATGGAGAAGTCTCCGGTGCCCTGTCCCCCGGTCATGCACTCCCTTGCATCTGCTTCCACGATTTCGTGGCTCATCCACCAGAAGTTTGAACTGGGTATCCCCTTATACCGCCAGGAAAAGGAATGGGAGGCCATGGGACTGTCATTAAGCAGGGCGACGATGTCGAACTGGCTCATGGTCGTCTATCGGGACTGGCTTTCCCATGTGGTCGGTCATCTCAGGCAGGAACTTCTGAAACAGGAGTATCTGCACATTGATGAAACCCGCGTACAAGTGCTGATGGAACCAGGGAGGAAGAATACTTCGGATTCTTATATGTGGGTCTACTGCAGCATCAGGGACTGCAAACAGCCGGTCCGATATTTTGAGTACCAGCCGGGGAGGGGTGGGAAATATCCCGAAGCGTTTTTAAAAGGCTACACCGGATATATCCATACGGATGCTTATTCCGGATACAATGGAGTCAGGGAGGTCACAAGATGCCTGTGCTATACCCATCTGCGCCGGGCTTTTGTGGACGCGCTGCCAAAAGACATCCATGACCCGGAAGCTTCCAAACCCGCGGAAGCAGTCCTGCGGCTGAATAAGTTGTTTGAGATAGAAAAGGAATTGGACGGCCTTCCCCCGGAGCAGAAGAAAAAAGAACGGCTTAACCGCGAGAAACCGCTTCTCGAGGCTTTCTGGTCATGGGCAGAGATAAACTCTGACGGAGAACTGCCAAAGTCGAAACTCCATACCGATAAGTTTGATTTGGCAAATCATAAATAAGAGATTTGACAAAAGAATTTAAAAGTAAATGTATATGAGAAATGATTTTTTACAAGCGAGAAAGAAAAACTCTGGAACGCAATAATTATGTGTAGTTACGTAGAATTAGAGTGCGAATGGTATGAAAAAGCAATTGAATAATAAAAGAGCAACGGGTGTTGCACAATATAGTAGAATTGAGGTGTGCGAGTGAATAACCGGGAGAACGTGGAGCAGAAATCTAATATCATTATTTATACAACACAAGATGGTTTGACAAAAATTGAAACGACTTTTGACGAAGATACCGTATGGCTATCCATTGACCAGATGGCTGAATTATTTCAAAGAAACAAATCGACAATTTCAAGGCATATTAAAAACATTTTTTCTGAAGGTGAATTAGTGAGAGCGTCAGTTGTTGCAAATTTTGCAACAACTGCATCGGACGGAAAAACCTATCAAGTTGACTACTATAATTTGGATGTCATTATTTCTGTGGGCTATCGTGTGAAATCCAAACGCGGCACGCAGTTCAGGATCTGGGCGACTAATATACTGAAAGAATATATGCGAAAAGGTTTTGCATTGGACGATGAACGATTGAAAAATCTGGGTGGCGGCGGCTACTTTAAAGAATTACTTGAAAGAATCCGAGACATTCGTGCTTCTGAAAAGGTATTTTATAGGCAAGTTCTGGAGATTTACGCTACTAGCATTGATTACGATCCCAAAGCGGAAATATCCATTCTCTTTTTCAAAAAAGTGCAGAATAAAATTCATTATGCGATTCATGGTCAAACAGCGGCAGAGGTTATTTACACAAGGGCAGATGCTGAAAAAGAGTTTATGGGACTTACAACATTTGTTGGAAATCAGCCGACATTGAAAGAAGCTGTTGTTGCAAAAAATTATTTGGATGAAAAAGAACTTCGAGCAATGGGTCAACTGGTGTCAGGGTATTTAGATTTTGCGGAACGTCAGGCAGAACGTGAACAGGCAATGACCATGAAAGATTGGGCAGAACATTTGGATCGTATTCTTACAATGACTGGAGAGCAGTTATTGCAGGGAAATGGAAGTGTCTCTCATAAGCAGGCTGTTAATAAGGCAACAGATGAATATAAGAAATATAAAGCCAGAACTATTAGTGATGTAGAAGAGGACTATTTGAACTCTATAAAAATGCTGGAACAAAAGGCAGATAAGAAATAAAAAGATATGTGATGAGGTTTGGACAATAGTGAATATGTGGAAAGTATCGTACTTTTGTCCCACAAATCACCAGATAGTGTCATTAATGTTACGGTGGAATTTGGAGAAGGTGATGGGAAAGTACCTTTAGATGCAATAGCGGAGCGTGCAAAGAAATACCAGCCAAAACCGAAAATTACTTATAAAATGATACAGGAATATGTTGAGAGGAAATATGGATTTAAGGTACATACCGCTTATGTCGTAGAGGTGAAAAGGTCTTTGGGATTGACAATGTATGATGCTCCTAAAGCGGTAGAAGAATTAAAACATCCGAGGAAGCATCCACCGAAAGAGAAGGTAGAAGCGATAACGGATGCACTTAAATATTTTGAGGTAATTTAATGGATGAAAGGATTTATCAGATTGCAGAGCGGATAGTTGAAATACATCAAAAAGCCTATGAAGTTTATTTGCCGTTGGTTGAAGATATGTGTAGCAGAACCGTGTCAGAAGATGAATTGTTATATTTGTTGGAGTATCTACTGGACTCTGCATGTGATGAAAGAATATTGGAATTGTATAAAAGGGTGTGTAGAAGATATTTGTATGTATACCCTAGTTACATTAAGCTTTACATTGAAGCATATCGGGAAATGTGGGAAGAGGGATGAAAAATGAGTTATAAATTAGGTAGAGGATAAATGGCTCAGGAGATATTTTAGCTGAGCTTATGATGAGAAGAAGGAGGATGGTTATGGCGAAGATTGTTAAGGAAACTATCCATGCAAAAGGTATAGATATTGGTATTTATACTACGAATTTTGAAAATGAATTTATTTCATTAACAGATATTGCAAAATATCGAAATGAGGATGACCCACGATTTGTGATTCAAAATTGGATGCGCAATCGTAACACAATAGAATTTTTAGGCGTTTGGGAAGAACTGCATAATCCTGATTTTAACCGTGTGCAATTCGAGGCGGTTAAAAATGAGGCAGGATTAAATCGTTTTGTGATGACGCCGACAAAGTGGATTACACAGATGAATGCTATTGGTATTGTTTCAAAAGCAGGACGTTATGGTGGAACTTATGCCCATAGTGATATTGCGATGTCCTTTGCAACTTGGATTTCTCCAGAATTTCAGTTATATATTATGAAGGATTACAGGAGATTAAAGTCAGATGAGAATAGTCGGTTATCTCTGAATTGGAATTTGAACAGAGAGATTTCTAAGTTGAATTACAGGATACATACTGATGCGATAAAAGAAAATTTGATTCCGCCAGAATTAACTCCTGCACAGATAGCCTATACATATGCTAATGAGGCAGATATGTTGAATGTAGTTCTGTTTGGAAAAACAGCGAAGCAGTGGAAAGACGAGAATTCAACTGTAAAAGGAAACATGAGAGATGCTGCAACGCTGAATCAGTTATTGGTACTTGCGAATTTGGAAAGCTATAATGCGGTTTTGATTAATCAAGGGAAAAGTCAAAAAGAACGAATGGAATTGCTTCGACAGTTGGCGGTACAGCAATTACAGACATTGGAGACAGTGAGCCTGAATAATTTGCCGAAACTAGCAACAACCTGTCATGAAGAATAAGGGTAGAATGTATATATGAGTAATCAATTACAGAAACCATTTTCAGATATTATTGGAGAGAAAAGTCCTGTACAAAAAATGCTAAAAATTGCTTGGCATTTTGCTGAAGTTAAGCCAGAAACAGTTGCGAATACAGTTGAATCAAAATCGGCATGTGCATTGATTTTAACACATCTTTTAGGATTGATAACCAGTGCAGGGCTGATAAATTGCAGAGGGTTGCATTCATCAGCAATAACTCTCTTGCGCGCCATAGAGGATGCTACAGACTGCTTTGCAGCTATCGGGATTGATGAAAATGCTGCGATTAAGTGGAATGAAGGTAAACTGAAAAGTAGTGATGCGGCTAAAATATGGACATTTGATTCAATCACAGATGAGGTGAATCTTTCGGAATACAGAAAAACGATTAGAAAGTCATTGAATAGCTATAGTCATTGTACACCAGAACAGGTAAACTGGAATATATATCTTGAAACAATTGCAGAGAATAAATGCAAAATGAAATTGAATACGAAGTCCATGGTAATAAACATAAATGCATATTATATAGATAGGTATTTGTGTATCCATATTTTTGAATTGACGGAAGTCATTAAGACGGTTTATTCCAAATATATCAAAGAGAATCAAAAGTTAGAGAATCAAATATTTGATTTGCAGAAACACAGTGAAGAGATTATCTTGGATTTTATGAAATTTATTGATAAAGAAAAGTTGGATATTATGGTTGCACCAGAGCTTTTAAGAATTAAACAGTAGAAAACACTTCAAATTTGTGGGAATCTGGGAATACCGTTGAGTGTGTAGTATTGATGTCAAGGGCCACGAAATAAGGAACTGAAAAAGTGTAGAAAACAAGGGTTTTCTGGGCGTTGGGACTGTTTGGTTGGCAGTTTCAATTCCCGGATTTTTTGCATTTTGGAAGTCTGTGGGAACTGGCCTACCGCAAAATGGCGAAGAGCTGAGTGGACAGGATAGATATTGGGCATGTTGTGCAGACAGGATGGATAAAAGGGGTGTCGAGTTGATGAGATTGCTATTTGGAAAAATGAGAGCAATATATGACTTGCTATTCTGGGTATTCTACGGTAAACTAAAAACCCTACATTATAACACCAGACTTCTAAAGTATGCCATAATGAAGGATGGAGGTGCGTTGAATGAATACATATAAGACAATAGACATAGCAAGGATAATCTGCATACATGTAAATACAGTCCGCTTATATGAAAAGTGCGGTTTCATTCCAAAACCAGAACGGCTAAATAATGGTTATCGGGTATTTACTGATCAGCATATTGAGCAATTTAGATTAGCGCGGGCGGCCCTCCAGGTGGAAGTTCTTCAAAATGGACTTCGTAAACAGGCGGTTGATATTATTAAGGTTTCTGCTTTGGGGAATTATGAGAAAGCTATGGAATTGACCAGGCGATACATTGTTCAGATAGACATCGAAAAAGCAAATGCAGAAGAAGCGATACGGATTACTCATAGTATTTTATCGGGTATGAGTGAAAGAAATGTTGGAATGCAGAGGACATATAGAAGAAAGGAAGCAGCAGATGTTTTAGGGGTAACGATTGATACATTAAGAAATTGGGAGTTGAATGGTCTGTTTACCATCAAGCGGACTGAAAACAGATACCGGGTGTACACAGAAGAAGACATGCTTCGCTTGAAAATCATACGATCTCTTCGTTGTGCCAACTATTCCCTCTCTGCTATTTTGAGAATGCTTCAGGCCTTATCGGATGATCCGCAAACCTATATCCGGAAAGCGATTGATACGCCAAAGGATGATGATATCATAAGGGCTTGCGATAAGTTATTGACCTCATTGAATGAGGCAAAAAACAATGCTTTTTATGTAGCTTGTCAGATTGAGAAGATGAAAAAATTATCCGAATAAAACCCTACAGTTACCCACCACAGTTGGATTGGATGCTAATCTTTATTTACGCGAGCAACGAGCCAGACGGACATACTTGTATGTCCATTTGGCGACTGCCGCGAGAGTCAAATATCCTGTTGTTTGCAGCAGGATATTTGAACTCAGAATTAAAATAAGGAGGCATGTGAAATGGAAAAAACAATCCAAATTTCCGGGCTGAGCAAATCTTATGACGGAAAGAAAGTGATTGAGAATCTCAGCTTCTCAGTTGCAGCGGGTGAAGTGTATGGTCTGCTTGGAGCAAATGGCGTAGGCAAGAGTACTACGATAGAATGTATTCTTGGGACAAAGAAGGCGGATTCTGGAACGGTTCGTATTTTGGGATTAGACCCGTGGACGGAGCGAAAGCAACTTTTTAAGCAGGTTGGGGTACAGTTCCAGGAAGCCAATTATCCGGACAAGATCAAGGTAAAAGAATTGTGCGAGGAGACGACCTGCCTTTACAGGTATCCAATGGCATACAAAGAGTTGCTGCACAAATTTGGTTTGTCAGATAAGGAAAATGCTTTTGTAAATGAGTTATCCGGAGGACAGAAGCAGAAATTATTTATTGTGCTGTCCCTCATTCCTAATCCCAGGGTGGTCTTTTTGGATGAGCTTACCACAGGACTTGACACAAAAGCGAGAAGGGGTGTCTGGAAAAGCCTGCTGGAGTTAAAGAAAAATGGCCTGACAATAGTTCTGTCCTCTTATTTCATGGATGAGGTAGAAATTCTCTGCGACCGGATTGGTATCCTGAAGGATGGCGGATTTGCCTTTGAAGGAACTGTGAAAGAAGCGGTAGCATTAAGCCCTTATGAGAAAATGGAAGATGCGTATTTATGGTTTACTGGAGAGGAGGACGAGGACAATGAATAAATTTTTTACAATGTTGAAAACAGAACTGAAGTTATCCTTCCGGGGAATGGACATGGTTATTTTTGCTCTCTGTATGCCGGTAGTGGTTTCTGTAATTTTGGGAGTCATTTATGGAGCCAAAACAGCGGTTCCCGGAGTAGAATATACTTTTTTGGAACAGTCCTTCGGGGCCTTATCGACCATTGCGATTTGTGCAGGCGGTGTGATGGGGCTTCCGCTGTTGATTTCCGATTACCGTCAGAAAAAGATATTAAAAAGATATAAAGTTACGCCTACAAGTCTTGCATTTCTGCTCGCAGTGTGGCTGCCAGCATCCTGTATTTTCCGATGCTCATTTTTTCAGGGGCAACCTTACCTTACGAAGTGATGCCGTCTGCATTGCAGAAGATTGCAGATATTTTGCCTTTGACACAGGGGCTTAAAGTGCTGAAAGCAACTTCGCTGGGTCTGCCGTTAGAATCGGTCTGGTTTCCAATTGCCATCATGGCGGTGGTCGCAGTTGTCTGCGGAGGCCTTGCCATCCGTTTCTTCCAATGGGAGTAGATGCGGAATTTTTAGTTGACTTTATTTTAGAGAAGATTTATAGTGTCACCTACCAAAGTGCGGGAGTCGTTTGACTCTCGTATATTTGTGAAGGTTTATAATGAAGAACAGGCGGTGCGGATGAAATGGATCATGATGAAAAAGTGACAAAAAGAAAGTTTTTTTATAGAGAATATTGAAGAAATGTTTTATAACTGTTATCATTTCCGGGAATGACCGGCATATGATACTAATTGGAGGAAATGATTTTGCAGTTACTTAATTATAAAAATTATCTTGAGCTTGTCCTCAAGAGTGCAGGGCTTTGTGTATTTGAAGTGGATCTTGAGAAACAGACTTATTTAGGCTTTGTAAATGCTGAGGCTATTTATGGTGTTTCGGGTGAGAAAATACTTCAGGATGTACGGAGTTTTGCTGCGCTTGATCCGGAACTATATATGGAAAAGGTTTCGAACTATTTTGTGCATCCGACGGATGCGGGTGTTGTAGCGGACGCATTTGAGAAGGTACTAAGCGGGGAGCAGGCAATATATGATGCACGGATGCGGACTGCGCCGGGGGATTATATGTGGTGCCGTGTTCATGCAACCCCTTATCAGAAGGAAGATGGGTCTGTAAATATGATCGGTGTGGTTTCGAATGTGAGTAATCTTTACGAACACATTTTGGATGCAAGGGAAAAGAGCATGCGGGATTTGTTTACGGGCTTATACAACAAAACCTCGTTTGATATACTGTGCCGTGAATGTCTGTGCAGTCAGCCCAAGCCTTGCTATGCGCTTGCGATCATTGACCTGGATGATTTTAAGAATATTAATGACACATTTGGACATGCAGCCGGTGATCGGGTGCTCCTCGATGTTTCGAAGCAGCTTCAGAAGCATTTTTTGCAGCAGACGCTGATCGGACGTTTTGGCGGGGACGAATTTATTTTGCTGATTCCGTTTTCTAAGCTGTGTTATCTGGAAAAAACGTTCAATGACTTTTTGCAGGATTCCGTTGGCAGTTATCCGGTAACCAAAAGTATTGGTTATGTTGTTGTACCAGACGGTTTGTGCAAATATGAAACACTTCTGGAACAGGCGGATCAGGCCTTGTACGTTGCCAAAAAGACAAAGAATTGTATACAGAGATATGAGCAAATATGACTTATCATGGGAATATATAAAAGAAAACGGGACAGTTAACTTTAAACTGACCTATGCGGAGATCGAGCAGATAGCTGGAGTGCCAATCGACCTTCCTTTGTTAAATTAAGAAAGTCGAAAACTAGATTTGTGAAAACAGCCAAAATACAGAATAAAAGTAAGAGAATACTGCGACAAATTTGTTTGACCAATAAGAAAAAACTGTTATAATGAAAGAAACAGCAAAAGTGATTGTGTGATGAGATGATGAACGTAAGAAAATTACAGCAGCAGGCCGCTGCGGGGGCAGATGAACTGCTGCGTATCAGCAATGATATGGATCAATACATCATTCCTTTATATAAAACTGCTCCAAAAGAAATATTCGACATGCAGTGCAGGATTATGATCGGGCGCTGCGAGGGATTGGGCAAAAAGCTGCGCCAGATCCAGACGGATTTGGCGAATGCGAAGCGGAGGATGCAGACAGAGGAGACGGTTACCCGGCAGAGACAGTCTGATTTTGCGAATGATTTCGCAGACCCGGTGGATGTTTTGGCCGATGTCAGGATGGAAGAGATCAGAAAAAGTATCGTTTTGACAGAGCAGACCATCAGTCAGAATCTCCTACTGCTGGAGCAGAAGCAGGATCTGTTAAATGGCTTTCTGGCTCATTCGGATGAGATTCACGTTCATTTAAAGGCTTCAGAGCAAATGCAGGATATAGCTGAAGTGACTCGGCTGGAAAGTACACTGAGAAGGGAGCTGCATTTATGCAGGACAGAAAACAAAAAATAAAGGGTATTTATGTGATACTTATCATAGGGCTGTTTGCAGCAGCGTGTGTTTACCTGCATTTGCAGACAGACAGTATTATTATCCGAAACGGAATCCGCTTTTACCGCAAGCTTCGGACAGGCGTTCTTTCAGTCGGGGGTATTCTTAGTGTTCTTATGCTTGTTCTGTACGGCGTGGAATGGAGACGGAGACAGATCTGGCAAAAGGAAAAAGATGAAAAGACGGCCCAGATGGAGGTCAGAAAAGAAGAGATGCTCAGAGAGCAGGAAAAGCATAAAGAGGTTTTGTCAGTTTCCAAGAAAATGGATGCGCAGAAAATTCAGGAATTGTTGCTGGAAAACGCGGCTGAAAAGTGGCACGGTCTGTCACAGCAGCTGCTGCAGATTCGGATGCAGATGAATATCATGGATGAGTATGAGGAAAAGCTTTCGCATCTGTTAGATGTAAACGGGGCAGCGGCGCTTGCCAACACGGAAGATGTTCTGGACCGCGTAGAACAGTATCTCTGCAAAAATGTAAGAAAAGTATTGAATTATATGGATGTGGCGGACAATGACAGCGATGAGGCTGTCCGTCAGGTGGAGCGGAGATTGCAGATTTGCCATGAAGAAGGGCAGAAGCAGCTTCAGCAGGTACAGGAGTTTCTGTTTGCGCTTGCGGAGTTTTTGAACAAGCAGGGAGAAGATGATAACAGCATGGAAATGCTGGAAATTTATAAATCTACAATTCTGTCTTCAATTGAAAGCGAGATGAAAGATCCGGATGCTTAAGGATTGAATGGACACAGCAATGGTCGGCGAAGGGCTGACAGGAAAGAGGGAAACAGTATGAGAAAGAACAAGAAGAGCAGGTGGCTTTGTCTGCTGGCAGTGGGGGCAATGTTTCTTTGGGGATGTTCGGATGAGCAGCCGGTCAGGACTGAGAGAGAGAACAGCCAGAGGTCGATGAGCTATGAGGATGCCACAGCGGAAATAAGTTCTCTGTTGAAAAAAGTTGAGACCTACACGGTACAAAAACCTGTCCTTGATATTTACTCGGATGATGTATCAGAGGCAGAGGCGCTTGCAGATATTGATACGTTTCCGATCACGGTGAGCGGGGATGGAGCGATTGATATTGAGATTGCGGCAGCGACAGAACTTTCTTCTGACGCGCCGGACGACTGGATCAACATGGTTGCCAGAGATTTCAACAAGTCCGGACAGACCGTGAATGGGAAAAAGGTTACGGTTTCTGTCAGGAAAATGGCTTCGGGCGAAGTTGTCACATACATTAATGCCGGTGTTTACCATCCGCATGTTTTCATTCCATCGAACGATGCATGGGGTAAAATGCTGAAATCATCAGGGGTCGGGGTCAGTCAGATTGAAGAGCGTATTGCAGGAAATACAGGCGGAATTCTGATCAAGAAAGATATCTATGATAAGTTTGTTGAGAAGTATAAGGATCCAACCGTGGCAAATGTGCTGGAGGCTACGCTTGCAGGTGATCTGACATTTGCATATACGAATCCGTATACTTCCAGTACAGGTCTGAATATCCTGACTGCCATGCTGAAAGCATTTGATGACAGCAATCCATTATCTGATAAGGCACAGGAAAAGTTGCTGGAGTATCAGAAAGATTCTCCTCCTGTAGCATACACGACAGGCGTGCTCCGCAATCAGGCTTCGAAAGGTATTATCAATGCCATGGTAATGGAAGAACAGGCCTATATCAATACGCCGGAGCTCGTGAATTATGAGTATATTCCAGCCGGTATCCGTCACGATCATCCGGTGTACACGTTTGATTACTGTACGGAAGAGGAGCAGGAGGCAGCTGCGCTGTTTGCTGCATACTGTCTGACGGAAGAAAATCAGAAAATGGCGACTGAAAAAGGTTTCAACCGTCATGACGATTACGTTTCACAGGATCCGGGACTGGATGGGACAGGATATCTGACGGCTCAGAAGGTATGGAAGAAAAACAAGAGCGGCGGTAAGCCGATTATCGCGGTGTTTGTTGCAGATATTTCCGGCTCAATGGGAGGAGCTCCGCTGAATTCTCTGAAGGCATCCCTGATCAGTGCTTCCTCGTATATTGGCTCAGACCATTACGTAGGACTTGTCAGCTATGCCAGCGATGTGACGATCAATCTGCCTATTGCACAGTTTGATGCGACACAGAAGGCTTATTTCTCCGGTGAAGTGAAAAACTTATCGGATGGCGGCGGCACAGCGACGTATGATGCGGTGCTGGTAGCGTTGGATATGCTTGCCGAGAAGGCAAAAGAGGTGCCGGATGCGAAGCTTATGCTGTTTGTCTTATCGGACGGCCAGCAGAACGAAGGCTACAGCCTGAATCGGATCACGTCGATCGTAGAAGGAATGAAAGTGCCGGTGTATACGATTGGATACAATTATAATGACACCAATGGAGAATTGAATAAACTGTCTGATATTAATGAGGTGGCTATGTTGAACGCGACGAGTGATGATATCGCAAATCAGTTGCGCAATCTCTTTAATGTGGCAGTATAGCAGCAGCCGGTTTGAATTCAGGTAATACGGTCTGTTTTAAGCGATTGTACAACAACAAACGATAAAGGGATGCAAAATGTAATCTACAGGATTTGCATTTGCATCCTTTTTGTTTTGTCTGTATGGGCGGAAAATTTTACTGGAATCAAGATAACATATTTGAACACAAATTTGATGATTGGGAATTGATATGGAAAATGGAAATGAAAAAAGACGGAACACTCAAGAGAGGCCGGAACAGCCGATAGAAATTCGGCGGGCAGAAGCAAGGCGCAAAAGAAGAAAAAGGGTTCAGCAGCAAAAAATGATATTGGGCCTGGCTTTGCTGTTTGTAGTAGCAGGAATGGCGCTTGTGGCGGTGAAATTTTCGAGCCGCAAGGCTGATACAGCGCAGAAAGACAATGTGTCGGATGAACATAATATTTTAAAGAATCCTGTTGATGCGGCAAATGTACTTTTGCAGCTGTCCGAGGCTGACAAGTATACAGGGGACCTGATACTGGTGAATTCAGAGTATCCGTATCATGTTGAGGAAAACAGCGCATCTGTGCAGCTGGTACGTGTGGAGGAGGCAAAGAGTGGAGGTTACACGGTTAGCTGGCCTGAGGTGCAGCTTGCCGGGAGGGTGATTGATCCGCTTGACCAGATGATTGCAGCTTGCGAGGCGGAAACTGGGAGCTATCTAAGCGGTATTTCAAGTGCATACCGTTCTGTGGAGGAACAACAGGAGCTTTATGAGGAATATACCAACCAGTATGGCTTGGAATATGCCAGAGCTTATGTGGCCAATCCCGGCTACAGTGAACATCATACAGGATTGGCAATGGATCTTAGTATTTTTTATGAGGATGGCAGTGAGGGCAACTTTAGCAACAGCGCGGAAGCCGTGTGGTATGCAGACAATTCGTACCGTTTTGGATTTGTACTACGCTATCAGGCAAGTAAGACAGAGATCACAGGGATCAGTAATGAAGAGTGGCATTTCAGATATGTGGGTGTCCCGCATGCATACTATATGTATGAGCATGATTTATGTCTGGAGGAATATGTGGACTGGCTCCGGGAGAATACCAGTGAATTGTCTCCAATTACACAGGTTTGCGGGGACGAGACATTCGAGATTTTCTTTACCATGAATACTTCGGTGTCATTGCCGGAGGGGAGTGAATACCGTGTGTCCGGCAATAATGTGGATGGGTATGTCATTGCTAATAAAACAATGGAACCATAGGGTGACAGTGGTGATTTGTAATGTAGATTTTGCGTGCAAATGCAGCGATAAGAGAGAAAAAAATGGAATCATCGCGGTATAAACTGGGCGATGATTCCGTATAAACTCAATACATTAAAACAATCTTGTGAAGAACTCAGTGGATTTACGATATCTGACTCCAGGACGGAACATGGACCTTAAAGGTGACGGTTCCGTATGAGGAAGCACCTCTGGCTTTAATTCCGGAAAGCTGAACGGTGTAGGTACGGCCATTTCTCATGTTCGGAATGTAAAGTTCACATTCATCGTCGTCGATATCAATCAGATATCCTTTGCAGGTTTTGCCGGTGTTGTCTTTGATGGAACTGATTTTTGCATTTCTTTTCCAGTCTACCTTGGAGGCGAAAGAAACTTCGATTTCGTTATCCTCGTCATCAATCTCTATTTTTTTCACTTTTACTTTTTGAGATTTTGGTTTTGGCGCAGGGACCGAGGCTTTGATGGTCAACTTGCGGTAGCCGGTCGTGCCGCGCTTTTTTATGCCGTTGATTGTAATCGTATAGGTGCGGCCCTCTTTAAGATTATAGATATTGATGTCACATTCGTCACTGTCTTTATCCGTTAAAAAGGCACGGTATGTTTTGCCTTTATTGTCCTTAACTGTAACCTTTGCGCCGCGTTTCCAGGTGACACGGGAGGAAAAGTCGACTTCAAGCTCAGCGGGACGAAGGGACTCCCGGTTTTCATAATCAGAGTTCTTGTCGTAAGTGACACGTTTGACTTTTATTTTATTTCCAGAGCCGGAAGTTTTGGCGCTGAATTTAAGGCGGGCGGAATCTGCCAGTACAGACTGTGGCAAAACACAGGACAGGATACAGATCATCAGTAATGTTAAAAGAAGTTTTGTACGCTGTTTTTTCATTGTATTCATAAGTAATCCTCCATTTCCTACCAATTATCTATGATATGGATTATACAGGAAAGCAGTATGGTATGTCAATAAAAAATATGGAAGATGTAGGGGGAATTTTGTGAAGCTTTCTCTTTGTTTTCCGATGGTGGCAGAATATTTGACGGTGCGGTTGCGGCGTGTTAGAATAGATCTGTTCTGCGGGTAACATCTTTGTGTGGCAGATAACTTATGAGAAATGTGATTCGGAGGAAAGTTGTATGAATCAGAGAATACGGCAGTTTCGATATGGATTAAAGGATGGTGTGCCGATTGGGCTGGGGTATCTGGCTGTTTCGTTTTCGTTTGGTATTATGGCTCGCAAAGCAGGGGTCAGTACGCTTGCGGCGGTTATTATGTCGCTTACGAATCTGACAAGCGCGGGGCAGTTTGCGGCTCTTGGGATTATTGAGGCCGGGGCGCCTTTTGTGGAGATGGCGGCAGCACAGCTGATTATTAATTTGCGCTATTGCCTTATGTCCTGTTCCCTGTCACAGAAATTGGAAAAAGGAATGCCATTTCTGCATCGTTTTATGGTTTCTTATGGAGTCACGGATGAAATTTTTGGAGTGTCTGTTTGCAGGGAGGGGAGTTTGAGCCCTTTTTATACATATGGCCTGATTTGTGTAGCAGTTCCAGGATGGACGTTTGGCACATTTCTCGGAGCAGTGTCAGGAGATCTTCTGCCAGCCCGGCTTTTAAGTGCGCTTGGCGTGGCGCTTTATGGAATGTTTCTTGCTGTTGTGATTCCTCCGGCGCGAGAAAGCCGGATACTTGCCGGTATCATTCTGGTGTCTATGGGGGCCAGTTTTGTGTTTTCAGTCGTTCCGTTGCTGAAAGATATATCGTCGGGTTTCAGGATTATTATTTTAACAGTACTGATTGCGGGGGTGGCGGCATCACTTTTTCCGGTAAAAGAGGAGAAGGGATAACCGGTAAGAAGGTAGAGATGTTGAATGAAAGAGGATGGAGGATTTGAGCTGAAATGGAGCGTAATGTTTATCTGTATATTCTGGTAATGGCGGGTGTGACGTATCTGATACGAATGCTTCCGCTGACTTTAATACGAAAGGAAATTAAGAATCCGTGGGTGAGATCCTTTCTGTATTATGTTCCGTATGTGACGCTGTCTGTCATGATTTTTCCGGCTATTTTGACAGCAACTGCAAGTATATGGTCCGGTGCGGCGGCACTTGTGGTTGGGAGTATTTTGGCGTACTGCAAAAAGAGTCTGTTTCAGGTGTCGATTGTGTCGTGTGCCGTTGTTTTTTGCATGGAATGGATTCTTCCTGTCTGAATCTAAAATATGAATGAATAGAATTTTTATTATTAATTATACAAATTTTTGATTTCCTGTTATACTGTATACAGGACAACTGCCTATAAGTTGCCAGATGATCACAGCGTTTTGCAGTTGCCTAATATTTTTGACATAAGAGGTGTTTATGGGGTTTTTTCAAGTATTTTATAACCTGATTCGTGCGCTTTATGATTTTATGTGGGGGGATTTGATTACCGTTCCGCTTCCGGGAGGCGGAAGTGCCGGGCTGTCTTTGCTGGTTTTGATTCTTGTTCCGGTTGGAATTTTTTTCACAATTCGGACAGGCTTTGTGCTGATTCGGATGTTTCCAGATATACTGCGGATCTCGGCAGAAAGACGCAGGCAGACGGAAAAAGGAAGTATCTCCGGAATTCAGGCGCTGATTGTATCTACGGCTACCAGAGTAGGTATGGGAAACCTGGTGGGTGTGGTGGCAGCTATTTCGGCAGGTGGCGCAGGTGCAGTGTTCTGGATGTGGCTGATGGCGCTGCTTGGTTCTTCCACAGCATTTGCTGAGGCAACCCTGGCACAGATATACAAAGAGAAAGATCCTCTGTATGGCGGGTATCGCGGTGGTCCGGCGTACTATATTCATGCATTTATGATGCGCAGAAGAGAAAAGCGGGGCAAAAATGCAAGAAGGCGCAGTATCATTGCAGCAATGTTTGCAATTTCAGGGCTGATCTGTTGGTGTGGCATCAGCCAGGTAATCAGCAATTCTGTGACTTCAGCAATGGATAATGCGTTTGAGATTCCGCCGCTTTATACGACGATTGCATTGGTTTTAGCGTCAGCGATTATTGTTCTGAGAAAAAATGCAACAGTAAAAGTGCTTGATGTGGTGGTGCCAATTATGGCAGGCTGTTATTTACTGATGACGGTCATTGTGATCGTGAAAAACGGAGGCGCTCTGCCATCTGTATTTGAACGGATTTTTTCAGAAGCATTTGGTTTGCGGCAGGTGGCAGCAGGCGGTTTTGGCGCGGTGCTGATGAATGGCGTAAAGCGTGGTCTGTTTTCGAATGAAGCAGGTTCCGGTTCTGCGCCGTGTGCGGCGGCAGCAGCGGATGTCAGCCATCCGGCTAAGGCAGGCCTTTTACAGGCATTTGGTGTGTTTATTGATACGATTGTGATTTGCAGCTGTTCTGCGATGATCATGCTGCTGGCTCCGGCAGAGCGGATTGCTGATTTGGCTGGCATGGATCTGCTTCAGGAAGCAATGCGTTTCCACTTCGGAAGTTTTGGTGTAATTTTTATTGCTGTGATTTTGTTGCTGTTCAGTTTTTCTACGTTTATCGGTATTTTGTTTTACGCAAGATCCAATGTTTCATATCTCTTTGGGGATAACTGGCTTTCACAGACATTTTATAAATTGTTGGCACTTGTGATGCTGTTTATCGGCGGCCTGGCTGCTTACACTTTTGTGTGGGATCTCGGTGATGTTGGCATTGGGTTGATGACAGTATTTAACATGGTAGCGCTGCTGCCTCTGTCAGGAGAGGCATTCCAGGCATTGAAGGATTATGAACAGATGCACAGGGGAAACAGGCAGTAGAAACAGACATTGTGAGGAGTGATAAGGGTTACTCCGGACAGAAACAGATTAAAAATAAAAGTGAAGAAAGCCGCTGTATGAATTGAAACGTACAGCGGCTTTTTTGGGTCTGAATGGGGGATTTTCCATGGTAGAGTTCGCCTGTTTTCACAGAATGTTCAAACTGTTTTCAGCTACATTTCAGGTTGCCATTTTATACTTATTAAAACGATAAAACAGGAAAGGAGTAGAGCGTATGGATGTTTCAGGACAGTACCGGCATGAGTTGAAATATGAGATTGACTATGCGGCGTATCTTCCGCTTCGGCAGCGGCTTCGCAGTGTCATGAATCCAGACAGGCATGTCGGAGCCGATGGAAAGTACCGTATTCGCAGCATTTATTTTGATAATTTAAACGATAAAGCGCTGCGTGAAAAAATAGATGGAGCCGCAAAACGTGAAAAGTTTCGGATTCGCTATTATAATGATGACTTTTCGTATATCATGCTGGAAAAGAAAATGAAGGATGGAAATCTTTGCATGAAGATTGATGCGCCGCTTACAAAAAAGGAGTATGATGCTCTGCTGGCGGGAGAGATTTTGTGGATGGCGTGTCATCCATCCCCATTGATCCGGGAGATGTATGCGAAAATGAAATACCAGCTTTTGCGGCCGCGCGTGATGGTTTCGTATCTTCGGGAACCTTATATTTACCGTGCAGGAAATGTGCGTATTACGTTTGATTCGGACATCCGGACGAGTCTTTATCATCAGAATTTTCTGGAAGAACGGCATGATATCCGGGCAACGGATGCACCTCAGACAATAATCCTGGAAGTAAAATATGACAGTTTTCTTCCAGAGGTTATTGCACATCTGATTCAGAGCGAGGGAGTGCGGCAGCAGGCTTTTTCAAAATATGCTGCTTGTAGGCGATTTGGATAATGAAAAATAGATCGTTTGCAGGCAAATTCGATTTATTACTTAGGCAGGAGGAGTTAAAGTTATGACATTTAATGATATTTTTAAATCAAGTTTTCTGGAAAATGTTTCGCAGTTTTCTGTGATAGACATGGCAATCGGCATGCTGTTTGCAGTGGCGGTCGGGCTGTTTATTTTTCTTGTTTACAAAAAAACGTTTGCAGGAGTTATGTATTCAACCGGTTTCGCCATGACGTTGGTTGGATTATCGCTTGTAACTACGCTGGTTATCATGGCGGTAACTTCTAATGTCGTGCTCTCCCTTGGTATGGTGGGTGCGCTGTCCATCGTGCGTTTTCGTGCAGCGATTAAGGAGCCGATGGAAATCGTGTATCTGTTCTGGGCAATTGCAGCAGGTATTGTGATCGGAGCAGGTATGATCCCGCTGGCTGTGATTGGTTCTGTACTTATTGGTATCGTTCTGCTGCTGTTTGCAAACCGGAAAATCCATGATAATCCTTACCTTCTGGTGCTGAATTGTCAGACGGAAGCGGCGGAAGAGGCGGCATTACAAGTACTGAAGAGCGCAGCCGAGCGATATGTGGTAAAGGCGAAAACGGTAAATGCAGGAGGCATAGAACTGACAGCAGAGATTCGTATGAAAGATGCAGGTACTTCCTTTGTGAACCGTATCAATGAGATTACAGGCGTGGAACATACGACTCTGGTCAGCTATAATGGGGAGTATATGTCTTAAGAAAGGAAGGGGATTTCCAGTTCGTCTGATTCTGATTTCAGACTGTAATTGGTTCTAATTTTCGAATAACAGAAGGAGGCAGTTATGATTACAAATAAGTATATATCAAGGATTGTAGTCATATTGATGACAGTTGCGACGGTCATTTGTCTGTGTGCGATGGCTTTTTCTGATCAGCTGGCGAGTGCGACCGGTGGTGTAGGTGTTGTGATGCAGTATGAGTCAAAGCTGTTTGATACGGATAAGATTCTGGAGGTCAATATAGAAATAGATGAGGATGACTGGCAGGAGCTTCTGGACAATGCGATTTCTGAGATGTATTACAGATGTGACGTTGTAATTAACGGGACAAAAGTGAGCAATGTAGGTATCCGCCCCAAAGGAAATACGAGCCTCACAGCTATTGCTACTGATCCGAATACAGACCGGTACAGTCTGAAGATCGAATTTGATCAGTATGTAGAGGGGCAGACGTGTTTTGGCCTGGATAAGCTGATCCTGAATAATAATTATGCAGATGCGACGAACATGAAAGAGGCTATCGTCTACGACATGTATCGTTTTCTGGATGTGGATGCTTCTTTGTATAATTATGCGAAAGTATCTGTAAACGGGGAATACTGGGGCGTGTATCTGGCGCTTGAAGCGGTTGAGGACAGTTTTCTGATGCGGAACTATGGTACAGGAAATGGCGCGCTGTACAAACCAGAAAGTATGGGTATGGGCGGTGACAGGAAGGAAGAGGATGGAGGACCTGGCAGAGGCGCGATGCTTCCTGGAGGGCAGATGCCTGCCATGTCAGGAATGCCAGACGTGCCGTCAGGAGAAATGGCGGAAGGAATGCCAAACAAGGTGGCAGGCGAAACACCGGAAGAAACGGAAAACGAAGGGTCGAATACAGGAACAGCAGAGCATCAGATGCCGGATACGGACGGCAATATGCCAGATTTCTTTTCAAATAATATGCCGGATATGGGCGGTGCTTTTTCCTCGCGTAGCGGTGGGGCTGACCTGAATTACAGCAATGATGACCTGGATAGCTATACAACGATCTGGGAGGGGGCTGTTACGAAAACCGGAGACAAAGAACATAAGAAAGTGGTAAAAGCTTTAAAACATGTCAGTGAAGGGACAGAACTAAAGAGTTATCTGGATATTGACAATATTCTGAAATATATGGCGGTTCATACATTTGTCGTCAATCAGGACAGCTTGACGGGAAATATGGCACATAATTATTACCTTTATGAATCCAATGGCTGCCTGAATATTCTTCCGTGGGATTATAATCTGGCCTTCGGAGGCATGGGGATGGGAGGAAACAATGGTTCTGATGTAGTGAATCATCCGATTGATACTCCGTTTTCAGGGACAAAGTTTTTTGATTCGTTGTTAGAGAATGAGACATACCTTGCCCAATATCATTCCTATTTGCAACAGCTTGTGGAGGAATATGTATCCGGTGGGATATTTGATGAAATGTATCAGCGGATTGGGGAACAGATCGGTTCCCTTGTCGAGACAGATCCGACTGCATTTTATTCATATGAAGAGTATCAGACCGGGGCAGCTATGCTTTACGATACAGTTGTTTTGCGTGCGGAAAGTATTCAGGGACAGTTGGAGGGCACCGTTCCGGCAACAACGGAGGGACAAAGAGAAAATTCGTCTGCTTTGGTGGATGCGTCTTCGATTAATGTCGAGGTAATGGGAACCATGAATATGGGAGGAATGGGTGGAAAGCCTTTCGAATTTACAGGATTTGGAGAGGGCAGTGAAACTCAGGATAATCAGGTTTCGGAATCTGAATCAGAATCAGTATCAGAATCAGAGTCTGGAAAAGAATCCGAAACAGAATCTTCATCTGGAAAGTTTCGGAGAGAATTTCCAGAAGGGTTTGATCCGTCCGGGTTTGGGCCTGGTGCTTCCGATCTTGGTTCTACCTCTAATACGGCACAAACAGCAAATCTGATTATGTATGCCGTATGCCTTTTAACAATATTGGGCGGAATTTTGTTCGCTGCATTTTATCGCAGAAGAAGCAAATATGTAAAATAAAGATCTTCTCTGAAAAATGACGTATAGGCAATAGAAAGCGGGTAAAAGCATGAAAAACAGGCAAAGCAGCACATATTTGGAGCTTATTAATGTACGGCCGATTACAGATGCAGACGATTCTTTGATTGCAGAGATTATCAGAACAAATTTAAAGAAATTTCATCTGGATATTCCGGGAACGGTCTACTTTGATCCGGAGTTGGATCACCTCAGCAGGTATTACAGGAGTCTTCCGGGTAAAAGAGGCTATTTTATTGCGACAGACGAGAATGGACAAGTAATCGGCGGCGTAGGCGTGGCAGAATTTGATGGATTTGAGAACTGTGCAGAACTGCAAAAGCTTTATCTGACAGATCCGGCAAAGGGAAAAGGAATAGGGAGATACCTAATGCAGATTGCAGAAGATTTTGCCGGAAAGGCGGGATATAAAAGATTATATCTCGAGACCCATACAAATCTTGAAACGGCGATTCGGTTGTATAAAAGAAATGGATTTCAGCAGATTGATAAGCCGGAGGCAGTTGTCCACAGTACGATGAATCAGTTTTATATAAAAGAACTTTGCCTGTAAGCGTAGTGTGGGATTGTGAGAATCGTGAGGCTTGGAAACCTGAAATCAGAGAGGATAGGAAGTATGAACCGGCAGGAAATTTATGAATATCTGAAAAAGAAAGGTATTCAGCATAAAATTACAGAACATGAAGCGGTTTATAATATGGAGGAACTTTCTGAAATCAACATTCCTTATCCGGAAGCAGTGGCAAAAAATTTATTTGTCCGCGATGATAAAAAGAAAAACTTTTATCTCATAATAGTAAAAGGCGATAAAAAGGTAAACTTAAAAGAATTCAGGCAAAAGCTTAATACCCGGCCATTGAGTTTTGCGTCGGAACAGGATTTACTGGATATTATGGATTTGAGGCCGGGTTCTGTATCACCGTTTGGTATCTTAAATGATAGTGAGAGAACGGTAAGTGCATGCGTCGATCAGGACTTTATGGGGTTACCGGGCATTATTGGGGTACATCCGAATGAAAATACGGCAACCGTCTGGTTAAAGACAGATGATCTCATTGCACTTTTGGAAGAACACGGGAATACGGTTTCTATTGTATCAATTTGAGCAAGATACAAATTCCAAAACACCAGTACCATTTACAACAACTATAACCGGATATTTGCCTTTTTCTACTTCTTCCTTGTATTGCTTTGAAACCACAGGGGCATGGTAAATTATATTATAGAACAAAGCGCGGGCTGCTCCGACAAAGTAAGCGGTTACTGTACTTTAAATAGAAAAAGGAAGGATTGATTTTTGATTGACTTTTCCAGATTGTTGTTATAAAATGTAGCAAGCTACATAAGGAAAGGGCGTAACCATGATTCAGACAGGAATATATCTGAAAAAAATACAGGTAGCTTTGGAGCGCGGCCGAAACAGGCTTTTGAAACAATATGACCTGACGGCTCCTCAGATGGATACGCTGGTGTATCTGCTTTTGCATGAGGATTCGGAGAATACGCTGTCTGCAATCGCAGCATATTTTGGGGTCAAGCATACCAGTACCATCCATGTACTAAAGCTTCTGGAAAAGAAAGCGTTTATTTTCCGGGAGGAAACAGGGAGAAGCAAGCGGATTTTTCTGACGGAGAAAGGGTACCGCGTTCTTGAGGAGGATAAAAAGGCGCTGGAATACGTATACGGTGTTATGCTGGACGGGATGACGCCAACGGAGCGGCTTCAGCTTGATCAGTATTTGCAGCGGATATACGAGAATCTGAAACGTGGCTTTTCTTTGTGAGAACAGGAGGAGTGAAATATGAAAGACAAAACAACAAATATTTTTGCAAATGCGCCTATACCCAAGGCAGTCATCAGCAATGTGGTTCCGTCGATCATCAGCATGCTTATGGTGTTAGTGTACAATCTGGCTGACACTTTTTTTATTGGTCAGACAAAAAATGCCTATATGGTAGCAGCTGTTTCGGTGGCAACGCCGGTGTTCCTGCTTTTTATGGCAGTTGGCATGCTCTTTGGCATTGGAGGAACGTCCCTGATTTCGAGGATGCTCGGTGAGGGAAAAGAGAAGAAGGCAAGAAGTACCTCTTCCTTTTGCTTCTGGAGCGGTCTGGTGATCGGAATCATCGCGATGATTGTTATCTGGATCTTTGTGAAGCCGATCTGTGCGGCAGTCGGGGCTAGCAGCGATACGATGGATTATGCGGTGCAGTATTTAAACATTGTTGCACTTGGTATTCCGTTTCTGATTGTCAGCAACTCGTTCAGCAACATCATCCGCGCCGAGGGAAGCGCACAAACTGCGATGATGGGTATGATTCTCGGCAACCTGATGAATATCGTACTGGATCCGCTGATGATTCTGACCTTTGGCTGGAATGTGGCCGGAGCAGCGATCGCTACAGTGATCGGAAACGTTTTTTCGGCTGCTTTTTATGTACGGCATCTCGTGTCAAAGAAGGCACTGCTTTCGATTCGCCCGCAGGATTATAAGGTCCGGGACGGGATTGCCGCAGGCGTGATGGCAATCGGTATTCCGGCTTCTTTAAACAGTATTTTAATGAGTACCTCGAACATCATTATCAACAATCTGATGGTGCGTTACGGAGATATGGCTGTAGCTGGACTCGGCGTGGCCATGAAGGTAAATATGATTGTCGTAATGCTTCTGATCGGACTTGGAAGTGGAATACAGCCGCTGCTCGGTTACTGCTACGGGGCCGGAAACAAAAAGCGGTATACCGATGTGATGAAGTTTTCTCTGGGCCTTGCGTTTAGCCTGAGCCTGATTATGACAGCAATCTGCTATTTCGGGGCGGGCGGCCTCGTAAAGGCATTTTTGGATAACGCCGATGCCTATGAGTTCGGCATCCAGTTTGCCCGCATTTATATTTATTCCGGCCCCATTCTGGGCCTGATGTTTGTGTTTGTCAATGCAATTCAGTCGACAGGGGCTGCACTTCCAGCGCTTATCCTGTCTGTGAGCAGACAGGGGATTATTTATATTCCAATCTTGCTGGCCTTCCGACAGATTTTCGACACGCCGCGTATGCTGGCTGCGAGCCAGCCGGTGACTGATTATCTGGCAACCGCGCTGTCTGCGGTGTTGTTTGTATTTACATACCGGAAATATCTGAAACATATGTAGGACATTTTGGATGGGCAGGGAAGTATGTTTCACGCACATTAGCAGCAAAAGCGAGGGATGTTTTCATAAAATTTTAGTTGACCTATAGTGTACTCTAAGGTATAAAATAAAAACAAGCGTGAAACAGAAAACTTAAAAGGAGGTTACGATATGAAAGCAAAGGTATATTTTTCGAGAGAGATTACACCGGAAAAGGTTCTTGAGTTGTATAAAATGCTTGGAAAAGAGCTGCCAGGCAAGGTAGCGGTGAAGGTACATTCCGGCGAAGAGGGCAATCAGAATTTCCTGCATGGTGAATTCTGGAAGCCGATGGTGGATTACGTAAAGGGTACGGTTACAGAGTGCAATACCGCATATGAAGGTTCAAGAGATACGACAGAAAAGCATCTGGCGACCATGGAGAAGCATGGATTTTCGAAAATTTTCCCGGTTGATATTATGGATGCAGATGGCCCGGACCTGGAGCTTGCGATTCCAGATGGACTGAAGATCAAAAAGAATTTTGTGGGAAAACATGTGGAAAATTATGATTCTATGTTGGTGCTTTCTCATTTCAAGGGACATCCGATGGGCGGATATGGCGGAGCGCTGAAGCAGCTTTCAATTGGCGTGGCTTCCGGATACGGCAAGAAATATATCCACGGCGTTGGAGATATTGATGCATTCTGGACATCCGATCATGATTCTTTCCTGGAGTCTATGGCAGACGCGGCGGCGTCCGTAGTAAACTATTTTAAGGACAATCTGGCTTATATCAATGTAATGGCAAATATGTCAGTAGACTGCGACTGCTGTGCAGTGGCAGAGGACCCGTGTATGAAGGATATCGGTATTCTGGCTTCTCTTGATCCGGTTGCGATTGATCAGGCTTGCCTTGATCTCGTATATGCTTCTAAAGATCCGGGCAGAGATCATCTGGTAGAGCGTATTGAGTCAAAGAACGGTATTCATACGATTGATGCGGCATTAAAACACGGCATCGGAACAAGAGAGTATGAGCTGGTTGAAGTATAAGAAATTGAAATATAAAAAAGCCTGATATATAATGAAGGGAGTGCTTCACACAGATGAGTGTTCATCGGTGGAACTGCGCTCTCTTTTTTACTACATTTGTGAGAATAAGCGTGGGATATATTTGGAGAAGAGGTTGGAAGGATTGAGGTTCCAAAAAGGAGGCGTGTATGGGCAGAGGGAAAAGAGCGGCAGCAGCAGTGGCAGCCGGGGTGTTATACGGGCTTGCGCAGATGAGTGGGCAGGCGCATGAGACAGAGGAGAAGCCGCTTCGCGCCGCTATATTTTATCATGAGCAGACGTGGCTGCAGGATTTTAATATTGTGCATGAGATTGCAGAGGCAATTGAAAAAAATCTGGATGGGCATCCTGAGGTGGCATTCAGCAGGTATGGCATGGAAAGCGTTTCCGTGGAACATGTGGTGAAGCTGGCCATACGCATGAAGACCGACGTGCTGTTGTTTTTAGGGACAAGATCAGAGACAAGCCTGGAATATTATCAGGCGCTTTCGGATGAGGGAATCCGGCTGATTTTGGTAGACGGAGATGTGGAAGAGAGCGGACGTTACGCTTATATCGGGACAGATAATTACGGCGTCGGGGAAAAGGCTGCTGATTTTCTGGCTGAGACACTGGAACCGCAAGCAGAGGTGGCGGTTCTGGCGCCGGTTTTGCAGACCGGGTTGCGCAGCGTGGGAGCGAGGCTGGATGGTTTTTTTGCAGGTGCAGAGGAAAATGGGGTGAATATCGTGGCTCAGATGAACACTTCGTATGATTCGCTGACAGCGATTTCTACGGTTGAGACGCTTCTTGATGAGCATCCGGCGCTGAAGGCCCTGTTCTGCGCGGACGCAGTGTCCGGACAGGCTGCTGCTGATGTGCTTGAAGCAAGAGGGCGAAGCGGGGATACTGTGGTGATTACGTTTGACCGCAATGAAAAGATCGAAAATGCGCTGCGTCTGGGCGCGCTTGATCTTACATATACGCAGGATACGGAAACAATCGGGGAAGCGTGTGCGCAGGCATTGGTTGAACTGGCGGCAGACAGGACACAAATGGGGGAGGATCGGTTATTTCCTTGTATTGAGCTGACAGCGCAGGATTTGGAGGGCAGATGATCATGAAAGGGAAGATGAGAATTCATTCGATCAGGCAAAGGCTGCTCTTTTTTGGGGGAATGCTTTGCATGCTGCTTCTGTTGTTTTTTTCGTTCTTCTGGAAAAACAGCCAGTATCTGTTTCGGCAGCAAAGCCGACTTTTAGAAGTACAGAGAACGTTTGCTTCTCTGGTGAATGGGCTTGAAGAGAGTGACAGCAGGCTGTATTCTTATGCGCTTGACAGGGACGATGACATAAAAATACGGTGCACTGCATTGTTGCAAGAGATGCAGGAGGCTGCGCAGGCGCTGGCAGGACTGCTGGATGCACCGATCTTTACGGATCTGGAATATCTGATCGCCGATTATGCGGATTGTGCAGGGAAGGTGTTGGAAGAAACGAATGGGGGAACAGGGGGATATTTGGCACTGTACCAGGACACAAAAGAACGGATGGAACTGATTCACAAGATGATGAACCAGCACCAGAAGGTGGTAAATCAGGACCGCGTAGAGTGGCAGGCGCGGCTTGAGGCGACGCAGAAAAATGTGGAACGTACACTGCTTGGGGGAACAGCAGTACTGATTGTTTTTTGCATGGCTTTTCTGGTGCGTTTTTCAAAAGGCGTTACGAGAAGACTGACACTTTTGACTGGATGTGCGGAAAAGATCTGCGAAGGAGAGTGGGTTGTGGATATGCCGCCGGAAGCAGAGGCGGGGCACGATGAGGTATGGGTTTTGTCCAGGGCTTTTTATCGGATGCTGGATGAGATTTTGGATCAAATCGAAGAACTGAAATTGAAGGAAGCAATGGAACGGCAGCTCAAAGAGGCTGAGGTGCGGGAAACACAGATGACAGCCAAGCTGGAACGGGCCAAATTGCTGACGCTGCAGTCAAGAGTGAATCCTCATTTTCTCTTTAATGCATTGAATGTGATCGGCGGACAGGCGGCTGCTGAGTCTGCGCCGAAGACCATGGATATGATTTTTGAGACAGCGGATTATCTGCGGTATTCTCTGAGCCGTCTGGGAAAGACGGTAACGCTTCAGGAGGAAATGCAGAATGTGGAGAATTATCTGTCTATCCAGAAGCGAAGGTTTGCAGATCGGCTGCAATATGAGATCCGGGAAGAGGCAGAATGCGGCCAAATTTGGATTCCGTCAATGATTTTGCAGCCATTATGCGAAAATGCTCTGATTCATGGGATTATGCCTGTTGCGCAGGGGGGCCGTATCCTGATTGACGCCGTATGGGACAAAAAACGGGTGAGAATTACAGTGGCGGATAATGGGACTGGCTTTACCCCGGAGCGCCTTGCGCAGGTACAAAAAGATATGGCAGACGAGAATTATGATGATACAAACGGGATTGGACTGAGTAATATACTGAGGCGTCTGAACGTTTTTTTTGAGGAGCCTGTGGATTATACAATTGAGAGTGAGCCGGGGAAAGAGACCAAGGTAAGCCTGTGGATTCCGGCCCGAACGCGGGATGCGATGGAGGAGAAGGATGCGAATGGTGCGGGTAGTACTTGCGGATGATGAGCCGTTGGCGCTGACACTGCTGGAACATATTATTGACTGGAAGCGATTCGGGCTGAGTCTGGCAGGGTGCGCCAAAAACGGGGATGAGCTGTATGAGATGATTCTGACGCTGCGGCCGGAGATTGTGATAACCGATATCTGTATGCCGGGGCGTTCCGGACTGGAAATTATTGCAAAAACGCTGGAAGCCGGTCTGCCTACGCGGTTTCTGATTGTCAGTTCTTATGCGAGTTTTTCTTATGCAAGAGAGGCGATGCAGCTGGGCGCGGAGGATTTTTTGCCCAAACCGGTCAACCGGGCGGAGCTTATGAAAGCGCTGACTGTGGTGAAGGAGAAGCTGAAAAGTCCGGAGCCGCAGACAGAATCGTGCAGCAAAATAATTCGGGCTGTGAAGAACTATATAGAAGCACATTTTGAGGAGCACCTGACACTGGAGAGCGTGGCGGCAACGGTTTATGTGAGCCCAAGTTATCTCTCAACGCTTTTCAAAAAGGAGACGGGTTCGAACTTCAGCGAATATCTGACTGCCATCCGCATGAAAAATGCAAAGCGCCTTCTTGACGATGCGTCCTATACGGTTGCGCAGGTTGCGGAGATGACGGGCTACCGTGACGTAAAACATTTCAGCGGTGTGTTTCAGAAATTCTATAATATTTCTCCGGCTAAGTACCGAAAGTAGTGTTTGGAGGGGGGAATATTTTGATTTAGTGGGGGATCTTTTGAGGATGGAGCGGAAAGATTGACTTCTGTTTCCGAATTTTTTATTCTATGGAAGACGGTTGGTTCAGGCAGGAAAACACAGGAATGGCTTGTTCCGGTGATATGTCTGTACAGTTCTGGTGCGCACGGATGAACCATCGAATGCAGGATAGAAAAGGGAGGATTTTTGATGAAAAAGAAACAGGTTATGGCAATCTCTCTGGCAGTGGCAACCGCGTTTACAGCAGTTCCGGGCGTGAGCTTTGCCGGGAATCTTGATCCCGCGTCGGATGCAAAATCAGTGTCCTTGCAGGTGGCAGCAGAAGGCGCTGTTTTGCTGGAAAATAACGGGATTTTGCCGTTCAACAAGGATGAGACAAAGGTGGCCGTATTTGGCCGGACACAGATTGATATTTACAAAGGAGGCGGCGGTTCCGGCACGGTACATACGGGCGCTTCATACAACTTTATTGACGGGTTTACCGAAGCCGGCATTTCTTATGATCAGGAATTATATGAGGTGTATGCAAAGTTCTGCGAGGAAAATTCAGATGACAATGAAAACAGCACCTTCGGCAGCATGGGAAGCGGGGCGTCCAGAGTAGAGATGCCGCTGGATGATCTGAATATGGAAGAGATTGCAGCGCGCAATGATATGGCGGTTGTAGTTTTCGGACGTAATTCGAGTGAGGGCCATGACCGCACCGCGAAGGAAGGGGACGGCGACTGGTATCTTTCTCCGAGTGAGGAGGCTACGCTTGCTGCGGTCAGCGGGGCGTTTGACAAGGTTTTGGTGATTCTGAATACAGGAAGTATGGTAGATACGAGCTGGATTGAGAAATATGAAGTGGATGCAGTTTTGGAAGCATGGCAGCCGGGCGGCTACGGCACGATTTCTGTCGGCAAAATTCTGACCGGAGAGATCAACCCGTCGGGCCATATGATGGACACATGGGCTTATGATTACGAGGATTATCCGGCACATGCGGTACAGAGTGCGACATACGGAATTGACGTAATTAATCCGATTTATGGAGAAGACATCTACGTAGGTTATCGTTATTTTGAGACATTTGCACCGGAAGAAGTGCGTTATGAATTTGGATATGGTCTCAGCTATACCACATTTGATTATGAAATTGCCGAGACGACGATGGATGAAAACACCATCTCCGTGGACGTGAATGTAAAGAACACCGGAGAGGTGAGCGGAAAAGAAGTTGTGGAAGTATATTACAGTGCGCCGGTGGGCACACTTGGAAATCCGGCTTATGAGATGGGAGCTTTTGCCAAGACTCCGGAACTTGAACCGGGCGAGTCCTGTACGGTGACTTTGAGTTTTGCGACAAAGGATATGGCTTCTTATGATGACTCCGGCGCTGCAGGCCATGAGAACTGCTACGTAATGGAAGCAGGGGACTACGCTGTTTATGCAGGGACAACGGTTAAGAATCTGACTCTGGCCGGTACTTATACGGTGGATGAGACCGTTGTGACCGAAGAGCTGACGGAAGTGCTTGCACCGGACTTTGCGTTTGTTGTTGCCAAGGCAGTGAAGGATGATGAGGGCAACTATGTGATGGCTTCGGAGAAAGCTTCTTTGCGCAAGGCTGCAAATGATATCACAGAGAAATGGGATACGGACCTGGAGGCTTATGAGCTGACTGGTGTGGATAAGGGAATTAAGCTTGGACATGTGGCAGACGGACAGGCAACCGTAGAAGAATTTATTTCTCAGTTTACGCTGGCAGAGCTTGCACAGATCTTTGGAGGAATTTATGGCGTACGTACAGACAATTACCATTTCTTCCCGGAATCTGCAGCAGGTGCGGCAGGCGGAATCGGACAGACCATGAGCAACAGAGGCGTGAACTTTTCTGTTATGGCTGACGGCCCGGCAGGCCTCCGTCTGACCATGGATGAGGATGATGCCGGAAATACGTACTTCCCGATCGGAACGATGCAGGCATGTACCTGGAATGAAACACTGATCGAGCAGACGGGCGCTGAGATCGGAAAGGAAGCAAAATACAACCAGGTAAGCGTATGGCTGGCACCGGCTTTGAATATTCACAGAGATCCGCTGTGCGGACGTAACTTTGAGTATTATTCAGAAGATCCGGTACTGGCAGGAAAAATTGGTGCAGCTATGACAAAAGGCGTACAGTCTGCCGGCGTATCGGTATCAGCAAAGCATTTTGCAGCAAACAACCAGGAATACAGCCGCAGCGGCGGAGACTCCATTGTGACAGAACGTGCGCTCAGAGAAATTTATCTGAAACCGTTCCAGATTCTCACCGAGGAGAGCGATCCGTGGTCAATTATGACTTCTTACAATCGGATCAATGGTTCCTATGCAGCTACGAATTATGAACTGATTACTACGGTTTTGCGTGACGAGTGGGGCTTTACAGGCGCGGTTATGACAGACTGGGCATCCGGGAAGGATGCAGGAAATGCCAGCATGATCCGCGCACAGGGCGATCTTTGTATGCCGAGTCTGGTAGGTCGCGGAGACCCGGTACTTCCGGAGGGCTTCACAACAGAAGGCGCGACAGACAGTTGGTATGGAACCGTCCATGCCGGGCAGGTATATTGTGAGCACTGCGGCACGCAGTACGGCGACTATGAGCTGTTCAAAATCAACAACATGTACGTTCCGGCAACGGAGCCGTGCTTTGACGAGAACGGCGTGGTAGCGTCCTGTGACCGCCCGTATGAACAGGCGGAAATCCCGGTACTTCCGGAAGGCTATACAAATGATGCGGATTATATTTACGACGCAGAAGGAAATAAAGTATGCGAATATTCCATCTGGCTGCTTGACAGCACAGGCCTGATCACAGGCTATGTGGCAGGCGATGTGTCCCTGGGCGAGCTGGAGCGCTGCGCGGAAAATATTATGAATCTGATCATCCGCGTGGGCGGCTATGAACCAGTAGAAGGAGCGCCGGTAGCACCGGAAGCATAAGAAGATAAGATATGAGAAAAACAAAGCGGGGAGAGATGCTGACGCAGCTCTTCCTGTTTTGTATGTTTATAGTTGCCTATGCAGATCTGTGTTATCAGATTTTTAAGAAAAAAACAGCCGCCAAGTACTGCAATCGTGACGCATGCTGTAAAACATTAGCTGATAAAATGACAATTTTGTCACCATAGAATTCACAGTAGAGTCATCTTGCTCACCTATGATATAGTAGTAAGGACGGTACCTGTCAGATGAGAAGATACAGGAAAAGCAGTCCGGTAAATAAAGAGGGAGGCATAGTGGCTATGGAGATTTTAAGATGTGAGAACCTTTCAAAGGTGTACGGCGCGGGTGACGCGCAGGTGAAGGCTCTGGATGACGTTTCTTTTTCTGTGGAGGCCGGGGAGTTTGTATCAATTGTGGGACCGTCGGGGAGCGGGAAATCGACGCTGCTGCATATTCTGGGCGGTGTGGACAAACCGACCGGAGGAAAGGTATTTATCGCGGGAACGGATATTCACGCGCTGAATGAGAATAAGCTTGCGGTGTTCCGCAGAAGACAGATCGGTCTGATCTATCAGTTTTATAATCTGCTTCCGGTATTGAATGTGGATGAAAATATTGTACTGCCGCATTTGCTGGACGGGCGGAAAATGGATAAGGAACGCCTTGATATGGTTGTGGAAAGTATGGGGCTTACTGAACGCAGAAATAATCTGCCTGGTCAGCTTTCCGGCGGGCAGCAGCAGAGAGTGTCCATCGGGCGGGCGCTGTTTAATCATCCGGCGATTGTGTTGGCTGACGAACCAACCGGAAATCTGGATCGGAAAACCGGGGTGGAAATCATTCGGCTTTTGAAGGAATCAAACCGAAGCCAGAAGCAGACCTTGATTTTGATTACGCATGACGAGGGAATCGCGCTTCAGGCAGACCGGATGCTGTGTATTGAAGATGGACGGATTACGCGGGATGAGCGGATTCGGATGAGACAAAGCACAGAGGAGGCATCAAATTCAGGCAAGCACAAAGATGAATTTAATGCGGGAAGCAAAGGGAAAGACGGATTTTTGCCGAAGCAAAATACGAACAGCCGCGGTACAGCAATCGGAGGTGACAGGCAGTGAGAAAAAACATTGTATTTTATGTCACCAGACAGTATATGAAAAAAAACAGACGGCGCACGTTTACCATGTTTGCCGGGATTGTGTGTATGGTGCTGCTTATGACCTGCGTTTTTGTAGGGAAGGAGACCGGAATCGGTTATTTGCAGGAAGTCGCTTCTTTAAAAAAGGGAAAATGGCATGTCAGCATGTTTGATATTACAAAGAAGCAGTATGAGGAAGTGGAGGCGCTCACCTGGGTGAAGGAGACAGCGCTTTCAAAAACGCTTGGCTGTATCGATTTTGCGCAGTCCGGAAATGAGGAGCGTCCTTATCTTAATGTAAAGGGCTATACTTCGCACTGCTTTGACTGGATGAATATTACACTGCTGGAGGGGCGTCTGCCGGAAAAGCCGGGAGAAATTGTTGTGAGTGAAAGTGCACGCCAGGACGGCGCCAGGATTGCCGCAGGAGACGTGATAGAGGCTGATTTTTTTACACGGTCCGTTACAGGGACGGATGCAGAAGTCAAAGAAACCGTGTTTCCGTTTCAACAGCTGATTTTGCATTACGGGGAAACCGTAGAGGTTCCGGAAAATTTCCCGTATTACGAAGAGACGGAAAGTTTTCGGGAAAATAAGGAATATACGGGGCAGCAGGGCACTTATGAAGTGGTAGGTTTTATCGAGACTCCATCCTATGAGGATTCATCTGCGGCCGCTTACACTGCGCTTACGTTCCTGGAAGCAGATATATTATCAGAGGATGTATTCAATCTTACGTTGAAAATGGACCTTGACAAAGTGTCTGACGGATATTTTATGGATATCGTGAAAATTGCCGCAGGCTCTAAATTTGACACAAATGATACGTTACTGGCGTTTTCCGGCAATTCCTCCGAAATGACATTGAATCGTCTTGTCCGGTATATGACAATATTTTTTGTGGTTCTGATCATGGCAGCTTCAGTGCTTCTGATTTATAATGTGTTCAATATGTCTTTTCAGGAGCGCAGCCGGTATCTTGGCATGCTGTGCTCCGTGGGCGCAACGGGAAGGCAGAAGAAAAGCAGCATTTTTTATGAGACGTTTTATCTGATGCTGTTTGCGCTGCCAATCGGCCTTGGCCTTGGGATTGGTGTGATCTATGTGGCAATGACAGTGTTCCGGCCTTATATTGGCGCTTTGATGAACATGGAGGAATTTGTGGAAGCGTGCCCGGTTACAATCAAGATTGTACCGGAAAACCTTGTTATGGTGGCAGCTTTTTCCGTACTCACTGCTGTGATTTCCGCGTGGCTTCCGGCGCGTAAAATCGGAAAGATCGGGCCAGTAGAATGTATTCGCGGGAATGTGGAAAAAAAGAGCAGACAGTATAAGATGAGCCGTATGCTGTATCGTGCAAAGGCAGCAGAGGGGATGCTGGCCAGAAACAATCTTACGCGGCGCAGCCAGAAAACGAGATCTGTCCAGCGGGCGGCGGCTGTATTTTTGGTACTTCTGATTGTTACGGCTTTTGGAAGCAGCGCTGTGTCCAGGGTCGTTACTTTGAAATTAAAGGCATCTGATTTCACCATGAAACGGGAAAATTACGACTATGTAATGTATGGAAATGATGATATAATATACGAGGCAGTAAAAAAGGAAATCCAGGCAGACCCGGGGATTACGCAGGCGGTGGAATGGGGCGACCTGATGTTTGTGGGAGAAGTGCCGGGTTCTGTATACAGTGCGGAATATGATACGGCGCGCCGTGATATATTTAACCTGTATTATCACAGGGAATTAACGGATGAGGAATATGAGCAGGAGGCGCCGACTGATTCCTATGTTGTGAATTTCATGATGGTAGATGATGAAACGCTGGCGCGGATGGCGGAAAAGACAGGCGCTGATAAGAAAAAGCTGCTGGACCGGGAACGGCCTGCAGCTCTGGTTTTAAACGAAGGGATGATGTCTACAGACAGCATAAGCGTTTGGGACAGGGAACCGGAGCGGTACCGCTATTACCGCATTCATGCGATGACAGATTTACAGGTAGGAGATGAAATTCCCGTAAGCATTTATTCGCCAAAAGAAGAGAAAAAACAGGTGATGCCTTTGGAGATTGCAGGGCTGGGTTCGCACGAAGAGCTGAAAGATTACGTAGAGGAAGTGGGAACGAATTATCTCTGGCTGTTTGTAAATGAAGGTGTGTACGCGCAGATTGGCAAAATAATAGATTCCGAGACCGGCAGGCATGGTATGTCGGATCGGCGGCTGATGATTCGGACCAACGGAGAGACGAATCAACTGATTGAGCGTGTGAAAAAGTTGCAGGATGGAAATAATGCCGGAGTGCTTCTGTCCGGAAACGAGGCCCAGATGGAATTCGGGGACGCTATTCAGAGTATTGCCAATGTTCTGCTGATCTCCTTTGTTCTGTTGACCTCTGTAATTTGTCTTTTGAATCTGTTTAATTCCGTCCAGGGATGGATGACCGGCAACAGCCGCGAATTTGCAGTATTAAAGTCAGTCGGTATGTCGGGCGGTCAGCTGCGAAAGATGCTGCTGTACGAGTGTGCTGGGATCTTTGCGAGGGCGCTGCTGGTAGCAGGTATTTTTTCCACACTGCTGATTTACGTGATTCGCTTCGGATTCCATACGCTTTTTGGAAATATTGTGATCTGGCTGCCAGTTGGACTGGTTGCAGGCGCCGTGGTACTGGCTGGCAGCGTGCTGGTTGGAATTACGCTGCGCTGCTGTGCAAAGGTACAAAAAGAAGAGATATTAGAAAATATCCGCCGGGAAGGCTGATGGAAAGGAACATACTATGAGGGTTTTGATCGTGGAAGATGACAGTATTATTTTGGATGGCCTGCAATTTGCGCTTGCACAGGAGGGCTATGAAGTGCTTGCAGCTTCCACGGTTTCGGAGGCGCTTCGGCTCATCGGCAGCAGGCCTGAGATAGATATTTATCTTCTAGACGTTATGTTGCCGGATGGAGACGGGTATCAGATCTGCCGGGAAATCCGGCAGAAGAGCCGGACGCCGATTTTGTTTCTGACTGCATGTGACGATGAAGTGAGCACCGTGCGCGCCCTGGAACAGGGCGCGGATGATTATATTGCGAAACCGTTCCGCATCCGGGAGCTGTTGGCGCGGATGAAGGCAATTCTGCGCCGTACAAAGCAGGAAGTGATTCCTGGCGAACTGTTGACGGTCGGGAAAAATCAGGTAAATTTGCAGACGGGAAGGATATTTGCTGATAAAGAAGAAATAATTTTGACCGCAATGGAGTACAGGTTGCTGCTCATTTTCCTGCGGCACCGTGGACAGACGCTTTCGAGAGGACAGATTTTGCAGCTTATCTGGGATGAGGCCGGGGATTATGTGAATGATAATACGCTCAGTGTGTATGTGAAGCGGCTTCGGCGAAAGCTGGGGGATACGGCAGAGGGGGCGCTGATTCGGACTGTGCGGGGTGTTGGATACTGTATGGAGTGAGGAAAAACGTGGGAGAGCCTACTTTGAAGAGTCGATGAGCGTACCTGATTTTATGTAAGTGGAAAGGAAAACAGCATGGGTATGGTGTTTGGCCTATTGGCAGCAGGGCTGGGGGTTTGTCTTATATTTGTTCTCGGCTGGCAAAGGAGACAGAAGAGGCAGGTAGAGGAACTGACAGAATATCTGATGCGGATGCAGGATTATCCGGAATTGATGCCGCCGGCGAAATGCATGGAAGGGAAGATCGGGATTTTACAGAGTGAGATTTACAAGCTAGTTGTGCAGACGAAAGAGCAGTCATCCGTGGCAATGCGGGATAAGGAGTATCTGGCGGGAATGCTTTCGGATATTTCGCACCAGATTAAGACGCCACTTGCGGCTGTCACGATTCTGACTGATCTTTTGAAAAATCCGGATTTGCCGGAGGAAAAGCGAGCTGAGTTTACGGAAAAGATTGATTCGCAGGTGGCGCGCATTACGTGGCTGATTCGAAATCTGCTGACGCTTTCTCAGCTTGATGCCAATATGCTGAAATTGAAGCGGGAACGGGTGGGCGTGGAGGCTTTGCTTCAAAATGCCTGCCAGCCGGTTGCAGTTGCGGCAGAACAAAAAGGAATCCGGCTCATTGTTCCAGAATGCAGTGAGATGGAGATGGTCTGTGATGTGCGTTGGACATCAGAGGCCTTTTCCAATATTGTGAAAAACTGCGTGGAGCATACTGCAAACGGAGGTGCGGTGGAGATTCTGGTGAGCCAGAATAATTTCGCGACGAATTTTGTGATACGGGACAACGGCGAAGGGATTGCGAAAGAGCATTTACCGCATATTTTTGAACGGTTTTACCGGGGAGGAAATACCTCGGGAGAGAGTGTGGGGATTGGCCTTGCAATGGCAAAGCAGGTGTTCCTGATGCAGAATGGCGTGATTGAAGCAAGCAGTGAGGTGGGAGTTGGAACGGAATTTCGGGTGAAAATGTACTGGACAGAAATGGCTTGACATAGAGCGCACTGTAGCCTTTAAAATTGAAGATATAAATACAAAAGAGAGGGCGGTCAGAACATGGAGTATACGATTTCGCAGGCAGCAGAAAAAGCAGGTGTTTCGGTTTATACGCTGCGTTACTATGATAAGGAGGGACTTCTGCCGTTTCTGGAAAAGCGGGCAGATGGAACGCGGGTATTTAAGGACAGTGATTTTGAGTGGCTGAAAACGATTTCCTGCCTGAAAGATACAGGGATGTCGATCAGAGAAATCAGGGGATTTATCAGTCTTTGCATAGAGGGGGAGCGTACACTTGAAAAACGGCTGGAGATCATGAAACGCCATCAGATTGATTTTGAGGAAAAGATGGAGCAGATGGAGCGTTATCGCGCAGCGATTCAGTTTAAGGTAGCGTATTATACGGAAGCGCTTGCAGAGTGGAGGAACACAGAGCATACGATGTAACAGCAGAAGGGCCCAGAGGCAAAAGCTGAATGGGCAAATTTGCATATTTATATTTTGTGAAAAAGTTGATAAAAAACAAAAAACAGGGAAATCTTATCTTTATAAGATTTCCCTGTTTTGAAATTAGTGCGGAAGATGGGACTTGAACCCACACGATCGCATTGATCACAAGATCCTTAGTCTTGCTCGTCTGCCAATTCCGACACTTCCGCGAACAAACAGTATAATAGCAAAAAACAGGAAGAAAGTCAATACTTATTTTGAAGAAAATTAAAATTTTTTTGTTGAAAAAATTTTGAAAAAAATTGTAAATAACTATTGACATTTTGTGGGTCATGTAGTATTATAACGTTCGTGAGTTGAAAAACTTACCAATACGCGGAGGTGGCGGAATTGGCAGACGCGCAGGCTTCAGGTGCCTGTGGTAGCAATATCGTGTGGGTTCAAGTCCCATCCTCCGCATAAAGCTTTCCGGAGTGACTGGAAAGCTTTTTTGTTATATTGAGAAATTTTGTAATATTAAGAAATCTTCAGGATTTCTGATTTGATTCAAATTGAAAGGATCGAAATGGCGCAGGTGTCACACATACACCTTTATTTTATCCGCCAGAGAGCTCAGGAGGGATTTTCAATATGTCAAGAAAAAGAGAAAGAGAGGAACGTCCCAATTCTTATAATGGACGGGGGGGTTACGAAAGCGATAATAAAAGAAAAAAAAGCGGCATGAATATGAAAAAGGTGTTCGCGATCAGCTTTTGCATTGTGCTGGGCATTGTGTTTATCAGTGGCGGCGTAATTTACAAACTGGGACATGACCTGTACAGCAATGTAAATTATGTTGCAGATGAAGACGTGAAGAGGCTTGAGACACTTCCGGAGCATGTGGTGAAGCAGATGGAGGAGGAGGCGCGTGCAGCGGCTCTTGAGGCTGAATCAGATGTAGATGGCCTTGGCGGTGTAAAGGTCAGTGCTGACGAGCTGGACAGCATTCACAATAAAATGAGTAGTATGACGGACAAGAAGACAGCATCAGACAATGATATTTACAATATCCTTCTGGTTGGTGTAGACCGCAGGGACAAGACGTGGAACGGTAATTCGGACAGTATGATTCTTGTTTCCATAAATAAGAAGGACAACCGGGTGACCATGGTTTCTCTGATGAGAGATACGTATGTGGACATCCCGGACGTTGGTTATGATAAGCTGAATGCCGCTTATGCGTGGGGCGCAGGTCCGCTTCTGTGCGAGACGATTACGAACACTTATAAGGTACAAGTAGACCGTTATGCCGCAGTTGATTTCTTTGATCTGATTGATATTATTGATATTATTGGCGGCGTGGATATGGAGATTACCGCAAGCGAGGCGGAAGTAATGAACGGTTATATCCTGGATATGTGTAATCTGATGAATGTTGACGGCTATGCACATCAGGTACCTGTGGGCGGTGGGTACATCCACTGTGACGGCGTACAGGCTGTTGCGTATGCAAGAAACCGTTACGTTGGAAATTCAGACTATCAGCGTACCGAGCGTCAGCGCTATCTGATTCAGCAGCTTATGGGCGAAGTGAAAGGTATGTCCGTCGCGCAGATGACAGATAAGATGCAGTCTATTCTGGGACATGTTACGATGAATATTCCGGAGAGCGAGATCTGGAGTATGATTCCAGAGCTTCCAGAAATGCTGGAATACAAGTTCGAGACAGACCGTATTCCGTATGACAATATGTATGATGTGATCGACGTAAAAGGACAGGGAATGCTTGTTCCGGATTGGGAGCCGACGATTGATAAGCTTCATGATTTCATTTATGGTTAGCAGTTTGTATCATAGAAGAAGGAAACGCAGCCTTTGGAGTAAATCCGGGGCTGCGTTTTTTGTAACTTTATAAAGGAAAATGGGATTTTTAGGCAAAATGAAACAGCAGGTAGGGGAGCTACCTGCTGTCTCGAGGGGAGTATAAATAATTAATAAGGGGTTTGTAAAAAAAATTGTTTTGAAGGGTAAATTCTTTTTACAAAAGAGATTATAATATAGTTTCCAGAAAATTGCAATACATATTTTTTAAAAATATTGGAACAATAACGGTGTAATGAAAAAACAAAAACAGGAGGCTATTATCATGGCTAAAAATGCGAATAACATGGAAAATGTAGAATCCAAGAATACGAATTCTCAGAACAAAACCCAGAATGCAAGTGGTACAAATTCTTCCACAAACAGCAACTCTAAAAACTGCCACAACACCAACAGCACAAAAAATAGCTCCAGCAAGAACAGCAAAAACGAGGCTGACTACGAGTACTAAGATGAGATTTCAAAAACGGGGATGCGAAGGCATCCCCGTTTTCACGCTTACAGGATATCTATCATATAAAGATATGCGTCATATAATAAGAAAAAAGGAGTATTTCAAATCATGGAAACAATTTCGGCGAAGGAACTTGAACGGTATGCCCGGGAGGGAAAGTACCTTATTATAGATTTGAGGTCAGGCGCTGAGTTCAGACAGGGACATGTGCCGGGGGCGGTAAATGTGCCGCACGGACAATTTCGCGGTATGGTACCCGGACGTCCGGGAGAACCGGTGATTTTGTACTGTGACCGCGGAGCGCTCAGTATGGCTGTAGCCAGGGAATTGGAACAGAAAGGGCGCCGAACGATGAGCGTGGTAGGCGGATTTATGGCTTACCGGGGCCGGGCCGTATCTGGTACAATGAAGGGATAAATGATATAACGATTGACAAAAAAGGCAGGAGGGCATTAAGATAGAGAAGGAAATGAGGTACATAAGGAGGAGAGCATGAAGCTTTTGATTGCATCGGATATCCATGGATCGGCCTTTTATTGCCGGAAACTGATGGAGGTGTACGATAAGGAAGGGGCAGATCGTATGGTGCTGCTGGGAGACATTTTGTATCACGGACCACGAAATGATCTTCCGGCAGAATATGCCCCCAAAGAAGTGATACGGATGCTGAACGGGAAACGGCGTGAGATTTACGCGGTGCGCGGGAACTGTGAGGCAGAAGTGGACCAGATGGTGCTGGAATTTCCGGTGCTTGCTGATTATATGCTGCTGTTTCATGGGGAAACTGCAATCTATGCGACGCATGGCCACGTGTACCATGAAAAGAATCTTCCGCCAATGAAACCGGGAGATGTTTTGCTGCACGGCCATACGCATGTCCTGTGTGCAGAGGAGAAAGCAGGAATCCTGATTCTGAATCCGGGCTCCGCAGCGCTTCCGAAAGGCGGAAATCCACCGACGTATGCAGTGCTGCGAGACGGAAGGTTTACCATCAGGGATTTTGAAGGAAATACAGTAAAGGAAATCATAATATGAAAAAATTATACGAACTGATAGCACCTTGTCATTTTGGCCTGGAGGCTGTATTGAAGCGGGAGATTCTGGATCTTGGCTATGAAATTAGCAGTGTCGAAGACGGCAGGGTGACATTTCTGGGAGATGCGCAGGCGATTGCAGATGCGAATGTTTTTTTGCGCACCGCAGAACGAATTTTGTTAAAAGTAGGGACCGTGCATGCTGAGACATTTGACGAGCTGTTTGAGCGGACCAAAGCGCTTGCGTGGGAGGAGTATCTTCCGAAAGACGCAAAATTCTGGGTTGCCAAAGCGACTTCAGTAAAGAGCAGACTGTTCAGTCCTTCAGATATTCAGTCCATTGTGAAAAAAGCGATCGTAGAACGGCTCAAAACGGTATATGGGGTGAGCTGGTTCCAGGAGGACGGAGCGCAGTATCCGATTCGCATCTGTTTTATGAAGGATGAGGCGTTGATTGCCCTGGATACGACTGGAGAGTCCCTGCACAAGCGCGGTTATCGTAAACTTACGGCGAAAGCGCCGATTTCGGAAACTTTGGCTTCGGCTTTGATCTTGCTTACGCCCTGGAAAAAAGACCGGATTCTTGTGGACCCATTCTGTGGGAGCGGGACCTTTCCAATTGAGGCAGCCATGATAGCGGCCAATATCGCACCTGGTATGAACCGTTCCTTTCTGGCGGAAAGCTGGGCGAACCTAAGTCCGCGCCGTCTGTGGTACGATGCAGTGGAGGAGGCGCAGGATCTTGTAGAAACAGAAGTTGAGACGGATATTCAGGGCTACGATATTGACGGAGATGTGGTTCGAAGTGCAAGAGAGAATGCCCGTCTGGCCGGTGTGGATCATTTGATACATTTTCAGAGAAGATCGGTTTCAGAGCTGAATCATCCGAAAAAATATGGTTTTGTCATTACAAATCCTCCTTACGGAGAGCGGATTGAGGAACGTGAAAATCTCCCTGGCCTTTATCAGGAGATTGGACGTGCCTTTTCAAGGCTCGATTCCTGGTCGGAATACGTCATTACCTCTTACGACCAGGCAGAAAAATATATTGGTAAAAAGGCAGATAAAAACAGGAAGATCTACAATGGAATGATCAAGACGTATTATTACCAGTTTTTGGGGCCGCGGCCGCCGAAGAAGGGAAATGGAGAGCGGATTTGAGAAAAAAGAGAAGCATGGTATGGTTTGCAGCGGCGCTTTTGGGAATGACAGGGATGTTTTTGCGGGCAGAAGCGGATGGTGAGCTGCCTGTGCAGTGGTATGCCGGGGATTATGGAAAAAAGCCTGTGGTACGCGATCAGGGAAAGTATGGAACATGCTGGGCACTGAGCGCTGCATCTGCGATGGAGGCAGCGTTGCTTCCGGATGAGCATATCATATTTTCAGCAGATCACCTTTCACTTGGCAATACATTTACCGTGGATACGGAGGATGGCGGGGATTATCTGATGCTGATGGCGTACCTGAGTAGCTGGCAAGGACCCGTCACAGAGGAAGAGGACCCGTATGGGGATGAGTATTCGCCGCCCGGGCTGTCTCCTGCGGTTCATGTGCAGGAGGTTCAGGTACTGGAATATGGGGCTATAAATGAGATAAAAAAACTGGTTCAGGAATACGGCGCTGTGCAGACTTCGCTGTACATGGACCGCAATACGACATCATCGGAGTCTCCTTATTACAATCAGGATAAGAGTGCATACTATTATTATGGGTCTGAGATTCAGAATCACGATGTAGTGATTCTTGGCTGGGATGACACGTATTCCAGATTTCATTTTCGGACGCCGCCAGCGCAGGATGGAGCTTTTATTTGTCAGAACACCTGGGGAGAAGCATTTGGTGAAAATGGTATTTTTTATGTTTCCTATGAAGACAGTAATGCTGGTGATACGGTCATTTCGTACAGCAGGATTGAGGGAACAGACAATTATGACCGGATTTATCAGACGGATGACTGTGGCTGGCAGGGGAAACAGGGATACGACGACGATACCTGTTGGTTTGCAAATGTGTATACGGCAGTTTCCGATGAGTGGTTGTCTGCTGTCGGCGTGTATGCGACAGCAGCAGAGGCTTCCTGTGAAGTTTATGTTGTACCGGATTTTGCGGGGCCTGAATCGTTCGAAAAAAAGGAATTCCTGCAAAGCTGTGAGATGGATGCCAAAGGCTACTATACGATTGATCTGGAAACGCCGGTTGCCCTGGAAGCGGGGGAGCGTTTTGCAGTGGTTATAAAAATGACGACACCGGGCGAATGGAATCCGGTGGCGGTGGAATATAAATCGGACGAGTATACGCAGAATGTGACAACCGATGGCAAAGAAGGGTATCTGAGCCAGACCGGAGACTACTGGCAGAATACGGAGGAGGAATTCGGGACGAACGTGTGTCTGAAAGCGTACACGAATGCAGATATTGTGTCTGAAGGGATGTGAATCAGTGATTCCATTCCAGGGCGCGTCCCGGTTAGGGATGCTGTAGAGGAGAAAAAATTATGGAAAAAAGAATTATTTTTGCGACCGGGAACGAAGGGAAAATGAAAGAGATTCGTATGATACTGGCGGATCTTGGCGTGCCCGTAGTTTCCATGAAGGAGGCCGGCGTGTCGGCAGATATCGTGGAGGATGGGAAAACGTTTGCTGAGAATGCGGCTATCAAGGCCCGGGCGATTATGGAACTGACGGGTGAGATTGTTATGGCGGATGATTCAGGGCTTGAGATTGATTATCTGGATAAGGCGCCGGGGATTTATTCTGCGCGTTTTATGGGAGAAGATACCTCCTATACGATCAAAAACACAGCGCTTCTGGAAAAACTAAAGGGCGTACCGGATGAGGAACGGACGGCCCGGTTTGTGTGTGCGATTGCATGCGTGTTTCCTGACGGAACGCTGCTGGAAAGTTATGGAACGATGGAAGGCAGAATCGGTTATGAGATACGTGGAGAGAACGGGTTCGGATACGATCCGATTTTTTATCTGCCGGAGTATGGATGCAGCTCAGCAGAAATATCGCCGGAAAAGAAAAATGAATTGAGTCATCGTGGAAAAGCGCTTCGTGCCATGAAAGAACGACTGGGAAATATGAGGGATTGAATATTGGAAAATCAGAAAATAAAAATTGTTATTATAAGTGATACACATGGACACGAAGAGAACGTAAAGAAGGTTTTAGAACGCGAAGGAATGCCGGATCATGTGATTCATCTGGGAGACTCAGAGGATAGCGGCATCCGGTTAAGCCAGACGCTTGCCTGCCCGCTGCACATCGTTGCCGGAAACTGCGACTTTTTTTCCTGTCTTCCTAAAGTAGATTTTGTGGAAATCGCAGGACATAAAATCCTCATCACGCATGGGCACTACCACTATGTGTCAGTAGGAATTCGGGACCTGGTAGAGGAGGCAAAGGTAAATGATTGTGATGTGGCGATGTTCGGCCATACACACAAACCGTTTTTGGACCAGAGCGACAGCGAGGTAACTGTGCTCAATCCGGGCAGCCTCTCTTTTCCACGGCAGACAGGCCGTAAGGCCAGCTATGCGGTGATGGAGATAGAAAGTGACGGAGCGGTAACGTACCGGCAGGAATATCTTTAATATACAAGGTTGAGTAACGCGTCTGGAAAATCGGGATATGGCAATAAAAAAGAAGCTGCAACACAGGCCTTTGTCAGCAGGAAAGATGACAGGATTGTGTTACAGCTTTTTTGTTTGAATAACGCTTATCAATTTTTATTCAGGTGTCCTTGGCATTCTGTAATTGAAAGCTTTGCGGAAGGAAGAACGGGTTATTGGCCCAGCTTCCAGATTTCGTTATTATACTGCTCGATAGTGCGGTCAGAAGAGAAGTATCCGGCTTTGCTGATGTTGATCAGCATTTTTTTTGCCCAGGCCATACGGTCCTCATAGTCACGCAGCGCCTCTTCTTTTTTCGCTTTGTAGGCCTGGAAGTCAGGCAGTGTCATGAACCAATCCTTGTTGATCAACTCATTTTTCAGGCGCTCTAGATGCTCCCTGCTGCCGATTTTCAGCAGTGTATCGCTGGTGATGAAATCAATGGCGCGGCGGATTGCCGGATCTTTTTCATAGTAGCTTCTTGCGCAGTAATCGCTGTTTGCGTAGTGTGCGATGACCGCGTCGCTGGATTCTCCGAATACATAGATGTTTTCGTCACCGACGAGCTCGTGAATTTCTACGTTTGCTCCGTCTTCTGTTCCGAGAGTGACAGCGCCGTTTAACATGAACTTCATGTTGCTCGTACCGCTGGCTTCTTTGGAGGCCAGTGAAATCTGCTCGGAAATATCACAGGCCGGAATCAGGTGTTCTGCGTTTGTCACATTATAATTTTCTACCATAACCACCTTCAGATAGGGACTTACTTCGGGGTCATGATTGATAACGTCCTGCAGGCATAGAATCAGATGAATGATGTCCTGGGCGATGACGTAAGCCGGAGCCGCTTTTGCACCGAAAATTGCAGTGACCGGAGTAGTCGGCTTATTGCCTGCCTTGATCTCAAGGTATTTGTCGATCAGATAAAGTGCGTTCATCTGCTGGCGTTTGTACTCATGCAGACGTTTTACCTGGATATCAAAAATCGAGTTTTCATTGATTTCCAGTCCCTGCGTATGCAGGAGATAGTCTTTCAGTGCCTTTTTGTTGTCCTGCTTAATGGCAAGAAGCTGATTTAATACGGTTTCATTATCTGTAAAAGCGGCGAGTTTCTCAAGTTCGTCAGCATTCTTTTTAAATCCGTGTCCAATGAGGGAGCTGATCAGTTCAGTAAGCTTCGGGTTGGAGTGAAGCAGCCAGCGGCGGAAGGTAATGCCGTTTGTCTTGTTGTTGAATTTTTCCGGATAAATCCGGTAGAAATTTTGCAGCTCATTATCTTTCAGGATATCTGTATGGAGGGCAGCCACGCCGTTCACACTGAAACCATAGTGGATATCAATGTGCGCCATGTGGACACGGTCGTCGCGGTCAATGATGGCAACGGATTCATCGTTGTAACGTCGGCGGACTTTGTCGTCGAGTACTTCAATAATTGGCATGAGCTGCGGCACTACCTTTTTCAGGAAATGTACCGGCCATTTTTCCAGCGCTTCCGCAAGGATTGTATGGTTGGTGTAAGCGCAGGTGCGGCTGACAATATCAATCGCTTCATCCATGGAAATGCCGCGCTGCAAAAGAAGACGAATCAGCTCCGGAATTACCATAGTCGGATGTGTATCGTTGATCTGGATCACAGCATAATCAGGGAGATCATACAGCTTGCAGCCCTTTGCTTCGCATTCGTCAAGAATCAGACGGGCAGCGTTTGAAACCATGAAATACTGCTGATAGATACGCAGAAGCTGTCCTGCTTCGTCGCCGTCGTCCGGATACAGGAAAAGCGTGAGGTTTCTGGCAACGTCGTGTTTGTCAAACTGAATGCCTTCTGTGACGATGGACTCATCAACGCTCTCCACATCAAAAAGATGCAGCTTGTTTGTGCGTCCCTCGTATCCCGTTACTGCAATGTCATACAGGCGGGAGGTGACAGTAAGATTTCCAAATGTTATCTCATAGGTTTTGTCTGTTTTGGTCAGCCAACTCTGATTTTCGATCCACGGATTCGGTTCTTCGGTCTGGAGATGGTTTTTGAACACCTGCTGAAACAGGCCGTAATGATAGTTCAGGCCAATGCCGTCGCCGGGAAGGTTTAAGGTGGCAATGGAGTCCAGGAAGCAGGCTGCCAGACGTCCGAGACCGCCGTTTCCGAGAGACGGTTCCGGTTCTGTCTCCTCAACCTGACTTAAATTCTTTCCGTTTTCCTCCAGGACTTTCTTTACATCGTCGTAAATGCCCAGATTGATCAGATTGTTGGAGAGCAGTTTTCCGATCAGAAACTCTGCGGAAATATAATACAGTTTTTTCTTTCCGGCGTTGGATTCTTTTTCTTTTGCCATTTTCTGTACCATGGCAAGAAGTCCAAAATATAACTCTTCATTGGTACAGTCGCTGATCTCTTTGCCACAGGCTGTTTTCAAAATTTTTGTCAGGTTCATAATGGTGCTCCTTTCGTAAATGTCCGCATGACCGGTTCTATAAAAATTTTATTCTGTTACTTTATATATATTTTTTCAATTTTTATAGTTAGAAGTATACTTAGTTTTTACTGGTTTGACTTGCAGTATACTCCGAAGAACTTGTACAATTCTATCATGAAAGAAGAAGCGTTTCTGAATGTTGTTAAGCTGTTTTCTGAATTGCTTTCTGACACGTTTTATTTTTCTGTGACAGAACGAGTATATTATTTTAGGGAGCAAAGTAATTCACAGGAAACACGGCTGGTTGAATTTATAAATGATTTTTGTTACACTGAGAACAGAAACGTGATGAAACGTATGATGGATAAAATTGGAGAAAAGTCCGGAAAACGCGACTTGGAGGGCATGGAATGGACCGCGGAAAAGCGTACGAAAATTATCATGAGAAAAAAGAACATACCACGGTAGAGTTTCCGTATAATACCTATCTTTGCACCATACCGCTGGATTTTCTGGAGGTTCCGTTTCACTGGCATGAGGAGGCGGAGTTGATTGTAATCAAAAAAGGCAAAGGTGTCGTGCTGGTCGATTTGTGTCCTTATGAGGTGGCGGCGGGAGATATTGTGTTTGTGTTGCCGGGGCAGTTGCATGCAATTCGCCAGAGAGGCGGATGTGTGATGGAATACGAAAATATTCTGTTCAGATCTGAGCTGCTTGAAGGATCAGGGGTTGATCTGTGCAGCAGTCATTTTTTACAGCCGTTATTTTCAGGTCTGGTAAACTTTTCACCCTATATCGGAGAGCACTGCACTTATTATGAAACGGTATCCGGCTGCATCGCGCAGATTGATTCTGTTTGCAGCAGGCGGCCGTTCGGGTATCAGATAGCAGTGAAGGGGTTCTTATTTCAGCTGTTGTTTGCGCTGCTCACGAACCATACGATGATCCAGGAGACGGGCAGCCAGACTGGACACAGGAAAGCGCTGGAGAAGGTGAAGCTGGTGCTTGCATACGTTCAGAGACATTACGGGCGGGCGATATCAATTGAGGAAATTGCTGGAGTATGCCATTACAGCAAATCACATTTTATGAAATTCTTTAAAGAGGCGATGGGCGTGGGCTTTATCCAGTATCTGAATGATTACCGGCTTGGAATTGCAAGCCAGCGATTGCTCTCCGGACAGGAAGGGATTTTGGAAGTGGCCGGAAGCTGCGGGTTTGAGAATCTTTCTTATTTCAACAGATTGTTTAAAAGGAAATACGGGATGAGTCCCGGTCAGTTCCGCAATCAATATGTAAGCAGAAAGGATAATCGTTTATGAGCTTACAGGGAGTGCTGGCGTGGAATGTTCTGAGCCAGCTGATCAGTTTTTTTGTATCGTTGTGTCTGCTTGTCTTTTTTACCGGCAGGATTCGGAACTTCCGCCGTATGGTACCAGCAGGAGTGATATATATTGCGGTGACGGCTCTGACAGGGGCATACTGTTTTAAAGAGGGGCTTTTTGCCTCAGAACTTCCGGTGTTTCAAACCTTGTTCTTATATTTTGACGCGTTTTTACTGTCATGTGCGGTTTGGTTACTTCAGGAAGAACGGTGGTCCTTCAGTTTTTATTATGGATTTCTGATTAGTTTTCTGGGAATCGCAATTCCGGGAATGATGGTGCCGATTTTGTTCCGCAATTATGATTTGTCAGTGCCCTTGGATTTTATCGTGTATACCGTTGAGAATTATGTTTTTGCGCCGATCTGGACGATCCTGGTCGGTTATCTGTTAAAATCACTTGGCTTTTCGCATTCTCTGAATTATCTGATTCGGGAAAAGGGAGTAAACCGGTTCTGGAGAATCTTCCTCTTTGTGCTTCCATGTCTGAATCAGCTGGCTTTGTATCTGGCGAATAAACTTTCCATGTTTCACAATTCCAATCCGGTCGTTGAGCTGGCTATGCTGCTTCTGACCTATGGAATGTTCAGTTATGTGCTGCGAAGTGAAATTCTGGAAAAGCAGATTCAGGAACAGAAAGCGAGTCTGTACCAGCAGAGGTTGTATGTGCAGAACCTGGAAAAGGTGCAGGCGGAGATGCGTATCTTCCGGCATGATTATAAAAATATGATGGCGGGCATGTACCTTCAGGCAAAGGAAGGTGATTTGCAGGCTGTGACCGATTTTATCTCGAGGATGACGGCAGATTTTGATGCACAGGTAGGCGAGCAGATTCGTCAGACCTCAAGTCTTGCGGCAATTGAGCTGCCGGAACTGAAAAGTCTGCTTCTGATGAAAATCATGGAGGCCCAGAAACGTGGGATTTCCTGCAGGCTTGAAGTATCGGGGCAGGTTGGTGCGAACGTGATAGGGATGAATCAGTCTGATTTATGCCGGGCGCTGGGTATCCTGTTTGACAATGCAATGGAGGAATTGCAAGATCTTTTAACGTCAAAAGAAGAGAATAAGGCATCTGATTTGAAATTTGACATTTTGATTGTCAGCCAGAAGACGATGCTTTCCTTTGTGGTAAAAAACAGCTGCCGTCAAACGGTAGATACTGCCCGCATGTGGCAGGAGGGCTATTCCACCAAAGGCGCAGATCGCGGGCTGGGGCTGGTCAGCTACCGCAGGATTATAGAGCAATATGAAAATGTTGCAGCAATTACTGCTGTGAAGGATGGCGAATTTGTGCAGGAACTGAGAATTGCCCCAACACGTAAAGACAGGCATGGCAGAAAACGTTAAAAATCTGGTGTCTGTTTGCAGCAGGGGGAAAAACAGGGAAAGAGAGGAAAGGGGTATGTTGCCCGTATATTTGTGTGAGGATGATGAAAACATTCGTGCCATGGAGGTACAGGCGCTGGAAAAACAGATTCTGATACAGGGCTTTGATATGGAACTTGCCTGTGTTACGGCTCGTCCGGAGGCGCTTTTGGAGGTAGTGAAACGGAATCGGAAAAGAGGAGTTTATTTTCTGGATGTAGAGCTGAAGGGGGAATCCATGGATGGCTTTGCACTGGGGGCGGAGATCCGGAAGCTGGACCCGAGAGGTTTTTTGATCTATGTGACTGCGTTTCGTGATCTGGCGTTTGAGACGTTCCGGCATCATCTGGAGGCTCTGGACTATATTGTGAAGGAAAATCAGGAAGAAATGCTGGATGGGATAGGAAGATGCCTCCTGATTGTCCAGGAACGTCTGCTGAAGGAGAAGGCGGAAAATCAGCCGTATTTTACGGTGCGGATTTTGGATACGGTTCGGCATATTCCGATTTCAGATATTTGTTTTTTTGAGACTGGGGGACGTACGCACAGGATTATCCTCCATGCCGTAAACGAGCGGATGGATTTCATCGGAAGCCTTCAGGAGATTGAAAAGCAGCTGGGGAACCGGTTTGTCCGGGCACACCGTGCGTATCTCATTAATCCAGAACATATTCAGGAACTTGATTTAAAGCACAATGAGGTACGAATGAAAAATGGGGAGGTCTGTTTCGTATCGCGCAGCATGAAAGGAAAGCTTCTGGCTCTGTAATTTCGCTGTCCGGGCAGTAAAAGAAACTGTTCGGGCAGTATTTTTCTGTATAGAAATAAAATATGGTATGCTCCTGGTGTTTGAAAGGAGGCAATTATGAGCCAGAAAATTGTATTAGAACTGAACGCAGTTTCGAAGCGGTATAAGACGGAGCTTGCCCTGAAAGATATTTCTCTTACGCTTTTCGAAGGGGAAATTTTGGGGTTTTTGGGACCGAGCGGCGCTGGAAAGACGACTGCAATCAAAATTATTACGGGGCAGCTTCGGCAGACTTCCGGAGAAGCCAGAATTCTCGGGACAGCATCAGAGAATCTGGATGCGTCCATTTATGAAAAGATCGGTGTGGTGTCCGATAACAGCGGAGTTTATGAGAAGATGACGGTGCAGAGAAACCTGGAGATTTTTGCAGGCATTCTGGAAGTTCCAAAGAGCAGGGTTACGGAGGTGTTGCAGCAGACAGGGCTTTATGAACACCGGAAGAAACCGGCCGGAAAGCTTTCCAGAGGCCAGGGACAGCGTCTTGTGCTTGCGCGTGCAGTGCTGCACAGACCGCGGATTTTGTTCCTTGACGAGCCGACGAGCGGCCTTGATCCGGCTACGGCAGTGCAGATTCATGAAATGCTTCTTGCGCTGAAAAAAGAGGGAATGGCCATTTTTCTGACCACACATAACATGGAGGAAGCCGCATGTTTGTGCGACCGGGTAGCGCTTTTGTGCCGGGGACAGATTGCAGAGCTTGATTCTCCGGAGGCACTTTGTATCAAATACAATACAAAAAAACAATACCGGGTACGACTCGAGAATAACACGGAGGTTACGCTGACAGAGAGCCCCGAGGATATTGGAAAACTGACAGAGTATCTGAAAGAAAACAAAGTGGTGACATTACATTCCTGCGAACCGACACTGGAGCAGGTATTTTTACAGGCAACCGGTTACCGCCTGAATGTAGATCAGGGAAATAACCAGAAACATTCAGGGGAAACCCGCAGGAAAGGAGTGGTACGATGAAGGCGATAAAAAAGACGTGGGCAGTTGCTGCGATCAAATATGAGGCGCTTGTGCACAATATGGCGGTATTGACCGGACCGTTCATGACGATCGGCCTGGTGCTTTTGATGCGTTTTATTTACCAGGACAAATCGGACGGAACCATTCACCCGGAGGCGCTTGCCAGTCTTCTGGTACTTGGCATTTCATTGAATATGTGTATGAATGGCGTTGCAATGGTGTCCTCACTCATAGCAGAAGAGAAAGAGAAACATACGCTTCGTGTCCTGATGACGGCATCTGTAACCGGCGGAGAATATTTTGCAGGGACGATCCTGGTACCGCTTTTGCTGACTGTGGGGGTGAATCTGCTGATTTTGCCAATCACAGGATGCACGGTAAGCGGCGCCGGGCTTGCGATTTATTTTGTAATTACTGTGATAGGGGCTGCAACAAGCTGCGTGATTGGCATGATTATCGGTATATATTCGAAAAACCAGATGAGTGCGAGTATGCTGTGTATGCCGGTTCTGTTTGTATTTACATTGATTCCGCTGTTTTCAGGCCTGATCGAAGGACTGGAAAAAATTACCGGATATTTGTTTACCGGGGTTTTGAGCGAGGCAGCAGGTGAAATCGCACAGGGGCGTGTGTACCACCTCGATGCATTTCAGACTGCTGTGCTGATCGGCGAGCTTGTGATTGCGGTCCTTGTATTCCTGCTTGCATACCGGAAAAACGGGTATGAAAAAGACTGAGTTTGTTGTGCACCAGAGCAGGAACGCAGGTACTAGGATGACTTCTGTAAAAGTTTTGCGGCAATACTGGGATACTGTTGCATGTCCGTATGAGGGATAAATTTTGCAGCCTGCATTTTCAGAAGGAAATCCGGCATGGAACCAAACTGAATATAGTAAATCGTCTGTTGGAAGTAGCGGATATCTTCTATACGGCTTTTGTGTAACAGCAGCTCTCTTGCTCCGGCGAGGGAGCTGTTTTGCAGGCAGTGGAAGGTTGCGCGGGGCAGATCCGGGAAAATGCCGACCGTGATGGCGGATTCGAGATCTGCATAGGTACCGAATGCACCGGAGGTATAAAAGGCAGTCAAATCTTTTGGTGTAAAACCGGCATTTTCCAGCAGACAGTCAATCATGGTATAGGCGGCGGCTTTCGTGTCAAGGTACTGTCTGATATCGGTCTGGGAAAAATAAAGCATCTGTCCGTTGGCAGATTCTTCCTGGAGTGTGTAGACTGCGGCATATTCTTCTGTTTCCGGCAACCAGACAATGCGGTCAGAGGCCGAAGGATTTAGAATTCCGGAGACATCAATCCAGCCATTTAAACGCATCTGTGCGATCAGGTCAATGATGCCGGAGCCGCAGATTCCGACTGGCTTTGTGTTTCCGATTGTCGTACAGCAGATGGAAGCTCCGTCAATTTTTACGGTATCAATGGCGCCTGGAAGGGCACGCATGCCATACTTGCTGATACCGCCTTCGAGAGCAGGTCCTGCGGCGCCGGCGCCGGCGAGCAAAAAACTGCTGTTGCCAAGCACGAGTTCTCCGTTTGTCCCAATATCAAAAAAGATAGAAAGACCGTCTTTTTTATAGAAATCTGTGATCAAAAGCCCACTTGTGATATCTCCTCCCAGATAATTGGCAATTGCCGGAACAAAATAAACAATGCCGGGGAAGGGCAGGCCGATTTCGGTACCGGTAAAGAAACCGGGATCGCACGCAACCGGCGCATAGGGAGAAGAAAAAACAGTCCAGGGATTGAGCCCCAGAAGGAAATGCACCATTGTCGTGTTTCCGGAAACAATCATCATCGGGCAGGAGGCTGCCGGGATACCTGAGGATTTTTCAATCTGTTCCAATAAGGCTGAAAAGGTATTACAGGTTGCCCTGGTAATTTCTTGAAGGCGTGCCGGGTCGTCCTTTCCATAGATGATGCGCGTCAGGATGTCGTCCCCGAATGCAATCTGCCCGTTCATAAGCTTCGATTCTGCAAGAACCTGGCTGGTATTTAGGTCAATCAGCTGCATCACTACCGTAGTAGAGCCAAGATCGACGGCAAGGCCGTAATGGGCCTGTGTTGTGTCGCCGCTTTCTATATTGGTAATAAGGTACTCGTGTTCCTGCCAGATTGCAGTGACTGTGATGTCCCAGGAACTGTTGCGGGCAAGCGGATAGAGCATCCGCAGTACGTGCAGCGTCATGCGCGCAGGATAATAGCCTGCTTGTTCCAGTCCGGCAAGAATGCGTTCACGGTCGCCTTCCGGGCGTTCCTCTGTCGGTGCGGTGAGCTTCAGGTGTATTTTTTGACTGAATGTGTCTGTGGATTTCAAGGGATATTTCTCCTTTTCGGTTTTTAAATGGATTAGGCAGTTGCTTCTGATCCTGAGAGTAGTTTCGGAAATTGCCTGTTTTTTATACGGATAAGTATAGCATAAAATTGTTTGGATAGAGCAAAAGAATAATTTTATGATTTCGAATAAATGTTCGAAAAAAGGGTTGCAATGTCGAAACATGTGTAGTAAAATACGAAAAGAACAAATGTTTGCGAACAAGTATTCGAGTTATAAATTTAGGAAACGGGGAGTAAGGGGAATGAAAACGCAGAGAATATACAGGGAACTTACCGCGAGAGGAAAGGTAGTATGTGCACTGGCCGGGGTGCTGGAAGAGCTTTTGGCGTTTTGGGTGTTTGGAATACGGTCTTTTGCCTGTTCCGCTTTACTTGCAGGGTTTGTCGCAGTAGTCCTGTGGTTTATGTTTACCGTGGTGACAGCTGCCGGTATGACAGGTATTGATGAAGTGTGGCGTATGTTGCGGGGGGCTTCAGGAGGAGCATATGAGCCTGCGGCATGTAAAGCAGAGTTACAGGTTTGTGATGAAGCATTGCAGGTGACAAAAGAAGACGCTGTATATGCGAAGGCATCGTGAAAAACGAAAGAGAGGTTGAAAATCCAGTTGCTTTGCATTACAATAAATGGCATGGGTGATCGAATTTGTTGTAAAAAGGAAAGAGAGCATGAACAGACGGTATGACGCGGTAATTTTTGATTTGGACGGAACACTTCTTGATACGTTGGCTGATTTGACAAACGCAGCAAATGCAGCGGCTGGCAGGTACGGATTTGGGAGCTATACGCTGGATGAGATCTGTGGTTTTGTAGGAAACGGCATTCGTAAACTGATCGAGAGAATGCTGCCGGACGGATTGGACAATCCGCATTTTGATGAGGTGTATACATTTTTTTGCGAGTACTATGGTAAGCATTGTATGGATGAGACAGAGCCATATCCCGGCGTGATGTCACTTTTGGATTATCTTCATAAAGAAGGCTATCAGGTGGCCATCGTCTCCAATAAGGCCGATTTTGCAGTCAAAAAACTGCGCGATGTGTATTTTGGCGATCTGGTTGCCGCTGCGATTGGAGAGCGGGAAGGTTGCAGAAGAAAGCCATTTCCTGATGCGGTATGGCAGGCTTTGGAGGAACTTCAGGTAGAGCGGGAGCGCGCTGTGTACGTAGGAGATTCCGATGTAGATTTCATGACGGCTCAGAATGCCGGAATGGATGGCATTTTGGTGAGTTGGGGATTTCGCAGCCGGGAATTTCTGCTTTCCCATGGGGGTCGGCCAGATCAGATTGTGGCAAATGTAAACGAGCTGAAGAAGATTTTAGAATGATAGATGTAAGAAAAAATTTATAGATTTTGTTGACAGACCGTAAATACAGGTGTAAACTACTGTCAATCAAGCGAAGGCGCTGTGGTACATCCACAGTGCCTTTTTCGCTGCAAGGATGCGCGTCCCTGATGATTACTGATGTTAGGATTTGGTAAAGAGGAGGAGAAGATTATGGATGAATTAAGGGCTTTGGCAGGTAGTGTTGATACTGGCTGGATTCTCATAGGAGCGGCTCTGGTATTTTTCATGCAAGCAGGGTTCGCGATGGTGGAAACAGGTCTTACACGGGCCAAAAATGCCGGCAATATCATTATGAAAAACCTGATGGATTTTTGCATCGGGACGCCGATTTACTGGCTTGTAGGTTTTGGTATTATGTTTGGCAACACGGCGCCGTTATTTGGAAAAATTGATCTGTTCTGTCTGAGTACAGATGATTTTGCAACGCTGATTTTTCAGACTGTTTTTTGTGCGACCTCCGCGACAATCGTTTCTGGTGCGATGGCGGAGCGGACAAAATTTTCATCTTACTGTATTTACAGTGCGTTGATCAGTCTGTTTGTGTATCCGGTTTCCGGGCATTGGATCTGGGGCGGCGGGTGGCTGTCATCGCTCGGTTTCCATGATTTTGCAGGCTCCACGGCAGTACATATGGTAGGCGGTGTAGCAGCGTTTATCGGTGCGGCAATCCTGGGACCAAGGATTGGAAAGTATGATAAAAAAGGGAATCCAAATGCAATTCTCGGGCACAGTATGACGCTGGCAGCGCTTGGGGTATTCATTCTGTGGTTCTGCTGGTTTGGATTTAATGGATGTTCCACACTGGCCCTGTCAGGCGAGGGAGCTGCAAATGCAGCCAGGATATTCTATACGACAAATCTTGCGGCGGCAATGGCAACGGTAACGGTTATGATTTTAACCTGGCTGCGTTATAAAAAGCCGGATGTCTCTATGACATTAAACGGAGCACTTGCAGGACTTGTTGCGATTACGGCCGGGTGTGACACGGTGACGCCGACGGGCGCAGCGGTAATTGGTATAGTAGCTGGTTTTGCAGTGATGTTTGGAATTGAATTTGTAGATCAAAAACTGAAGGTGGATGATCCGGTAGGTGCGGTAGGCGTACATGGAATTTGCGGTGCAACTGGAACATTGTTGACCGGGCTGTTTGCATTTTATGATTTTGGCAGCGGCGAGCGGCTCGGCGCGTTTTATGGAGGCGGTTTTCAGTTCTTTGGTATTCAGGCGCTTGGCGTTGTTTCTGTAATTGTATGGGTGGTTGTGACCATGACCGTGATCTTTATGGTGTTAAAGCATACAATCGGGCTCCGTGCGTCAGTGGCAGAAGAGGTGGATGGCCTGGATGTTCACGAGCATGGCCTTGCTTCAGCCTATGCTGATTTTGCCCTGAGTTCCAGTATCAATAACTTCGGCGGTGTATCGGAACCATCACGGACAGAGGCACTGGAAGAAGCAGTCCCTGTGGATGACGCAGTTCCGGTACAGATAAAATTTCCTACAGAGACGATGGCAAGCGATACAAAACTGACCAAAATAACAATCGTTGCGAAACAAAGCAAATTTGATGATCTGAAAGAGGCGCTGAATGAGATCGGTGTTACGGGAATGACGGTCACGAACGTGCTGGGGTGCGGTATTCAAAAGGGAAAAGCAGAATATTACCGCGGAGTTGCAATGGATATGAATCTGCTGCCAAAGATTCAGGTGGATGTCGTGGTGAGCAAGGTCGCACCGGAAACGGTGATTCGGGCGGTCAAAAAAGCATTGTATACTGGTCATATCGGTGACGGAAAAATTTTCATATATCATGTTGCCAATGTTATAAAGGTGCGTACGGGTGAGGAAGGGTATGATGCACTGCAAGGAGAAGATTTCTTCTGAAATTTTATGACAAGATAAAAAATATTTTAAGGTTTCTTTTGGTTTTTCTTAAATTGGCTTGGTAAATTGCCGCCGGAGGGATTCTGTGCTATACTGACAGAAAACTTCCGGCGGTATAATTTTTGCAGTGAGGAGAACCTCTTTTCAAATGATTTGGCAATAATCCGGAAGTTTGACATGGAAAAGGTTTTGTTTGCAGTGGATATGTGAAGGATAAAAAACAGTGTAAATCAGAAAGGAACAGGGGAATAACTAGATGAAAAGGGATAGAAAAAAGAGAACGTTTTTTCAGACAAAAAGATTGACGGTTCTGGTTCTTGTACTGATGTTCTGTGCCGGGATTCTTGGAATGATGGTGCTGCGGCAGGAGAATAGCCGGAAAAGCTCGGAACGTGCGAAAAAGGAGCAGGAGCTACAATCAGGAAACATATCAGAGACTGACGATACAAATTCGCAGTCAAAAGACACAAAGAGCGGCGCAAAGCTGGGAACGGCTTCTCCGAAAAGTCAAAAAGGGGTGGAGTCTGAAGCAGGTACAGAAAACAAGGCACAGATGAACGCTGAATCAGAAACCAAGTCGGAAATGAAGTCGGAAACGGAGAGAGATCCGGAGACGGAAGGGGATTTCGTGACAGAAACTGAGTTGGCAGAAAAGCTTGTTGTGGCAATTGATCCGGGCCATCAGGGGAGCTGGGTGAATATGAGCGATACGGAACCAAATGGTCCGGGTTCTTCTGAGATGAAAGCGAAAGCGAGTACCGGTACGCAGAGTCCGTTCAGTGGCAAGGCAGAGTATGAGCTGAATCTGGAGATTTCTTTATTGTTGAAAGAGGAGCTGGAAAAGCGAGGCTATGAGGTAATCCTTACACGGGAGGATCATGATGCGGCGATCAGCAATTCCGAGCGAGCGTTGATGGCCTACGACAAGGGCGGTGACATTTATGTCCGGATTCATGCAAATGGTTCGGATGATTCCAGTGTCAGCGGTGCGCTGGCCATGGTACCGTCTGCTTCTAATCCATACATCGGAGATCTGGCTGCTGATTCCTATCTTTTGGCAGAGTGTATCTTAAATGGGTACTGTGAAAAGGCATCGTTTTCTTCACTTGGGGTCCAGTATTATGACAATATGACCGGAATCAACTGGAGCAAGCTGCCGGTTATGATTCTTGAAATGGGTTTTATGACAAATCAGGAAGACGATCAGCGTATGGCAGACGCCACGGTTCAGCCACTTATGGCAACCGGTATTGCGGACGGCATTGACCGATATTTCACGGAAAAAGGCCTGAAGAAAAAAGAGGTCTCCAAGGAAAGTCAGAAGAAAATGGATCAAGTTGTGAAGCGTCTGGAAGAAGAACTCATTACTCCGGCCACTGCACAGGGGGAAAAGTGGTCTGTCAGCATTCAGGATTTTGAAACAGGAGCGAAAGGAAGCATTGGCGGAAGCCAGAAACTGAAATCAGCCAGCATTATCAAGGTATTTATTATGGCTGCGATCTATGACAGGATTTGTTATCCTGAATCAGAGGAGCGGCAGATCAGTTTTCCAGAGTCGTATGAAGGTGAGCTGAAACAGAAAATTACAGATATGATTACAGTGAGCGATAATGATGCCTCAAATCTTCTGATTGAGCGTCTCGGCAACGGGGATGCACAGGCCGGGATGGCAGTCGTAAATCAGTTCTGTGAGGAAAATGGATATACGGGTACTCACTTGGGCAGAAAATTTCTGGATGAAAATCCGTCGGATGACAATTATACCTCAACCGACGATTGTTGCAGATTGCTCGAAAGCATTTACAACGGTACCTGCGTGAATGCGGAGGCTTCTGCAAAAATGTACGTTTACCTGCAGAATCAGACTCGGCGGAATAAAATTCCAGCCGGTCTTTCCGGAACCTTCGCATCGGTGGCAAATAAGACGGGAGAGCTTGCAGGTGATTATGGTGACTATGTGGAAAACGATATTGCAGTTGTGGAGGATGGTGGGACGGCCTATGTTCTGTGTGTCATGAGCAATGATGTGCAGGATAATGGGGCGGCAATCACACGTATCGGTGATATCTCCGGGCTGGTGCATGAGCTTATACGAGAATGAATTTGAGAAGATTTAAGCTTTGCAGCGCACCGGAATTTCGATTTGTATCACAGAAGCTTCCGGTTGATCCGTAACGTTTCCATTGATAATCATTTCATACGAAAACCCAGTCAGTTCAAGGTTGTGTTTTTGTACATAATCGAAAATTTCTTCATATTTTGTGGACATTTTTGTCCAGTCTCCTTTGTAAAATGCTTTTATATAGGTTCCGCGGGGCTGTATGTGCAGCCCCTTTTTTTGTACGGAAAAAGGAATCTGAATGAAGAGTGCGGAATAATCGTCATAGTTTTTTTGATACAGGTTTTCAACAGATATCATCGTTCCGTAGGAGGCGTCGTGCAGACGGCGAAGGTGATATTTCTGTGTTTCCGCCAGAACCCGTTCTACTTGGTCGTCATAGGAGAACTCTTTATCAATTTCTACTGTTACAAGGCAGCAGTCCTCTTTGGTAATTAGGGTAATTTCAGATAAATCGGCAGCCAGCAGCGTTTCCATATTCTGGCGATAATTGCATAATGTTTTCCGGACAGCGGCCAGATGGTTGATCTTGAGGTCCAGTCCGGCTATGTTTTCTTCCAGCAGATCTTTCAGGGTTTGGGCAGATCGGTTTTTCATAAATTCCTGTATTTCGTTTACTGATACATCCAGCTCACGCAGTAAAAGAATCGTTTCGAGTAGAGCGCTTTGCCGGTAGCTGTAATAGCGGTATCCATTTTCCGGATGAACAACAGCTGGGCCAAAGAGGCCGATTTCATCATACCACATCAGCGTTTTTTTATTGATGCCGTGGAGCGCTGCAAACTGGCCAATTGTGAGAAGCTTGTTTTTTTCCTTCATTTTGACTCTGCACCTCCTGAATTTTCTGAATTGAACTTAAATCTGAAAAATAAAAAAACTCTTGACTGTACAGTAACTGTATGGTCTATGATACGCGATACAGGAGATAAATGCAAGACAGGAGGAAATGAATTTATGGAAAAGCAAAATATATATGTAAAGCCTGTGACATTGAAAAACATTCTAAAGTTCGCGGTTCCTACGATAGCTATGACGGTATTTATGGCGTTTTATACGATGGTGGATGGTCTGTTTGTCGCAAATCTGATCGGAACGGCTGCTTTGTCTGCCATTAATCTGACCGCACCGGTTGTGCAGCTTGTGACTGCCATATCGACAATGCTTGCCACGGGAGGCAGCGCAGTGATCATGAGAAAGGCAGGAGCAGGAAAGGAAAAGGAAGCACGCGAAGATTTTACATTTTTGATTTTGGTAAATGTAATAGCAGGTTTGGCGATGTGTGTGCTTGGATATCTGGTGATGGAGCCTGTTTTTGCAGGCATGGATTTGTCGGCAGAGGTACGGGCGTATTGCGTAGAATATCTGGGACATTACCTGTTGTTTCTAGTTCCGATTCTGCTTATGAATAATTTTACCCTTTATATGATTGCAGGCGGAAAGGCAGCTCTTTCGTTTGGATGTTCTGTGGCGGGCGGCATTTTAAATATTGTGCTCGATTTTGTGTTTCTTGCCTGGATTGGAACGGGAATTGGTGGTGCGGCTGTTGCGACAGGGCTTGGATATTCTGTAACGGCAGTGGTTGGGGTATTTGTTTTTAAGCGAAAAAGCAGCCTTCTTCATTTTAAGAAACCAAAGATTCGATTCCATGTTCTCGCAGAAGCGGCTTTCAATGGCTGTTCTGAAATGGCGACCGCACTTGTCACCGGGATTATTACTGTGATGTTCAACTGGACGATGCTTCATTATGCGGGGGAAGACGGAGTTGCTGCTGTTACAATCATCATGTATGTACTGATGTTTGCAAGTTCTCTGTACACAGGTTATTCGTATGGAGTTGCGCCTATGATCAGCTTCTATTACGGGGAACAGAATCGGGAAAAATTGAAGAAGCTGGTTGCAGTCAGCCTTAAAGTCATTGCTGTTTTTTCTTTTTTGACAGCCACTTTCTCTTTTTTCTTTACCCGGCCACTTGTGTCGGTATTTGCCGCCTCGCAAAATCCGGTGTATGATCTGGCAGTAACCGGGAATCGGATTTGTACCGTAGCTTTGCTTTTTATTGGCTTTAATATTTTTGCCAGCGGATTATTTACAGCGCTTTCGAACGGTAAAATTTCAGCTCTACTTGCATTTTCGAGGTCTTTTGTGTTCATGATGATAGCGATGCTGGTATTGCCGATGATTTTTGGCGTGCATGGTGTGTGGCTGGCCACACCTGCAGCAGAGCTTATGGCATTCGCTCTGGCAACAGGAATGTTCAGGAAATATGCAAAGCAATATGGGTATTAGAATAGAGCTATAGATAACCAAGAGGGGATATGTATCTGGAAATACTTCAGAGAATGCTTCTGATAATTTATATCTACGATCTTTTTTTGTAGAGGATTATCTGAGGATCTTTCCCCTCACATCCGTATTCACATACAAGAAGATAGTGATGATCTGCAGCTAAGCCGTAGCATCTGTCCTGGCCGGGGATTTCCACTTGATTTCCAAGATATACGTTGTTATCTTCAAGCAATTTAACCGACTGCCCGCTCGGAAGATGGTACTCCAAGTTGATGTAAGAACCATTCAGCAGATACAGATCATTTATTTTCAGATTCTGAATTCCGAGTGAGTTGAATTCATGGATCAGAATATTTTTGTAAATCTGGAATGCCTCAAGGTCTGTCTGTTTTATGTACTCAGCGGCGATGCAGGTTCCTCCAAAAGGATGTCCGTCTGTTTTTATGCAGCCGCCACATTCTTCTTTTTTATTACATTTACAGCAACAATCGGTACCACAAATGGATAACATAAAAATACCTCCTGGTAAACTCAATTTTTTCAGTGCATATCTTACTTTTGGGTGCTCACATTAGGCCCAATTATACCGTGAAACAACAGAAAATTCAATCGTCATTTGTAAGGAATGTTACCGTGAGTTTAGAATAAGTGTTACAGTGAGCTGTGATTGCTTCTATAACATAAATGATCTGTTATAAAAACGTATGGTAAAAATCTGTATGAAAATATGATAAGAATCCGTATGAAAACACTGCTTGACACACAACTAACAATGTGATAAAATGTCACAAAACATATAAGAATAAGTCGAATTTAAACAAACAAAATCTTATACAGGTCAATTTTCAAATATCATTTTGGCATTTCTATAATTACTGTTATGCCATTAAAAACTTCTGAGCATCTTAATCATTTATTTCATTTACTTTATCATTCGCAAGAAAATCCCATACAGACAGGAGATGAGAAACGACAGCTTGTCATGTGAAAAAATTTTTATCAACAGAGATTACAGAGAAATAAGACAAATTGGCAGAGGCGGAGACGGCACGGTGTATCTTGTATTTCACAAGCCGACAGAACAAATGCGTGCTGCCAAATGCTTTCGGACCGAAAACTCGCAAAGACGCCTACAGGAACTGATGCTGATTAAAAGGCTCAGACATTCTGCTTTACCACAGGTTTTGGATATCTGTATTGGTGAACAACAAATTTGGTTGATTATGGAATATATCAACGGAAGAAATATCTCTGAGATACCTTGTGAAGAGCGGTCCATGATACAGTTTTTTTCTATTGCCCGTCAGCTCTCAGAGATATTGATCTATTTACATACAAGACCGTGTCCGATTTTGCATCTTGATCTTAAGCCAACAAATGTACTTTTACGTCAGGATGGAAGTTTGGTTCTGATTGATTTTGGTGCGGCAATTTTAGAAGCCTGGGGAGAGACGCAGGGACATTATGGTACACCAGGTTTTGCTGCGCCTGAGCAGAAACAACAGGGAAAAAGAATTGATGTGCGGGCGGATATTTATGGTTATGGGGCACTTTTATATTTTTATTTGTGCGAAAAACGGCCTGTAGTGGCCCAAACGAAAAAAATGGAATGGAATTCGCCGTGGCAGAAGAGGTGCAAGAGAGGGGTTAGACAGATTGTGGAGAGGTGTCTGTCTCCGGAACCAGAGGGACGTTTTACTGATTTTCAGGAAGTTCAGAAAGCGTTTGCGCTTGTGAGACTCCGATACCACTGGTACAGGCGGATGCAAAAGAGTATTGGCGTGGTAGTATTTTTGGCTGTAGTACTGGGATTTGCATGGAGCCATCTGCTGTATACCGGGATGTTTTCGGAGATCGCCGTCCGGCAGAACAGGAAGAAGTATGATCTTCTTTTGGAACGGTCAGAGGCGCTTGGTTTTAGTCTGGCAGTGGGATGTTTTGAGGAGGCAGTGAAGCTATGTCCCGGTAGAAACGAGTGGTGTTTTCTGCTGCTTGAACGGATCGGGAGTGATTATATCTTTGATGAAGGGGAGGAGGAAGCAGTAAGAAAACTGATTTACACAGTACTGCCCGGAGAAGAATGGACTTTTTTGGAATATCAGAAAAGTACGAACAATTCGGCATACCGGGAACTGGCATATCGCATGGGAATGCTTTATTGGTATTTCTATAGCGGAACCGGAGGGAAACGGGCCGCGGCAAATTGGTTTGAAGCAGCGGTGGATCTGCAACGAAAGCAAGTAGAATCAGGAGAACAGAAAGAAAACAAGGATGCATGCGAGCAAGAGTCCGCATGGCTGGAATCAGCAAAGATTCATGCAGAAATCAGCGGTTATTACGAGAGGCTGGGAAAAAGGGATGCAGAGGGCTTTATGGGAGCGAAATACAGTAGTTATTGGGAAGATTTGAAGAGACTCTGGGCTTTGGATTCCCTGGAAAAGGAGGGCCGTGGCGTGCAGCTTCATGTTGCAGACGAGCTGCTTGGCTGCATGCTGTTTCATATGCAGGAGATTTATGAATCAGGGGAATCATACGAGACAGTGAAAAAATTATTGGAATTATTAGAAAACTTTTTTCAGAGAACGGGGAAAGAGATGGAAGCAACAGACCTGGAGAAGGCAAAGGAACAGTGCAACGAGGCAAGGGTCTCAATTATGCGAGTTTATGAAAGAATAGGGGGTACTGTATTTGAAAAATAGTTGTATTGGAAAAGACAAGAGTAGTAAATGGAGAGATCGCAACGAAATTGAGAAAGGAGAAAACAGGTTCAGGGACGGAGAAGATCAGAAAGAGAACGTCAACAAGAATGTAATAACGAGTGGACGGGACAATCAAAGAAAAAAGAAAGTATATTGGATGGCAGGAATTTTGTTATCTCTGATTCTGACTATCTTTTTGCTTTGTACCGGCCGTTTTTTTTGTCCGGAATACCGATCTACGTTTGCATTTGGTGGAATGACAGAAAAAGAATTTCAGGGTATTGTGGAAAAAAGGGATAGCGTGTACCAATTAGAATATGAGTCAGAAAGCGAGACTGAGACGGAATCGAAACTAGCGGAAGCTGTAACGGAAAAGAAGAGTGAAGCTGAAACCGAAGATGTAACGGAAGCAGGAAGTGGAGTTGAAACAGAGGTTGTACCAGAAGGGGAAAGTGAGGGAGAAACAGAAGCTATAACGGAAGAAGAAGGTAGAATTGAAACAGAGGTTGTACCAGAAGGGGAAAGTGAGGTTGAAACAGAAACTGTATCAGAAAAAGGAAGTGAAGCTGAAACGGAGGTTGTATCGGAAGGGGAAAGTGGGGTTGAAACAGAAGCTACAACAGAAGAAGGCTGTGTTGTTGAAACAGAGATTGTACTGGAAGGGGAAAGTGAGGTTGAAACAGAAGCTACAACAGAAGAAGGCTGCGTTGTTGAAACAGAGGTTGCATCGGAAGAAGGGGAAAGTGAGGTTGAAACGGAAACTGTAACGGAAAACGAAAGCGAAACAGAAAACAGAACGGAGGAATCTGTAGAAAATGAATCAGGTACAGAACCGGAACAAGAAACAGCCAGGCAGACTGAAACAGAGAAACAGCCGCAAAAAGTACAACGTGGGAAAGAATATGAGATACGGGGAGAACAGAATGCTTGGTATCGAGATGCAAATGATCGGCTGTGGGTACGAGCAGGAAGCAATCTCTATGTGGAAACAAAATCGGGTGGTTATGGCCGTGGAGCCAGCCGAATGAATATCCGGGAGGACGGAACTCTGACATTTCGACTGCAAAAGACGGATCAGGAAGGAAATGTTACAGAAGAATCAGCACTTCAGAAGGAAGCTTATTATGTGGACGGAGAAGCACCGGAGGCAGCGGTTTTTCTGCCTGGTATCCGGGAAGAAGGAATTGTTTATACGGCGCAGGCAGCTCGTTCGATGATATTGATTGCACCGGATGGAAAAAGCGGACTGAAAAATTCTGATTATACAGTAATACGTTGCAGCAAAGACGGGGAAGTTCTGGAAGAGCCGGATTCGATCACATGGTACCCGTGTCGAAATGGGGAAGAGGTTTTGATTGATCAGGAGGGAACATATCGCGTATATGTTCGAACGGAAGACCAGGTGGGAAATCTCGCATTTTCGGAAAGCGATATGATTTGTGTTGATCGGACAGCGCCGGAGATTCTGATCGAAGGTGTAGGGGCAGAGACAGCAAATGCGGGGAAAGTGAATATTAAAATATCTTGCCAGGATGTCAATTATAAGGCGGGTTCTATGAAAATCAGCATTCAAGGAAGAAATGGAGGAAAGATGCCTTCTGTGAGAGAAAAATCGGAAAACCGGGAAGGTGCTGTAATGGAATATTTTGATTTTCCCAAACAGAAAAGTTACGATGATGTCTATCAAATGGAGGTTTTTGCAGAAGACATATCAGGGAATAAAACGAAAAAGAGCTTTGATTTTTCTGTGAATCGTTTCGGTTCTGTATACGATCTTTCCAAAGATACGAGAGAGCAGTTGGGACATTATTATCTTTCAGAACCCAAAGATATTGTTTTATATGAGACAAATATAGACTATGTGAGTGGAACCGAGATTTTTTGCCGGTGTGACGGCGAACTGCATAAGCTCATACGGGGCCAGGATTATCATGTTACAATGCAGGGAAGCCGTGAGACCTGGAAACGTTATGAATACACAATTCCGGCCGGATATTTTAAAAAAGAAGGAGTATATGAATTACTGCTCTCTTCAAGCGATCGGGCAAAAAATGTGAGCGATACGGGAATACAGGGAAAACGATTGGCTTTTGCGCTTGACTGGACAGCACCGACTTGCACGGTGACTGGGTTAGAGGCAGGGGAAGTGTATGAAGCAAAAGAAATAACAGCTTGCATTGTACCACATGATAATATAGGAATGGATGTGATCAGGATTTATCACAACAGTGTACTGCTGCGTGAAGAGGTCGGGAAAAATGACAGCCCCTTGAAAATAAAGGTAGAGAAAGCGGAATACTGGCAGACTTATCAGGTGTTTTTACGCGATTTGTCGGGGAATGAGTACTGGAGTGAAGAAATACCGGTATATGTTGGAGAAAAGAAGGAGGAAGCTGGGAATTACCAGAAGGTCAGGCCAAGCGCCAGAGAAGAAGAGGAAAGAAGGCGGACTGCTGCAACAGACAATAACGCAGAAGAAAAGAACAGTGGAACAGGAAGCAGTGATGAAAAAAACATAGATGGGGAAAGTGCCGGGAATACAATAAAGGAAAAGGAAGAATTGGAAAAGGAAGAGATAGGGGATGCGGAAAATACAAATCAATGGACGAAAGAAACTTTTCCGGATCACAGGCAGCAGGGAGAAATGAGAAGTGGCAATGTGGAGGAAAGACGAAGTGGAGCGATTCTTTTAAGTTTGGGGATACTTACATTTTTAAGTACTATGATAGCATGTAGACTGTCAAAATCCGGTTCCACAAGGTAGAAAAAACTCTCTTTTTTGTGCAAGAATAGAGAGGCAAATTTCGGGCAAATGCTTTATAATAAAGAAAATGTTGGTATAAATGCGTTGAATTTATATAGGAGGAGAGAGACGGATGGAATGGGTTGAAAAATTAAACCAGAGTATGGATTATATTGAGGAGCATCTGACAGATGAGATTGATTATGCACAACTTGGGCGGATAGCCTGTTGCTCGGCGTATCATATGCAAAGAATGTTTACCTATATGGCGGGTATCACTTTGGCAGAATACATTCGCAGACGGAAAATGTCGCTGGCAGCTGTAGATCTGCAGGGGGGAAATGAAAAAATTATTGATGTTGCAGAAAAATATGGGTATCATTCGCCGACTGCATTTAACAGAGCGTTTCAGGCTTTTCATGGGATCGCTCCATCCTGTGTAAAAAACGAAGGGGTGTCTGTGAAGTCTTTTTCTCCTATAGTTTTTAGCATTGCTGTAAAAGGCGCTGCGGAGTTGAACTATCGGATTGAAACAAAGGATGCTTTTCGGATTGTCGGTGTGTCAAGGCCGCTTCAGCAGGAAATTGAACAGAATTTTGCAGTTGTACCAGATATGTGGCAGAAGGCTGTGGCAGACGGAACAATTCAGAAGCTGGCAGGATTGATGGATGTTTTTCCTATGGGACTTTTGGGCGTCAGTGCTTGTAATGACACCGAACAGTGGAAATATTTTATTGCCGTTTCGAGTACACAGGCAACCGGTGAATTTGAAGAATACGTTGTACCGGCATCTACCTGGGCAATTTTTTCCGGTACAGGAACCAACCAGTCTGTGCAAGAATTGGAGCGACGCATAATTACAGAGTGGTTGCCGGCTTCCGGATATGAATATGCGAATGCTCCGGATATTGAGGTTTATTTGAATCCAGATCCACAAAATGCGCAGTATGAGGTATGGATTCCGGTGGTCAAAAGGCAGCAATAAGATTGTATTTATAAGAGATTGTTTGCTGTAGCAAGAACAATTTTGTTATGGCTCACAGTTGAGACGACAGAAAAGACTGCGAAGATTTTGAAAAGAAGATGACAGATATCGTACTGGATGTTATAATTTTATCAAGCATTGTATTTCTTTATAGTTCTTAATGGCAAATGCCATTCTGTTTTTCTACTGCGTTCTGCAGAAATAGAAATTCTTGATGCTGATTCAAAAAAATGCAGAGAGGATTTCACAAAAACAGAGTCCTCTCAGAAAGTAAAAGGAGGACATTGAATGAAAGAAAACAGGGATTTAAGAAAAGAAAATGGATATGAGTTACGACAGAACCAAATTGATTATCAAAATCAGGAGTGCAGCGAAAGGGCGGTTGTACCTTTGCGCGCATACAAAGATCGTGTTTTTCGCATGATTTTCAAAGAGAAGGAAAGTCTGTTGCAGCTGTATAATGCAATGAATGGAACCGATTATCAAGAGCCAGAGGAGTTGGTGGTAACGACACTGGAAAATGCGGTGTATCTTGGGATGAAAAACGACGTTTCTTTTCTTTTGTATGATCACTTAAATTTGTATGAGCATCAATCGACCAATAACCCGAACATGCCGCTTAGAAATTTATTTTATGTGAGCAGTTTATATTCAGGTTTGACAAGAGATGAGAACCTTTATGGACCACGGATAGTAAAAATCCCAGAGGCAAGGTTTGTTGTGTTTTATAATGGGAAAGAGGAATTGCCGGAGCGGTTTGAACTAAAATTGTCAGATGCTTTTGCAACAAAAACAGAAATTCCGGCGTTAGAATTGAGAACCGAAGTGTGGAATATTAACGCTGGCTGTAATAAGTTGCTCATGGAACGATGCAAGCTGCTGTCCGATTATGCAGTTTTTGTAGATAAAGTACGCAAGTATGGACAGAATCAATCGTTTTCTGAAGCAGTTGATTTGGCAATCGAAGCGTGTATAGAAGAGGATGTGTTGTCAGACTTTTTTAGGAAAAACAGGGCGGAGGTGTTAAAAGTGAGTATATTTGAATACGATGAACAGCGACAGATGGAACTGGCACGAAAAGGGGCAATAGAAGAAGGCAGAGAAGAGGGTATAAAAGAAGGGATAAAAGAAGGAAGAGAAAAGGGCATAAAAGAAGGAATAAAGGAAGGTAGAAAGAAAGGAATAAGGGAGGGGCGACAGGAGGGAGAAAAGCTTTTTGCAGCGTTGACAGAATTACTCCTTGGTGATGGAAGAATGGATGATCTGAAACGGGCAGTTCAGGATGAAAGGGTAAGAAAAGCGTTGTATGAGGAATATGACTTGGAAGATAGCCGTATGGAAGAGCTCTTGTATCCGGATAACATGAATTAGACGGAATAGCTGTGATTGGATCAGAAAGGGATAAAAGGAAAGCAGTCTGTTAAAAAGCAGAGGGAACATTTTGGATGTACCCTCTGTTTTTTCGATAGGAGAAAAGAATTTTATTTCATCTGTTCTGTATTACAGAAAGAAAACGGTCGCCGTATTTGGCATATTTCATTTCACCGATACCAGAGATAGACAGCATTTCTTCTTTTGTTTTAGGCAGCAAAATACACATTTGTGTAAGCGTTTGGTCCGAAAAAACTCCAAAACGCGGTATTCGCCGTCGGAAATTTTAAGGTTTCCGTGTATGACAAGGCTGTTCAGTACTTGGCGAAGAAGGTAAATGGGAATGTCTTTGCAGGAACCGTAGTATGGATTTTGATCGAGGTGTGCACGGAGAATTTTGGTATTTCTACTGCCATGTACGATGTCAGCAATCGTGACAAGGCCATATGCACGGCGGTTGTTTTTAATGCATGCGATCAGTTTGCTTGCGGTTTCTGTCATGTCTTTTTCTTCAAACTGTGTCAGGCAATTGGAACAGTTTCCGCAATAACCTTCTCCGTATTCGACAAAGTAACGGAGAATATATGCACGCAGACAGTCGTTTGTAAAGCAGTAGAAGGTCATTTGTTTGAGGCGTTCTTGTTCGCGAGCTTGAATGGCGTTTGCAGTTTCCACATCCGTATCAGGTGGTGGCTACCATGATTTGTTTTCGGTCGTATAGAAAATCATCCTGATTGTGATGCCGTTCTTTATCGGAGAGACCGGCGTGATACCTTGTGGCTGAATAGCCTTTACGAATCAGCTCTTCGCAGACTTCTTCTACAATTTTTCGGGTCAGGCAATAGATGATTCCACATTCATTCTGGCGTGATTTGAGGATTTCGAACACAGTTCGCAGCTTGTTTTCGGGTTGTTGGACGATAAACTTCAGATTTTTTCGATCAAATCCAGTAACGATGTATGCAGGATTTTGCAAATCAAGGAGGGCGAGGATATCTTCACGTACTTCACGTGTTGCCGTGGCTGTAAAAGCGCCGATGACAGGGCGTTGCGCAAGATCCTCCAGAAAATCAGGAATACGGAGGTAGCTGGGACGAAAATCCTGGCCCCACTGGGAGATACAGTGTGCTTCGTCTACACTGATCATGGAGATATCAATCCTGCGTGCAGCCTCAACAAAGCTGTCTGTAAAAAGCCGTTCCGGGGCTACGTATACGATTTTGTATTGGCCTCGGACCAGATTCTGCAAAGCAGTTCTATATTGGCCCGATGTCAGGGAGCTGTTCAGATAAGCAGCATGAATGCCGATCTGGTTCAGTGTGGCTACCTGATCTTTCATGAGAGAAATCAATGGGGATATCACAATTGTAATGCCAGGGAATAAAAGTGCCGGGATCTGATAACAGAGTGATTTGCCGGCGCCGGTTGGCATAATACCCATAGCGTCGCGGCCCGAAAGCAGAGCATCTACAATCGTTTCCTGACCTTCACGGAAGGAAGCGTAGCCGAAATATTTTTTAAGTGCTTCGTATTTGGTCATGATCATTTTTCCTGTATGGTTGGATATATTTTGTCTGTTTAGCAGATATAGATGACGAAACATCACATTAAATATATAAAAGTAACATATCAATATTGTATCATGGAGCAAAGGAAAAAGAAAGAGGGGATTTGTGAAATAATTATGAAATAAGCAAAAGTCTTTGAATATGTTACAACATTAGCTGCAAAGCCTTGTTAAAAATAAAGACTTGTTTATGCCTTGTAAAGCCCTGTAGGTAGACATTTTTCGACATCTGTGTTATGATGCCCCGTAAAGGGGATGAGTATAAAAATGAAGAGGAAACGAAATGTCATAAAGCGGAACAGTGGCTTTTTGGCCTGTTGCGTATTGGTGGCGGGTGCGTCGTTTGGAACTGCGAATCTTGTGATGGAAAAAGGAATGGTATCTTTAGTTATGCCGTCCGAAGAACAGACACCGGAAAAGACGAGGGAAACAGCTCCGCCAGAAAAAAGTGAGAAAAGAGTATACGAGACAGATGCATTTACCGTCACAGCATCCGGAAATATTATAAAAGGTGTTGAGACAGAGGCACCGGAGAAAAAGGAGACGGAGAAACAGACAGAAACGGATGCAAATGGAAATCCGATTGGCAATGGCACGCAGATGAATGAAAATGGGACAGATTCCGTGGGGAATGGTGCCGGATCTTCTGGAAGCGGTTCGGATCAAGATGGTTCAGGCAATTCCGGCGGGAATGGCTCGTACAACGATACAGCCGGTACTGATCCAGGAGATTCTTCCTGGGATAATGCGGGCGAAAATGCAGGCAATTCTTCCTGGGACGATTACTCTGGGCCATCAATTGTGATTACAGATCCGGGAAATGGATATTATTACTATACAGACGGAAGCACTTGGAACGATAATACTGGGAGCTCTTCGGGCGGCAGCACGGGAGGTTCTTCCGGCGGAAGTACTGGCGGTAGCACAGGGGGCTCCTCAGGTGGAAGCAGTGGTGGCAGTACGGGAGATTCCTCTGGTGGTAGCTCGGGTAATTCGGATAATATCATCATTGAAAAGCCTCCGGTATCCACACCGGACGATGTGATCCTGTGGGGAATCAGCAGTCGATATATAGATGAGAGCGAGCTGTATAATTATAACCTGGACGAGCTGTGCCTGATTCGTAATGAGATTTTTGCGCTTCATGGGCGAATGTTCCGTACGCCGGAGATACAGGAATATTTTAACGGGAAATCATGGTATGTGCCGACGTATGCGCCGGACGATTTTGATGCAAACATGTTTGATTACCTGAACGATTATGAGAAAGCGAACTTGCAGGTTATTTTAAACTATGAAGCAGCGCTTGCAGGAAATTAGGAGGTAAAAACATGAGTGTATGGAAAAGAGTTCTGATAAAAACAGTGGTTCTGGCATTTGTGATTGTCCTGTTTGGTGCAGGTGCGGCAGGATGGCAGGCGTACCGCCAGAGTACGCCGGAATATGCAATGGATAAATATATCGCGCTTCTGATTGAGAACAGCGGCGAAAAAGCTTATGCTCTGCTCGATCAGTCTGAGGATGCGGCAATGACATCAGAAGAATATGAGACAGCGTTGGCAGAGAAAAAATACAGCCTTTTCGCCAGTTATGATGTGACCGCGTCGGAAAAGCGCAGAGATCAGAGCGGAAATGAATATGTAGATTACCGCACAGAGTTTAAAGATGCAGACGGAGCGGTACAGATGGAAGAAACCTTCACAGTAAAAAAACAGGCAGAACCATTGTTTGGCGTGTTTGATCAGTGGAAAGTTCTTTCAGGACACTGTATGGTAAAGGACTTTGTATTGACGGTTCCGGCCGGGGCGGAAGTTTATCTGGATGGCCGGAAAGCAGATGCATCGTGGCTGATAAGGGATGGCGTTTTGCCGTCCTACGACTGCTACCAGATTCCGTCACTTTTACCTGGGCGTATTAGCCTGGCAATCAGACATCCTGCGTTTGACTCTGTGAACGGGACAATAGATCCTTTGGATGGAAGCGCAGAGTACGGTGAAAAAATGGCGCTTGGGCAGGCGGCACAGGATGTATGCAAGGAGCTTAGTATAAAAGCTTTAAAACAGTTATATTCTTGTGCAGCACGAGAAAAAACAGAAGATCTGGAAGATCTACTTGGGGAATGCCTGGAGGAAGCAAAGCTGTTTGTAAAGGAGCAGGGCCAGGAATTCCATAAAGATTCAGCAGTCTTTAAAAGTGCAGGTATTACCGATTTTGCGGTTCAGTTTGGAGCGCCTGTTTTTACGGGAGAAGCGACCGGAGCGATCACAGTCCCTGTGAAATTGTCATACCGGTATATCGTGCGCGAGAATGTTACTTCGGAGCCTTCAGATGAACAGGGAGACGAGGAAGAGTCACAGGAAGGCGATGCCGAAAGGCCGCAGGTCGGAACTGTGGTGCAAGATGGAGAAACACAGGTGATTTCGGGAGATAATACGGCTCAGCTTGTGATGGCATGGCATCATGACGCCTGGCACATTGCTTCTATGGAAATACCAGTCATCCCGAAATAGAGGAACAAGGTAAAAAGAAAGGCAGAATATGAAGCAAAAAGGAATCAGTATCTTTTCCCTAGTTACGCCTGTATTACTCCATTTAGGGCTATCATTTGCAATAGGGTTTGCAATGGGCATTATGAAGATCAGTGATCCGACGGCCGCTACGGTGGCGACAGCGTTGATTACGATTCCGCTGGCGTATCAGATGTATCGAAAAGACCGCGTTCGGGCAGCAGGGAATGAGAAAGAGGCGAAAAATATCGGAAGTCGAAGCATGGCATATGCAGTCGGCAGAAGTGCAGAAAAGCTTTCCGGGGAGCGGGTAATCTGGTTCGGAATATTTTGTTTTATGGCCGGAGGCGTTTTAAATCTTGCATGGAGCGCAGCCTTGGAGGCTGTCCACATCCAGGACTATTTTTCCAATGAAGTGCAGGAAAGTCTGCTGCAAAGCGGAAGCGTGGTGCAGGTACTGGGGCTTGGCGTAGTTGTTCCGATTGCAGAGGAGCTGATTTTCCGTGGTCTGGTTTATATGAGAATGAAATGTTTTTTTCCGGTGAAGGTGTCCGCATTTTTGTCGTCACTTTTGTTTGCGGTATATCATGGGAATCCGATTCAGATAATTTTTGCTTTTCCGATGGCACTTGCATTGGCGGCGGTTTATGAACATGGAAAATTGTTTGTATTTCCCGTACTATTTCATATGGGAGCGAATCTGACCACAGTTATTTTAGGATTTTATTTCCAAAACTAGAAGAAATTTAAAAGAAAATTGCAGGAAACAAGGCGATTATTACAAATAATCGCCTTAAATAAACTGATAAATAAAGGGAAAATGAATAAATTAAGAAACAATCAGACAATTACAGAGAAAAAAGCTGTTTACAGAACAGAAAAATAGGTGTATGATGAAAACTGAAAAAGAAACAGGCAGGAGGGACAGAGATGGATGCAAGAAATACTTCCGGATCTGTCTGTGTGAGACCGGGGCTGTACCGGCCCGAGTTTGAGCATGACAACTGCGGAATCGGAGCAGTTGTCAATATCAAAGGGATCAGGACTCATCAGACAGTAGAAAATGCACTTCGTATTGTAGAAAATTTAGAGCACAGAGCTGGCAAAGATGCCGAGGGAAAAACAGGTGATGGAGTTGGAATCATGCTGCAGATAGCGCACAGATTCTTCCGGAAAACCTGTTTGGACCTTGGCATTTTTTTAGGTGAAGAAAGAGACTACGGAATCGGTATGTTTTTCTTCCCGCAGGATATCCTGAAAAGAAATCAGGCGAAAAAAATGTTCGAGAGCATTGTAAAAAAGGAGGGCCTGAAGTTTCTGGGATGGAGACAGGTTCCGACCGTACCGGAGGTGCTCGGTCAAAAAGCGCTTGAAAAAATGCCCTGCATTGAGCAGGCATTTGTGGAACGTCCAAAGGATGTGGAAAAGGGCCTCCCGTTTGACCGCAGACTGTATGTGGTCCGGCGGACCTTTGAACAATCAAATGATACAACGTATGTTGTTTCATGTTCAAGCCGTACCATTATTTACAAAGGAATGTTTCTGGTCGGGCAGCTCCGTACATTTTTTAAGGATTTACAGGATCCGGAGTATGAATCTGCAATTGCGATTGTGCATTCCAGATTTAGTACAAATACAAATCCAAGCTGGGAACGGGCGCATCCGTATCGCTTTATTGTACATAACGGTGAGATTAATACAATCCGTGGCAATGCGGATAAAATGCTTGCACGCGAAGAGACGATATCCTCTGCGTATCTGGAATCCGATCTGCACAAGGTGCTTCCAGTGATCAATGCGACGGGGTCTGACTCGGCGATGCTGGATAACACGCTCGAATTTCTGACTATGAACGGCATGGAACTGCCCCTGGCAGTGATGATTACAATCCCGGAGCCCTGGGCAAACAATGCGGTGATGTCGCAAAAGAAGAAGGATTTTTACCAGTATTACGCGACGATGATGGAACCATGGGATGGTCCGGCCTCTATTTTATTCTGCGATGGCGATGTGATGGGCGCGGTGCTTGACCGTAACGGCCTGCGGCCCTCCCGCTATTACATTACGGAGGACGGGGATGTCATTCTGTCCTCTGAAGTGGGAGTTCTGGATATAGATCCGGCAAAAATTGTTCTGAAAGAACGGCTTCATCCGGGAAAAATGCTTCTGGTCGATACGGTAAAAGGCGAAGTTGTGGACGACGAAGAACTGAAAACACGGTATGCGTCCCGGCAGCCGTACGGAGAATGGCTGGATCAGTATCTTGTGAAATTAAAAGATATCAGGATTCCGAACAAGCGCGTGGAGTCATATTCAGAAGAGATGCGGCTGCGCCTGATGAAGGCGTTTGGTTACAGTTATGAGGATTACCGAACCTCGATTCTTTCGATGGCAACGACAGGCAGCGAGAGCATCAGTGCAATGGGAATCGACACGCCGCTGGCCGTTCTGTCTGACCGAAGACAGCCACTGTTTAATTATTTCAAGCAGCTGTTTGCGCAGGTGACGAACCCGCCCATTGATGCAATCCGGGAAAAAATCGTAACCTCAAAGACGATGTATATCGGTATGGAGGGTAATGTTCTGGAAGAACAGCCGGAGAATTGCCAGGTGCTGAGTATCGAAAATCCGATACTGACGAACACCGATATGCTGAAAATTAAAAACTTAAAAATAAAGGGATTTCAGGTTGCAGAAATTCCAATCACGTTTTATAAAAATACGGGACTTGAAAAGGCAATTGAGCATCTGTTTCTTGAGGTGGACCGGGCATTACGGGATGGTGCCAATATTCTGGTGCTGACAGACCGTGGCATTGATGAGCTGCGTGTGCCGATTCCGTCTCTGCTGGCAATCTCAGCAGTCAATCAGTATCTTGTAAAAACAAAGCGCAGAACATCCCTGGCCCTGATACTGGAGACAGGGGAGCCGCGCGAGGTACATCATTTTGCGACGCTGCTTGGGTACGGTGCGAGTGCGATCAACCCGTACCTGGCGCTGGATACAATTCATCAGCTGATCGATTCCGGAATGCTGGAAAAGGATTATTATGCGGCGGTCGATGACTATAACCAGGCGATCATAAACGGAATTGTAAAAATTGCTTCCAAGATGGGGATCTCGACGATTCAGTCCTATCAGGGGGCTCAGATTTTTGAGGCGATCGGCATCAGCCGGGAAGTGATCGACAAATATTTTACGAACACAGTCAGTCGGATCGGCGGTATTACGATAGAGGATATTGAGCGCGAAGTGGACGAGCGGCATACCAGTGCTTTCGATCCTCTGGGACTTCAGGAAGATCTGACACTGGACAGTATAGGCTGGCATAAGTCAAGAAGCGCCGGGGAGCACCATCGGTATAATCCGCGCACGATTCATCTTTTACAGGAGTCCACGAGAACCGGTGATTATGAGCTGTTCAAAGAGTATACGGAGCTTGTCAACCAGGAGGAATCCGGTTACATTCGCAGTACGATGGAATTCTGCTATCCGGAAAAAGGTGTGCCGCTCGAAGAGGTTGAGTGTGTAGATTCAATTGTCCGGAGATTTAAAACCGGCGCAATGTCCTATGGCTCTATTTCCCAGGAAGCCCATGAGACGCTGGCCATTGCAATGAATCTGCTGCATGGTAAATCCAATACCGGAGAGGGAGGCGAGAGCCTGGAACGCCTAAAGATTGGACCAGATGGAAAGAACCGTTGTTCTGCAATCAAGCAGGTGGCGTCGGGGCGTTTTGGCGTTACTTCGAGATATCTTGTGAGCGCCAAGGAAATACAGATTAAAATGGCGCAGGGCGCAAAGCCGGGAGAGGGCGGCCATCTGCCAGGGAAAAAGGTCTATCCATGGATTGCAAAGACGAGGCATTCGACACCGGGCGTCAGCCTGATTTCGCCGCCGCCGCACCATGATATTTATTCGATTGAAGATCTGGCACAGCTGATTTACGATCTGAAAAATGCCAACCGTGAGGCTGACATTTCAGTAAAGCTTGTTTCAGAGGCTGGCGTCGGAACCGTTGCAGCGGGCGTTGCAAAAGCAGGTGCGCAGGTGATTCTCATTTCTGGATATGATGGAGGAACCGGGGCGGCTCCAAGAAGCTCCATTCACCATGCAGGGCTTCCGTGGGAGCTTGGACTTGCGGAAACACATCAGACGCTTATGATGAACGGACTGCGCCGGAAGGTGCGTATTGAAACAGACGGAAAGCTGATGAGTGGTCGGGATGTGGCAATCGCTGCATTGCTCGGCGCTGAGGAGTTCGGTTTTGCGACCGGGCCGCTCGTAACGATGGGCTGTGTCATGATGCGCGTCTGCAACCTCGATACGTGCCCGGTAGGTGTAGCTACCCAGAATCCGGAGCTTCGCAAGCGTTTCCGTGGGAAACCGGAGTATGTCGTGAATTTCATGCGTTTTATTGCACAGGATCTGAGGGAGCATATGGCAAGGCTTGGTTTCCGCACGTTGGATGAGATGGTTGGGCGCAGCGATCTACTAAAAAAGAAAGCGCACTGCGAAAATCCGCGGGGAGAGCTGATTGATCTGAGCAATATTCTCAGCAATCCGTATGCCGGAAAGGAATACAAGGTGACCTTTGATGCGTCCCAGGTTTATGACTTCGGCCTGGAGAAAACAAAGGATGTCAGAATTCTGCTGAACCGGCTGCAAGGGGCGCTGGAAAACGGACAGAAACGAAGCATTGAGGTAGAGGTTTCGAACATCGACCGAGCATTCGGTACCATTTTTGGTTCAGAGATTACAAGGCGCTATCCGGATGGACTGGAAGAGGACACTTACACCGTAAAATGCAGCGGCGCGGGCGGGCAGAGTTTCGGAGCATTTATTCCGAGAGGCCTGACGCTGGAACTCGTAGGCGACAGCAACGACTATTTTGGCAAGGGACTTTCCGGAGGAAAGCTGATTGTGTACCCTCCGGCCGGCGTGAAATTTGCGCAGGATGAGAACATTATAATAGGAAACGTTGCACTTTATGGCGCGACAAGCGGCAAGGCATTTATCAATGGTGTTGCAGGGGAGCGGTTCTGCGTGCGCAATTCCGGAGCAGTTACTGTTGTGGAGGGCGCCGGAGATCACGGCTGTGAATATATGACAGGCGGCTGCGCGGTTATTCTCGGCAAAGTCGGGAAAAACTTTGCGGCAGGCATGAGCGGCGGCATCGCTTACGTGCTGGATGAGGAGAATGATCTCTACACAAAGGTAAATAAAAAGATGGTTTCCATTGAAAAAGTGACTTCAAAATATGACGTGCTGGAACTGAAGGAAATGATCGGGGAGCATGTGAACTACACCAATTCAGAGAAGGGCAAAAAGATCCTGGAAGATTTCGGAACGTATCTGCCGAAATTCAAAAAGATCATTCCACATGAATACAATGCAATGCAGATGCGGATTGTCCAGATGGAGGAAAAGGGACTTTCCAGTGAACAGGCACAGATTGAAGCATTTTATGCCAATACGGCAGATCAGGCAGAGTAGGGGGTGCAGATTATGGGAAAACCAACAGGATTTTTAGAGTACAGACGGGAAAACGACCTGGAATGTGCACCGAAGGAGCGAATTCAGAATTTTCATGAATTTCATACCCCGCTTTCACTGGAAAAACAGCGGCTGCAGGGCGCCAGATGCATGGCGTGCGGCGTGCCGTTCTGTCAGGCGGGGGCTATGATTGGTGGCATGGCTTCCGGCTGTCCGCTTCAGAACCTCGTTCCGGAATGGAATGACCTCGTTTATCTTGGAAACTGGGAGGAGGCTTATCGGAGGCTGACAAAGACAAACTGCTTTCCGGAGTTCACATCGCGTGTTTGTCCGGCGCTCTGTGAGGCGGCCTGTACGTGCAACTTGGACGGAGATCCGGTAGCGACGAAAGCCAATGAGCGGGCGATTATTGAGCATGCATTTGAGACCGGTCTCATAAAACCACATCCGCCCAAGGTGCGTACCGGGAAAAAGGTAGCTGTGGTTGGCAGCGGTCCTTCCGGACTGGCAGCGGCGATGCAGCTGAACAAGCGCGGTCATCTTGTGACCGTATATGAGCGCAATGACCGGATTGGCGGATTGCTGCGTTACGGGATTCCCAATATGAAGATAGACAAGAAGGTGATTGACCGTCGCATTGCACTGCTGGAAGCAGAAGGGATTACGTTTGTCACAAATGCGAATGTAGGGGGAAATAAAAAGGCAGATGAACTGCTGAAGGAATTCGATGCGGTGGTGCTTTGCTGCGGGGCTTCTAACCCGCGCGATATCACGGTGCCGGGGCGTGAAGCGAAGGGAATTTATTTTGCAGTGGATTTCCTAAAAGCGACAACGAAGAGTCTTCTGGATTCAGACTTTGCGGATAAAAAATTCATTCCTGCAAAAGGAAAGCATGTGTTGATTATCGGCGGCGGAGATACGGGAAATGACTGCTGCGGAACCGCGGTACGGTTCGGAGCAGCGTCCGTTACTATGCTGGAAATGATGCCGCAGCCTCCGACAACGCGTGCGGCAAACAATCCGTGGCCGCAGTGGCCGCGCGTACTTAAGACTGACTATGGACATGAGGAAGCAATTGCGGTATACGGACAGGACCCCCGGATTTATACGACGACCGTCAAAGAGTTTCTTCTGAATAAAAAGGGTGAGGTCGCAAAAGCAGTGCTTGTCAAATTGGAGAGCAAGAGGGACGAGAAAACGGGCCGTATGCTGATGGTGCCGGTCGAGGGAAGTGAGTGGACGGTAAAAGCGGACCTGGTACTGATTGCAGCAGGCTTTGTTGGTTGTCAGAAATATGTGACGGATGCATTCGGAGTGGAGTTGAATGCGCGGACCAATGTTCAGACGAAACCAGAGCAGTATGCATCGAGCGTTCCAAAAGTATTTGTTGCAGGAGATATGCACCGCGGGCAGTCACTCGTTGTATGGGCCATCCGTGAGGGCCGCGAAGCGGCGCGTGAGGTCGACCGGTATCTGATGGGCTACACGAATCTGTAGACGCCGAAAAAAATATATCATAACACAAAAGAATATCCTATGGTTTTTACTCCTTCCTGTATCTATAATGAAAGATAGATTTCGGGAAGGAGTATTGCGTATGAGAAGAAGTATCAGGTTGGCGGTCTGTGACGATGAAGCACCGGTGCTATCTTATCTGACAGACCAGATACGAAAAGAATTTGGAAAATACGATCTTTGTGCAGAGGCGGATATTTTTATTTCTCCGGTTGAACTTGAGAAAGTACTGAGAGAAAAATCGTACGACGTCTATTTTCTGGACATTGATATGCCGAAGATGAACGGGCTGGAACTGGCGCGTATTTTGCGGGAACAGCGGGAGGAGATACCTCTTGTTTTTGTTTCTGCCAGGGAAGAATATGTGTTTCAAAGTTTTGAAGTACATCCGTTTTCATTTGTTCGTAAAAGCCGGTTCAAACAGGATATGGAGAAGGCCGTATGCGATCTGAGCAGGCGTTTCTGTCAGGAAAATCAGGCATTTTGCAGCATACGGGATGAGGCAGGGCGCTGTTATGAGCTTCCGCTTGCCGATACGCTTTATCTGGAGGCAAGGGATAAGTATGTCAATGTTTTCGTACAGAGAGGCCAAGATTTTTATGTCAGGAATACGCTGTCCAATATTGAAAAAATGTTGGAACCCGAGCAGTTTGTGCGGATACATAAATCCTTTGTGGTAAATCTGCGGGCAGTATACGCAATTAAATACGAAAAAGTGATACTGGATAACGGAAAGGAGCTTCCTCTTGGCCGGGGCCGGTCCGAAGAGGTGAAACGGCGATTTTGCCGGTTGTAGGAGGTGGAAAGCATGTTGGATATCAGAATGAGTCGCGTTATATTTCAAATGCCTGATTTTGCAGCCATTCATCTTTTGGGGCAATTTATAGATGCTGTCTTGTTTTTTTATTTGATCCAGAATTTTTTCGAACCCCGAAAAGCAGCATATCGCTCGAAAAAAAGACTTATTTTGGGAAGTATGTTGTTTACCGGCGTGCTGCATTTTGCAGATTTGTTCACAAAAAACAGTTTTTATTCCTATGCAGCGGTTATGCTTGTGCTGCCATTTTTGTATGCCTGTCTGTTTTTTAAGGGGAAGATCGTCCGAAAAGGGCTGGTCTGCATAATCTTTTTTACCATGACGAGTTCAATAGAAAATCTGATGATGTATCTGACATATTATTTTTCCGATCAATATCTGATTGCGCTTGATACCGTACGGGTTATTTTTTTGTTCCGCCGCATTTTTATGAAAGCGGGTCTGCTTTGGGTAATTAAAATGTTTATGATTGATGTTGTGAAAAAAAACACACAGGATGTAGGCGGCTACTGGTATTTTATGGCGGCTGTGTGCACGGCGGACTGTGTGATTTATAAAAGCATACTGGTGAAAAACACAGCAGACCATCTGATTCTGACACAGGGGTTGATTTTATCGGTTTTCTGTCTGGTTGTGCCTCTGGGTTGTTTTTATATGATCTGTCTCATACTGAAGCTGGGGGAAAGCAACCGTGTAAGACTGGCACAGAGCACCTGGCTGAGCACGCAGGAGCAGCAGATGCTACAGACAGAGGAAATGCAGGAGGAGCTGAAGCGGTTCCGGCATGATTACAGGGCCCATCTGTTTTGCCTGGATGCTCTGGTGCAGGAGGGGAATTACAGGGAGGCTCATCGGTATCTGGAAAAGCTGCATCAGTTGCCAGTGGAGGAAGGGGTTATCATTCCGTATACAAAGAGCAATGCCCTGAATCTGGTGCTGAATCAGAAACGGGCTGAAGCAGTAAGAAGAGGAATTGATTTTACGGTAAAGGTAGAGCTTGAGGCGGAGACGTTTCAGGACGGGCATATACAGGTTTTCGATATCAACACCCTGATTTCTAATTTGTGTGACAATGCAATTGAGGCGGCAGGGCAGGTGGAGCATGGAAGGGTGTTTGTGCAGTTTTCCAGAAAAAAGGCGTACGTGCAGATTGAGGTGGAGAACTCTACGAGTGGGAACGTCATGGTTGAGAATCCAGAGTTTCTCACGAGCAAGGAAGAAAAGGAGCTGCACGGGCTTGGAATTAAGATTATAAAGAATATTGTAAACTCCTATGAAGGGATTTATGAGACAGAAGCTACAGAGCATACATTCAAGACGCGTATTTTGCTGATGGATGCGTAAACGGGGACGTAGTTCACGACAAAAAGCACGTAGTTCACGACAAAGTCATGGAATTGGATAAAATGCTGAACTATAATAGAAGTGCAATTTGCGAATTGTATAAAATAACGAGAAAATATACAATTTCGTATTAAAATGCACAAAAAAGGAGGAGTTTGGAGTGAACAAAATGAAAAAAACAAAAAAGGTTTCTTCTCTGATGCTGGCAACAGCGATGGCAGTTTCATCGGTTTCATCGGCAGCGATGGCGGAGGAAACAGAAGGAAAGAAGTATGAGGTGGTTGAAAACGCAGGCGGTTTTAACCAGGTAATCCAGGAAGGCGGAAAGAAGCTTTCTTATTCTCCGGAATCCGGCGTCACACTTTTGGAGGACGACGGCTTTGCATTTAAGGATTTGAACCAGAACGGTGAGCTGGATACGTATGAGGACTGGCGTCTTGATGCAAAGACCAGAGCACAGGCACTGGCCGATCTGATGGTGGCAGACGGCCGTGACGGAATTGAGAGCATTGCAGGACTCATGCTGTACAGTGCACATACGAAAGTGGATTCCGAGACAGTTTCCGGAACAGAGATTGATTCCCGTGCACGTACACAGGATGGTACTACCACGATGGATGCGATTACAGATCACAAGCTGCGCCACGTTCTGGTGACTTCTATTGCCAGCCCTGAAATCGGTGCAAAATGGAGCAATAATCTGCAGTCTATCGTAGAAGGCATGGAGTACGGAATCCCGTGTAACAACAGTTCTGACCCGCGTCATGAGGCAAGTTCAGATACATCCGTACAGTATGTGGCAGGCGAATCCGGAGCTATTTCCAAATGGCCGGGAATGCTTGGATTGGCTGCAACCTACGATCCGGAGCTGGTAAAAGAGTTTGGTAAAACAGTCGGAACTGAGTACCGCGCACTCGGAATCGGAACAGCTCTTTCTCCGCAGATCGACCTTTCTTCTGAGCCGAGATGGAGCCGTGTAAGCGGAACCTTTGGTGAGAACACAGAACTGACCGTAGATCTTTCGAGAGCAATTGTGGATGGCTATCAGTCCACCTACGATGAAGACGGCAATGATCTTGGATGGGGTGAAGAGTCAATCGTCGCAATGATCAAACACTGGCCGAGCGGCGGACCGGAAGAAGGCGGCCGTGACGGACATTATGGCTTTGGTAAATATGCCGTATATCCAGGTGAAGAGTTTGGCGAGCAGATCCGTAACTTTACGGAGGGCGCTTTGAAATTGGATGGTGCGACAGGAATGGCTTCTGCTGTTATGCCGTACTACACAATCAGCTTTAACCAGGACCCGAGCGGAGAGAATCTCGGCAATGGTTTCAGCAATTATATGATTAACGAACTGCTCCGCGGAGAATACGGATTCGATGGCGTGGCCTGCACAGACTGGATGATTACAGCCGATGCAGACAATGACGGTGTATTCCAGGGAAAATGCTGGGGCGTTGAAGATAAGACCGTCGCTGAGCGTCACTATATGTGTCTGATGGCTGGTATGGACCAGTTTGGAGGCAACAATGTAATCGGACCTGTGATGGAAGCTTATGATATGATGGTGGAAGAACAGGGACAGGAGTTCGCAGATAACCGTTTTGCGCAGTCAGCAACAAGAATTCTGTTGAATATGTTCAATCTGGGGCTGTTTGAAGATCCGTATCTGGATATTGACGAGACCGTTGCTACCGTTGGTTCACCGGAGCTGATGGAACTCGGCTACAATGCACAGGTAAAATCCGTTGTTATGCTCAAAAATGAGAACAACGTAATCTCAGCATATGATGCAAATGCAGAGAAGAAGACGGTTTATGTTCCGAGCTATACGACTGTGAAAAAAGACGAAACGACAAAGGTTGTGACTTCTGTTTCCACACCGAGTGTCAGCGTACCGGTTCTTTCTCAGTATTTCAATGTAACGGAAAATCCGGAAGAGGCAGATTTTGCCATTGTTGGTATGGACAGCCCGGACGGTGGTTCCGGTTATGACATGGCGGAACTGGAAGAGGGAGGAAACGGTTACCAGCCGATCACCTTGCAGTACCGTGAATATACCGCTGATACAGCGAGAGAGACAGCAATCGCAAATGACCCGGGCAAGCAGTTTATTGATTCCGAGACAGGCGAGATGGTTTACACAGACAATGCAGAAAACCGTTCTTACAAAGGTAAGACTGTGACAGCTGCCAACGAGTATATGCTGGATACGCTGGAAGAGACAAAGGAAGCTATGGGAGATAAGCCGGTGGTTGTCTACATGCGTGCAAAGAAACCGGTAGTATGGAGCGAGGTTGAGCCGCTGGCAGACGCGATTATCGTAGGATACGGAATCGCAGATCAGGCAGCTGTGGATATTATCGCAGGTGTGACAGAACCGTCCGGTCTGCTTCCGTTGCAGCAGCCTGCTAATATGGAGACTGTAGAAGCACAGTATGAAGACGTTCCGATGGATATGGAATGCTATGTGGATGCAGCAGGAAATACGTATGATGTTGCTTATGGACAGAACTGGTCAGGCGTTATCAGTGATGAGAGAACAGCAGCTTACGGACCGCAGACAAAATAGTCAGTCCGGCTGATTCTGAAAAAGTGAACAGGATAAGGATGGCATAAAGAAACGCGGCAGTGCGGGTGGAAGATCCCATTTGCGCTGCTGCGTTTCTTTTTTATGCTTCTTTTTTTAAAACTTTTTTTCTTGTGATGCGCCCAGGAACATGATAATATAAAGGGATAAAAGAAAGAAACGGAGGTAAATCCGGAATGAAGCTGGAAAAACTATTGGAGCATGTTTCCTATCGGTGTCTTCAGGGGAGCACGGATGTGGAAGTGAAAAATGTGATAAATGATTCCAGGAATGCAGAGGAAGGATCGCTGTTTATCTGTATTAAGGGCGCTGTGACAGACGGACACACCTATATCAAAGATGTGGTAGGGAAGGGAGCAAAGGTGCTTGTAGTACAGGATGCGGTGGAAGCACCGCAGGATGTGACAGTCATTCAGGTAGAGGACAGTCGTTATGCGATGGCACTCATATCGGCGGCATATTTCGGGTATCCTGCACAGGAGATGAAGATCATCGGAATTACCGGTACAAAGGGGAAGACGACGACAACCTATATGGTAAAGTCTATTCTGGAATCGGCCGGATATAAGGTGGGTTTGATTGGCACGATTGAGGTAATTATCGGGGACGAGGTGATCCCGGCAAACAATACCACGCCGGAATCCTATTCGATACAGGAATATTTTCGCCGGATGGCCGATGAAGGTTGTCAGGTCGTTGTGATGGAAGTATCGTCGCAGGGACTGATGCTCCACCGGACAGCCGGAATCGATTTTGAAATCGGGATTTTTACAAATATTGAGCCGGATCATATCGGGCCGGCAGAGCATGAAAGCTTTGAGGATTATATAGAATGCAAGAGCCGTCTGTTCCGGCAGTGCCGTTTTGGTATTTTCAACGCGGATGATGCACATCTGGAGCGGATTCTGGAAGGGCACACATGTCAGGTGGAAACATTCGGACTGTCGGAAAAGGCAGATCTGAGGGCAGAGGACCTGCAGCTTGTGTCCGGCTTCGGTTATCTTGGAATTGCTTATACTGCGGTATGTACCGGCACGAACGAAGAGCGCTTTGATGTGGAGGTGGATATTCCAGGCAAGTTCAGTGTTTACAATTCACTGACAGCGATTGCGATCTGCCGCCATTTTAAAGTCGGGACGGATGACATCAAACGCGCGCTCAAAAAAGCAAAGGCCAGGGGGCGCGTGGAGATGGTGAAGGTATCGGACCATTTTACGCTTATGATTGATTATGCGCACAATGCCATGGCGCTTGAAAGCCTGCTTACGACACTGCGGGAATATCAGCCGCATCGTCTTGTCTGCATGTTTGGCTGCGGCGGCAACCGTTCCAGGCTGCGCCGGTATGAGATGGGCGAGGTGTCCGGAAGACTTGCAGATCTGACGATTATTACGTCTGACAATCCTCGGTTTGAGAAGCCCGAAGATATCATTGCAGATATTGTCACCGGCATCCGGAAAACGGATGGCAAATATGTGACGATTGCAGATCGGAAAGAGGCGATTGCCTATGCAATTCATCATGGAGAGCCGGGAGACATCATTGTGCTGGCAGGCAAGGGGCATGAAGATTACCAGGAGATTGAAGGAAAGCATTATCCGATGGATGAGCGCGTGCTGATTCAGGAAATCCTGGAGGCAGATAATAACAGAGACTGACATGGAATTGTTTGCAGATATTATTGTTGATATTTCCTGCAAAAAGCTGGATCAGACTTTTCAGTATCGGATTCCGGAAACACTGAAGAGCAGTCTGGAGCCGGGAAATGTTGTGGAGATACCCTTTGGACGCGGGAATCGCATGACAAAGGGATATGTGCTTCGGATTACGGATTATCCGTCTTGCCCATTGGAAAAAATGAAGTGGATCGAGGCAGTGGCGACGGATTTTGCCGGTACGGATTCCAAGTTGACGGCGCTGGCTTTGTGGATGCGGGATTATTATGGATGTACGGCGGTGCAGGCGCTGCGGACGGTACTTCCGTTCCGACAGAAGGCGGCTGTGAAGGAGAAACGGACGGTTACTTTGCAGGTTTCCCATCAGGAGGCGCAGCAAAAGCTGGAACTGTTTCGCCACAAACATCAGGCAGCCCGGGCAAGACTTCTGGAGGCGCTTTTGGAGGACCCCATGCTCCCGTACGAGGTTGTGACCGGAAGTCTGAAGATTACGCCATCTGTGCTGCGGGCGCTTGAGCAGCAGAAGCTTATTTCCTGTGAGCACGAGCAGGTGTACCGCAGACCGGAATTGCTACAGAATCTTGGAACAAGTGCGCAGGACAGGGTTATTTTGAATTATGAGCAGCAGGAAATTGTGGATGCAATAGAGTCTGAATGGGAAGAAAAAGAAATCGCATCTTATCTGATTCATGGTGTAACAGGGAGCGGAAAGACCGCTGTTTATATGGAACTGATTGCACGCACGGTTGCACGCGGGAAGCAAGCAATTCTTCTGATTCCGGAAATCTCGCTGACGTATCAGAATGTCCTTCGTTTTTATCATCGCTTCGGGGACCGGATTTCTGTTTTACATTCCCGTCTTTCACAGGCAGAACGCTATGATCAGTTTGAACGGGCGCGCCAGGGCGATATTGATGTGATGATCGGGCCGCGTTCCGCTCTGTTTACACCTTTTCAGAAGCTTGGTATGATTATTGTGGATGAAGAGCATGAGACTTCCTATAAAAGTGAACAGGTACCCAGGTATCATGCGCGAGAGACTGCGAGAAAGAGGGCTGTACTGGAAGGCGCAAAGCTGGTGCTTGGTTCTGCGACGCCGTCTCTGGAGGCATATTACGAAGCACAGATGGGGGAAAGCAGGTTATTTACTTTGAAAGAGCGGGCTGCCGGAGGCATGCTGCCGGAGGTGATTACGGCGGATATGCGCGAGGAGTTAAAAGCCGGCAACCGCTCTGTTTTCAGCCGTATACTAACCGAGAAGATCGGAGAGAGGCTGAAGCGCGGGGAGCAGGTGATGCTGTTTTTGAACCGCCGCGGTTATGCGGGGTTTGTGTCTTGTCGTTCCTGCGGACATGTGATGAAATGTCCGCACTGCGACGTATCGTTGTCTCTCCATCAGGGGAGACGGCTCGTGTGCCATTACTGTGGGTATGAGGAACCGGCTGTAGGGAAATGTCCAACCTGCGGTTCCCCGTTTATCGGAGGCTTTAAAGTCGGTACACAGCAGGTTGTGGAGCTTGTGCAGCAGGTTTTTCCGAACGCAAGGATTTTGCGCATGGATGCGGACACGACGAAAGGAAAGGATGGCCATGCCGAGCTTTTGCGGGCATTCGCACAGCGGGATGCAGATATTCTGGTCGGTACGCAGATGATTGTAAAAGGACATGATTTTCCGCTGGTGACGCTGGTCGGGATTCTGGCCGCAGATTTGTCTTTAAATATGAGTGATTATGAGGCTGCGGAGCGGACGTTTCAGCTGCTGACCCAGGCGGCGGGCAGGGCTGGACGTGGAAAAATGCCGGGTGAGGTCGTAATTCAGACGTATGAGCCGGAGCATTATGCAGTTGCATGTGCGGCTGCGCAGGACTATGACAGCTTTTATGAACAGGAGATGAGGTACCGACAACTTGCAGGGTACCCGCCGCTTGGGGATATGATGACCATTCATTGTGCTTCAGAGCAGGAACAGCAGCTCGGGCTTGCGGTTACCTATCTTGCAAAATTTGTCCGACAGCTTGCAGGGCGCCGCGGCGTAACGGTGATCGGGCCAGCAGATGAGACGGTTTCAAAGGTAAATGATGTGTACCGCAAGGCAATGTACCTGAAGCATGCGGACTTCAAAGTGCTCACTTCTGTGAAAAATATTGTGGAGCAATATGTTGAAATGAACGAAGGCTTTAAAGATATTTCCGTTCAGTTTGAGCGGCGATAAAGGTAAGTAACTATAGCGAAGGCCGGTAACGAGACAAAAGCTGGGAAGGTGCCAAGAAGCAATGCTGGCATTGATACGAATAGGCAGAGCTTGAAACGTAGAAGTAAATACAGATTTGTATAATAAAAAAAAGAAACCGGAGGGATTTTGATGGCTTTAAGACAAATCAGAATTATGGGAGACGAAAAACTGGAAAAAACATGCAGACCAGTAACGGAGATGACTCCGCGGACAAAAGAATTGATCCGCGATATGTTGGACACAATGTATGATGCAAACGGTGTTGGATTGGCGGCGCCACAGGTAGGTATATTAAAACGAATTGTGGTAATAGATGTAGGAGAAGGACCGATTGTCCTGGTGAATCCGGTGATTCTGGAGACCTCCGGCGAGCAGACCGGCCAGGAAGGCTGTCTGAGTCTTCCTGGGCAGGCAGGTATTGTGACGCGTCCGAATTACGTAAAAGTAAAAGCCTGCGATGAAAACATGCAGGAATTTGAGCTGGAAGGTGAGGAGCTCTTGGCACGTGCCATTTGCCATGAATGCGATCATCTGGACGGAATCATGTACGTGCGGTATGTCGAGGGTGAGCTTTTTGACACCTCCGACGAGGACTATGACGAAGACGAAACAGAGGAATGATTTCCATTTGCCGCCGCAAAGAAGCGGTTTTGGAGGAGCTAGAATGAAAAATGTTGTATTTATGGGAACGCCGGATTTTGCAGTGGGTACGTTGCAGGCCCTGATTAATTCGGAAAAATATCATGTGCAGGCTGTATTTACACAGCCGGATAAACCAAAAGGAAGAGGGGGCGCAGTACAGATGTCCCCGATCAAAGAACTTGCGCTGGCAGCCCAAATTCCGGTGTGTCAGCCGGCAAAGATAAGGGAGCCGGAATGGGTGGAGAAGCTCAAAGAGATGAACCCTGATGTGATCGTAGTCGTAGCGTTCGGTCAGATCATTCCGCCGTCGATTTTGGAGTTGCCTTTGCATGGCTGCATCAATGTCCATGCATCCCTGCTTCCTCTGTACCGCGGTGCAGCGCCAATTCAGTGGGCGGTCATAAACGGTGACAGAGAATCCGGTGTCACCACCATGCGCATGGATGCAGGCCTGGATACGGGAGATATGATTCTAAAAGAAACCGTACCGCTTGCAGCAGACGAGACGGGCGGCAGCCTTTTCGACAAACTGAGCGCAGTAGGAGCAAAGCTCCTGATCCGCACGCTGGATGCGCTCGACGACGGAACTGCTGTCCTGACAAAGCAGCCGGAAGAAAGTCCGACGCCATACGCTGCAATGCTGACCAAAAAAGACGGATTGATCGACTGGTCTGCCGATGCCATGAAAATCGAACGACTGATCCGCGGCTTGAATCCATGGCCGAGCGCCTACACAAAATACCGCGGCAAAACCCTGAAAATCTGGCGTGCAGAAGCAGAGCATCAGGATACAGACACGACACAAACCGCAGATACTCTGCCAGGCATGGCCGTCGAAGTAACCAAAACTTCACTGAAAATCCAGACCGGAAACGGTCTTTTAAGCATCAAAGAACTTCAACCAGAGGGGAAAAAACGGATGCCAGTCGACGCATTCCTGCGCGGCTACCCCGTCAACCTTGGCGAGCATTTGGGCTAAATAAAAAACAAAATCGGGGTAGTAATCAAATCCAAAGCATGGCAGGAGTCAAACCCCGGAGTAGAAAGGAGCTGATTTTACATGAATCTGCTTGTAACAACTGCAAATTCCTTTTATGGCTACGGAGGCTACGGCGCATACCGTTATTTTGACTGGACCTATCTGCTTGTCATAGCGGGTCTGCTTATTTCTATGATAGCTTCCGCAAATGTAAAAGGAACGTTTAACCGATATTCGAAGGTCCGCAGTATGAGCGGTCTGACCGGAGCGATGGCGGCGCAGAAAGTGCTGCAGCTGTCCGGTATTCAGGATGTTCGGATCGAGCATATTTCCGGAAATCTGACAGACCATTATGATCCAAGGACAAAAGTCTTGCGGCTGTCTGACAGTACGTACAGCTCCAATTCCGTTGCGGCCGTCTGTGTTGCCGCTCATGAATGCGGTCATGCGATTCAGCATCAGAAAAGTTATGGTCCGCTGGTACTTCGGAGCACTCTGGTTCCGGCTGCGAATCTTGGCTCAACGTTGGCGTGGCCGGTGTTTCTGATGGGGCTTATTTTTTCGATGCGCCCGCTTCTTACTGTCGGAATTGTTTTATTTTCTCTGGCAGTTCTTTTTCAGCTGGTCACACTTCCGGTTGAGTTCAACGCTTCCTCAAGAGCGCTTAAAGTTCTGGAAAATGGGGGCATTCTTGGTGATACAGAGCTTGCCGGGGGTAAAAAAGTGCTCGGAGCGGCAGCGCTGACCTATGTGGCCAGTCTTGCGGCATCCATTCTTCAGCTTCTGCGGCTGATTATTCTTGCGGGAGGAAGAGATCGTGACTAAACCTCTGAACATAAGAGAAATTGCGCTGGAAATTCTGATGGAGATCACAGAAGAGCAAGCTTACAGTCATGTGGTGATGAGACAGGTTCTGGAAAAATATCAGTATCTTGAGAAACGAGACCGCGCATTTATTACAAGATGCGTGGAGGGGACACTTGAGCATATGATTCAGATGGATTATATCATCGAACAGTTTTCCAATGTTCCGGTCTATAATATGAAACCACTGATCCGCAATCTTCTGCGCATGTCTGTTTATCAGATGAAATACATGGACAGTGTGCCAGATTCTGCCGTCTGTAATGAAGCTGTGCGGCTTGCTCAGCGCAGAGGATTTTATAATTTAAAAGGATTTGTAAATGGGGTGCTGCGCAGTACTGCGCGCAGGCTTGGACAGGTGTGCTATCCGGATCCGAAGATGGAGCCGTTGCATTATCTGTCTGTGAAATATTCATTCCCGATCTGGATGCTGGATAAATGGGTGGCACAGTTCGGGTACGAGACGACGGAAAAAATCTGCCGGGATACCCATATGGAAAAGCAGACCGTGGTGCGCTGCAATCTGTCCAAAGCCTCCCGCGAGGAGATTATCCGGGAGCTTGAAGAACAGGGGATTCGGACAGAACCGCATCCATATTTGGATTATGCGCTAAAAATTTCCGGTTATAATTATATAAAGGCGATCTCAGCGTTCAAAAAAGGCTGGATTCAGGTGCAGGATATCAGTTCCATGCTGGTTGCTGAGGTTGCAGCACCGAATTGGGGCGATACGTGTTTTGATGTATGCGCGGCGCCAGGGGGCAAAAGCCTGCACGTAGCTGAAAAACTGATGGGAAGCGGCTGTGTGGAAGCGCGAGATGTTTCCGAATATAAGGTAAAACTGATGCAGGAAAATATTGACCGCATTGGGGCCATCAATATTCAGGCTGTTTTGAAGGATGCGACCGTGCGTGACGAAGCGTCGGTCCAAAAGGCCGACATTGTCCTGGCCGATGTGCCGTGTTCCGGGCTTGGAGTAATTGGCAAAAAGCAGGATATTAAGTATAAAATGTCGGAGAAGCAACAGCAGGATATTATCCGATTGCAAAGACGGATTCTTTCTGCTGTACAGGAGTATGTAAAGCCGGGCGGCGTGCTGATTTACAGTACGTGTACGATCGGAGCTGATGAGAATCAGTACAATATTAAATGGTTTCTTGACAATTTTCCGTTTCATTTGGAAAGTATTGATCCGTATATCTGTGACGAATTAAAAGGTAGAACGACAGGGGGAGGCTATATTCAGCTTCTTCCGGGCCTGCATCAGTCGGATGGATTTTTTATTGCAAGGCTGCGCCGCGAAGAGGAGAGCAGAGCCGCGTTCGAAGAAGGATAAAGGACAGCAAACATGGATGAGAGAGATATCAGATCTTATACGTATGAAGAAGTACAGCTGGCGCTCGCTGGGATGGGAGAAAAACCGTTTCGGGCGAAGCAGCTGTATCAGTGGATGCATGAAAAACTGGCGACAGGTTTTGAGGAGATGACAAATCTTCCCGGGAGCCTGAGAGACAGATTGGCTGAACGTTTTACCTATACGTCTTTGGACATGGTAGAACGCATGGTTTCAGAGCTGGATGGCACAGAAAAGTATCTGTTTCGCCTTTCGGACGGAAATGTGATTGAAAGTGTGCTGATGCGTTACCATCACGGAAATTCTGTCTGTATTTCCTCTCAGGCCGGATGCAGGATGGGATGCCGCTTCTGTGCGTCGACGCTTGGCGGCCTTACGCGAAATCTTCTGCCATCCGAGATGCTCGGTCAGATATATCAGATTCAGAGGCTGTCCGGGGAGCGCGTATCAAATCTTGTGGTTATGGGGACCGGAGAGCCGCTTGACAATTACGAGAACCTGCTGCGGTTTCTCAGGTTGCTGACCGACGAACATGGATTACATATCAGCCAGCGGAATGTGACGGTATCTACCTGTGGTATTGTAGAAAATATCCGCCGTCTGGCAGATGAAAAAATGCAGATTACGCTGGCGCTCTCTCTGCATGCATCGAGTCAGGAAAAGCGCAAAGAACTGATGCCGATTGCATATAAATATGAATTGAAGGATGTACTAGATGCCTGTCGTTATTATTTTGCGCAGACAGGCCGAAGGATTACGTTTGAATATAGTCTGGTAGCAGGAGTAAATGATACGGCAAAAGACGCGGCGGAGCTGGGGGCTTTGATCTCGGGAATCAATTGTCATGTGAACCTGATTCCAGTTAATCCAATTAAAGAGCGCAGTTACAGTCAGCCGGACCGAAGTGCTGTGGAGGCGTTCAAAAATAAACTTGAAAAATATCGGATAAATGTTACTATTAGAAGAGAAATGGGCCGTGATATAGGCGGGGCCTGCGGCCAGCTCAGAAAGAGTTATATCGAGGAACAGAGAAAGGAAACAGGAGTATGAAGACGTATAGCATTACAGATATCGGCAAGAGACGTTCTGTCAATCAGGACTTTGTCTATGCCTCCGACCAGCCGGTTGGGAATCTGTCCAATATGCTGATTGTGGCGGACGGCATGGGTGGCCATAATGCGGGAGACCTGGCATCGCGCTATACCGTCGAATCTATGGTTGACTATATTGAAAATGCCAGGGAGCAAAGGCCGATTCCGCTGCTGAGCGAGTCCATCCACCATGCAAATGAGCTGGTAATGGAGAAAGCAAAAACAGACCGGGCGCTGGAAGGTATGGGAACTACTGTTGTGGCGGCTACCATAAAGGATGATTATTTGTACGTGGCCAATGTAGGTGACAGCAGGCTATATCTGATTGATCAGGAAATTGAGCAGATCACAAGAGACCATTCTCTTGTGGAAGAGATGATTCGCGTTGGCGAGCTTCAGAGAAAGGATGCAAGAAGCCACCCGGACCGGAATATTATTACAAGAGCGATTGGCGCCAGAGCCCCGGTCAAGGTTGATTTTTTTGACGTGAAGCTGGAGCAGGGAGATAAGATCCTTCTGTGCTCTGACGGGCTGACGAACATGGTCGAAGACGAAGACATTTTATATATTGTGAAAAAGAGCGCCTCACTGAAGGAGGCGGCGCAGCGTCTGATTACAGAGGCGAATAAGAATGGCGGAAAAGACAACATTTCAGTAGTCCTTGCTGAATTTTAACGGACGGGGTATTTATATGTTAAAAGTCGGAATGTTTATTCAAAACAGATATGAAATTATATCCCGTATCGGATCGGGCGGGATGGCTGACGTTTATAAAGCAAAAGACCATAAATTAAATCGTTTTGTAGCTGTAAAGGTACTGAAAAAAGAGTTCCGGGATGACAAGGTATTTATTTCCAAGTTCCGGGTGGAGGCGCAGTCCGCCGCAGGCCTGGCGCATTCCAATATCGTGAATATTTACGATGTCGGCGAGGAGGCCGGTATCTATTATATTGTGATGGAGCTGATCGAGGGGATTACTCTGAAAGAGTACATCAAAAACAAAGGGCATCTGTCCGTTCGAGAGGCGACAAGCATCGCGCTGCAGATTTCAGCAGGACTGGAGGCAGCGCACAACAATGGCATTATTCACAGAGATGTGAAGCCGCAGAATATCATGATTTCCACAGACGGAAAGGTTAAGGTGGCTGATTTTGGTATTGCGCGTGCAGTGACGACAAATACTGCCAATTCTGCTGCGATGGGGTCTGTGCATTACAGTTCTCCGGAGCAGTCCAGGGGTGGTTACAGCGATGAGAAGAGTGATATTTATTCGCTTGGTATTACGATGTATGAGATGCTGACGGGCTGTGTGCCATTTGACGGCGATACGGCAGTGGCGGTGGCGATTCGTCATTTGCAGGAAGAAATTCATGGACCGGCAGAAATTGTTCCGGAGATTTCCTACAGCACCAATCAGATCGTATTGAAATGCACGCAGAAAAACCCGGATCGCCGTTATGCCAATATGACGGAGCTGATTCGCGATCTGCGCGAGTCTCTCGTAAATCCGGAGGGGGATTTTGTTGTACGTGCGGAAGAGGGGCATGCAGTAAAAGCAAAAGAGAAAACTGCGCCTTCGCGTGAACCGGGGCAGGGAGGGGCAGAGGCGAAAATGCCTGCCTATGATGAGACGCTTGATGTGGGAGCGGCAGCCAACCTCCATATGCAAAACAACGGTCCTGCGACTAACCGGGCTTATCAGCCGGGAAGCTATTATCAGAAAAGCACATACCAGGAAGTACGTCTGGATCGTTCAGAGGGTCCGGACGGAGGCTCATGGGAGGAGGATCTGGATCAGGAGCGGAGTACCAGAGAGTACGATCCGTATTTTGACGCATATGACAATCCGGATGACTACGCGATTCGGGATGGCGGTTATAAGCTTGACGAAGGGTTTGCGCCGAAAAAGGAAAAACGCAGGGATGATTCGGATATTGGACTGAATCCGCGCCTGGAAAAGGCAGTTACCGTTGGCGGTATCATTGTTGCGGTGATTATAGGTTGTGTATTTCTGGTGCTGCTTGCGAACGCTTTTGGATTGTTCAATTTTAGAAAAAAACCAACGCAGACAGAGCCTGCAACAGAACAGATGACCCAGACAGAAGCAGTGCAGAACGTATCTGTGCCGAAAATAGACGGAAAGACAGAAAAAGAAGCCCTTGATCTGCTGGCAAGCTTTGGCCTGCCTGGAAAGAAGATGGGCGAGGGAAAGGCAGAAGGCTATTTGCTGGGACAGGTGTATAATCAAAGTCCAAAGGCCGGAGAGATGGTAGCGCAGGGAAGTACGGTCAGCTATCAGGTTGTGGAAGAAGAGGAGGAGATTGTTCTTTCAGATCTGAGCAATCAGGAGCAGAACCAGGCACAGGCATTTTTGCTGACGCAGGGCCTCAAATGTGAGATTGATACGTCCAGGCAGAGCGATACAATTGAGTATGGCCGTGTCATTACGACAGAACCGGGAGCAGGAGCAAAAGTAAAACCAGGAGATACCGTGAAGCTGTTTGTAAGTCAGGCTCCCCAGACAGAGCCGGAATATGTTCAGGTGCGTGATCTGTATTATTATTCCAAAGAGGTTGCGACAGAGGCTTTGGAGCTTCAGGGTTTTATTCCTGCATATGATTATGAGCCGAACAATGCGGGCGTGCCGGATGGATGGGTAATCCGCAGTGAACCGGCAGGCGGTGAGCAGGCAGCCAAAGGTTCTACCGTAACTTTGATTATCAGTACAGGGCCAGGGGAGATGCCGGACGGTGATGACAACATCACCTTTTCGAATGAAGGAGCAAATACTACTGACACTGCTGGGACGTGGAGGTGTAATGCATCTCTGGATTCCCCGGCGGGTTACAACGGACAGCCGGTGCGTATCACTTTGAAGCAAAACGGCACTGAAACAACAGTTTTTGAGGGAACGACGACCTTCCCGTATTCTTTTGAGGTACAGGGAGCTTCCGGCGTGTCGGAAGGAACCGCGTATGTTTATCTGCTGGATCCGGGTACAAATGAGGTGACTAGCACGATTGAATATGCAGGAATTACGTTTAGTCAGGTGAATTGATGCAGGGAAAAATTATCAGAGGTGTCGGTGGCTTCTACTATGTACATGCGGAAGATGATGCCGTCTATGAGTGCAGGGCAAAAGGGATTTTCCGAAAAGATAAAAAGAAACCGCTGGTGGGAGACAATGTGGAAATTTCTGTGCTCGACGAAGAACAGAAAACAGGAAATGTAGATGAGATTCTTCCCAGGAAAAATGCCCTGGTACGCCCTGCTGCGGCAAACGTAGATCAGGCGCTCGTGGTATTTGCAGTGACAAGTCCAAGTCCGAACCTGAATCTGCTTGACCGTTTTCTGATTTCGATGGAGCAGCAGCAGGTTCCGGTAATTATCTGTTTCAACAAAACAGATCTGGTGGAGAAAGCGTCGTTGTCAGAGCTCGCATTTTCCTATCGTTTGTGTGGCAGTGAGGTACGCTTTCTGAGTGTGGCAGAGCAGGAGGGGATTGAGGAGCTCCAGCAGCTTTTGGAAGGAAAAACGACAATTGTTGCAGGTCCGTCCGGTGTTGGAAAGTCCTCTCTGACGAATGCCCTTCAGTCTGAAGTCCGTATGGAGGTTGGCGAAATCAGTCGGAAGATTGATCGTGGAAAGCACACGACACGTCATACAGAGCTGATTGTGCTGCGGAAAAACACGTATTTTCTTGATACGCCTGGATTTAGCTCGTTGTACTTGGATGGTATTGCGTATGAGGAACTCAAGAATTACTTTCCGGAATTTTCAAGTTATGAACCATATTGCCGTTTTCAGGGCTGTATGCATCTTATGGAGCCGGATTGCGGCGTGAAAGAGGCGCTGGAAAAACACAGAATTTCCAGAACGAGATATGAGAACTATACGCTGCTTGCAGCAGAACTGAAGGATAAAAAGAAATACTGAAAAACAGGGAATGACACAAAAGACAAACAGCCGTATATCGGTTTCTGTGTATAAGCAGGGCCGATTTGGGGCTGTTTTTATTTCAGTATACCAAATGTAGTGTTTACGGAGCTGTCAGTTTTCGAGTAAATTCTTCTTTTTTCTTATCCTGTTCGCGAATTGTGTCGAGCGATTTCTTTTCACGACTATTGTTTCTTGTCGGTTTCTGTGCTAAACTGTGACTTGCTGAGATAAAAAAAGGAAAAATACAGGAAAATGTAAATAGAAGAAAGAAATGGAGAGAAAAACATGAAATTAGGAATTGTTGGTCTGCCAAATGTAGGAAAAAGTACGTTGTTTAATTCTTTAACAAAAGCTGGAGCTGAGTCCGCGAATTATCCGTTTTGTACGATTGATCCGAACGTAGGTGTGGTTGCTGTGCCAGATGAAAGACTTCAGCTTTTAACGGATTTGTATCATTCTGAGAAGACTACGCCAGCTGTGATTGAATTTGTGGATATCGCAGGCCTTGTAAAGGGGGCTTCCAAAGGAGAGGGACTGGGCAATCAGTTTCTGGCAAATATAAGAGAAGTAGATGCAATTGTACATGTGGTTCGGTGTTTTGAGGACACAAACGTGATTCACGTAGATGGCAGCGTTGATCCGGTGCGCGATATTGAGACAATCAATCTGGAACTGATTTTTTCCGATCTGGAAATTTTGGAACGCCGAATTTCCAAGACTGCCCGTGCTGCGAGAAATGACAAGACGCAGGCAAAAGAGCTGGAACTTCTTCAGCGTTTAAAAGAGCATCTGGAAGCGGGTGAACTGGCGATTACTTACGAGACGGATGATGAGGACGAGCAGGCATGGCTTGCGGAATACAATCTCCTGACCGGCAAACCAGTTATTTTTGCTGCGAATGTTGCTGAAGATGATCTGGCAGATGACGGAGCTGAGAATCAATACGTGCAGGAAGTGCGTGAGTATGCAAAAAACAGTGCCAGCGAGGTATTTGTGATCTGTGCGCAGATTGAAGAGGAGATCTCAGAGCTGGATGACGATGAAAAACAGATGTTTCTCGAAGATCTGGGATTAAAAGAGTCCGGATTGGAGAAACTGATAAAGGCAAGCTACAGTCTTCTTGGCCTGTTGAGTTATCTGACGGCAGGCGAAAAGGAGACAAGGGCATGGACGATCAAAAAAGGAACGAAGGCTCCGCAGGCGGCCGGAAAGATTCATTCTGATTTCGAGCGCGGCTTTATCCGCGCGGAGGTTGTGAATTACCAAAATCTTCTGGACTGTGGCTCTTACGCAGCGGCGAAAGAAAAGGGGCTGGTAGGACTGGAAGGAAAAGATTACGTGGTAAAAGACGGCGACGTAATCCTGTTCCGTTTCAACGTGTGAAAACAATGAGTGAAGCGCGTTTTTACACAGGTAAAAGCAAAGGAGGATTTTATGGAGGGCATGATCCGTTTTCCGCATCTGGGGATTACGCTGGAGCATGTGATAAAGTCGATTTCCATCGGTAATTTTGAGATCGCCTGCTACGGAATTGTGCTGGCAGCGGCGATGGTGACAGGGCTTCTGATCGCCATGAAAGTTGCGGATACGACGGGACAGCGAGGAGACGATTACTTTGATCTTGGACTCATTGCGATTGTGATATCCGTGATCTGTGCGCGTGTCTATTATGTTGCGTTCTCCTGGGATTACTATCGGGAGCATTTGACCGAGATTTTTAATCTGCGTCTCGGGGGCCTGGCTATCTATGGCGGGGTGATCGGAGGGGGAGCGACGGTATTTGTGTTTGCCCGTATCCGAAAACTTTCCTGGAAAAAATTGCTGGACACCGCAGTGATTGGCCTCGTGTGGGGGCAAATGGTCGGAAGGTGGGGGAATTTTTTCAACCGGGAGGCGTTCGGGGATTACACGGATAATCTTCTGGCCATGCAGATTCCGGTATCAGATGTCCGAGCATATGAAATTACTGAAAAAATGAGGGAACATTTGCAGACGGTTGACGGAGTTCCCTGTATTCAGGTACATCCCACTTTTTTGTATGAATCTCTGTGGAATCTGTGCCTGGTTATTCTGCTGGTATATCTGACATACCGGCTGAAAGAGCGGTTTGAAGGTCAGATTTTCCTGTTTTATCTGCTGTTTTATGGAATTGGGAGGTTCTGGATCGAGGGATTGCGCACGGATCAGCTTCTTGTGCCAGGCACAAAGATCGCTGTTTCCCAGGTTTTGTCCGGCGTGTTTGTAATCGTTTCCCTCGTACTGCTTGTTGTGGGGAAAAAGAGGAAAGGAACAAAGGAATATGACGGCAAAGGAACAGTTGATGCATCACATTGAGGAGCAGCGGCGGATTCTGAACAGTCTTCTGAAAAGTGGAGGAAAAGTGGAGGAAATTTACCGCCAGAGCCTTGTTGTGGATGCATTGCTTGAGAAGTACATGCAGTTTCAATAGCATCAATCAGGATGCTGAGAATTAAAAAAACACAAAGTTAACGGGACATTTTAAATGTCCGCATTTTGGGACCTGCAAGATTTTGCGGGTCTTTTTTTCGTTTTGCGCAAGATATTGTGGGCCAAGAAAATAGAAAAAAATGTAAATTTTTTCTTTGAACTTTTCCTTGTATTTTGTATAAAATTACGGTATGATAGTGGTCAAGTGGTAGAAAGTGGTGTGCTGTGGTGCCTGGTGGTGGATAAATGGAGGGTGAAACCAAAAAGGAGCCATGGCAAAAGGGACACCAGAAGAGCAGCCGGAAGAAGGTGTGTCATTTATGTTTATGGGAGAATATAATCATACGATTGACACCAAAGGCAGACTGATTATCCCGTCAAAGTTCAGAGACCTTTTAGGAGAAGAATTTATTGCAACAAAGGGATTGGATGGATGCCTGTTTGTGTTTCCCAAAAACGAATGGCAGATCATCGAAGAAAAGCTGCGCGCTCTTCCACTTAACAATAAGAGCGCCAGAAAATTTACACGTTTTCTGGTAGCCGGGGCAACTACATGCGAACTGGACAAGCAGGGGAGAATCCTTCTGCCTCAAGTGCTGAGGGATTTTGCTGGACTGGAGAAAGAGGTTGTACTGGCCGGTAACCTGAACCGTATTGAAATCTGGAGCAAGGCGAACTGGACGGAAAACAATGCCTACGATGATATGGATGATATCGCAGAACAAATGACGGATTTTGGTTTAAGCATATAACCTGGGGAGGATTGTATGGAATTCAGACACAAATCTGTACTTTTGGATGAAAGCATTGAATCGCTTTGCATAAAACCAGACGGGGTTTATGTGGATGGAACGCTGGGGGGCGGCGGACATTCGTACGAAATATGCCGAAGATTATCTGGGAAGGGAAGATTAATCGGCATCGATCAGGATGCGGCAGCTATTGAAGCGGCTACGGAGCGCTTAGGGGAGTTCAAAGACCGGGTTAAAATTATTCGCAGTAATTACTGCAATATAAAAGGGGAACTCGGCAAATTAGGTATCACATCTGTAGATGGAGTCATTTTGGATCTGGGGGTCTCCTCCTATCAGCTTGATGAAGCAGAACGCGGGTTTACATACCGCGAGGATGTGCCGCTCGATATGCGAATGGATCAGCGGCAGACCAGAACGGCAAGGGACATTGTAAATGAGTACAGCGAGATGGAGCTTTACCGCATCATCCGTGATTATGGGGAGGACAAGTTTGCAAAAAACATTGCCAGGCACATCGTAAACGCCAGAAAAGAAAAAGCATTGGAAACAACTGGGGAGTTAATTCATGTAATAAAAGCGGCGATACCGATGAAAGTCAGAGCAGTAGGGGGACACCCGGCCAAAAAGACGTTCCAGGCGATCCGGATTGAGCTTAACCGCGAACTGGAAGTTCTGGAGAACTCACTGGAAGATATGATTGATCTGCTGAATGACAAGGGACGCATCTGTGTGATTACCTTTCATTCACTGGAAGATAGAATTGTAAAGAACAAATTCCGGTACTGTGAAGACCCGTGTACATGTCCGAAGGATTTTCCGGTCTGTGTGTGCGGGAAGAAGTCAAAGGGGAGAGTCATTACGAGAAAGCCGATTGTTCCGTCGGCGCAGGAACTGGAAGAGAACAGCAGGGCAAAAAGTTCAAAGCTGAGAGTCTTTGAACGGGAGATACAGCAGGAGTAAGGGGAAAATACAATGGCAAAGATAGAGCGAATGGACGGCACAATGCGCAGTCAGAACAGAAAGACACAAAGTGGGAGAGTGTATACGTACGTGGACGGAACAGCCGTACGTAAACTTCAGACCGCTCCGGCAAAAAGTCCTCAAAAGAAGCAGAGGCCGCAGACAAGCACCCGTACCAAGCAAAATCGTGAGCGGGCACTTTCCATGAATTTTGGTTATGTGACATTTTTGACTGTGGCAGCTGTTGCAAGCGTACTGATGTGCGTGAATTTCCTGCAGCTTCAGGCAAAGGGGACGAAACTGCAAAAAGAAGTGACGACTCTGGAGACACAGCTGAATGCAGCGATTCTTGAAAATAATTCCGATTACAACCGTATTATGACAAATGTCGATATGGAACATGTAAAAGATGTGGCAATGAATGAACTCGGTATGGTACAGGCGAAAAAGTCTCAGATCATCACATACAAGATGGATGACAATGACTATGTAAGACAGTATTCCGAGATACCGTCAGAGTAGGTGAATAGATTGGCAAGAGCAAAACAGACAAAAAAAGAAAGACGATTTACGAGAAAAATGCAAATAAAGCTTCTGGCTGTATTTGCATTCATTTTATTATTCCTGATTATTATTTTAATACGTATCGTGTATATCAATGTACACAGCGGCAATCTCTATGCAAAGCAGGTGTTGTCCCAGAAAAATTATGACAGCCAGACCATTTACAGCCGCCGCGGGGAGATTCGTGATACAAACGGAAGACTTCTGGCTTACAGCGAGAAGGTGTACAACCTTGTTTTGGACTGCAAAGCAGTGAACCAGGAAGTGAACAAAGAGAAAGTATATGTAGAGCCCACCATACAGGCATTGACGGAAGTATTTCCGGACCTTGACGGGGCTGCGGTGCGGGACCGCATCATGAGTGAAAAAACACGCGACAGCCAGTATCAGGTACTTTTGGAAAAGGTGACGGAGGAGCAGAAGGATGCCTATGAGGCATATGTTTCGCTTGATGAAGAACGTGAGCTGACAAAAGAGCAGAGGCAGCGTCTTTCAAAGGTGACAGGTATATGGTTCGAGGAGGAGTTTATACGAAAATATCCGATGAATTCCCTGGCAAGTACAGTTGTAGGGTTTTCGAATGATATCGGGGACGGGATAGTTGGGCTGGAAGCATATTATGACCAGCAGCTGAAAGGTACAAACGGCCGTGTATTCGGATATCTGAATCAGAACCAGGAATTTGAAAAAAGAACGATTGCACCGGATCATGGATACACGCTTCAGACGACGTTGGATATCAATATTCAGCAGAGTGTGGAGAAAAATATAGCAGAATTCGACGATATGTACGGCGAGGATAAGGATAACGGAACGGCAAAGCACGGGGCGAAGGATATCGGTGTGATTATTATGAATCCGAATACCGGTGCAATTCTGGGAATGGCGACAAATTCCAGCTATGATCTGAACAATCCGCAGGATATGAGCGCGTGGTACACAGAATCGGAAGTGAAGGCCATGACAGAGCAGCAATACGTCAATGCCTTAAATAAAATGTGGGGTAATTACTGCATTTCAAACGGTATTGAGCCGGGTTCCACGTTCAAGCCGATCACCATTGCATCAGCATTGGAATGCGGTGCAGTTTCGGAAAGCGATTACTTTTACTGTGACGGCGGAGAATTCATTACCGATACCGAGATTCACTGTGACGCGTACCCCAATGCGCATGGCGATGAATCCCTTGGGGATGTTCTGAAAAATTCGTGTAATGATGGTCTGATGCAGATCGGTATGGAAATGACGATTGCGAACTTTATCAAATATCAGTCCATGTTTAATTTTGGAAAGCCGACCGGAATTGATCTGCCGAACGAAGCCTCCGGTGCTGTTTACAGCAGAGAGACAATGAACGAGGTTGAACTGGCTACCTGTACCTTCGGACAGGGACTTACCTGTACGATGATTCAGGAGATTGCGGCGTTTTCTGCTGTGGTAAACGGCGGATATTACTATCAGCCGCATGTGGTTGAAAAGATTCTGGATGAAAACGGGAAAACAATCAAGGATACCTCACAGCTTCTGCTAAAGCAGACCGTTTCACAGAACGTATCTGAGACGCTGCGCGGTTATCTGGAAACGGCAGTGCAGGAAGGTACCGGGCGACATGCACAGGTACCGGGGTACCGGATCGGCGGAAAGACCGGTACGGCGGAAAAAATTGATCCGGCGACCGGACAGCGGGCAAAAGGAAAATATCTGGTATCGTTTATCGGTGCGGCGCCGATCAATGATCCGGAGGTTGTCATTTACGTTGTTGTAGATGAGCCGAACGTGGAAGATCAGGCGAACAGTACGTTTGCACAGCAGATTTATCAGAAGATCGCAATGGAAGTCCTTCCTTACATGGGAATCTATCCCACAGAAGAGGTGACCAATGAAATGCTGGCCTCGCTTGGACTTACGCAGGAGGATGTCAACGGCGGTATTCACATTTTTGATGCGATTGATGCCAATGGAATCTACCACAAAGATGCACGTGTGGAGAACGGAAAAGTCAAGGATGCGGACGGAAATATCATTGAAGGAGCCTATATTGCGGAGGACGGCACCGTGTATGATGCTGTTCAGAATGAGGTATCACACGTGGAGGTGAAACCTGTCATTGATCCGAAAGCAGACAACCCGGATATGGCACTGCCTCCTACCGAAAACAAAAATAATCCGGACAACACGGCAGTTTGGGATGGAACAGCTGTCGATGAGGTCAGTGCACAGGAATAAAGTCCTGGCAGCATATGATATTTCTCCCCTCATAAAAGTAAGCGCAAGGTTAATATACTTGTAGTAAAGCTTTTATGAGGGGGTTTTTATGCAAAAAACGAGGCCGTTTCACAGGCGGAAGGTCGTGGTGATTTTTTTTGGATGTGCAGCTGCACTGTGTGGTTTGGGCGGACGACTGGGACATCTGATGGTGGCTGATTCCGAGTATTATGCGGCTCTGGCACAGGATTTACATGAGCGTGAGCGAGATATTAAAGCGGCACGCGGAAGGATTCTGGATCGCAATGGCGTGGTACTGGCAGATAACCGGACGGTATGTACGGTGTCTGTCATTCACAGTCAGATCAAAGAGCCGGAACGCGTGATCGAGGTTCTGGCAAAGGAGCTTTCACTGGAAGAGGAGACTGTGCGCAAGCGCGTGGAAAAAGTCAGCTCCATTGAACGGGTAAAAAAGAATGTTGAAAAAGAGATTGGCGACCGAATCCGCAACTATAACCTGGCCGGCGTCAAAGTGGATGAGGATTATCGCCGTTATTATCCCTATGACGATATGGCGTCGAAGGTGCTCGGGTTTACGGGAAGCGATAATCAGGGAATTATTGGTCTTGAGGTGGAATATGAGGAGGAACTTTCCGGTGAACCGGGAAAAATCCTTACCCTAACAGATGCACGGGGCGTTGAGCTGGAAAACACAGGGGAGAGCCGCCTGGAGCCGGTGGCGGGGAATGATCTGGTGATCAGTCTCGACTATAATATACAGGAATATGCGCAGCAGGCGGCGTTGAAGGTCATGGAACAGAAACAGGCAGACAGTGTGTCGATTATCATTCTGAATCCCATGAATGGAGAAATTTATGCGATGACCAATGTACCGGAGTTTAATCTGAACGAGCCTTTTACGCTGTTGCCGGGTTACTCGGAAGAAGAGGGGCAGGATGCCTTAAATAAAATGTGGCGAAACGGCTGTATTAACGATACCTACGAGCCAGGCTCCACCTTCAAGGTTATCACGGCAGCTGCGGGACTTGAAGCAGGAGTTGTTTCACTGACGGATCAGTTTTCATGTCCGGGCTTTAAAATTGTGGAGGATCGGCGCATCCGATGTGCCAGAGTCAGCGGGCATGGTGGGGAAAACTTTGTGCAGGCAACGCAGAATTCCTGCAACCCCGTGTTTATCGAAGTTGGGCTTCGGCTTGGCGTAGACCGGTATTTTTCTTATTTTGAACAGTTTGGCCTGAAGAACAAGACCGGAATTGATTTGCCGGGTGAGGCGGCAACGATCATGCATAAAAAGGAAAATGTCGGGCAGGTAGAGCTTGCAACCATTTCATTTGGACAGTCTTTTCAGATTACACCGATTCAGCTTGCGACGACAGTCAGCTCGATTATAAACGGCGGGAAACGCATTACGCCGCATTTTGGTGTTCAGGTAAAAGAAAATGACGGGACACTGCTGAAAGTATTCCAGTATGAAGAAGGAAAACAGATTGTCTCAGAAGAGACATCTGAGACGATGCGCTATCTGCTGGAACAGGTGGTAGACGGAGGCGGAGGAAAAAACGCGTATATTGAAGGATATCGGATTGGAGGAAAGACAGCGACCTCAGAGACACTTCCGCGAAGTGCCAACAAATACATTTCCTCATTTCTCGGTTTTACGCCGGCAAATGAACCGAAAGTACTGGGACTTTGTATCATTAACAATCCGCAGGGCGTATACTATGGGGGGACAATTGCGGCTCCGGTCATCCGGGAAATGTTTGAAAATATCCTTCCGTATCTCGGAATTGAGAAAACTGAGGAGACAGTTACAGAGGTTCCAGGCTGACTGTCACATAAAAATTCTCCTGTCCTGGACGCGTATGCTCTTGTCAATCGCAGGTAAGTGTGATAAAAATAAAATGATAAAAAACGCAGGAAAGAAAAGAAGAGGTGTGAGATGATAATTAATAAGGATGTAATGATTCCATTGTTTACGGCATTTATGATCAGCGTAGTGCTCAGCCCGTTTGTGATTCCGTTTCTGCAAAGACTGAAAGTCGGGCAGACAGAGCGTGAGGAGGGAGTAAAATCTCATCTGAAAAAGGCAGGCACGCCGACGATGGGAGGTCTGATTATTCTGATCAGTCTGACAGTGACCTCTTTGTTTTATATCGGACGCTTTCCGCGGCTGGTGCCGGTTCTGTTTCTGGTGCTCGGCTTTGGAATTATCGGATTTCTCGATGATTATCTGAAGGTGGTGCTGCGGCGGTCTGACGGTTTGTATCCCAGACAGAAAATGCTGGGACAGATTATCGTCACGACTATTTTTGTGGTCTATATCTGGAATATGGATGCGTCCTGCCTGGAGTTTCTGATTCCATTTTCCGGCGGAGAAGTGATTTCCGGCGATTTGGCGCGCATGGTGGCAATTCCGCTCGCGTACGTTGCAATCATCGGAACAGTAAACGGCGTGAATTTTACAGATGGTCTGGATGGTCTTGCGACAGGGGTTACAACCATGGTAGCCGTATTCTTTACAGTGGCATCTCTGGTGCTTGGCGGAGGAATAGAGCCACTCACCGCTGCGGTAGCCGGGGCGCTTCTGGGCTTTTTGCTTTTTAATGTTTATCCGGCAAAGGTTTTTATGGGCGACACGGGATCGCTGGCACTCGGGGGATTTGTGGCGGGCGCCGCTTACGTGCTGCGTATGCCGCTGTTTATCCTGATTGTTGGACTGATTTATCTGGTAGAGGTCCTGTCCGTGATGATTCAGGTGACGTATTTTAAAAAGACAGGCGGAAAACGCTTCTTTAAAATGGCGCCGATCCATCATCATTTTGAGCTGTGTGGATGGTCCGAGACGCGCATTGTGACGGTATTTACTGTGATTACGGCTTTCCTGTGCCTTCTGGCGCTGGTGGGCCTGAACTGATGAGATACATGACAGAGCAGATGAGATGGTGCCGGGTCACAGAAAGTTGGTTTTAACAGAAGAAAGAAAAGAGAAACGCGCCAGATGGCGCGGGGAGGATAAAATGGAACTTGCACAAAAAAAGGTTCTGGTGTTTGGCGCCGGAATCAGCGGAATTGGAGCTGCGAAGCTTTTGCTGAATGCGGGGGCTGAGGTGATACTGTTTGATGGGAATACTTCAGTGAATCCGGAGGAGGTTCGCGCTAAGCTGCCGCAGGGAGGAAGGCTGGAAATTGTGCTCGGCGAGCTTCCGGACCGTGTACTGGATGTGCTGGACCTGGCTGTGCTGAGTCCCGGCGTACCGACCGATCTGCCGCAGGTAAATGCGATTCGCGCAAAGCAGGTACGCATCTGGGGTGAAATCGAACTGGCAAACGCATGCGGCAGAGGGGATGTGCTGGCTATTACCGGCACAAATGGGAAGACGACAACGACCAGCCTGCTCGGTGCGATTATGAAAGCCTGGAAAGAAGAAGTATACATAGTGGGAAATATTGGAAATCCGTACACAGAGGCAGCGCCCCTGATGACGGAAAAGGCAGTAACGGTGGCCGAGATCAGCAGCTTTCAGTTGGAGACAATTGAAGGTTTTGCGCCAAGGGTCAGCGCGATTCTGAACATTACTCCGGATCATCTGAACCGCCATCACACGATGGAGGAATATATCCGCGTCAAGGAGCTGATTACAAAGAATCAGCGGCCGGAAGATACGTGTGTGTTGAATTATGAGGATGATATTCTGCGTGAATTTGGCAGTACTTTATCTGTAAAGGTTATTTATTTCAGCAGCCTGCATACACTGAAACAGGGTATTTATCTGGAAGATGAAAATATTGTATACCAGGATGAAAAAGACAGGACGGTACTTTGCTCTGTAAAAGAGTTGAACCTTCCGGGACGTCACAATCATGAAAATGTGATGGCTGCATCTGCAATGGCGATTGCTTACGGAGTGCCGGTTGAGGTGATTCGTACCGTTGTGCGGAGCTTCAAGGCAGTGGAACACAGGATTGAATATGTGACGGAGAAGCATGGAGTCGTTTACTATAATGATTCCAAAGGAACGAATCCGGACGCGGCGATTAAGGGGATTCAGGCGATGGATCGCCCTACACTTCTGATTGGCGGGGGATACGACAAAGACTCCTCCTATGAAGAATGGATTCAGGCATTTGACGGAAAAGTAAAATATCTGGTATTGATAGGACAGACGAGGGAGAAAATTGCTGAAGCGGCAAAACGTTGTGGTTTCGGGAACATTATTCTGGCTGATACGCTTGAGGAAGCGGTGCAGATCTGTGCGGACAGGGCAGTGAGCGGTGATGCGGTATTGCTGTCCCCGGCCTGTGCAAGCTGGGGAATGTTTCCCAATTACGAGGTGCGTGGAAGGCGATTTAAAGAACTGGTAAATCAATTAGCATAGGAAGTGATTGCTTGCAGAGGAAACCGGGGAAGCCAGACGGGTTTCTGCTTGCTGCCGTGCTGTTTTTGGTGGTTTTTGGCCTTGTGGTTCTTTACAGTATGAGCGCATACAACGGGCAGGTCAGGTTTCATGACGCTGCCTTTTATTTTAAAAAACAGTTATTCGCAATGGTATTGGGCCTTGCAGTGATGTATGGTATTTCATCACTGGATTACCATATTTTGATGCGCTTTGCGGTTCCGGCTTATCTTGTTTCGCTGGTTTTGTCCGGCGCAGTTCTGCTTTTTGGAGACGCGTATAATGGTTCAAGGAGATGGCTTTCCATCGGACCGTTGTCGTTTCAGCCTGCGGAATATGCGAAGCCGGCGGTCATTCTTTTGATGGCCGGTGTGGTCAGCCAGATGGATCGGAAAAAGAGCGGACGGCTGATTGGCGCCGTACTGCTTATGGTGCTTCCGGTTGTAGGCCTGGTAGGAACGAACAATCTGAGTACGGCTGTTATTATTCTGGGTATTGCCGTGATTATGATTTTTATTTCAAATCCAAGGTATCTGCCGTTTTTGTGGATTTTGCTGATGGGTACAGGGTTCCTTGGCATCTTTTTGAGTCTGGAACAGTACCGGTTGGAACGGCTTGCGATCTGGAGGAATCCGGAGCTGTATGAAAAAGGATATCAGACGATGCAGGGGCTGTATGCGATCGGCTCCGGCGGACTTTTTGGCCGGGGGCTGGGAAACAGTCTGCAAAAGCTGGGATTTGTTCCGGAGGCACAGAACGATATGATTTTTGCAGTGATCTGCGAGGAGCTGGGATTTTTCGGGGCGCTGCTTTTGATGTTGCTGTTTTTCTTGCTTTTATGGAGGTTTATGGTAATCGCGACGCATGCTCCAGATTTGTTTGGTTCGCTGATTGCGGCGGGTATCATGGGACATATTGCGATTCAGGTTATTTTGAACATCGCAGTCGTTACGAATACCATCCCGAATACGGGAATCACGCTGCCCTTTATCAGTTATGGCGGTACTTCTGTCTTGTTTTTGCTGGCAGAAATGGGGCTGGCTCTGTCGGTAAGCAGGCATTGCCATTATCCAGGCAGGGGATAGCCGGACTGCTTCGAAATTATCTTTTGCAAAAGAGCATGCAACAGATGGTAGCAAAATTTTTTCCGGTGCATATACTGAGGTATATGGTGTTTTGCCGCATTTGGACGGCAAAAAGAAAGCCGGGGGATGGACTTGAGCTATCTGGAAATTAGGGGAGGAGTTCCACTTTGCGGAGAGGTGAAGGTACAGGGCTCCAAAAACGGTGTACTTCCGATACTTGCGGCCTGTATGCTGGGTACGGGAGTTTGTGTTATTGAAAACTGTCCTTCGATCAGGGACGTAAACGATACACTTGAGATTATGAAAATGCTCGGATGCCGAGTGGAACAGCACGCAGGAACGGTCCGGGTGGATGCATCTGAAGTATGCCGGTATGAGATTACGGCCATGGAAGCTGCAAGAATCCGTTCTTCTGTCTTGTTTTTAGGCGCACTTCTTGGTAGAATGAAAAAAGCAGTGCTTCCGCTTCCGGGAGGCTGCGCGATCGGTGCAAGACCGATTGACCAGCATCTTTGGGCACTTGCACATCTGGGAGCAGAATTTTCAGGAGAGACGCGGATTGTGGCCAGCGCGGAGGAACTGCACGGAGATATCGTATCCCTTCCGTTTCCAAGTGTGGGAGCAACGGAAAATACGATACTTGCGGCTGTGTGTGCCAGTGGGGAGACATTGATTGAAAATGCAGCCAGAGAGCCGGAGATTGATGAGCTTTGCGAATTTTTAAATTGTCGTGGAGCCAGAATAAACAGAGAAGAAAACGGCAGCATCCGAATTTGCGGGGGAATACCGCTTGGACCGGTTTGTTACCGGATGAAGGCGGACCGTATTGTGACGGGTACTTATCTTCTGGCAGCTGCGGCAACCGGAGGTATGGTCAGAATCGTAAACGATGATGCCTCGCGTCTGGGAATGCTGACGGAGGTTTTAGACCAGATGGAAGTGAGTATTTCATGCAGGGAAGGGGCTGTGTGCCTGGATGCACAGCATGTTTCGGAGAGCCGCGTATGCGCGGTACCGTATCTTGAGACGGCCCCGCATCCCGGGTTTCCGACGGATTTGCAGTCTCCTTTGATGGCAGCTCTGTGCAGGGCCAGAGGGAGAAGCTGTATCTGCGAGAAAGTTTTTGAGAACCGCTTCTGTACGGCAGACGAATTGAAAAAGATGGGTGCAAAAATAGAAATACAGGGCAGCCTTGCAGTGATTGACGGTGTGGCGCAGCTTCACGCAGGGACGCTCGTCCCGCCGGATCTTCGGGGTGGGGCGGCGCTGGTGATTGCGGCACTTCAGGCAAAAGGGAGTACAGTAATCAGTGATATGACTTATATAGACCGTGGTTATGAGGCAATTGAGCGGGATTTGGCCCGACTGGGGGCGGACATCAGAAGGTACAGGTGAAAAAATGGGCAGAATAAACAAAAGAAAAAGACGACTTATCAAGCTTGCAGTGGTGGCGCTGCTCTTCCTGCTTTTTTTAGGAGTGATGTTTTTATTTCAGGTAAGAAAGGCAGATGTATATGGCAATACGCGTCATTCTTCACAGGAGATTACAGCTGGACTGGGAGAAGGGGCGCTTGGGAAGAATACGCTGTATTTGCTCTGGAAGTACAGAGAGGGTGGAATCCCGGATTCGCTCCCGTTTTTGAGCTCTTTGCACGTACAGATGAAATCCCCGTCTCATCTTGAAATACAGGTGACGGAAAAAGATCTGGCCGGATATATTGATCAGAATGGATATGTGTATTTTGATCAGAGCGGCGTGATACTGGAGATGACAGATGAGCTGTATGGGGGCGTTCCGATCATTACGGGAGCCAGCGTGGGGGAAGCAGTTCTTTATCAGAAGCTTCCGACCAGCAGCAGTGCGCAGCTACGTACAATCCTCAGCCTGACCCAGCTTCTTTCCTATCATGAGGTGGATGCTACTGAAATCCGCTTTGGAGACAACATGGATATTACTGTGTTTATCGGGCAGGTGGAAGCGGAGCTTGGGCAGGATGAATACCTGGAAGAAAAAGTGGCAAATATGAAAAAAATTCTTCCTCAGCTTGAAGGTCAAAGCGGTACGCTGCATCTTGAGAATTTTACAGGACGCAATGAAACCGTATCCTTTACCCCTGGCGGCAGCGCTCATACTTCAGGAGTGGCAGGTGGCCAGAGTGAGTCGGATGCGCAGGAACCGGAAACCGCAGAAGGCGGAGACCAACAGGATACGCAGGAGCCTGGAACCGTGGAAGGTGGAAATGATCAGGATACACAGGAACCAGGAGCACCGGAAGACGGAGACGATACAGGTACACAGGAACCAGGAGCACCAGAAGGCGGAGACAACACGGGCACACAGGAGCCGGATGCGTCGGAGCCGGACGATGTGGGAACTATTTATCCGATGGTCTTTAATTCATCCGGAACACTGGTTTACAATGTACATGTTTCCAATGGAACGGTGGTGGATGCAAACGGGAATGCCGTACCTGGCTGCTATGTGAATGAAAACGGCCATGTAGTGGATGCATATATGAATGAATTTGATCCTACAACAGGAGAATTGATCCAGAATTGATTCCTGGCAAAAACAAGTAGAACAACCCTCTGGGCCTGTAAAAACAAGGCTCAGAGGGTTCATTATTTTCTCAGAGGACCGCATCATAAAGGCTTTCCGTGACAGAGAAGCGTATATGGCTATTTGAAACAGGGCAGAGTTACACTGGAAAATTGTAAAATTGATTCCTTTTCGGTTTGCCTGGAGAAAAGAAACGTGCAAAAACATAAAAATGGTACTTGATAAATTCTGAATTTACTTATATTATAAAAGATAGTATGGTAGCAAGGGCGAAAGTACGCAATTTTACCGTAATTATGAAAGAGACACCCATGCCTGGGAGAGCGCCTGCTACAAAAAGGAGGAAATTCGGTGTTAGAGATTATGTCAAATGAAACGGAATCCGCTGCAAAGATTATTGTAATCGGAGTCGGTGGGGCCGGGAATAATGCAGTAAATAGAATGGTTGAAGATACAATTGGAGGCGTTGAGTTTATTGGCGTAAATACAGATAAACAGGCACTGTTGCTTTGCAAGGCGCCTACGACGATTCAGATCGGAGAGAAAGTAACAAAAGGACTTGGAGCAGGTGCCAAGCCGGAGATTGGTCAGCAGGCTGCAGAAGAGAGTGCGGAAGAGATTCGTCAGGCAGTTCAGGGAGCAGATATGGTATTTGTTACCTGTGGTATGGGAGGCGGTACCGGTACCGGTGCAGCTCCGGTTGTGGCAGGAATTGCCAAAGAGATGGGTATCCTGACTGTTGGAGTAGTGACCAAGCCGTTTCGATTTGAGGGCAAGGTACGTATGAACAATGCCGTGAATGGTATCGAACGGCTGAAGAACAATGTAGATACGCTGATTGTAATACCGAATGACAAGCTTCTGGAGATCGTTGATCGTCGGACGACGATGCCGGAATCGCTGAAGAAAGCGGACGAAGTACTGCAGCAGGCAGTTCAGGGTATTACTGACCTGATTAATCTGCCGGCATTGATCAACCTGGACTTTGCAGATGTTCAGACTGTTATGATCAACAAGGGTATTGCGCATATCGGTATCGGACAGGCAAAGGGAGACGACAAGGCTCTGGAGGCAGTAAAACAGGCCGTTTCCAGTCCGTTGCTTGAGACGACGATCGAGGGAGCATCCCATGTGATCATCAACATTTCCGGTGATATTTCTCTCGTTGATGCCAATGATGCGGCAAGCTACGTGCAGGAGATGGCAGGCGAGAACGCAAATATTATTTTTGGTGCGCTGTTCGACGATACATACGCAGACGAAGCCAGCGTAACCGTTATTGCTACCGGATTGGATGACAAGAATGAAGTAAAAGAGGAAGCTCCAAAGAAGAGAAGTGTTCCGGAATTCAATTTTGCAAGAAGTACAAGTATGCCTTCTGCGCCGACTTCGGTTCCGAGAACTCCGACGACCCCGCTGCGCGCGCCACAGCTCAATGCGCTGAACACAACGCGTAAGCCGGAAAGCAAGGTACCGGAAAGAGATATTCAGATTCCGGATTTCCTGAAGAGAAGCTAAGAGGTGAACTTTTTAGGGACGAATCTTTCTACAGAACAATAATAATGCCGATATTTTAAAGGATTTTCCAGCATGTGAGGGCCTTTAAAATACCGGCATTTTTTATATTATTGCGAGAACTGCTCTTTGTTCTTAAATATGGATTCTTTCTCTCAGGAAAAGAATTTTCTGCGGATTTCTTCCACCGGCATATCCTGGCCGGTCCAGATGCGGAAAGCGGCGGCTCCCTGATAAAGGAGCATATACATGCCATTGAAGGTTTTGCAGCCGGCGGCCATAGCATCCTGCAAGAGGCGCGTGCAGCGTGGATTGTAAATAATATCAGAGACGAGCAGTTCTGTGTGAAAACAGGATAGGTCCGGTACAGGTGTAATGTTGGTGTCCGGAGCCATGCCGATGGAGGTTGCATTCGCAAGCAGTGTGCTGTTTGCGATACGGTTTCTGACTGCATCGTGATCAGCCATATCGGTAAGGTCAGCATGGCAGTCCGTATTTTCCGTGATCTGCCTTACCAGACGTTTGGCGTTTTCCCAGGAGCGTCCGCGGCGGTTTATGATATGTAGTGCGGGAACACCGTCGAGTGCGGCCTGAATAGCGATGGAGGAAGCCGCACCGCCTGCTCCAAACAAAGTCATGGCGCCGCTTTTGACATTGTAGCCGGTATCCTGTAAAGAACGCATGTAGCCGATTCCGTCCGTGTTGTGGCCGATCAGGCGTCCATTTTCATTTTTGACAGTATTCACAGCTCCGATCATGCGGGCTGCCGGAGAGAGGTCATCGAGAAACGGAAGAATCCGTTCTTTATCCGGCATCGTGAGATTAAAGCCGTAAACGTTCATTTCTTTTAAGGTCTGTACCATATTCCGGAGATCTGCATGTCTGGTATCAAAGCAGAGGTAAACACAGTCAAGCCCGAGAAGGCGGAACGCCTCGTTGTGCATCATGGGTGAGATACTGTGTGCAACCGGTGTGCCGAGCAGACAGCCGAGTCTGGTGTGTCCTGTGATGATCTGGTCGGTCATGAAAGTCCTCCTGATAAATAAAATTCGTTGTATTTTATGGTGATAAAGTACAAGTCTGCTACAATTTTAAAAGGTTTGGGAAAAAGAGTCAATCCTGTTCCTATTTTTTTGCGGGTATGGTATGATAGAAACCATGATTTATGGGCAATAGCAATCGGAAAAGAAAAGGAAAGGAACAGGGCCAATTCAGTGAAGGATGAAAATTTGACGGGGCAGGCCCCGATGCATAAAAGACGGGTGCGGTACAGCGGGACGCACCCGAAGACATTTCAGGAAAAATATAAGGAGCAGAATCCGGAAAAGTATGGCGATACAGTTGAGAAGGTGATTCGCAAGGGAAGCACGCCGGCCGGCATGCATCTTTCGATCTGCGTGCAGGAGATTCTGGATTTTCTTCAGATTCAGCCAGGGCAGAAGGGACTTGACGCTACGCTCGGTTATGGGGGACATACGTCGCATATGTTGCAATGTCTGAAAGGACAGGGGCATGTGTACGGACTTGATGTTGATCCGATAGAGATAAAAAAGACGAAAGAGCGATTGGAAGCTCAGGGATTTGGGGAAGATCTTCTGACCATACGTCAGCTGAATTTTGCGAATATTGATCAGCTTACGCAGGAGGCAGGGCGTTTTGACTTTGTGCTGGCAGACCTGGGTGTTTCTTCGATGCAGATTGATAATCCGGAGAGAGGGTTTACATACAAATACGAAGGGCCGCTGGATCTGCGCCTGAATCCGGAAAAGGGGATTTCAGCGGCCGAGCGGCTCGACGGCATTTCCGCCGGGGAGTTGGCCGGAATGTTCGAAGAAAATGCGGACGAGCCGTATGCGGACGAGATTGCGCGGGAGATTGTCAGACGCAATCGGCGGGGGGCAAAGATTAAGACAACAACACAGTTAAAAGACGCGATCACGCAGGCGCTTTCTTTTTTGCCGCCAGGGGAGCAGAAGGAGGCTGTGAAAAAATCGTGCCAGCGCTGTTTTCAGGCGCTGCGTATTGATGTGAATCAGGAGTTTGAGGTATTGTACAGTTTTTTGGAGAAGCTCCCAGGCGTGCTTGCACCGGGTGGGCGAGTGGCAATCCTGACGTTTCACTCCGGGGAAGACCGGCTTGTAAAACGGTTTTTCAAAGAGGGAAAACAGCAGGGCCTTTACAGTGCAATATCAGAAGAGGTTATCCGGCCTACCGCACAGGAATGTGCAAGGAATCCGCGGGCGCGCTCCACAAAAATGCGTTGGGCGATCCGGGCGGCAGAGGAGGAAACCTGAGATAAAAGCCAGGCGGACTTGATGAAGGGAAAATGCAAAAAGATATGCACCGGAAATACAGAAGCCATGGTAAAAAGAGAAGAGCAAATAAAACAGAAGCATGGAAATACGGAGAATTTCAGGAGAGAAGAGCATGAGGAGAATCGTAAAGATCAGGGAAACGGTATTGGGGGACGGGGTTCCCAAAATCTGTATTCCTGTCACAGCAGCGAATCAGACAGAGCTGCAGGAACAAGTAAGAAAGGCACTGGATGGGCCATGTGATTTACTGGAGTGGCGTGCAGACTTTTTTGGAACCTGTGATGCGGCAGAGATACAAGCGCAGCTGTTTGCAGATACGCTTAAATTTTTGCGCGCAGAAATAGGGGAGCGTCCGCTTATTTTTACCTTCCGGACAAAAGAAGAGGGCGGGGAACGCAGTGTCACACCGGAAGCCTATAAAGAACTAAACCTTTCAGTGGCATCGACCGGTCTGGCAGATCTGATTGATGTTGAGCTGAATCGGGGCGAAGCACTTCTTACGGAGCTTACAGGGAAACTTCATGAAAAGGGAATGGCCGTTATCGGTTCGTTTCATGATTTTACAGGGACGCCTTCGCAGGAGAAAATCACAGAGATTCTTTGCCGCATGCAAAATTGTGGTGTGGATCTCACAAAAGCGGCTGTGATGCCGAAATCAGAACCGGATGTGCTGGCGCTTCTTTCTGCCAGTGTGGAGATGAAGATGAAATATGCCGACCGGCCATTTATCACGATGTCGATGGGGCGTCTCGGGGCGGTGAGCCGACTGGCTGGCTCCCTGACCGGTTCTGCCCTCACCTTTGCGACAGCAGGACGGGCCTCTGCGCCCGGACAACTTGCTGCAGCGCAGGTTGCAGGATTGCTGCCACAGCTGTAGCGAAGCATTCTTTCAGAAGCCTTATAAGTGTCGGAACACGTCGATGAAAATAGCAAAAACGCGCCCTGGATTTGACAAAAGAAACACCCTCTGCGGAGTATACTGGTAACAGTTGCTGCCGCAGGGGGTGTTTTGTGTATTATGAGTTTTACATAGATCAGTTTTTTTTAGAGCACCTGCTTATCGGATATTTGTTGCTGCGTCTGACTGCGAAAATCGGACGGCAGACGATATCGTGGAAACGACTTTTGGGAGGCAGCTTCATAAATACAGTACTAATGCTGCTTGCTGTTTTGGCGGGGAATTTCTGGTGGTATTTAGTGGGACTGGTACTTGTCGGTTCCTGGGTATTTCGCGGAAAATCGCGCAGAACAATTGCCGGACAAACCGGTCTGTTGTTTTTTGTGACAGTCTGTTTTGGAGGGGCAATGGAAGCACTCCTTGTGCTTTGGAGGGTTCCGGTGCTGATAGCCGGCGCTGTGGCTGCCGTTTATCTGGAGTGGGCACAGCGCAGCCATGAAAAACAGAAGCTGGATCTCGTACGGATGGCACAGGTGGAGCTTACGTTTCGGGGGAAATGTATCACAGTGGCAGCACTGATTGATACCGGAAATCAGCTGACAGAGCCGCTAACCGGAAAACCGGTCAGTATTATAGAGGAAAAAACAGCGTGTTCTTTGCTGGGAGAACATTGGGAAAAACACCGCGGGTTTTATCTGATCCCATATCACAGTATTGGAAAGAACAAAGGCTGGATGAGAGGCGTCACAATCGACGGGATGACCATAATGAGGGGAGAAGCCAGGGAATCGTTTTCGAATCCGATCCTGGCACTCTATGATGGCAGGCTGAGCGCCAAAAAGCAGTATGGGATGATTCTTCATCCGCAGCATACAGTACCTGGAAGAAAAGAAGGAGGAATGTGAAATGCTTGTAAAAATTGCTGTGCCGCAACGTTTTCAGTTTAAAATGGCGGCAGGATTTGGAGATATTATTTTCAGAAAACCAGGGGATACGCATTATATTGGGGGAACCGAAGTGCTTCCGGCGCCGCTTTCTCTGGAGGAAGAGCAGGAATGCCTTGCGATGCTCGGCAGAGATGAGGATGCGAGAGCAAAGAGCAGACTGATTGAACATAATCTGCGGCTTGTCGTGTACATAGCGAAAAAATTTGACAATACCGGAGTGGGTGTGGAGGATTTGATTTCAATCGGAACGATCGGCCTCATAAAAGCAATCAATACCTTCAATCCGGAAAAGAAAATCAAACTGGCAACGTATGCTTCGCGCTGTATCGAAAATGAAATTCTGATGTATCTGCGCAGGAACAGCAAGACAAAGATGGAAGTTTCGATTGATGAGCCGCTGAATGTAGACTGGGATGGGAACGAGCTGCTGCTCTCGGATATTCTTGGAACCGATGAGGATGTGATCTATAAGGATATGGAGACAGAAGCGGAAAAAAATCTTCTTTTGAAAGCGATTGACAAGCTGTCAGAGCGCGAACGGACCATTGTACAGCTGCGGTTCGGAATTGATACGAAAGACGGGGAGGAGAAAACCCAGAAGGAAGTGGCAGATCTCCTCGGAATTTCACAATCCTATATTTCACGGCTGGAAAAACGGATTATCAAACGCCTGAGACGTGAAATTGTACGGTTTGAGTAAAGAAGCTGTTTTGTCAAGGGTGAATAATTTTTATATTTTTGCCGGAATCGAATAATCGCCGCGCTTTGTGAGAATCATTCTAATCAGAAGATACTTTCAGGAGGATGATTCATATGGCACTGAACAAAGTAGAGATATGTGGCGTCAACACATCGAAGCTTCCGGTTCTGACGGGTGAGGAGAAAGAATTTCTTTTTGAGCGGATTAAAGCAGGGGATGAGAATGCCCGCGAATTATATATCAAAGGAAATCTTCGCCTTGTATTAAGCGTCATCAAGCGTTTTTCGGCAAGCAATGAAAATGTGGATGATTTGTTTCAGATTGGCTGTATTGGTCTGATGAAGGCTATTGACAATTTTGATACAAGCCTGAATGTAAAATTTTCTACGTATGCAGTTCCGATGATAATCGGCGAAATCAGGCGATATCTGCGTGATAACAATGCGATTCGCGTCAGTCGGTCTTTGCGGGACACAGCTTACAAGGCCATTTACGCAAAAGAGAATTATACGAAAAAGCATTTGAAAGAGCCCACGATAAATGAAATTGCAGAAGAGATCGGCATATCGAAAGAAGAGATCGTATATGCCATGGATGCCATTCAAAGCCCTGTCAGTCTCTATGATCCGGTGTATACGGAGGGTGGTGATGCCCTGTATGTCATGGACCAGATCAGTGATAAAAAGAACAAAGAAGAAAACTGGGTAGAGGTCATATCACTGAAGGAGGCAATGAAACGCCTGGATGAACGAGAAAGGCATATCATCGAGCTGCGCTTTTACGAGGGCAAGACACAGATGGAGGTTGCCGCTGAGATCGGGATCTCGCAAGCTCAGGTGAGCCGTCTGGAGAAAAATGCATTAAAAAGCATGAAAAATTATCTAAGGGCATAAATGAGAAAGAACAAAGCGGTGCGCAGATCATACAATAGAAAAAAGAGAGAATAGGAACCGTTTTTATGCGATTCAGTGATCTGAAACAAAAAGAAGTCATCAATGTTCAGACCTGCTGTTCTCTGGGCTGTGTCAGCGATCTGGAGTTTGACTGCAAAACCGGCTGCATTCTGGCGCTCATTGTTCCCGGTCCCGGAAAGTTCTGCTGTTTCCTGGGCCGGGATTTTGAGTATATCATACCATGGCGCTGCATCGTGCAGATTGGAACAGACATCATTCTTGTAGATATTGACGAGGAAGAGCACAGAAAGAAATGCACCTGAGCAGTTACCCGAAAGAAAAACAGTGTAACTTTAAGTTCGCCGAATTCTTCATATATTTTCCATTCGTCATTGACAGCCTTCCCTTTTATCCTTTATACTCATAAAAAAGCGGGATGCCAGGTGCCGGTAAGCACAGCCGAGGCCGCTGCTTTTGCAGGAAAGATGGGGAGGAGCCACACATGAAATGTCCGTTTTGCAACCAGGATAATACGCGGGTCGTAGATTCAAGACCTGCCGATGACAATTGTTCCATCCGCAGACGCCGCCTGTGCGATGAATGCGGGAAACGCTTTACTACATACGAAAAGGTGGAGACCATTCCGCTCATTGTCATCAAAAAAGATCAGACCAGAGAACAGTACGATCGGAGCAAAATAGAAGCCGGCGTCATGCGCGCCTGCTACAAACGTCCGATTCCGATTCAGAAAATCAAAGAAATGATAGATTCCGCTGAGATGGACATTTTTAACCGCGAAGAAAAAGAAATCGAAAGTAAAGCAATCGGTGAAATTGTCATGGACAAACTAAAAGACCTGGAAGCCGTAGCCTATGTCCGCTTTGCTTCCGTTTACCGCGAGTTCAAAGATGTCAACACCTTTATGGACGAACTCAAAAAAATACTAGAATAGAATCACCATCAAAATCAAAAACGAAAACGAAATAAGCAAGACAGAACGGACTACCCCCTATAATCCAGGACCAGGGGTAGTCCGTTTTATAATTTAGCTCGAAGCAAAAAAATAAATATACGGTAAAACAACCAGATACCCCAATTTTTCCCATACACAGCCCGGAAGGCATCCGGTACCCCCTCCCAACATTTGCCTCCCACATCCGGAAAATTTAATGATTGATACGGTTGCACCGCAGCCCCGGTCAGTGTTATACTTTTAATGACAGCGTCCTCTAATATCCTGACGCTGGAACAGGTGAAAAAATTGAAAAGAAGAATTGAACAATTATTAAATGGAATATTTGAATATGACTGTCCGAAGCTTGCAATCATGCCGGAGCAGCTTACGATTACAGCGCAGCCGGATACTGCGGTGCGGGGAAGCTTCCGTCTGGAAAGTGAAGATCACAGGAAGATCAAGGGTTTTTTGTATACATCCAGTCCGCGTATGATCTGTGAACCGGTGGAGTTTCAGGGACTTTCAAATGAGATTCATTATCAGGTGGATACAAGCGGCCTTGCGGCCGGAACACAGATGAACGGCGTGATCACGGTTTGCAGTGATCTCGGAGAATATGAGCTGCCGTACTGTCTGTGTGTTGCAGAAGAAGATAGCGACAGTGCAGCGTTGGAGCTGTGCAGTTTATCTGAGCTTACGGATCTGGCACAGATGGATTTCCATCTGGCGTACCGTCTGTTTGTATCTCCTGCTTTTGAACGGTTTCTGAATGAAAAACACACAGAGCTTCTGGCGCTTTATAACGGTCTGATGGCAGGAGAACCGGGGCTTTACAGCCTGGAGGAGTTCCTGGTCGGAGCAGGGAAAAAGAAGCCTGTGATGTTTGCAGCAGACAGGACAGTCCTTGATTTCGGGAATCTGTCCGAGCCGGTCAGGGAAGTGTTGCGTGTGGAGCGAAGCGACTGGGGCTTTGGAAAACTGCGGATTGAATCGGACGCGAAGTTTCTGCGCCCGGAAAAAAGGGCACTTACGACCGAGGAGTTTGCAGGCAGCACGTATGATCTCAGCCTGGTGATTGATACGAATTTGATGCACAGCGGGACCAATTATGCGAGACTTTCGCTGATTGGAGGGACACAGACGATCACCATCGAGGTGCGTGCGAAGAAAACAGGGAATGCAGAGAAGATCAGGGCGCACCATATTTGCAAGATCATGCAGAAGGAACTGGAAGCGCTGTATGTCAGTTTCCGGCTCAAACGCATTGATCTGACTACCTGGGTGGAGCGTTCCGTCAGTGTGATTAACAGCTATAAGCGTGCAGGAGGGCTGGACCCGTTTGCAGATCTTTTTCTTGTACAGCTTTATTTTGCCGATGGGAAAAAGCAGAAAGCATACAAGCTTTTGGAAACCCTGGAGAATCAGAAATACCGGCTGAACACACCGGAGCGTTACGGGTATTACCTCTACATGTCAACCTTTTTCTACCATGAGGCGTCTTATGTGGACCGGGTGGAGGAGGAAGTGACACGGATGTTTTTCCGGGACAAGACAAACTGGAAGCTTCAGTGGATTTTACTGTACCTCAAAGAAGAGCTGTTAAACAACGAAAATGCCAAGTATGAGGCGGTCGCTGAGCAGTTCCGTTATGGCTGCCGTAGCCGGATCATGTATCTTGAAGCCTATCAGGTTTTGAAGAAAAATCCGTTCCTGATGCGCTATCTCGGCGAGTATGAGCTGCAGCTGCTGCGTTTTGCGGCACGTGAAGGGATTCTGACGGCGGAGATTGTGCGTCAGGTAGCAGGGCTCACTGTGCATCACAGCCGTTTTGAGCGCAGGCTCTATGAGGTGCTTGCGGCCGGGTTTTCGCTGTACCCCTCCGAAGATCTGGTCAAATCCATCTGTGTTTTGCTGATGAAGGGCGACAAAAAAGAGCCGTGTTATTTCCAGTGGTACGCGAAAGGTGTGGAAAACGGCCTGCGTATTACGGGGTTATATGAATATTATATGGAAAGCATGGAAGCGCTGGATTTGCAGTCCATGCCACAGGTCATTCGCATGTACTTTGCGTATGATCATTCGCTTGATTATCGCCGCCGTGCGGCTATTTATCGCAGTATTATTGAAAATCGTGAGAATGATGCGCAGACGTATCATCATTATCGGACAGCGATGGAACGCTTTGCAATTGATCAGATTGAAGGCGGCCGGATTTCTGATGATCTGGCAGTTCTGTATGAAGCATTTTTGCGCAAAAGCATTTTCACAAGGCCGATGGCGGAAAAGATGCTCCGGGTTTTGTTTACGTGGGAGATCAGTTGTTGTGACAGTCGGATGCGCAGACTGATCGTTCGTTCAAAATATCTGGCGGGTGAGCATCAGGTACTTTTTGCAGACGGAAAGGCTTGTATTCCCATTTATGATCCGGACAGCGTGCTTCTGGTGGAAGATGCGCAGGGACACAGGTATCATGCAGACGGGCTCTGTGTACGTCGGAAACTGTTTGAGAATGAAGATATCCTTGGCTGGTGCGCACAGAAGGCACCGGATTATCCGGGGCTGTTGCTGTATCTGTGTTCTCAGTGTCTTGCTGCGGGGCTGATCAACCAGAACACACTTCCGTATTTTTGCGCTGCATCAGAGATGAACGATTTTTCGGAAGCGTTCCGAGACGCGCTGCGAAGAGCGATGCTCGGTTATTATGCGGAGCATATCAGAGATGAGTCTTTGCCTGAATTTTTGGAGCGTATTCCTTATCTGGAATATGTCAGGGTTGATAAAACAGCGCTGATTGCGCTGCTCGCAGAGGAGGGAAAATGCGCGGATGCGTTTGCTCTTCTGGATGCCTATGGGGCTGAAGGCATTCCGCTTTTGCAGCTTGTCCGGATTTGTAGTCGGATGGTGCTGGAGCTTGAATTTGAAGAAAATATGATGCTGACCGCACTGTGCTATTATTGCTTCAGCAGCGGCAAATACGATGACAAGCTTCTCCGTTATTTGCTCCTGTATTATGAGGGCTCGGTTCACGAGATGGTGCAGGTATGGCAGGCGGCTGTCGATTTTGAGCTCGATACGATGTTGCTGGAAGAAAAAATCATGATGATGATTCTTTTTACCAGAAGCGGAAGCGAGGGCTCTGAGCCGGTATTTGAGTCGTATGTGCGGAAAATGGGGCGAAAAAGGCTCTGCAAGGCGTATGTGAATCTGAAAGCTTACGAGTATTTTGTAAAAGGTGTTCCGGTGGCTGCACCTGTATTTCAGTATATAGAACGGGAGTATGAGTACCTGGAACCAAAGGAGCGCATAGAAGAGCAGGAAGAGGTGTGTCGGCTGGCACTTTTGCAGTTTTATGCGAAGAAAGTGGAGCTTACCGAAGAGCAGCGTGCGAGAACGGAAAAAATGCTGAAAGAATTTGGGGCGGATGGCCTGCGTTTTGCTTTCTGGCAGCGGTTTGACCAGGCGCTTCTGGCGCCATATCAGATGGAAGGTCGCGTGTTTGCGGAATATGTTTGCAATCCGGAGAGCATTGTGACTATTTTTTACCGGATGAAAGGGCAGCAGGAGGAATATACGAAAGAAACCGTGAAAAACTATTTTGAAGGCATTTTTGTGCGGGAGTTTACATTGTTTTCGGGAGAAGAACTGGAATACTATCTGGAAGAGGAACGGGATGGAGAGACAGTGCGTTCGGATAAGATTGTGCTGAAGGCGCCTGCAGCCTCGGAAGGAGGAAATTCAAAATACGAGATTCTGAACCGAATCGCAAAAGCTTATCGAAGCGGGGATGAGACGGCGCTGAAAAATGAACTGGAGTCTTATCTTACGCTGGAATATCTTACGAGGGAAGTGTTTACACTTGTGTAAAAAGGGTGAAGACTTATGATACAGGCAACGAATGAACTGATTCTGGGTATTGAATTAAATGAGGCTTATGCGCAGATGACCTATTATCATCAGACCGTGCGCGAGCCAGTTACGCTTGGTTTGAATTCCGATACAGAGCAGCTACTGATTCCGATGGCGCTGCGTCAGTGCGCAAACGGACAGTGGCAGATCTGGGACGGAAAGCCTCAACTGGAAAGCGAGGAGCCCGACAGAGTGCGGATTTCTGATCTTTACAGAAAAATAGAAAAAAAAGAGGAACAGGAAGTGGAGGAAGCGGCAGAGCTTCTGTCCGTTTATTTTAAAGTTTGTCTTGCAAAGCTGAAGCTTTTGACGCAGAATACAAAAATTCATATCATGGTAACGGTGCGCAGACTGACCGAGCACTGGAGCACCCTGATTGTAAAAGCGCTGGAAAAGAATGGCGTGGACCGAAAACAGATCTATTTGCAGGATTATCTGTCTTCTTTTTATTATTATACGGTGAATCAGAAAAAGGAGCTGTGGTATCAGGATGTCGCGCTGCTGGAAATGGAAAATGAAACAATCATAGGTTATGTGCTTCACATTGATCGAAGAATGCGGCCTGCAATCGCCCGCGTGGAGAAGGTGGCCAGCCAGCCGGTAGATGATACGATTCGGGCCGGGCGCAGCGATTCAGACTGGAAAAAAGAAAAGGACCGCCTGTTTTTTGAGCTTCTGAAAAAGGTGTTTGAGCGCAGGACGATTTCTGTCAGCTATCTGATGGGCGATTATTTTAATAAGAGCTGGGCAGAGCGTTCGATTCAGTATCTTTGCTATAAACGTCACGCGTTTCAGGGACAAAATCTGTATTCCAAAGGCGCATGCTATGCGGCGATGGAGCGTGCCGGTCTGATTGCGAAACGCGATATTATTTTCAGCGGCCAGGATATGGTGGAACATAATATTGGGATGGAGGTTCGTATCCGGGGCAAGGAGACGTACTATCCGATTGTCAGCGCCGGGGTGAACTGGTATGAAATTCATCATGTATGTGAATTCATTTTAAAGGAAGAGCGGGAGATTCGGATGATTTCGCATCCGATGGAGCCTGGGGACGGCGTTGTGCACAGTATGCGGCTTACGGGGCTGCCGCATCGTCCGCCGCGGGCCACGAGGATTCGTCTGACCATTTATTTCACATCTCCGACGAAATGCCATGTTGAGGCGGAGGATCTGGGATTTGGAGGATTTTATAAGCCGTCCGGATTTGTCTGGACCCGGGAAATTGAATTTTAGATTCCGGAGAAAGGGTTTACTATGAGCTATGATTTATGCCTGCTTCGGCAGGCAGAAAAGCCTTATTATATAGAAAGCATAAGGACTGCGATTTATTCGCTCGAAGAGCTTTGTTTTTATATGTACAATAACGTCTGCCTGATTGACGATACGATCATCAACGAAAAACTGTGTGACTGGATTCGGGACGAATTACATTTGGGAAAGCTATACCGTCAGCTTTATGAACAGCTTGAAAAAAAGGACGGGGCTGCATTTTTTGTTCTGCCCATTTTCAGGGAGGCGGGGTATCTGACGAACCAGGAAATGCGGGAGTTTCAGGAAAAACTTGCCAAGCTTGAGGTACAGTCCGGCGATATGAAGCAGAAGCTTCGGGGGGATTACCTTGTAAAAGAAAAGATGTTTGGCAGGGCAATCTGGGAATATCAACAGATTTTGAATCGGAGAAATCCCGGCAAGCTTGGAACGCAGTTTTATGCCGGGGTTCTCAACAACAAGGGCGCAGCTCATGCAGGCCTGTTCCAGTTCCGGCAGGCGGCAGACTGTTTTTGGGAGTCCTATGCTCTTTTACAGACAAAGGAGACCTTTCGAAAGTATGTGAGCACGCTGCCGCTGTTTCTGTCCGATGAGGAATACCAGAAGCGTCTTGAAGAGATGCAGGCAGATACGTATCTGGTGCAGAAAATTCAGGGTTATAATGCAAAGATCTGTACACAGCAGCCGTTTATGGATGAATTGGAACGGTTGCACGGAAGGGACCCGGCGGAACTTCTGGAAGAATTAAAAGAGGAATACTGCAGGAGTACGAAAATCTGACCTTGCTTTCCGGGAGCAGATACGGTATACTATGAAATTGGTCATGAAGTGTCGTAGTTTGGAGAGAATAGGAGAGATGCGCATGGATTGCAGAGTACACCATCAGATGGAGCTTGATGATAAACTGGGAGAGGAATGCGGCGTTTTCGGAATCTATGATTTTTCCGGGGAGGATGTCGCTTCTGATATATATTATGGATTGTATGCGCTGCAGCACCGCGGTCAGGAGAGCTGCGGAATTGCGGTCAGTGATACAAAAGGGCCAAAAGGTAAGGTATTGTCGCACAAGGGAATGGGACTTGTCAATGAGGTATTCACTGGCGAGCATCTCGGACAGCTGAAGGGAGATATCGGCGTCGGACATGTGCGTTATTCAACAGCAGGCGGCAGCACACGAGAAAATGCGCAGCCTCTGGTACTGAATTATGTAAAAGGAACCTTGGGGCTGGCACACAACGGCAATCTGATCAACGCGCCGGAGCTTCGAAGAGAGCTGGAGCTTGGCGGTGCAATTTTCCAGACAACGATTGATACGGAAGTAATGGCATATCATATTGCCCGGGAACGGGTAAACACGAAAAGTGCAGAGGGTGCGGTGGCTAATGCGATGAAAAAGATGAAGGGCGCCTACTCTCTGATTGTCATGTCTCCAAGAAAGCTGATCGGGGCAAGGGACCCGTACGGTTTCCGACCATTGTGCATTGGAAAGCGCGGCAATGCCTACATTCTGGCATCAGAGACGTGCGCACTCGATACGGTCGGGGCTGAATTTATCCGGGATGTGGAGCCAGGAGAGATTGTGACGATTACACCGCAATATGGCATTGTCTCCGACCGCAGCATGTGTCTGAAGCCGGGCTGCGGCGAGCGCGAAGGCCGGTGTATTTTTGAATATATTTATTTTGGAAGGCCGGATAGCCGCCTGGATGGGATCAGCGTTTACAATTCCCGCATCCGGGCCGGAAAGTTCCTGGCCATGGATTCTCCGGTAGAGGCAGATCTTGTGGTAGGTGTGCCGGAGTCCGGAAATGTTGCCGCGCTCGGTTATTCGCTTGAGTCAGGTATTCCGTACGGTATGGCGTTTTTTAAGAACAGTTATGTAGGCCGTACCTTTATCAAACCCAAACAGAGCAACCGCGAATCCAGCGTCCGCACAAAGCTGAATGTGATGCGGGAGGCTGTGGAGGGCAAACGGGTCATTATGATTGATGATTCCATTGTCCGTGGGACAACAAGCGACCGGATTGTGCGGATGCTCCGCGAGGCCGGTGCCAAAGAAGTTCATATGCGTGTCAGCTCGCCGCCATTTCTGTATCCGTGCTATTTCGGAACAGATGTGCCAAAGAGCGATCAGCTGATCGCACATCATCATACAGTGGAAGAAATACGGCAGATCATCGGGGCGGATTCTCTTGCATATCTGCGCCTGGAGCGTTTGCCGGAGCTGGTAGAAGGGCGTTTGCCCATCTGCAACGGCTGTTTTACAGGAAAGTATCCGCTTGCCCCTCCCACAGAGGATATCAGGGGAAGCTACGAGCAGTAGGTATCACAGAGGCAGCAATAAACTTCACATATATTTTAAGGAGAAACATATGAGCACAGACAGGTATCAAAGCCCATTGTCAGAACGTTATGCCAGCAGGGAGATGCAGTATATTTTTTCACCGGATATGAAATTCCGGACCTGGAGAAGGCTGTGGATTGCTCTGGCGGAGACAGAAAAGGAACTGGGACTGGATATTACGGAGGAGCAGATTGCAGAGCTCAAAGAATTCCAGAACGATATTAATTATGATGTGGCGAAAGCAAGGGAGAAAGTTGTGCGCCACGATGTCATGTCCCATGTGTATGCGTACGGCGTACAGTGCCCGAAGGCAAAGCCGATTATTCATCTGGGCGCGACCTCCTGCTATGTAGGGGATAATACGGACATTATCGTGATGACAGAAGCGCTTCGCCTTGTGAAGAAAAAACTCGTCAATGTAATTGCGCAGCTTGCGGATTTTGCAGAGACTTACAAAGATCTTCCGACGCTTGCATTCACTCATTTTCAGCCCGCGCAGCCTACTACAGTTGGCAAGCGTGCAACGCTCTGGGCGCAGGAGTTTTTGATGGACCTGGAGGATTTGGATTATGTGCTTTCCACAATGAAGCTTCTTGGCTCCAAAGGCACGACCGGAACGCAGGCAAGCTTCCTGGAGCTGTTTGACGGAGATCAGGAGAAGATTGACCGGATCGATCCGATGATTGCGGAAAAAATGGGATTTGCAGCGTGCGTACCGGTTTCGGGACAGACGTATTCGAGAAAAACGGACACGAGAGTTCTGAATGTGCTTGCGGGAATCGCAGCCAGCGCACACAAGATGTCAAATGACATTCGTCTGCTTCAGCATCTGAAAGAGGTAGAGGAACCGTTTGAAAAAACGCAGATCGGTTCTTCGGCGATGGCATACAAGCGCAATCCGATGCGCAGTGAGCGGATCGCATCACTTGCACGCTATGTATTGTGTGACGCATTAAATCCGGCAGTCACCTCTTCTTGCCAGTGGTTTGAGCGGACGCTTGACGATTCGGCAAACAAACGTCTTTCCATTCCGGAAGGATTTTTGGCTGTGGACGGTATTTTGGATCTCTGTCTGAATGTAACAGACGGCCTGAAGGTTTATCCGAAGGTAATAGAGAAACGTCTGATGGCAGAGTTGCCGTTTATGGCAACGGAAAATATTATGATGGATGCAGTAAAAGCTGGCGGCGACCGGCAGGAGCTGCACGAAAAAATCCGGACGCTTTCGATGGAAGCGGGCAGAAATGTAAAAGAAGAAGGAAAGGAGAATAATCTCCTGGAGCTGATTGCAGCAGATCCTTCCTTTAATATGACGCTTGAGGAGCTTCAGAAATCAATGGAGCCGTCACGGTACACTGGACGGTCCAAAGAACAGGTAGAACGGTTTGTAAAGACAGTGGTTCAGCCGGTGCTTGAAGCAAATAAAGAGCTGCTTGGCGTCACGGCGGAGATCAATGTATAAGCGAAGACAGATCGTTTGGCATTCGGCCGGATAAAATTTGCAGACAGTAGACTACGGAAACAGATAGTTTGATGACGGCAGCGTAGCAGCGAAACAGCAGCGGTGACGCACAGCCGGATACAGGAGGAGACATTATGGTACAGGCAGTAGTAGGGGCTAACTGGGGAGACGAAGGAAAAGGAAAGATTACGGATATGCTTGCAGAGAAAGCAGATATTATCGTAAGATTTCAGGGCGGAGCAAATGCAGGCCACACGATTGTGAACAATTATGGAAAATTTGCGCTGCATACGTTGCCGTCAGGCGTATTTTATGATCATACAACAAGTATTATCGGAAATGGCGTTGCGCTGAATATTCCGGTGCTTTTTGAAGAAGTGAAAAGTATCGTTGACCGCGGTGTTCCAACACCGAAGATTCTGGTGTCAGACCGTGCACAGATTGTGATGTCCTATCATATTCTGTTTGACCAGTGCGAGGAGGAGCGGCTTGGCGGAAAATCATTTGGCTCAACAAAGTCCGGTATCGCACCGTTTTATGCAGATAAGTTTTCAAAGATCGGTTTCCAGGTAAGCGAGCTTTTTGACGACGCGCTGCTTGAGGAGAAGGTACAGCGCATCTGTGATCTGAAAAATCCGATCCTTGAGCATTTGTATCACAAGCCGGCGCTTACACCGGAAAGCTTGATGGAAGAGCTGCACAGCTACAAGACAATGGTTGAGCCGTTCGTGTGCGACACAGCGTCTTATCTGTATCAGGCATTACAGGATGGAAAGAATATTCTTCTGGAAGGCCAGCTTGGTTCACTGAAAGATCCGGATCACGGCATTTATCCGATGGTAACTTCTTCTTCCACACTGGCAGGGTACGGTGCGATTGGCGCAGGTATTCCTCCGTATGAGATCAAGAAGATCATTACAGTATGCAAGGCATATTCCAGCGCAGTCGGTGCAGGCGCATTTGTGAGTGAGATTTTCGGAGAAGAGGCAGATGAGCTGCGCAAGCGCGGCGGTGACGGCGGTGAGTTCGGAGCAACAACGGGAAGACCGAGAAGAATGGGATGGTTTGACTGTGTGGCGTCCAAGTATGGTTGCAGACTGCAAGGTACGACGGATGTTGCATTTACCGTACTCGATGTGCTGGGGTATCTGGACGAGATTCCGGTGTGTACCGGATATGAGATCGACGGGAAAGTAACGACAGATTTCCCGACCACTGCACTTCTGGAGAAAGCGAAACCAGTATTTGTGAACCTGCCGGGCTGGAAGAGTGACATCCGGGGAATCCGCAAATATGAGGAACTGCCGGAGAACTGCAGAAACTATATCGAATTTGTAGAGAAGCAGATTGGCTTCCCGATCACAATGGTATCAAACGGGCCGGGAAGAGACGATATTATTTACCGTTAGGGGAAACGTATAAACGTATCTGGACGGCAGACAGTGAAAGAACAAATAAAATAACAATGATTGTGGGGCTGTCGGCAGAGAAATCTGCCGGCAGTTTTTCTATGCCTACGGGAAAACAAAGAAAATAGGTTAGTAAGTGCTGACAGATGACTGGCACCCGAGTTGGGAAAGAAATCTTCCCTACTCGATGAAGGGACGCATATGAAAATTGGCCGTTCACGGCATGCGCCCGCATGTCGAGTCGGGGAAAGTCTTCTCTACTCAAAGAATACCACTCAACTTCTGTAAGAAAAAGTATTTGCTTAAGTAAACAGCACAAAGTATAATAAAAACAGGTGTGGATGGGAGGAATATTATATGACTGAAAAACAGCAGATTATATATATGCAGGTGAGGATCATGCGACTTGCGTCTGAAGCATGGAATTTGCCGATAGAAACAATTTCTGAAATATTTTCTAAATTTGATGTTCTTCAGTATATTAAGAGTTGTTTCGGAATCTTTCATGTAGAAGGCGACGATGCGATATTTGATGATGTAACGGCGTATCTTGAAAATAGAGGGGGATTGAGTAGTGCTGGAATTGATTGATGGTTTGGCCCTTTATCATGGCAGCTATTGTGAAGTAACAATGCCCGATTTAAATAAGTGCGCAAGGTATAAAGACTTTGGAACCGGATTTTATTTGACAACATCAAAAAAACAGGCGGAAAGTTTTGCTGGGATTTCAACTAGAAAAGCAGTTGCAAATGGTATCGTACCTACTGAACAGAGGTATGGGGTTGTATCCAGTTTTAAGGTAATGTTTGAGGGAGAGCTGGATGTGCATATTTATAATGAAGCTGATGCAGATTGGCTGCATTGTATCGTTGGACACCGAAAAAAGAAAGCTTTTCCTGAAATCGTTGAGAAATTAAAAGCTTGTGATGTTATAGCGGGTAAAATTGCAGATGATAATACAAATGCAACGATAACAGCCTATATGGTTGGAACTTTTGGACAACTGGGCATGAAATCCGCAGATGATATGTGTATTAGTTTATTACTTCCGGAAAGATTGCAGAATCAGTTTTGTTTTAGAACAAATAAAGCGCTTAAATGTCTGACATTTATGGAAAGTGAGAAAATATGGCTATAGAGAAAACGATTACGGAAGAAGCAAAAAAAAATGCAATAGATCTGGTTATAACAATGGTTGTTGATGAATTGTCAGAGGATTTGCGGTTGCAGCCAGAAGAAATATTGATAAAATTTTTATCGTCTAACACCGGAATACTTTTGTATGATGAGGATACAAAGCTCTGGTGGGATGGCCCGTCTGCTGTTGCGGATATGTATAAAAAAGAAATTTCAGAGTAAAAATGCAGGCGAATGAAAGACGGAACAGTTTTCATTCGCCTGTTTCGGTGTGGCAGAAAGCAGATTCGATTGTCCAGGAGATCACTCCGTTTCTTCCGGGTTTTCTATGTCCGTGTGGCGGGTGCCAAGGACACGTGCGACCAGCATCATACCGTAAAACAAACACGGAATAATCACAGTACAGGCAATAGAAGCCATCAGCATGTTTTTGCTGGCAGGATTTGCGAAGAGAGCGAGAATCAGGGTGATCAGGTACATGCCGGCGAGCAGGACTGCGCCGAGCAGTGCGAAAATACGTTTTGCTTTTTTCATAATAAATTCCTCCTGAAGGGGGCCGGTTTAGAAGTTCTGTTTTACATTCTATCAGAAAATGCCGGAAAAAGGAAGTTTATGTGGGCATATGTTTTGGTAGTAAGAAAAAAAGAATTATGTTATACTTATGTTCTTAGTTTTTAGCATCACGGAAAAGTTCAGGAGAAAAGGATGAAAAAATAATGAGCATGGCAGTTGTAACACTGAAAAAGGGCGAGGGAAGGATGCTGAAGGCAGGAGGCCTTTGGATTTTTGACAATGAAATAGAGCGCGTAGAGGGGCCGTTGGATAATGGCGACATTGTAACTGTACAGGATTTTGACGGATATGGTCTGGGAAAGGGATTTTTGAATGAAAACTCGAAAATCCGGGTACGTATGATGACACGCAGCGCGCAGCAGGAGATTGATGAGGATTTCTTGCGGAAGCGGGTACGCGACGCCTGGGAATACCGCAAAAAGGTGACTGACACCGGGAGCTGCCGCCTTATTTTTGGTGAGGCTGATTTTCTGCCGGGGCTTGTGGTGGATAAGTTTTCTGATGTACTGGTCGTGCAGTCACTGGCACTTGGGATTGACCGGATGAAGGAAACTATTTTAAGGCTGCTGAAAGAAGTCCTTGCAGAGGATAGTGTGTTTATTCGCGGAGTCTATGAGCGCAGCGATGCGAAGGTGCGCCGTCAGGAGGGAATGGAGCTGCACAAGGGCTTTCTGGGGGAAGCGTTTGACACGAATGTAGAAATAGAAGAAAATGGAGTTCGTTATACAGTAGATGTGCAGGATGGACAAAAGACGGGATTTTTCCTTGACCAGAAATATAACCGTCTGGCAATTCAGAAGCTGTGTAAAGATGCCAGAGTTCTGGACTGCTTTACACATACGGGCTCTTTTGCTTTAAATGCCGGGATTGCAGGAGCAGCGGAAGTGCTCGGTGTGGATGCGTCAGAGCTTGGCGTGGAGCAGGCCAGGCACAATGCAGCGCTGAACAGCCTGGAAGATCGTGTGAAATTCCGTTGTGCAGACGTGTTTGATCTTTTGCCGGAACTGGAGGAAAAGGGCGAGAAGTTTGATGTGATCATTCTCGACCCTCCTGCGTTTACGAAATCCAGGAATTCCGTAAAGAATGCTGCGAAGGGCTATCGGGAGATTAATCTGCGTGCTATGAAGCTCGTAAAGGATGGCGGTTTTCTGGCCACTTGTTCGTGCTCGCATTTTATGACGTATGAGCTGTTTACACAGACCATCCACCAGGCGGCGCGCAGCGCACATAAAAGGCTGCGCCAGATTGAGTATCGTACGCAGGCTCCGGATCATCCGATTCTCTGGGCAGCAGAGGAGTCTTATTATCTGAAATTCTATATCTTCCAGGTAGTCGATGAAAAATAAGAGTATATGAAACACATTTTTGTTATATCTGTGTGAAAAGAAGGGAATGGATAGCGCGATGAGATTACAAATGGTTCAGGAAGCTTTGCAACAAAAAAGGATTACCTATTCGTATCATGAGGAGGATGGGTGCGGAAGCCTCGATTTTCTGTTCCGCGGTCTTTCCTATCATGTATGGGAATACTATGATGAAATCTGGGGCGCGGAGACGAATGTGTTTAACGCTGGACAGAGCAGAGATATTGAGGGCGAGTATGAAAAAACGATTGCCGGAGAAATTCTGACCTGGCCGGATATGATGCCGGGAATGTGAGCAAAGGCAGGGGAAAGATAGAGCGTGCATAAAAAATGCCTGGATTGTTGCGGAATGGATTTATAACTGGCAGTCAATTTTTCGTGAGCAGAAATTAACGGATGTTCAGATGCGCAATTCCTGTTTTTTTGTTATGATGATTTTGCGGGTCACAGGCCAGAGCCATCAGAGACCGCAGGGAGGAATCATATGAAAATTGGGGAAACGATCCGGAAATATCGGAAACAGGCAAATCTTACACAGGAGCAGCTGGCAGATTATCTGGGTGTTACGGCGCCGGCAGTCAACAAATGGGAAAATGGCGCTTCTTTGCCGGATATTTCTCTGGTGGCGCCGATTGCAAGAGTGTTCGGCATTCATACGGATGAATTGCTCTCTTATAAAGAAACACTTACCGATGAGGAGATTGCCCGCATCGGAGAAGAGTTTTCAAAGCGCTCGATGGAAGGCGATTACGAAGCGCTTTTTGCCTGGGCGATGAAACAGATTACGGATTATCCGAACTGTGAGAAGCTTCAAGCCATGCTTTTGCCTGGGCTCGATTCCTTCCGGGGAATCCTGGGCGCAGAGCATCCGGCGCAGTACGATGAGGCGATTGAAAAAGCGTATTTGAGGCTGCTTGGAAGTCAGGACCCGGAAATGCGGCGGATGGCGGCGTACTTTTTGTTTTATGCGTATTTGAACCGGGAAGCGTATGACCGTGCGGAGGAAATGCTGACCTATGTTTCGCGGTGGGATACGGAACATCAGAAGATGCAGGCGCTTTTGTGCGTGCGAAAAGGTGAAGAGGCAAAGGCATGGGAGATTTACGAGCGGATGATCCTGGACGGATATGGGACGATTGATCATGCATTTATGGGAATCTATTCGCTGGCGCATACACAGGGGAATCGGGAACATTGTGCGTTTATCATCGAAAAACAGGAGCAGATTGCCAGGACTTTGGAAATTGGGAAATACCAGGAAGTATGTTTAAGATTTTTGCAGTCAGTAGAAGAAAAGGAAAAAGAAACGGCGCTGGAGCTTCTGGAGACGATGATAGAGGGGCTGAGTGATCTGGATGGATTCTATCAATCCAGACTGTATGCCCACCTTGCGTCAAATGCTAAATCAAAGGAAAACAGTGGGTTTACAGAATTTATGTTCAGACGGGGTTTGAGTAAGGATGAAGGGCTGGATTTTCTGAAAGATGATCCGCGCTTTTGCAAAATCATGGGACAAGAAGTTCAAAAAGGCTAAAAAATGAAAAATATTTGCATTTTTGCTTGACTCTCAACCAGGTTCAGGGTGTAAATTGCAGAAAAAACAAAAAGGAGCTGGTCAAATGAGGATTAGTGAAGCGGCAAAAATAACAGGACTTTCTGTCAGTAATATCCGGTTTTATGAGAAAAAGGGTTTGCTGGCGCCAGTTCGTGAGGAAGAGAGCAAATACCGGGATTATGCAAAAGAGGATATTGCGCAGCTGAAACGAATTATCTTATATCGGAAAATGAACATTCCGGTGGAAACGATCTATTTGTTGCAAAAAGGAGAGGCTTCGCTTGAGGGCGTGTTGAAACGGCAGGAGGAGGAGCTTACGGCGCAGCGTGAGATGCTGGAGGGCTCCATTGAGCTTTGCAGGAAAATCCTTGCAGCAGGAGATTGGCAGTCGCTGGATGTCGATTATTATCTGAATTATGTACACTCAGAAGAGGAATACGGAAAGCGATTTGCACAGGTTGATGAGTTTTTGGAGGATTGGTCTGAGTTTTCAAAGCTCTCGGAAGGAATGTATCCGCTGATGGGAAGCCGGCGTTTGGCGGGGCTGACTGCAAGCCGGCGGGCTGTAAGAGGAATTTCTCTGGGGGTTTTGATCGTGTATTTTGCGCTGCCGGCGGTTGCACTGTGGGAGCAGTATGAGGAGAATGGCAGAATTATGCCGCGCAGCATTGTTTTTTGGAGTGTCTGGGCGCTTGCGTTAGGCTGGGCATTTTGGCATTTCCGGAAATTACAAAAGCGGGAAAGGAAGGAGGAGGCACAGAAATGATAGCGCAGGGAATCAGACAGACAATTGAATGGATCTACAGTTTTTGCGGAGATTATGGAGTTGCTATCGTGCTTCTTACTATTACAATCCGGGTTCTTATGGTTCCATTGAGTGTACAGCAGAGAAAGCAGATGAAAAAGCAGCAGGAGCTCAGTGCACAGATGGAAGAGCTGAAACGGAAATATAAGAAAAATCCACAGAAGCAAAACGAGGAGCTTCAAAAGCTGTATCAGGAAAAAGGGATTGGAGGAGCAGGCTGTCTGCTCAGCTTTCTACAGTTTCCGGTTATGCTTGGTCTGTATCATGGAATCCAGATGATCGAGGCATCGGGCACTACTGTTTTGCTTCCATGGGTTTCCTCCCTTCTTTTGCGGGATACCACGCTTCTTTTGCCGGTCGCAACGCTTGTGGTGCAGTTTTTGCCGCAGACGTATCCGTATATCCGGCATTTTCAAGCGCTTGGCCTTCAAAAGATGTCCTGGAAGGTGGTACTTATGATGCTGGCGCTCAACAGCACTTTTGTATTTGTGATTCCGTCGGGCGTCGGGTTGTATTACTTTGTGTCCGGGGTGTTTACCGCAGCAGAACAGCTGGTGATGAATCTGAAAGGTATGCAAAGACAGCCGGCGCAGGCTTAGCTTTCTGAACAGATTTTCTTCATAATAAGACATAAGCAGGAGAAGTGATGAAGGAAGAAAGAATCACGTATGAGATCTTTCGATCAAAAAGAAAAACGCTGGCGCTCCAGGTAAGACGGGACGGCAGCGTTGTAGTCCGTGCGCCGTATCGTATATCCGAGGTACGAATACGGGAATTTGTAAACCGAAATAAAGTCTGGATTCTGGAGCGCCAGGAAAAATTTGCGCAGATACGGATGCAGCAGCGGCAGTTTTCACAGGAAGAACGGGTAGCAGGAAGAGCAGCTGCGAAGCAGTATGTTCCGCAGAGAGTGGCCTGGTATGCGGACAGAATGGGCGTGACCTATGAAAAGATCACAATACGGGAACAGAAAACACGCTGGGGAAGCTGCAGCAGCACAGGTAGTTTGAATTTTAACTGGAAACTGATGCTGCTGCCGCAGGAATTATTGGATTATGTAGTCGTACATGAACTGGCGCACCGTAAGGTTATGAATCATTCTCCGGCGTTCTGGGCTGTTGTGGAAGCGGAGCTTCCGAATTATCGTGAGCTCCGTGCGAAGCTGAAGGAGTATGCAGTTTTGATGTGATTGCGCCGGTGGGACAGATTTTTTTGCATTGTCCACAGCGGATGCATTCCGGACTGTTGATCTGCTTTTCGGGATTCACCTGCATTTTGCATACTTTTGCGCATGCGCCGCAGTGTGTGCACTTTTCCGGATTCACCTGATAGCGGAAGATTGCTACGGAATTAAATGCAGAATAAATTGCGCCAAGCGGGCAGATATATTTGCAAAACGGCCGGTATAGGATAACAGACAGGATGATGAGTGCGATAAGCAGTACATTTTTCCAGGCGTACAGCCACCCCACTGCGTTTCGCATGGATTGATTCAGCAATACCAGCGGAACGCTGCCCTCAAGCGTACCGACGGGGCAGATAAGCTTGCAGAAATACGGCGCGCCCTGCCCTAAAATATCCACCAGAAACAAGGGGAGCAGGATGACAAACACGAGCAGAAATACGTATTTCAGCCTGCGCAAAAGCCGGTCACCGCGGAAGGTTTTGATCTTTTTCGGAACCGGTATTTTGTACAACAAATCCTGTATCAAACCGAACGGACACAGAAAACCGCAGACAAAGCGGCCCATCAAAGCACCGACAAACATCAGAAATCCTGCAACGTAAAAGGTGAATTTGAAATTCCAGCTGCCAATCACGGCCTGCAGCGCGCCGACCGGACAGGAGCCAAGGGCGCCGGGACAGGAATAACAGTTGATACCGGGCAGACACAGGTTTTTGAGTTTACCCGTATATATTTTTCCACGGGCAAAACCGATCAAGTAACTATTTGTAAGCAGCACCCAGAGTATCTGAACTCTGTGACGCGGCCATTCATTCAGTTTTTTGTTCTTATTTTTCTTCTTATCCAATTCCAATACACTCCAGACATATATTGATTGCTTTTGTAAAGACAACGGTCATTTCACCGCGGAAAATCCCAATGCCCATCATAAGAAGCGCCAGCGCAGCAAGGGATATACCGGCTGCGCGGGAACGTAGGAACTGCTTCATGGTTTATACTCCTTTGCAATGAAACAAGTTGGTTTAAAATTTATATTCCTTTTGTATGTACATGCTGTAAAGGCAGAAATTATTATAACACAACATTCACAGAAAGTCTGTGAAAAACATATGTATTTTTAGGGTACATAGAAAAGGGTTGCATCTGAAAATAAAATGTGCTACTATCCTTGAGGAATATACAAACGTGTTTCTGACGCAAACAAAATGTTGGTTTTATGCCCAAAGACAGACTTTGCGTCAGGCCAAAAAGGAGAAAGGACATGCCGGATAAGACGAAGTATTTTGTGGTCAGGCAGAAGGCTGTGCCTGAGGTTTTATTAAAGGTAGTGGAAGCAAAACGCCTTTTGGATACAGGCCGTGTGGAAACGGTGCAGGAAGCAGCCGACCAGGTTGGTATCAGCAGAAGTTCGTTTTATAAGTATAAGGATGATATTTTCCCGTTCCGGGACAATGTAAAAGGAAAAACGCTTACCTTTGTCATGCAGATGCATGATGAACCGGGGCTGCTCTCGGAAGTATTGAATGTTGTGGCAGAGTATAAAGCAAATATCCTGACCATTCATCAGAGTATTCCGACGAACGGAGTGGCTACACTGACGCTCAGTGTGGAGGTGCTTCCGGCGACCGGAGACGTATCGAGCATGATCGAAACGATTGAGGGGAAAGCCGGAATCCAGTATCTGAAAATTTTGGCACGGGAATGAAAAGAGATAGCCGGATTTACAGCCGGCGCATGACAGGGAAAGAAGGAGGACAAAATGGTACAGGTTGCAGTGTTAGGATATGGTACAGTAGGTTCAGGGGTTGTGGAGGTGATCGAGACCAACCACGACAGCATACTCGCAAAGGCAGGCGTGGATCTTCAGGTCAAATATGTCCTGGATTTGCGGGAATTCCCAGGTGATCCGATCGAAAAGAAGCTTGTGCATGATTATGATGTGATTGTAAATGACCCGGAAGTCGATATTGTTGTTGAGGTGATGGGCGGAACGAATCCGGCTTACACGTTTACAAAGCGCGCATTGGAGGCCGGAAAAAGTGTGTGTACCTCAAACAAGGAGCTGGTAGCGCGTCACGGGACAGAGTTACAGCAGATTGCGGGGGAGCACCATGCAAGCTATCTGTTTGAAGCAAGCTGTGGAGGCGGAATTCCGATTATCCGTCCGCTGCGCACTTCATTGACTGCTGATGTGATTGACGAGATTACCGGTATTTTAAATGGTACGACCAATTATATTTTGAGCAAAATGATTGACGAGGGCCTGGAATTTGAAGAAGTTCTGCGGGATGCACAGCAAAAGGGCTACGCGGAGCGCAATCCGGAGGCGGATGTCGAGGGACACGATGCATGCCGGAAAATTGCGATTCTTTCCTCTTTGGCTTATGGCAAATGCGTTGATTTCACTGATATATATACAGAAGGAATTACGAGAATTACGTCTGCGGATATTCAGTACGCAAAGGCAATGAAAAAGACGATCAAGCTTCTGGCTTACAGTAGCAGGCAGGAGAATCAGGTGATGGCTATGGTAGCGCCGTACCTGGTAGATAAAAACGACCCGCTGTACGCGGTAAACGGTGTGTTTAACGCGATTTTTGTCCATGGAAACATGCTGGGCGACGCAATGTTCTATGGACAGGGAGCAGGCAAAGAAGCGACAGCGAGCGCTGTGGTGGGCGATGTGATTGAAGAAGCGCAGATGCTCGGAAAAGGCGTGGTTGCTTCCTGGAGTCCTGAGAAACAGGTGCTCACTGACGTATCGGGTACGTCAAAACGTTTCTTTGTCCGCGTAAAGGGAAGTGCGGCCGACAGCTCTGCGGCAGAAAAAGCTTTCGGTAAAATTGAAGTGGTAGATGCAGGACTGGCGCAGGAATACGGTTTTGTGACAGAATGTATGACAGAGGCAGAGTATGAAGATCGCGCTTCAAAGATGGAGAACGTGCTTGGTATGCTTCGCATCCGTTAAAGCGTCTGGTAAAGTAATCTGCAAGAAGTACTGGAGAAAGGATAATGCTGGGCTGGCGCGAAAGCCGGCCTTTTGCATGATTTGGTGAAAGAGATGAAATATATTGTAATTCTCGGAGATGGAATGGCGGACGAAGCACAGGAGAGCCTTGGCGGAAAGACACCGCTTGAGGCAGCTAAGACTCCGACGATGGATGCGCTTGCCGCACAGGCGGAAGTAGGCTTGCTTAAGACAATTCCGGAAGGTATGAGTCCGGGAAGCGATACGGCGAATCTGGCTGTAATGGGTTACAATCCAAGGGAGTACTATACAGGGCGTTCCCCGCTGGAAGCGCTGAGTATCGGTGTACCGATGATGGATACGGATGTGGCTATGCGTTGCAATTTCGTGACACTCTCCGAAGAAGAGCCCTATGAAAAAAAGAGAATACTGGATCACAGTTCCAGTGAGATCAGCACGGAAGATGCGGCTGTTCTTCTGGAGGCAGTGCGTGCAGAGCTGGAAAATGATATGTTTCAGTTTTATCTTGGAACAAGTTACCGCCACTGCGTGATCTGGACGAATGGAAAGGTTGAACCTCTGACTCCGCCGCACGATCACCTGACCGAAGTGATTGAGGATTATCTTCCTGCAAATCCTGCAATTCTGGCTATGATGAAGCGAAGCTATGAGATTCTTGCGGACCATCCGATTAACCGGGAACGAAAGGCAAAGGGGCTGAATCCGGCCAACAGCTGCTGGTTCTGGGGTGCTGGAACGAAGCCGATGGTCACTTCTTTTGAGGAGAAGTATGGCAAAAAGGGCGTTATGATATCCGCAGTTGATCTGCTCAAAGGGATTGCGGTAGGCGCAGGGATGAGAAATGTAATAGTGCCGGGAGCGAATGGCGGTCTTCATACGAATTATGAGGGAAAAGCACAGTCAGCAGTCGATGCGCTTTTAAAAGATGGCGCAGATTTTGTATATGTACATTTGGAAGGCCCGGATGAAATGGGACACCAGGGGAGCCTGGAGCGCAAGGTTCAGGCGATTGAATATTTGGATGAACGGGTAATTCGTCTGGTGAAAGAACAGATGGATGCTTCCGGGGAGCCGTACCGCATGTTGATTCTGCCGGATCACCCGACCCCGCTTCGCATTCGTACCCATACTTCAGACCCGGTGCCCTATCTGCTGTATGACAGCAGGAAAAAACTCGGGGATGGAAAAGCCTATGGCGAGACGAGCGCAAAGAAAAGCGGGATTCTTCGCGAAGAAGGCTTCCGAATGATGGATGTGCTGCTGGAACGCAGTTGAGCGATTGGTTGTCCGGTCAGTTTGCCGGTAGTAGACTGGCCGGTTTAAAAAGTTGTGAAGGAAAGAAGAAGGCTGCTGACAAAAGGAAATCTACCTTTGCGGCAGCTTTTTGCGTAAAGGGATATATCGTGAAACTAAAATGTGTAAATTTTTTCTCATACAAAAATCATGCACCGAAAACAGGGATTCCTCCATCTAATAGGTGTAAGTTGTTTTAAAACCGGTGAAAGTGTCCAGGACAAGAGGAGGAGTAACATGCAGATTTTGGTAAGAAAGGCACAACGCGGGGATCCGGATGCCTTTGTTTCCCTGATAGAGGAAAATAAGAGCAGTCTGTACCGCGTAGCCAAAGGATTTTTCCAAAGTGAGGATGATATTGCGGATGCAATATCCGAAACTGTTTTGTCTGCGTATGAGCATATCGGGGACCTGAAAAGGAGTGAATATTTTCGGACATGGCTGATACGGATTTTGATTAACTGCTGCAACGGAATGCTGCGTGAGCGCAAACGCTGCGAAGTGACGGAAGTTTTCCCGGAAATTCGCTATCTGGAGAATGATTTTTCCAATGTGGAATTCCGTGAAATGCTGTCATCGTTTCCGGAGGACTGCCGTACGATTTTGCTGCTGTATTATGGCGAGCAGTTTTCTACGCGGGAGATCGCACAGATTCTCGAAATGAAAGAAAATACAGTGAAAAGCAAGCTTCGGCGTAGCCGCAATGAGCTGCGAGAAACAATTGTGTATAGTTTATGAGATCTGATAGGAGGATTTGAGTATGAGAAATTACACAGAACAGGAAATGAGAGAGATATTAGGACAGGAGATGCAGGTATCAGAGCAGGTTGAGGAACGCCTCTCAGACACTTACCGACAGATTCGGACCCAGAAGAGAAAGAGCCGGTTCCATGCATGGCAGGGCGCGGCAGGAACTGTGGCAGCGTTTTTTGCAGCAGGCGTTTTCTGCGTGAGCAATCCTGTGCTGGCTGCAAAACTGCCTTTTATCGGGCATATTTTTGAAGAGCTGGGAGATGAGGCGAGCTATGCTGGCGATTACAGCGGCGTGGGGACGCAGCTTGCCGAAGGCGGAGAAAATGCAGAAACGGGAGCATCTGCCGCAGCAGAGATAGCAGGAAAGGAGAACGGGGCGCAGGAGGTAGCGGGAAATTATTCACAGACTGCAAATGGAATGACGGTAACACTTTCTGAAGTATACTGCAATGATGTGGCTTTGTATCTCACCATGGAGCTGAAAGGGGAGGAACCGATTGCGGATCATTTTGAGCTTTATGATGGGAAACCGGTTTTACAGGCACAGGGAACAGCAAAATTCAGTTTTATGGATGAGGACTGTAGCTTCCAGGAGGTGTTAGACGGAAAATTTGTGGATGATTATACGTATCTTGCCATGTACCGTATGGAATTAGATCCAGTGTGCACAGACTACAGCGAATTCCATGCAGCGCTGCAGGAGGCGTACGGAGAGGAAGGGCCGTCAAATGATGGTGAGACAGCCCAGTACAGAGATCTGATCAAAAAGCGTGATCTTCCGGAAAGCTTTGATGTGTCGCTTTCTTTTGACCGTATTTTTGGTGATCGCAAAGACCCAATGTCAATCTATGATGCAGCCAAGGTGGAGAAGCCTTCTGAGGAAGAGCTAAATGCGATGTCAGACGAAGAATGGAACAGTCATATGATGGAACTGTTTGAATTGGTACCGGATTATAACAATACGCCAAATCCATATGAGGATTATACTTATGAAGGTCCATATACGTTTGATTTTACCGTACAGGTAGACCATGAGCAGACGGTTACTGTTGAGGTAGAAAACGATGCTGCAGGGAAACCTTTTGTATCTTCTGTAACGAAAACACCGTTTGAATTGTATCTGGAAGAACAGGGACTGGAAGAAGCAATAGACCTGGATCCGGTGCTTGTTGTACTGGATGCAAACGGAAAGCGCATAGAAACAGGAAAACGCGGAGGCAGCCTGAATATGCTTGCCATTGACGGACACGATGTATCAAAAATTGATATTTACTATATCACATGGGAGGACTTTGAAGGAAAACAGATTAAAGGCAGCTATTTTGACGAGCATGATACAAACGAGTCCGGAGAGACATTGAAAGATGTTCTGGATGCATGTAACATGTATCATAAAGAAGTAACGTTCGGATAAAAGATTCCGGAAAAAACAGATAAGAATAATAAATAATAAATAATAAATAATAAATAATAAAAACCAGCTGGGGAACTGTTAAATATTGCCTCAGCTGGTTTTTTCTGTTGTTTTAGTATGATTTACACGTGGGAAGCTGTGCGGTTTTCTGCTTCGTTCGGGGCACTACGCAACAAATTAAGGTAAAACAGCGTTTGCGTGACGTGCAGGTAGGGAAAAGCGAACAGGAATCCGATTCCAAGTGAGATGAGACAGAGAATTCCGACGCCGATGAAGGACAGGAGCAGGTAAAATTGGCGTCCCATATTGCCGGAGGTAAGGTCCCAGCTTTCTGTAAGCAGCTTCCAGGTCGTTTTCCATGGTCCGTCGCAATGAAGAAAAATAACCAGGCTAAAATGAAGCATCATCCAGATCAGCACAGCTCCGAGAAGAAGGATCAAGATAAACGGAATCAGAGGAATGGCAGCTCCGTGTACAAAATAGCGGAACGCTTCAAGAAGCCGGTCGAAGCAGTAAAAAAGTCCGGTCTGAAGGAGCAGCTGGACAACAGCGTAAACGGCAATGGGTTCCGGATGATTGGAAAAAGCGGAAAAAAGATCCGAAAACCGAAAAGACGCTCCGCGTGCGAGATTCAGATAAATGCGTATCATACCTGCTTGCAGGATACAATAAACCATGTTGCATAAAACAAGGGTGGCAAAATACAGAACAAGTCCCAAGATTCCGGGCGCTGCCGGAACTGCATGAACAAGAAGATAATTGAGCCCTACATTGGCAAATGCCATGAATGCTGTGATAAGTGCCATGAAGCTGTATTTTCCATTTAAAAGAAGGCGTGCCTGACTTTTCAGGTCGCGTATTTTGGGTTTTCTCATACGAATGTCTCCTCTCCATTTTTAAAACTGTAGGGCGGTTCTCCAAAGAAATCTGTTCCAGGATAAACACCGTCGTTTAAAAAATAGCTATTTGGATCGGTATTATTTTCCGGAATAGCAGGCTCCTGATCTGGAAGAATAGGGTCCTGATTTTTATCATCAGAGAGGAAGGGAAAAAGGTCTTCCAGCGTCATAGAAGGATCGCCGGTATATGCTTTCAGATAATATTCCAGAGCCGCACGCTGCTTAGGATCTGTGAAGACCCGGTACATGGAGACACTGGTCAGTAGAATGCTGGCTGTGATACCGCACAGACCACAGGTAATTGCAAAAAAACAGCGCGGTGTCATACGGGTTCGCCCTGTGCGTGAAAGGAGTGCACAGAGGATGGCGAGTGCTCCGCAGGGAAGCGCTACATAAAAAATACTGCAAAGCAAAACCGAGATAATTCCGAGCGTAAAGGAAGCCCGGGCCATGCTGTTTTGCTGCAAATATGGGGGTGTATTCTTTTCGTACATATCGTTTTCGTACATGATTTAACCTCGTTTCCGGATTCTTTGCTCCATGGTATCACAAACGGAGGTGTCTGACAAGAAAGAATCAGTCCTTCCGGTTCAGCACGGAAATTTTGACGCAAGGAAGCGGAAAATAAAACTTGCACGATTAGATGTATAGTGATAATATATACATAGTAATACAAAGTATTAGGGAGAAAAAATGACTGAAAAATATGAGCGCCAGATGAAAAAAGGAATACTGGATTTACTTGTTCTGAAACTATTGAACAGGCAGCCGAAATACGGCTATCAGCTGATCAGTGAACTTCGCGATCAAAACGATGGAATTTTTGTGCTGAAAGAAGGGACACTGTATCCGATTTTATACCGGCTGGAGGACGACGGATTGATAGAGAGCAGATGGAGTGAACCGGAGGGAAAGCAGGTACCGAGAAAATACTATGCAATGACGGAGAAGGGAAAGACAGCGCTGGGAGAGATTCGGCAGGTATGGGAACAGATTGCTTTTGGGGTCGCGAAATTTCTGGATGGAGGCGAGGCAGAATGATAGCAGAAAAATACGTGGGTAAAATTGTAAGAAAGTTAAAATGTTCCCGCAAACGGCAGGTTGAAATACGTCGGCAGCTTCTTTCTGATATAGAGGCAGAGCTGGAGAGTGGGGAGACATTTGAGATTGTCATGGAGAGGATGGGAACCCCGACAAATGTTGCACAGGAGTTCAACCAGGATATGCCGGAAGAGGAAAAACGGTGCTTTGTGAGGCGACGGAGATTGAAATTCATCGGAGTGCTCCTGGCAGTCCTTTTTTTGGCAGGCGTGCTTCTCTACTGGTTTTTTCCAAAAGCAGGTGCATTGACCGATGGCAAAAATTTTCGGCAATCAGACGTAGAAGCGATGGCTCAGAACGTCATACGGCTTTTAAACGAGAACGATCTGGATACGCTCAGGCAGGAAGCAACCGGACTGATCGTCGATTATCTGACATCAGAAAAACTGGATGAGGCGCGCAGCACGGTGGCGCAGGAGTGGGGTGATTTTCAGAAATTCGGCAGAAGCTACATGTCAGAGATTGTGCAGCAGGGCAAGGCGTATGCTGCGATAGAGTTGACTGCACAGTATGAGCATGTGATGGTTACGTACACACTGTCCTTTGATGAAGAGATGAGGTTGTGCGCACTATATATGAAATAGTTTTGTACGGTTGTTCCCATATCGCGGGAAGTGAAGCGTGGACAGTATGTGAGCATGGAATACTGTATCTGAAAGGATTTTGCGGAAGGTGATGTGTTTGTGAATGTGAGGAGGATGATTTTGAGAATCAAGGGTAAAACGGCATGGTGGTTTTGGTTGGTTTATGGTGGTGCAACGGGAATGACGTTGTATGGACTAATTTTCTCGAGGGAGGATATTTGGGCATTGGTTTTGGGGATGGTGACGATTCAGGCAGTTTTTTTGCCGATTATGTTGCGCAATTACGTGATGATTGAAGATGGAAAATTAACGGTGTATTTTGGGTTTGGGAAGGAGTCGATTCCGATAGAAGAAATCGTGGAAGTACGCCGGACCTGTGATCCGATTGCTTCGAGCGCAGCCTCCCTGGACCGACTTGTCATAAAAAGCAGGCGCCAGGAAGTCATGTGCTCCGTTTGCGAGAAAGACCAGCTGTTTCAGGTGCTGCTAAAGTGCAACCCCAATATAAAAATCAATTAGTTTTTTATTTGGAAAGGAGTATCTATGGGTTTCTGGATCTTTATGTTGTGTTCGAACCTGACCTTGCCACTTCTTATGATTTTTTTCGGAAAACATTTTCAAAATCATCCGCCACGGGAGATTAACGCAATATACGGATACCGCACAAGACGTTCGCGGGCCAGCGGGGAAGCATGGCTGTTTGCGCAGCAGCATTTTGGAAGGCTGTGGTACCGACAGGGCAGAATTTTGATTCCACTTACGGTGCTTGCGATGCTGCCGGTATTCGGAGGGTCGGAAGAAACTGTGGGTATCTGGGGAAGTATCGTTTGCCTCATACTGTGTGCAGCGTTTTTGTCGCCGTGTTATTTTACGGAAAAAGCGCTGAAAGGACAGTTTGACGAAATGGGGAAGCCGATCGTTTGTAAGTATGAAAACAAAGATTAATAGGAATTTACTCCAATAAATTGTTGACGTGAAATAACAAACGTAGTAGAATATACCCAAATTTACAGTTACATAAGTAATCAATACCGGGTAAAGGATATACGGTTCGCCCGGAGCATGTTTGCAGAACAGGGAACCGTACATGCAAAAGATAATAGGAAACAGATATACAAAGACAAAGGCGTCGTTTGAAAAGAGCCTTTGTCTTTTTTTATATCAATTGGGAAAGAAGGGAAAATCATTGAAGACGTGTCTTAATATCAGCGGACTTGGGATGCAGTTTAAAGGCGTAAAAGCGGTACAGAATGTGTCCATGAATCTGGAAGAGGGGAAATTATACGCACTGATAGGAACGAATGGCGCAGGCAAGACGACGATTATTAATATGATTTCTGGCGTATTGAAACCGACTGCAGGAACCATCTGTTTTCAGGAAACAGATATCACAGGAATGCGTCCTGACCGGATTGCAAAGATGGGCGTGACGAGAACGTATCAGAACCTCCGGCTGTTCAAAAAAATGACGGTACTTGATAATGTGCTGATGGGAGCCCAGATGCACAGTACCTGTGGAGCGTGGGAATCAGTATTTCAGACGTCAAGGTTTCGTGAAAACGAAAAAAGCATGCGGGAGCACGCAAGAAAGATGCTGGATATCATGGGGATTGCCGCATTCGAAAAGGAATTTGCAGGTTCTCTTCCGTATGGAAATCAGAGAAAGCTTGAGATAGCCAGAATTCTTGCCAGCAACCCGAAACTGCTTCTTCTCGATGAGCCGGCAGCCGGTATGAATCCGCAGGAAAGCCATGAGCTGGTGGACATTATCAGGGGTATACAAAAGGAATTTGGATTGACCATTCTTTTAATTGAACATGACATGAAGGTGGTCATGAACCTCTGTGAGTATATTTACTGCATGGCAGCAGGCGAAGTGATCGCGGAGGGCGGGCCGGAAGCGATACGGAACAATCCAAGGGTAATAGAAGCATATTTGGGAAAGAGGGCAAGCCATGTTACAAATTAAAGACTTAAGTGTAAAGTATGATAATATTCAGGTTCTCCATGGCATATCAATGGATATCCAGGATGGAGAGCTGGTTGCTTTGATTGGGGCAAACGGGGCGGGAAAGACCACGGCTCTGACGACGATTTCGGGAGTAAAACGGTCTTTTGACGGAGAAATTGTTTACAATGGAAAAAACATTACAAAGGCCAGTACAGATGAAATTGTCCGGTTGGGAGTTGTGCAGGTACCGGAGGGCAGGCAGATTTTTTCAAAGATGACAATTGAGGAGAATCTGATTCTGGGCGCTTATACAGAAAGTGATTCTGCACGGCAGAAAGCCAATATGGAGCGGGGCTTTGAAATGTTTCCGATTCTCCGGGAGCGAAAAAAACAGCTGGCCGGAACTCTTTCCGGCGGGGAACAGCAGATGCTGGCAATCGCGAGAGCGCTTATGAGCAACCCGAAACTGCTTCTTCTTGATGAACCGTCCATGGGCCTGTCACCGCTTATGACAGAGCAGGTATTCGATGCAATCGTCACACTGAATGAGAGCGGGACAACGATCCTGCTGGTAGAGCAGAATGCATTTGATGCGCTGGAAATTTCCAGACGGGCCTATGTGATGGAAAATGGTGTGATTACGCGAGAAGGAAAAAGCAGCGACCTGATGGAAGATCCTGCAATCAAGCGTGCATATCTGGGAGGTGATTAGAGATGAGTTTCAATTACATACTCGGGCAGCTGATAAACGGAATAAAGCTCGGAAGTATTTATGCAATTATAGCGATTGGTTATTCCATGGTATATGGCATATTAAGACTGATAAACTTTGCGCATGGCGATTTGCTTACAGTTGGCGTTTATACCATGCTTGTACTGATGGGGTTTTCCGGTCTGCCCATCTGGCTTGTGATTCTTGCTGGCTGTATTGTTTCAATTATGGTGGGAATGACGATGGAGAGGCTGGTGTACCGGCCCCTGCGTGGCTCCGGTGAAGAGACGACGCTGATCTCATCCCTGGCAGTTTCTGTTTTTTTACAGAATTTAATCAGCATGATATTTACACCGCAGAAAAAGGCGTTTCATCTTCCGGATTTCCTGACGGTAAATCATTCCCTCGGTCCGGTTTCCCTGTCTACCATCAATATACTGACGATGATATCAATCGTTGTGATACTGATTGCACTGACACTGCTTTTGAAGAAAACAAAAATCGGTATGGCGATGCGCGCATGCTCAGACAATCTGGCGGCGTCTCAGCTTATGGGAATCAAAATCAATAACGTAGTTGTAGTTGCCTTTGTGATCGGTTCCGGGCTGGCGGCTCTGACTGGGGTGATGCTTGCAGGCGAATACAAGACAATTGAGCCGCTGATGGGATTTGTGCCGGGACTGAAAGCATTCTGTGCCGCTGTTCTGGGCGGCATCGGAAGCCTGAACGGGGCGGTACTCGGCGGATTTATCATTGGCATTGCTGAGGTGCTGTTTGCCGGGCTGATGCCTTCTGATATAACACCGTACCGCGATGCATTTATTTTCTTTTTGCTGATTGTGGTTCTTCTCGTTAAGCCAAACGGTATTTTAGGAAGCTCGGAAGGGGGAAGAAGCTGATGAAATACAGAGAGAATGCGGCAGTACGATTCGTATGTTTTGTTTTACTGCCATTGTTGATACTGATCTATAGCGCGATCAACCGTGGCCATTATTATTCAGATTTGATTTGTCTTTTTGGCATTCATCTGATTCTGGCTACCAGCCTGAATCTTGTAAACGGGTTTTCGGGCATGTTTTCTATGGGGCACGCGGCATTTATGGCAGTCGGTGCGTATACGTCTGCACTGCTGACGATATCGGAGACACAAAAGGCGAGAATATCCGGGCTCCCGGAGTGGTTTCAGAAGTTCACGCTTCCGTTTCCACTGGCACTGCTGTGTGCAGGACTTGTAGCAGCATTGCTGGCTTTGCTGATCGGTTTTCCGGTACTGCGGCTGAAAAGTCACTATCTTTCCGTGGCGACGCTTGGACTTATCGTGATCGTGCGGGCGTTTCTCGATAATGAGGATCAGTTTACGAACGGAGCGAGAGGGATTACAGGGCTTCCGTCGTACTCCACAATTTTCAGTGTATTTTTGACAGGCCTGATTCTGTTGTATATCATGTACCGCCTGATTCGATGTTCCTCTTACGGACGCGGTCTGATTGCGATGCGGGATGATGATGTGGCGGCACAAACGCTGGGCGTACGGATCGTGACAAAGAAGATTTCTATTTTCTGCCTCAGTGCATTTGCGGCAGGGATTGGCGGTGCGTTGTGGGGACACCTCCAAACTGTAATTTCAGGTCAGTTTTTCTATTTTACGGACAGCTTTGAAATCGTGGAGATGTCGATTATCGGTGGTATGTATTCCCTGAGCGGCGGCATTGTGGGTGCATTGGTGATGACATTTCTGCCGGAAATACTGGCACCGCTTGAGACCGGGATCATGATAGGCGGATTTCAGCTGCCGGAGCTTTACGGAGCCTCCAATTTGATTATGGCAGTATTTTTGATCCTTCTTATTATCTTCAGAAGACAGGGGATTCTTGGAGACAGTGAGATTATTGTTGAGAGCATTTTTTCAAAAAGTACCTATACGGGGATATTTAAAGCTGAAACGTACCGGAAGCTTGTGGATATTACAAAAGCAAAGCTGACAGGGAAGAAAAAAGAGAAAACGGCAAAATAAAAGGATATGTACTCAGCAAAGAGTTCATATAGATAATTAAAGGAGGAAGAAACTATGAAAAAAGCGATTGTAAGTGTGTTATTGGCGACAGTATTACTGACATCAGGCATGTCAGTAATGGCAGACGAGGGCGATACGATTAAAATTGGTGCTCTGTTTAATCTTACCGGCGGACAGGCATCTATTGATACACCATCTTACCAGGGATTCAAACTGAAAGCAGATGAAATTAATGCTGCAGGAGGAATCAACGGCAGGATGATTGAAGTCGTATCCTATGACGGAAAAACAGACCAGGCTACGTGTGCGAACAATGCAAAGAAAATGATTGATGTGGACGACTGTGTTGTAGTCAGCGGATTTTCAGATTCCAATTATGCGCTGGCGGCAGGGGCAATCACACAGGATAAGCAGGTTCCGTTCGTAATCACCGGTGCGACTCTGCCGGATCTGTGCGAGCAAATTGGAGATTATTCGTTTATGGTACCGTTCGGTGATGATACCTGTGCATATGCGGCAGCAGAATACGCATACGCTGAAATCGGAACAAAATGTTATATGATGATTGACCAGTCCATGGAGTTTACGAAGACACTGGCAGAATGCTTCCAGGAGCGTTTTGAGGAGCTGGGCGGTGAAATCGTAGGAACAGACAACTACATGAACGGTGATCCGGATTTCTCAGCACAGATTGATAAATTCATCAACAATGACGGCGGAGCAGAATTTATGTTTTTCTCAAGTGTGCCGAATGATGCGGGCCCGCTTGTGCTTCAGTACAGAGACAAAGGCGTAGAGCTTCCGATCGTTTCCGGCGATGGATTTGATACTCCGCTGGTAGCAGAGGTGGCAGGCGCTCAGTCATATGATGTATTTGTTTCTACACATTGTTCCTATACAAACGAGGCGGAAAATGTACAGAACTTTGTAAAGGCTTACACGGATGCATACGGCACAGCACCGGAAAATGCATTTGCAGCGCTTGGTTATGATGCGATGGATCTGATCGGTCAGGCACTGGCAACTGTGGAGGATCCCACTGATACTGCAGCTATCAAGGATGCGATTGAAGCGACATCAGATTTCAAGGGTGTAACCGGTACAATCTCGTATTCAGCAGAAAGCCACAAGCCGGATAAGACAGCATCTATCCTAGAGCTTGTTGACGGAGAATTCCAGTTTGTAACAGAAGAATAGTTTTTAGTTTGACCGACAGGCTGCCACACGTTTGTATCTGAGACTGCGGCGGCCTGTCGGACTATGGAAAAGAGCAGGATCAAATCCGGCAGAAAAGGAGAAGAGCGGTATGGCAAATCATGAATTATTGAAATTAACAGCACATCAGGTAACAGAGGGGAAATACGATAAAGCAATTCTGGCAATTGGTTCCTGTGAGGCACACGGACAGCATATCGCAGAAGGATGTGATACAATTGTATCCTATGAGCTCAGCAAAAAAGTAGCGGATGAAGTTGAGGGATTGCTGGTACTGCCCCCGATTACGGTTGGTTACAGCGGACATTATGATACTTTCCCGTTTACACTGACCTTGAAATATGATACAGTAACACAGGTCATCTACGATATGATGGAAAGTGTTGTACGGAATGGCATCAATAAGATTTTTCTTATGAACGGACATGACGGAAATATTGCACCGATGGAAATTGCTTCGAGAAAATTAAAAGAAGAATATCCGGATGTAAGGATTGCAGCTCTTCCGGCATGGTGGGTGACTGCAGGTGAATTGCTTCCGGAAGGTACGTTCGAAGTGTGGGATGGCCTTGGACACGCGGGAGAGGGAGAGACCTCTATTGCATACTATCTGTTTCCGCAGTACTGTGAACCGGATCAGGCAACCTGCGTTGTGCCGGATAAGCTTCCGAAATATGTGGAGATGAAGTGGGATTTTGCCGAGATTACGAATACGGCGCAGACCGGCGATGCAACAAAGGCAACAGCAGAAAAGGGCGAGAAGATGACAGAGGTTCTCGTAAAATGTGTAGCTGATACGATAAAAGAGCTTGATGCGATAGGATGGAACTATTGTTCCAAGCAGCATACTGCCAATTTGGATTAAAAAACATAGATGAAACATATATTAATGATTAGCACTGGGGGAACGCTGGCCTCCTCATACAGCGAAAACGGGCTGGCTCCGGGACTTCATGGGAATGATATTCTTGATAGAATAGAGGGATTGACTGCCGGCTTTTGCGTAGAAGAGGAAGAGTTGTTCATGATGGATAGTTCAAATGTCCAGCCGGAAGAATGGGCGCAGCTTGCGCAGCGGATTTATGAGCGCAGGCTGGATTTTGACGGAATTGTAATTATTCATGGTACGGATACGCTTGCCTATACTGCAAGTGCGCTTTCCTTTGCCCTTCAGGGGATTGAGGTGCCTGTCGTACTGACAGGCAGCCAGGTATCCATTGAAAATCCGATAGCGGACGCGACAGAGAATTGCCGTGCAGCGCTTCACATGGCGGCAAGCGGGTGCCCCGGTGTTTTCGTGGCATTTAACCGGAAGATTATTATGGGTACCCGGGCAAGTAAAGTCAGGACAAGAAGTTTTGATGCGTTTGAAAGCATTAATTATCCGTATGCGGCGCGGATTAACAGCAGTGGATTTGTTGTTAATCCGGCTGTTCCAATTTCCTATGGTAGGACATGCTGCCTGCAGAATAAATTCTGCACGGATATTTTTGTGCTGAAGTTGTTTCCGGGTATTTCTCCCGATATTTTTATGAAGCTGAAATCCATGGGTGTTCGGGGCGTTTATGTGGAGGCGTTTGGTATCGGCGGCCTGCCCTCACGGAAACGCAATATAACTACGGCAATCGGAGAAGCTGTTCGCAGTGGAATGATTGTGGTAGTTGGGAGCCAATGTCTGTATGAAGGAAGCGATTTTACTGTTTACGAAGTTGGCAGGCAGGTTTTGGAGCAGGGAGTGATTACTGCGGGCGGCATGACAACAGAGGGAGCCATAACAAAACTTATGTGGGCGCTCGGGCAGTATCATGACATGAATCGGGTCAGAGAAGTGATAAAAACAAATTTGTTGGGTGAAATAGGAACCATGTTGGATTGGTGCGGAAACTGAAGAAATAAAAATATAGAAGTAATTGCGGGCATACCCAAATGCGGTATGTCCTTATTTTTGTATATTCAGCAAATGTATTTAAAAGATATTAATTCTGTAGCATTTGCGTGAAAATTCAATACACCAGACGGATGTGACGAACGATATGGCAGAAAAAAGATAGAAAGGAAGCGGCTGCTTGTGATTTTATTCCGAATGCGCTATACTGTCTGGGAACAGAAGCATAACAGCAGGAGGAATTATGGATATTATCAAGACACTGGCACAGGAACTGGAAGTCAATGTATGGCAGGTAGAGGCAGCTGTAAAGCTGATTGATGACGGTAATACGATTCCGTTTATTTCGCGTTACCGAAAAGAAGCGACCGGCTCACTGAATGACGAAATACTCAGAGGCCTGTTTGAACGGCTGAATTATCTGCGGAATCTGGAAGAAAAAAAGGCGCAGGTACTTGCTACGATAGAAGAACAGGGCAAGCTGACACCGGAACTGAAAAAACAGATTGAAGAAGCACAGACGCTGGTTGTTGTTGAGGATTTGTACCGGCCGTATCGCCCGAAACGGCGTACGAGGGCCACGATCGCAAAAGAAAAAGGGCTCGAACCTTTCGCCAATCTTATTTTGCTGCAGATGACAAAGAATCCATTGGAAAAAGAGGCAGAGGCGTTTCTGTCTGAGGAAAAAGAAGTTTTGACAGTAGCCGATGCGTTAAATGGTGCAAAAGATATTCTGGCAGAGTCCGTAGCAGATGAGGCGGATTACCGCATTCGTATCCGTGAGATGACGGTTCGGGAAGGGATGCTTGTCTCAGAGGCAAAGGATGAAGAAGCGCAGTCTGTCTATGAAATGTACTATGCGTATGCGGAACCGATTGCAAAAGCAGCAGGCCACCGCGTGTTGGCACTCAATCGGGGAGAAAAAGAAAAGTTCCTGACTGTAAAAATTGAGGCGCCGGAGGAAAAGATTCTGCGATATCTGGAAAAGCAGGTCATCACGCGTGACAATCCGATCACAGCCGAAGCGCTGCGGGAAGTGATTGCGGACAGTTATAAACGTCTGATTGCACCGGCGATTGAACGGGAGATACGAAATGATCTGACGGAAAAGGCAGAGAACGGGGCAATTTCTGTATTCGGGAAAAATTTGGAACAGTTACTGATGCAGCCGCCGATCGCGGGACATGTGGTTCTGGGCTGGGACCCGGCATTTCGTACCGGATGCAAGCTGGCTGTCGTGGATGCGACTGGAAAGGTGCTTGATACTACGGTGGTCTATCCGACTGCTCCGACAAACGAAGCGAAGATTCGGGCAGCAAAGGAGACTGTGAAAAAATTAATCCATAAATATGGCGTGACACTGATTTCACTTGGAAACGGCACTGCTTCCCGGGAGTCTGAGCAGGTGATCGTGGAGCTCCTAGGGGAGATTCCGGAGCAGGTGTCCTACGTTATTACAAATGAGGCCGGAGCGTCCGTTTATTCGGCCAGCAAACTGGCAACGGAAGAATTTCCGAATTTTGACGTCGGGCAGCGCAGTGCTGCTTCGATTGCCCGTCGCGTGCAGGACCCGCTGGCGGAGCTGGTGAAAATTGATCCGAAATCAATCGGTGTCGGCCAGTATCAGCATGATATGAACCAGAAAAAGCTCGGAGAAGCGCTGGACGGCGTGGTGGAGGACAGTGTTAACCGCGTCGGCGTAGACCTGAATACCGCGTCAGCGCCGCTGATGGAACATATTTCCGGCATTTCAAAAGTGATTGCGAAAAATATTGTGGCTTACCGTGAGGCGAACGGAAGATTCAGAAACCGCAGAGAGCTTTTGAAAGTACCGAAACTCGGACCTAAGGCATTTGAGCAGTGCGCCGGTTTTATGCGGATTGCAGGTGGTGAAAACCCTCTGGACGCCACGAGTATCCACCCGGAAAGCTATGAAGCGGCGGAAAAGCTGCTGGCAGAACTGGGTTATACGAAAGAATGGATTACGGAGCAGGGAGTGCGTTCTGTTCTTGTGAAAGATTACAAAAAAACGGCAGAGCGGATTGGCATCGGGGAACCGACGCTGCGCGATATGGTAAAAGAATTGTGCAAACCGGGCCGTGATCCGAGAGAGGACATGCCGCAGCCGATTTTGAGGACAGATGTCCTGGATATGAAAGATTTAAAAGAAGGCATGATTCTGAAAGGAACCGTGCGAAATGTCATAGACTTTGGCGCATTTGTCGATATCGGTGTCCACCAGGACGGTCTGGTGCATATTTCGCAGTTGAGCAATCAGAAATTTGTGAAGCATCCACTGGAAGTTGTCAGCGTCGGCGATATCGTTGAGGTGAAGGTTCTGAGTGTAGATCTTCAAAAGAAGCGAATTGCTCTGACGATGCGGTTATAGGCGTGGTAAGTATTTTTGCCAAATAAGGATGCTTATGCAATTCGATACGCTGTCTGCGGAATGTACGGTTATGCATTTAGATGCATCGTCTGCGGTTATATGGTCAGCTACATTACGGATGTTCCTGCTGTGCTATGATATGCCGGCGGATCTGGCTTCGGATGGCATCGTAAAGATGAGGTTTGATCTGGTCGAGCGGCACAGGCTGCCCATAAAGAATCGGGTTGTAGATCGTGCCGCTTGTAAGCTCGATAATCATGTAGATCATGATTTCGGGGGCACGGAACGCAAGGCCGGACTGGCGCAGCAGATCGTTGAACAGTTCATAGGCATTGTGGTCGTTGCTGTCATGGAAGCTGATCAGACTGTTGCGGAAAATCCCCCAGCTCAGGTGTTTGGCGATGAAATTCAGCAGGGACTTGTCTGTGTTTAAGCGTTCTATAATGTAATCTGTCATGTAAATGAGCTGTTCCTCGAAGCTCACGATATCGGGACGTGTACAAAGGGAAGCATAGGCATCATAGAACAGACTGGTTGCTTTATGAGCGATCAGTTTGTTTCGGATGTCGTATTTATCTGTGAAATAAAGATAAAAAGTGCCTTTGGCAACACCGGCATTTTTTACAATATCAGAAATGGATGTGTTTTGGAATCCTTTTGAAGTAAACAGTGTAAACGCTGTGTTCAGAAGAGATTCCATTTTTATTTTCTTGTTTTGTTCAATTTTTCCCATTTTCAAGCCTCCTGCATCCCCTTTCTCTATTTTTATCACAAAAATGACTTTTGGTCAATGTTTTTCTGGAAAGGATATTGACTAATGGTCATTTTTGCGTTATAACACATAATAGAAAATGACTAAAGGTCAATTTTAGGAGGAAGAGATGTATAAAGTAGGAGAAAAGATTGTAAAGTGGAGAATCCCGATTTTCATAGTGGGCCTTCTTCTGTTAGTTCCCTCCTTGTTGGGAATGATACGGACTAGAGTCAACTACGATATTCTGTACTATCTGCCAAAAGACATTGAGACAATGCAGGGGCAGGATATCCTGGTAGAGGAATTTGGCACCGGAGCATACTCGTTGTTTCTCTGTGAGGGGATGGAGAACAAAGATGTTTCAGTACTGAAGAAAAAAATAGAACAGGTAGAGCATGTGGAGAAAGTTGTCTGGTATGACAGTCTGATGGATTTGAGCGTGCCGATGGAGATGCTTCCGGATAAAGTGCGGGAGATTTTTAATACGGAAGACTGTACCATGATGTTTCTTATATTTGATACGACTACGTCAGCAGATGAGACGATGGAGGCGATCAAGGAAATACGTGCTCTGGCCGGAAAACAGTGTTTCCTGAGCGGTATGTCGGCGATTGTTACAGATACGAAGGAACTTTCCGAGCAGGAAACGCCGGTTTATGTTCTGATTGCAGTTTTTCTGTCAGCTTTGGTACTGGCGATTGCAATGGAATCGTTTTTTATTCCGGTGGTGTTTTTGCTTGGCATTGGCATGGCAATTCTCTACAACCTGGGAACGAATCTGTTTCTCGGAGAAATTTCTTACATTACAAAAGCGCTCGCAGCGGTTCTCCAGCTTGGAGTTACCATGGATTATTCTATTTTTCTATGGCACAGCTATCAGGAGCAGCTTAACAATTACACGGATCGAAAGGAAGCGATGGCCCATGCGGTGGAAAAGACAATCAAATCCGTATGCGGCAGCTCACTTACCACAGTAGCAGGTTTTATCGCACTTTGTTTTATGAGTTTTACCCTGGGACTTGATCTGGGTATCGTTATGGCAAAGGGTGTTGTGATCGGAGTATTCTGCTGTGTTACGATTCTTCCGTCTATGATCCTGATTTTTGATCGGGTTCTGGAAAAGACGAAGCACAGACCGCTTCTGCCGGATATGCCGCGCGTGTCGGATTTTATTACACGACATTATCAGATTTTTGCGCTGCTGTTGCTTTTGCTATTTGTTCCGGCTGCATATTGCCAGAAAAATGCGGATGTATATTATGCGTTGGACGAAACGCTTCCGGAGGATTTGCCGAGTATTATGGCAAATCATAAATTGCAGGAAAATTTCAATATGGGAGCATTGCACATGCTTCTGATTAATCATCGTTTGCCTGGAAAAGAGGTACGCTCGATGATCGGTGAAATGGAGCAGGTGGACGGAGTAAAAGCGGTGCTTGGAATGGAAACGCTGCTTGGAAGCCGGATACCGGAGCGTATGGTTCCAGATTCTATCAAAAAGATACTGGAAAACGGTAATTATGAACTTATGCTGGTCAGCAATGAATATAAGGTGGCATCCGACGAGGTAAACCAACAGATCGGTGAATTGCAGGAGATTTTGAAGCGTTATGACCCGACCGGTATGCTGGTTGGAGAGGCTCCCTGTACCAAGGACCTGATTACCATTACAGACAAGGATTTTCAGGTAGTGAATGCTGTTTCAATTCTGGCGGTATTTATCATTATTATTTTTGTATTTAAATCCTGTTTTTTACCGGTTGTACTTGTAGCTGTCATCGAGTTTGCAATTTTTATCAACCTTGGCATTCCGTATCTGACTGGAACGACGCTTCCGTTTATTGCATCCATTGTTATAGGTACGATTCAGCTTGGTTCGACGGTGGATTATGCAATTTTAATGACGAGCCGTTATGAGACGGAACGTGGAAGCGGAAAGAGTAAAAAGGAATCGATTCAGATTGCACATCGCGCAAGTATGAAATCTGTGATTGTCAGTGCGCTCAGTTTCTTTGCTGCAACCTTCGGTGTGGGGGCTTATTCGAATATTGATATGATTAGCGCTCTGTGCAGCCTTATGGCACGCGGCGCTCTGATCAGTATGGTTGTGGTTCTGTGTGTACTGCCGTCCATGTTTATGGTTTTTGACAAGGTAATCTGTAAAACGAGTAAAAATTTTAAGGGGGCCAGAAAAAATGAACAGAAATAAAAAAATGACAAAAAAATTTGCAGTGGCAATCGCAGGTGTGATGATGGCGCAAGCAGGGGCGCCGCTTGTATATGCAGGAACTGCTTCGGATGGAAATACGGAGGCAGTATATGGGAAAACGGTCATATCGGCTGATCAAGGCACTTCAGGGGCAGAAAACACTTCGGTTTCGAAAGAGGAGACGGTGTACGTAAAAGCGGATGCGGCAGGCACAGTACAGGAGATTATCGTCAGTGACTGGCTCAAAAACAGTGAAGGAAAGGCCTCCATTTCGGACCAGTCAGATCTGAAAGATATTGAAAATGTAAAAGGAGAGGAAGGGTTTTCGTCTGATGGGCAGAAGATGACCTGGGATGCAAACGGACAGGACATTTATTATCAGGGCAGTACGCAAAAGGAGCTTCCGGTAACTGTGTGCGCGACCTATTATCTGGATGGGCGAAAGATACTTCCAGAGGAACTTGCTGGAAAGAGCGGCCATCTGAAAATTTGCTATACGTATGAAAATAAACTGAAAAATAACGACGTATATACGCCTTTTACGATGGCCACTGGTCTGGTTCTGCCCTCTGAAAATTTCAAAAATGTCAAAGTGAACAACGGAAAAGTCATTTCAGACGGGGAAAAGGAAATCGCAGTCGGAATCGGATTTCCTGGTATGGCAGAGAGTCTGAAGCTTCAGGACACAGAACTTTTGAAAGACGTCAAACTTCCGGAAACGTTTGAAATTGAGGCAGATGTAACAGACTGTAAGCTGGCAATGACAATGACAGTAGCTGTTCCTCTGAATCTGGATACGTTTGGTCTTGATGAGATCGAGGGGTTGGAGGACCTTGAAGAATTATTTACAGAACTGACGGATGCAGCAACGCAACTTGTGGATGGAAGCGGGGAGCTGGCAGACGGAGTGAAAACATTACAGGATGCCTGTACAGAATTGATCGACGGTATGAACACTGTGGATGAAAACATGGGAACACTTGCCAGTGGAATTGCAACGCTGAACGAAAAAAAGGATGATCTGACTGCCGGGATCGGTACTTTGGCAGATGGGATTGGTACTTTAAACGACAAAAAAAGTATGTTTGTGCAGGGAGTTGGCGATCTGGCTTCCGGAGCAACAGAGCTTCGGAAAGGGATGAATACCGTGAAAAAAGGCAGTAAAGAACTTGCAGGAAACAGTAAAAAGCTGGAAGCCGGAGCGAAAGAACTTGCGTCGGGCTCAGGTAGCAAACAGCTTACGGAAGGCAGCAAGGCACTTGTGGAAGGCAGCAAAGAGCTTGCACAGGGTAGTCAGACACTTGCGGATGGAATTACGGCGCTTGTGGAAGGGGAAGATGGCAAAAAGCTTCTGGCTGGCGGCCAGGCTCTTGAAACAGGCAGCCAGAGCCTTGTAAAAAATTTAGGAGAATATACAGACGGAGTAGATCAGATTGCAGAGGGACTGCCGGGATATGTGGACGGCGTTGATCAGTATATGCAAAGTGTACAAAATTATGTCGGGGCAGTGAACGGGCTTTTGGATGGCATAACAGCGGGCTCTACCACCACTTCTGTGGACAGTGGTACGCAGCAAAGGATGATTGCGGAAGTAGAGCAGATTGCAGTCGGAGAGCCGGAAGTACAGCAGGTATCCGACATAGTGAAAGAACAGATTTACAGGGAACCGGTTGTGAAAGCGGAAGCGCAGGTGACGAAAACTACGATTAATGAAGAGGCAGTTGCAAATATTCAGACCGTTCTGGCAAATTTGCAGGATGTGCAAAATACGATTAACGGTGCGACAACAAAAGAAGATCTGATCAGACTGTATGCTTCTTATGATGCGTATGTGGCAGAGCTGAATGACTGTATTACATTGCTCAGCGGTGCACTTGGGGGAATTCAGGAGGAGACGATTGACACAGTTACAATGGAACAGACCGTTGAGCAGACCATTGAGCAGCCGGTACAGACCAGAGTTTTGATGGCAGCGCCTCAGGTTATCATGGAGACGACGGGCGGTGGAGACGGTACAGGCAGCGACGCTCAGATGCAGATGGATCAGGCTGTCCTTGCCCAGACAGCAGCAGCTCTTCGCGGTGCGGGGACACAGCTTACGGAAGGAGAAGAGATACAGGCGCTGAAACTAGGTGGATCAGCTTTAAAAGATGGAGCAGTTCTGCTTGGGGCAGCGGACCCGCAGACCGGCGCGACAGCATCCCAGATGCTGACTGGCGGTGCTCAGCAGTTGTCAGAAGGAGCGGTAGCGTTGCATGGAGGAGTGAGCGCAGTCTTTGAAGCTGCCGCGACACAGTTAAAACCGGGAGCAGATGCCCTGGCGTTAGGCCTTGGCAGTCTGGCAGAGGGAGCAGACGCCCTTGACAGTGGCCTGGAACAGCTTTTGGGCGGCGCACAGACATTGGATAGGAATCTTGAAAAATTTGCAGCAGCAACGGCTTCTTTGTCTGCGGGAACAAACAAACTTTATAGCGGGGCAAAAGAACTGGAGAACGGAGCAAATCAGTTAAACGGCGGAGCAGCAATTCTGAGTGCCGGGATTGTGCAGCTTGCGGACGGAAGCGTAAGGCTGGCAAGCGGAGCAGGTGAGCTTGCGGACGGTGTACAGCAGCTTGCCGATGGCAGTGCAAAACTTAAAGATGGAACGGCCCAGCTTGCAGAAGGCGGAGAAGACCTGGATGAAGGTGTAGAAGATCTGAAAAACGGAGCTGATGAGCTTCGCGACGGTATGAAAGAATTCAATGAAAAGGGAATTGAAAAGATTACCGATTTCCTGGATGAAGACGTACAGGAACTGCTTGACCGGCTTGAGGCAGTACAGACCGCGGGAGAGGATTACAAACTCTTCAGCGATTCCGGAAATATGGATGGAAATGTCAAGTTCATTATCGAGACAGCGGCAATCGAGTGACAGGCTTTGGTTGAAAAAAGTTTGCAGATATTATTCAGATATTTATAAAAACAGAGGGCAAGGCTGTATGGCTTTGCCTTCTTTTGTTGAAATAGCCCCCAGAATAAAAAGGAGTGTAAATCAGTCGGAAGTCCAACAAAATTTACACTCAGTTCAGGTGTGATGTTTGTGTTATGATATATTTCTGATTTTCTTCATATCATTAATGTCAGAGGTATTGCGCGAAATCTGGTTACTGTGCATCTGCTGCTGCCCGATGATGATCCTGAGCATGTCCTTGATGTCGGTAATCGTTTCTTTGTAATCAGCATAGAATTCAAGGGTTTTTTCATAGTTGAGATCAACTTTAGCGTTGATTTCGTTTACTTTGGCATCAACGGCGTCGACTTTGGCATCAACGGCGTCGACTTTGGCATCAACAGAGCCAATTTTTAATTTGATATCAGTGAGCTCTGTCTGCATTTGTTGTTGATTTGTAAGTAGCAATTCCAACAATTCTCGATCGGTCATCATACCACGCTCCTTCTTCAGATTTATGAAAAAGTATATCATATTTGAGTGATTAAGTCTATGGAGTTTGGGCTGAAAAACATTTTCCGAACCTTTTATACTGAGAGACATATAGTTGCATTTATAACAATTATTGTGGTATATTATACGAGCAAATTATAGACAATTATGAAATTGTTTTTTGAAGATTGCTTTTGTTTTAGCTGTTGCAATTGTTTTATTTGTTGCGAATATAGCTAATACGCAGTTCACGTGCTTAAAAGGCAGAACTTCGTAAGTTGACGAACAGCTATGCTGTGAATGATATGAAAAGGAGGAGATTTCAGATGAGAAACATATTAAAAAGATTGGCATGGCCATCATAATGAGAATAGAAATACAAGTGGCGCAGACTGCTATTATTACTGTGATGGTAATCCGGCTCATCTGCACGATGGTGGAAGCTGTCCTTATACGAGTGTGGAGACCTATACAGGCAGCGAAGCAACCATCAATGTAGATCAAAACAGTGCGGCAGTCAATCTGGTGAATTCGGCTGACGAAGGAATAGAGGTAAGCTCCGGAATAAATATAACGGTTTCCAAAGATCTGATAAAGATTATCCAGGCAGTGCTGAACCAAAAGGGATATAGTTGCGGCACAGTTGATGGGGTTGCTGGGACTAAGACAAAAGAGTCTTTAAAAAAATTTTTAGAAGAGCAAAAGCATAATAATACCACAGACCACCTCATTTTGTCGATACTTGCAGCAGGCTTGGGCGTTGAATAATAGAAAAATCACCAAAAAAGCTGTGAAAATCTGTTTGAAATTATACTTGTAAGTAGTCTGATCATAGGATATAATGACAGAAATTTAAGAATTGGTTCTTCGGGGCGGGGTGACTTTTATCCGGCATTTGTAGTCTGAGAAATGAGAATTCCCCACCGGCGGTATAGTCCGCGACCCGCTTAGGCGGCTGAACCGGTGAGATCAGAGGGAGCTTGCAGGCGTATTTGCCAGATAGTTTCAAAAAGATGGATTCCGGTACCGACAGTATAGTCTGGATGTGAGAAGAAGCAGCATATTGTAATGATATGGGCGGCCACGGAGTTTTTACATATTCCGTTCCGCCTTTTTTGTATGCGCAACAGTGCATATACAACATTTATGGAGCAGCCGGAAGGAACTTTTCTTAAAGGGATTTTCCCAAATGAATAAAAGAAAAGGAGAACAAAACATGGGATTTTTGGAAGCAGCAGCAGAAAATCTGCAATTTCTTTTTATCAGTCTGGTTGTTGTTTTGTCAATTGTCGGGGTATCAGAACTGGTGGAGAGAAAAATTTTAAAGGACAGTATGACGCGCGTAAAGAAGACGCATTTTCTTACTTTGTGTGCTATGCTTGGAGCGCTTGCCACATTGTTGCATCTTTATGATTTTCCTGTGCCGTTTTTGGCGCCGGATTTTTACAAACTGGATTTCAGCGAGGTTCCGGTTATGATTGGAGCCTTTTATCTCGGGCCTGTTGGCGGTGTTATCATTGAACTGGTTAAAATTCTTTTGAAGCTGGTAGTCAAGGGGACTTCGACTGCTTTTGTCGGAGATCTTGCCAATTTTGTAATCGGTTGCTCCTTCGTGGTGCCTGCGTCTATTGTATATCATACGAAAAAGACGCGGAAAATGGCGATTGCCGGTCTTGTATCAGGTACGGCCGTCATGACAGTATTTGGAAGTATGTTTAATGCAATTTATCTGCTGCCGGCATTTTCGAAGCTTTATGGTTTACCGCTGGATACATTGGTAGGCATGGGAACTGCTGTCAATCCGGCAATCGACAGTATTTCGATGCTTGTCCTTTTGGCAGTGGCTCCGCTGAATCTCTTAAAAGGTGTATTGATTTCTGGGCTGACTATGGTATTATATAAGCGGGTCAGCCAGGTTCTGCATAATGCAGCTCAGGATGGCCTCACATCGGGCCAAAAGAGCCAGATGCAGAACTGAGCAGAGAGAAATGGCGGTTGGACAGAGATCTGAAAAAGCGGACAGCAGGACGCATCTGGAGAATCTGTTTAAAAGTGAGATATGACAAGGCAGGGCTGTCGCACAATCTGCATTTTGTGCGACAGCTTTTTGTTTTTGGGGAGGATGATGCTATGGGTAAGATAAAGAAAGTTCAACAGGCTACAAGCAATCCATATGTGAATTTATATAATCTGGAAGTGGAGAATCGCGTCGGGGGACAGGGATATTATTATGTGGCTTCAAGGGCCAAAGATAAGGAGCATCTCGAATTGTCCACAAAACAGCAACAGCCGGATGGCGTCATTATATACAGTCTGTATGGAGAAAAACGGGATCGGGTTGTGTTGGTTCGGCAGTACCGCTATGCGATTGATAATTATATTTATGAATTTCCGGCAGGGCTTGTTGAACCAGGGGAAGATTATCATGCATCTGCGGTGCGGGAAATGAAAGAGGAAACTGGCCTTACACTACATCCGCTTAAGGTTGACACAATCTACGAAAAACCGTATTATACTACGATAGGGATGACAGATGAGTGCTGCGGAACTGTGTACGGATATGCCGATGGCGAAATTAATATGGATGCATTGGAAGACAGTGAGGAAATTGAGGTTGTGCTTGCAGACCGGGATGAGGTGCGGCGTATTTTGAGGGAAGAACGTGTTGCTGTTGTGTGTTCCTACATGTTAATGCACTTTTTACAGGATGAAGAGCCATTTGCATTTCTTCATGCAGACAGAGGAGAAGGAGCAGGATTTTCTGAATAGCAGGGTATGATTGCTGTGATTTATTCAGAATGTCGCGTTTGGCAGTTGGGAGGAAGCTATTTATGAAAACGGAATTTGATATTAAAATGACGACGGCGAGTATGTATCGTTTTCTGATGTATCATGCGTACCACAGCTTCAGTGGGATATTCAGTATTGTGGCAGGAGCGGCTCTGATTTTTTATTATATTTGGAGTTTGGGAAAAGGCGGTGCAAATACATGGATTTATCTGTTATTTGGCACATTGTTTCTGGTTTATCAGCCATGGACGCTTTATACTGGGGCAGTGAAGCAGGCAAAACTAAACCCGGTTTTTAAAAATCCGCTTCATTATACACTTTCCGAGGAAGGCATTCTGGCGAGACAGGGGGAAGCGGAAAGTAACGTAGCGTGGACTGCTGTCCGGAAAGTAAGAGAAACTTCTGACAGTATCCTGATTTACACGGGGCCGAAAAATGCCTGTATTCTTATAAAGAAGCAGATGGGATCGCAGACGGAAAACGTACGAGAGATTCTGAAAAAGAATGTATCTCCTGCGCTTGTAAAGTTAAAAAGATAAGTGTCAGGGAGGGAATCAAATGATTATAGAAACGAATTCGGAAAAAGAAACACGCGAGGTTGGACGGCAGATTGCCAGGGATGCGCAGGCAGGGCAGGTGTTTGCCCTGGTGGGGGATCTAGGGGTCGGCAAGACCGTTTTTACGCAGGGAATGGCAGAAGGACTGGGCATTTCAGAACCGGTAAACAGTCCGACATTTACCATTCTTCAGGTATATGAGGGAGGACAACTTCCGTTTTATCATTTCGATGTATATCGAATTGAAGAACCAGAGGAGATGGAAGAGATCGGGTATGAGGACTGTTTTTACGGGAACGGTATCTGTCTTGTGGAATGGGCGGATCTGATCCGGGAGCTTATGCCGGAGCATACTGTAACGATTACGATTGAGAAAGATTTGAGCCGTGGTTTTGACTTTCGGAAAATTACGGTGGAACAGGAGAATGGAAAATGAAAATACTGGCATTGGACAGCTCCGGCCTTGTGGCGTCTGTAGCAGTGGTAGCAGATGACGTATTGCTGGCAGAATATACAGTAAACTATAAAAAAACACATTCACAGACACTCCTTCCCATGCTCAATGAGGTTGCCAGAATGATTGAGCTGGATCTGCACTCGATTGATGCGATTGCGGTGGCAGCGGGGCCAGGGTCGTTTACAGGGCTTCGCATCGGTTCTGCGACAGCAAAAGGGCTTGGTTTTGCGTTAGAAAAACCACTGGTGCATATTCCAACTGTGGATGCGCTGGCCTGCAATTTATACGGATACGACGGTTATATATGCCCGCTTATGGACGCACGTCGAAATCAGGTTTACACGGGGATTTACTGTTTTGAAAATGGATGTCTCCGGACGCTGGAGGCTCAGAGTCCAATGGCAGTGGAAGAAATTATCGGGAAATTGAACGCACTTGGAAAAAAAGTGGTTTTTTTGGGAGACGGTGTTCCAGTTTATCAGGAATTGCTGGAAAAATGGATGGAGGTACCTTTCGCCTATGCTCCGGCGCATATGAACCGCCAGCGAGCAGCATCGGTAGCGTTTCTTGCGAGTCGGTATATAAAAGAAGGAAAAACAGAGTCTGCGGCAGATCACGTTCCGGATTATCTTCGCATGTCTCAGGCAGAGCGCGAACGGGCGGAAGCGCAGAAACGGTCAGCAGAGCCAGAGAAAGGCGGAATCATCAGCGATGACAGATCTTGAGATAGAGCGAATGCATCCGGGAGATGTGAAAGAGGCGGCGGCGCTGGAGGCTCAGATTTTTACAATGCCGTGGAGTGAGGAAGGGTTTCGCTCTGCGCTGAGTTCCCCGGATACATTATATTTATCTGCAAAACAAAACGGAAGATTAATCGGATACTGTGGTTTCTGGCAGTCTTTTGATGAGGCGGATATCACAAACGTTGCGGTATGCGAGCGTTGCCGTGGAAGGGGAGTGGGGTATCAGATGCTTGCCGAGCTGATGCGTCTTGGCAGAGAACGCGGAGTTTTGCGGTACACACTGGAAGTACGCACAGGGAATGCAGCGGCAGTTCATCTGTATGAAAAACTGGGTTTTGTTTCTGCTGGTATCCGAAAAAATTTTTATGAACGACCACGCGAAGATGCTTTGATTATGTGGACAGATGAATAAAAAAAATTGCTGAAAAAATAAAAACGGAATAAGCTGCCTGTGTTCTCGGGAATTCCCAGTAGCCATAAAAGGAACGCAGATTTATAATGATCCTTGTCTGCAAGGACATAAAATGTCAGAACACAGGAGGGATCAGGATGGAAACGAAAAAAGTACTACGCTGTAACGGTTGTGGGAAAAATATTTCTTCAGAAAATGGTATGATCCGGGAAGGGGTACTTCAGGTAGACTGGAACTGGGGATATTTTTCGGAAAAAGATGGTGAAAAGCATTCTTTCTGTCTGTGTGAGGCATGCTATGACAGAATACGGAAGTCTTTCGTATTGCCAGTCACGGTAGAGGATTACTTGTAAAAAACGCAGCAGAAGAATGTATGAACAAAAGTGTAAAATATTTGCGCGTAAGATTGCTTGGAAAATTAAGATGAAAAGAGGAGTATTATGCTGGATGTTTGTTTGCTCGGATGCGGCGGGATGATGCCGCTCCCCTACCGGTGGCTCACTTCCCTCATGACAAGGTTTAACGGGAGTAATCTGCTGATTGACTGTGGGGAAGGGACTCAGATTGCGATAAAAGAAAAAGGCTGGAGTTTTAAACCGATTGATACGATCTGCTTTACCCATTATCACGGCGACCATATCAGCGGACTTCCGGGCTTGCTGCTTACAATGGGAAATGCAGAGCGAACCGAGCCGCTTACGCTGATTGGCCCCAAGGGGCTGGAACGAGTGGTGAATGCCCTGCGTGTCATTGCGCCGGAACTTCCATTTCCGCTCGTTTTTAAAGAAATTCAAGGACAGGAGGAAGTCTTTGAACAAAACGGATATAAAATAACTGCGTTTCGAGTCCAGCATAATGTTTGCTGCTATGGCTATACGATTGAAATTGACCGTGCAGGAAAGTTTGATGTGGACCGTGCGAGGACTGCACAGATACCGATGCAATTCTGGAGCAGACTGCAAAAAGGCGAGGTGATTGAGGCGGAAGGACGGATTTATCAGCCGTCTGATGTTCTTGGGCCTGCGCGAAAGGGAATTAAAGTGACCTACTGTACAGACACAAGACCGGTGGAAATTATTGCACGGCAGGCTGAACATGCGGATCTGTTTATTTGTGAAGGGATGTATGGTGAGCCGGAGAAAGCAGCGAAGGCAGTAGAGTATAAGCATATGACATTTGAAGAGGCGGCACATTTAGCGAAAAAGGCCAGACCGCGTCAAATGTGGCTGACTCATTACAGTCCTTCTCTGGTAAGGGCTGAAGATTATATAGAAAAAATCCGGGCTGTTTATCCGGAGATATATCCGGGAAAAGATGGAAAAACCATTGAGCTTGATTTTGAAGAGGAATGACGGAGGCATACGAATGAAGGAGAAAGACATTCTGATACTGGCAATTGAAAGCTCCTGTGATGAGACAGCAGCCGCTGTAGTGAAAAATGGCCGGGAGGTACTGTCGAATATTATTTTTTCGCAGATAGAGCTCCATAAACTTTATGGAGGGGTTGTGCCAGAGATTGCATCCAGGAAACACATCGAGAAGATCAATCAGGTGATTGAGGAGGCGCTCGCAGCAGCGCATAAACGACTGGAGGATATGGATGCCATTGCTGTGACGTATGGTCCCGGGCTTGTCGGAGCGCTTCTTGTCGGCGTGGCAGAAGCTAAGGCAATCAGTTACGCGGCAGGTCTGCCACTGGTAGGCGTTCATCATATTGAAGGGCATATTTCGGCTAATTACATTGAAAATAAGGAACTGGAACCCCCGTTTATCTGTCTTGTAGTTTCCGGGGGCCATACGCATCTTGTAAAAGTGTCAGATTACGGGGAATATGAAATTCTTGGACGAACGCGAGACGATGCAGCAGGAGAGGCATTTGACAAAGTGGCACGGGCGATTGGACTTGGCTATCCGGGTGGGCCCAAGATTGACAGGCTTTCCAAAGAAGGAAATCCTGATGCAATTCATTTTCCGAAGGCAAAAATAGAAGATGCGCCGTATGATTTCAGTTTCAGCGGTTTGAAATCTGCTGTCCTGAATTATCTGAACGGATGTAAAATGCGGGGAGAGACTGTGAATGAAGCAGATGTGGCGGCATCATTTCAGAAAGCAGTAACGGATGTCTTGGTAGAACATGCAATGATGGCTGTAAAAGAGTCCGGGCTTACAAAACTCGCGATTGCCGGAGGCGTCGCTTCAAACAGTACGATTCGGAGCGCAATGGAAGCGGCATGTGAGGAAAATAAAATTGAATTTTTCCGACCATCGCCAATTTACTGTACAGACAATGCGGCAATGATAGGCGCAGCAGGTTTTTATGAATTTCAGAAGGGCGTGCGGCATGACCTTGATTTAAATGCGGTACCGAATCTGAGACTGGGTGAACGGTAAAAGCTACGGTAGCAATATAGGAGGAGATGTAACGGTGAAAAACGCGGCAATCGTGCTTGCAGGCGGTAGTGGCAAACGGATGCGCAGTGATGTGAAAAAGCAGTACCTTTTAATAGGTGGAAAGCCGGTGCTGTATTACTCTTTGGAAACATTTCAAAAAAGCAGCCGGATTGATGAAATTATACTTGTCTGTAGCCATGAAGATATAGAGTGGTGTCGCGAGACAATTGTAATGCCCTATGGTTTCACAAAAGTGAAGAAAATCGTATCCGGTGGAAAAGAGCGCCACGATTCTGTATTTGAAGGGTTGAAAGCGTTGGAGAACTGTACATATGTGATGATTCATGACGGAGCCAGACCTTTCATTGATGAAGAAATGCTGGAGAGAATATGGTCAGAGCTTCCGTCTGTTCGCGCTTGCACGGTTGGAATGCCGGTAAAGGATACAATTAAGCTCAGTGACAATTTGGGTTTTGTTGAACAAACATTACCCCGCGAGCGTCTCTGGAATATTCAGACGCCCCAGGCATTTGCGTATGACTTAATTCGCAGGGCGCATGAGCTGCGCGCAGAGGGGGGGCTGGAAATGAAAATTACGGATGACGCAATGTTAATTGAATATACAGAACAAATTCCGGTTAAACTCATAGAAGGTTCCTATGAGAATATCAAAATTACGACGCCGGAAGATCTTTTGTATGCTGAGATGATCTGGAAAAAACGGTTTGGAAAACTGGTAAAAAGCTAGTTGCAAAAAACGATTAAAAAATCTTAAAATTGTGTTGACAGAATTCACCAAAGCTGGTATTATAATATTCGCGCTGATTACTGAAAAGGTATGGAGAGGTATCGAAGTGGTCATAACGAGGCGGTCTTGAAAACCGTTTGTCCGAAAGGGCGCGTGGGTTCGAATCCCACCCTCTCCGCTTTTTAAATTTGTAGATAGAAGGCTTATTGATTAGGCGTGTGGAGAAGTACCCAAGCGGCTGAAGGGGCTCCCCTGGAAAGGGAGTAGATCGTTAATAGCGGTGCGAGGGTTCAAATCCCTCCTTCTCCGTTTTATTCTGAAGAGAATAAAAAAGTGAAAAAAGTCAAAAAAAGTTGTTGACAAACCGAAAAAGACATGATATGATATCAGAGTTGCTCCGGTAGAGAGACAACAGAAAAGACGAAAAGTCACAGATCAAAAAACTGATAAATCATCAGGAAAAACGATCAAGAAGCACCTTGATAACTGAACAGTGAGACAACCTTGAAAAGATTCTAAGAGATTTTTTTCTAAGGAACTGACCTTTAAAAACAGTAAAAGGAAAGATAGCCAAGACGTTATCTGACCGGATTGAACAACACTTTATTAGAGAGTTTGATCCTGGCTCAGGATGAACGCTGGCGGCGTGCTTAACACATGCAAGTCGAACGAAGCATTTTAAATGAGACTTTCGGGTGGATTTTAAAATGACTGAGTGGCGGACGGGTGAGTAACGCGTGGGCAACCTGCCTTACACAGGGGGACAACAGTTAGAAATGACTGCTAATACCGCATAAGCGCACGGGAACGCATGTTTCTGTGTGAAAAACTCCGGTGGTGTAAGATGGGCCCGCGTTGGATTAGGTAGTTGGTGAGGTAACGGCTCACCAAGCCGACGATCCATAGCCGACCTGAGAGGGTGACCGGCCACATTGGGACTGAGACACGGCCCAAACTCCTACGGGAGGCAGCAGTGGGGAATATTGCACAATGGGCGCAAGCCTGATGCAGCGACGCCGCGTGAGCGAAGAAGTATTTCGGTATGTAAAGCTCTATCAGCAGGGAAGAAAATGACGGTACCTGACTAAGAAGCTCCGGCTAAATACGTGCCAGCAGCCGCGGTAATACGTATGGAGCAAGCGTTATCCGGAATTACTGGGTGTAAAGGGAGCGTAGACGGATGTGCAAGTCTGATGTGAAAGGCGGGGGCTCAACCCCTGGACTGCATTGGAAACTGTAAATCTTGAGTGCCGGAGAGGTAAGCGGAATTCCTAGTGTAGCGGTGAAATGCGTAGATATTAGGAGGAACACCAGTGGCGAAGGCGGCTTACTGGACGGTAACTGACGTTGAGGCTCGAAAGCGTGGGGAGCAAACAGGATTAGATACCCTGGTAGTCCACGCGGTAAACGATGAATACTAGGTGTTGGGGAGCAAAGCTCTTCGGTGCCGCAGCAAACGCAATAAGTATTCCACCTGGGGAGTACGTTCGCAAGAATGAAACTCAAAGGAATTGACGGGGACCCGCACAAGCGGTGGAGCATGTGGTTTAATTCGAAGCAACGCGAAGAACCTTACCAAGTCTTGACATCCCTCTGACAGACGAGTAACGTCGTCCTTCCTTCGGGACAGAGGAGACAGGTGGTGCATGGTTGTCGTCAGCTCGTGTCGTGAGATGTTGGGTTAAGTCCCGCAACGAGCGCAACCCTTATCTTCAGTAGCCAGCATTTAAGGTGGGCACTCTGGAGAGACTGCCAGGGATAACCTGGAGGAAGGTGGGGATGACGTCAAATCATCATGCCCCTTATGATTTGGGCTACACACGTGCTACAATGGCGTAAACAAAGGGAAGCAAGAGAGCGATCTGGAGCAAATCCCAAAAATAACGTCCCAGTTCGGACTGCAGTCTGCAACTCGACTGCACGAAGCTGGAATCGCTAGTAATCGCGAATCAGAATGTCGCGGTGAATACGTTCCCGGGTCTTGTACACACCGCCCGTCACACCATGGGAGTCGGTAACGCCCGAAGTCAGTGACCCAACCGCAAGGAGGGAGCTGCCGAAGGCGGGACTGGTAACTGGGGTGAAGTCGTAACAAGGTAGCCGTATCGGAAGGTGCGGCTGGATCACCTCCTTTCTAAGGAAGAATCGAGAAGTAAAGGTTGTATCACTGTTGAGTTATTAAGGGAGACAAGGAAGTTCGATTGTACTAGGCTCGAAAAGACCTCGCCAAGTTGCAACGAACAGCTTTCGCACTAAATTCGTGCGGCGCAAAACTTGCACTCAATAAGTGCTCAAAGCTTCTGGTGGCGATGCGCTTAGGGGAAACACCCGTACCCATCCCGAACACGATGGTTAAGACCTAAGCGGCCGATGGTACTGCACTGGAGACGGTGTGGGAGAGTAGGTGGCTGCCAGATTATAAAAAAGGGCTTATAGCTCAGCCGGTTAGAGCGCACGCCTGATAAGCGTGAGGTCGGTGGTTCGAGTCCACTTAAGCCCACTGGATTAAAGGTATAAAACCTTATAGTCCAAACAAGGAAAACAAAATAGAATTCCTTAAATGGGGGTGTAGCTCAGTTGGGAGAGCACCTGCCTTGCAAGCAGGGGGTCAAGAGTTCGAATCTCTCCATCTCCATTTGGTAATAAAAAGCATCTATACGGATAGTTTTTGTTACCAATAACGTACCTTGAAAACCGCATACAGAAAAAAATATCCGATGAATCTGATTGAACAAACATTTATAGATCATAAATGGATGGAACAAGAAAGAATTCATCACAAGACATCCGAGGATAAGTTCAGGGAAACCTGAGCTTAGAAACAAGCAAGTAAAGCAGCAGGAACCGAAAGGGGAAGGCTGCGGAGAGAAAACTCAGAAAAACAACCCAACCACACATATAACGCTATATATGTGAGAAAGTAGAAAGCGACGAAAACACCTCGAGAACTGTGTTTTCTCCGCGATTTACAGGTTAAGCGAATAAGAGCGCAGGGTGGATGCCTTGGCACTAAGAGCCGATGAAAGACGTGATAAGCTGCGAAAAGCTTCGGGGAGGAGCAAATATCCATAGATCCGGAGATATCTGAATGGGGAAACCCACTGGAGGAAAGCTCCAGTATCCATACGCCAATCCATAACGTATGGAGGGGAACCCGGTGAACTGAAACATCTAAGTAGCCGGAGGAAGAGAAAGAAACATCGATTCCGGGAGTAGCGGCGAGCGAAACCGGAAGAGCCCAAACCAGGGTGCGTGCACCCTGGGGTTCGGACCGCATAATTGATCTTCTGATTGTAGGGGAATGGTTTTGGGAAAGCCATCCAAAGAGGGTGAAAGACCCGTACCCGAAACGAAAGGAAGCATGGCGGGATCCAGAGTACCACGAGACACGTGGAACCTTGTGGGAACAAGCGGGGACCACCCCGTAAGGCTAAATACTACTTAGTGACCGATAGCGCATAGTACTGTGAAGGAAAGGTGAAAAGAACCCCGGGAGGGGAGTGAAAGAGAACCTGAAACCCTGTGTTTACAAGCTGTGGAACTACGTTAAGGTAGGACCGCGTACTTTTTGTAGAACGGTCCGGCGAGTTGCGATCACTGGCGAGGTTAATCACGGAAAGTGAGGAGCCGGAGGGAAACCAAGTCTTAATAGGGCGTAAAGTCAGTGGATGCAGACCCGAAACCGGGTGATCTACCCATGTCCAGGTTGAAGCTGCCGTAAGAGGTAGTGGAGGACCGAACGCACATCCGTTGAAAAGGGTGGCGATGAGGTGTGGGTAGGGGAGAAATTCCAATCGAACCCGGAGATAGCTGGTTCTCCTCGAAATAGCTTTAGGGCTAGCCTCGTATTAGTCTAGTGGAGGTAGAGCACTGAATTTCCTAGGGGGCGTCAAAGCTTACCGAAGAATATCAAACTCCGAATGCCATATAGATGATGTACGGGAGTCAGACTACACGAGATAAGTTGGGTAGTCAAAAGGGAAAGAGCCCAGACCTCCAGCTAAGGTCCCAAAGTGCGTGTTAAGTGGAAAAGGATGTGGGATTTCGAAGACAACCAGGATGTTGGCTCAGAAGCAGCCATACATTCAAAGAGTGCGTAATAGCTCACTGGTCGAGAGGTCCTGCGCCGAAAATGTCCGGGGCTAAAACACGACACCGAAGCTGAGGAATCCGCAAGGATTGGTAGAGGAGCATTGCATACACGAAGAAGCAGTACCGAAAGGAGCTGTGGAGCGTATGGAAGAGAGAATGCCGGAATGAGTAGCGAGAGGAAGGTGAGAATCCTTCCGGCCGAATATCCAAGGTTTCCAGAGTAAAGCTGATCTGCTCTGGGTAAGTCGGGACCTAAGGCGAGGCCGAAAGGCGTAGTCGATGGACAACAGGTTGAGATTCCTGTACTACGGTATAACAGAACTGTGGGGACGCATGTGGAGAGCATGGGCGCAGAATGGAAAGCTGCGTGCAAGCGAAGGAGCTGTGCGGGAGGAAAAACCCCCGCATAAGGCAAAGACGTGAGGCGGACCGAATAGAAGTAGGGAAGCATGTGAGCCATGTGCCAAGAAAAGCCGCTATTGCTTATATCGTACCCGTACCATAAACCGACACAGGTGGATGAGGAGAGAATCCTAAGGCCGACGGAAGAAGCATTGTTAAGGAACTCGGCAAAATGACCCCGTAACTTCGGGAGAAGGGGTGCCTGGGAGACCAGGCCGCAGAGAATTGGCCCAAGCAACTGTTTAGCAAAAACACAGGTCTATGCAAAACCGAAAGGTGAAGTATATGGGCTGACGCCTGCCCGGTGCTGGAAGGTTAAGAGGAGAGCTTAGCGCAAGCGAAGGTTTGAATTTAAGCCCCAGTAAACGGCGGCCGTAACTATAACGGTCCTAAGGTAGCGAAATTCCTTGTCGGGTAAGTTCCGACCCGCACGAAAGGCGTAATGATTTGGGCGCTGTCTCGACAATGCATCCGGTGAAATTGAAGTACCAGTGAAGATGCTGGTTACCTGCGCCAGGACGGAAAGACCCCATGGAGCTTTACTCCAGCTTGACACTGGGATCCGGTAATGCATGTACAGGATAGGTGGGAGGCGAAGAAGTGGGAACGCCAGTTTCCATGGAGCCGCTGTTGGGATACCACCCTTGCGTTATTGGGTTTCTAACCTGCAACCGTGAACCGGTTGGGGGACAATGTCTGGCGGGGAGTTTGACTGGGGCGGTCGCCTCCGAAAGGGTATCGGAGGCGCCCAAAGGTTCCCTCAGAATGGTTGGAAACCATTCGAAGAGTGCAAAGGCAGAAGGGAGCTTGACTGCGACACCGACGGGTGGAGCAGGTACGAAAGTAGGGCTTAGTGATCCGGTGGTATTAAGTGGGAATGCCATCGCTCAACGGATAAAAGCTACCCTGGGGATAACAGGCTTATCACTCCCAAGAGTTCACATCGACGGAGTGGTTTGGCACCTCGATGTCGGCTCATCGCATCCTGGGGCTGTAGTAGGTCCCAAGGGTTGGGCTGTTCGCCCATTAAAGCGGTACGCGAGCTGGGTTCAGAACGTCGTGAGACAGTTCGGTCCCTATCCGGCGCGGGCGTAGGATATTTGAGAGGAGCTGCCCTTAGTACGAGAGGACCGGGGTGGACTGACCTCTGGTGTACCGGTTGTTTTACCAAAGGCATGGCCGGGTAGCCAAGTCGGGAAGGGATAAACGCTGAAGGCATCTAAGCGTGAAGCCCCCCTCAAGATGAGATATCCCAAGACCCCTTGAAGAACACGAGGTAGATAGGGCAGAGGTGGAAGTGCAGTAATGCATGGAGCTGACTGCTACTAATAGGTCGCAAGCTTATCCAAGCGTGGAGAAAGGAAGAAGAAGACTTTCGAAGCGAAAACGGAAGGGTTAGAAAGAAAAGAGAAAAAAGGACTTGCAAAAAACGGAAAGATATAGTATCCTGTATGTGGTTTTGAAGGTATGTTAAGATTTTAATTTTATATGCTTTTGTTTTCAGAAGAACCTTTAAAAGGTTCTTTTTTTGCATACAAAGAAAATTTTAAGCATGAGACGCATAAGAAACGAAAGAGGGGTTTGTTATGATTAATGTCATGCTGGTGGATGACGAAGTGCTGGCTCTGGAATATTTAAAGAATTTGATCAATTGGGAAGGAAATGGATATCACATTGTCGGAACAGCGGTAAATGGCAAAAAGGCTTTGGAGCTATATGAAAAATTGATTCCGGAGATTATAATTTCTGATATAAAAATGTCCGGAATGGACGGCCTGGAGCTTGCCAGACAGTTGAAAGAAAAAAATTCAGATGTGGTGATTATCCTTTTATCTGCGTATCGCGACTTTGCATATGCGCAAAAAGGAATCTGCTATGGTGTGTCCAACTATCTGTTGAAGCATGAGTTGCGCGGGGATAACCTGTTAGCAGAGTTGCAGAAGGTGCAAAAGAGTTTGGAGATCAGAAACAGAAGAAAAAAGATGTACCAGAAATATCTTATGAATCAGTTGATTTATGATCAGTCGGCAGCAAATGAGCTTTATGTTCCAAAGGCGGGTGAGGTATTGTTTTTGATGATGGTACATAAAAGAAGCTGCTTTGTGTCCGGTGAATTTGTTAAAGCTGAGTGGGACACAGCGGAGGCCAGGGTAATGGAAGAAATATTGCCGCAGATGGAAAGGGAAGGGATTTCTTCCGTGGCAGAAGTGCCGGTTTCAGCGGATAACTGGGTTGTTTTGTGCCGAATGACTCATACACCGAGCAGACAGCTTTTGGACAACCGAATCAATCAATGGGCAGGGCAGATGATTGGATTATTAGATGGAACATCGGGCAATCTGTTTCATGCAATTTGTAGCAGACAGATTGCGCCGCAAGAAATCAGCGAGACTTTTCGCCTGATGTCACGGCAAGTGCATCAGGCATTTTTTTGGAGACCAAACAGTTGGTGTTTTTTGGAGACATATAGAGAAGAAGAAAAAGTATTGTGGGGAGAACAGCTTCGAACGCTGGAAAGTGTGTTGTATGCCGAGGCTGGCAAACCTGGAGATTTGATCAAAGAATGGCTTGAGACATTATGGAAAGACCGGCAAATGGAAGCACTTCGTTCCTTGCTTCCGCAGATGAATAATCTTTTGCTAGAACAAAAACGGAAGGCGGGAATGGAGCCGCCAATGGAAAAAAGGACAGAAAAGCAAATAAAAACAGAAAAAAACTACTGTGTTTCAATGGATGAACTGATCGGTTATTATAGAGAAGCATTTGAAACATTACATCAGTATATAAGTAAGAAAGAGAATGAGAAGTATTCGCGCATTGTGGCTGGCGTGGTTTCATACATAAGAAAAAATTTTGAGAAAGAATTGAGTTTGGAACTTCTCGGAGAAGAATTTCATATGAACGGCGTTTATTTAGGACAGATTTTTAAGAAAGAAGTGGGGTTGACTGTTTTAAAGTATCAGACAATGCTTCGGATAGAAGAGGCCAAAAGACTGTTGCGGGAGGAAAATTGTACTGTGTCTGAGACGGCGCGCTTGGTGGGATATCAGACCAGCCAGTATTTCAGCCAGATTTTTGCCAGAAAAACAGGACAAAAGCCGCAGGATTATCGCAGAAAGAGATGAGTGCCCAAGTGGGCGTTGTAGAAAGGATAAACATGCAAAAACAGAGAAAAAGAAAGTTTAAATGGCGGATGCTACGGAATATTTCTCTGATTCTGGCTGCTTCCATGGTACTTGGTTCAGTTATCAGCTTCGTTTATTTTGAAGCGGTTGTGCGAAGCCAGGAAATATCCGATGAAAGAGCAAAGCTTCGTCAGGTTACTGGTCAGATTCGTTTTATGGTGGAAGATGTACAGAGATTTGCGCAGAGCATTCTGATTGACCAGGAATTGCAGGAAAGTCTTGCGTTGGAACCTTTTACCAGTGAGTTTCAGAGGCAGAGTTCGTATGACCGCATAGCGAACCGGTTAATTTTTTATAATAATCTGCGAAGTTATATCAACAATTCCATGCTCAAAATGGAGAGCGGAATCTGGTATGGGACAAGTTATGTACGTTACAGTGAGCAGATGCCCGGCGAGGAGCTTATTGTGCAAAATAGTACAGAGGACAGCCCATATTCCAAGGTTTATAATCGTGGAGCCGACGGGGAACCGATTATCTGTTATCAGGTTCAGATGCTGGACAAGTATCATTTTGGAGAACGAAAGGGAACGTTATATCTCGAAATTTATCTGAATTCTTTTCTGGAACAGGTTCGTCTCTATGCAGAAAATTATAAACATGTATGTCTAGTGCGCGGTGATGGCGCTGTTTTGTACGCGCAGGATGCAGAGGGACTTTTGCAGGATTATCTGGTTCAAATGACAGAAGTGACCGACAAGCAGGCTGTAAAGGTAGACAGAGGCTATCTGCTTTGCGAATCTGTGGAGGAGACGGGCTGGAAACTGTGTATGCTGATTCCGAACGAGTTTCTGTGGGAAAGAAGTCAGTTTGTGCTGGAATTTTTTGCACTGTCGTTTTTTATATCACTGGGATTAATTCTGGTTTTTATTTCTCGGATGATGGAGCGTATGATTTGGCCTGTGACACAGCTTTCCGAACAAATGGAAAAAATGGAATGTGGCAATATGGAAATGCTGCAACTAATCCATACAGGAGATGAGATAGAGACACTATATGAATGCTGCGATCACATGCTTCAGGAAATAAAGCGTGGAACTGAGGCGCAGATGAGATATGAACGTCAGAAAAAGGAAATGGAATTTGACATTATGCTTTCACAGATTAATCCACATTATCTGTATAATGTGCTGAATACTGTGGTGTACCTGGCATCGGCGAAACAGGAATGGGATGTGGTGGAGATTGTCCGTTCGCTTTTGTACTCTCTGCATGAGACGCTCAATATCGGAGAGCACAGTATTGAAGCAACGATTGAACAGGAGTTGGAGTTGACGGAATGTTATCTTAGGATTCAGACGTACCGGTATCCAGGAAGATATACGGTGAATATACATTGTGAGGAAGGGCTGCAAAAATGTGTGGTGCCAAAAACAATTATCCAGCCTCTCGTTGAGAATGCGATATTGCATGGGATATTGCCAGCAGAAGAACCGGGGAATGTTTGTGTCCGCATTTTTGTGGAAGATGGACAGCTTCACATTACTGTGGAGGATGACGGAGTCGGAATTGCAAAAGAATGTCTGGAGCAGTTTGCACAGGGAGAAGTGGGGAGAGCGGAACAAGGCGGGAGAAAACATATCGGGATCAGCAATGTGCGGGACAGAATCTGCTTTCTATATGGCGCTACATATGGAATGAAGATTGAGCGAAGAAAAGAAAAGGGGACTCGTGTCTGGCTGCGTCTGCCGTTATTGTGGGAAAAGACACAGGGAGGTGAAGAGAGGCGTGAATAAGAGAAAGAAAAAGACAGGGCTCTTATTTCTTTTGCTGTGCACAGTTCTTTTGACTGCCTGCAGTGGCAGTGAGGAAGAGGCAGAAGTAATGATGGAGAAAGAAACAGAACTACATACTACTTTAGAACTACCTTATGACGAACCGCTTCCGGAAGATTACTGCGGAACGTTGACGACATGGGGATGGGATGAAACCTATTTCAAGATGATGTCTGAGGCATTTCAGGAGCATTATCCAAATGTGGAATTTAAGTTTGTTAAAATACAGAATAAAAACGTAGTACAGCGTTATGAAACGGAACTTATTATGGGAGGCGAACTGCCCGATCTTGCATGGGCGATTGTAGATACAAGAGGTGAGGCGTTTGAGCTGGATATGTGGGAGGCGCTGGAACAGGAACCGTATTGTTTTCAGCTTGCAGACGTGTATGAGTACATACATCCCCATATGGTAAATGCGAACGGAAATGTCTGTGGGATTGAGCAGTCTCTTTCCCCGGCAGGCCTGGCGTACCGCAGGGATCTGGCAAAGAAATATCTGGGAACGGACGAGCCAGAAGAGCTGGAGAAATTACTTCCGGACTGGGAAACGTTTATGGAAAAGGGAAAAGAAGTATACAATAAAAGCAATGGGCAGGTGTGCATGTGGGCAGGTATTGGCGATGTGCGCCAGTTTTTACAGGAGCAGGTTGAGCTTCCGTGGGTACAGAATCAGATGATTGATGTGGAAGCGGTTTTTGGTCGGACGCTCAGGTTGATTTGTAGCTTCCGTGATGAACACATTTCAGATGACCTTGTTGCGTGGACGCCTGCATGGTATGCTGCGCTCCAGGAAAATTCTCATATTTTTCTGCCGTGTGCGACGTGGTCTGTAAAATCTATTGAGTATAATGACCTTGATGGAAGGAAAAAGGGCCGGTGGGGGCTTATGGGGATACCAGAAGGGAATGTGAGCTGGGGCGGTACAGCAATGGGAATTACGAAAATGTGTAAAGACAAAAGATTGGCCTGGGAATTTTTGAAGTTTGCGACTCTTTCAACAGAGGGAGCGGAGATTCTCAATTCTATGGGACTGATGACAGCAGCAAAAAGGCCGTATGAAGTAAAACCGGAACTGAAAAGTTACAAGAGCGGGTGGTTTGGCGAGCAGGATATTGGTGTTTATTATATGGATAAGATTATTCCAAATATAAAAACGCGAGCGCTGACTGCAGAGGATGGCGTTATCTTTGAGCGGCTGGGACTGCTTTCCAATGTGCTGGATGCTGACCGGAATATGACCGCAGATGAGGCGCTCAATACACTGCGGAGTGAACTACGCAGAGAATTTCCGGATTTAACGGTTCAATAAAACTAGATTCGGTAAAATGATCTATCAAATAAAAACAAATTCTATAGAATGTGTTCTGGCTGGCGATTGTGAAAAATGATACGCTAATACTGTCCTGCAAAGCAGAGTGAACAGCTCTTTGGCAGAGAAAAAGGTAAAGGAGAACACACTATGAAACAGAGAAAAATTGCAGCGCTTTTATTGAGCACCAGTCTGATTGCCGGTATGCTGCCGACGACTGTATTTGCATTGGAGGGAGAGGCAGAGTATAAGCCGGCAGAGAGCAATCTTTCCGGAAAATACTGGGTTTCGTTTTCCTCTGATGAGGGTGAGGCAGCGCTTGCGGCAGACGGGGACTTGAATACGACATGGACGTGGGATGCAGATTCGGCGTCGCTTCTGGTGGATCTTGGCGGTACTTACAATGAGATTCATAAAATTCAGACCGTATTTGCGGACAGTGCTTCTGTTTATAAGTATAAAATTGAAGGTTCTGCTGACGGTGAGAGCTGGACGGTGTTTGCAGATCGTATGGAAAATGAGGCGGCCGGAGCCAATTATACAGATTTGTTTGCATTCGAGGGTTTGCGTTATGTAAAGTTTACGGCAGAAACAGAAGGAATTTCCGGTGTGAAGGAATTTCGTGTGATGAATTATCTCCGTAGGGACATGAACAATGGTTCAGACAGTTCCACAGTGGGACTTGAGGATCTGTATTATTATAACAGAGATAATGAACCAGTGCAGGAAGGTGTGCGGGGCGGTCAGCTGACACAGGCTTCTATGGAAACAGGTGAAAATTATTTTGGCCTTGTGAAAGATTTGGGCTGGGATGTTACGCGACTGCGTGTATGGAATGAGCCGAAGAGTGAAGGTGACTGGCGTATGGCGGCGGACATTAACGAGGCAATAGATCTGGAGCATGCACCGGAAGTTGGAACGAACTGTGCTCCTGAAACACAGATGGAATATGCGAAATATATTATAGGAGCGGGACAGGAGTTAGCGATTGATTTTCACTACTCAGATAGCTGGTCGGACCCGCAGAATCAGCCAAAGCCGTATGCATGGGCCAACCTTACTTTTGATGAGCTGGTAGATGCAGTGTATGCTTATACGTATGATTACATCAAGCAACTGATTGATCAGGGTACAGTTCCTTCCATCGTAGCTATCGGTAATGAGATTACGAACGGGATGATGTGGGGCTCAGAATATCTCGACGTGAATGAATTTGCGCATTTTCATGACTATTATAAGCGTTTTATCCGCGACAATTCAGAGGACAATTTGGACGCAGACGGACGGACGATTGACGGAAGCAGAATTAACCCGGAGGCAGCGGAAGGCGGCGGTGTAAAATGGGTGAAATATGCGGAAGCGAACGGAGATAAGGAATCGGAAGCGTACCAGGAGTTTGTAGCTTCTGTTAACAATCTTGCAAGATTGGTTGATGCAGGAAACCGGGCGATCACGGCTCTGAACGAGGAATACGGACTGGATATCCAGAGCGAGATGCATTTCGCGTTTAATGTATTTGAACAACCACAGGACAGCGAGAAGGTGGTATTGGATGAAGGAGATGTTTTTGAAAAGGTAACGACTCTGATCGGCCTGCTGGCCGAAGATCTGGACGGTATGGGCGGCATGGTAGATCGTATTGGTGTTTCTTATTATCCAGACTGGCATGGTACGTATGATCAGGTGCAGCGGAATATCGTGGAGCTTTCCAAAATGCTTCCGGAAGTAGCATTCAATATTGCAGAGTGTTCTCCTGCTCATACCGGTGCGGTGGAACATGAACTGGATAACCCGAACTATCCGGTAGGAACAGAATTTACTGTACAGCTGGCAGGGGATATTGCTATTGAAATCATGAAAACAATCAATGATGTTCCAAACAACGCCGGAAAGGGTGTATGGCCGTGGAACGGACAGCGTGTATATGGTGTAAATTCAGAAGAAAACGAACATAGTTATACCCTGTATGCATCCTTTCAAGCGTGGAATGATGCGTTTGCTAAGAATGTTGTAGAGAGCAGTATCAGTGTGACAACGGCAGCAGGTGAAGCTCCTGTACTTCCGGAAACCGTGAAGAGTATGGATATGGCGACAGGTGAGATTACAGATGTGGAAGTAAACTGGGATGCAATTGATGCAGATGCGTATGCAGCAGCAGGTATCTTTGAGGTATCGGGCGTGGCGGATGTGAATGTTTCGGACAAAGGAAGAGGACAGGCGATGAAGGACGTGACGGCGATTGTAACAGTACTGGAAGCGTAGCTCTTGGAAATTAAACCGCAAATGAGCAGAAGAGTAAATTAGAAATACGACAGCAACAGAAAAGAAAACAAAAGGGAATCCGCCGAATTTTGTGAAAAGAAATGGCGGATTCTTTTTATGTCGCGGGAATAACTGTGCCAGTGAAGGGGAGAAGTATTAATTGCAGGGTAGGCTTTGAGGATTCGGTGGGCAGACTGGCAAAAGCGTGTTTTGACTGGTTGTTATTTCGGAAATGTTATGGTAGAATGGGAGAGATATCACAGAAGGTCTGAGAAAGATAAAAAGAAAAGATTATGCATAAAAGAAACGGGCGAAAGTACTGAGAATAAAGGAGAGTCAGAGAGATGGAAGCGTACAAGCAGGAATTTATTGAGTTTATGGTGGACTGTGAGGTTTTGAAGTTCGGCGATTTTGTGACAAAGAGCGGCAGAAAGACTCCGTTTTTTGTGAATACCGGATTTTACCGGACCGGGACACAGCTTCGCAGACTGGGAGAATACTATGCAAAAGCGATTCAGGAGAAGTTTGGCTTTGATTTTGACGTACTGTTCGGGCCGGCTTACAAGGGTATTCCACTGACCGTGGCTGCTACGACAGCGATCAGCGAACTGTATGACAGGGACATTCGTTACTGCTCGAATCGTAAAGAAGTAAAGGACCATGGAGATAAAGGGATCTTGCTTGGCAGTCCGATTAAGGATGGGGACAAGGTGATTATTATTGAGGATGTGACTACAGCAGGTACTTCGATCCAGGAAACGCTTCCTATTATAAAGGCACAAGGAGATGTGGATGTGATGGGACTGGTTGTGTCAGTAGACCGCATGGAGCGCGGACAGGGCGAGAAGAGCGCACTTGCGGAAATCGAAGAAAAGTACGGATTAAAGACAACAGCGATTGTTACGATGGCAGAGGTTGTGGAGCACTTATATGGAAAAGAATATCGGGGAAAAGTAATCATTGATGATGCGATAAAAGCGGCGATTGATGCATATTATGAGACATACGGCGCATAGTACTCATAAAAAGGAGGGGTTCATTCACATGAACGAAAAATTTTTTAAACTGGTTGCAAATACAGGGATTTCAAATCTGGTGATGGGGATTATTGTTATCGTTACAGGTGTGACCTCAGGTGTTATTCTGATTGTCAGTGGAGCCAAAATAATGAAGAAAAAGGATGATTTGATGATTTAATGGCAGGGACGATTCGGAAAGGGATAAAAATTTTCGGGACAATTCTGTTCCTGGTTTACATGACAGGATTGATTTATTTCCTGTTTTTTGCGGAAGAGTATGGCAGGGGTGTGGAAGGCATGGTATATGATTACAATCTCTGCCCCTTTCGGGAGATCAGGCGTTTTCTTTCTTACCGGGAAATACTTGGGACGCGCGCAGTGTTTCTGAATCTGGCAGGGAATGTGATTGGATTTATGCCTTTTGGCGCATTACTTCCCGTGCTGGCGAGGAGCGCAAGAAAATGGTGGAAGACGGTGCTGATCAGCTTTGAAATCAGCTCGCTTGTGGAAGTGTCCCAGCTTATTTTTCAGGTGGGCTGTTTTGATGTGGATGATATTATGCTGAATACGCTTGGCGGTTTGTTGGGATATGCAGTCTTTTGGGTTGGAAGGCATGGTTATTTATGGCTGGAGAGCGGCAGGCAAAAGACGGAAACGCAGGCCGAAAGGCAGGAGCGCGCAGCGTAGAAACGATAAGTTCCGGAAAAGGAGAAATTATGGCAAAGAGACAGGTATATTCGTTTGAAGAAAAAAAATATTCGACAAACAGCGTGATCGCAGCAGTGTTCAGTGTAGTGTCGGTTCTTTTACTGGTGGGGCTCTTGTTTGTATCTTTTGTGTTGAAGGGACGTGCAAATACCTGGATTGGTGCGGTTGGATTTTGTGGGATTTTGATGGCATTCGGCGGACTGTGGTATGGTTTTGCAGGGTTCAAGGATGAATGTAAGTCCTATTTTTGCAGCAAAGTCGGAACGATACTCGGGACAGTTTCCATTGCGGGCTGGTTTTTTATCGTATGCATTGGATTGGTCAATATGTAGGAGGTTAGGATGGAGCAGGACAACAGAAAGGAAGTGTATTTAAAGGAGCGGTATCATCTCGCAATGGAACGGATTCACGGAATCTGTACAGAGGAGACGGTTTCCGCGCCTTTTTGCATTTATTTTAAAAAGACAGTGCAGTTTTTACTGTTGATGGAAGAAGTGAAGAACGCGATTGAGAACGGTGAGACGGAACTCTATACGTTACAACAGTGGCAGGAGCTGAATGTATCTCTGTATTTTGATATTCTTCCCGGACAGTATGACACGAGTTATGGCAATCCGGCGTACGCAGCAGCAGTACTAGGGAAGACGTACGGGAAGCTGCTAAGTTTTCTGTATGCGGAGCTTCGCGGTCTGATTGTGTATGTATTTGAACAGAGGCTGGAAGAGATTGTGATTCTTCTGGAACTGTTTATTGAAGTTTATAACTGTTTTGAGCAGGAGGAACTCCCAAAACGCAGGGAGATACAGCAGATCATATACTGGTTTGTGAGCGATTACAGCGAATTGTTTGTGGCACGGCGTATTCAGGAAAATCTGGACCCGGAACTTGATTTTGCGGCAAGGATTATTATGGATTCTGATCTGAATGATCTGCGTTATCTGTACCGTTATGGAGAATATGTGTCAGAGAGTGAGCTGAAAACCGCTGAATTTTTAAATTCCCTTTCGGACGGGGAGATTTCAGCTATGGCAGATACGTATACGGAAGGGTATCGGATCGGATTTCTCATGGGAGGGAAAGATATTTCGCTGAAAAAAACGGTCAATCTGCGGTATCAACTTGGCTTTGAACGTATGATACGCAGGGCAATCGAGAATTTTGAACGTATGGGGCTGCGGCCGACGATCTACCGGGCAGCAGTGAGCACGGTGAATAAGCGGCAGCATCTGCGCATCGGATATACAGGGGCTGTCCCGAACAAACAGTTTGACTATGACCACCGTGCAGATCAGGCTATTTATTTGGATAAAAAATTTATAAAAAGGAAGCTTGAGGTGATGCGAAAGACGTATGAGACGTATCGTACGCTTGCGAAGGAGCATGGAGGACCTGCAGTTGTTGAAGTGTTTGGCGAGGCGCCATTTGTTCCGGCCGTAAAACCTGAAGCGTACAGACTCTCTGAAAAACAGCAGAAGCTTCTGGCTCAGGCGGACCATGAGGCGTCGCAGCTCACCAATGAATATATCATAGGAAAGGAACGCAGTTTTACAATCATTGCATTCCCGGTTCCGGAAATCGGTGCACAGTTTGAGGAAATCTTCCGTGAGACGGTCAAGATTAATACGCTGGATTATAAGCGTTATCAGGAGATTCAGCAAAAGCTCATTGATGCGCTTGATCAGGGCACTGCGGTTCATATTCAGGGAAAGGACGGCAACCGCACGGACCTTACGGTGGCGCTTACGTCCCTGACAGATCCGAAAAAGGAAACGCTGTTTGAAAACTGTGTGGCAGATGTAAATATTCCGGTGGGTGAAGTCTTTACGTCCCCGCGTCTTGCAGGGACAAACGGTGTGCTGCACATCCGGCAGGTATATCTGAATGAATTGAATTATATGGATCTGGAGATCCGGTTTGAGGATGGCATGGTGTGTGGATATTCGTGCGGAAATTTTGAGACGCCGGAAGAAAATCATCAGTATTTCTTTGAAAATGTAATGCATCATCATGATACGCTGCCGCTCGGAGAATTCGCCATCGGTACCAATACGACGGCATACCGGATGGCAAAGAAGTATCATATTGCGGACAAGCTGCCAATATTGATTGCGGAGAAGATGGGACCGCATTTTGCGCTGGGAGATACGTGTTACAGCTGGCAGGAAGATACTCCTGTGTACAATGCGGACGGCAAGGAGATTATTGCCCGTGACAATGAAGTTTCCCTGCTCCGAAAAGAAGATCCGGCCAGCGCATATTTTGGCTGTCACACGGATATCACAATACCGTATGAAGAGCTGGGGCATATTGAGGTGCTCCGGGAGGACGGCGGCAGGATTTTACTTATTGAGAACGGAAGGTTTGTACTGCCGGGGACAGAAGAACTAAACGGTCCGTTGGCGGAGGAAATGGATTGAGAAAAATCCCGAAAAAACAAAATGGAGCATTGACAACCCTGGCTTTAGTGGGTAGAATTTAAACGCAGTGTTTTTTGAACGATACCGCGCAGATACCGTATGAGGTAGAGCGGCAGCGAAAAGAAAAGGAGCAGATACTATGGCAAAAGTAGGTATTGTTATGGGCAGCGATTCAGACATGCCTGTAATGAGTAAAGCAGCAGATATGTTGGAAAAGTTCGGGATTGATTATGAGATGACCATCATCTCTGCGCACAGAGAGCCGGATGTATTTTTTGAATATGCCAGAACGGCAGAAGAAAAGGGCTTTAAGGTGATCATTGCAGGTGCAGGTATGGCGGCACATCTGCCGGGGATGTGCGCGGCTATTTTCCCAATGCCGGTGATCGGTATTCCAATGCACACGACATCTCTTGGAGGACGTGATTCCCTGTACTCGATCGTACAGATGCCGAGCGGGATTCCGGTAGCGACCGTGGCGATTGGCGGCGGGGCGAATGCAGCGATCCTGGCTGCAAAGATTCTTGCAGTTTCAGATCCGGAGCTTTTGCAGAAGGTGAAGGATTATGCGGCTGAGCTGAAAGGCCAGGTGGAGGCCAAGGATGCAAAGCTGAAGGAAGTCGGATACAGGCAGTATATGTCAGAACAGAAGAGATAAATACACGGGAGGAAGCCATGGATTACAAGAAAGCTGGAGTAGATATTGAGGCAGGCTACAAGTCTGTAGAATTGATGAAGGAACATATCAAAAAGACCATGAGACCGGAGGTACTGACGAATATCGGCGGTTTTTCCGGAGCGTTTTCCATGGAAAAATTCAAACATATGGAAAAGCCGACGCTTGTTTCCGGCACAGACGGCGTGGGGACCAAGCTGAAGCTGGCTTTTCTTTTGGACAGGCATAATACAGTTGGTATTGACTGTGTGGCCATGTGTGTGAACGATATCGCATGTGCAGGCGGAGAACCACTGTTTTTCCTGGATTATATTGCATGTGGCAAGAATTATCCGGAGAAAATAGCAGAGATTGTCAGCGGTGTGGCAGAGGGCTGCGTGCAGTCAGATGCAGCGCTGATTGGCGGAGAGACGGCGGAGATGCCAGGCTTTTATCCGGAAGATGAATACGATCTGGCAGGGTTTGCAGTTGGTGTTGTGGATGAGAAGGATTTGATTACCGGGAAAGAATTGAAGGCGGGCGATGTGCTGCTTGGTATTGCGTCTTCCGGTGTACACAGCAATGGTTTTTCTCTTGTGCGTAAAGTATTCCCAATGGAAAAAGAGGCACTGGAGACTTATTATGACGAACTCGGCACAACGCTTGGAGAGGCGCTGCTCGCTCCGACGAAGATTTATGTAAAAGCGCTTCGCAATATCCGTGAGGCTGGCGTGGTGGTGAAAGGATGTAGCCACATCACAGGCGGCGGATTTTATGAGAATGTTCCTCGTATGCTAAGAGACGGTGTGTGCGCGGTTATTAAAAAGGACAGTTACGAGGTACCGGCGATTTTCCGTATGCTTGCTGCGCGCGGGCAGATTGCGGAAGAGATGATGTACAATACCTATAATATGGGAATCGGTATGGTAGTTGCGGTTGCCCCGGAAGATGTAGAGGCAGCAAAGAAAGCGATAGAAGCGGCTGGCGAAACCGTATATGAAATCGGCGGTATCGAAGATGGAGAAAAGGGAGTCGTTTTATGTTAAAAGTTGCGGTTATGGTTTCCGGGGGCGGTACGAACCTGCAGGCGATTCTTGACGCTGTGGCAGATGGAAAAATAACAAATGCACAGATCGTAAAAGTAATCAGCAACAGCCGGAAGGCGTATGCACTGGAACGTGCGACGGTGGCAGGGATTCCGTCAGAATGCGTCACGCGCAGGGATTATCCGGAGGAAAAGCAGTTTCAGGAAGCATTGCTGCGGGCTTTGCAGGAATCAGGAGCAGACCTGGTTGTTCTGGCCGGATGTCTCGTTGTAATTCCGCAGAATGTGGTTGATGCATATCCCAATCGGATTATTAACATTCATCCGGCGCTGATTCCGTCTTTTTGCGGTACCGGGTATTATGGGCTGGGCGTTCATGAGGCAGTCCTTGCCCGCGGAGTGAAGGTGACAGGGGCTACGGTTCATTTTGTTGACAGTGGAACAGATACTGGGCCGATTATTTTGCAAAAGGCAGTGGAAGTATTGGATGATGATACACCGGAGACGCTGCAAAGAAGAGTGATGGAGCAGGCAGAGTGGAAGCTTCTGCCGCAGGCGATTGATCTGATCGCAAATGATTGTCTGGAAGTAGTGGATGGCAGGGTCAGGTTCAGGAAAGATCGGTAAACAAAAAATCAGAGAAGATGCGTAATGAATAAATCAGGAACATGAAAATCTGTCTGGGACGAGAACAGACCGATTGAGATACAATGGAGGAACCGAATGAAAATATTGATCGTCGGCAGCGGCGGCCGGGAGCATGCCCTTGCCTGGAAAATTGCGCAGAGTCCGCGGGCAGATAAAATTTACTGTGCTCCGGGGAATGCAGGAATTGAAGAATTCGCAGAGTGTGTGGACATCAAGGCGATGGATTTTGAGGCTTTGGCTGCATTTGCAAAAGAACATGAAATTGATCTCACAGTGATCGGAATGGATGATCCGCTTGTGGGCGGTATTGTAGATGTGTTTGAGGAACAGGGACTTCGGGTATTTGGTCCGCGCAGAAATGCGGCTATTCTTGAGGGATCAAAAGCTTTTTCCAAAGACCTGATGAAAAAGTATCAGATTCCGACAGCGTCCTATGAGAATTTTACGGATGCGGCAACGGCACTTGACTATCTGAAAACAGTGAAGTTTCCGATTGTTTTGAAGGCAGACGGTCTGGCACTTGGAAAGGGTGTATTGATCTGCAATACGTTTGAAGAAGCGCAGGCCGGTGTCCGGGAGATTATGACAGATAAGAAGTTCGGCGCAGCAGGCAACTGTATGGTAATCGAGGAGTTTATGACAGGCAGAGAGGTATCGGTACTTGCCTATGTGGACGGAAAGACGATTAAGACGATGACCTCTGCGCAGGATCATAAGAGAGCCGGAGACGGAGATACAGGACTGAATACTGGCGGTATGGGTACTTTTTCTCCAAGTCCGTTTTATACAAAAGAGATTGATGCCTATTGCCAGAAGCATATCTATCAGCCAACGGTTGATGCCATGGCGGCAGAAGGCAGAATATTTAAAGGAATTATTTTCTTTGGTTTGATGCTGACTGCGGATGGTCCGAAAGTGCTGGAGTACAATGCAAGATTCGGCGATCCGGAAACGCAGGTAGTATTGCCAAGGATGAAGACCGACATCGTGGATGTGTTTGAGGCCTGTATTGACGGCACTTTGGATAAAATTGATCTTGTGTTTGAGGAGAATGCGGCAGTCTGCGTCGTACTTGCATCGGAGGGTTATCCGGTCAGCTATGAGAAAGGCTATCTGATTGAGGGTCTTGAGACGTTTCATGGAAAAGAAGGATATTATGTGTTCCATGCAGGAACTGCGAAAGGAAAGGGCGGTATTGTCACAAACGGCGGAAGGGTGCTGGGCGTGACTGCGACAGGGGCTGATCTAAAATCTGCACGGAAAAATGCATATGAGGCAGTAGAGTGGGTGCATTTTGGGAATAAATATTACAGACATGATATTGGTAAGGCAATTGACGAGGCATAAGCCGGTGCCAGAGGAAAAGGAGTGTAAAATGAACGAGAAAAGATACTGCGTTAAAGCAGCAATCCTGCTTGTGATTACATTGGTATGGGGACTTTGTATGCCTGTATTTGCAGGGAGCGCATCGAATGATAACTCTCTGTCCTCTCTTGGTATTCTGACTGAGGGAGCGGAAGTATCGCCGGCGTTTGAATATGGCAGAACGGAGTACGAGGTAACGGTGCCTGCAGGGACGCAGAAGCTGGAACTGGAACCAATTCCTTCCCATGGAGCAGCATGGATTGCGGATATTACAGGGACGGAGCTGACAAATGGAGAGACGACGGTAACTATTACAGTGTCAGCAGAGAACGGAGAACAGTATCCGTATCATCTGCATGTGAAGGCGGCCGGAGGAGCTGTTGCTCCGGTTGAGACGGAACCGCAGACGGAGACGGAAAAGGAGACAGAGACAGAACCTCAGACCGAAGATCCACGCTATGTTAAGGTTGACCGAACAGCGATGGAGGAAGCAGAAAAAACGATTACAGCGCTGAAGACGGAAGTGGGAAGCTATCGTGACCGGTCTGGTATTCTGATGAAAATATTGTATGGAATGATTGCATTCTGTGTGATTTTGCTTTTTGTGGTCATCAACCTGATTTTAAAGAAAAGAGATCTGAAAACAGAATTGAATGAATACTACGGGGTTGGATATCCGCAGGGGAGCGGATCTGACTATGCGACAGGCCAGAATTATGAGGCAGAAGAATATTTTGACGACGTACCGGCTAAACATCAGAAAAAGGACAAAACATCATCAAAACGCCGCAGAAAAAAGGGCGGGGAAGATATGATGCAGAAACAGGAGCGTATGACAGCTTCCTCCGGATATGATCAGGAAGGCGTGCAGGATCAGATGTGGTATGATGAAGAAAGTACCGATTCACAGGACTGGTATGGCCAGGATGATGATCCCACGACTGTGCCGAAGCCTTCAAAAGCAAAGAAAAAACCGAAAAAAATGCCGGAGTATCAGCAGCAGCCAGAGTATACGTATCGACAGCCTGCAGGAAAAAAGCAGGCGGACAAAGATGTGGAAGTAACAATGATCGATCTGTAGACAATCCTTTGGCGGCGGAAAGAAACGAGCAGAGAAAAAGAATAATACGTTAAGAGAAATCCGCCCGAACAAGCTGGAAAAAGGAACCAGTGATTGCCGGGTGGATTTTTTAAGACGAAGGTTTCAGGAAGAATGGCAGCGTACGTGTGTAGACGCTGACCGGATAAACGGAAAACGGGAGGAACATTCATGCAGGAAAATTATACACAAAGTGCCAGTGCTGTGTTAAAACTTGCTGTGAAGGCAGCAAAAAGCAGTGGTCACAGCTATATCGGAACGGAGCATCTGCTGATCGGACTTGTGCAGGAGCAAAAGGGAACTGCGGGTGAAGTGTTGAGATCGTATCATGTTGAGGAAGAAAAACTGAAAGCAATGATTGAGCGTCTGATTGCCCCGGAGGGAAGTATCGCTTTTGCAGATGAAAAGGCATGGACACCGCGCGCGGAGGATATTTTGAAGGACAGCGGCAGCCTGGCTGAAATGCTTGGCTGTGAATCAGTGGGGACAGAACATCTGCTTCTTGCGATTTTGCAGGATGCGCAGAATGTTGCGGCAAGGCTCTTGCATACACTTGGTGTGAACCTTCAGAAGCTGTGCAATGATGTGGCTTCCGCGATAGGGCTTTCGGAGGAGAAATACAAGGAGCTGGCGCGCAGCATGAAAATGGACAGCAGCGGAGGTAGTTCTACACCGATGCTCGATCAGTACAGCAGGGATTTGACAGAGCTTGCATATCAGAAAAAACTGGATATTACGGTCGGCAGAGGACAGGAGACGGAACGCATTATTCAGATTTTGAGCAGACGTACAAAAAATAATCCCTGTCTGATCGGTGAACCGGGCGTCGGAAAGACAGCGATTGTGGAAGGGCTGGCCCAACGTATGGTAAATGATCAGGTGCCGGAGACTTTGCGCGGCAAACGTGTTGTGACGCTTGACATGGCAGGGATGGTGGCAGGGTCAAAGTACCGAGGTGAATTTGAGGAGCGCATCAAGCGGATTATCCAAGAAGTGACGGATAGCGGAGATGTACTTTTGTTTGTGGATGAGCTGCATACGATTATCGGAGCAGGAGGTGCGGAAGGCGCGATGGATGCCTCCAACATTCTGAAGCCGTCTCTGGCGAGAGGAGATTTGCAGCTGATCGGAGCAACGACGCTGGAGGAATACCGCAAATATATAGAAAAGGATTCTGCACTTGAGCGCAGATTTCAGCCGGTGCATGTGGAAGAGCCGTCCGAGGAGGATACCGTACACATTTTGGAAGGGCTTCGTCCGGCATATGAAAAGCATCACGGTGTTACGATCTCAGATGAGGCACTTGAAGCAGCAGTGAAGCTTTCAAGGCGTTATATCAATGACCGGTTTCTGCCTGATAAGGCGATTGACTTGATTGATGAGGCTTCGGCCAGAAAGCAGCTTGGATATTATCAGGCGTCAGAGGCAGAAAACGGACTTCAAGAGCAGTACGATGAAGTGGTTGCTGCCAGAGAAGCTGCAATTAAAGAAGGAAGGCTCGGAGATGCCAAAGCTTTCAATGAGGAAAAGGAACGGCTGGAAATGCAGATTGCCCGCCAGAAAAAACGTCTTCATGCGAGATATCAGGGAAAAAATGCAGTGGTAATCGTGGAGGACATTGAACAGATTGTTTCGATGTGGACAAAAATACCAGTACAAAAGCTCGGCGATGCAGAGGGAAGAAAACTTCTGAAGCTGGACGCACTGCTCCATCAGCGAGTAATTGGCCAGGAGGAGGCAGTGCAGGCTGTTGCAAAGGCAGTCAGAAGAAGCCGCGCAGGACTGAAAAGCCCGAATCGGCCGATTGGTTCCTTTTTATTCCTCGGCCCAACCGGCGTCGGCAAAACAGAGCTCTCAAAGGCTTTGGCAGACGTGGTGTTTGGCAGTGAGCGTTCGATGATTCGGGTCGATATGTCTGAGTATATGGAGAAGCACAGTGTTTCACGTCTGGTCGGTTCCCCGCCCGGATATGTAGGGTATGACGAGGGAGGACAGCTCAGTGAGAAGGTGCGACGGAATCCTTATTCTGTGGTGCTGTTTGACGAGATTGAAAAAGCACATCCGGATGTGTTTAATATTCTGCTTCAGGTTTTGGATGAGGGGCATATTACGGATGGTCAGGGAAGAAAGATTGATTTTAAGAATACAATTCTGATTATGACTTCAAATGCAGGCGCACAGTCGATCATAGCGCCGAAGCATCTCGGATTTGGGGCAGGGAATGATGAAAAACGAAATCACGAATCCATGAAAGCGAGCGTTCTGGAAGAAGTACGCCGGATTTTTAAGCCGGAATTTCTGAACAGAATTGATGAAACCATCGTGTTCCATGCACTGAACGAGGAAAACGTTCAGGAAATTACAGGCCTGTTACTGAAAGAGCTGTCCGAGCGATGTAAGGGACAGATGGGGATCGTACTGAAAATCAGCCCTGCCGTAAAACGCCATATTGCAAAAGCAGGCTTTGATCCGAAGTATGGGGCGCGTCCGCTGCGCCGCGCAGTGCAGAATCAGGTGGAGGACGCGCTGGCAGAAGAAATTCTTGCCGGCAATATAAAAGCAGGGGATACGGTGTCTGTGTCCTGCCAGAAGGGGAAGATACAGTTTCATCGGGAATCATAATTTCTGTCTGGAAATCTAGTTGGATTTATGGTAAGATGACATATCAGTTAACAACTTATACGACAAAATCAGGAGGGCATGTAAATGTCAGGTATTAAAGAGCTTATACGCACGGAAGAAAATGGTACGCTCAGCTTTGGGGATTATGAGCTTGCACAGAAGGCAAAACGTTCAGATTATGAGCACGAAGGCGATTTATATAAGATAAAAACATATGCAGAGATTACGAAGCTTGAGAAAAACGGAATGTTTGCATATGAGTCTGTTCCTGGAACCGCGGTTCATCATTTCAGCGCAACAGAGAGTGGCGTTTCGTTTGAAGTGGAAGGCGAGCAGGATGCACAGATTATTCTCGGCCTTGAGGAGGATGCAGAGTATAAGATTTATATTGATGACATGAGTATCGGAACCATGAAGACAAACATGGGCGGCAAGCTAGTGCTCAGCGTGGAAATTGGTGCAAGTGATGCCAGTGTTCCGGTAAAGGTTGTGAAGCTGTAAATGACAAAAGCAAAAACAGTATTTTTCTGCCAGAATTGCGGGTTTGAGTCTTCCAAATGGATGGGACAGTGTCCGGGCTGCAAAGAATGGAATTCATTTGCAGAAGAGCCGAGACAGACGCTTAAAAAGACAGCTCTTTCCAGCGCAGCGCACCGGGAGCAGTCCCAGCCAAAGACACTTTCGCAGATTGCATTCAGTCAGGACGCAAGGCTGGCAACGGGCAGTGCGGAGCTGGACCGTGTGCTTGGCGGCGGGATTGTGTGCGGTTCTTTGGTTCTGGTGGGCGGCGATCCCGGAATCGGCAAATCAACGCTTCTTCTTCAGATGTGCCGCAATCTCTCCGGATGTGGCAAAAAGGTATTGTATATTTCAGGCGAGGAATCTTTGCAGCAGATTCGGATGCGTGCAGAACGTATGGGGACCTTTACAGAGCATCTGATGATTCTTTGTGAGACGAATCTGGAGGCGATTCGGGAGGCGATCACGGAAGTGAAGCCGGAGATCGTGATTATTGACTCCATTCAGACGATGTTTCATGAAAATGTCACGTCAGCGCCAGGCAGCGTTTCACAGGTGCGGGAGTCAACTGCCGTACTGATGCAGATTGCGAAGGGTATGAACATTTCCGTTTTCATTGTCGGACATGTGACAAAGGAAGGCGTTGTGGCAGGACCGAGAGTGCTGGAACATATGGTCGATACAGTGCTTTATTTTGAAGGCGACCGGCATGCCTCCTATCGCGTGCTGCGCGGTGTGAAAAATCGATTTGGTTCCACGAATGAGATCGGCGTATTTGAGATGAGAGAATCCGGACTTGAGGAGGTGCCCAATCCGTCTGAGTATATGCTGGAAGGAAAGCCGGAAGGGGCTTCCGGTTCTGTTGTGGCCTGCACAATGGAGGGGACGCGTCCAGTGCTTTTAGAGGTACAGGCACTTGTATGCCGGAGCAATCTGGCGTTTCCGAGAAGAACTGCTGCCGGAACAGATTTAAATAGAGTTAATCTTCTAATGGCGGTTCTGGAAAAACGTGCAGGACTCGGACTTTCTTCCTGCGATGCGTATGTAAACATTGCAGGCGGGATACGGATGAATGAACCGGCGCTGGATTTGGGGATTATTTTAGCTGTAGCTTCCAGCATGAAAGACCGGCCGATTGATGCGAAGACGATCGCGTTTGGCGAGGTAGGGTTAAGCGGTGAGGTCCGTTCCGTCAGTATGGCAGAACAGCGCGTGCGGGAAGCGCAGAAGCTGGGATTTGACACAGTAATTCTTCCGGAGGTTTGCCGGAAGCAGGCCCAGAAGGTACAGGGAATAAAGCTGATCGGCGTTCGGAATGTAAAAGACGCGCTGGGAGCGATTCTGTAGCCGGTTCAAATTTTGAGAGAAATCATAAATATCAGTAAATATCAGAGAAAGAGGGGCCGTTGCAAAATGGCGAATCCATACCATATATGGCGTAGATGTAAGCGGCATCAAAACCATATATGGTCGGAACGCTGTATTTTGCAACAGTCCTTTTATTTATGTATTTATGCAAAAGCATCGAAATACAAGGAGTATCCAGCCGGATATTCTGTAAGAAAAAAGTCAGATTTCTATAAAAAAAATAGTGGCATTATCTGTTATACTAAGAGAGAAAAAAGACGGATGGAAGATACCAGAATTTTATATTGAGATAAAGGAGCCGGAAATGGAAACATATCGTATCTTAGTGGTGGACGATGATCGGGAGATTGTGAAATCACTTGCAAGACTTCTGGAGCTGGAAGGGTACCAGGTACTGAAGGCATACAATGGGATGCAGGCGCTGGAAATGGTGACAGAAAGGCAAATCCATCTGATTATTCTGGATGTGATGATGCCGCAGCTCAACGGGCTGGCTGCGCTTATGAAAATCAGAGAAAAAAATAACATACCGGTCATCATGCTTTCTGCAAAAACAGAGGAGAGTGATAAAGTGCTCGGACTTACGATGGGGGCGGATGATTATGTGACAAAGCCTTATAATACAGCAGAACTGATGGCCAGGGTCAAATCACAGCTTCGGCGTTATTTTTCCCTAGGAGCAGTGACTGCGATTTCCGGAGAAAATATACTGAAAAACGGCGGCCTGGTACTGGACAAAAATAAAAAGGAACTGACAGTAGATCAGGAACCGGTGCGTCTGACAGCGACAGAGTATAAAATTGTAGAGCTTTTGATGAGCCATCCAGGCTACGTTTTTTCGGCGGAAGAAATTTACTGCCGTGTGTGGCAGGAGGACGCTTATGGAATCGAAAATACGGTGATGGTACATATCAGACGAATTCGGGAAAAGATTGAGATTACTCCGAAATATCCAAAATATCTGAAGGTGGTGTGGGGAATTGGTTACAAGATTGAAAAATTCGATGAAAAGGCAAGGTGAGAGATGGAAGGGCTGGTTCACAAAAGAGAGAGGGCCGTTTTTCCTGGCAGGCAGTCTGATCGTGACGTCTGTTTTTCTGACGCTGACGGTTATTTATTATCAGTATTATAATTATTATCTTCATTCCTGGGAATATATAGACGGGTATCAGTTTTCTGCTTTTTTTTGCTTTTTACTGATGTTTCTGTCTGGTTTTATGACCATGCGCGGTCTGTTTTTTCATCGGAAAATGCTGATAACAAAGCTGTCAGGCGGTACTTTTGTAGGCGACAGAATAAAGACGGAATTACTCGTCATTTTACTATGTTATAGCAGCTTGAAATGGAGAACCTGTTTTATTTTTTACTCAACAGCAGTGTGGGGGAAATATCCGATCAACGACAGGCTGGATATTCTGTTTGCGTTTGTGCTTCATCTGACAATTGTGCTTTTCGTTTTTTATGGAAGTCTGTTGCTTCTGGTACGGCAGTGGCTTCTCGGAATCATGAAACAGACTTCATTGATCTGGTCGGAAGTGTGGCGATATCGGAATCGGACGCCAGTTGAAATCCGTATGCAGAACCGCAGGAAAGGCGCGCTTGTTCTGGCGTTATTGTTTTTGGCAGTCGGTGCTTTTGCGGGAATGCTATCAATGGGGGTGTGTGACCCAACGGTAGGGTTTTTGGTGATTGTGTCATGTGCGGGGCTGTTTCTCCTGTTTATCAAAAACGGATATACTGGCCGGATGCAGCGGGAGGTTGGCTGCCTGACATATCAGATTCAGTGCATGACGGAAGATCGCGAAATTCCACAGGAAAATATCCTCACGGAGCAATCTGCTCTGTATGAGGCGTCACAGCAGCTCTTGCATATTGATACGGCTATGAAAAAAAGTATGGAAAAGCAAATTCAGACGGAGAGATTGAAAATTGACCTGATTACAAATTTGTCGCACGACCTGAAAACTCCGCTGACTTCAATGGTAGGGTATACGGATTTGCTGAAAAAGGAAGAACTGAGCGCAGAAGCGCGGGATTATGTGGGCGTTATTTCACTGAAACAGGAGCAGTTGAAAAATATGATTCAGGATTTGTTTGATCTGTCAAAGGCAACAAGCGGTGAGACGCAGATGGCGATAGAGGTGCTTGATATGCGCAGGTTGCTGGAACAGACACTGGGCAATATGGAGGATGCCGTCTGTGAAAGCGGAAGAGAAATACGTACCAGCTATCAGGATGAACCTTTGCTTTTTGAAGGTGACAATGGAAAAATGTATCGCGTCGTGCAGAATCTTCTGGAAAATTCGCTGAAGTATTCTATGGAAGGCACGAGAATCTATCTGGAAGCCAGAAGAAAAGGCAGTCAGGTGGAAATGCAGCTGAAAAATATTGCATCCTATGAGATGGATTTTAATCCGGAGGAAATCATGGAGCGTTTTGTGCGCGGCGATAAGTCGAGGACAACGCAGGGGCATGGACTTGGGCTTGCCATAGCATCAGGATTTGTCCACAATATGGGAGGAACTCTGGAGGTCAGTATTGACGGAGATTTATTTAAGGTAGTAATGCGCTTTCCATTTCGAGATCATGAACAGAGGCGATAGAGAAACAAAAAATACGTCCCCGTAAATAAACATGGAAAATGATTGAAAAATTTTTAACAATCTGCAAAAAAAGTTTCCCAAGCGTGTGGGTTTTATGTTATTATGTCAAATGACACGAGAACGCAGCCTTTGGTGTCACTCAGACGCCGGGCCAGACAGGATAAGGGAGAATATGAGCAGATGAAAGAAATCAAAAAGATACTGAATAACATTTTTATTGACGGCTTAAGTGGCATGGCACTGGGACTTTTTTCCACATTGATTATTGGTACCATTTTGAAGCAGGCAGGCGATCTGATCGGGGGTACGTACGGAGGATATTTAAGTTCTTTTGCTGTAATTGCCCAGAGACTGACTGGCGCGGGAATTGGAATCGGCGTTGCGTATAAGTTCAAAGAATCTACCTATGTGTTGTTGTCAGCAGGCGCGGCGGGTATGATCGGCGCGTATGCAAGTAACTTAATTGCAGGGACATTGTTTACGGAACAGGGGGCACTTCTGTTATCAGGCCCTGGAGAACCGCTGGGCGCTTTTGTTGCTGCGTACATAGGAATTACCGTGGGAAGACTTGTAGCAGGAAAGACAAAGCTTGACTTATTGATTACTCCGGCGGTTACGATTTTGTCTGGCGGAGCGGTGGGATTGCTTGTCGGACCTGGTATCTCCGAATTTATGTCCTGGATTGGAAACCTGATTAACTGGGGAACGGTACAGCAGCCTGTTTTGATGGGAATTGTCGTTTCTGTTTTGATGGGAATGGCGCTGACTCTGCCGATCAGTTCAGCGGCGCTTGGAATTATTCTGGGACTGAATGGGGTGGCAGCAGGCGCGGCTACGATCGGCTGCTGCTGTCAGATGGTCGGGTTTGCAGTGACGAGTTTTAAAGACAATGGAGTGGGAGGGCTGTTTGCGCAGGGCGTCGGTACCTCAATGTTGCAGATTCCCAATATTGTGCGAAGACCGCTGATTTGGGTGCCGCCCACATTAGCATCTGCAATTCTCGGGCCTGTTGCAATTGCAGGGCCGTTCCATATGATTAATAATGCCACGGGTGCAGGGATGGGAACATCCGGGCTTGTGGGACAGATCATGACTTATCAGACGATGGCGGCAACGGAAGATCCTATGACGGTATTACTGAAGATTGCAGTGTTCCATTTTATCCTTCCTGGCGTGCTTTCTTATATGATTTACCGTGGAATGAAAAATATGGGATATATCCAGGACGGACAGATGAAGCTGGATGTGTAACATATACTGAGGATAGGAAACGTGAAAAGGGGAGCGGCAAAAAGTAGCTTTGCCCTTTTCACGGCTTATATCAAATATACTGGCAAAATTTGGCAAATGTCAAGAGTAAATGCGAAAAAAATCCAAAAAATTTAATGGGCCCCAAAAACGGCCGATAAATGGGCCTGAAATACCCGATCGGCGGTCAAATAGCCGAGGATTTTTCGCGGGTAGTTGTTGATCCAGCTGGTGACGGCCTCGATCACTTCGTCGGCGATTTCGTCGAAGTTCGTACCCTTCGGCAGCCAGCGCCGGATCATCTTATTCAGATTTTCGTTGCTGCCGCGTTCGTATGAGCTGTACGGGTGGCAATAATAGAGTTTTGTCCGGGAGCCGTCGCCCAGAACGCTGCGCTCCATGCTGGGACAGTCTGCGAACTCGCTCCCATTGTCTACGGTGATTGTCTGGAATACCAGAGGGAACTTGTCGCCCCATTCACGCTCCAGATCGTCGAGAGCCTGCACCACGCTGGCCGCGCTCTTGTCCGGGAGCTTCGCTGTGATTTCCTCGCGCGTGAGCCGCTCGGTCAGCACCAGAATGGCAGCCTTGCCCGGTCTGGCGCTCACTACTGTGTCCATTTCCCAGTGCCCGAAGGTGGATCGGTCGCCGATTTCCTCCGGGCGCTTTTCTATGCTTTCGCCTTTTGGTGGGCGCTTCTGGGCTTTGACTTTGTGATAGCCGCGTTTTTTCTCACCTTTGAGCGGCAGGCTTTTATTTGTCAGCCGAAGGAAAACGCCCTTTCCTATGTAGCTGTATAGCGTGTTGACGCTGATCGAAGTCTCGAAGCTCATTCCGTTGGCTTCGATTTCGCCCAGAACGGCAGCGGGGGAGAGCTTATCGTCTGCGATCCGGCGCTCTATGTAGTCGGCCAGCTCGTGATCCTTGCCTATTTTCAGGTCTGGGCCCTTGGCTGCGAGGTTGGCCCGGTATTTCATTTCGGCGAGGTCGGAGCTGTACCGGGTTTCTTCGGTGTAGTCACTGTTTCGGTGCTGATATTCGCCGCGCTTTTTCTCCCGGTAAATGGTGGAAATGTGGACGCCGATCGACTCGGCGATCTCCTTCGGCTCTTTTCCGTCCCGGAGCTGCTGCTCAATGCGGAGCCGGTCTGTCTTGGTTAAGTGTTTGAAGCGTCTCATGTTCGCGTCCTCCGTAAATAAAAAATAGGGAGCAGCCGCAGCCGCTCCCCCTCCTTGCTTTTTCAAGCGTTATTTTCGAGTGTTCGTTTTGCTATGAAATATATGTCCCTTGCAATTTGCTTTTCGTCGTCGAACGGTGTCAGCGCCATGATCAGCTTCGCCGCGTTCAAAAATGTGATGTTTTCAAGTTTTATCTCTCCGGCCTCTAATTTCTGCACCCAGCGGATATTTACACCGATTTGCTCAGCGAGTTGCTTCTGAGTCAGTCCTTTTTCTTTCCTCATTTCCTTGATGTTCATAGCCTTGCCTCCTTTTTGCGCCTTTATTGGCGTACTTATAATATACGCCATTATTGGCGCTTTGTCAAGCGTCCCTCGCATTTTTTCGCAAAAAGAAAAAGGGCGGTTTCCCGCCCTCAGTTATCAGCAGATAATAGCTCGCAGATCGGCACCTCCAGCACCTCCGAGAAGTAGAGCAGCTCGAAGTCTGGCACCACTCTGTCCCCGGTTTCGATCCGGCTCACTGCCTTTTGGTTTAGGTTCAGCCCAGCGAGTTGAAGCCGGGCCGCGAGTTCCTCCTGAGACAGTCCGGCAGCCTCCCGGCGCTCTTTTATTTTGCAGCCGGAGGCGTTGGCTCTGCCGTTCGTGTATCTGTATAATTTCATGGCGTTGCGCCTCCTTTTTTATCCCAAAGATAGGTAGATAGCATATTGACTTTAGCACCTTTCACCGCTTATAATTATCCCAAACATGACTAACGCGAAAAAACGCAAATAAAAAGTCATGGAAATGGAGGTAAAACATGAGCAAAAAGGAGCAGGAAGCAGGGCAGGCCGGAAAAAGCAAAAAGAAATGGATCATTGTTGGCGTGGTGGCCGTCGTTCTGATAGCCGCCGCCGTTGGTGGAAATAAGGGCGGCGATCAGACGGCCGGGACTTCGGAGGTGGAGCCGTCCATTCAGTCCGGCGCACCAGCGGAAACGGATCAGCCCACGGCATCAGAGCCGGAGGCGAACACGAGCGCGAAGGTGGACGCTCTGGCAAGGGACGCGAAGGACTCCGTGGCAGAAGGCGTCACGGACGAGAAGCGGGACGAGGCGGTGGCGTTCATTGTGGAACATTACCCGGACTATTACGGCGATAATGAAACAATGGAGCAGGCCATATTCTACGGGTATTGGCTGGAATACGCATACGCCGACGACGAGGCGGCCCGCGATTATGCCGAGCTCGGCATGGATATGGAGCAGGCCGTGAAGTATGTGTACCGCGGAGCCGAAAAGGTGGAGGACGACGCCACGCAGGAAAACCTCGGACAGATCAAAGAGTCGCTCGAAGCAATCGGCCAGAATGTTGAATAATTCGCGTAAAAAAGCAAAAAAGGGCCCGGAAGGTATAAACTACCCGCCGGGCTCTTTCGTGGCTCTGGGAGGCTCGCACAAGCTCTCAGGGCCTTTTTATTCTGCTTTCGTGTCCTGCGTTTCGGTGGCCGCTGTCGTCGGGACAGCCTCGGCCGCGATCTGCTGCACCGCTGTGGTGGCGATCGTGGTCGCTACGCTGGCAGCTGTCGCCGCTGCGGTTGTGGCTGCGGTCTTGTCGGCCTCCGGTACCTTGATTTCGCGGCATACCTGCTCGATCTTGGTGTCCACCCATGTGTCGAAGTCGCCGTAAATTTCGCCCAGCGCTTTGACGGCGGTGTCGCCGAGGATCTCCAACGTTTTCTCCTTGGCTTTGTTGAAGGCTTCGAGCTGCTTCTCCTTGGTGAACTTGCCCTCAGCTTTCAGTGCGTCGGTGAAGGTCTGGGCCGTGTAGGTGACGGCCTGCGCCACCGCGTCGGCTGCCATGTTCATGTACTTGGTGGCCGTTTCGTTGTCGAGCTCCTTCTCGATCCTCGCGGTTTCCCTGCGGAGCAGGGCCACCGCATAGGCCCCGCCAGCTGTAATGAGCAGGCAGAGGACAGGAAGGCAAGCGCTCATAATTTGCTGCATTGTTTCGCTCATGGTTGCTACCTCCTTAAATTTTGTGAACGTCCGACGCCTTCACGCGGCCGGTGTATACCTTCTTTGTGGGCTCAGTGCTCACAAGTAAAACCTTGCCGCCGCTTTCTACGGCCCGAACGTAGAGAACGGATCCGGGCACCCACGAGGCCATTTTTGTGCCGTCGCTGTATGTCGTCACTCCGGCGTTGCACTTTACCTTGTCGCCCACCTTGAAGCCGTCAGCGCTGGCGCTGCCGCCGTTGGTGGTTATAAAAGCGTCGAAGCCCTGAGCTTTCAGCTTTGCCAGCTCGGCGTCCGCGTTGGCCTTTTTGGAATATGCCCCCGTCTGCACTTTGTAATAGCCGTCCACCAGCTTGACGAGGACGTCGTGGCCTGCTGCTTTGAGCTTTTTCGCCTGCGCGTCTGCGTTGGCTTTCTGCTTATATGCTCCGCTCTGGACGTAGTACAGGACAGAGCCGGATCCGCCGGAGCTACCGCCGCCCCCTGCGTTGCCTGAGCCGCCAGAACTGCCAGAGCCCAGCAGGGCGTTGATCCGGTTCGCCAGCTCGCCGTACCGGGAGTACAGCCAGTCGCCGGGGCACGACTTGTTCGCAAACCAGCGGTGTGCCGTCAGCACCATTTCGTCGCTTTTCGGTGTGTAGGCGAGCGTTTTCTCCTTGCTGCCGAGCCACAAAACCTTGGTCTTGCCGTAGCGCTTGCAGATGTCGGCGCAGAGTTTGATCAGTTTCTCGTAGACGGCCGACTTCATGGCATAGGGGTGAGTCTTATCGCTGGCGCACTCGATCGTGATCGCCCTCTGGTCGTTTGAATTGGACGAGCTGCACCAGCTCCGGTTGCACTCGTCAACGATCAGGCAGACGCGGCCGTCGTGTCCTATGCCATAGTTGCAGCTTGCCTCCCTGCCTTTAGGGAAGCAGTCGCCGATCGTCTCGGCCGATAATTGGCCGACTACACAATGAGGGGTGAGTGTGTCAATGGTGTGCGTTCTTTTTCCGCTGTGGTTCGGGCTGTACCTCGTACAGTCCACCAATGAACTATTGCTCATATTGTTGCCTTCCTTTCCGGGATCGCTTTCGGCTGCGTACTTTTTGAGGTACTTCTCGCCGAAGCCTGCCCTTTTCTGTTTTACTGCTTCGGATTGATTGGCCGGGCGCTCATATTTCAGCAGCACCGCGTCGGACGCCTGCCGCACGCTGGTGGCTGTTTTGAGGGTGTCCAGCACTCCGGTGTAGCCCTCGCTCAGCTCCTTGAATAAAAAGCCGAGCTGAGTCGCCAGATCTCCCACCGAGGCCCCGGCCGCTTTCGCGTATGCCAGCAGCGCCTCCTTGCGGCTCCAGTATGTCCACTGAGCCAGCCCGAAGCCTGCCGAGTCCCTCACGAAGTTGGTATAGTCGCCAGAGTCTACGGCGGCTGTGTAGGCGTCGTCCGTGTACCCCAGCTTCTTTTCGTATGTGTTCTGGAGGTTATGGGGATTGAGTGCGCTCTCGGCGTATAAATTCCCCATGAGCCCGGCGACGCCGTGGTCGCTCAGGCCCTTGCCTTTGAGGAAGTTCCAGATCCTTTCCTCGTTGGTCTTTCCGGTCAGTCCCATGCCTGCACCTCCTTACATGTCGTTGAAGTTGGACGCCTCCGGCTGCACACCGGTGGCAGCCATTAGCTTGATCTTGTTCTCGGCCTTGGCCTTGGAGTAGTAAAAGCCCGTAGCTGCGGCCATTTCCGTGAATACTGCCGGGATCAGGTAGGCCAGCGCCGAGGTGTCCATGGTGATCCAGATCATGCGGCAGGAAAACAGAACGATCGCCACGGTGACGACGCTCACGCCCACGAAAATGAGCTTTGAAAACTCCACTTTTTTGTTGAGCTTGGCCGCCGCCCTCAGCTGCCGGATCTGTTTCCTGAGCTTCTGGTTCTCCAGTGTTAGCCGTTCGATCTGTGCCTGCGGATCCTCGGCTTCCACGGTGATTTCTTCGTATTCTCCGTGCATGGTTTCCACCTCCCTTAGTCGAACAGTGCGCCGATCCCCTGCTCGGTCAAAAAGTCCTTTTGTTCGTGTTTCACTTTTGCCGCATATTCCAGCGCGGCGTGCATGTCGCCGTTGCAGTTTGCGTCCGGGATCCGCTGCACGGCTCTGGCTGTCGCCTCGCCGAGAGCGATCGCAGCTCCGACGCCCTGCACCAGAAAAAGCTCTTGCTTTTCGCGGTTCTTTTCCCGCTTTTCCTCAGCAGCTCGACGCTGTTTTTCCTCGTCGTCGCGCTTCTTTTCCCGCTTCTGGAGTCGCTGCTCGATCAGCCAAAAACAGAAGCCGGTCAGCGCCGAGGGTATGCTTGCGGCTATAATGATCTCTGTTACGTCCATGTGTTCACCTCCTGAGACTGTTCTCCGTCCCTGCGTTTGAATTTGATGTTGTTTTCGATCCACTTCTGGAGCCCATGCGTCGAACAGTGGCCCAGCATACCGAAGTAGCTCTGCATGGTGGCGTCCACCGCGTCGAAGTCAATCAGCCCGGCCTCGTATTCCTTGGCGATATAGCGCATACGGGCCTTTGCTTTCTTGATACTCTGCCTCGTTGGTTTCCGGCCGCCCGGAAAAACACGGCAGCCCACGAAGGTGATCCCGTGCTTCACGAGGCCGATCGTGGTCTTGCTGTTGAGTTCGAGGTGCAGCACTTCGTTGAGGTAGCCCTCAATGAGTACCCGCCATTCGTTCAGCACGCTGGCGTCCCGGTGCAGCAGCACCATGTCGTCCATATACCGGACGTAAAAATGAGCTTTCAGCTCGTGCTTGATATACTGATCCAGCTCGTTGAGACAGACGTTTGCGAGCAGCTGGCTGGTGAGGTTGCCGATCGGCATACCCACCTCGAAAAGCCGCTCCGCTGGCGGCACCTCGTCGGCCGACTTGCCCGGAGGCAGGCCGAAGGGCGTATGGTCGCAGTTGATGATCACGCCCATGAGCCAGAGAAAACCGTCCTCGCTCGGATATTTCCGCGCTAAAATACCGAGCAGAACACTGTGATCCACTCGGTAGAAATATTTTGAAATATCCAGTTTTAAGTAGTGCCACGGTGGCCCGGCTTTGCGGTCAACGAGCGCAGCCCAGTATTGGAGCCGCTCAGCCGATCGGGTGGTGCCTTTGCCGACTCTGCACCCGTAGCTGTGGTATATCATGCCATTGTCGAGCTCTTGGTTTACTTGCAAATAAATGGCCCATTGAACGACGCGATCCCGGAAGCCCAGCGCCATAATAAGCCGACGCTTTGGCTCCGAGACGTAAAACTGCCGGTATCGGCCCACGGTGTAGGTGCGCCAGATCAAGTCGTTTTGTATGCTGATCAGGTTTTCCTCCAGCTGGGCCGAGAAGGCCGTCACGTCGTCCCGGTACCACTTTTCTCTTGCTGCCTCGTGGTATGCGTTCAGCAGATTTTCCCACGAGTATATCCTCTCCAGAAGGGAGGGCCGGTTTATTGGTTCCATGCCTTCACTCCTTCCTTGATTTCAAAAAATGGCCCGCGTGTGACATTCCTTGGATCGGCCGTTCCCCGACGGTTGCCGCTCCGCAGGTTCCCGGCCGTCCTTCACCCGCATAGCAGGATCGGCCAGCCTGCGCGGTTTGCCCGCCGCTCCCGGTGGCCTCCACCGGCGAGCTGTGCGAGCTTGTATCTTTGGCCTTGTCGGCCGGGAAATGCGTCCCTTTTGCCTTGGTGCCCCTGCTGGGCCTTGGCCCGCAGGAAATAAGCGAAAAAGGCAAGAGCGGAGCGGAAGCCGATGTTCGCGTTGACGTTGGAGCGGGGATTGTTGCCGTTGAAGTTGAACACACCAGCGTTCGCACCGTTGTTCCAGTTGCCCCCGCGGATCACGCAGCGCCCCCTTTTATCACGACACATTCCCCACGGGCTCACTCGTTCGACTTTTTCCAGCCGCCGAGCATACGCCCGATTTCGTTCAGTTCTTTGCTCCAGATTTCATGGAGCCCCGGAGAGATCAGACGATCCTCCGGCGATACTGCCGTATCTACCAGAGAGCGCAGCACGTCCAGCTTCGTGTCCATTCTGTTTTGCAGCTCTGCACGTTTCTGGCCCCGTGATCGGTTGGCCTCAATGCAGAGCTCCAGCATATCCATGAACGCGGCCGTCATGTGCTTGCGGTACTCGAACTTTTCCGGCTTTCGCATATTGGCGGTGCGTTCGCTCACCCGGATCATGCCCCGGACGATACGCTGCCGCAGTTGTAGGTTATCCATGTTTTACTCCTTGCATGGTAAAGGGCGGCCCTTTGGTGGGGGGCCGCCCTTGCCAGATTTTCAGATTGCCAGATTACCCGATTTCCGGGATATAAGCGGAGCGGAAGCCGACGGACGCGCCGACGCTGGAGCGGGGACAGTTGCCGTGGAAGGCGAACACACCAGCGTACGCACCGACGTTCCAGTGGCCCCCGCGGACCACGCAGCGCTCGGCTTCGCCGTTAATCAGGTAGAAGTAGTCGCCCTCGTAGTCTGCCTCGGTCGTGCCTTCGTCCGGGAGCAGGGCCAGGGAACGGAGCAGCACCTTGGCCGCTGCGCCGACTGCTGCCGCTGCGGTGACTTTGGCGAATAAGCAGTACCGGCCCTGATTGTTGGAGCTTGTCACGGTGGTGGTATATACCCACGCGCCGCTCACATAGTCGAGCTTGATCGTGCTGCCGGAGAGCTTCGCGGAAGGATCGCTCACATGGCACTCAGGTTCTACCAGAGAGCCGTCGGCTGCGTTGATTGCCTTCCAGCACACGCTTGTTTCGTTCTGAGGGTTATCAGGATCCGCAGCGTCATTGTTAGCAAGGATCTGGAGCTCGCCCCATACGAAGCGGATCCCTCCCTGCCACTCCCAGACGTTGCCGTTCATGTCCCAGATACCGGAGAGAGTCTTGTCGTGGCTCCATGTCAGCGGGCCGGTGCCGGTAGCTACGCGGCCGATTTTGTCGCCGTCCTTAGAGGTCGGGATCGCCTTGTAGTTGCTTTCTCGGCCGTCCTTCCCGTAGTTGTTGTTGCCGTAGGGCAGGAAGCCGTTTTTCTTACACCAGAGGGCGATCGCGGCCCACTCGGCGTTAGTGCTGAGGTGCCAGCCTGCGCCCTTGGCCTCGCAGCGTGCGCGGGAGGTGTCGAAGTTGATATTCACGGCCGGATCCTCACCCGGCAGGCTGTACGCCGCGGTCACGTCGCCGTCGGTCAGCTTGGTGGTGTGGACGACGTTCTGGTACTTGGAGTAGTAGAAGCCGGGGATCTCGGAGCCGTTGACGATAAACGCCGGGTGGGTGGCGCTATTGCCGCCGGTCAGCACGTCGCTGTTCTTGAATTTGGGAATATACACAAGAACAGAGGGAAGATCGGAGTCGTCCACCTTGATTACATTGTTCGGGCACACCGACTGGAGCGCCAGACTGGAAAGATCATAATTTGCCATTGTTGTGTCCTCCTTTTTTTATTCAATGCTCCAGAGAACGACGGTAACGTCGCCTATGTTGAGCGGGTTCTTGTCTCTCTGGACGTTCTGCTGGTTCATACCGCCGTTTTCGGTCTGCTCTGTGTCCTCGGCGTCAGCTTCGGGAGCTTCGGGTTCCTCGATCACGGTTTCGGTATATGTTGCGGCCGGGATCATTACCTGCGCCACATAGCGCAGCCCGGAGGCGGTGCCGATCGTCAGGTTGTCGGCCTTGTCGCGGCAAATATCCACCTCGACGGGCCAGTCCTTCTGATACTTGGCCGCGTTCAGCATGATCTCGTCGTCGCCGAAGATCAGGCGGGTGCCGCTCTGCTCGAAGGCGATTTTCTCGCCCGCGTTCTTTTCGATAACTTTCACTTTATTGGTTGCCATGATTACATTCCTCCTTTAATTCTCAGCTTAATGGTGGCGCTTTTTGCGCTGCCGTCGTATGCTACCTTGAAGCCGTTCAGCATACGGTCGAAGATCCTCACGTCGCCGACGTTGCCGGAGTGATCCAGCACCTCGGCCTCCACGGTGTAGTCCGTGAAGTTTCTCGCGGTTGCGAGCGCGATCGTCTGTGCGGAGTTGTTGAACGGGTAGCTCTGGGAGTTGGTGAGCGTGATCGTCCTTTCCTCGGTCGCCACCTGCTCGGCGGTGAGAGAGGACGAGATCAGGATCAGGGCTGCCGCCAGATTTACGTCAGAAATGCCGTGCTCGGCATTGTTGAAGTGTCCGGCGCTCTGGTCGGTGCCTTCCTGAATGATCTCGTGGGTGTCCACGTCCTCCACTTTGTCGAGCCAGAACGTGCGTCTATACATGCGTTTTTCCTCCTTCCTTTAGGTTGTGACTTCATAGATCGGGACTGTGAGCTTAATCATGGTGCCCTGTCCCTCCACCTTTGTGATCGTCCGCTGCTGGTATGCGGCGATCTCTCCGCGGGTGTCGATCAGCCGCGAGGCGTCGATCGTGCAGGCCACGGAGTCCAGACTGGGGAAGGTCGCCAGAATAGTGAGGGTGTCGCCCTCGATCATCTTCTTGTTGATCGTCCCCCGGTGCCAGCTGCCGCCGGTCTGTACCTCTGCGGCGTGGATCGAGCGGAGCCACTGGTTCCTTCGGTGGCCCATAAAGCTGTCGTAAAAGTAGCCCATACTGTGTCCTCCTTTCGGTTTTATTTATTCACCGCAGCGCCTTGTCCCACATTTCACGAAGCTGTACGCCGTGAATGTGAGGCCCGGAGCTGTAGCTGCTTTGTTGGTGAGGGCCTCGCCGATTGTACCCGCCCCCACGGTACCGCACTTTACCGTCCCCGCTTTGGTGTGCTGGTAGGAATAGAGGACGGCCGCCAGCTCGTCGGCTACCCGCTGCTGCAGCACGCTTCCCAGCGTCCCCGGTCGCGGGTATGTCCCGCATATCAGATCCCCGGTTTTCGGGTGAGGGTAAAGCAGGAAGCCAGCCGCGGGCTCTGCCCGGATCGGCCGCCGGATTGCCTGCCCCATGGTACCGGGCCTTGGATATGTCCCGGCTTTTCTCCCGAAGTCGTACCGGAGCGCCTGCACGTCAGGATCCGCGGGGATCCCAGCCTTTACCGCAGCGCCCAGCGTGCCGGGCCGTGGATATGTGCCGCACTCAAACTCGCCCGCATGGGTGAAGCCATACCGGTGCAGCGTCTCGTCCGGCTCCAGCTCTATGCCCGGCTTGACGATAAATCCCACCGTGGCGATCCTTGGACGGGTGCCACACTTCACGAAGTCATACCGGTGCATGCTGGTGTCCAGTCTGTACTCAATGCCGGGATCCGGGCCCTGCTGCCAGAAATAAAAAACGCCCACGAGATGTGAGCGCGAATTTTTCGCGGCCTTTACGGCCTCCACGAACTTCTCAAAATTGCGGGCGTCCGTGTGTGTGTTGGTAGTCAGGGCCACGAAGGTGTACGGGCTGTCGCCCATTTCGTACCACTCCACGACGTAGCCCTCGCCGAAGTATGCAGAGATCAGCCGTTCGACGGCCCACTTCGTCCCTCGCTTGCGCTTGATCTGCTGCGCGAGCTTGATCGTGTTCCGCTTTTCCTCCAGGCTCATGCCGGTGGAGTCGTACCAGTCCACGTCCAGCTCCCACGCCAGTTCGTCGCACTCTGCCTCGCTCAGATTGTCCACCTCGTCCCATGTGCGGATCGAAGGGATCCGGCTGCCGGGCTCGCTTATGAGATTGTTCACGGCTTTGCTGAGTGCGATCGCTGCCTCGTCGTCCTGCATGAAGGCGGGCAGCAGGCGTATAAAATCAATATTTGACACTTTCATGCCGCCCATGTCACCGCCTCCTTTAGTCTTTTACTTTGTGGGACACTTTCAGCTTGCCGGAGAAAACGGCCACGGTTGTGCTCTCCAGCTCTGTGTATTCCGGTTTGATGATGTTCACCCGCGTGGCCCCTTTCAGGCCGTCCTCCCAGTGAGGGCAGAGGATCAGCTTCCTGAGTTCGTCCGGGTTTATGTCTTGGTCGAGGTTGGAGCCCTGCCAGTAAATGTACCGGCTGATCGCGCCGCCGGTGCCCTCGACGTTTTGGACGACTTCGGACTCGTCGGCCTTGGTGGTGTAGTATTCCAGCTCTATGTCGTACTCGTGGACGGCCGGAGCCTCTACCTGCACCATGTCCGTGAGTGGCCGCACGTCGTCAGACGAGCAGGCCAGCAGCACGTCCTCCAGAATGTCCTCGTCTGGTATTTCGCCACCGGCGCATATAGGCACGATTTTGACGCGGCCGTACATATTCCGGGTGATCTTGATATTGACGGACGCAGCGCCCGCCAGAGCCCCTGAGAGGGCCAGCGTCAGCAGCTCGTCGTCGTAGGTGGCCGTGTAGTCGGCACCCGCCACGGCTTCGCCGCCGCCCGGCAGATATACCGTCAGTGTGTCCGGCAGCAGATTGGCACCGCCTTGGAAGGCGTGCCCAGCGTAGGTCGTCAGCGTCCGGGTGATTGTTTCCTTTTCGGACTCCACCACCGCGTCGGTGACGAGCGGGTTCGCGCTCAGGGCCCAGTATTTGTAGGCTTTGGCCGGGCCTGCTGTGCTGAGCTTGTTCTCGGCCTGCCGGATCCGCTCCCGGTAGGCTTCGTCGCCCTCCCGGTCGCCGCCTCCACCCGTCGGCTCGGTGTTGGTTACATAGTCGATCAGCGGCACGTCCGACACGTCAACGATCTGGGAGAGTTCCCCGATCGCCATGTCGTTGTAGCTTGCGCCGCCCTGCTCGGCTGTGGCTGTCACCTCGACGGTGAGGCTCCCGGCGTAGAGCACGACGGTGGCGTCTGTCAGGAAATAGTGAACGAAGTCACCCGTCACCCGCAGCCCGGCCGGTATGATGATATTTGACGCCATGGCCTCATTGATACCGAAGCGCAGCGTCGTGGTGGCGAAGGTAGGATCGAGGCGGGGTGTGTCCCGGTTTTCGCCCAGCGCGTCCAGAACGGAGCCGCGGGCATACCGGAGCATTTTCTGGCGGCAGGCGTCGTTCACGCTGTTGTAGACGGCGACGATCACCTGAGCCAGAGACTCGCCGAAGATCCGGCGCTCGTCTCCGGGATATAAGGGCTCCCGGACGCCGTTTTCCAGCTCGCCCAGTATGGTGTCGTAAACCTTCCCGGCGTCTGTTTCTATGAATTTGAGATCGCTCACGTTTCCTCGTCCTCCTTTCTTCTGGTTATGTCCACAATGGTGTCAAAGTCGCCCGCTCGCGCGTCCGCGTCCGCAGCGAGGGCCTCGGCGTCCACTCGTGGCTCGTAGGTTTGCAGCAGCCACTCGGCGTCAGCCGCCGCCTCGTCTGCTGCGTTTGGTTGGTCTATCAGGGCACCGTCCCTTCCCCTGATCCGGTCGAACGATACCTCCCCGCGGGTGATTTTCAGCAGGTTGGCAGCGCATACCTCCGGGCGGCCGTTGCCTTTTGCTCTCATGGCCTCCCTCCTTTACACGAGCGTGACTTCGCTCAAATATACCCAGCTATTGATCCCGCTTGGGTGTCCGAGCAGCACCTTGTTTTGGCTTTCCTTGATTTGGCTCACCACATGGCTGCGCTCCTTCACCCAGCCGGGGATCTTTTGCCCGGTTGCATATTTCTGGCCGGTGGGCCTCACGCGGTCGCCCACCTTGATTGTTTTCTTTTCGGCCTTTGCCACCTGCTTGTTTTCGGTCTTTTTGGTGGATTTGGCCGAGGTGCTGGCCTTCACATTCAGCGCCGAGGTGCTCACCTTAACGCTGGTAGTGTCTGGATCGTACTCCTTAAACTCGAAGGAGAGCGTCGCCAGCCTCATGCGGCCCATATCGTCGATCTTGACGTTGCTCACGCTTACCTTGCGGAGCTGGAGCTTCGGGCCCAGCTTCTTGCCGCCCAGATAAAAATAATTCACCTTTGTGACAAGAGCCTTCCAGCTCTCGATCTCTTTTCTCACGTCCACGCCTGCGCCGCTATGCAGCACGGTGGTGAAGCTGAGGGGGAAAAGGTCGGTGCCGCGCTCGTTGGTGGTTTTCTTTTCCTCGGTGCTGGTGTTGTTGTCGGCCACCTGCGAATAGGAAAAGGACAGCCCCTCCAGAGCGACGACTTTCTTTGTTGATACGGCCCATGTCTTTGAGCCCCATTTTGCCATTGTCGCCATGTGATCCCTCCTTTAGTGCGGCCCGCTGGTTTCTCCATGCACACCGGTGTGGGCGTGCTTTTTCAGGCTTATGCCTGCGGCCGTCACGTCACCGTCGGGCACGGCTGCCGTTATGGTTCCTGCTGTCAGGCGCGGCAGGTATTCGCCCCACTCGCCGTCAGCACGGCCCAGCAGCAGCCCGGTGGAGTCGTCAAACTCGACGTACACCACGGCCGTGCCCTTTGTGAGCTTTCCCGTGTCGCCTCTGAGGTGCCACGGGATCACGATTTTGGCCGTAGGCTTTGTGCCTGCGTCAGAAGGCACCACGCGGGCTGTGTTTCCTTCTATGCCCGCGATCGTGCCCTTGTTGATGTTTCCCATTAGTAGCCCTCCAGTAGATCCCTGAAATAAACGGTTGATTTGTTCCCCACGAAGTCATGCCGGACTTTATACACAAACACGGTGCCGTCCCACATGCTTGCCTTCGTGGTGCTGAGTGTCACCAGACTGGCCGCAGCATAGCCCGTCATTAGAGCCTTGGAGAACTGCCCCGTCCGGCCGTATTTGTTGGCATTTCGGAGCAGGCCCTTGGCGAAGCGGGCTGCCTCTGCGTTGCTGGTGCATTGGAGCGCCTGCCGGTCTTTTGAGGCGGGGAGCCCCGTCACCGCCCGCGACGCTTCCATGATTGACTTCGGCCGCAGCACGACGCTGTTCGCGGCGTCGGCCACGAATTTGCCGGAGAAGCTGCCGCCCGCCACCTCGCAGGATCCGAACATGGCCTCGCGGTCGTCGGCATAGGTGAAAACGCCGTTTTCGTCTATCTCCAGACTGCCCGCCGGTTGCTGGCCCTCAATGTATTGCTCATTGTAGGCCAGCAGGGCCCCGTCAAATATGAGCATTTGGCAGCCCTCCAGCGTGCAGAGGCGGGAGAACAGGGCGAAGTCGCTCTCGTTTTCCTGCTTAATGTACGGGTACAGCTGATCCGCGCAGCCGTAGTTCTTGAAGTCGAGGCCGTGGCCTGCGGCGAACTCGTTCGCCAGTTGCAGGAAGCGCACGCCCTCCCAGCTTTTGGACTTTCGGATCTGGCCGGTCTTTGGCATTGACATGGCCCGGATTGTGAAAAGCCCGTTTTCGGGTTTCATGGAGTGAATGAACATTTTCCCGGTGTCGCTCGCGCCTTCCTTGAAGCGCACCGTGTCACCGGCTGCCGGTTGCCATTTGCTCCACACGCCCTTGGTGTCATTGAAACGGATCACGAGCGTGTCGGCTTGCTTTTCCGCGAACATTTCATGCACGCAGTAGTTCACCGACACGTCGTTGTAAATGTCCGTCCCGTTGTAGAAAAAATTCATGCTGAGTCCTCGCTGTCCTCAGCGCCCCGACGCCACGGCGGCAGAGTTTCCGGCGTTTCTGCGTCCTCGACGATCGGCAGCCGGAGGGCCACATTCGCGCCGAAGATCACCACGTCCGCATAGTCGGGGTTAAACTCTATGATGTAGTGGGCGAGTCTCTCGTCGTTGTATAGTTGGAGCGCCAGCGCGTCGAAGGTGTCGCCCTCGCGCGTGGTGTATTCCTTGTAGGCTGTCACTCTACGCATAAGCGGCCACCTCCCTTGCCTGAATAAATTCCTCCAGCCAGTCGAAGAACTCGGCCTCGTGTGCCCTGAGCTGGGCCATGAAGTCGTCTGTGTCGTCGCCGGTGCCTCCCGTCTGGATCTGTGGGCTCCATGTGAAGCCGGAAAAATCATAATAGATCACGGTGCTGGCGTCGTTCGCCAGACTTCCCAGAGAGAAGTCGTCCAGCGTGAGCAGTTTCCCGGCTGTACTCGTTAGCCCGTCGCCTTCCCCGGCAGAGTCGCCGAGGGTTCCGAGCATTTGACCGGCTTTTTCCCAGATTGCTATATTCTCCGAGCGGTATCTCTTGTCGAATGAGATCACCGCCTCCATGCCTGCCTCGCCCGCGATTGATACGCCGTCGGTAAATCCACCGGCCGCGAGCATTGGTATGGTGGGGATATTGATCCCGAAGGTGTTACCGCCTACGACGGGCACCCAGTCGGGAATGGTTACGCTAATACCGTTCAGAGCCCCGATCGCCTTGTTTATCAGGCCGATCACGGCGTTGATCGGTGCCTTCACGATACCGACGAGGCTGTCCCAGAGCCCGCCGAATACTTGGACGACGCCGTTCCACGCTTGGCTCCAGTTCCCGGAAAATACGCCGGTTATGAAGTCGATCAGCCCTTGGAAAACAGAGGTTAGCCCCTGAATAATCGGCTGGATCGCCTGAATGGCCGAGCCCAGCACGGAGGTGATCACGTTCGCCACCGCCGACAAAATCGGCATGATTGGCTGGAGGATCGACGAGATCAGCGTCGTGAATATTTCAATCAGCGGAGTGATCGCCGTCATTATGAGGTTGAGGATCGGCGTCACCAGTGAAATAATAAGGTTCAAAATTGGCTGCAATAGCGAGATCACCATGTTGAGGATCGGCGTCAGTGCGTTCAAAATTTCCACCAGTACCGGCAGCACCGCGCTGATTATCTGCGTGATGATCGGCAGTATTGCGTTAATGAGCTGGATCAGCACCGGCAGCACGGCGTCCACGATCTGAGTGATGATCGGGAGTAGCGTCTGCACGAGCTGGAGCAGCACGGGCAGCACCGCCTCGATTATCTGCATAACGAGCGGCAGCAGTTGGTTGATTACGTCCACCAGAACAGAGAGGACGCTCTCAATTATCGTGGTGAGGACGGGCAGCAGCTTGTTGATCAGGTCGATAATAACCGGCAGGATCTCAGCTATGATCTGGATCAGCACGGGCAGCACCGCCGCGGCTATCTGGCCGAAGGCCGTCAAGACCGTGCTTGCTATCTGTGAGATCAGCGGCATGAGTTGGTTTAGCATTTCGCTGATCGTGCCGCCCAGTTCGGAAAAGCTGCCTTGCAGTTCTTCCCATACGGCTGTCACGTTGTTGCGGAAGTCCTCGTTTGTTTTCCATAGGTACATGAAGCCAGCAGCCAGCGCGGCCACTACGGCGATTATCGCCAGAGCTGGGCCCGGTATCTTTCCGAGCGCACTCATAAGACTGGAGAAGCCCCCGGAGAGCTTGCCGAGCTGCGCTGTTATGGATCCCCATTTCATAGCGGCGACTATGGAGCCGATCGTTCCCAGCACAATGCCCACTTCTGGCAGGTGGGAGAGCAGCCAGTCCACCGACGGGCCAACTCGGTCGTTGACGAAGTTCACGGCGTCCTTGATAGCGGGCGTCAGTTCCTCGGCGATTGGCTGCACCACTTCGGCCTTTACCGTCCGGCCCAGCTGGGAGAGGGAGCTCTCCAGCGTGTCATAGGCTGCGGCGTCCATTTGTGCCATAGCGTCCGAGGCACTGTTTATAGCCCCCTCGGTGTTGGAAAGAGCGAGCACGGCGTCTTGGCCCAGATCCTCGTACATAGTACCCAGCAGGCCCACGCCTATGTTGTAGCCTTCGGTGGTGTTTTCCAGCCCGTCGAGCTCGTTCACCAGCATGTTAAACACTTCTTTGGCGCTGTCGCCGCCTTTGCTCCAGTCCTCCGATACCTTATCCCACGAAAAGCCGAGAGCTTCGACGGCTTCCTTCGCGGATCCGTCGCTCATTCTGATGTTGAACTCCTTCACCGCGTCGCCGAGCTTATCGACGCTCCATGTGCCGGACTCGACGCCGTTCGCCAGCATGTTGAACATGTCGTCGGCGCTGTACCCGGCGTTCTTAAATTGGACGCTGTACTCGTTGATCGTGTCCAGAAGGTCGTCGTTTTGGTTGAGCCCGTTCTGTGCGCCCTGCACTACGAGATTAAAGGCTTGCTCGGAGGTTATGCCGAACTGATCCATGAGGCTGTTCACGGCCCGCATACTTTCCATGGTGTCGAAGCCGAACACGTCCTCCAGCGCGATCGCGTTCTTGGTGATTTTCGCCAGCGAAGCGTTGTCGAGGTCGTCCGTCATTTGGATCACGGTGCCGAGCTTTTCGGACACGTCGCCGAGGCTCTCGCCATAGTTGGCGTTGTAAACCTCGTACATAACGTCCTCGAAGCCCTCCATTTCGGAGGCCGTGGCCCCGGATCGGGCCTCCAGCATAGCCAGAGCGGTGTCGCCTTCGGTCGCCAGTTCCTTGAAGGCTTCCACCGCCTTGTCGATCGCCTCGGTTGCAAGGTTAGCAATAACATTTTTCAGAACGGTGTAGCCTTCGCTGGAGTCCTCGGCCTGCTGCCCGGCGTCCTCCATGGTGTCGCCGAGCCGGTCGGCGGCCTGCTCCGCGTCGTTGAGCCTCTGCCGGTTCTCGTTCAGTTCCCCGGACAGACGGCCGATCCGCCCCGCGAGCTGCTGAGCTTCGTCGGAGCTTTCGCCTTGTTCGAGCACGAGGTTGGCGTATTCCCGTTGCAGCGCTTCGAGGTCGCCCTGCTGCTTGCTTATGGTTTTTTGCAGGGCCTCGTAGGCGTCGCCGGTGTCGTCCTGCGCGTCGATCAAGTCTCTGGCGGCACGCTCGGCGGCTTCGAGGGTGTCCCGGTTCTCGTCCAGTTCGTCGGATAGGTCTTGGATCCGATCGGCGAGCTGCCGGGCCTCGTCGCTGCTTTCCTGCCCGCTCACGATAAAATCGGCGTAGCCTCTTTGCAGGTTTCTGAGGACGGACTCTTGCGTGCTGATTTCGTCGGCCAGCCGTGCGGCCGCCCCGGCGGTTTCCAGCGTTTCCTCGCTCATTTCCTCCAGCCGGTCAACGGCCTGCCGGATCGCCTGCTGTAAAGAAGGACTGAGGGTACCGGCGATTTCTATTGTGGATTGTAAAGCTCTGCCCGCCATGTCCTCACCTCCGTTTCACATGCTTGGGCCTCCGGCTTATTGGCGGCCGTTTCTTCTCTTGGCGCTTGCGTTCCTCCGCGAGATCCTCGGCCGCCTCCGCGTATTCCAGAATAAAGTCGGTTACTCTTTTTCTTTCGAGGTCGGACGTGCTTGTGTGGTAGACTCTGGCGTAGTCTCGGTAGGCTCGCCGGAGCCGCTTTCCGGTTGTTCCTGCTCCGACGTGAGAATAAAATTTCGGCCGATCGCCATTACCTCCACCACGTCGCGCCCCTTGATCCGCTCCACGTCGGCGAAGTCATAGGACGGGTTCACGGCCACGATCGCAGCGAAGCCGAGGTACAAGTGGAGGCCCACGTCAAACTCGGCCGCCGGGGTGATCGTCGTGTTCTTCATGCCTGCGGCTGCCTTTTTCTTGGCCTCAGCCGTGGCGAAAAGGATCCCGTCGATTTCGTTCGAGTTGTAGGTCACTTCCTTGACTTCCTTCCCGTCGATCATGATCGGGTTTTTGAGGGTGAGAGTGCCCTCGAATTTGTTCTTTTTTTCTTTCATGCCTTTGGGCTCCTTTCAGAAAAGTGAAGGCCCGCCAGTGCAAAGTCCGGCGGGCCCGTTGTTATTTGATTAAAGCAGATTGTTGATCTCGCTCATGTAGTCCTTGCCGTTAATGCGGAGGATCTGGCTGAGCCTATCCACGCACATGTACTCGGTGCCGTTCGTGTAAATCTGCTGGCGCGTCACGTTGTAGGTGTTCTCTGCCTCGGTGGCGGATCCTACTTCGACGCCCAGCTCCGGCAGCGCCCCCGGCAGGGTACGCACAAACGCCTTGCAGCCCTCATTCTTCTGGGAGCCGTCGGACTTGACGACGTTCTGCACCCAGCGGAACTCAAGGTTCTGCTTTTCGAGCTTGCTCAGGCGGCTGAGGCCCATGTCCACGCCGATCTTCGTGATCGTGAGCTCCATGTTCTCCAGAAGCCCGATCAGCGGCACGGTCAAGTTACCCATGGCCTGAACGTCAGCCGTTAAAAACTCAATGCCCGGCAGCGTGAAGGACACGTCCTTGGCTACCAGAACGCCGCCGGAGTAAACCGTGTCGGCCACTACCGGTCCTTTAATGTCTAACCATTTTCCCATTTTTCTGCACCTCCTTACTCATTACCGAAAAATGCGGTGAAGCCCTCGTCGGTGTAGCACACGCGGGCGGTGCCAGATTTGAACGGCGGCGTGTTGGTGACGGCGAAGTCCCACACGAAGTCCCCGTTCATCATGTCGCTGGTGGGGTTCTGGCTTTCCAAAAACTCCACCGTCGGGGTGCCGATCAGGGCCCCGATCCCGCAGAGGGTGTCAAGTTTCTGCTTCTCGAAGTTCAGGATCGTGTCTTTGTCCTGTGGCGTCATAGGGCTGTCGATCTCGGTGCCGTGATCCAGCTGGAAGCTGTTGGTGATATGCTCCAGCATACGAATATTCACGTCAAAGATCGCGCGGGCGTCCATGTCGCCGTTGTACTTGAAGGCCGCCGTGTGAGGCCCCCAGAGCACCCACTTCCCGCCCCAGAAGCAGGCCGTTGTGATCCCGCGCTCGTTCAGGGCGTTGGCCGCCTGCTGGTCGAAGCCCTTACTCTTGGAGCCCTCGCCGAAGTATTGAGCGGTTGCCATGATCTCCTTGTTGGACGGGGACTCGAAGGGGATCCCGTCGTGGCTCAGGTCAACACGCAGCATAGTGGCAGCGCCGACGGTGGAGAGGTGGAAGGCGCGGCCGCTGCCGTCCTTTATCTGCGGCCAGTAAATCTTGCTGCGCTCGCTGTTGTAGCCGTGATCCTCGGCCCACTTGTCGGCCTTGGCTTTTGTGTCGATCTTGTTTCCCTTGTCGTCTACCAGAGGAATGTCGGCGTGGGTGAAGCCGTCCCAGTGCCCGTTGAGCTTCTGGACGGTGCTCACCATAGCCCGATACACTTCGGGGTAGTGGCTCCAGCCCGGAGCCGCCAGAGAATTGAGCACGGCGTTGAAGTTGGTGTAGAGCAGAGCCATGGAGCTGAGGCCGGTGTATTCCCCTTCCTCGGTCTGCTGGCCGATAATGTCAGCAGGCACCACGGCCGAAGCGTCCACTGTGTTATAGGTGCAGGACACGTCAGCCGCCGTAGGCGTTTTGAGAAGCTGCACGACGACGGCCCCCTTCGCGTAGTTATAGCTCAGCGTGTAGTCCACGCCCTCGGCCATGTCCGCGATCGCGAAGGTGTCCAGAATAATGTCGGAGCTTTCAAACTCTGCCCGGTTGTTCTTGAAGGTCAGCGTCTTGGTGGTCTTTTCGGTGTCTCTGTGGGCGTCAGGATCGAGCACGTTCACGACGTAGATCGGGCCCACGTTTTCCACGGTATTGTCAAAATGTTCTGCGAAGGCTTCGCAGAGGGTGAAGCTGTCCCAGTCGGTTGCGTAGCCGAGATTGGCCTGCACTTCGCCCATGTTCTGAATTTTGAGCGGCATGTTGACGAGATCCTTCTCAGCATAGCCCCGGATCAAGTTCACCGGTGCCGTGCCGATATAGGCCAGTACGGCGTCGGTTTGTTTGGCCGAGGTCGTTTTGCTGGCGAGGATCTCGCCGTATGCGCCATGTAGGTATGCCATAGTTTTGCCTCCTTGTTATAAAAGATTTTCATATTCTCGCGGCGTTGGAGCCGTGACGCCTGCCTCCAGCGTGAAGGTGATCCAGTTGTGCCAGTAGGGGTAGTAGTCCCAGATATTGCCGTCCTCGGTAAACAGTCCGAACTTGATCCCCTGCTCCTTTACAAGCCGGTGGCCTGCGATATATTCCGCGCCCTCGATTTCCCGCAGCACGAGGTCGGCAAAATTGAACGAGTCTCTCCAGCCTTCCATATTGCGGGTGTACGTTTTCGCGGCTTCTCCCGTCAGCCGGTAGTAGGAATACCCGCCGACGGCTTTCTCATTTTTGCGGGGGTGTAATACTTCCCCGCCGTGTTCTCCGGGGTTCCAGCAGGCGAGACAGAGCCGGATCTGGAGCCTGCGCTGCCGTTTGAGCAGGTCGTCGCTGCCCTCGGTCAGCTGCACGCAGACAGAAGGGATCGGGGCCCGCACGTTCGGCGGGAGCCGGTCTTTCCCCGGCGTGTAAAGAGGGAAGGCGGCAGGCTGCACATACTCCACGCCGTACTCCTTGTCGTTCTTGAAGTCGTCCGGGAGTTTGAGCTGGATCTGGCTGCACACGTTATCGTTCAGCCATGCCACCACCTTGTCAATGCTTTCCACCAGTAACATGCTGCACCTCCTTATCCGGTTCTGTTTTGGCGTAGCGCCACCTCAATGAGCCCCATGTCGGTGCCGGAGGTCGCCACGATCAGCTCCCTGCCGTCCACGTTCAGGAGTCGGCCCGGCTCCATATCGGCCGGAAAGTCGGACTCCTTACCCATGAGCAGCAGGTCAGCCTCCACAAGTCCGAGGATCTGGCCTTGTTTGAGCTTTACCAGCTGATCGTTGTCCACCACGACGGGGATCTCTTTCCCCTCTATGCGGTGGAGCTCTGCGAACTCGTCCGTGTTGAGGAATACGGCGTCGAGATCCTGCTGGATCTGGTCTTTGAAGCTCACAGGGTTATTCTCCCGACTTTTGGGCGGTTTTGGCCTTGGCCTTTGCCGCCTCGATCAGTTTAATTGCCTCACCTTTGCTCCGGCACTTGCTGGCGTCTACGCCATACGCTGCAGCAGTCTTGCGGAGCTCGGCCATTTTCATGTTGCTGAGGGCTTTTTCCTCTGCGGTTTCTTCCACATAGGCAGCGACGCCAGCTTTTACGAGCTCGGCCTCGCGCTCAACAGAGAGGGAAAAGGGGGCCGAGCGCTTCGTCATGGCTTCCACGACTCCGTTCACTTTCAGCCCATAGGTGCCTTTTATCATTCTGATCATGGTCTTACCTCCTTACTCCGGATCGGCAGCGCCCAGCTCCGGCGGGTTGTCGTCCTCGTCGTCGGACTCCACCTCGCTGCCGGGCGTTACCTCCACGGCCGTGATCGCCGCGATCAGGTCAGCCTTTTTCTTGCCCTTCGGTGTCACCCCCATGTCAGCCGCGAGCTTTTTCAGCTGGTTGTATTCCCAGCTCTCCAGCTCGGCCGCGTCGAGGTGGCCCGTAGTTTTGGCTGGTTCCTGCGGATCCTGATCTTCGTTTTCCTCCGGTTCCTGCTGCGCCTCCGGCGTTTTTGCTGTTACATAGGCGGCCACACCCAGACGGACGAGCCGGTCGGCCTGAGCGTCGTCGCACTCGAAGGGGCCGTCCTCCGGCATTTTGAGCGCGTGGCGCTTTACTCCGTGCGCGTCCGTGTAGGTAATACCGCAGCCGCCGCGGGTTACTCTAATTTTCTTCATGGTTTTGCTCCTTTCTGCCGGGTGGCTTATTCGCTCACTACTGTGGCGGTGATAAACGGGTTCTCATTGTTAGGCATACACAACGGCGCAGAGCTCAGAGTCAGCTCGCGGACGTTGTGCTTTGCGTCGCTGAGATACTTCGGCACGTCCACGCCGGTGTAGGTGTGGAACTCGCCGTCGGACTGCTCCACCTGAGTGATCGCGCCGTAAACGGTACGGCCAGCAGCAGGAGCGCCCACCGCGATCTTGCCCTTCGGGATAAAGGGCTTCACGGTGCCGTCCACTTCGGTGTAGGTGTCCTCGTAGCTCAAAACGTCCACCATGTGTCCCTTGACATTCAGGCGGCAGATCTTGGTCGCACCGGTCGGGAGCGCTTCGGGATCCACGCCGCCGATCTGGTAGTTGCGGTTGTCGAGCAGTTTCAGGATCCACTCGTTCGCCAGAATAATGTCGGCCACGTCAGGAGCCACGAGCACGTCGCTGGCAGGCAAGCCGCGGGAGGTCAGCATGGAGATCATGGCGGCCATGTCGCTGATCATCTGCTTGCCGGACGCCTCGGTGGTCGTCCAGTCAGCGGCCGGGGTGTAGATCGCCGGGTTGGTGCTGCCGTCATAATAGCGCACCTCGCGTTCCTCGAAGGTGTGCAGGTCGTCCACATACTCGTCCATAATGCAGCCGTTGGTGAAAATCACCTCGGCGGCCATGGCCTCCTTGCGGCGCTTGTTCATGCCGCGCAGCTCGTCGAGGTCGCCCAGCATAATGACGCCCTGCCTCTGCTGAGGCGTCAGGGTGGTGTAAAGCGCCTCCCCGAAGCCGCGCTTTTTCAGCTCGTCAACGGTGAGGGGACGCTTCGGCGCGATATAGGAAGGCGTGAAGCGCTTCATGGTGTAGCCGTCGCGCAGGATAGTGATCCCGCCCTTGCGGGGAGCGACGAACGGGGCCGCCTTCTTGTGGCCCTTCTTGTATTCCACCAGCACGTCGTCGGTGGCGAAAATGTCGGTCGCTGCGTTCGTGGGGAAGTAGCGATCCAGCAGGAAGGTGTGAAGCGGTGCCAGCTGCTTGACAGAAGCAAGCAGCGTGTGGGTGTCGTAGTAATTAAAAGCCATTTGTCTGTCCTCCTTCTTAGATTTCCACGGCGTCAGAGGTCAGGATCCCCGCGACGCGGAGCGCCTCTCTGTCTGCTGCCGTGATTTCGTAGCCCTCGGCCACAATCAGCCGGTTGGTGTTAAAGTGTCCGGTGCGGTAGGCGATACCGGGTACTGCTTCGCCCTCAGCGTCGCCGGTGTCCACGGGATCCGAGAGCACGGCGTTGGCCTTGCCGGTTGTTGCGGTGCTGATCTTCTCCATGCTGCCGTCAGCTCCGGCAGCCAGAAGCGTGCCGCGCTGGAGCTCGCCCTGCCCGGCTTTCAGCTTTACGCTGAACACGTCCGTGGGCGGGTACATGTCGGCGATCAGGTTGTCAGGGCCTACATAGCCCAGAGTTTCGTCCAGTCTCTTGCTCATTATTTCGCGCCTCCTTTGGTCTGATTGTAGGCAGCGACTACTGCCTGAATGTCGGCTGCGTCCTGCTCGGCCTGAGTGGTCGGAGCGCCGCCGTTAGGTGCTGCGCCTACTTCGGCTGCCTTCGAGGCTTTGCCGTCGGCCGCGTAGTTCGTGAGGAACTGCTGGCCCGCCGCTGCGCTCTGCTGCATAACGCGGAAGCAAAGTTCCTGAGCGGTGCAGGGCTTTTCGCCGTACTTGGCGTCGTGTACCATTTGCTGATCGGGGATAGAGGCCGCGATCGAGTCAATGGCAGCGAGGCGCTGGCGCTCGGCCGTCACCGCGTCGGTGGTCTGAGCCTGTGCTGCGTTCACCGCGGCCTGCTCGATCTGGCTTACCAGATCAGGCTCCTGAGCTTTCAGTTCGTCGAGTGTCATGTGGTTTTTTCCTCCTTCTGGTTTCGCCGCCTTATTGGTCGGCCTTTTATTTGCTGCCGGTCTTGCTGCCGGTTTAGCACTTTTTTGGATCGGGATAGTTCCCGGTACATTGTGCAGCCCTTCGACATTGTGGCGCACGCCATTGACAAAAAGGACTTTCCGATCGGAGCTCATGCTCATGTCGGGATCGTCCTCGTCCTCCTTGATAGCGTCCGCGAAGCCCTTGTCCAGAGCCTCCCGGCCGGTCATCCACGTTTCTTTTGTCATCATGCCGCGCAGGGTGTCCACTCCGAGGCCGGTCTTGCCGTTGTAGATTTCAGCGACGGCCCGCTCGCTGGCGTCCATGCCCTTGATCAGCTGCTTCATGTCCTGAATGTTCAGGGAGTCCCAGAGCACGACGCTTACACCGTGGATCATAACGAGGGATCCGGGGTACACGGTCACGGTGTCACCGGCGCACATAATCACGCTGGCGGCGCTGGCCGCGATACCTTCCACGACGACGTTCACCTCTCCGCTGAGTGCTTTCAGCGCGTTGTGGATTGCGATCCCGGTGTAGAGGTCGCCGCCGCAGCTGTTCAGCTTCACGGTGATGTGCCCTTTGTCCTTGACGGCCGCGAGATCCTCCATGAAGCCCTCCGGGGTGATGTAGAGGCCCGGCTCCGGTTCTCCCGTCCACCAGTCAACGGGCTGCTGGCTCATTACGTCGCCGTAGAGGGTGATCTCGCCCTCGTCCTCGCCGACGCTTGCCACGTTCCAGAACTTTGTCGCGGGTGGTGCCTGCGGGGCCGCTGCTGGGCCCATGCGTAGGCGGTTATGTTTTGTTCTCATTGGCTTGCCCTCCTATGGCTTGTTTTATTTGCTCCCTTATTACGAGGTCGCGTAGGGCCTGAGCGCCCCGTCTGCGGGCCGTTTCAGGGTTGTGCGGGTTATTGTCCCCCTCGGCCGGTTCTTCGCCTTCCTGCGGCCCCTCCGGGCTTTCCTCGTCCTGCCCGCCGGTGCCGCCTCCAGATTGGTGAGGATCCGGCGCTTGCCCGCCGAGCTTTTCGTTCTCGCGCTGGAGCTGTTCGACGTTGGCGTCCCACTGGCCGCCATTGAGGCGGATCGTGCTCTGCTCGTGGGTGGAATAGCCCATATGCACTAACTTTAATGCAAATCCATAAAATTTCTGTTATAATCAAACAGAGGTGAATTCTATGGATACAAATGATTTAATAAAATTACTGCCGTCAGGCTATGAACAGGCTTGTTTTGATAAGAAAGCGATTACAAGAAAACGAACGATAAAAAATCCGCTGGATTTACTGCGGCTGATCTTATTTTATCTTTCCGGCAATAAATCTCTGGTTGATGTCAGCCAGTTTGCTTTGTTAAGTGGTATTGGAAAGATCAGCGATGTTGCTTTTATGAAAAAATTTGTCCAGTGCAGGGACTGGATAAAATGGCTGGCGGAAAACATTCTCCCAAATCCAATTATGCATTATAAAAAGCCTGACTGGCTTAAAGCTTATCAGGTGCTTGCAGTGGACGCATCTGATATTGTGGAAAAAGGGGCTGTAAAAAGGCTGTGGCATCTGCACTATGCTGTAGATTTGTTTTCTCTGACCTGCAGCCAGTTTAGAATAACAGAACAGTCCACAGGGGAAAGCCTGAAAAATTTTTCATTTGACAAAGGCTGCCTGGTCATAGCGGACCGCGCATATGGCACAATAAAAAGCATAGAGCATTGTCTGAACGCAGAGGCTGATTTTATTATACGGCTCAAAAATAAGGCATTTAACCTGTATGATGACAGCGGGCAGAAGATAACACTCTCCAACTGGCTTGAGAGCGTTGGTGAAAGAGCTGCTGAATGCGTGGTATATATAAATGGGAGCGGTAAAAAGCGGATTCCATTGAGGATCTGCGCAATAAAGAAAACACAGGAAGAAATTGAGGAAGAAGCAAAGCGGTTAGAGCGTCTGGAAAGTAAAAAGCAGAAAAAATATAGTGAAGACACAAAATTTACTCACAGGTATATGTTTGTAATTACTTCTCTGCCGGCAGAGATTTCTGCGGAGAAGATTCTTGCCTGTTACCGTCTGCGCTGGCAGATTGAGCTTGTGTTTAAAAGAATGAAATCGTTGCTTCAATTAGGCAATATCCCGACGAAGACAGAAGAAGCTGGGGAGGTCTGGATTAATGGGAAAATCCTGCTGTCGCTTCTCACTGAAAAATATCTTGGGGATATTGATTTTTCCCCCTCTTGGAACATCCGAAGGGAACCGGAGTATATGGAGAGAGACCAAGCTGGTGTCATTTATAATTTTCATGATGATACTTCCAGATAAGGTGTCAATGTCTATTGACATTCTGGAACTTATAAAGATGTCATTTATTGAAAAACGAAGAAAAATCCGACAGCAGCTTATTCAAATATTGTTAAGTTAGTGCCTATGGTGGAATAGCCCTCGCTGCACGCGAGGATCTCCGCGGTGATTTCCTTCACCGGATCGAGCTGTCCCTGAGACGGGCCCAGCCATTCGCTACCGAGGTATGCGGCGCGGATTGCGGGGTTCGTGAAAAAGCCGGGCGCATAGATACGCCCACGGGCCACGGCCTCGCTCATCCAGATTTCATAGCACGGGCGGCAGAAGTCGTCGGCCAGCCATTCCCGGCGCATTTTGAACGCCTTCCACGCCTCCAGCAGAGCCGCACGGCTGGCGCTGTACGAGCTGTTGAACTGTTTCAGCAGCAGGTCGGCCGGGACTTCCAGAGCCGCGCCCACCTGAGCGCACATAGCAGTCACGAACTTGTCGAAGCTGCCGTTCGGGTGCGTCGGGTTTGCAAACTCCACGTCCTCGCCGGGTGCCATGATGTTGACTTGGCCTGGGCCCATGCTGTACTCGTTCGGGCCTCTTGGCTCGCCCGGCATGTCGGGATCCGTCTGGTTGAACGGGTTCTCGTCCGTCGGTGCCTGCGTCTTGATGAAGGCAGTATAAAACGACTCCACCACCGCAGCCATGAGCTCGGACTCTGTGTAGCGCCTGAGCTGGAGCAGCGGCTCGATCACCTGCGCGAGATAGCTCACGCCTCTGTACTGATCCGGCCGTTCGGTGTCAATGACGTGCAGCACGTTGGGGAGTCCGGTGTGTTCCTGATACGCCAGCACGCGGGCCCACGTCGTCGTCGGTGCCCCGATCTCGAAGGGGTATGTGCTGCGGATATGATAGGCCACCACCATGCCGTTTTTGTCCACCTCCACGCCGTCGTATATGGTGTTCCCGGTGTCTGTGTTCTTTCCGGTGGTGAAGGTTATCGAGCCTCCGGCACCGTAGCCGCCCGGTGTTGCGATCCGGTCGGACTCTATCAGGTGTACCCGCAGGGAGTAGGGGAGCAGCGGCGTGGTGTCGTATTGCTTAATAATGCCGATACAGTCGCCGGAGAGCAGCCACGACACAAGCGCGAGCTGCTGGAGCCCGTAGAAGTTGTTCATGCCCGTGGCGTCGCAGGCCCTTTTATCACCGGCCCAGAGTGTAAACTCCCTTTCGGTGATTTTCTGCCACGCCTCTGCCTGTTCTGGTGTGAGGCCCAGCACTTCGCGATCGATCCTGCTTTTCAAGCGCAGGCCGACGCCTACCACGTTTGTGCGGTTGGTCTTGATCGCGGAGGTGGCGACGGGCGCGGCCATGTATAACATGCGGGCCCGCTGCCTCATGGTAAAATTGTTAAAGTCTATATCTTCATGCGCGGATCCGCTCGGCGCGTTGAAGCCTTTCACGGCCCGCTTGCTCCAGCTGGCCCCGGCCTCGCCGTAGCCCTTGTTTTGTGGGCGCACGCTGTCGGGCAGATACATTCCCATTTTCTTGTCGTACCTGATTTTTCTCACCTCCTTGGCATGTAATAAAAAACGGCAGCAGCCGAAGGGGGAAAGGAGCGAAAACTCCCTCCGGCCGTGCCGTAGTAAAGCCGGGGATCCCGGCGTTTACCCGTTACCAGTCGCGGGGGACGACGCCCACCGCTCGCCGCGGGCTGCTGCCCGCCAGCTCTGCCTCCAGCTCCCGGATCCGGGCGCGGAGCTTTTCGATCATGTCCTGCACGTCTTTGAGTGCGGTGTTGTAGTGTTGCAGATTTCTGGAGCCGATCCCGTAGCTCTGGACGCCGTTTTTGTCCAGCATGTCGTCCTCGCGGGCCAGATAGCGATCCAGCCGCTTGCGCGTCTGTTCGAGCTCGGCCTGAATAACTTCGCGTGTTCGCCTCATGGCGTTGCCTCCTTACCATTCGTCAAAATATTGCGCCGCCGTGTTCGTCCGGCGCTGTCTCGGTGCTGCAGCTTTCTTCGGTTGCTGCGGATCCGGCATGTTTTTGAGCCTGCGCTCCACGGCCTCCATGTCCGGGTTGATGATACGAAAACCGCCCAGCGCATAGTTGCGGCAGTCGAGCGCCTCGTTTCGTTCGTGGCCGGGGATCTTCACCCACGCCCAGCTATTGCCGCGCTTGGTTTGGGTGAGCTCCAGCTTTTCAGACAGCAGGCCGTTGAAGTAATACGAGTCGTAGCCGTAGGACTCCCCGCGGGGGAAGTGGCAATACCTCGCGCCGGGTTCCTGCACCCGCACGCTTGACATGATCGACTCTTTGCCAGCGTCCACGCCGAAGGTGTAAAGCCAGCACCGGCCGATCACCTGCTGATCCACCACGATCTTGACTTTTGAAGGCGGTGTCACGAAGGGGATCCCGTCGCCGCCTTTGCCTTTGATAGCAAAGACGCGCTTGTTTTTCCTTTCCCGGCAGCGCAGGTACACCTCTTGGGTGTAGTGGCCGCCGGAGTCCACGCAGGTGATCGAGATCCGCAGCCCCCGCTTGCTGTCTTTGAAGCGGTAAACGTGGCCGATCACGTCGTCAAGCTGCTGCCACACGGCGTCGGTGTCCGGCTTTCCCATGATGTAGCCCTTTTTTATGCCCCATGTTTCGCCATAGTAGCCGTGGCCCACGACTTCGTACTCCAGCCGGTTGTCCTGCGTATCGACGCCGCACGTCAGGACGAGCACGCCCTCTGGCAGCTCCACCGGGGAGCCGTCGGCATTGGTGCCGTAGTCCTCCCGGCGGGCCAGCATGGTGTCCTCGTCGATTGTGCCGCCGCGATCCTCCCAGAGCTCGCCCAGCTTCGTGTTGTAGACGACTTTCAGCTTTTGCGGGTTGTCTTTGGCTTGGAGAAATTCAAGTATGATTTTCTCCCATGGTGTCCACGGCGACGAGAAGGCGTTCAGCCAGAAGGAGCGCACGCCGGTGGCGTATGCGTCCGGGTTCTCGGCGATCCACTTCGCAGGCTGCCGCCTCATGGTTTCCTCGTCGCTGATACAGCCACAATGCGGGCAGGCCCATGTGATCGGGCCGTCTATGCTGTAAACCTTTTTCCCGCGCACTTTTTTGACGGTGTGCTTGTAGTGGATCCGATCGAATATGATTTCGCCATACTCGCCGCACTCCGGGCACTGGTGGCACCAGCGCTCTTGTGTCCCTTTTTCGTAGCTGTCCGCGATATTGGACGCGCCTTTTATGGTCGGCGTTGATACCTCGACGGCCTTCGCGTTGTAGAACGTGGTCTGTCTGGCCTCAGCCAGAGCCCACGGATCGCCCTCGGTACCGGCGCTTATGGCCCAGCGGTCGCGCTCGTCGCCTATGATGTAGCGGCAGGGGGTAGAGGCCAGCGCCGAGGCGCTGTTGGAGCCGGTGATCGTGAGCATACCGCCGGGGAAGGACTTCTGGAGTATTGTGTTCCCGGAGTCTTTGGCCTTTACGTCCGAGACTTTTTCCCTCAGTGTCTTGCTGTCGCGTATCATGGGAGCGATACGGATCCGGGAGAACTTTCTGGCGTCCTCCAGTGTCGGTTGCACGAAAAGGATCGAGCCCGGATCTTGGTCGATAATGTACGCGATTATGTTCAATTCGAGCTCGGACTTTCCCACCTGAGAAGCTGCCACCATGACGATCTTGTGGACTTTTGGATCCGTGAACGCCTCCATGGGCTCCCGGAGGTATGGCGTCCGCGACGTGCGCCACGGGCCTGCCTCCGCTGAGGTTTCAGGCGACAAGCGGCGGTGTTTGTCGGCCCACTCTGCCACCGTTAATTCCTCCGGTGGCTTGAAGTTCTGGACGGCCGGGGCCATGGCAGCGTTGAGCTGCCTCGCGGCCTTTTTAGTCGTCGGCTTCATCTGCGAGTGCGTCGCCCCAGCCTTCGCGATCCCTTACCCGCCGCTTATATACTTCGGGATCGTATTGGTAGCCCGCGAGCTCGTTCAGGATTTTGTAACACTCGGCCCGGATAATGGCCGAGGCTTCGGCTGCGGTCTTTGCCTGCACAACGTCCATAGCAAGGCGGCCGGGCAGGGCCATGATCATGCTGCGGGTGGTGTAGACGAGATCGTTCGTCGCCGCCTCCACGTCCTCGCTGCGGTGCATTTTGCCCTCCAGCTCTTTGAGCTGCATTTCTGCGATCTTGGCCTTGCTCTGTTTGAGGTCAGCCTCAGCGCGGAGCTTGTCAGCCTCGGCCTTCACGGTGTCGGCCGGTTTGGCCTTGCTGTTTGCAAGCTCCCGCAGATAGTTGACGTATGCCTTTATGGTTTCCGGCAGAAAATAGCGCTCGCCCGGCGCTACGGTGTGGGTTTTGAATACTCCCTTTTTTGTCAGGTCGCGCACCCACTGAGGCGTCATGTCGAGGGTTTTCGCCACCTCGGCCACCTTGACATAGCCGGTCACTTCCTGCGCCGTTTCTTTCTTCGCTTGTGCCATGGCCTCGCCTCCTTTCCGTCGGGTATGCAAAGCAAAGTGGGGTGAAAAAAATTTTTCGCGTCTGCGAGTCTTTTGGGCTCGCAAGCACCGCAGGGCTTTTGCGGCCGTCACAGTACCTTGCGGCGGTCGGTCGGCTCGGCTCGGTCGTCGGGCCGGGCTTTGCGTGCCCTCGTGGGCCTCTCTGTGGCCCGCTGGCGGCCTTTGCTGTTGGTTGTGGGTTCTTCCTTGGCCTCGTGCCTTGGCGTCCTTGTATGGCCTCGTGGCGTGGCTCTGGTGGGTGCCCTTGGTGGGCTACCTCATGGCCTGCTCTATGTGGTGGTTGAAGCGCTCGCCCAGCTTGGTGTCAATCAGTTGCTCGATTGTCTCGCGGGCTCGGCCGTCTATCATTTGAGGCACGGACAGAGTGTGCACGGCCTCGATCGGCTTTCGCTCGTCCCCGCTCTTTTGGTATGGCAGCACCACGCCGCCGTTCCCTGCTGTCAGGAAGGTGTCGGAGCTCATGGCTGCCCGCTGGCCCTTGATGATTGTCGCCTTTACGGTGTAGGGCTTCGGCGGCTTTACCATGGCGACGGGTGAGCCGTTGCCTATCAGCTGGCCGGGGATCCTGATCGGGTTTTTCTGCTTGGCCGTGGGCGCTTGCTTCGGGCTCATTTTGAAGTGGATCGGCGTCAGCGTCCGGCCCTTATACTCCAGCGTGGCACCGTCCACGGAAACGCCAGCGACTCGGATCGAGGTATGCCCGCGGCTCGGCCTTTTGGCTGCCTCTTTTATGGCGGCCGTGTCTACGCCGTAGTGCTCGCGGATCCCCTTTGATACCCAGCCGGGCCCTCTGCTGGTGAAGTCGGACACGGTGCGCTTGATTGCTACCTCGCCGCCGTCCCGGAGCTTCTGGAGCCTTTTCGCCACCTCGCCGCCACCTGATAGCGACACGGAGAAGCTGCCCCGCGTATGCCTTGCCGGGCCTGCGTTGAATAGGTCGCTCATGCGGCTGGCCTCCTTTCTGGTGCATGTAAAAAGCCGCCCAGAGGCGTGAGAGCTCTCCAGACGACTTTCGCTGTTGTACAGACTACCACATGGGTTTATCCCCTTTTATCCCTTTTTATCCCCTTTTGTCCCCCGGACGGTCGGAGAGGGCAGAAAAAGAGCCCGCCTGAGCGCGTGTGCGCCCCGTGGCGGGCCTTTCTATTCTTCGGCGGGTGTTTGTGCCTTGTCTATTCTTGCGAGGCTTTGTAGGGCCGATCCGTGAATTTTGAATGTCCTTTTTAGGTATCGCTTTTCGTGTTCGTCGTAGTCTGCCTCATTTCCGTACAGCGCAGCGCTGATCGCCCACCACTTCGCGCCGTCGAGATACCGCATTTCTATGACGGTCTGCTCGTCGGGCTTCTCCATGAGGGCGATCATGGCCTCCAGCTCTTTGCGCTCCGCAGCCTCGGCCGCGATCATGTCCCGGATCTGCTGTTCGAGATCCAGCTTTTTGAGGACTTGCCGCTCGGTCTTGCTGGAGCCGTCGCCGCCTCCGCTTGGCAGGCCGGAGAGGTTCGGAGTGGAAGCGGAGCCCATGGTGGACTCCAGATACTCCAGCCGCTCGATCAGGTTGTCGATCCGGCGCTGATAGGTCGCGTAGTGCTCCAGCTTTTTCTTTACCTCGTCGGTTTCCTTTGGCTTCTTGGTCTGGCTCATGGGTTCCACCTCCTTTTTGCTGCTATTCCGCGAACATTTCCTCGAATTGCTCACGGGCCAGCTCCTTGCCTTTCCTGAATAGCCGGATCCCGGTCGTTTTGCCGGTGGTCTTAATGTACCGGCGCACGATTACGTCCACAAAGCCGGGCTCCATTTCCATGATATACGACGCTTGCCCGACACTCTCGGCCGCGATCAGCGTTGTGCCTGATCCTCCGAACGTGTCGAGCACTCCCTCAGCCCACTGGGTATTGTCCAGCAGCTTCTCCAGTATTTCGACGGGTTTCTGCGTCGGGTGCAGCTCATTCCCGGAGCGTGTGGCCTCCAGCACGTTGCCGTAGCCCTTGTGGTTATCCCACTTCGGTTTTGTCCGGTGTGCGAACATGACGAGCTCGTGCTGAGCCCGCCAGCCGTTCCCCATGCCGGGGCTTTTCTTATTCCAGACGATCATATTCCGCACGCCGAGGCCGGAGCCTTCCACGAGGTCGAATAAATACACCCACATGCGCCAGTCGGTGAAGATGTACGCCACCTTCACGTCAATGGCTCCGAGTATGGTTTTCATTAGCACCTGATAGCCGCGTGTTGAGAGGTTGTCGCTGCTGATCGTCGGCGTGGTGTAGCCGCCTTTCCCGTCCGATTGCTTCGTCCCTATGGAGCCGGTGGACTTCCCGGACTCTTGGAAGCCGCCGGAGCAGTAGGGCGGATCGGTCAGCAGGATCTCCGGGTGTGCGCCGTCCAGCAGCAGCTCCCGGTCTTTTTCGCTTGTGGCGTCGCCGCAGACGACACGGTGGCGGCCAAGGATCCAGAGGTCGCCCTTCTGAGTGATTACCTGATCGGGCTCCGGGGTGTCCGGTATTTCGTCCGGCTCTGTGAGGTCGTTATGTAGAGCCTCAGACAGTGCGGTGACGAGGTTTGCCACTTCGTCCTCGGTGTAGCCGGTCAGCTCCATGGGGATCTCGCCGGTGTCAATATCGGCCAGAATGTCGGCCAGCAGCTTGTTGTCCGTCTCGGCCAGCTCCGCGATCCGGTTGTCGGCCACCAGATCGGCGTATTCCTCGGCTTCGGTGGTGTAGTTCTGGTAGTCCACCGGTGCCTCCTTCACGCCTTCCAGCAGGGCAGCAGCGAGGCGGCCGTGGCCCTTTACTATGAAGCCGGAGCGCTTCGAGACGGTGATCGGCTGCCGCCAGCCGGTCTGCCTGATTATGCGGCCGAGTAGCTGGATCTGGCTGTCCGGGTGCTGGTTCGGGTTCTTCGGGTTCGGCACCAGCTTTGCCACGTCCACGATCGCGTCGTGGGCGCAGAATACCGGCACGCCGTCGGCCCATGCTTTCGGCTCTGCTTCTGTTTTATAGTCCATTGGCTGTCCCTCCTTTCGGTTTGTACGGCTTTTTGGCAAATTGAAGGATCCGCTCGCGCAGCTCCTTGTCTGTTTCGTCTGGTGCCCGGCTCAGCCCGTACTTTACGGCGATTTTGTCCAGCACTTCACCACGGGCCAGAAGGTTGAAGTCTTTTCGGATCCGGTTCATTACGCGCCGGGTGCGGTTCCAGCGGTGCAGCTTGCAGGCCAGTATAACGGCATTTGCCAGAAGTACGCAGCAGAGCATGAGCGAACACATGATACCCACATAGCCGAGGGCTACGCCCGGCCAGCTCCATGCCAGCCGCCCGCTCATTTTACAGAAAAGCAGCAGCAGGGCCGCCAGTGCTGCGATCACGGCCCACGCTCTGTCAAATATGCGGCTTGTGTTACTTCTTTCTTTCACGTTTTGCCCTCCTTCTTTGGGCCCGGTTCCCCTCCGGGTGCGGTGCGTTGTTTGGCTGGTACGGGCTTAAAAATCCAGCCTTGACGGCACACTCCGTACAGAGAAGTGACACGCCCTGCGCCGCTTGGAGCTTGTCGGCCTCCGGCATTTTCCAACACTTGCGGCCGCAGTTCGGGCAGGCGATTGGCACCCAGTCCGGGTGCTTGGCCTGCACGTCGCCGTTCAGGTTCTTGTCGAGCGGCAGGCAGAGGATCCCGCCCTTGTCGGTGTATTTCCTCGGCGTCAGGTCGAAGCCTTTTTCCCGGAGCTTTTCGCGGGTGTCGTTCTTGACTTCTTCCTGCACGACTTCGACGACTTCCACCTTGTCGAGATCCAGACAGAACACGCCCTGCGGCTCCCACTCCTTTGCCTTCCAGCGCTTCGTGAAGTCCTCCAGAGTGTCGTCGAGGCTCAGGCCCGCCTCGTTCTCCGTCTGCCAGATCGTCAGCATGACGGCCTCGTCGTCGGCGTCGTCCCAGCCAAAAAGGTGCCAGCTCTCGTGGTTGTCGTAGTCCCAGAGGGAGAAGTGGATCGTGTGGCCGTCGATCGGCCAGCCCGTGCCCTTTACGGTTCCTTTGATGATTTTCGGCTTGTAGTCCATGTGTTTGCCTCCTTTTTTGAAAAGCATTTGCTTTTTATGCTTTTATTTGCTTTCTTTTGGTTTACTTTGCTTTCCTGAATTTGTCCGGCGCGTTGCAGGTGCTCCAGTGGGGAACATAGCCCCAGCCGGTAGCTTCTGCCGGATCGTCCACCGGCTCGCAGCTTATCACGTCCCCGGCGGGCGTCACCAGCTTGGTGCTTCCTCCGGGCTTCGTGCGGTAGTTCACCGGCTTGGCGTCGCACGGCATTGAACGGCCGGAGCGGGTGCGGATCCAGACGATTGCCGCCCCGCAGCTCTTGCATGTGCTTCTATTCATGGCGTTTCCTCCTTACCATGTCCATGTGTCACGCTCCGGCAGGAATACCACCGGCACGTCCTTGTATTTCTTCATGTATTCCATGGGAGTGTCCGGTTCTCCGTCGAAGGCATTATACAGAGCGCTGCACAATTTCGGCCCGCAGTTGGCCCCCGGCTCAACGTCTTTCCAGAGTTTCCCGGTTTCGTCCTCGTAAACCGGGCGATCCCAGCTGTCACGGCCTTTATGCCTCAGCAGCAGCGCCTCCCAGTTCCAGAGTCCTTGTCTGCCCTTTGCAGGTATTGGCTCCGGCAGCTTCTTGACGTTCGCCAGCTTCCACGCATACCGGCCCGGCGTGTAGTCGCCGAGTGCCAGCTCGTCCGGGGAGAGTGTGGCGACGTACTCCGGCGTGATCCTGATACAGTCCACGAGCTCGCCGGTGGCGAGTATATAGCCCATGGGGAAGGCTTCGGGGCCGTCGATTATTTCCGGCAGCTCCAGCCGCCTGCAGATTACTTCCCGCGCTTCGTCGTTCATATAGAGGTCGCTCCATGTGTGCTGTATGGCCTTCATGGCCGAGTGGATCGCGAGCGGGCCCCGGTATTTTGTGGCCCAGCTCCGCGTCTCGTTTTCTTTGATACCGGCAGCCAGAGCTCCGGCCCATGGCTGCCATACCGTGATTGTTTTCATTATCTCGCCTCCTTGATGATTGCCCGGCTTTCTACTCCGATCTTGTGGAATAAGGTGTCGTTCAGCCGTCTGTTGAACTCTGCGACGATTTCCTCGTCTGTGAAGTCTTTCAGCTTTGCGTCATGGCGCGACTTGTACCACTCGGAGTCCGGCATGTTTTCATAATAGGAGATCCCCTGTTCGTCGAGTACCCTTTGTTCCGGGTAGTTTCCGCGGCTCTTGTATGCCTCCCACTCAGCGAGGAAAAAGCCCACCGTGACTTCCTTTTTCCCGTCGTAGAAGTCGCGGATCATTCTCACCCGGACGACGCGGCTCAGGCGTTCCTCACTTATTACCTTCACAATGCCATAATCAAAAAATTCCATTTACCCCTCGCTTTCTGCCGTCCAGACGATTGCGGAGCGCCCCGTCACGCTGCACGCCCGCTTTCCGGCGTTCTTGATTTTTCCTGCTGCCTGCGCTTTGGTGAGGATCGGGCCCACGTCGCTGCGGCTCACCTGCTGCCCCCGGTCGGAGAGGGTGGCCGCGATTTCGTTTGCCGTCAGGGGCTCGCTCTTTATCAGATCCAGCACCATGTCCCGGAGGCTCTGGCCCTTATCCGGGCTGCGCCAGATAACGAGGGCAGAGGGGAAGGGAGCGGAGCAGGGCCGCCCCTTGGCGTCTGTGGTCGGGTTGCCGTCCTCGTCCGTGAATGTGAGCCGCCCGCGTAGGAAGCGCACCTCGTCGGCTTTTCCATGGAATACATAGTCGTGGAAATAGGCCGTGTCCGTTCTGGCCGGTATGAGCATAACAACGACGGTACCGGGCTTCTGGCTTTCCTCGTAGCCCTTGCGTACCCACTCGCCGATCTGCCGCCCGTATGGAGGATTGCAGAACACGCAGCACCCCCCCAATCGGCTTTCAGGCCGTCGTCGGTCGGTGTGAAATATCTCGCGCACTTGGCGCTCTTTGTGGTTGCTGCCGGATCGAGGTCAAAATGGAACTCTTGATCCAGCTCCTTGAAAAAGTCGGCCGGAGTACACCAGTCCAGCTTTTTACTGCTTAATAATGCGTCATTCATGTGTTTACTCCTTTCGGTTGAAACGGCACGTCTCCACCTTGGTAAATATAGCTACATGCCGTCCCGTTATTTATAAATGTGGGGTGTACCTCGCGGCTCCCGTCTGATCGTTTTCTTGATATTTGCGGCACTTTCAGGAAGTTCTCGCCGTTAATGGTTACAGTTTCCGGCCGCGCCTGCTTGTTTGTGTATTCCCAGTCGCTCACTCGTTCACCTCCCGATACTCGGCGGCTTCGACGCCCTCCAGCAGTTTGAGCACTCCGGCGATATATTGCACCCGGTAGGGCTCCAGCTCGGCCAGCTTCATGTGCTTGTGGCCGTATATGTCCTTCATGTCGCGCCATACTTCCCATGGCACCCGGAAAAAGTCTTGCAGGCCCACGCTCACCAGAATGAAGGCAGCAGCGCCGAGGCGGTGGTGTTCGGTCAGGCTTGCCACCTGCTCGTCGGTGAGGCGGCTCTGCTCGATCCGGTCGCTGTCGGTGTGCTTCGCCTCGAATACTACGGCGCGGCCTCCGGTGAGGGTGCCCTTAAAATCAGGCTGTCCGGCTTTGATGTAGCAGGCAAGGAACTGGCCCTGCCGGTTTGGCGGTCGGAGAGGGCGCATAGGCTCCGGTGTCTTTTCGACGTAGGCCACGCCCTTGTCTTTGTACCAGTTCAGGCTCGCGGCGATCAGGTTCTCGAAGTGTTCCCCGGCCCGCTTGCTCTGGAGCCCGCGCTGGCTTCGTTGCACATTTGCGAGAGCGGTCGCTGCTGTCGGATCCGGGTAGCCCTCGCGGTTTTTCCCCGGTATCGTGTCCCAGCTCATTGATCCGCCTCCAGCGTTATGTCATGCCCGCGGTGGCGTCTGAGCTGGATCGCCAGATCCACGACGGCCTCGCCGGAGATCCGCACGGTGGTGGACTCCATGGCCGCGACGCCGTTCAGGTTGCCGACGTGGGAGGGGAGGACGATCAGCGCGTCGCCCAGCTCGGTGTCCCGGTTTTCGCCGGTTTTGTCCCGGTAAACGTCCGCAGCGTCCCGGACGGGGATCCCGTGTTCCTCAGCGTAGGCGATCTCGGCTTTCATACCTTCACTCGGATTGTCGATCCCGTACACCCAGAGCTCGTCGCACATGCTCAGCAGCGAGATCCCCATGTCCATGCCGACGGCCCGATCCTGCGGGTTGGTGTCGTCGAGGAACTGCGTGCAGTAGACGTGCGGCGCGATTGGCAACACGTCCGGCCAGAGCTCCGCAGCTTCTCGGCAGTAGCCCTGCGCCTTGATGATGTTTTTCTCCATTTCTCCCCGGCATGGGGAGCATATATAAACAAGTCTGTCTCTCATGTTTTTGCTCCTTTCCAGCTGATCCTCCAGCGTATTTTCTCGCCCTCCGGGTATTTCTCCGGTAGCGAGCGCCTCCTTGCTGGAGTGTCCCAGCCATTTGCTCGTTTTTTTGCTTTTCCCTCTGCTACGAAGCCAGCGGCTCGGAGGCTTGCGCCGCTTTCCTCTGGTAGCGTGTAGGTTATTACTGATTTGTAGCCCATAGCCTTGCAGGCTCTCGCGGCTGCGCCGTATAACATGCTGTTGGCGTTTGGTTTGCCTTCCAGCACACACACCCGAAGCACCTCGGCCGTGTGGCCATCGTCCATGTGTCGGGCGGTCGGCCTTCCCACTATGCAGACGCCGATCAGCTCGCCGTCCTCAGTCAGTCCTATGCTGAACTTGTGGCCCTGTGGTGCTGTGCTGTGCCGGTGGTTCTCAGATACGAACGCCTGCGCCTGCCTGAGCGTGATCGGTGTTAGTTCCATAGCCGATCACCTCCTAAATTGCCATAGCTTCCAAAATACTCACGGCGTACTCTATGGCGAGAATGTCGTTTGTGAAGCGGTCGGTGTCTGGGTGTATGCTTGCCAGGGCTCTGCGTTCCTCTGCCAGTTTTTTGAGTTGAGCGGTGGCGTCTATGCGAGTTGCCGGCCTGGCCTTTTCGGGTTCTTCTTTTGGCTCTGTCAGCTTTTGCGTTTCTCTGGCTTCGAGCTTTTCCGCATTTTCCACGATCTCTTGCTTGATTTCCTCTGGTGCGTCGGAGAGGTCGGTCGTCTCGTCTGCCGGTTCGTTGCTTTCCGTTACGGCTGCGGCTTCGGTTTCGGTCGGTTGCTCCGGCTGGATCCTTTTCCCCAGCTCCCAGCTGTCGTCCCTGAGTGCGAAGGCGTCGCCCATTTCGATTATGTCCGGGTAGTTGGAGAGTGCCACCTTCATGGCCGGCTCGTCGATTTCGTATGCGTAGTAGGTCACATTTGTGAAGCCCATTTTTTCGAGGCAATAACGCCCTGTCCCTATTCCGTCATACATGGATAAAACGACGATTTCCTCGTCCCTCGGCACGTCTTTGAGTACTCCGTTCAGAATATGGATGATAACCTCAGCTGTCCAGCCGTTCCCCAGTCCCTTGTAGCGTTGCGTATTGCTCACGGCGGCGGTGTAGCCGTCCGGGAGCGTCTGGAGGCGCTCACACTCCACTGGCGTTAGCTTGCGGATTATATAGAGTCCGTCCGGCAGTTTAATGGGGTACTTTTTCCCTTTGATCTCAATTTCACCATTGATTACCTCATAAATGGGTTTCCCTTCGATTGTTTTCTCAATCTGCGTGGCGTAAAGTCCAGTTTTTGCACCTACGCCGCCGCCATTTCCGCATAGTGTGACGGATTTCCCTTCTGGCGAATATACTCGGTATTGCTGGCTGTCGTGCTCTGGTGTTTTTGCGCTGTTCTCTATGGTTCCGATCCTGATAGGCTCTGCCACCATGCTGTCGGTTTGCACTGTTGTGATTGCGTTCGCTTTTGGCTCTCCGCTCGTTTCAAAGCGTCGGTAGAGCTTTCCGTCGTCCTCCCGGCGGTTCCTATATCCTACGCCCACCGGCTCAGCTATGCAGTCATATTGTTGTTTTGCTGGGTTTGGGTGGTTTATTCTCGCGATCAGATTTCCCTCCAGTTTCCCCATGTGGGCGTCTACTGTCCGAGACTTTCCGCTTGCCAGAGGATTGATGCAGAGGGGGCTATCGCTTATTTTTGCAAGCTCATAGCCTTTTTCGGTGAAAACCGCAGAGGTTTCTAAAATATCCCTCAGTAATATGCCGCGATCCTCCGGCTGTTCTACGCTCCAGTTAAAAGCGTAGAAGCGCTGGCGGTTCTGAGCGCTCACCAGTGCGCTGTTTATGTGCATAAGCTCCACGCCGAGCTCCCGGCTGATCTGGTCTTTGATTGCCTGAGCTGCACTTTTGTTGTTCTCATAGAGGAAAAAGTCAGGCTTAAACTTCTCTTTTGCGATTAGGTAATTTTTGAAAAGCTCCCAGCCGAGCCCTTTAGCCTCCACCTCTCTGTTTTTCTTCTGGGCGACGCTCCAGTATGTGCAGGGAGAGCCGCCTATCAATAATTTTTTCACGGTTTTGCCTCCATTTCTAAAAAATCAAATATTGTCATTTGCGCGGCCTCCCAGTAGAACGGCTCGAAGGCTTGTGTCGGGGTTCCTTCTCGGTTAAATTGTCCCCCCCTCGGTTGCAGGTTCTCGGAGTGTTCCAGCTTTATGAGCCACTCCACGAGCTCCCGGTGGTTTTGGTATAGGTGCCTGAGCTCTGTCGGCCCGGCGTTCGGGCAAAACCAGCAGCCATTCCGGCGGGCGAAGCCATAGATCGGGGAGAGCAGGCCGTGATCCTCGCATAGTTTCCGGGTCATTTCCTCGGTGTAGTTGTATTTTGCCAGCAGCGACACGCGGTTGGTGCCCTCCAGTCGTTTGAGGCGCTCCGGCTCGTCGATTGCGATCCCAACATACTGCTCCACGTTGTCACCGATCTGGGCTTTCCAATATCTTTCGATCGGCCTTGTTTTACAGTCTCGATTGATTGAGCAGCCGACGAACGAGGGGAAACCGCGTTTCATTCCTTGGCTTTTCCCTCTTATGAGCAAGTGATTGAAGCTGTCGAGGTATGTCACCTCGCCGCGGATCACCGTCACCTTGTAGCCCCATGCTTCCAGCTTCGGGATCGCGGTGTTGTAGATAAAATCCCGGTGTTCTGGCACCTCTCCGCTGATCTCCTTGCTGAACATAACCTCGCAGTATATGATCTCGTCGAGTGGTTCCCCGTGCTCGTGCGCCAGAATAACGCTGGCGAGGCTATCCTTGCCGAAGGAGCACGAGGCGACGTATTTCTTCGGCTTTTGCTCGGCGCTCACCGGGCCCTCCAGCTTTCGCCGGTGGTGACTATGGCCACGCACATTTCCCGGAGCCGGTCGATCGTAGCGTCGGCGGTGGTGGGATCCCCGAAGTCCTTCGGCGTCAGCCTGCGGACGAGCTCGGTGTCTGAGTAGTTGGTGGTGATGATTGTCGGCATATATGCCTCATACCGCGCGTTGATTATGGCGTAAACCTTGGACACGGCCCACTCGGTCGCGGGTTCTTTCCCCATGTCGTCGATCACGAGCAGCGGCACGGTCTTGTAGGTGCTCAGGACGTTGCCCTCGCTGGTTTCCCCACCGTATTGCCTGCTTTGCTCGTAGGTCTGCTTAATGCGATCCAGCAGGTCGATCATAGTCATGCAGATCGCGGCGGTGCCTTGCTGCATGAGCTGGTTCGCTATGGCAGCGGCGAGGTGTGTCTTTCCGGTTCCTTTCGGGCCGGTGATGAATAGGCCGTTCCGGCCGGGCTCCGGGTTGTTCTTTGGCAGCTTCTCCCGGAAGGTGTCGGCGTATGTCTTGCATACCCGGCAGGCTTTCTGGTTGTCCCGTGTTGGCTGGAATGTGTCGAAGGTGCGGCGCAGGAAGCGGGCGTTCATGCCGCTGTCGCCTATGATCCGGCGCACGCGGCGGCGCATTTCCTCGGCCTCCTTGGCCTCGCGCTCGGCCTTTTCCTTTGCCTCCCGTTCTGCCTTTTCTCGCTCGTATTCAGCCACGGCCTCCGGGCAGTCGCAGCGCTCCGGCCCATACGGGGCCCACATGATCCGCTCGCCGAGCTTGAAGCCCTTCGTCAGCCTTGGCTTGCCGCAGTATTTACACGGCACCGGATCGGGAGGGTTGAAGCCCGCAGCCTCCGGCGAGTTGCTGAGGATCCACGGATCCGGCTTTTCAGGATCCGGCTCAGCTGTCTGCCATTGTGAAGCCAGAGAGGGCCGTCTCGGTTCCTGCTCCGTCTGCGTCCGCTGGCCTGCCAGAATGTCCGCTATTGTTTCCATGGCTCTGTCCTCCTTTCAGCTTGTCGTTGTCGTATTTCCCCTCCAGCACCTTGCTCATGTTCGTGGGCCGGATCAGCCAGTCGAAGTCGGCCGTCCAGCCGCGGTCGTTGTCGCCTTTCAGGAAGTCCGACGCCTCGGCCCTCTCGAAAAGTTCCCGGAAGGCGTCGATCGTCTTGTATTTCTTCCAGCGGGCCGCGATTTGCTTCTCGCGGTTGCCCTCAATAGCCCGCAGCGTGGGGTAGCTGGTGCATATCGTGTGATAAAGCTCAACGATCCGGGCGTAGGGGACGGGCTGCTGCTGGCCCCCTTTAGGGGGTAGGGGGTGTTGATCTATATCTGTCTCTGTATCTGTTACTGTCTCTGTATCTGTTACTGTATCTCCTTTTTTTGCTTCGCTTTGCTTTTCAGAAAAAGCATTTGCTTTTTTTGCTTTTCCGTCTGCGTCCTTTGCTTTTGTCGGCCTGCCGCCCATTTTGCCCGCCTCGCTGCGCTTTTTGACGGTTTCGGCGTACTTCTCGGCGTCTCTGTCCATTTGTGCCTGAATGAAGGAAAAGGCCATGAGAGCGGCACCTTCGAGCTCTGGCTGGGTGTTATGTTCGCCGTAGTCCAGCAGAGCCATGAGCAGCTTCCCGCGTTCCTCGTCGTTCAGGAGGGCGAGGTGCTTTCGGTAGTCGTAGTAAAGCAAAAAGCCTTTCTTTGCGTCCTGAGCCATAGCTCTGCCTCCTTTCTGTTATCCTGAATAGCTGTCTCCATAACCTCCACCGCCCGACTCCTTGCCGTCGGCGAAGTAGATCCGGGAGGCGTTGACTTCCACGACTTTGTGCCGCTTGCCGTCGTTGCCTTCATATTTCCGCGTGGAAATGCGGCCCTCAACGACTACTTGGCGGCCTTTGGTGAGGTAGCGACCGCAGAACTCGGCCTGCTCCCGCCAGCACACGATCGGTATATAGTCCGGCGGTGTGTTCTTGTCTTTGCTTGGCACCTGCACGGCGAGGTCGAAGCTCGCCACCGGTGTGCCGCCCGGCGTGTATCTGATTTCCGGTTCCTGAGCCAGACGGCCCAGAAGCCCCACATGGTTAAACATTAGCGGTTCCTCCTTGCTTTGCGTTGTCCAGCGCGGTGCAGATTTCGTCATACTGCTGCCGCGTCAGGTTGTGCGGATCCTGCTGCCCGTATTTCTGGAGGATCCGCGCGTTGACTTGCTGCTGGTTCAGGCCCGCGTCCTCGCCTTTGCGATACATGCGGGAGAGCTGCGCGTCAGATAGGGGCCGTGAAGCGCCTGTGTGCCCGTTCTGGGCGTTGTGCGGTGCCGGTTGGGTATTTCTACCCTGAGCACCGCTTTGAGGCTGTGTGGGCGGCTGTGGCGCTTGCTGGCGTCCCTCGCTGGCGTGATCCTGCATGTCGGGATCGTCGTCGCCCTGATCTATGCCGAATTTTTCAAAAAGGTAGTATTTGAGGCAGTACGTCCACGCGGAGCCCTTGGCCTTATCCGGGCCGCCGTCATTGGTGCCGATCGCGTGCAGCGTTACCTCCAGCTTATCCTCTGGATCGTCCGCGTTTGTCCAGCGGAGCGTCAGGTCGGCCTCATACACCCACACGACGCGATCGCCGTTCCGGGTGTGTTGCACGAAGCTGGAATAATACACGAGATCCCCGTTCTCGGCGTGTCTGGTGGCCGTCTCGCCCACAATGTCGAAGTTGACGCCGTACTTGTTCATGGCCGGGGTGAGAAGCTCGTAAACGTCGAAGATTTTCGCAAATTTATACTTTACGCCGTCGCTGTGCTGTTTCTGCGTGATAGAGGGCACGGCCTCCCGGAGTTTGACGAATTTCTCTTGAAGGCTCATAGCCTCACGCGGCGGCGCTCCCGGCTCTTTTTGCTGGGTTGTCTCAGTCTTTGTAGCTGCTGCCATAGTTCGCCCTCCTTACACGTCCACGGAGAAGGTGTCCGGCTTCTCGATTGCCTTCACGCCGTCCACGATCTCGCCGGTTTCCTTGTCCACGACGCTGCCTCCCATGATTTCGAGGCGCTTTTTGTATTCGCCCCACTTGGGTTTTTCCTCGGTCTTGATGAACTCCAGATTGCCGGAGGCTTTCAGGAACTCCACCAGCTTGTCGTCGTCCTTTTCCATGGAGGTCCCGCCGAACTTGCGCGTCAGCGTACCAGACAGAAGCCGGTAGCTTGCTTTGGTCTTGGTGGTCTTGTGCGGCACCATCTCGAAGTATTCCGCGAGCTTTGAGGTCAAGAAACGGGTGCCATTTTCAAACCGGCGCTCGGCAGCTGCCACCTTTTCCTCAATGCGGGCGATCTGGGCCTCTGCCAGTTCCCTGATCCGGGTGAGCTCGGCCTTTTCCTCGGCGATTTTACGGCAGGCCCAGTCCGCGCAGCCGTCGTCGGTGATCCTCCATGCCGGGCGCGGCGCGTCCTCGGTTTCCGCCAGCTCGAAGGCGTCCATGCTTTCCAGCTCGTCGAGGGTGACTGCCGGGGCCTCCGGTTCTTGCTGAGCCAGAGCCTCGCCCGCTTCGTCTGTGGTGATACCGGCAGCAGCGGCCGCCGTGTTTTCTGCGTTTTCTGCGGCGATTTCCTTCGCCTTGCTGATTGCTTTACCCATTGTTCTGATCTCCTTCCTGATTGTTCAGCGCCTCCCGGAGCTGTCGCCGGGTTTCCTGATGTTCTCCGATCTCTGCCCGCAGCTTGGCCTCAGCCTCTTTGAGTGCTGCGTCCTTGGCCTGCCAGTTCTGATACCACTCGTCCGAGGACTTCTCGGCCTCGTCGCGCTGGCGCTCGGCTTCGATTGCGCGGGCCGTCATAGTTGCCAGTAGATCTGCCATGAGCTCGATCGGGGTTTTGGTTTTCTCGTCCATTACTGCGCCTCCTTGAAAAATTTGTGATGGTTTATGGTCATAACGTACACTTGCGACTCGTGCCACTCGCTTGACGCCAGATCCGGCGCGTAAAAATACTTGATCGGCTCGGTTGTGGCGACGTGCCCGAAGTCGAACACGGCCGCCACGGCTGCCAGAGCTTCGTCTGTCGGCTCCGGCCTGCGGGTGCTGTATGTGTACCGCTCCAGAGCTTCCAGCGGCCGGATCCCGTCGTCCTCACATGCTTGGAGTATGCACTGGGCCACGGCCACCTTGCCCGCGTAGGGCTCGCCGACGGCCTCGGCGGTGATTGCCGACGCCAGCTCGTAGCGTTCCTCGTCTGTTATGGTGTAGCGTTTTTCAAATCCTGCCTCTGCCGCCCATGCGTTCGTCAGGCCCTCCATGTTTACCGGGTAGCCTTCGCCGTCTCTGAAAATGTAAACGGCAGGCTGTGAAGGTTCGGGCTCTGGCGCTGTCGTAGCCTCTGCCGTCGCTTTTGGCTCTCCGGTAGTTCCCGGATCCTTGTCGCTGCCGGTTGTGCAGCGCGTGAGGAAAAAGACGATCAGCAGGGCCAGCAGTACGGCCAGCAGCGTGCGCCAGTTCAGGCGCTTGCATTTTGCCGCCAGCCGGTGTAAAATAGGCGTAGGCTTTCGGCGTCTGCGCTGATAGCTGCTCCTTGAACGGCTGCCCGGTGGTGTCGAGCGGCCGTTCTTTTTTTGTGGTTCTGTCATAATGCGGCCTCCAGTTCATAGCGTTTTACGGTGTAGCGGGAAAATGCCCGCTCCCGGATCGTGTCGGCGGTCAGCAGCGCGAGGTAGTCCTCGCCGTAGCTTTCGCCGGTGTGCAGCTTATTGAGGGCCAGCTTCCTGCGGGCGTATGCCTCGCACTCCCGGAAAAGGTCGATCGGGGTACACCAGCCCAGTGTCTTGTCGGTGTTGGCTTTCAGGGCGTCGCTGCGTTTGTCCTCGGCCCGTTTAATTGCCCGGCGTCCCAGGTCTGCTGTGGAAGCGGCCGCGCTCGGCGTATTGAGCCCCAGCGCTTCGGCGATCTCTCGGTAGCTGTACCCCTGCGCCTTCATGGTGAGGACGGCGAGCTGTTGCTCGGTCAGAACTTCCAGCAGCGGCATGTATTGAGCCGCCACCACTTCGTCCTCCCGCTGGTACGGCAAAAACTGCGGATCCCCGATTACGTCGTACAGTGTCAGGCCGTCCTCGGTCATTTCCGCGTCGAGGCTGAGGGGCTGGATCCGGCGTCTTTGTTTCCGGCGCTCTTTGTCGATCTCCGAGTCCATGGTGTTGCCCGCTATGGTGGTAAAAGAATATTGTCGGAGCTCCGGCCTTGTGGTGTAGAGCCGGACGGCCCGCAGGTAGCCGAACACGGCCACGTCATACCACTCCGAGGCGTCCAGCCTTTTGCCCCGGAGATATGAATAAATGGTTTGATGATACCGGGCGGCGAGTTCTCGCTGCTCCGGCGTCAGCGGGGTGTTGTGGTTCATGCGTTTACCCCCCGCGAGATTTTCCTTGTTTTCCATGGGTGTGCCTCCTATTTCTTTCTGTTTATCAGACTGAGCGCGATCAGCGTCGCGCAAATTATCAGGGTGATGATCACGGCGTTGCTCATGCTTTCGCTCCTTTCGCCAGCGCCGGTAGGGTGTAGCTCGGCGACTGCATGTATTTGTTGAAGCGCTGCGGCCAGTAGGTTACGCCGTCGAGGCGAAAACCGCTGACGCCGTACTTCGGGTTGTAGCCGAATATGTTCACATACTCCAGAAGGTCGGCCCGCTCGTCGTCCATGGCCTTGCATACCTCAAACAGTGCGGCCACGTCGTCGATCGCCCGGTGGGAGTTCTGCACTTTGTCCTCCAGCTTGTAGGCGACGATCGCGTTCGCCAGCTTGTGAGGATATGCCCGGCGGTCTTTGTAAACCGTGAGGCTGTCCAGATAGTCCGCGCCCTCGAACAGTTCCTCACCGTCAGCGACGTGCCGCCAGATCATAGCCCGGCAGAAAAGGAGGTCAAACTGTGCATTGTGGGCCACCAGCAGCACCGGGCCGCCCCGGAGCATGTCGGTGAAGCGTGCTGCAGCTTCTCCCTCGGTCACGCCTTCGGCCTCCAGCAGCTCGTCGGTGATCCCGGTCAGGTTGGTGATCTGCTCCGGGAGCTTCTCGCCCTCCGGCAGCTTCACGAACATGTCGGCGGTGTCTGCCATGCGGAGGGTGCCGCGGGTGGTTTGCTCGATCCTGATCGCTGCCAGCTCAATGATCTGGCAGGTGTTGGCGTCGAGGCCGCTCGTCTCGGTGTCGAAAAATACCACGGCTTTGTACTTCGTGAAAACGTCCGCGAGGTTACTCATGGTCGGCCGCCTCCTTCCCGATCGTCACCGTCAGGGTGTTGGCTATTTTGAGCTGCTGGCTGATATTCCGGTACAGTTCCACGGCCGCGTTCACCTGAGACAGCGGCAGTGCGAGAGCTGCGGCCTGCTGGAGCTCTTTGTCGGTGGCTGCGTGCGCTGCTATGCGCTTGAAGCCTTCGGGATCCTTGCCGCCTGCCGTTTCATAAAGGGCGGTCAGTTGGCGGGCCAGCACAAGCCGCACAAGAGTGGGTAACTTTACGGATCCGGGCAGCGTATCAGACGACGGCGCGGCCGCGTTCTCCTTCGGTTTGTCGGTCTGCTTGCTGTCCTCGTCGTCCAGATTATCCAGATCGCCAGAGTCGCCAGAGTACCGGACAAAAGCGGAGCGGAAGCCGAGGCGCGCGGCGACGTAGGAGCGGGGAATGGCGCCGTCGAAGTAGAACACACCAGCGTGCGCACCGTAGGTCCAGTGGCCCCCGCGGAACACGATCCTCTCGCCGTTAGTGTCCAGCCAAAAGTAGTCCGTGCCGTCATATCCGGGCGCAGGGTAGAGGCCGAGCTCGATCAGCTTCTCCGGCACGTCCAGTGCCGAAGCCTCCAGTTCTGTGAAGCGCACGCCGTCATAGTCCTGATCGTCCGGTGCTATCGGCTGGAGCTTGATCTTTCCGTTCTCTACGTTGTAGTAAATGGTGTCGCCGTCTGGTGTATAGAGAGGCGTCCACTCTTTCGAGTCCTTGGACTGATCCGCGCCTGCTGCCGCTTCGTTGTCGGGTATCACCTGCACCTGCCCGTCTACGAAGCGGATCCCGCCGACGTGCTCCCAGATGTTGCCGCACATGTCGGCCACGCCCTCGGCGGTGCCGTCGTGGTTCCACGTTACCGGGCCGGAGCCGGTCAGCGTTTTGCAGCTGCCGCTCGCGTCTTTGAACGTGACGCCGGTTTCCTCCGGGTGGCTGTGGCTTTTCCCGCGATCCGTGTTTCCGCGGGGGAGGGTGCCATTTTTGCGGCTCTGGTGTGCAAGCGCCGCCCACTCGTCATTAGTGATTAAGTGCCAGCCGGGCCCCTTGCTTTCGCAGAACCGGATCGCCTCGTCGTGGTTGATGTTTACGGCGGGCTGCTGGTAGGGCAGGGAGTATGGCCTGCCGCCGATCATGGTGTTGGGGTATTTGCCGATCGCGTACTCCTTCACGGCCTTGCCTTTCAGCGTGGCCGGGAGGCCCAGCTCGTCGGGTGTATATACCACCAAAATGTCCGGGATCCCCCGGTCGTCAAAAATAACCTCGTTTCTCATGTGTTTGCTCCTTTCAGATTTTCAGCTCCGTGGCCGTTTGTACTTCGCCCTGCACCGCGGGCAGAGGTAGCCATGCCACGGGATCACCGCTTGTTTGCTTACATTCCATTCCAGCCCGCACTCGCGGCATGTCTCATACCGTGCGCCGGTCATGCGCCGGGCATGAGTACGGGCTCGTGCCGGTTTTTTACAGCCGGAGCCGCTACTGCTTTTCCTGCCGCTACTGCGGTTTCGGGCTCGCGCTTGTCTTGACAGTCGCAGCGTTCACCGGGATCCAGATGGCTGCCACAATGCGGGCATACTCTGTACGGTTTGCTCACGGGATCACCTCCTATCCAGACGCGGCGGCCAGTTTCCGGGTGAGCTGCTTCATAAGCAGCCGCCGGTATTTCTTGCGCGTTCGCCGCTTCTTTGCGTGCTTGTATAAATGCCACCACTTCGGGCGGTCGTTTGCGTTGTAGAGCATGGCGTCCACGAGGTTGTTCACGGCCTCAGCGGCGGCCTTGCCTATGGCTGCCATAAGTTTGCCGAGGGCCTTCGCTGCCTCGTTCACCCAGCTTCTCACGGACTCCCAGAACTTCACGATCTGCGGCGTGATTGCGTCCAGCAGAGCGGCGGCCGTGTCCGGCGTGAGGGTGATCGTCAGATCCATGGTGGGCGGGTGTTCTGCCTGCTGTGCGTCCTCATGCTGTCGATCCGCGGCCATGAGCTCGTGCATGTGCTCGTAGTCCTTCGGGCTCATGCAGCCGTCGTAGACGTAGGGATCCGGCCCCTCGGTGGTCGGCTTTCCGTACCATGGCATGTCGGCCGGTACGCCCTCCGGGCGCGGCTCCGGTTCTGCCGGAAAAGCGGTCGATCCGTCCAGTTGGTTGTAGCCGTTGTCATAGTGCCAGCGGATCCCGGCGGCCAGTTCTGCCGCTGTCATGTCCTCACCGAAGTGGCCGCAGTAGTAACCGTTGAGCATTACGGCGTTCGGATCCTGCTCCAGCACCTTGCGGGCCAGTTCCAGATCCTCCGGCTCGAAGGTGTCGTCGTCGCAGTTGAGCCACACTGCCTGAGCGTTCCAGCTCCGGCCGATTTTCCAGACGATCACCCACGCGATCCCCTCGCGCAGCTCGTCGGCCCATTCTCTTGCGATTGCGTTCAGCGCTGCCATGGTTCCACCTCCTTGTCGATATGCACAACGGTGAAAATATCCTCAACTTCGTGCCGGGTTATGTAGGTGTCTGTCCCGTCCATGCCGAGGAACTGGAGCAGAGGCTCGAAGCCGTCGAGCATGTAACTGGTGACGGCCACGGCATTGAGCCGATACACGCTCACCTCTACAATGCAGGGACGATCGCCCGCTTCCAGTACGGCCGGGAAAGACGCCCGGCACAAGAGCGTGGCGTCATATTTGAAGTTGTTAGCGTCTGCCATGCTGGTGCCTCCTTTCTTCGGCTGCTATATGCCTATTACTCCGGCCGGTTCTGGCTGGTCGGCGTCCTCCGGTTTTCGCCCGCGCTTTTTGAAGTTCTCGGCGAGGCGTCGCTGGGCCAGCATGGCGCTGTATTCCCGCCGCATGTTGCGGTCAAGTTCGCCGGTTTCGCCTCGCTTTAGTTCCTTGTAAACGGTCGCCACATGGACGCCGATCTGGTCGGCTATGTCCTGAACTCGCTCGCCTTTCAGATAGAGAGCCTCCAGCTTTTGCCGATCGGCCAGTGTCATGTATCTGTATCCACTCACGATCTCACCTCCTTCTCGTGGTCGCTTGCCGTACTCGGCCATTTTGTAAAATCTGTATTTTCGGGCGTGTTCTTGTCCACCGGCTTTCACGCGCTCCGGCTGGCGTCTTTTGTCTGGGCCGCCTTGACCGTATCGGCTTTCACCTTAAAAGCCGCAAACTTGTTGAACGACATGGAGCCTTTTATGGCGTTGTTGCTCTCCACCGCCTCCCGGTTTTCCCCTTAAAAACCGGGCAAAAACTTGTTAGCCTACACCGCAAAATACAGACTTTATAAAATGGCCGCGTCTGGGCTTTTCTGTGTTTCTGGGTAAAAAAATAATGCGTCGGGAGGCTTTCGCTTCCTTTCGCATTTAATAATACAATTTGCAATACTGGCAAAATTTAAAAAAATAAATTGACAATTTTTGATCTTTGTGGTATAAATATCTGGTGAGTTATCATATAGGGGTTTGGTCAAGTGGTATGACAGGAGTCTCCAAAACTCTTAGTGGGAGTTCGATTCTCTCAACCCCTGTTTAACAGAACCTGAAATTTCTCAAAAAAAGGAATTTCAGGTTTTTTTGTGCGAAGATACAAGGAAAATAACGGCTGGTCCAAACCTGATGATCAATATTAAGATAAATGAGCCAGAACATAAAAAGACCCCTATGCAATACATGCACAGTGGTCAAAATGGATTTTATCCTACAAGTGTACTGAATTTATTTATAACGCCGTATCTCAGCCGTATTATTTAGTGTTTGGGCCTGAAGCATATCTGTATGGGCGGCCATTTCATCCAAACGTTCATCAAGTAAATAGCGATCTTCTCTATATGTACCATAAAACTCTAACGTTTTATCATAATTATTATGAACAGTATCTTTGATATCTGCAACATCAGTCTCCAATGTTGCTAACCGTTCATCAACAGTGTGTAAATGATTATCCACATTTTGTAATCGTTCATCGACGGCCTGTAAATAATTGTCTACATTTTGCAGGTGTTCATTCATTTTTTGCATTTCGGTTAACATGAGATCAAGTTTTTCATCACTGTTCATTTATCTACCTCCTCCTCGTAATATTTTTCTATAGTCTACCACATTTTAAAGATAAAGTCTATTTTATAACTGTGAAAAGAAGAACGGGATACCGGTGTTTTTCATAAAAAATTTTCCATCTAATAACCTGTGTTGTTTTATTGAGGAATTTGAGGAAGAATTTTGTGTGTTTTTCGGGGATGATTTGCTTGACATATATGTGGATATTCAATAGAATAAAAGTGTTGCTTTGTTGTGCATTATTACGGGAAATAAAGGGAATGAAGTTTACACGACCGTATATTTTTCCTAATGTACACAAATCAGGTGGTACGGACAGCAGGGGTGACCGCTGTCAAGTGTCATAAGAAAAGGAGACATACAGTATGGTAAAGTATATCTTAAAGCGGCTTGGCATGGCGTTTGTCACGGTCTGGCTGGTTGCCACGTTAACGTTTTTCCTGATGAATTTGGTGCCGGGTGGCCCGTTTTTATCAGAAAAAGCTGTCAGTCCCAAGGCTATGAAGGCCCTGGAAGCAAAGTATGGGCTGGACAAGCCATTGTTTGAACAGTATCTCACTTATATAGGAGATGCAGTACATGGTGATTTTGGGGACAGTCTGAAACAACGTGGACGTACGGTATCCAAGATTATATCCACAAAATTTCCGGTATCTGCACGGCTTGGCGGTATGGCTGTTCTGGTTGCATTCTGTATCGGAGTGCCACTGGGATGTATTTCGGCTCTGAACCGAGGGAAAATCGGGGATAACATTATCATTGTTATAGCGACCTGCGGAATAGCAGTGCCCAGTTTTGTAATCTGTACAATGCTGATGTATGTATTCGGTGTGCGGCTCGGCTGGCTTCCGACGCTTGGATTGTCGACCTGGAAGCATTATATTATGCCGGTGATTGCGCTTGCTTTTTATCCGACTGCATACATAACCCGCCTGATGCGTTCTTCTATGCTGGATGTACTTGGACAGGATTATATGCGTACGGCGAAAGCAAAAGGACTGAATCAGTTTGTCAGCCTGTTTAAGCATGCGCTTCGAAATGCGATCCTTCCGATTGTTACTTATATGGGACCGTTGCTTGCCTATACGGTAACGGGCAGTTTTATCGTAGAGAAAATTTTTACAATTCCGGGTCTGGGAAGCGAATTCATCGGTTCCATTACAAACCGTGATTATACGGTAATTATGGGAACAACGATTTTCCTGGCGACTTTAATGGTATTCATGAACGTGGTTGTCGATATTGTTTATAAGTTGGTTGACCCGCGTATCAAACTGAAGTAGGAGGGAAGAAGAATGAAAGAGAATCCAAATCCATTAAGCTTTCAGGCAAGAATCAATCCGGACGATTTTCTTCCCGCATCCAATGAGGAAAAACAGAGTCTTGTGATTCTGCGTGAGAGCGTTAGCTTCTGGAAAGATGGTGTGCGCCGTTTCTGCAAAAATAAGATTGCTATGGTCAGTCTGGTCATTGTTGTTATTATCATGCTGTTTTCCTTTGTGGTACCGGCTTTTTATCCGTACAGCTATGAGCAGCAGATCCGTGGCAGTGAGCATCTGGCGCCGATGGAGTATTCTGAGGAGGAGCAGACGCGCATAGACAATGGCGAGCATGTGTTCCCGCATATTCTCGGTACGGATAAGCATGGACGCGACTATGCAATCCGTGTAATGATGGGAAGCCGTGTCTCCCTGATTGTCGGACTTGTGGCGGCAGCGATCATTTTGATTGTCGGTTCTATATTTGGTTCGATTGCAGCCTTTTTTGGCGGGTGGGTCGATATCATTATGATGCGTATTGTTGATATTATTTATACGATTCCTGATATTTTGCTGATTGTGCTGTTATCGTTTGCCTTAAAGGCGCCTCTGGAGCAATTGTCACAGATGCCGGGCTTTGGCTGGATTCAGGTACTTGGACGCAATCTGATCAGTATCTTTATCGTATTTGCCCTGCTTTACTGGGGCGGTATGGCGCGTATGGTGCGAAGCCAGATTCTGACATTGAAAGAAAGTGAATATGTCACAGCAGCCAGAGCGCTCGGTGCATCGAATGCGCGTATCATTAAAAAGCATCTGTTGACAAACTGTATTGGTACGCTGATCGTTACCACGACACTGCAGATTCCGTCCTCTATTTTTACAGAGAGTTTTCTGAGCTTTTTGGGTATTGGCGTTGCAGTGCCGATGCCGTCACTTGGCAGCCTTGCCAGTGATGCGATTAACGGATTTAATACATTTCCATATTTGTTGTTTATCCCGGCAATTTTGATCAGTTTGATTATTCTGAGCTTTAATCTGCTGGGGGACGGTCTGCGCGATGCGTTTGACCCGAAGATGAAAAATTAAGGGAGAAGAGAGCAATGAGTGAATATTTGGTAAACATTGAACATGAGCGTCTCTCCTTCTTTACGCCGGCAGGAGAGGTAAAAGCGCTGAATGATGTATCGCTGCATGTTTCCGAGGGTGAGGTTCTCGGCATCGTAGGGGAGAGTGGTTCCGGAAAATCGGTGACAGCATACTCTCTGATGGGGCTGACCGCACATCCAGGAAAGCTTTTGGGCGGTACGCTTGATTTTAACGGACACAGAATCAATGACATGTCCGAAAAAGAAATGCAGAAGTTGCGCGGCAATGAGGTGGCTATTATTTTCCAAGATCCGATGACGAGTCTCAATCCGGTGTACACAATCGGTAATCAGATTCGCGAGGTTCTGAAGCTTCATACAGATAAAACAAAAAGTGAGATTCAGGCAAGGGCGGTTGAGCTTTTGGAGCTGGTCGGTATCAATGAGCCGGAAAAACGTCTGAAACAGTATCCACATGAGCTTTCCGGTGGTATGCGTCAGAGAGTCATGATAGCAATTGCGCTGGCGTGTGAGCCGAAGCTGTTGATTGCTGATGAGCCTACGACAGCGCTTGATGTGACGATTCAGGCACAGATCCTGGAGCTGATGATGGAGCTGAAGGATAAGCTTGGCATGGCGATCCTGATGATTACACATGATCTGGGAGTCGTTGCGAGTATGTGTGACCACATTGCTGTAATGTATGCGGGCAATATTGTAGAATATGGCACGACTGACGACATTTTCTATGCTCCGAAGCATGAGTATACGAAGGGACTGATCCGCAGTATTCCGCGTATGGACAGCAGAGAGCATGAGCGTCTTATTCCGATTGAGGGAACGCCGGTCGATCTTCTGAATCCGCCGAAGGGGTGCCCGTTTGCTTCGCGCTGTGACAGCTGTATGCAGATCTGCCTGCGTGAGAAGGCGCCGGTTACATTTTTTGGCGATGTGCATTATACCTCATGCTGGATGAATCAGAAGGCCGAGCTGGAAGGAGGAAGTAAGAAATGAGCGAGAAGTTACTCAAAGTAGAACATCTTTACCAGTATTTTCCGGCAGGAGGCTTTGGCAAAAATAAAAAATACGTACAGGCAGTGGATGATGTTTCCTTTTATGTAAATAAAGGAGAGACGCTGGGACTTGTGGGAGAGTCTGGCTGTGGAAAGACGACAACGGGGCGGTCATTGCTCCGACTGTATGAACCAACAAAGGGACGTATTGTTTATGACGGCAAAGTGCTGTTTGACAGCGGTGATGTTCCGATGATGGATGAGGACAGCCATGACATTTTGGAGAATGGCGAGCCGAAGCTTGGTAAAAAGACAGCAGTGGATATGAAACCATACCGTCGGGAAATGCAGATTGTTTTTCAGGATCCGTATGCGAGTCTTGATCCGCGTATGACGGTTGGAGATATCGTCGGTGAGGCGATTGATATTCACCATCTGGCTTCCTCAAAACAGGAGCGATACGAGAAAATCCAGAGACTTTTGGAGTGCGTGGGACTGAATTCGGAGCATGCAAACCGGTATCCGCATGAGTTTTCCGGAGGACAGAGGCAGCGTGTCGGCATTGCGCGGGCGTTGGCAGTTGATCCGAAATTTATTGTCTGCGATGAACCAATCTCAGCTCTGGATGTTTCCATTCAGGCGCAGGTGGTCAATATGTTTGAGGATTTGCAGGCAGAGATGGGTCTTACGTATCTTTTCATTGCACATGATCTTTCTGTTGTGAAGCATATTTCGAATCGCATTGGCGTTATGTATCTTGGAAAGCTGGTAGAACTGGCGGACAGCTATGAATTGATTTTCAACAGCCTGCATCCGTATACGAAGAGCCTGATTTCTGCGATTCCGATTGCAGATCCTAAGATTGCAAGAGCAAATAAACGTATTGTTCTGAAGGGAGATGTGCCCAGTCCTCTGAATCCGCCGTCAGGCTGCCGCTTCCGTACAAGATGTCCTTATGCGACGGAGCAGTGTGCGGCAGAGGTACCAAAGTGGCGTGAGGTCAGTAAAGGACATTTTGCGGCATGTCACAACCTTGAGAAGGTTAATTAAGGTATATGCAGACAGATTTTATTATTTTTATTTTACGATGTGTCACAGCAAAAGTGCTGTTCACATAAAAATTTCAACCTTATAAGGAGGATATGATGAAGAAGAAAGTAATCAGTATGTTGCTTGCAGCAGTGATGACCGTATCCATGGTAAGTGGAACTGTAATGACAGCAGGGGCAGAAGAAGGAGAAGGAAAACAGCTTTCCGTTCAGATTGGTCCTGACCCGGAAACGATTGATCCGGCTCTGAACAGTGCTGTAGATGGTGGAAATATGATCCTGCATGCATTTGAGTGTCTTCTGACGATTGATCAGGACGGACAGATTGCACCAGGACAGGCAGAGACATGGGAGACTTCTGAGGATGGTCTTACCTGGACCTTCCATCTTCGTGACGGACTGAAATGGTCTGATGGCAGCGATCTGACAGCAAATGATTTTGTTTACAGCTGGAGACGTGTATGCGATCCGGAAGTTGCAGCTCCGTACGCAGAGACAGTTCTCGGCATGGTAGTAGGCTATGCAGAGGCAATGGACGGCGATCTGGAAGCGCTTGGCGTGACAGCCATTGATGATAAGACACTTGAGGTAAAGCTGACAGCTCCGTGTACCTTCTTTGACAGCCTGGCAGCATTCGCTACACTCAGCCCGGTTCAGGAAGCAACCGTAGAGGCAAATGGCGATGCATGGGCAATTGAGCCGGAAACCTACATTGGCAACGGACCGTTCATGATTACAGAATGGGTGCCGGGTTCTCATATTATCATGAGCAAAAACCCGAACTACTGGAACGCAGATGCAGTGAAGCTTGGAAGCATCAAATGGAATCTGATTGAGGATGCAAATGCTTCCTATAGCGCATACCAGAGCGGCGAAGTTCTTATGATCAAAGATGTTCCGACTGAGGAAATCCCGAGCCTTGAGGGCAATGAAGAATTCCATGTAGAGCCGATCATCGGTACTTATTATATTTCTTACAATACACAGGTAGAGCCGTTTGACAATGCACTTGTACGTAAAGCTCTGAACCTGGCAATCGACAGAGAGTATGTTGCCAATACTCTGATGCAGGGAACGTATTCACCGGCAACGAACTTCGTTGGCGGCGGCTGGAAAGATACAGACGGCAGCGACTTCTCAGCAAATGCGAATGGAGGCGCTCCGTATATGACTGCAACAGCTGATATTGATGGCGCTCTTGCAGCTCTTGCAGAAGCAGGTTATCCAAATGGAGAAGGACTTCCGGTTCTTCATTACACTACAAATGATACCAGCTATCACAAACCGGTTGCAGAGTACCTGCAGCAGGCATGGAAAGAGATCGGCGTTACACTTGAGGTTGAAATCGTTGAGTGGTCAAGCTTCACACCGATGCGTCGTAACGGCGAATTTGAGATCGCACGTAACGGCTGGGTAGGAGACTATGACGATCCGTCCAACATACTGGATCTGCTTTACTCCAGCAATGGAAACAACGATGGAAAATATACAAGCGCAGACTTTGATGCAGCTATGGACGTTTCCCGTACAACAATTGATCCGGCAGAGCGTTCCGCAGCACTTCATGAGGCAGAGGACATTCTGATTGCAGACGCAGCATGCTGTCCGCTGGCATACTACAATGACTTCTGGCTGCAGAGCAGCAAGATCACAGGAATGTGGCACTCTGCATACGGATACTGGCATTTCATGTACGCTGATATTGTAGAATAATTTTTCTATCAGCAGACAAAAACAGGCGAGCTACAAGAGGCGATACGGATTTTTCCGTATCGCCTCTTTCGTGTCATGAGAAACATACGGGTCATGAAACAGGCTCTTTTATTTTTCTCAGATAGACAGATTTGAAAAAGAATAGTATGCTATAAAAGAATGGATTGTATATAGTTTAAAATGTGCGGAAGAATTTATAAAAAACACTTTGCCGCACAGATAGGAGGCAAAAAGAATGAGCAATAAAATACCAGATCGTCTGACAGCACTTCGTGCTTTGATGAAGGAACATGGCGTGGATGCTTATCTGGTTCTGACGGATGATTTTCATGCATCGGAATATGTGGGAGAACATTTTAAATGCAGAGCATATATGACAGGATTTACAGGGTCAGCCGGAACACTTCTGGTTACGCACGATATGGCTGGGCTGTGGACAGACGGACGCTATTTTATTCAGGCAGAACAGCAGCTTATTGGAAGCGGTGTGACACTTTTCCGAATGCGGGAGCCGGGGGTGCCAAGTATTCATGAATTTCTAAAGGGAAATCTGAAAAATGGACAGTGTCTGGGCTTTGACGGGCGGACTGTGAGTGCCCGGGAGGCAGCTGAACTTTCCAATGGACTTGCAGAAAAGAATATCCGGATTCAGGATGACAAAGACCTGGTAGGCGAGATTTGGAAGGAACGGCCGGCGCTGTCCTGTGAACCGGTACACGAGCTTGATATCAGATGGACCGGAAAGACAAGGGCGGAGAAATGTCACGAGATCCGGCAGAAGATGCAGGAGAAGCATGCAGATGTTTTTTTGCTGGCCTCCCTGGATGACATTGCGTGGCTATTGAATATCCGTGGCGGAGATATTCTGTGTAATCCGGTAGTACTTTCGTTTGTCGCTATAACGCAGGATGAAATTTTTCTGTTTGCAAATGAAAAAGCATTTTCAGCAGAAGTAAAAGCGGCTCTTTTAAAGGACGGAGTGACGTTGCATCCTTATGAGGAAGTTTATGCTTATGCCTCATGTATTGAAAAAGGGAAACGTGTTCTGCTGTGCAGCGAAAAAGTAAACAGTCGGTTGACCGGTAGTATCCCAGATGGAGCGGAGATTCTCGATGAGGAAAATCTGACGCTGTTGCCGAAATCAATGAAAACTCCGGTTGAAGTAGAAAATGAGAAAATTGCCCATATCAAAGATGGCGTTGCAGTTACAAAATTTATTTACTGGTTAAAACAGAACGTTGGAAAGATTCCAATTACGGAGCTGTCAGCGGCAGACTATCTGAACAAATTGCGTGCACAGCAGGAGCATTTTATGGGAAACAGCTTTGAACCAATTGTATCATTTGGGCCGCATGCAGCGATGAACCACTATTCGGCAACACCGGAGACAGATGTGCCGATTGAGAAACAGGGATTTCTGCTGGCAGATACAGGCGGGCAGTATCTTGAGGGCACGACAGATATCACAAGGACGATCGTGATGGGGGAAGTGACGCAGGAACAGAAGAAAATGTTTACAGCAGTTCTGCGCGGGACCTTGAATCTGGCGGCGGCAAAGTTCCGTTATGGCTGTACTGGGCTGAACCTGGATATTCTGGCACGTGGACCGCTCTGGGATATGGCAGAGGATTTTAATCATGGAACTGGCCATGGTGTTGGTTATTATCTGAATGTGCATGAAGGACCGAATGGTTTTCGGTGGAGGGTATTATCCGATCGGAGCGAAAATGCAGTGCTAGAAGAGGGGATGATTACCTCGGATGAGCCGGGCTACTATGTGGAAGGGGAATACGGTATCCGCCATGAGAATATGATTGTCTGCAAAAAAGCGGAGCAGAACAGGTTCGGGCAATTTATGTGCTTTGAACATCTGACGATGGTTCCGTTTGATCTGGAAGCAGTAATTCCGGAACAAATGAGCTTCCGGGAGCGGGGACTTTTAAATGCGTATCATGCACAGGTATATGAGAAGCTATCTCCATATCTGAACGAAGAAGAACGCGCGTGGCTGAAAGAAGCCACAAGAGAGATATAAAGTTTGCTCAGCAGACTCAAGTGTTATAAAAACAGAGGGCGTACACACATAATTTTTGTGTGTACGCCCTCTGTTTTTATATTGCAGAATGCTTGCTGCATGGGAATTTTATTTTGAAGCATTTTTATTGTAGATGATCATAAGTCCTTTGAGAAGAAGACGGTCATCAATGAGTATTTTTCGCTTACAGTATGGAATGATGGTTTTGGCGAGTCCACCCGTCGAAATAATGGTGCACGTTTCGCCGAGTTCTTCTTCAATTCTTTCAATCGTGCCGTCAATACTGGAAGCTGTGCTGTAAATAATTCCGCTTCGCATGCAGTCTATCGTGTTGGAGCCAATTACGCGTTTGGGAGGGTCCAGACTGATTTTTGGAAGCTGCGACGTACGCATTGTCAGGGAATCCAAAGAGACGCGGAGGCCCGGGATGATCATACCACCGAGAAAATTTTTGTTTCTGTCCACGACAGAAATGGTGGTGGCAGTACCCATATCAACTACGATCAGTGGACAGGGATAGTCATGTATTGCAGCAACTGCGTCGGCTACGCGGTCACTGCCAAGCTGCGCGGGATTGTCCAGCAGGATTTTCAGTCCGGTCCGGATTCCGGGGCCAACGACCATAACCGGTTTGCCGGTCAGCCGGGACATAGCATCCTGTACGGTGTGAGTCACAGAGGGAACTACTGACGAAATTATGCCGCCCTCGAACGAGTGGTGGCTCAGGCCGTTCAGTTCCAGAATGTTTTTGATTAAGATCGTGTATTCCAGCGTGGTCTGGTTTTGATTTGTGGACAATCGTTCTATAAAAAGAATTTTTTCATCTTCAAAACATCCGAGCACAATATTTGAATTTCCGATGTCAACTGCGAGAATCATGGGTTCCTCCTTTGATATAACTGCGGTTTCCGATCAGACATGCATTTTCTGTGAAACTGACGGAACAAAATGCGCTTTGTACAGGGCCATGGCAACGGCACCGGTAATAAGCGTGGAAGATATCATTTCGCACACTGCGTTGATTCCGACAAATCCGCAGATAAACAGAATGATATTTTTTCCGCCGATCAGACCCTGAAGATATTCTGTATTGCCAAACAGAAGTACCAGGGCGCTCATAAATAAGGCAGTATTTAAAAATGCAGAACAGAAACCTGTAACGAAACTGGCAATCGATATATTAGTGATTTTTCTCATTCCCCGGAATATGTATCCAAGCAGAAGCCCGTCAAGAAACCGCGGAACAAAGCGCTGGATAAAGGCGAGAACAGGATTGATTTCAAACAAAATCACACCCATGGCGCTGGTTCCACCGACGCCGATGCATTGCAGGAAGCTGGTAAGGCCGAATACACCTCCGGTAATTGCACCTCCGACGGGCCCGAGTGTGATCGCAGCGATTGCGATAGGTATGACATTGAAAGTGATAGCCAGAGGCCCAATGTTCAGATAACCAAGTGGGGTGTAGGCCATAAGCAAGAGAATTGCGGTCATAAGGCCAAGAATGACGAGTTGCGATGTGTTGAATTTTGTGTTTGTTTTCATAGATTTTCCTCCTTGTTATTATTCCCTCAGGAAGAATGACGGTATATGCAGACAGAGAAATACAAAAGGCCAAAGCAGAAAATACAACAGGTTCCCGTCCATTTGGTACAGTCCCCAAACAGTGCACGTTCGCCAGGGATGTGTGCTAAGCAGACACTGACTTCGGTTCACCGCGTGTTTTCCTGCGCAGACATTTCAATAATTCCTGTACTACACTGAGCAATCCATTCTTCAGTTGGGATACAATACAATTACAGTGGCAGTATACCATGTCTTTTTTTTGAAAACAATACGGAAAGAATAAAAAGAGGCGTGCACGGTAAGAAAAACAATTCCTATTTTTAAATTGTAAATATTATATATAAAAAGATATTATTAAAATTAAAAAGAGGTTGAATATAAAAATAATAAGTGATATAATAAGAAAAAGAATCGATTCTATAATTCTAAAAATCTAAGAGGATAAATCTGTCCGTTCAGTCATATTTAATGGACAAATTCCAGAGTACCGAGAAAGAAAAATAAAAAGAAATAAGCAAAAGAGAAGAGGACGATTTTGTAGCTGTTTGCCTGTGTTGCTTGAAAGTTCCCTTTTAGAATGTTTTACAATTACCTGTATTTTTATTTTGTGAAAGAGAGGTCATAATTTGAGAGAAAAAAACAGATTCAGAAAATTTATAGCAGCATTTCTTGCAGGAATGGCGCTGATATCAAGTGTGTTGCCGCCAGTGGCAGCCAGTTCTATAGAGCAAACAAAGAATGAGGCAGACGAGGCGGAACCATTAGAAAGAGTGGAAGGTTCGGAGAAAGCGGAAACGTCACAAAGGGGTGAAGGTTTAGAGAGCGCAGGAATGTCAGAAAGCATGGAGGAATTAGAAGAGCCGGAAACGTTTGAAAAAGTAGAGGAATCAGAGGAGCCGGAAACATTTGAACGAGTAGAGACACCAAAAGAGTCAGAAACGTCAGAAGAAGTAAACGTACCGGTGATACCAGGAATATCGGAAGGGCCGGGAGGACAAGAACCGAAGGCACCGATGGAAACAGAGGATTTGGAAGCAAATGAAACGGAGGAAGAGACGGAAACAAAAAAAGAGATAGAAACACAAAAGGAGACGCAAGGCGATCTGTTTTTAAATGAAGGAGAATCAGAAATAAATACAGAATTTGGAGATAGAATGGAAAATGAATCAGAGGTTGAGCCCAAAACGGAGCAGGAAGCTGAGACAGAGAACGTGGAACATGGCGATTATCAGGTAAAGATTGTGGAAGGAGAGGAATTTCATATCCGTTTAAATCATAGCGATGGCCGATATGATGCCGGTGAAATCGTAGAATTTACGGCAAATGTACCTGGACTGGCAGCGGTAAACACGACCATGGTAGAAGCCAATCAGAAGGGTGATACGGCTGATCTTCTGTATTCAGAAGTAACGTATTGCCCGGATAACAGTAAGTTTCGCTTTCAGATGCCGGCTGATGACGTACAGTTAGGCGTTGCGGTTGATGCGGCGGAGAACGGTATGATGCCGCTTTTGGCAGGGGACCCGTGGGATGAAATGACAGATATTGAAGCAGATACATACTATTATTATTCAGATGGCAGGTTGCATCCGTTTCATTCTGTTATGGGAGAAGGAGGGAATGATTCCTACAAATATGTACGTTATAAAGTTTCAGGAAAAACCTATACGGTAAATGCATACTGTATGCAGCATTCAATGCAGTCGCCACCAAGCGGGACGACATATAAGAGTATGGTTGAGCTGAAGGAAGGCGGTGATGACAAATATCTCCGAAAAGCTCTTTTTTACGGGTATGGGGGACCGGGATGGGGCCATACATTCAAGGGAAATAATATTAAAACGATCATGGAAGAAGCAGGCTGTACCTCTGAGATGCAAGTGATGCAGCATTATCTCGTGGATTATTTGTATGATGGAGAAGCAGGTTTTGGCGGGGCTCTTTCGGACAAGGCTAAACATATGCTTAGGGAGATAAAAGCTGCGCTTGCAAAAATGCCAGATCCAACGGAAATGCAGCTATTGCCCGGACTTTCTGTGGCAGCATCCGGAAGAGATACGGAAACATTTATCTGGAAGGCGGATGAAGCCTTTACAATTACACTGGACCTGGAAAAGGGCGTCAATCTGGTCAATGAAACGACAGGGGAGACTGCTTCCGGTAAAGTGACCGTAAAAGGTGGGGAACGTTTTCATTTGGTGGCTGTCACAGATGAGATCGGAGCTTTAAATGGGAAATATACGATTACTTCTAATTATCCGTTGGATTTTCATGCGATGCTTTTAAAACTGCAAAAATCTCAGGATATTAGTTTTGGATATTATACGGATTCTTCAGATATTGAACTGTTGGTCGAATGGCCGGAACCAAAATACAGTCTGGCAATTTATAAAGAAGGCGAAAATCTAACGGGAGCTGAAGGAGCGGAAGAAGGGGTGACGTTTCTTTATGAAAACGCGAGGCAAAAAGGCGCCGTATATAACGTATATGCAGGAGAAGATATAAAAAGCGGGGATGGTACCGTTCAATATTCAAAAGGGAGTCTGGTAAAGGAAGGTTTGGTTACGGGGGAGGACGGAAGTGTTATTCTGAGTGATCTTTATCCGGGCACTTATGTGGTGACAGAGACAAAAGCGCCGGACAATCTGGTTTGCAACAGAGTGTCTGAGACAATTATTATCGGCCGCGAAGAGGAGCAGACAGAACATGAACTGCATACGCTTACCGTTCAGAATGAGAGACAAAAAGCAGTTGTTATTGCTGTAAAACAAGATGAAACAACAAAAAATCCCCTTTCGGGTGGCAGTTACGGTCTCTATGCGGCGGAGGATATCCGGAATGCAGAAGGTGAGGTGATCGTCGGAAGGGATACGCTACTCGAAAAGGCAGTTACAGACGCAGAAGGGAGGGCCGTTTTTCAGGCAGATCTTCCCATCAATTACAGTTATTATGTAAGAGAAATACAGGCGCCTAATCTGTATCTGCGCGATGGCGATCGTAACTATGTTTTTGACTTCCGGTATAGCAATGATAATCAGGAAATCGTAGAATTTGTGCATACATTTAAAAATAAACGTACAGAAGCCGCAATTAAACTGGTAAAAAAGGATCGGGAGACCGGAGCAGAATCACAGGGAGAAGCCATATTAACGGGGGCTGTCTACGGACTTTATGCGCGGGAGGATATCGTGCATCCGGACGGCAGGAGCGGCGTTCTTTACCGTGCAGGCGAACAGATTGCAGCCCTTACCATTGATGAAAACCAAAGCGCGGAAATCCGGAGTTTGTATCTGGGAAAATATTACGTTAAAGAAATCAGCGCTCCGGCAGGGTACCTTCTGGACAGCCAGGAATATGATGTGTATTGTGATTATGAAGGGGATCAGATCAATACAGTGGAGCGGACCATAGAAGTACCAGAGCAGGTAATCAAGCAACCATTCCAGGTGATTAAAGCTGCCAATAACGGAAAAACGGATGCAGATTTGTTGGAGGGGGTTGGTTTCCGCGCATATTTAAAACGCAGCCTTACGGTAAAAACGGATGGAAGCTATGATTTTACATCTGCCAAACCGGTTGTACTGACTGAGGACGGGAAGACCGAGATGTTTACTGATAAAAACGGGTATGCCTGTTCTGTCGCGCTGCCTTATGGAACGTATGTTGTAAGGGAAACGACGACTCCGCATAATTATAAGCCAGTAAAAGACTTTGTTGTATCAATCCGGGAACATCATCCGGATGAGCCACAGGCATGGAGAGTCTTGCTGGACGATGAATTTGAAGCGAAGCTGAAAATTGTGAAGAAAGACAGTGGGACAAAGAAGCCAATACTGGCAGCTGGCACAGAGTTTAAAATATATGATACAGTACATCAAAAATATGTGGAGCAGAGCACTACATATCCGAATCTCGTGACACACAGATCTTATGTTACAGACAGCGAGGGATGTCTGATTTTGCCGGAACCGTTAAAAATCGGTCGCTATCGGATAGAAGAAGTGACGGCTCCGGAAGGGTATACGCTCAGTGATGCATTTGTGGAGATTGAGGTGGACTCGGATACTGCCTATCAGATTGATCACGTCAGCGGCGATGTGGTGATAGAAGCAGAGTATGAAAATGACTCTGTAAGAGGTGAACTAGTTCTTGGTAAAAGAGGCAGTGTGCTTACTGATTATAATGGGGATTTTGTTTACGAGGATATAGATTTGGAAGGTACTGAATTTGATATTTATGCGGGTGAAAATATCTATACCCCGGATTTCCAGAAAGGAGAAGACGGCAATCGGCTTTTGCTTTATGCAGAGGGGACGTTGGTAGCGACTGTTTCGACGAATGCATACGGCAAAGCAATGGTTTCCGATCTGCCGCTTGGAAGATATCAAGTTGTAGAGACAAAGGCGCCGGAGGGATTTGTGTTGCAGAAAGCCCCTGTTATGGTTGATTTATTGTATGATGGTCCGTATACGCCTGTTGTTAAGAAGGAGATAGCGATTAAAAACGACAGGCAGAAAGTGAAGTTGACGGTAGAAAAACAAAGTGTAGAAAGTGGAGCTGCTATTGCAGGCGCAGTGTTTGGCATTTATAACAAGGAGGATATCAAAGCAGGGGAAAGAATCCTTGTGAAAGCAGATACACTGCTTCAGGAGATCACATCCGATGAAAAAGGACTTGCAGTTTGTACGCTTGATCTGCCATTGGGACGATATTATGTAAAGGAGCTGAAAGCGCCGGAAGGCTTTGTTTCTTCGGAAGAGATACTTGAGTTTGACGCTACTTATCAGGGACAGGAAACGGAGAGCGTTGAATTAAAAGCAAGAAAGACTAATCATGCCACAAAGGTGAGAGTCAGAAAAACAGACCTTACCGGAGAGCTTGAAGTTCCGGGAGCAAAGCTGACGATTTTTGATGAACAGAATCAGGTGGTGGAGAGCTGGATTTCTGAAGAGAACCCGCACGATGTGGAGCAGCTTCCCGTCGGAACGTATATCCTTCGAGAGGAACAGGCTCCAAAAGGCTATGCGATCGGTTCGGAACTCTCTTTTCATGTGCTTAACACAGAAGAAATACAGACAGTTTCCATGAAAAATGAGACGGTGAGAGGAAAAGTGATCATTCATAAACTCGATCAGGATACGAAAAAGCCTTTAAAAGGAGTAGAATTTGAGCTATCGGATGAGGAAGGCAATATTCTGGAAACGTTGATAACAGACAAAGACGGCTATGCCGAAAGTGTTCTTTATGAGATTGCAGCCTTTCAAAACGGTATATATGAGAAAGATAGAATATATGAGCTGGTGGAAACAAAAACAGCAGATGGCTATGAGTTGGACAAGACCAGACATAAAGTAGTGTTTCCCTATCAGAATGATACGACCGCAGTTGTTGAATTACAATTGGAATTGACAAACAAAAGGGAAACTGTGAAAAGAGAATCTGAAACTTCGGATAAAGGAAATCATGAGGAGGCACCAAAGACCGGAGATACCACAAATATATTATTTTGGGCACTGCTTCTGATGGGATCGTGCGCTTGTATTTCAGCAATCTGGCTGGGAAGAAAACGAAAAGGCCGGCGTGTATAAGGACGATACGGTATTTGCTATTGTGAATGTAGTGAAGCGTAGCTGGTATTTTAAGGAAAAGAGGTTTTCTTTCCCGGTATGATTGTATTTTAAAGAAAAATCCGCTATACTGGAGCGTGTTTGTAAAATCGTATTTTGATATGCTTCGGGAACAACAGGGTTGTATACCAATATAAAGCAGAGTAGAAAGAATGCAAAAGTGAACAGCAGCAGAAAGGAATGATAGAATGCTGAGAGGGAAAACCATAATTCTGGGTGTGACGGGCAGTATCGCAGCTTATAAGGCTGCGAATCTGGCAAGTATGATAAAAAAGCAGCATGCAGATGTGCATGTGATCATGACAAAAAATGCGACGCAGTTTATCAGTCCGATTACATTCGAATCACTGACCGGAAATAAATGTCTTGTAGATACATTTGACCGGAATTTTCAGTTTCAGGTAGAGCATGTGGAGTTGGCGAAACGGGCAGATTTTGCGGTTGTGGCTCCGGCGACAGCAAATGTAATGGCAAAGCTTGCACATGGGCTGGCAGATGATATGCTGACGACAACGCTGCTCGCATGTAAATGTCCGAAGATGATTGTACCGGCTATGAATACGCGTATGTATGAAAATCCAGTGACACAGGACAATCAAAAGGTCCTGGAACAGTATGGCTGGCAGGTGGTCGAGCCGGAAGTAGGGCATCTGGCATGCGGCGATACGGGGCGCGGGAAGTTTCCGGATGAGCATCTGATCCTGGAACACATTTTGAATCAGATTCGATTTGAGAAGGATATGGAGGGACTGCGGGTCCTGGTTACTGCGGGGCCGACGATGGAAGCGATCGACCCGGTGCGTTTTATTTCCAATCACTCGACCGGAAAGATGGGGTATGCCATTGCTAGAATCTGCTGTCAAAGGGGAGCGGAGGTTACGCTTGTCAGTGGAAGGACAAATCTGAAAGCACCGGCAGGCGTTACATTTGTTTCTGTATGTTCTGCACAGGACATGTTTGATGAGGTGACAGCGCGGGCAGGGCAGCAGGATATGATTATCAAGGCGGCGGCTGTGGCGGATTACCGTCCGGAAGTAATTGCTGATCAGAAATTGAAAAAGAAAGATGGAGAGTTAAGCATTGCTCTCACAAGAACCAGGGACATTCTTGCATGGCTGGGCGAGCATAAAAGTGAGCAGCAGGTGTTATGCGGATTTGCGATGGAGACGGAACAAATGGTTGCGCATGCAAAAGAAAAGCTGTTGAAAAAGAGACTTGATCTGATTGCTGCCAATAATGTCAAAGTGGCAGGTGCCGGTTTTGGAACAGATACAAATGTTGTGACTCTGATTACAGAGCAGGACATATGTGAGCTGGAGCTAATGAGCAAGGAAGATGTTGCGGTTCGGCTGACCGATGAGCTTTTGAAAATATATAAAAAGAAATCATGAGAATGTGTAAGAGGAGAAAACAGATATGAAATGTTACGAAACTGTGTGGGAGATTTTTAATAAGTGTGCCAATAACCAGATGCGGGACGTGTTTATTGAAGAACTGGAAATTGAGGATATTGACGCTTTCTTACGGGAAAAATTTAAGGGGAAAGAGGTTACATTTGATAAAACTGTGCAGCCGGACGGTACGATTGTGTACGACATTCTGGCATCTGGCATTAAAGAACGGTATTCTTTTACTGAAATCTGAGAGGAGAAAGCAGACACATGGATTTGATTGTAAAGGCGCTCGAAGAACAGCAGATAAATCCGGGACTTTTAAATGCAATCCGGGAGTTTCGTCAGAGGTACCCGGTAGAGGAAAGGCTCAAAGAGCGTGTTAATGTGCCGTTGCTACCATTTTTTGGGCGGGAAACGTTTGAAATGGCGGCAGCAGCATTATTGCAGGGCGAAAATATTCTGCTGACCGGCACAAAAGCCACCGGGAAAAATATGCTTGCTGAAAATCTGGCTTATGTGTTTGGCCGTCCGTCCTGGAACATTTCGTTCCATGTCAATATGGACAGCAGCGCCCTGATCGGAACAGACACGTTTCAGCAAAACGAAGTGCGGCTTCGTACCGGACCTGTGTATGATTGTGCAGTTGGGGGCGGCTTTGGTATTTTTGATGAAATCAATATGGCAAAAAATGACGCGGTATCCGTGCTTCATGCTACTCTGGATTATCGCAGGATTCTTGATGTGCCGGGGTATGAAAAAATAGAGCTTCATGAAGCAACACGTTTTATCGGTACCATGAATTATGGCTATGCGGGAACAAGAGAGCTGAATGAAGCTTTGGTGTCTCGCTTTCTTGTGATCGAGATGCCAGCTTTGACGGAAGATACGCTGGTTCGGATTCTGAACAGTTTGTTTCCGACTTTAAAGAAGGAAGGATTGAAACAGGTCTGCGGGCTTTTTCTTGACTTGCAGACAAAGGCGAATAACAATGAGATTTCCACAAAGCCACTTGATTTGCGGGGACTGATTGGCGCACTGCGGACCGTGCAGGCAGGGCTGTCGCCGCGACTTGCTATACGTATGGGAATTGTAAATAAAAGTTTTGATCTGTTTGAGCGGGAACTGGTAGAAGATATTGTTATGACCCGGATTCCTGAGCAGTGGACACCGGCAGATATTTTTGAATAATAAGACGATCTCTACGAGATTTCGATTTGTTATAAAACATGTATGCGAATACAGGGTAGTTATCAAAAGAGAAAGGCGGTAGCAGAACCTTGGATTTTTTGTATGACCGGGAAGCCGGTGTATTGCTGGCAGAAGCAGAGAATAGAATACGAAATTTGATGTGGACGGTCAGCGGGGATTATGCGCTTGATGTGAAGCTGGATCTGGCGTCTTTTTCACGATCAAAATATATCTCTATGTACGACGCAGTAAAGCAGGGGGCTTTTGCACGTTTTTTTGACCGTGGGGAGCTTTCTATGTATCTGGTGAAAAAGGTATATTATGGAGCGGATGAGCAATCCCTTACGGATCTTGCGCAGCTTTGTGTAGACGCAGCTTCGTATCAGAAGGTAGTGGCAGAACGGCCGGGTGTTCCAGAAATTCGGCAAAAGGCTTTTTCCGATCTTCTGGATGATTCGTTTCAGAGAATGAGCGCTTCTTTGCCCGGAAGGTTAAAGATCGTTTTATTGCGCGGCAGTGTGACTGGAGATTGGAGCTGCGAACAGACGTTAAAAATGGCAGTGCAAAGGATCAAAGGGCTGGAGCAGGCGGACAACACGATGGAGATTATTCAGGCTGTCGATGAGCTGTATAATACTCTGATTGATAGAAGCTTTGTGCGCAAACATGGTGATTTACAGCATGTGTTGGATGTGACTCTGGAGGAATTGCGGGAGTTTGACTGGGGCGATTTTCTGGAAGAAGAACTGACAGAGGATTTGCTGGAACAATATCTGAGCAGAATGGACAGGCAGGTGGTTTCGCTTGAGGAGGAGCGTGACGAGAAAGAGAAGCAAAACTCGAAAACAGGGCTGAAGGTTACAAGAATCACAGAAGAAGCGGCTGCAAAGATGTATTCCTATATTGAGCTGAATTACGGCCGGTCTTATTTGGCGAAGGAAGAACAAAAAAGACAGAATGAAAGGCTGTGCCGTGGGGCTCACGCAGATTGCAGTTTATATTTTACGGATGGTATCCTGCAAAATCCGGTTCTTTCTAATGCGCAGTATGTGAATGCCAGACGCCATGCAGAGAAAAACAAAGTTGCATTTCGCAACAACCAGAATATGCTTGCACGAAATATAGAACGTCTTACAGATGAGTTGAAACGTTCGCTGGTTCGCAGGAGTGAGCCGGAAGATCGTATGGCATGGTCGGGTGAGATTGTTCCGCGGCTTTTGTGGAAAGTGGGAAGAAAAGAAGATTCAGGAAAGCTGTTTCGCAAAACAGAATGCCGGAACCGTACAGAATTTGTAGTGGATATCTTGATGGATGCGAGCGGGTCTCAAAGGGAAAGGCAATCTCAGGTTGCGCTTCAGGCTTTTATCATCAGCGAATCGCTGAGTAACAATCAGATTCCACATCGGATTATGAGCTTTTGCAGTTTCTGGGATTATACAATTTTGCAGCGGTTTCGGGAATACGATGCGCCGCGTGAGGAAAACCTGCGGATTATGGATTACGTGACTTCTTCAAACAACCGTGACGGTCTTGCGATCCGTGCAGTCGGAGACAGCCTGTTACAACGAAGCGAGGAGGGAAAAATTCTGATTGTTTTGAGCGATGGAAAGCCAAACGATGTCATTGTGGGACGGCCGAATTGCAGGAATCCAAAGCCGTACTTTGGAGAGTATGCGTTGAAAGATACTGCGTTTGAAATACGCAGGCTGCGCAGCAATGGAGTCTGTGTGCTTGGCGTCTTTACAGGAAAGGAAAAAGATCTGCTGGCTGAAAAAAAGATTTTCGGCAGGGATTTTGCCTATATTCGGAACATACAGAATTTTTCCAGGGTTGTGGGGCAATATCTGAGAAAAGTGCTGGAAGAAGACAGCGCAAATTTCTGACAACCGTCCGGAAAGAAACCTCTTGCATGATGTGTATATTTGGTATAGAATGGATGAAATGTGTACAGTATGTAGTTATAAGGAGGTGCCGATATGGCAGAAAAATCTTGCAGCAACTCAAGTTGCAGTAAAGAAAGCTGTGAAGGCTGTCCGAGTGCGAAGCAGCCGCAGAGCTTTTTAGAGGAATTAAACAGCTATTCAGAAGTAAAGCATGTAATAGGAATCGTCAGCGGGAAGGGTGGCGTAGGAAAATCCATGGCAACGGCCTCGCTGGCTAATTTACTGGCTTCCAAGGGGTATCGTGTGGGAATTATGGATGCTGATATTACGGGGCCGTCGATTCCGAGAATGTACGGTTTGACCGGTCCGGCTGAGGCGGGAGAAGAAGGGATTTATCCCGTTCTGACTGACAATGATATTAAAGTAATGTCCATTAATCTGCTGATGCCTGACCCTGAAACGCCTGTTATCTGGCGTGGTCCGGTGCTGGCTAATATGGTAAAGCAGTTTTGGAAGGATGTGATCTGGGGAGAGCTTGACTATTTACTTGTGGACATGCCTCCCGGAACAGGCGATGTACCGCTTACTGTATTCCAGTCACTTCCTGTGGACGGAATTGTTATTGTTACATCACCGCAGGATCTTGTTAAGATGATCGTCAAAAAAGCTTTTAATATGGCTGCGACAATGAACATTCCGGTACTCGGCATGATTGAAAATTACAGTTACCTGAAATGCCCGGATTGTGGTAAAGAAATTTCTGTATTTGGAAAGAGCCGCATTGAAGAAGTGTCGAAGGAATTGCAGGTGGCAGTGCTTGGAAAAATGCCGATTGATCCGAGGCTTACAGAGTTATCAGATGCGGGCGAGTTCGCACAGGCAGTCAATCCGTATCTGGACGGCGCTTTTGCAGCGTTGCAGCTTCTGAATGTGAAAGCAAAAGACTGAGCGGATAAATAAAATCAGATTCTGTAAGAAGAAACAACGCAAAAAAACAGAAATAAAAATGCAAAAGAAAATAGAAATAAAAATGCAAGAGAAAAGGGAGAGAGAAGTATGGAAAAGGTAACTGGAAGAAAGTTGATCCTTGGTATCCAGCATGTGCTTGCCATGTTTGGCGCAACGGTTCTTGTACCTGCACTGACTGGATTGAACACATCAATTACGCTGTTTTGCGCAGGAATCGGAACATTGTTGTTTCATCTGGTCACAAAGCGTAAGGTACCGGTATTCCTTGGATCAAGTTTTGCTTTTATGGGCGGAATTATGGCAGTGCTTGGCACTTCGCGCGCGGGAGATCCGGACTATATTGAGAAGCTGGCTGCAGTGAAGGGCGGTCTGATTGTTGCAGGCCTTGTCTATGTAATTTTTGCTCTTATCATTAAGCTGGTGGGATATGAGAAAGTCAATAAGGTTCTTCCACCGATTGTTACAGGTCCGGTAATTATTGTCATCGGACTGCGTCTGAGTGGGTCGGCAATCAACAATGCATTTTATGTAGACGGCACGTTTGATATGAAAGCAGTATTCGTTACAGTGTGCGTGCTTCTGACGGTGGTATTGATTTCTATTTTTGCAAAAGGAATCTTCAATCTGATGCCGATTCTGTTTGCAATTATTGTAGGCTATGTGATCAGCTATTTTATGGGCTTTTGTGATTTTTCATCGGTAGGAAGTGCTTCTTTCTTTTCCTTTATGGATCAAAGTATTATGGAACAGCTGACCTGTATGCCGGTATTTCGCGCGGATGCAGTTCTGGCCATTGCTCCGATTGCACTTGTCACGATGGTAGAGCATGTTGGAGATATCACGACAAACAGTGCGGTTACAGGACAGAACTTTATGGTTGATCCGGGTGTGCACAGGACACTTCTCGGAGATGGTCTTGCGACAGCACTTGCAGGATTGCTTGGAGGACCGGCCAATACGACATACGGTGAAAACACAGGCGTACTTGCTGTAACGAAGAATTACGATCCTTCGATTATCCGTATTGCTGCATTCTTTGCTATTTTACTTGGGATTTTCGGCAAGGTTGGCGCTGTGATTACGAGCATTCCAGGTCCGGTTATCGGTGGCATCAGTATTGTACTGTATGGTATGATTTCTTCTGTAGGCGTCAGAATCCTGGTAAATGAAAGATTAAATTTCGGAAACAGCCGTAATCTTATGATTGCTGCGATTGTGCTTGTTCTTGGTATTGGATGCGACAGCATTCCGGTGACAGGAACCGTGACAATTTCCGGTCTGGCTCTGGCTGCTGTTGTGGGAATTGTTCTTGCGTTCTTGCTTCCAGAGGGAGAAGATTCAGTGCTGAAAGATTAATTTACTGAATATCAAACGAAAAACAGGCAACACTCTCAACAGGATGGGAGGGTTGCCTATTATGTTTGAAAAAGTAAAAAAGTCAGTAAAAAGGGTAAGGATGGAGTGCAGGGAATTTTGCATAAACTGGGGAAGGACGCTGGTTATGGTTGCCATATTTGCGGTTATTCTGAATACCGGAACAGCGTTTGCATACCGGGGAGCCTTGCAGCATGGAATTGCAGAAGAAGTGATCCGCTTTCATGTGCTTGCAAACAGTGACAGTGAGGAAGATCAGAGGATTAAATATATGGTTCGTGATGCAATCCTTCAGTGGATGCAGCAGTCTCAGGAAAACGGACAAGGAGAAGTGGCTTCAGGAAAACAGAGCGATTCGTTACAGCAGCTTACAGAAAAGGAGAAAACAGAACGTTTTCTGGTATCGCATCTGGGTGAATTGACGGAGGTTGCAAACCAGGTGTTACAGGAGCAGGGCGTATTTTATACGGCAACAGCTTCTCTTGAGGAATGCTATTTTCCAGATCGGACGTATGGCGACTGTACGTTTCCAGCTGGCTGGTATGAGGCCTTACGCATTCAGCTTGGTGAGGCGAAGGGGCATAACTGGTGGTGTGTGCTTTATCCGAATCTTTGCTTTTCAGACTGCCTTCATGCAGTGGTAGAGGAGGGAGATAAGGAGGAGCTAAAAGAAGTACTGACAGCAGAGGAATATGAGAGTCTGCTTCATAAGCCGGAAAAATGGAAAATATCGTTTCGGTGGTTTTGAATCTGGATCAGTGCAAAAAAATAAATAATAAAAACAAAGGAGAAACACGTATGGAGTTGTTAGAAGTAATGCAGAGGCGGCGCAGCGTCAGGCTGTATACAAAAGAAGAGGTACCAGAAGAAAAACTGAATCAGATATTGCAGGCAGGCTTGCTGTCAGCATCGGGAAAAGGAGTTCGGCCTTGGGAATTTATTGTTGTCAGAAAAAAGGAAACATTAAAAAATATGGCAGGAAGTAGAGCGGCAGGTGCTCAAATGCTTGAGACAGCAGACTGTGCGATTGTTGTTCTTGGAGATGAAGAGAAAACGGATGTCTGGACAGAAGATTGTAGCATTGCAATGGCAAATATGCATCTGATGGCAGATTATCTCGGTGTGGGAAGCTGCTGGATTCAGGGAAGAAATCGAGAGGCGTCGGATGGGAAGCGTACAGAAGAATATCTGAGAGAACTGTTAGATTTTCCGGAAAATTTCAGGCTGGAGGCAATTTTATCGCTTGGTATGCCACGGCAGCATCCGAAGATGCGCACGCTGGAAGAGCTACCAATGGAAAAAATCCACAGAGAGGTATTTTAACTGGAAAGTCAAAAGAGGCTGTCCTGAAAACAAATTCAGAGACAACCTCTTTTTTGTGTTTTATTGTTTATTTTTGAAACTTGCTCTTTTCCGCAGAGTCGGGTCAAGAATTTTTTTGCGGATACGAAGACTTTTTGGAGTGACCTCAAGAAGCTCATCCGTATCAATAAACTCAAGCGCCTGTTCCAGACTCAGAATTTTGGGCGGGGTCAGTTTCAGTGCTTCATCCGAACCGGAAGCACGGGTGTTGGTCAGGTGCTTTGTCTTGCAGACATTGAGTTCAATGTCTTCCGGTTTTGCACTCTGTCCAATGATCATGCCGGAATAAACTTTTTCGCCGGCGCCGATAAAGAGCGTTCCGCGTTCCTGCGCATTGAAGAGGCCGTAAGCAACGGATTCGCCGCTTTCAAACGCAATCAGGGAACCCTGGCTGCGGTAAGTCAAATCTCCTTTGTAAGGACCGTAGCCGTCAAAGATTGTGTTGATAACACCGTTTCCTTTTGTATCGGTCAGAAACTCTCCGCGGTAGCCGATCAAACCACGGGAAGGAATGGAGAACTCAAGACGCGAGCTTCCACCCTGACCGATGCTCATGCCCTGCAGTTCACCTTTGCGCAGGCTGAGCTTCTGGATTACGCTTCCTGAAAATTCTTCAGGAACATCAATATAGGCAAGCTCCATCGGCTCCATTTTTTTGCCCCGGTCATCTGTTTTGTAAATCACTTCTGCTTTGCTGACTGCAAATTCGTATCCTTCCCGGCGCATTGTTTCAATCAGGATGGAAAGGTGCAGTTCGCCGCGGCCGGAAACTTTGAACGTATCAGTATCTGCAGTATCTTCTACGCGCAGGCTGACATCTGTGTTGAGTTCACGCAGCAGTCGGTCGCGAATGTGGCGGGATGTGACATATTTTCCTTCCTGTCCGGCAAGGGGACTGTCGTTCACAACAAAATTCATGGAAATGGTCGGTTCGGATATTTTCTGGAAGGGGATGGCTTCCGGAGAATCTGCCGCACAAATGGTATCGCCGATATGGAGATCAGCAATGCCGGAAAGGGCAACAATAGAACCGATCGTAGCGGAGCGAACCTCTACTTTATTGAGGCCATCAAATTCATAAAGTTTACTGATTTTTACTTTCTGTTTTTTATCCGGATCGTGATGGTTGACAAGAATAACTTCCTGATTGACGGAAATAGTACCGCGGTCTACTTTACCTACTCCGATACGGCCGACATATTCATTGTAGTCGATCGTGCTGACCAGCATCTGAGTGGGACCATTCTCATCGCCTTCGGGAGCCGGAATATAGTTGAGAATTGTTTCAAACAGCGGGCTCATGTTTGTTGACGTATCTTCCGGGTCAAGCATGGCATATCCACCTTTTGCAGAAGCATAAACGAAAGGACAGTCAAGCTGTTCGTCAGAAGCGTCGAGATCAAGAAACAGCTCCAGAACCTCGTCAACCACTTCGGCAGGACGTGCTTCCGGACGGTCAATTTTATTGATGCAGACAATGACTGGGAGATTCAGCTCCAATGCCTTTTGCAGAACGAATTTCGTCTGCGGCATAGCGCCTTCGAATGCGTCAACGACGAGTATTACGCCGTTTACCATTTTGAGAACTCGTTCTACCTCGCCGCCAAAATCCGCATGGCCAGGGGTATCAATGATATTGATTTTTGTGTTTTTGTAAAAAACAGCAGTGTTTTTGGAAAGAATCGTAATACCGCGCTCGCGTTCCAGATCATTGGAATCCATGACGCGTTCGGCAACCTCCTGATTTTCACGAAATACACCGCTTTGTTTGAGTAATTCATCCACAAGTGTTGTTTTACCATGATCGACGTGTGCGATGATGGCAATGTTTCTTACATCTTCTCTTACCATACAAATCTCTCTCTTCTTATTATAAATACCGTGTTTTCCTGCTGCTTGGCATGTTTCTGTTATGCAGGAGTACGGCTTTTCTAAAGGAACCTTTTACTGTATTCACCCGATTTAGTTTATCACAATTTTTTCAGATTACAAGTAGATGAAAGTATTTTTTCAGGTATGACAAAGAAAAATATACCAAAAAAAGAAAAGAATGGTTCTAAACGGAGCAATCAGTGAATAAGTATGAATAGTATAGAATACAAGAAGAGATACTTCGTATGAAGGGAGAACAGAGATTTATGACAGATAAGATTATTGAAAACAATCAGGTGTCCATCATGGGGAAAATTATTTCCGGGTTTACGTTTAGCCATGAGGTATTCGGAGAAGGGTTTTATATGGTGGATATTTCCGTTCAGAGGCTGAGCGAATCGTCGGATGTTATTCCAGTGATGATTTCAGAGCGGTTGATTGATGTTACACAGGATTATGAGGGAGAGTACATACAGATTTTTGGACAGTTCCGCTCATACAACAGACATGAAGAAAAAAAGAACAGGCTTGTACTTTCCGTGTTTGCGCGTGAAGTTTGTTTTGTTGAGGAAGAATGTGACAAAGTTAAGAGCAATCAGATCTTTTTGGATGGATATATCTGTAAGATGCCGGTTTATCGCCGGACACCGCTTGGCAGGGAAATCGCAGATATGCTGCTGGCTGTGAACCGACCTTACGGGAAATCTGATTATATTCCGTGTATCTGCTGGGGGAGAAATGCCCGTTTTACTTCCGGATTTGAGGTGGGCGGTCATGTGCAGGTATGGGGACGAATTCAGAGCAGAGAGTATGTAAAAAAGCTGGATGACGAGTCTACAGAAAAAAGAGTGGCGTATGAAGTATCTGTCAGCAAGCTAGAATATCTGGAATGACAATTTGGCTATTTTTATAAGGCATGTCTGTAGCGAAAATGGCAAATCAGGCAGTAAAGATTGCATTCTGTAAGAAGTTGTAGTAAAATGACAGAAACATACAAAGAAGTAAGCATAGATGAGGTGCAGGATGAGCAAACGATATATACACATCTTTTGTGGTACTGGCGTAGGAAAAACCGCAGCAGCTCTCGGAAAGGGTATCCGTAAAGCGAGTGTCGGAAAAAGTGTGGTTCTGATACAGTTTTTGAAAGAGCGTCAGTCGGGAGAAAGCATAGATTTTTTCAAACGTCTGGAACCGGAGATGAGGCTGTTCCGTTTTGAAAAGTTTCCGGAGAATTACGAGAATCTGACAGAACGGGAAAAAGAAGATGAAATTCAGAATATTAAAAACGGTCTGAATTTTGCCAAAAAGGTACTTGTGACAGAAGAATGTGACGTATTGATTCTTGATGAAATATTAGGTCTTACGGATAAAGGCATTGTCACGATGGAAGAGCTGCGCGGCCTGATTGACGCAGTGGGAGAAGAGACAGAGCTCTATCTGACCGGAACGAGCAGATGTGAGGAGCTGTGGTCCAGCGTGGATGAGGTAACAGAGCTGAAGACATGTTATAAGGAAGAGATGGAAGTGTAAATAAGTTTCAGATGCACCCGGCAGAATGTTTCGTTCTGTCGGGTGTTTTAGGTGAAAGCGTGAAAACAAAGAATTCATTGACAAGAAGACAGAACAATGCTATAGTAAAATAAATTTTGAGAGTGATAGAGGTTGCGTGATTCAACAGTAAACAGCAGGATGTGTCCGGGCACAGGCGAATGCTGTCGAAAGGGGAGAACGCCGAAAGGAGCAGTTCCGGTGGCTGTTTTCTTGGGCATGTGGTGAAGAATCACATGACTGTCATCGCATCGCGATGGAGGGCTATCTGAAGAAATTAGAGCAAGAATTCTTTGGGGGCTGTCTGTCGACAGTCCTTTTTATAGTGAGGACGATATTTTGACATAGTATTTTGGAAAAGGTTCTAAAAAGAGTTTTGTAGTCAGTTAAATATTATATTTCATAAAAGGAGGAGCATTATGGCAATTTTTAAGGGTGCGGGTGTTGCAATTGTCACGCCAATGTATGATAATGGGGAAGTAAATTACGAGAAACTCGGTGAGCTTTTGGAAGAACAGATTGCGAAAGGAACGGATGCGGTGATCATCTGCGGGACTACGGGGGAATCATCGACGTTAACGCATGAAGAGCATCTGGATGTGATTCGCTATGCGATAAAGAAAGTGGCAGGAAGAGTTCCGGTTGTTGCAGGTACGGGCTCGAATTGTACAGAGACAGCTGTTTATCTTTCTCAGGAGGCGGAAAAGGCAGGGGCAGACGGATTGCTGCTTGTGACGCCGTATTACAACAAGGCGACGCAGAAGGGCCTGAGGATTCATTATTCCAAGATTGCAGAGTCAGTGTCTCTGCCGATTATTCTCTACAATGTGCCGAGCCGTACAGGTTGCAACCTGCAGCCGGAAACAGTTGCATGGCTTGTGAAAAACGTGGAGAATATCGTAGGTGTCAAGGAAGCATCGGGAAATATTTCACAGGTAGCAAAGATTATGAGCCTGACTGGAGGAGAAATTGACCTGTATTCCGGAAACGACGATCAGATCGTACCGATTTTGTCTCTGGGCGGTATCGGAGTCATTTCAGTTCTTTCCAATGTTGCGCCGACTCAGACGCATGAGATTGTTGCATCCTATCTGGACGGAGATGTAAAACGGAGCTGTCAGCTTCAGCTTGAAGCGATTGAGCTGATTGACGCGCTGTTCTGCGAGGTGAATCCGATTCCGGTCAAGACAGCGTTGAATCTGATGGGCAAAGAGGCTGGGCCGCTGCGCGGGCCGCTGTGTGAGATGGATGAGGCAAACGTAGAACGGCTGAAGGCTGCAATGGAAGCTTACGGAATTCTTTGATGGAGGATAAAATGGTCAGAATAATTTTAAGTGGCTGCAACGGATTCATGGGGCGCAGTATTACAGAAATCGTAGCGTCCGATGCGGATGCGGAAATCGTTGCCGGGATTGATCTGGCGGATCATGGCGATAAGCCGTACCCGGTGTTTACAAATATTGAGGAGTGTACAGTGGAAGCTGATGTGCTGATTGATTTTTCATCGCCCAAAGCGCTTGACGGTTTGCTTTCCTACTGTACCGGGAAAAAGGTGGCGGCAGTTTTTTGTACGACCGGCTATTCCGAAGAGCAGCTTGCTCAGATTCGTGACGCAGCCTCTTTGACTGCTGTCATGAAATCAGCGAATATGTCACTGGGAATTAATATGTTGCTGAAGCTTGTGCAGGAGGCGGCGAAGCTGCTTGCACCGGCTGGTTTTGATATGGAGATTGTAGAAAAGCATCATAACCTGAAGGTGGATGCACCGAGCGGGACAGCGCTTGCCCTTGCGGACAGCCTGAATGCTGCGCTGGATGAGCAGTATGAATATACGTATGACCGTTCAAAGGAACGGAAACGCCGTGATAAATACGAAATCGGAATCAGCGCTGTGCGCGGCGGCAATATTGTCGGCGAACATGAGGTTATTTTTGCTGGTCTGGATGAGGTGATTGAGTTTAAGCATACGGCCTATTCCAAGAGTGTATTTGCAAAAGGCGCGGTGCAGGCAGCCAAATATATGGCCGGAAAAGAAGCAGGATTTTATGACATGGGAGATGTCGTCTGCGGATAAAAAGATTGTTTGTATTTTTGGAGGAGAAAAAATGAAAAAAGTTGTCAAATTTGGAGGAAGCTCTCTGGCAAGCGCGGAGCAGTTCCGAAAGGTAGGAGAGATCATCCATTCCGACCAGGGCAGAAGATTTGTGGTTCCGTCTGCCCCGGGAAAGCGTTTTTCAGAGGATACAAAAGTAACAGATATGCTCTACGACTGCTATCAGTCAGCAGGAAACGCAAAGCAGTTGGATAAAAAGATTGCAGCGATTGCAGAACGTTATCAGGAAATTATTGACGGACTGGCGCTGGATTTGTCCCTTGCGGAAGAGTTTGAGAAAATCAAACAGGCATTTGCATCGCATTCTGGCAGCGATTATGCGGCTTCCAGGGGAGAGTATCTGAATGGAATTATTATGGCCTCCTATCTGGGATATGAATTTGTCGATGCGGCAGAGGTAATCCGTTTTGATGAGGACGGCGTGTTTGATGCAGAGCTGACAAACGAGCTCATGCAAAAAAGACTGGAGGGTCTTGCGAATGCTGTGGTTCCGGGCTTTTACGGCGCCCTGGAGGATGGTACGATCAAGACGTTTTCGAGAGGCGGCTCTGATATCACGGGTTCTATCGTAGCGCGTGCGGTACATGCAGAACTGTATGAGAACTGGACGGATGTTTCCGGTTTCCTGGTGACTGACCCGCATATTGTGGAGAATCCTGAGACGATTGAGACGATCACATACCGTGAGCTGCGGGAGCTTTCTTACATGGGCGCAACGGTGCTTCATGCAGATGCAATTTTCCCGCTTCGCCAGGAAGGGATTCCGATTAATATCAAAAATACAAACCGGCCGCAGGACCCGGGTACGCTGATTGTGGAAAATACATGCCGTCAGCCGAAATTTACCATAACAGGTATTGCCGGAAAGAAGGGATTCTGTGCGATCAGTATTGAAAAGGATATGATGAATTCCGAGATCGGTTTCGGCCGCAGAGTACTTCAGGTATTTGAGGAAAACGGAATTTCATTTGAACATGTGCCGTCCGGAATCGACACACTGACCGTACTCGTACATCAGTCAGAATTTATGGAAAAAGAACAGCAGGTAATCTCCGGGCTGCACCGTGCAGTAAATCCGGATATGTTGGATTTGGAATCAGACCTGGCGCTGATTGCCGTGGTGGGACGCGGGATGCGTGCAAACCGTGGAACTGCCGGACGGATTTTCGCAGCATTGTCTCATGCAAATGTCAACGTCAAGATGATCGATCAGGGTTCCAGTGAGCTGAATATTATTATCGGAGTACGCAATGATGATTTTGAGCGTGCGGTAAAAGCAATTTATGATATTTTTGTACTGACACATGTCTGATAACTGATACGCATCAGTGTATACAATAGAACGTGCAACGAAGAAGGAATTGTAGAGCAGACCGCGCAGGCAAACGGCTGTGTCAAATCTTTGGTCTGTTGTCAGAGGCAGAAGAAAATGGAGAGAAATAATGCAGGCGCCATATCGGCACAGTCGTTTGCATACGAGATCAGGAAAGACAGCGCAGTGATCTGGCGCTGTTTTTCTCGTGATACGCAGGCAGAAATTCCGGAGAAAATAAACGGATTTCCGGTGACAGAGCTTCTGCCTTACGCATTTTCTGCGCATATGGATGAGCAGGAACTGGGAAGAATGATAGAGTCAGGAAAGGTCTTGCTGTATGTGCCAGAGGCAGCTGCCGGCACACCATGGTTGGATATCCCGGCGCTTTGCGGAAACAATCTGGAGGAGATTCATCTGCCTTGGACGATGCGGCGCATTGGCAGGTATTGTTTCTATGACTGCGGGAATCTGGAAAAGCTGGAATTTCATGGAGCGCTGACAGATTGGGGCAGCGGTGTTTTTACCAGATGCCACCGAATCAGAGCGCTTTGTGTCCATACGGACATGCAGGGGAAGTCTTATTTGAAGGATGTATTGGACGAGCTTCCTGAAATCCTGGAGGTAAAATATATCAGTCCGGGAGGGAACGTGCGGGTACAGGATATAGCGGAGCAGGCAGAGGGGAAAACAGGAACGCAGGAGCCGGATGGGTATACGGAGGCAAGACTTATTTTCCCGGAGTTTTACGAGGAAGGCGTTGAGAATACACCGGCCAGAATTTTAGAGACGCACGTACACGGAAGCGGAATTTCCTACCGAAACTGTTTTCAGGGCAGGTGTTTTGACTTTACTCAGTATGACGCCTTGTTTCCGCATGCCAGAGCACTTGAGAGCAGCGATGTCGTCACGCGTATGGTGATTGGCAGGCTACGGTATCCGGTCGGACTGGCAGAGAAAGCAAAGGAAATGTATGAGGCCTATGTGGCGGAGCATGAGGAAGACCTTGGCAGATGGTTTCTGCAACAGAAAGATTTGGATGGACTTCGATGGCTTTTGAACTATGTAAAAGAGGCAGATCGACTGACCAATCAACTCATTACAGTTGCGTCACAGCTGTGTGATACGGAAGCAGTCAGTTACCTGATGAACAGGCGGCTCAGCCATGGCCGCGCGGGTCGCCGCCGGATGGAGTTGTGAGAAGCTTTGTGATAGAATTGTAATATTTTACAGAGTTAGCAGGAACTATTTATATAGATTTATATTATAGAAGAAAGAGAGGCCCGACCTGAACATGAATCCTGTCTATGAGGAACGAACAAAGAATCTGGACTTTATTGAGATTGGGAAGGACATTCTGGTTGGTGCGAGAAATGAGCTGTATTTGAATATGCGTTTTCTGGATGTTGCGTTATCTTCGCTTGCGTTGATTCCAGATGGACAGATACGTGGAACAGGCACGGATGGGAGCCGGCTGTATTTCCAGCCGGATGCAGTGGCAGTGTTGTTTCGAAAAGGACGGGAAGCGATCAATCATCAGTATCTGCACAGTGTCATGCATTGTCTTTTTTCCCATATCTGGATCAAAAAGGACCGGGATGTGGAGTACTGGAATCTTGCATGTGACGTAGCGGTGGAAGCTGTGATAGACGGTCTGTATCTTCGGGCTGTGCATTTGCCGCGCTCATCGGTGCGAAGAGAATTTTACCGGATGCTGTCTTCTTCGGATGCAGTTATGACGGCGGAACGTGTTTACCGTATTCTTTGCCGTATGCATCCGGTACAGGCGCAGATTGATATCTGGAAAAGAGCATTTTTTGTGGATGACCACAGCAGATGGGAACAGGAGAATGACCAGAAAAGTCCGAGTCCGCAGCAAAAGAAATGGGATGATATTCGGGACCGGATGCAGACGGAGCTGGAGACATTTTCCAAGGAGGCTTCAGAAGATGTGAGAAGCCTTGAGGAGCAGGTCTGCGCGGAGAACCGAAAACGATACGATTATAAGGAATTTTTACGGAAATTTTCAGTTTTAAAGGAAGAAATGCAGGTCGACATGGATTCCTTTGACTATATTTTTTATCATTACGGGATGGAGCTGTATGGGAATATGCCGTTGATTGAACCGCTGGAGACAAAAGAGGTTCACAAAGTGGAGGATTTTGTAATTGTTCTTGATACATCCATGTCGTGCAGCGGTGAGCTGCTGAAACGTTTTCTGGAAGAGACATACAGTGTGTTGTGTGAATCGGAAGGATTTTTTCGGAAAATTCATGTGCATATTTTGCAATGTGACGACAGGGTGCAGGAGGATGTACTCATCACAAACCAAAAAGAAATGCAGGATTATATGGAGCATTTTACGGTGCGCGGTTTTGGAGGCACGGATTTCAGACCGGCTTTTGTGCGCGTACAGGAGTTATTGCAGCGGGGCTGTTTTACGCGGCTGCGGGGACTGATCTATTTTACGGATGGTTACGGGACATTTCCGGTAAAAAAGCCACCGTATGAAACTGCGTTTGTATTTATGAAAAACGATTACAGGGATGTGGATGTGCCGCCCTGGGCAATAAAACTCATCATTGATCCGGAGGAATTACAATGAATATCAAACGTGCAAAACAGGAAATCAAAGATACGATTGAGGCGTATCTACTGAAGGATGAATACGGGGAATATGTGATTCCCAGGGTTCGTCAGCGCCCGGTGCTGCTGCTCGGCGCGCCCGGAATCGGGAAGACACAGATAATGGAGCAGATCGCAAAAGAATGCGGGATTGGTCTGGTGGCATATACGATCACGCATCACACGAGACAGAGCGCGATCGGCCTTCCGTATATTTCCAAACAGGAATTTGCCGGAAAAGAGTATACGGTGACAGAGTATACGATGAGTGAAATTGTGGCTTCTGTTTATGAAAAAATGGAAAAAACAGGGCTGAAGGAAGGAATTTTGTTTATTGATGAAATCAACTGCGTGTCGGAGACGCTGGCTCCGGCTATGCTGCAGTTTTTACAGTGTAAGACCTTTGGCAGTCATGAAATTCCACAGGGATGGATGATCGCCGCAGCCGGGAATCCACCGGAGTACAACAAATCAGTTCGCGAATTTGACGTGGTGACGATGGACCGAGTAAAGAAAATCGAGGTGGAGCCTGACTTTACGGTGTGGAAGGAATATGCGCTGGAGCAGAGGCTGCATCCGGCCGTTATTTCTTATCTGAATACGCGCACCGACAATTTTTACAAGATGGAAACAACGGTAGATGGCAGAAAATTTGCAACACCACGTGGCTGGGAAGATTTATCGCAGATGCTGAGCGTGTATGAAACGCTTGGCAAGGAGCTGGACCGCGAGGTTGCAGCCCAGTATATCCAGCATGAAAGGATTGCAAAAGATTTTGCGAATTATCTGGAACTGTTTCGGAAATATCAGATGGATTATCAATTGGATGCAGTGCTTGCGGGAACAATTGATCCGGTTCTGCAAAAGAAAGCGGCACATGCGTCATTTGATGAACGGCTCAGTGTTGTCAGCCTTCTGCTGGGACGGTGCAGGAAACGTTTCTGGGAACTGCTTTGCACAGAAGCGGAAGCAGAGCTCCTCTTTGAAGCGCTGAAGACTTTTAAAGAAGGAGCACTGGGGACCTACAGTGATTGTCCGATTGTTTATTTTAGAGAAATTACAGAGATATTCCAAACGGAAACGCAGCAGAAAAGACAGGCGGAGCTTCTTACCCGTGAGGACGAGCACAGACGCCGGAACGTTGCAGAAATGCTGGAAGCGTATTTGCTGAAGCTTCAAAAGGCAGATGTGGCAGATGGGGCGCAGGCGTTTGAACAGATAAAAAGCTGGTTCGATGCGCTACAGGATGCGTTGGAGCTTGAGCGTGACACTGCAGGAAAGATGCTGGAATATGTGTTTGATTTTATGGAGGAAGTGTTCGGAGCAGGCCAGGAGCTTGTTATTTTTATCACAGAGCTGAACAAAGATCCGGCCAGTGTAAAATTTTTACAGGAATACGACTGTGAGCGGTACTACCGTTATAACAAAGAACTGCTGTTTGAGGAAAACAGGCAGAGCATTGAGGCAAGACTGCGTGCGCTGGAACGTGTGTGAAAATATTTATTGAAGAGCGGAGCGTGTCAATGAAAGGAATGTTCCAACACGGTCCACATGGAAAGAAACGTCATAAATGTCGTCATAAAATGGATACAGGCACTCAGAGGAAGGAGAAACACGATGGGACTCAGACGGGATTTGCTCTTATTTCCGGGCGGCAAGAAAAAAGCGCTGACCTTCAGCTATGATGATGCGGTAACGCAGGATGCACAGCTTGTCAGGCTGATGAACCGCTACGGAATGAAAGGAACTTTTAACATTAATACGGGACTTCTTGGAACAGAAAAGACGTATACAAGAGACGGAAAAACAGTTTCACAGAACAGGCTGGAGAGGGAAGCGATCCATGCAGTCTATACAGGCCATGAGCTGGCGGTGCACGGTCTGACCCATCTGGATCTGGCCCTGGCAGGAAATGCGGCGGCAGCATATGAGATCATGGCAGACCGTAAAAATCTCGAGGACCTGACGCACACTCCTGTGCGGGGTATGGCCTATCCGTTCGGCACCTGGAACGAAGCGCTTGTAAACCTGCTTCGCAGCTGCGGCACGGCCTATTCCCGAACGACAAAAAGTACCGGAGCATTTACAATCCCCGAGGAGTTTCTCACATGGAACCCCACTTGCCATCACGCAGATGAACAGCTTTTTGTCCTCGCAGAGCGTTTCTTCGAACCCGAACAGAAATACTCCGGCCCAAGACTTTTTTACGTCTGGGGTCATTCCTATGAATTTGATCTGCGGGAAGACTGGGAACGGATGGAGCTCTTTCTGGAGCAGATGTCCGGCAGGGAAGAAATCTGGTACGCATCAAACATCGAAATCTGCGATTATGTAAAAGCCTCCCGGCACCTGCAATACTCCGCCGACGGCAGATACATCCATAACCCGACAGCCCTTGATATCTGGCTGTTCGTCAACCAGGCTCCCCACATTTGCCCATCTGGACAAACAATCTGTCTCGATAGGCAAGAAACAGTGTAGCGATACAATCGGGCTAATAAAGGCCTAATCTATTTTGGTAAAACGTTTCACCGCCAATATATAATTTTAAGGTAACAGGAGAACTCAAATGAAGAAAAATGTTCGATGGATTTTTGCAGCAGTTGTATTTGTCGTCATTGGACTTATGCTGTTTTGTAACTATTCAGAGCCAACACTATTCAAAGATGAAATTAGGGTGGCCTGAAATTGCATTTTTGATTGCTTCGTAAGCATTGTATCCCTGCTTATGTGCCGTACCAACGTAGGACATGATTTTCAGATAATCTCTGGCGCCTTCTTCAGTTCGGAAGCAGCCGGATACTTTGGTCTTAACCTTTATCATCCGAAGATCACGCTCTGCCTGGTTGTTATCAAACGGAACCATGAAGTTATGGATAAAAAGGCAGACCGAGGCCTTGTGATTCGCAAGGCGTTCTACCAAGGCAAGGATTTTTCCCTTTTTCTTCCGTCCACGTTTTTTCTCTGTGGTTTCCAGAAGAGGATTTTCTTTCCTTGCCAGTTCGAGGAGTTCATCATACTTCTTATCGAACTTATGATAGTGATAATAGCTCAGAGAGTCCTTGCCTTTCTCTATCGCTTTCTCTTTGACCTTTTTCATTTCCAGTAAAAGGTTTATAAACGCAGATGTCCATTTCTGGTCAGGATGATTTTCATTTATCCCTGTCAGCTCACGGAGTAGATGGGCACAGCAGACTGCATGCCGTATATCCAAGTAGTTCCAGTAGGAAGCCCAGCAGTCATGCATGGCAATCCCTCTGAATTCTGGGAGAACACCGCATTGCTCCATGCCTTCGGTCCCACGTTTGGGACTGATATCAAGATAGGTATATTCACAGTTTGAGGCATCATGAACCCACCAGAGCTTTTTATCCACTCTGGTTCCGGTTTCATCGAAATGTCCAAGTGAGGAACCGATCATCTTATCCTTTATCTTACCGACTGTTTCACTCAGGCTGTCAGCGCATCTTTTTACCATGCTGCTGATCGTTCCTGTTGCAATCGGAATGTTAAATACTCCGGAAAGAATCTCATGAGTGCGTTTGATGCTGACTGCACCCACGGTGTTTAATGCGACAGATAGTGCCTGCAGGTTTTCACCATATTGTACGGTTGCTTTTACATCAGAAGGGAATTCTCCTCTGCGGGTGTCCCCATGCAGCATACAGATTGGAAGTTCCAGTGCCTGATGTTCTGTTACATTGACTGTAACAACCGCATCAATCACATGGCGTTTTTCTGCGATGCATGCGGTGCCTTTACACATCTGATAGTGCGGACATCCTCCGCATGAGGATGGCATATGCCTGACGATTTCGTCCGGAGCTGTTATCACCGCCAGATGTGTTCCCTGGTGTCCGCTCTGCCCGCCAGCTTTTTTCCCGGATGGCTTCCGGAGACTCTTTGGGGCAGGCTTTTTAAAGCCATCGCTGGATGGCGGTTTGGAACTGTTTTTGGAATTCTTGTTAAGCTGTTCCTTCAGTTCCTGTATGGTCTGATTGAGTTGGGCAATCAACTGAGTCTGAGCAGCGATAGTTGTTGATAATGCTTCATTTTGTTGTAATAACTGTTTAATCAGTTCATCGTTTGTCAACCGGACCACCTTCTTCCGATAAAATTTGATACTTCTATTTTAACGGAAAATGAGCCAAAAAGCGAATCATATCGTTTTGGTGTACTGTCAAAATGACGGTGGATAACCAGAAAAAATCAGAGATTAACTGCCGATAACTCTCGGATAAAATTGACAAATAGTCCATTATTAGGCTGTGATCAAGGATTGATGATGCCATAATCCACAGGCCAAAAGCACTTGGCAGTTATATTGAAAAGTTATCCACTTTTCGTGATAAAGTAATGGTAAAACAGAAATTTTATTTTCTCTGTTTTGACCAAAAATCAATATGCACTAAACGGGGTGCTGAATAGTTACGCTGTTTTTTAATATTTCCGAAGTATTACGCAGAAAAGGAGGCGGTGCAGCAGACATGGTGCACTCCTTTTACGATATCGAGGAGAATACGCTGGATGTTCTCTGCATGGGAAGCAGCCACGGTTACTCTGCCTTTCAGCCGAATACACTCTGGAACGAGTTTGGGCTGACCTCATATGTTCTGTGCAGTCAGCGACAGACTGCGGCAACGACTTACTATCTTTTACAGGAAGCATTAAAATACCAGAAGCCAAAAGTACTGTTTCTGGAATCATACTATTTCTTTTCTGCAAAAAAATATACCGATGAGGCCGCGCTGCGCCTTGCGATTGATGGTATCCGGCTTGGCAGAGTAAAGCATGAGGCGATACAGGATTTGTTAAGTGGACATTCGAAGAAGGAATGGTTGTCTTATTATCTTCCGTTTTTAAAATATCATGGCAGATGGAATGATCTGAAAAATACAGATTTTCATTCTGACAACTATCTGAAGGGTTCCATCTTTGATTTTGAAGTCTATCCGATGGAGGAGCCGGAGCTGCCGGAAGATGGCAGGGAAATTCCGGACGTCGTGTATGAATACCTGGAAAAAGTCATAGCACTTTGTGAAGAAAATGAGATACAGCTTGTTTTGTTCACGGCGCCGTACGGGTATGAGGACGATTTGAAAGGATACCTGAAAAAGCAGCAGATCAATGAAACGCTGGAATCATACCTGGAACAGCAGGGCATTCCGTATCTCTATTTTCAGAAAACAAAGGAAGCCGGAATTGATTTTGCCACAGATTTTCGGGATTATGCGCATTTAAATACGAATGGCGCTATGAAAATAACAAGGAGCCTGGGAAAGTATATTACAGAACACTATGCTCTGCCAGATCACCGCGGGGACGAAGCATATCAGTCCTGGCAGGAAGACTATGAAGCGTTCCAGAGCAGGATTAATGCGATGTATGCAAAGAAAAATGAGCAGGAGTAAATGTGCTGAATCTGGAAGTGCAGAAATGTGCACTGAGATCAGTGTGGCTAAATAGATGGAGGATGTAGATTATGTTGTTTAATTCCCTGGAATTTCTTTTGTTTTTTCCGGCGGTCTGTCTGTGTTATTATGTGATACCGTACCGTGTGAGATATCTGTTCCTGCTTGCGTGCAGCTACTTTTTCTATATGTGCTGGAACCCGCAGTATGCGCTGCTCATGCTGACTTCTACGGTGATTACGTATGCGTCGGGGCTTTTGATTGATTCCGCGGATAAAGTGACCGATGAAAAACAGCGAATCCGCAGGAAAAAGCTGTACGTAGCGCTTTCCTTTGTGAGCAATCTGGCGATTCTGTTTTTCTTTAAGTATTTTGATTTTGCAGCAGATTCTGTGGTTCGCATTCTTTCTATGGCGGGGATTGAGGCGCGGGTTCCGGCTTTTGACGTGATTCTTCCGGTCGGAATTTCGTTTTATACGTTTCAGGCGCTCAGCTATACGGTAGATGTTTACCGCAAGGATATTTACGCGGAACGTAATTTCTTGAAATACGCGCTGTTTGTATCGTTTTTTCCGCAGCTTGTTGCAGGGCCGATTGAACGGTCAAAAAATCTGCTGATTCAGATCAATGAAAAGCATAAATTTGAATTCGAGCGTGTCCGCAGCGGTCTGTTGCTGATGCTGTACGGCTATTTCCAGAAAGTTGTCCTGGCCGAGTATCTTGCTGTTGTGGTTGACAGTGTGTACAATACGTATACAGAGCGGACAGGTTTTCAGCTTATGATTGCCACGATCTTCTTTGCATTTCAGATTTACTGTGACTTTGGCAGCTACTCCAACATTGCAATCGGGGCGGCAAAAGTGATGGGCTTCCGTCTGATGGAAAACTTTAATACACCGTATTTCGCTGTGTCGGTTGCCGATTTCTGGAGAAGGTGGCATATTTCTCTTTCCACGTGGTTCCGGGATTATCTGTATGTTCCACTCGGAGGAAACCGCAGGGGCAGGGTACGGAAATGGTTTAATCTGATGGTAGTGTTCCTTGCTAGTGGTCTGTGGCATGGGGCAAGCTGGCATTTCGTTGTCTGGGGCGCAATGAACGGCGCATACCAGATCGTCGGAGATTGGCTGCGTCCGCTACGGGAAAAAGTGATGAAGGTACTGAACGTGGACAAGACAGCGTTCAGCCACAGATTCTTGCAGATGCTGATCACATTCGGCCTTGTGGATGTCAGCTGGATTTTCTTCCGGGCTTCATTTCGGGAGGGCATTTCGATCCTGAAATCAATCCTCGGATTTGGCAGCATTCACTGGTTTACGTGGGGCGACAATCTGAAGGCCATGGGTTTGACGCCGGAAACAAGAAATCTGCTTGTTGTGTCACTGTTGATTCTGCTTGTGGCGGATATCTGCAAATATTGCAAAATCAGTATTATCGAGTGGCTGTGCGCACAGGGGATATGGCTGCGCTGGCTCATATATTATGTTGCAATTTTTGGGATTTTGATTTTCGGTGTGTATGGCCCGGGATTTGATGCAAGTCAGTTTATCTATTTTCAGTTTTGACGGGGATTGCTTATGAAAACACTGGTATTGGCAGAAAAGCCCTCGGTAGGGCGGGATATTGCGCGGGTGCTCGGGTGCCCGCAGAAAAATGACGGATATCTGGAAGGACGTACGTACGTCGTAACATGGGGACTTGGACATCTGATCGAGCTTCAGGACCCTGAGGGATATGATAAGAAATACAAAGAGTGGAAGCTTGAGGAGCTGCCGATTATGCCGGAAAAGCTTCAGACCGTGGTGATTGGAAAGACTTCGAAGCAGTATCGAAAGGTACAGACATTGCTTGGCCGCGGTGACGTGCGGGATGTGGTTATAGCGACGGATGCGGGCCGGGAGGGCGAGCTTGTGGCACGGTGGATTTTACAGAAAGCGGGCTGCCGCAAACCGTGCCGACGGCTGTGGATTTCTTCTGTGACGGATAAGGCGATCCGGGAAGGGTTTGCGAAGCTGAAGGACGCCAAAGAGTATGAAAATCTTTTCCGTGCAGCCGTGTCACGGGCAGAGGCAGACTGGCTGGTTGGTATTAATGCGACGAGAGCGCTGACATGTAAATACAATGCACAGCTGTCCTGCGGCCGGGTACAGACGCCGACGCTGGCGATGATTGCAAAACGGGAAGAAGAGATACGGAAGTTTCAACCGCAGATTTACTATACGCTGACCGCAGATTGCCAGAATATCCGTTTTCAGTGGAGGGACAGCGGTTCCGGAAGTTTCCGTACGTTTTCAAAGGAACGGGCAGAAGAGGTAAAGCGATCTTTGCAGAACGGCGTACTGACGATTACAAAAGCAGAAAAGAAAAAGAAAAAAACGTATGCACCGCTTCTATATGATCTGACGGAGCTGCAAAGAGACTGTAATAAACGGTTTGGATATTCCGCGAAGGAAACGCTGAATATCATGCAGAGGCTGTATGAGAACCACAAAGTTCTGACGTATCCGCGTACAGATTCGAGATATCTGACCTCAGACCTTGTGCCAACGCTCGCAGAGCGTGTTGCATCGTGCGGCGTTGGTCCTTACAAAATACTTGCAGGGAAGCTGCGCGGCAAGAAATTTGCAGGAGCATTTCCGTTTGTGAACAATGAAAAGGTTTCAGATCATCATGCAATTATTCCGACCGAGGAAGTGCCGGAACTTTCGCATATGACGGTGGATGAACGGCGTGTATACGATCTGGTAGTGCGGCGGTTCCTGGCTGTTTTATATCCTCCGTTTGAATATGAGGAAACCGTGCTGACAGCGCAGTGTGCCGGGAAATCAGGCGCCGGGAGGCTTCCGGAAACAAAGAGTAAAAACAGTGCAAGAAACGATGGAGCGCCTGAGCTGGTAGCAAAAGGAAAGACAATTCTGGTGCCCGGATGGAAGGATGCATACGGGGAACTTGCAGGGGAAGAGGAAGACTCAGAGGAGGATTTACAGGAGCAGATACTTCCGGCTGTTTCACAGGGACAGAAGCTTTCAGTTCGTTCTGTTTTTTGCAGAGAGGGAAAAACGAAACCGCCTGAGCGATTCCGGGAGGCCACTCTTTTATCCGCGATGGAGAATCCCGTACGGTATATGGAAAGCAGTGACCGCAGCAGGGCAAGGACACTGACGCAGACCGGGGGGCTTGGAACGGTTGCGACCCGGGCTGATATTATTGACAAGCTGTTCGGCAGCTTTTTGATGGAAAAACGCGGACAGGAGATTTATCTGACAGCGAAAGGCCGGCAGCTTTTGGAGCTGGTTCCGGAAGAGCTGAAGAAGCCGGAGCTGACGGCAGACTGGGAAATGAAGCTGGCGCGCATTGCCTCTGGAGAGATTCGGCGGGATCGGTTTATGGAAGAGATCCGAGGATATACGAGGGAACTTTTGCAGGAAATTAAGACGCAGGAAGGCACATACCGTCATGAAAATATGACAAATAAAAAATGCCCCGACTGCGGGAAACGTTTGCTGGCTGTGAATGGGAAAAACGCAAAGCTTCTCGTCTGTCAGGACAGAAACTGCGGTTACCGGGAAACAATTTCCAGGATTTCAAACGCCCGCTGCCCGGTTTGTCATAAGAAAATGGAGATGTCCGGAAGCGGTGAGCACGCGACCTTCTTCTGTGCCTGCGGTTATCGGGAACGCCTGGAGAAGTTTAAGGAGCGCAGGCAAAAGGAAGGGGCAGGCGTGACCAAGCGGGATGTGGCAGCCTATATGAAAAAGCAGAAAAAAGAGGCGGAGCAGCCAGTCAATCATGCTTTTGCGGCGGCTCTTGCGGGAATCAAACTGGATCAAAAGAAATAAATGCATGAATAGAGAATGAAATAAGAAGAGGAAATAGAAAAATTGTGAAAAAATAGAAAGAAAAAGGAGGGTATTATGAAGTACGTAACATTAGGAAAAACAGGCTTAAAGATCTCAAAAGTCGGTTTGGGCGGAATCCCAATCCAGAAAAGCAATGCGCAGGAGGTAAAAGCGCTGTTGCAGGCTCTGATAGAACAGGGTGTGAATTACATTGACAGTGCCAGAGGCTATACGGTCAGCGAGGAGCTGCTTGGAGAGGCTCTGGAGGGGATGCGCGATCGGTTTGTTCTTGCGACAAAAAGTATGGCGAGAACAAAAGAGGCAATGGAAAAGGACATTCAGATCAGTTTGCAGAATTTCCGCACGGATTGTATTGACCTGTATCAGGTACACAATCCGAGCGAGGCAGATCTGGAGACTGTGCTGGCGCCCGGCGGCGCTCTGGAAGCCCTTCAGGAAGCAAAGGCAGCAGGAAAGATCGGGCATCTTGGCATTACAGCACATTCTCTTGCAGTATTTGAGCGGGCTTTGGAGCTGGACTGGGTGGAGACAATTATGTTTCCTTATAATATTGTGGAATCGCAGGGCGAAGCGCTTATGGCAAAATGTACAGAGAGAAACATCGGTTTTATTGATATGAAGCCGCTTGCGGGAGGCGCGATTGAGGATGCAACTTTGGCGCTGCGTTACATCTGCGCGAATCCGGATGTGACGGTTGTGATTCCGGGTATGTACAGTGTGAAAGAAGCGGAAGAGAATCTGGCGGCAGTGCTCAACGAGAGTCCGTTAACAGAGGAAGAAAAGCAGAAAATCGAAGCGATACGTGGACAGCTTGGAACGAATTTTTGCAGACGCTGCAATTATTGCCAGCCGTGTACAAAGGGAATCAGTATTGCAAACGTTTTTCTGTTCGCAGGTTACTTACAGCGATATGATCTGGGCGAATGGGGCTACAGCCGTTATCAGACACTTCCGGTAAAGGCAGATGCATGTGTGGACTGCGGTCTATGTGAGACGCGCTGTCCATATCATCTGCCGATCCGGGAGATGCTGAAAAAGTGTGCAGCGGATATGAAAACATTTGAAGAAACCCGCGCGGCAAAGCAGTAGTTGTATCATTGATATGCAGGGAAATTTTTCGTTATTTTTTGGCAGGCGGCGCTGTTTTTGGTTAGTTTAATTTTACATTCAGATAGTTTCTGCCTGACAGCGTTTTGTTGGTACACAGCAGTACGAGCAGAAGAATGCAGCCTGCCAGAAATCCAATCCAGTTAAACGCGGCAGTCAGAATCAGAAGGATAATTCGCATGAATTTGACTGCATAGCCAAGTTCGAAGTTGGGCTGTGTGTAGTTGGCAATTGCAACGAATGCCATATACAGCATGACCTCTGAATTGAACCAGCCGGATTTTACAGAAAATTCTCCGAGCACAAGTCCGGCAAATACACTTAAAGGTGTACTCAGCATACTCGGCGTATTTAAGGATGCGAGCCGCAGACCGTCAATCGCGAGTTCCAGGATCAGAAGCTGATAAACCAGTGGGATATTTACGATGTCTTTGACTGCTACAAATTCAAAAGCAGGCGGAATCCACTCCGGGTTCAGCATCAGAAGTAAAAATACCGGCGTCAAAAAGACAGTCAGTAAAAGGATCATGATCCTTGTCATCTTCAGATACAGGGCAGTCCAGGCCGGAAAATAGTAATCGTTTGCCTCTTCAATCATATCAAGGATTGAGGTTGGCAGAATCATGGCGGCGGGAGAGTTGTCAACCAGGATGGCAACTTTTCCTTCCATGATACAGGCTGCCGCGGTATCCGGACGTTCTGAAAACTTGAATTTGGGAAACGGATTGTACCAGCGTGAGCCGATCAGAGCCTGTGCGAGGCTTTGCTGATTCATACACAGATCAGGTACGTCAATGGCCTCAATCTTTTGACGCACGTTGTTCAGCAGATCATGGTTTACGAGATTTTTCATATAACAGAGCACGACGTCAGAACGGGACGAAGTGCCTACTTCCAGCATTTCCATGACCAGGTTGGGGTCGCGGATGCGTCGGCGGATGAGCGCGGTATCAAAGACGACTGTTTCGACAAAACCATCCTTGGAGCCGCGCAGGGATTTGTCTTTTTCTGGTTCTTCGACGCTGCGGACCGGGTATGTCCGGCAGTCAATTGTGATGCCTGCCGCGTAGCCGTCAATAAAAAGTACGAGGATGCCGGAGAGCACCGCGCGTGTCAGTTGATCGAAATCATTGTAAATATCTACTTCTGTATAGGGGATGAGCTGCTTGGAAAAGGCAGTGGCATCTTCCGGCATGTCTTCTTCTTTTATCTTTAGCAGTGAGTCCATGATTTTTTGCATGGAGTCATCTTTTAACATTCCGTCCAGAAAATAGAGCGAAGTATCGCGTCCACCGATTTGTATATCGCGCTGAATCAGGTCAAAGCTTTCCTGAATTGGAAGCAGGCGGCTCATTGTGTCGCGGTTTTCACGTATTTCTGTGTAAGCAATTAATTTTTCCGGCATGGGTTTGCCCTCCGTTTTCAGTACAGGGAGCTTTTGTACAGATCGAAAATCTGCCTCCTGTAAGTTCATTCGGGAAAAGTATACCCGAAACTGGTAAATTTTATACAGAGACAGAAAAAACCGCCGCAACACAGTCCCGGAAAATTCCGGAAAAGTGTGCGGCGGCTTGATGCAGCAAAGGGAGGAGATGCTGCGTGTTTTATTTAAGATTCTCCGTTTGCAACAACAGGGGTTGGGCGTCTTGTATCGAAGACTTGTGAAGCCGCAAACATGTTGTCAAGAACCGTAGTTCCGCCCTGGCTGGATTTGTACAGCAGATAGCCGTCGAGGTTAATACGTCCCTGACGGACATAGTTACTGCGGATTTGTACCCAGTAAGGCTGCGAGCTGTCTACGTTGCAGAAGTAATTGTAGCCGGCACTTTTGAAATACTGATACTTTTCATTTTCGGGGCTGTAATCCTGCCAGTCACCGATGTCATTTCCGTGGGCAAAAATGATCGTATCTACCGGGCCTACAATGTTGCGAACGTTGTTTACCCATTTTTCATTGTCAGTTTGCAGCTGTTCGACGGTTTTATTTGTTACACTTAAATGGCCCCAGGTATGGCTGGCAAATTCCCATCCGCTCTCCTTGATGGCCTCGGCAATTTTTGTAGCTTCAGCAATTTCGACAGAACGGTCAAAGTCCGGGTGCTCGGAAAGCCATTTGCTCTGGTCTTCCAGCAGATTGTCCCGGGTTTCGTAATCAGAATCTGTACGATAACCGAAGACACCGTTGTAGCCGGTGAGTGCGATCATACCGCGCGCTCCTTTGTATGCGCCGTCCGGATGTTCTTTTAAAAATGTGTTGAGGCGTGGTACCACATCAAAATCACCAATCTGTTCCGTGCCGTCTGCTGTGACATAATGACATTTTACTTCACCGTTCTCATCCAGAACAAGCTTGTCCGGGAATCCGGCCAGCTCATACGAATGATAGTAACTCAGGTCATCTACAGAAAGGACAATCGGCTTTTTGCCAGGAGGCAGCATCAGGCTTGTATTGGGACTGAAGGTGACATTCCCATTTGCGTCAGTGGATTCTACAACCAGATCGCGCAGACGCACAAACACGTAGCCGTTGTCATACATGGTCTGTGTGATTTTGTCAAATTCTTCGATTGTAGTCATCCAGGCATTCATACCGTCAACCGTTCCCTGACCGAGGACAGAGACATTAAATGCGCGACCCGGGTCATTTACAAGGGAATGATAGAAAATGTGGGGAACTGTATTAACGTCCACAGCCACGCAGGATGCTTTTTGCGTCTCGAAATCGCTGATGGCGGCCGTGATTTCAGTGTTTGACTCGTAATTCGGAACCGCCTTTAAAAGTTCGATTGCTCCATCATAATCATATCCCATGGCAAGAAGCTTTGCCTGTTCTAAAGTAGAGCTGTCTGAAGAAGACGGCGCTGCCGAAACGGATGCTTCCGTAACCGGCTCGACGGGCGCGGAGGTCTCAGTCTGGACAGGAGGCTCTGTTTGCTGTTGCATGGATGCCTGCTGTCCGGAGGTTCCTGTGGAGGAAGCTGCGTTCTTTGGCGAAGTGCTGCTTTTGAAAAGCGTCTGTGAACTGATAAAGACAGCGACGCCGACAACCAGTACCAGAGTACAAAGAACCACAATCCGCTGAATCATAACCTGCTGCTTTCGTTTTTGCCGCCGTAGACGGCGGCGTTCTTCAAAGTCGTCGTCATAATCGGTTGCCTGCTTCTTCTGATCGAGATCATCAAAATTTTCACTCATTTGTATATACTCCTCTCTAAACCGGTCCTGTTTTGCAAAAGGCAGATTTCTGCTGCCTGTTGTCACGCAAATACCGGATTATATTTGATAAAATCAGTTTAGCACAGATCAGAAGAAGTGGCAAACAGTTTTGCAGATACGATGTGTTGACAGGCGTTTTCAGATTAAGTAAAATAAGCGCAGAAAGAACGGAGGATAGCGGTATGATGGTAGACGGGAAAGAAACGGTACAGCAGGTATTTGAGGCCATTGAGCATGCAGAGATGTTTCTGATCGGAGTCGGAACAGAATGTATGCCTGTCCGGGAGCAGACAACGGTATTGAGAGAACCGTTTTTAGCGGACTGTGAGAAAAGCAGGTTTTATGAGGAACTTCCTGAGGAACATGAGGTGCTGCGCGCCTATCGCAGACTGCGCGAACTGATCGGGGCAAAGCCATATTTTGTGGTCACGTTGAATACGGATGATTTGATTTACCGGGCGGGATTTGAAGCAGATCTGGTTGTTGCGCCGTGTGGAAGCATGCGCAAATTACAGTGCACGGAGCACATTGTGGAAGCGGCCAAAATCCGGGATGAAATTCTGACACAGATGCAAGGGGGAGCGAAAGAATGTGAGGATGGCTGGCAGGCTTTGGCGGTGTGTCCGCAGTGTGGGCGAAGACTTGGTTTTCACACAATTAAAAATCCGGATTATTTGGAAGAGGGATATCTGCCACAGTGGAATAAATATATGAAATGGCTTTCCTGCACCTTAAATCGCAGACTTTGCATTTTGGAGCTGGGCGTTGATTTTGAATATCCGCAGGTGATTCGCTTTCCCTTTGAAAAGACAGCATATTTTAATCAAAAATCAAAATTTATTAGAATTAATAAAAAATTTCCACAATTAGCAGAGAAATTGTCGGTGCAAGGTATTAATATTCGGGAAAATCCGATTGATTTCTTGAATAGAAACTAAAAAATATAAAAATAGTCAATAATTATTGATATTTGAGTAGTACTTCTATATAATAGGTATATCTTTATAACGGAAGAGACATCAGCGTCTCAGAAAATGGAGGTGTATCTATGGAAACGAGAGCGACAAAGATTCACTCGGCTGTTAACAAGAATGCGATTATCCGCGTTATACCCGGCCATTTTGTAACCAATCATTCTCATATCAATTATTATGTGGATATGACGATCCTGAAATCGAGAAAGAGCGAGGCTGCTGCCGCGGCTTCCGTATTAGCTAGAAAATATTCAAACAGTGTCTTTATTGATACGATCATCTGTCTGGACGGCTGCGAGGTGATCGGGGCGTATCTGGCGGATGCTCTGACAGCATCGGGGATTATGTCCCTGAACCAGCATCAGACGATGTACATTGTCACCCCGGAGATAAACCCCGGAGGACAGCTGATATTCCGCGACAATATGCAGATGATGATACAGGGAAAGCACTGCTTGCTGCTGCTGGCTTCCGCGACAACGGGGCGCACCATAGCCCGTGCAGTTGAGTGTGTACAGTATTACGGCGGAATTGTTGAAGGAGTATCCGCGATTTTCAGCGCGAATGATCATGTACAGGGGATTGAGATCAATTACATATTTGGAGGGCAGGACATTCCGGGATATGAGACGTATGAGGCTTCGAGGTGTCCGATGTGTGAGAAAAAACAGAAAATTGATGCAATTATAAACAGCTTTGGATATTCGAAACTGTAGGCGGGCGGCTGTGTTAAGATACTAGGAGAAAAAGTTCCAATAAGCAGATTTTTGTAATGTAATCAGAACATTTTGTATACGGCTTGTATCGAAGAACATAATATGTTAAATTAAAAAGGAATGCTGTTGTTTTTTAACAGGATTCCTTTTTCGTATCACAGGAAATATTTTGTTCTGCTGACGCGTGAACGATTTACCTGTGATCGTTTGAAATTGCGGGATGATACAGGCATTTTGAGGAGAAAAGAATGATTGCAATTATTGATTATGACGCAGGCAATTTGAAAAGTGTGGAGAAAGCGCTATTTTATCTGGGTGAAAAACCTGTGATTACAAGGAAGCGGGAGGAAATACTGGCAGCGGATAAGGTGATACTGCCTGGTGTCGGGGCTTTTGGCGATGCGATGGAAAAGCTGCATCAGTATGGGCTGCCAGAGGTGATCAGCGAAACGGTACAAAAAGGAACACCGTTTCTTGGCATCTGTCTTGGTCTTCAGCTTCTGTTTGAATCGAGTGAGGAATCGCCCGGGGTAAAAGGTCTGGGGCTTTGTAAAGGGAAAATTGTGAGGATTCCGGATACTGGTAAGCAGAAGGTTCCGCATATGGGATGGAATTCTTTGCAGTATCCGTCTGCTGGCAGCAGGGGGCGTTTGTTTGCCGGGCTTCCGGAGGAATCGTACGTATATTTTGTGCATTCCTATTATTTGAAAGCGGAAGATCCGGAAATTGTAAAAGCATCCACGGAATATGTTGTGCATATTCATGCATCGGTGGAGCAGGGCAATCTGTTTGGCTGTCAGTTTCATCCGGAAAAAAGCAGTGAGACGGGGCTTGCAATTTTAAAAAATTTTGTGGAGCTGTGAAGCGATAGGAACCCGGCAAACACAGGAAAATAATATGAATGGGTTATTCTTGAGAGGAGAGCTGAATGTTTACAAAACGAATCATTCCATGTCTTGACGTACATAACGGGCGTGTCGTGAAGGGCGTCAACTTTGTGAATTTAAAGGATGCGGGCGATCCGGTGGAAATTGCGGCAGCCTATGATAAAGCCGGTGCTGATGAGCTGGTATTTCTGGATATCACAGCTTCTTCGGATGCAAGAAATACAGTGGTTGATATGGTCCGCGAGGTAGCCAAAAAAGTATTTATTCCATTTACGGTAGGCGGCGGAATACGGACAGTAGAAGATTTCCGACAATTGCTGCGTGAGGGTGCGGATAAGATTTCGGTGAATACGGCAGCCATTATGAATCCGCAGCTGATACGGGAGGCAGCAGAAAAATTTGGCCGTCAGTGTGTGGTTGTGGCGATTGATGCAAAGCGGCGTCCGGATGGTTCCGGGTGGAATGTATACAAAAACGGCGGCCGCGTGGATATGGGAATTGATGCAGTTGAATGGGCGGTGCAGGCAGACCGGATGGGAGCCGGCGAAATTCTTCTTACGAGTATGGACTGTGATGGCATGAAAACAGGATATGATCTGGAACTGACCCGTACGATCGCGGAGCATGTTTCCGTACCGGTTATTGCGTCAGGCGGCGCAGGCACGAAAGAACACTTTTATGATGCGCTGGCAGAGGGACAGGCAGACGCGGCGCTTGCAGCTTCTTTGTTTCATTATAAAGAACTGGAAATTTGTGAGGTGAAACAATATTTGCGGGGGCGCGGGGTTCCGGTACGCCTGCTTTGAAAAACATATTCATTCAGGAGAAAAATTACGAAAGAGAAGGAGGAATTTCACATGCCGCCGATTTCAAATGACTGGCTGGTACCGCTGAAAGCGGAATTCGGAAAACCATATTATGCAAAGTTGTATAAAACTATCAATGAGGAGTATCGGACAAGGGTGATCTATCCGCCTGCGGATGATATTTTTAACGCATTTGCTTTTACGCCTCTTGGCGAGGTAAAGGTAGTAATTCTTGGACAGGACCCGTATCATGGAGACGGTCAGGCGCATGGGCTTTGTTTTTCTGTAAAGCCGGATGTGGAGATTCCGCCTTCTCTTGTGAACATTTATCAGGAGCTGCATGAAGACTGTGGCTGTACAATTCCGAACAACGGATATCTGACAAAATGGGCCAAACAGGGCGTTCTGATGCTGAATACGGTGCTGACGGTGCGCGCGCATCAGGCAAATTCACATCATGGAATTGGATGGGAAGAATTTACGGATGCAGCAATCCGGATTTTGAATGAACAGGACCGGCCGATTGTGTTTATTCTCTGGGGACGTCCGGCACAGATGAAAAAGGCAATGCTGAACAATCCAAAGCATTTTATTCTGGAAGCGCCGCATCCAAGCCCTCTTTCTGCTTACCGTGGATTTTTCGGGAGCAGGCCATTTTCAAGGACAAACAAATTTCTGGAACAGAACGGGCTTACGCCGATTGACTGGCAGATTGAAAATGTATAAATAATAAAGAAAATCAGAGCAAAGGGAGAACGCGGGAATGAAACAATACATGGCTTATATTATGGAAATGACACAGAAACTGCTTGCTATTCCCAGCCCAACCGGCTATACGTACCGGGCGGCAGATTTTGTGAAGAAGGAGCTGGAAGCGTTGGGGTATCAGCCGGCACTGACCAGAAAAGGCGCTGTGCTGGTACAGCTTTGCGGCGGGGAAGACGGCATACTACTGGCGGCACATATGGATACACTGGGAGCGATGGTGTCTGAGATCCGGGAGAATGGACGGTTGAAGCTCACCAAAATCGGCGGGTTAAATTCTAATAATGCAGAGGCCGAAAATTGTAAGGTTTATACAAGAGACGGCAGAAGCTATGATGCGACATTTCAGCTTGCGAATGCTTCTGTGCACGTAAATGGCAGCTATGACGATACGAAGCGCAGTTATGACACCATGGAAGCTGTATTGGATGAGCTTGTAAAGACGAAAGAAGATACAGAGAAGCTTGGAATTATGGTAGGCGATTTTGTGTGCTTTGACCCGCGTACGGTGATAACGGAAAGCGGCTTCATCAAAAGTCGTTTTCTGGATGATAAGTTTAGCACAGCGATTCTGCTTGGATATGCAAAGTATCTGAAAGAGGAAAAGATTACGCCGAAACGTGCGGTTTATGTGATGATTACTTCATATGAAGAGGTTGGTCATGGGGGATGCGCTGGCATTCCGGCAGAGGTATCGGAAATCCTTTCCGTTGATATGGGCTGTGTGGGTGATGGTCTTGGCTGTGATGAGACGATGGTATCAATCTGTGCCAAGGACAGTGTCGGACCGTATGACTATCAGGTAGTCTCAAATTTGGTTCGGGCGGCAAAGGAAGCAAAGGTCGATTTTGCTGTAGATGTGTATCCGTACTATGGTTCTGATGCGGATGCAGCGCTTAAGGCTGGCTTTGACGTGCGGCATGGTCTGATTGGGCCCGGCGTGTATGCTTCGCATGGTTATGAACGTTCGCACCGAAAAGGGGCGGAGAATACGCTTCGGCTTTTGTGTGAGTACCTGAGATAGCAGGAATGCGAAAGTGGTGTCTGGAGGGATGTGTGCAATGAGTGTTGAGATTCAGAACGGAGAAGCAGACTGCGGGAGTTTGTGGCAGGAACAGGTTTCCAGATCGCGGATGCTGTTCGGGCAGGAGAATGTGGAAAAGCTGAGACAAGCACGTGTGGCGGTGTTTGGCGTCGGCGGCGTCGGCGGTTATGTGGTGGAGGCTTTGGCGAGAAGTGGTGTCGGAAAACTGGATCTGATTGACAGTGACGTGGTGGCGCTTTCTAATCTTAATCGACAGATTATTGCGCTGCACAGTACGGTTGGGCGGTACAAGGTCGATGTGGCACGGGAACGGATTCTGGATGTGAATCCTTTGGCGGAAGTCCGCTGCTTTCGGACTTTTTTTCTTCCGGAGACGGCGCGGCAGTTTACTTTTGAGGAGTATGATTATGTAGTTGACGCGATTGATACAGTAACCGGAAAGCTGGAACTTATTGTACGATGTGAGGAAGCAGGGGTTCCTGTGATCAGCGCAATGGGCGCAGGTAATAAGATGAATCCGTTGGCGTTTGAGGTGGCGGATATTTATGAGACATCGGTCTGTCCACTTGCGAAAGTTATGCGCAGAGAATTGAAAAAACGGGGAATTTCGCATTTGAAGGTTGTATATTCCCGTGAAAAGGCACGTATACCTATGGTAGAGGGCGCAAATGCTGTAAGTGGAGCAGAAAATTCTGCGTGTGAGGCAGCACAGACGGATAGGACAGATAAGAAGGGCCGCCGGCAAACACCGGGGAGCAATGCGTTTGTGCCGGCAGTGGCAGGACTGATTCTTGCCGGAGAGGTTGTAAAGGATTTGTGCGATGAAAAGTATACGGCAAGGACCGAATAGCAATGGAGACAGCAAAGTGTATTTGAGACACGGACATTTGAAAAAATGAGACGAACAATCGCTTGACAATTTAAAAGAACCGAAGTATGATGTTTGAGATATGCCAAAGATAGTCGGTAGGAAGCTATTTTTGGTGAAAAATATAAGCAAAAGAATAGCAGGAGGAAAAAACGATGTATTCACTTGATGAGGTTCGGTGCGTGGACTGTGAAATAGCTGACGCGATCGTTGCAGAACAGGAGCGTCAGAATAGTCATATTGAACTGATTGCATCTGAAAACTGGGTATCCAAGGCTGTGATGGCTGCAATGGGAAGCCCGCTGACTAATAAATACGCAGAGGGGTACCCGGGGAAGCGCTATTACGGCGGTTGTGAGTGTGTGGATGTTGTGGAAGACCTGGCCAGAAACCGGGCTATGGAACTGTTTCATTGCACCTATGCAAATGTACAGCCACATTCCGGTGCACAGGCAAATATGGCAGTATTTTTTGCCCTGTTGAAGCCGGGCGATACAGTGATGGGAATGAACCTTGCACATGGCGGACATCTGACACACGGAAGCCCGGCAAATCTTTCCGGTGCATATTTTAATATTGTTCCGTACGGTGTAAATGATGATGGATACATTGATTACGATAAAGTACATGAAATTGCTCTGGAATGCCGCCCGAAGCTGATCGTGGCAGGAGCAAGCGCGTATGCCCGCACGATTGATTTTAAGCGTTTCCGTGAAATTGCAGATGAGGTTGGCGCTTATCTGATGGTCGATATGGCGCATATTGCCGGTCTTGTAGCAGCAGGTGTGCATCCGAGTCCGATTCCGTATGCACATGTGACGACAACGACAACACATAAGACATTGCGTGGCCCGAGAGGCGGTCTGATTCTTTCCAGTGCTGAGTTTGCAAAGGAAGCGAATTTTAACAAGGCGATTTTCCCGGGTATTCAGGGCGGTCCTCTGATGCATGTCATCGCAGCAAAGGCTATTTGCTTTAAAGAAGCGCTCCAGCCGGAATATAAAAAATATCAGGAGATGGTTGCAAAGAATGCAAAAGCTCTTTGCAGCGGCTTGATGAACAGAGGCATCCGCATCGTATCAGGCGGTACCGACAATCACCTGATGCTGGTTGACCTTACCAGTGTGGGCAAAACCGGAAAGGAAACGGAACATCTCCTTGACAGTGTGAATATCACGTGTAATAAAAATACGATTCCAAACGATCCGCAGTCGGCATTCGTGACAAGCGGTGTACGCCTTGGTACACCTGCGGTTACAACAAGAGGCCTTGTGGAAGCAGATATGGACACAATCGCTGAGGCGATTGCAATTATGTTAAAGGATGAGGCTGATTGTGAGACGCGTGCACGTGCACTTGTGAAGTCTCTGACAGATAAATATCCGTTGCTGTAAATAACGTTGAAGCAGCGCTTTCGTATTGTACTGTTTTGCGGTAAATAAAAAAGAATTTTTGAAAGCAGGAGCCGTTGTAAAATATTTTGCAACGGCTTCTGTCCATTTAATAGAGATCAGGAATTTGCGCATGGATGGTTTGACGAAAGTACGGTTTTTATAGGCATTCGCAGGGAATGATTTGTAATAATTTTCATATATTTGTGACGAATCGGAGTTTTATGCGTCATATAGACAGAAAAATCAAGATGAAAGAACTTGTACTGAGAGGAATTCAAAGGAGGTTTACAGGGGGAGAGAATTTGTGAAAATTCCGTGTCTTTAAGAACTATTAAGAAAAAATGTCTTTTATTTCAAGATAATTGTGGTATAGTGGTGAAGTAAATTATTTTGTTCGAAGGGGAGTATTTTGATGAAGAAATTCGTAGTTACCGTATTGATCCTCGGCATATTAGGAGCGGGTGGATACGGTGTTTATCATTATTTTTTTGAGAATAAAGGGGAAGCGGAGCGTGTTTCTTCGGACGCAGAGAACGCTGTATATGTAGATCTGGTATCAAATATAACCGGTTTTGGGAGCGGAAACGGACTGATTGACCGTTATGGCGGAAAAGTAGAGCCGCAGGCTACGCTGGAGGTAAAGCTTGAAAGCGACCGGAAGGTAGAGGAGTGCTTTGTCAAAGAAGGGGACGAGGTACAGGAGGGGCAGAGGCTGTTTGTCTATGAGACGCAGGAGGATGAAGACAAAATTGCGCAGGCAGAGATAGACATTGAGAAAGCGGAAGGCGATATTGAGATTGCCCAGAAGGCGATCAAGCAGTATGAAAAGGATAAAGCCAACGCAACAAATTCCGACGATCAGCTTATGGCTACCACTAATATCCTCTCTACCCAGAATGAGATCAAATCAAAAGAATATGAGATAAAGACAAAAAAACTTGAGATGGAGAAGCTGCGTGAGTCGATTGCAGGTGCGACGGTGACGGCAGACATGGGCGGTATTGTCCAGAAAATATCAGATTCTTCCGGGCAGGACAATTATGGCTACGGTTATGGTTCGGGCGGAGACAGTGCATACATAACTATTCTTGCTGCGGGAGATTACCGTATTAAGGGCAGGATCAATGAACAGAATATGAATCAGATTGATGTAGGGATGCCGATCATCGTACATTCGCGTGTGGATGATTCTTTGACCTGGAACGGAACAATTTCGGAGATCAAGACTGACAACACGGATGAGGACGAAAACAACAACAATTTTTATTACAGTGGTATGAACTCTGAATCTAGTTCTTCGAGCTATGCGTTTTATGTGGAACTGGAGCATTCAGAGGGCCTGATTCTCGGACAGCATGTTTATCTGGAACCAGATCTTGGTCAGGAAGAAGAAAAAACAGGCCTTTGGCTGGAAGATTACTATGTCATACAAGAAAATGACAAGGCCTATGTGTGGATGGCAAATACTGCAAATGTGATCGAAAAACATGAGATTACACTTGGTGAATACGATGAAGAGCTGATGAAATACGAAGTGACAGATGGTCTTGACGCAGAGGATTACATTGCATATCCGATGGATACGATACAAGAGGGTGACCCGGTGATCTATAACGATTATATGAGTATGGGCCTGGGTGGTATGAACATGGATATGGGAGATATGGGCCTGGACGGCATGGACATGGATATGGGAGATATGAGTCTGAACGGCATGGATATGGATGAAATGAACATGGATGGCATGAGCCTGGATGACATGGATGGTGAAATGCTTTCTGATCCAGGAGCAGATGTCTTTGATTTGGATGCGGACAGTGATTCAGGGGAAGAAATGCTGGATGCCTATGATGCAGATAGCGATAATGATGAAGATGTGTTGGATCTTGATGAAGAGGCAGATGATGATTCAAGTGAAGATGCAGAGCAGGAAAATTAAGGCGGGGAGGTTTTTTTGTGATCCTGAAATTAGATCATATATATAAAGATTATATTCAGGGAAAAATGACGGTCCCTGTGCTTAAAGATGTCAGCTTGCACGTGGAGCAGGGGGAATATGTTGCCATCATGGGGCCTTCCGGTTCGGGTAAATCGACACTGATGAATATTGTCGGCTGTCTTGACCGTCCGACTTCCGGTGAATATGAGCTGGCAGGGAAGAATATTCTCAAATTGAACGATAAGTTGCTGGCGGATGTCAGACTCAACAGTATCGGTTTTGTGTTTCAGAACTTTCAGCTTCTACCGCGCATGTCGGCGCTGGATAATGTGGCGCTTCCGCTGATTTACGCGGGAGTCCGCAAAAAGGTGCGCAGGGAGAAAGCAAGAGAGGCACTGATTCGTGTCGGACTGGAGGAGCGTGTGAGCTTTACACCGTCACAGCTGTCCGGAGGACAGAAGCAAAGAGTGGCAATCGCACGGGCAATGGTAAACCGGCCGGATATTCTACTTGCAGATGAGCCGACCGGAGCTTTGGATTCGAAGTCCAGCAAGCAGGTCATGGAGCTGTTTCAGAAGTTGAACGATGAAGGGGTAACAGTGATTATGATTACACATGACAGCGGCATTGCAGGACATGCGAAGCGTGTGGTTACGATATTCGACGGCGAGCTCTCAGAACAGAAAGGGGAGGTGGCTCAATGAAGATTAGAACGGCGATAATTAGCGTTGTGGTTTCAGCAGCGCTGGTAGCTGGTGCCGGATACGGAGCGTATCATGCAATGCAGGGAAATAAGACACCAGTGGAAGTGGTGCCTGTTTCAAATGTAAATACGGGATATTGGGGAGGCTCAGAATCTTTCTTTGGTAGTGTGACTTCCCAGGTGGCGCAGACGGTACAGCTGAATGAAGATTACAGTATTGCTGAAATTTTTGTAAAAGAAGGAGATGAGGTTACCGAGGGGACACCTCTTTTTTCTTATGATATGACGTTGCAGGAACTGGAGTATGAGATGGAGGAACTGACGCTCCAGACGCAGGGACTAACTTTGACAAAGCTTGAAAAGGACTTGGAAAAGCTGAAAGGAACCAGAGCAACGGCATCTTTGGAAAGCCAGAGACCGGTCATGACCGCATCTTCGGGTGAGGAGGAAGTGCTTGAGGAGACATCTGGAGACGTTTCAACGCCGGAACAAAACGCAGTATCAGACAGTCCGGGGGGAGCCGAAAGCCAGGTGATACCGGAAGATGATGCGCAGGGGATTGTGGATAGTGTAGAGCAAGACGTTCCAGGTACGCAGGGAGAACAGACAGAAGGTCCCGGGGCTTTGCCTGGCGGTACGACAGGCGGTCAAGGCAGCTCCGGTGGATTAAAAATTGAGGGTATGGAAGTGGTTGGATCTTCTGGAGAGAATGCGGAAGACCTGACTCTCGTAGACAGTGTGCTCAGTTATGAACGCCTTGTACTGGCGATTGATGCGCTGTTCCGGGCGTACGGAGACGAGCTTCGGGCAGAGGAGGTCGGAAGTGCGGTAGAAGAGGCAGTTGTTTACTACCGAAAGCATCTTGCGGAGGAGAAGATTACGCAGGAGCAGGATGCAGAAGGCAGGGATGTTGAGATTCGGACTTATGTTCTGAAGGAGCAGATCGGAAAGGTGCTGGGGGAAGAAGATTATCAGAAGCTACTGACGATCAGCAAAAAGTTGGATGAATATCAGATCAGATATGTAGATATGCTGATTTTTGAGACTTCAAGAATTGATCCCGCCGATACAGCCGGATTTTTGGAATCCATGAGTCAGATTCAGAAATCGTATGATCTTCTGACAACTGCTCAGCAAAAGGCAGTTCAGAATGTGGCAGTATGGCAGGAACTGAAAGAAAGAGAAGCAAATCTGCCGCAGGATGAGGCACAGTCTGGGGAAAATGCAGGACAGGAAGTACAAACCGAAGATGGTACTGAGTCTGAAACAGAACAGACAGATGCGGAACAAATAGATACAGAGCAAAAAGATACGGAGCAGACAAGTACAGAGCAGATCAGTACAGAACAGGGGACGGAAAACCAGGACGGAATTACTGACATACTGGAGACAGAAGCTCTGGACGAGACCGAAACACTTGTTACGGAAGCTCTCGAGGAAAATACATACGGGGCAGAGGTTCCGGAAGAAAAGGACAGCTATACGCTTACCATTTATGATCCGGCAAAAGGGCCGGAGCCTGAGGTTCTCGAATATGAAGAAGGAAGTCTGGTGGTTTCTCTCAAAGCAAAAGAGGATGATCCGACACGAACCTTTGTGAGATGGGAAGTAACAGATCCCGGTATGAATGAATTGCAGGGCTGGGAGCAGCCGGATTGGACAACGCCGGGGCCGACTTTTGCTATGCCGTCTGTAAATCTCACTGTCACAGCGATTTATATTGACAATATTGATCAGATTGATGTAAAAATCAATACGTTTCTGGCAATGTCGGACTATGTATTGCAGGAGGGGGCGGCTGAGGCCCTGGCGGCTCAGGGTAAGGACTATGCGACAGAGCTGGGTACTGCAGTAGCATTTTACCAGCAATGGCTGTGTTATAATCCCGTTGATATTGTAAATACGCCGTATGACGAGGCTGATATGAGCAAGTTTCAGATGCTGGAAAATGTGGAACAGTACCTGAATGAGAAATATCCGGAGGAGAATAAGGCGCAACAGCTGAAGGATTCTTACAAAGAGCTGAGTATTCGCTATGCGAGGGCACTGTTTGATAAATTAAATCCAAGCGATCTTGTGCGGGTGGATCTTGACGAGGCCACCAGAGTATACCGTGTCCTGGGTGAAGAGTGGCGGTTTGAGCTTGAGGCCAGATGGCAGGAAGAGCAGGCGCAGAAGGCAGAGACGGATGGAAGCCTTTATGAGACAGAGCCGAGCAGTGAGGATGACGAAGCGGATGGCGAGGAAGAAAGCGAAGATCCGGACCAGAATCTGGGGGGTATGACGCCTGCGACGCCGGCTAGTATCGGTGATCTGCTTGCAGTGTACCATGTATATATTTTGTTCCAGAATTACCAGAAAATGGACCCGGATGCAACGGAGGATAGCAAATTTACGGCACTTCAGGCAGTAGCGAGACAATATAACACGCTGACAGAAGAGCAGAAGCTGCTTGTCATGCAGCAGAATCCGGAGCTTGTAGCGACATTGCAGCAGTATGGTCTGTGGGAAGAGCCGGAGATTCCGGATCCGGACCCAGGCGATGACTGGGGCGGATTTGATGATTTTGGCGATGAAGGGTATACGGCCAGTGAGCTCAGAGAGATGATCGAGGAGAAGGAATACGAGATTAAAACGTGTAAGCTTGATATCAGAGAAACTGAGCTGAACTTGAAATCAAGGAAAAGAGTTTTGGATGGCAAAGTGGTCAAGAGTACTCTGGACGGAACTGTGGTAGGCATTGGTACGGTTGACGGGGAGTCAGATGACGACTATTTTGTCAAGGTAACGAACCAGACAGGACTGTATGCGAAAGGCTCTATGAATGAGTTGGCACTTGAAAAGATTCATGTGGGCGATACGATTTCCGGTATGATGACAAATACGGGCATCAGCTTTACAGCAGAAATTAAGGAAATTTCAAATTATCCAGATCCAAACGGTGGCAGCATGAGCTTTGGAACGGAAAATACAAATGCGTCCTACTATCCGTTTTTTGCCAAAATTGATGATGTGGAAGGGATTGAAGAAGGTGAAGCCGAAATTCAGCTTTCCGGAACACTCAGTACGAATTCAGATGGAATTTATTTGGAGAAATATTTTGTGCGGACGGAGAGTGACGGAAGATCCTATGTGTTTATGCAGGGACCGGACGGCAAGCTGAAAAAACAATATATTCAGACGGGCAAGACCATCTATTCTTATGCGATTGAGATCGTTTCCGGATTGGAGCTTACGGACAAGATTGCATTTCCTTATGGGAAAAGCGTCGTGGAGGGAGCTGATACAAAGGAAGTAGATGCATTGCAGGATGCCTATATGTAGATGCGGAGGTGTAAAATTTGCTTGAAAATGTAAGGCTGTCATTTCAGGGCATCTGGTCGCATAAAATGAGATCATTTCTGACGATGCTTGGTATTATTATTGGTATTGCCTCAATTATTTCGATTGTGTCCACGATCAAGGGAACGAATGAAGAAATCAAAAACAACCTCATTGGTTCCGGAAACAATACGGTGGAGGTTGTACTGTATCAGAACGGATATACGTACACGATTTATTCGGAAAGTGACATTCCGCACGGCATCCGGGAAGTTACGGATGAAGTCCGGGAGCAGATTCGTGATCTGGAGTCAGTGGAAAATGTGACGTGCTACAATGAAAGGCGGAATACGGACAGCATTTTTTATCTGAATAATGAGGTAAATGGCGTCTCAATCCGTGGAATTGATACGGACTATTTTTCTACAACAGGGTACACCGTGCACAGAGGAAGAAATTTTATTGAGGATGATTACAAAAAATTTCGAAAAGTGCTGATTCTTGACCAGACGGCTGCGGATACGATGTTCCAGAACGAGGATCCGATCGGAAAAACGATTGAGATCAGCAAGGTTCCGTTTACAATTATTGGCATTGTGGACGCAGTGAAAAAGTTTACTCCCACGATTTCCACAGTGCAGGATTACTACAGCTACATGAGCGAGGATTCCGGAACAATTTATATGCCGAAAGCTTCCTGGCCAATCGTGTACAGCTATGATGAGCCGGAAAATGTTATTGTGCGTGCGGCTAGTGTGGACGATATGGAAAATGCGGGACGACAGACAGCGGATATTCTGAACAAAACGATATCCCCGACTCAGACCGAGACAAAATACAAGGCAGACGATGTGCTGGAGCGTGCACAGAGACTTCAGGATTTAAGTTCTGCGACGAATAACCAGCTGATCTGGATTGCCAGTATTTCGCTTCTTGTCGGAGGAATCGGCGTTATGAATATCATGCTTGTGTCGGTCACGGAGCGTACGAGTGAGATTGGTTTGAAGAAAGCAATCGGGGCGCAGAAAGGTTCTATTTTAGGGCAGTTTCTGACAGAGGCAGCGGTACTTACGAGTATTGGAGGAATTATTGGCGTTGCTTCCGGTATCGGTATGGCGCAGATCATTAACAAGGTGTCCGGGGTAGCTGTATCCATCAGTGTTCCGGCTTCTGCAGTGGCAGTATTGTTTTCCATGTTGATCGGTATTATTTTTGGACTGCTTCCGTCTGTGAAGGCGGCGAACCTTGATCCGATCGAGGCATTGCGAAGAGAATAAGAAGCGACAGAAAAGTGTGTGGAAGCAGCAAAAAATATGCAGAATGTGGCAGAAATGCAGCAAAAATATGAAGAAAGGGCTTGCCTGAGGGTGAGCCCTTATGTTATAATACCGAAGTTGCCAAATTAAACACGCATGTGGATTCCGGAGACGGTGCCAGCACAGGCGGAACGTTTGACAGATCAGGCAGGGCCGGAACTGTCAGACAGACGGCGGCCGGGAGTTGTCCGGTAAGAGCGGGTCTCTTTGGAAGCGTGAGACATGCGGAAGAAAACAACCAAAAGGAGAAAAGACATGAGCGTAATTTCAATGAAACAGTTACTTGAGGCCGGTGTTCATTTCGGACATCAGACAAGAAGATGGAACCCGAAGATGGCTGAGTACATCTACACAGAGCGCAATGGCATCTACATCATTGACCTTCAGAAATCAGTAGGCAAAGTAGATGAAGCATGCAAGGCTGTTGCTGACATTGCAGCAGACGGCGGCAGCATTCTTTTCGTGGGTACCAAGAAGCAGGCTCAGGACGCAGTACAGACAGAAGCAGAAAGATGCGGTATGTACTATGTAAACGAGAGATGGCTCGGCGGTATGCTGACTAACTTCAAGACGATCCAGAGCAGAATCAAACGTCTGAAAGACATTGAGACCATGCAGGAAGACGGAACCTTCGACGTACTGCCGAAGAAGGAAGTCATCGCTCTGAAGAAAGAGATGGAGAAGCTGCAGAAGAACCTTGGCGGCATCAAGGAAATGAAGAGAATCCCGGACGCTATTTTTGTAGTTGACCCGAAGAAGGAAAGAATCTGTGTACAGGAGGCTCATAACCTCGGTATCACTCTGATCGGTATCTGTGATACAAACTGTGATCCGGAAGAACTGGATTATGTAATCCCGGGCAATGACGATGCAATCCGTGCTGTTAAGCTGATCGTTTCTAAGATGGCAGACGCAGTGATCGAGGCAAAGCAGGGCGCTGAGGAAGTTGTAGAAGAAGCTTACGAGGAAGCCCCGGTAGAACCGATTGCAGAATAATCCCACACCGATTAAGATAGCGCAGTCTGCAAATGCAGGATTGTGTGGACGCACAGTTTTCTGTGCGTAGAGGAATGACAGATTCAGGAGGAAAATAGAATGGCTATCACAGCAGGAATGGTAAAAGAGTTAAGAGAAATGACAGGCGCTGGTATGATGGATTGCAAGAAAGCACTGACAGCGACTGAAGGAGATATGGACAAGGCCGTTGAATGGCTCAGAGAGAAAGGTCTTGCTACCGCTCAGAAGAAAGCTGGAAGAATTGCAGCAGAAGGTCTTGCAATGGTTCAGGTATCAGCAGACGGCAAGAAGGCAGTTGCAGTAGAAGTAAACTCTGAGACAGACTTCGTGGCAAAGAACGAGAAGTTCCAGGCATACGTTGCACAGGTGGCTGAGCAGGCAATGGATACAACAGCAGCAGATATTGATGCGTTCCTTGCAGAGCCGTGGAAATTCGACACAACAAAGAGCGTGAACGAAGCGCTCGCAGGCCAGATCGCAGTAATCGGTGAGAACATGAAGATCCGCCGTTTCGCACAGGTATCAGAGGACGCGGGTTTCATCGCTTCCTACACACACATGGGCGGAAAGATCGGTGTTCTGGTAGATGTTGTGACTGACGTTGTAAACGATGCAGTAAAAGAGATGGCAAAGAACGTAGCTATGCAGGTAGCAGCTCTGAAGCCGCTGTACACAAGCGACAAGGAAGTAAGCCAGGAATACATCGCACATGAGAAGGAAATCCTCCTTGCTCAGATCATGAACGACCCGAAAGAGTCCCAGAAGCCGGAGAAGGTGATCCAGGGCATGATCCAGGGCCGTGTAAACAAAGAACTGAAAGAAATCTGTCTGCTTGACCAGGTATACGTAAAGGCAGAGGACGGAAAGCAGTCCGTTGCACAGTACGTAGCTCAGGTAGCAAAAGAGGCAGGTGCAAAGATTGAAATCAAAGGCTTCGTTCGTTTCGAGACAGGAGAAGGTCTTGAGAAGAAGGAAGAGGATTTTGCGGCTGAGGTTGCAAAGCAGATGGCTGGAAACTAGGTGAATCAAGTCCGTAGGACGCAGATGAACCGTATGTTGGAAGCTATGCAGCGTTGCTTGGTGAACCGAGCCTGAAAGGCGAAGGTGAGGTTAGCAACAGTCGCATGAATCAGTAGAAATTTGTCGAAAAGGCGAATAGAGATAAGAATGAGAACCCTTGTAGATGGTGTGTGAATGCCATTTGCAGGGGTTTTTGCTATTATACCTTAGAAATTTCATTTCTTGACACTATAACGATATACCGTTATAATCAATAGAAAAAGAATCCATGAAATGGAGAATAAGAAATGGAATTGATGAGTTTGTTAAAGGAAAAGCAGTTTTCTGTTTATCAGTGTGCGAAGGAAAGCCATGTACCATATACTACATTGTCAGATATTGTGAAAGGAAAAACCAGGATTGAAAAATGTACGGCAGAAACGATATATAAATTAGCGAGGACGCTTCATGTGACAATGGAAGAACTTTTGACAGAATGTTTTAAGGAAGATGAAAATGCTCCAAATTTAAGAGATTTTGAAATATATAAAAGTAATATTTGTCATTTAGTGAAAGATAAAGGGGATATAGACTTTATCATTGATATTTTAAAAGAAAATCAAATAAGGACTTATTGGGAACGGCAATGGTATCGGGAAAGTTTTTATCTTTTGGCTATGGTAGATTACTTAAGCAGGGAAAATGGACTTCCATTGTGCAATGATTATGAAGATATAAGGAATTGTACATTGCCGGAGCCGTTATATCCGTGGGATGTTGTTCTTGCTGCAAAATTGGATGATTCCCTTGATAGGAAAGAACAATGTTTAAAAGAAGCGATTCCTGAATTTTTGAGGTTTAATATTATAGAAAGCGAGATAAGGAATGTCTGTTGAGAAAGGTTTTACCAAAGAAAATTTAGATTATTATTTGAAGGAACTTGCAAAAGAGTTTCGGAAAAGAAATGGAAAAAATATGCCTGCTGAGATTGTGTTAGTTGGAGGCGCGGCAATCCTTGCCAATTATGGGTTCCGTGAAATGACCTATGATATTGACGCAGTCATAACAGCATCATCAGCCATGAAGGAAGCGGTGAACGCAGTAGGAGACCGTCTCAGTTTGCCAAATGGCTGGTTGAATACAGACTTTAAGAATACGAGTTCTTATAGTCCTAAATTGTCGCAATACTCTAAGTATTACCGTACCTATTCTAATGTGTTGAATATCAGGACAATTAGCGCGGAATATCTTGTTGCTATGAAATTAATGTCCGGGAGACGTTATAAGAAAGATTTGTCTGATATTATTGGTATTTTGGGTGAACAGGAAAGAATGGGAGAGCCTTTAAGCTATCAGCAGATTGATTGTGCAGTAAAAAATCTGTATGGCGGATGGGATCATATTTCTAAATATGCAATACAGGTTTTGAAAGTGGCTTTAGATTCAGAAAACCTAAAAGAATTATTTATGGAACAGAAACGTGAAGAGGCATTATCAAAACAGGCAGTGCTTCAAGTTCAAAAATATGAAGGGGAAAAAGTAAAGGAAAGTAATGTGGATGAGATTATTCAAAAAGCTATAAGGAAGAAAAGAGATGATAGGGATGCGAGATAGATTAAGAAAAATGAGAGGCATAGGATGAAAATCAATGATATTCATATAAAAATGTTTCGGGCAGGTTCAGGTGACTGCATATTGTTAGAATTTGAAAAGGCAGATTTTAGAATATTGATAGATGGTGGATTTGTAGAAACTTATCAACAAGAGCTTCGCCCTTATTTGCGGATGTTAAGTAAAAAAGGAAAACATATCAATTTATTAATCATATCCCATATTGATCAAGACCATATCAATGGGATAAAAGCATTGTTAAAAGAAAATGGAAATTCAAATTCACCTAAAATCGTACAAATAGATGAGATATGGTTTAATGGGTTTAGACATACTGAAGTGAAACGAGATAAAAAAGATATCTCTCATTATGAGGAAGCTGTTTTACGAACTTTGGCAAATAAAAATAGTTATTTGAAAAAGGCAGATGGATCCAGAGAAATTAGCTATATGCAGGGAAACAGCGTTGCAGAACTGCTTATTAAGAACAATTATCATTGGAATACGTCTGTAAAGGGCAGTTCAATTTCTACTGACACAATAAGGCATAAGGCATTTGGAAATATTACATTTCAAATATTAAATCCAACGCAAAAAATATTGAATGAACTAGCGGAAGATTGGCTGTGGATGTTGAAAACAAAATGCAAACAGGTAATAATATCAGACAATTCTTTGTTTGATGATGCGTTTGAGGGAGCCTATATTGGTGAGCATGAAGACTGGTTTGTGACAAAAAAGGATATTTCAAATGACAGAGAGAATAAGGAATATAATTGGAAATTGATAGCAACGCTTAACAAGGGCACACAGGCCATAGTATAAAGCGCAGAGAGAAAGATTTTCAAATTTTCCACTCAAAAGAAACGCGGTCGCTGGTGGCCTGGACCTGGGAGAGAATGATGTCCGTCACCCGCCGTCGGTCGTCAAAGTCAATCGTGTTCCAGTTCTCCAGATGGGCAGACAGAAACTCGATTTTCTGTGGAGAGATTGTTTCCGCGTTCAGTGCCGCGATTTCCTTTATCAGCCGTTGGCGGTTTGCGTCCAGTTCCTCGATTTTCCCATTGGCATAGGACAGCAGGACCGCATTGGCTCCGGTCAGGGTGTTCAGCAGCTTTTCAATCTCGTCCTCCACCTGGGCCAGCTCCACATTCAAGGCGGTCAGCTTGGGATTGACGGTCGTTGCTTTTGCGGTTAGGGTTTGAAATTCGGAGAGCTTCTTCACCATCTCCCCATAGACAAATTGTTCAAACTCCGCCGTCCGAAGCGTCCCGCAGCCCTCACAGCTTTTATTGTCCGCCCGCTTGGAGCACCGAAGATACTGCGTCCCTGCCGGGTTGCCCACGCTCATTAGGGCATACCCACAGCGCCCACATTTGATTTTTCCGGCCAGCCAGGTATTCCGGGCCTTACGCCCTCCCTGGAACGTGATATTTGCCAGTAGCTTCTTCCTGCACCGCAGCCAGGTATCGGCGGGGACAATGCCCTCACTGGGAGCCAGCACAAGGATCTGCCCCCGCAGGTCCTTGTTTTTTCGCTCCTGCACGTCCCGGCCCTGGTAGAGATAGCAGCCGTTTGTCCCGGCGAAGTCCGCCGCGTCGTTGACTACCACCGCCCCCTGCCCCTTGAAAAACTCGTACAGCTCCAGGTCGGCCTGGGCATAGATCGGATTGCGGAGCAGTTGAGAGATAAAGCCCCGTTTCAATTCCTTGCCGTAAATCAGGATATTGTTTTCAGCAAAGTACCGGGCAATATCTCCGAACGACGTGGACGGCTCGGCGTACATCTCAAACATCAACCGGGCAATATTCGCCGTGGTGGGGTCCGGGATCATCATTTTCGTGCGGATGCCTTGGAGGATGGTTGGCTCCAGCTTGAAACCGTAGGGGGCCGCGCCGCTCATGTGGAAGCCCCGTTGACACCGGGAGTAGTAGGCGTCGGTCACGCGCTTTTGTATCGTCTCGCGCTCTAACTGAGCGAACACGATACAGATATTCAGCATGGCCCGGCCCATTGGCGTGGAGGTGTCAAACTTTTCTGTAGAGGAAACAAACTCCACATTGTATTGCTGGAACAGCTCCATCATGGTTGCGAAGTCCAGAATGGAACGGCTGATACGGTCCAGCTTGTAAACCACCACCCGGCGAATTAAGCCCTGTCGAATGTCGGCTAAAAGCTCCTGGAATTTTGGCCTGTCCGTATTCTTCCCGGAATAGCCCTTATCTTGATAATCCTTGTGGTTCCCACCCCTTAACTCGTACTTGCAAAACTCGATTTGACTTTCAATACTGATACTGTCCTTGCGGTCCACAGACTGTCTGGCGTAGATAGCGTCGATACGGTTTTCCATGATAGCTCCTTTCCTGTCGGGAAATGGAGCTGTCAACCTTTACAAGTATATTATACCAAAGACAGCCCCAGGGCACAAGGATGTGGGGAAACGCAGAAAGGCGGCGCAGAAGCGCCGCCCCAGACTGTCGATAAAGTGATTTTCGCAAAGAAAACCACATCAAAAATGTTTCAAATGCAGTTACTCTGCTAAATGAAGGATTTTGGCCTTCAATGTCCTTATTTCAAATCCGCATTGAAGAAATTTCACTTATTTCCCGATTATATATAATGTTTTTTTGCAGTCGATTTTTAGAATTTCTTTCGAAAACCGCAACTTTTTTGCTCTGTTCAACTGTTGAAAATGGACTTTTTCTACAAGCTGAGGCGGCGCAGAAGCGCCGCCCTTCAACCTTGCCCCACTTCTGGTCACGGTGGCCAGAAGTCCAGCGAGGATAAATCCATTTCGATCTATGATTGCGCCGAATTTGCCACGCGCCCCGGCACAGGGGAGCATCCCAGGCCGCCGGCGGCTCCGGCTGTCATAACTCCGCAGGATTGCGAAGCTCCCCCGCAAGTCTATGGGAGGGCGTGAGCAAGTTTCATTATCCCCTGCGCTGTCGTCGCGCCCGGCTTGCCAGAGCCAGGTCAAAGGTTCGCGCTGATCGCTCGGCCCGCTTCTCTCACCTCCTTGAGCGGGCTGTCCTGGCGGCGCGCCTTTTGTCGCTGTTCACGCAGGTTTTGTGCCTGGAATACTGTGTATTCAGTTGTTCTTAGTGTATAAGCCCTCCTTACCTATCAGGCGGGTTTTGGCCGATTTCGGGTACACCTCAATGAAAATTTTTCAAAATTTCTGAAAGATTTTTTAAGCCCCGGCGAATACTGTCGCAAATGGAGCTTTCCACCACATTTTCAGCACGGGCAATTTCAGATTTCTTCTTGCCCAGAATGTAGTGGGCATATACTCTCCGGGCCTGAATGGGCGGGAGCTGGTCAAGAGCGGCGTAGAGGGCGGAGCGGTTTTCCTCGTCCAGAATAATCTCCTCCGGGGTCAGGGGCGGGAACATCACATCCGGCTCAAAGCCGGGGTCAACATCCAGGGAGCACTCGTTATGCTCCCGCTTGCGGCGCTTGTAGCTGTCACACTGACGGCCTCCGGTAGAGAGAACGACGGCGATCTCGTCAGATACTTCCAGGGTGATACACTCGGTCAGGTGGGGATAGTAACGGTTCAATTTGATGGTTGTCATATGTAACCTCCATTTCGATATTGGTGGAAAGGGACAGATCGAAATGGAGGGGGCGGGGAGCGGCAGCGGGCCTCTGGACACCGTGTCCAGAAGCTCCGCCTGGATAGAAAAACGCCCGCACAGCGCAAGGCTACACGGACGTACCAGGGCGACAGGATATTACATTTTTCGCAGTTGCGGCCAGGGCTTCCCTTTAGAAGGGGAGGGCTTTTTTTGACAGCAAACTATAAGAAAAGGACATAACGATACCTCCAGGATACCGCCGTGTCCTTAAAAATGGGCGACTTTAACACACCCTCCGTTTTCCGTTTTTTCAAAAGAAAGCGGCGGCTTGAAATTTACTATTTCAAAACCGCCGCATGGCTACTTGTATTTTGTTCGGGCGCACAGATACCAGCCGCCGAAACAACGGTTTTTTTATTATGCCGTTGTTCTGAGATGTAATGTATAAAGGGTGGTTTCACCAGACCACCACATTACATTGACTGGCGGCTCATTTGTGGCAAAATGACACAGGCTGGAGGGGCGGTCCACCGGGCGTCCCTTCCCTGCCCAGTATGGACAGGCCAGCAGACGCCACCAGCGGCTTGTGCATCGGACGCAGGCGCGCCGGTCACCGGGGGCTTGGGGGCCGTCGGCCACCAACAAGCGGCACCGGGTATATACCGGTGCATTGCTTGCTACTACTGTCAACGCCTATAAAAGAGGGTTGCAAGCTGTCTGCGATGATGGTATACTTTGCTCATGCCAATTCGACAAACAAAAATTCGGATAGTGTTGTAAGTGGAAAGAAGTGCCGCAATGAAATACTTGATAAAATATATCATAGATTTTACAGCGTTGATGCTCCTGTATGCTTTCGCCTTTTTTAGGAAGTGGAGGCCCCAGGGCAAAGATGTCCTACTTGTCAACACGCTCATGTACGCCTATCTCTCGTTAGTACTCTTTTTTACCATGATGCCGGTGATCGCATCCATCCCATTTATGCTGGATCATCCCTATACGCCTATGAATCTGGTGCCGTTTATTGACGTTTCTTTGGGAAGAGGGGATTTTTTCAGGCAAGTGGTCTTGAATGTTATCATGACACTCCCCTTCGGCTTTCTATTTCCTCTGACCCGGGACAAAAGAGCCAATCTTGGCGTGACAGTGTTTTTCTGCTTCTTGATGAGCTTGGGTATCGAACTCTTACAGCCGTTCTTCGACCGCACCTCGGACATCACAGACCTGATTACAAATTTGATCGGCGTAGTGCTGGGCTATGGCCTTTATGCTATTTTTAAGCCGATCACTTTCTGGGTCTTGGAACGCTTGAAAACAAGATAACGGACTGTTTTTCAGTAAATTTCCATTTATCAGGGGGATTTCATCTTTTGGGTGAAATCCCCCTTGACAAATGTTCTCTTGGCAGAGGTGTTGAATTATTATCAGAATGCGTCTGCTGACACAATCGAAACGCTGCCCCTTACAGTTCCCAAAGTACCGTCCGGGGCTTGGAGGTACAGCTTATAGGTTCCGGGCTTCGTTGCTGGAGGCCCAACGGTAAAATCCGCAATACATTCCAGCGGTTCGCCCGGCTGACGCAGGTTATTCACTGACCAATAGGCCACATCTTCCTGATTGTCCTTTGCAAAAAAGACCTTCATTCTATTCCCTATTTTCGCTGAAATGTCGTATAAAATTTCATCTCCGTCGGACAATGTGTATTCTCCCAGGAAGATAGTTTCTCCCGCCGCTACGGTTTTGAAATCAACGGGGATTATTTCCACGCCAGTTTTATCATCCGAATCGTCCATATCCCCCAACAGCTCAATCACTTCCGCTTCGGTCATATAGGCGACGCCTGTGATTTTGTTTTCTGTATCACGGACTATTTTAATATTGACAGTTCCTTTTGGGTTCATATTCAGCGTGTAAACGGATTTGTTGGGCCGGATGTCTAAAAAGATGTTGACAAGCTGGCCCTGGTAATAATAGTCTTTGCCGTCCATTGTAACGCCCACAGTCTGGTATTCCGCCGCCTGTGCTTCGGCCCATTCTTTCTCCTGTTTTTCTTCCAGCTCGTCAAATTCTTCGCCTCGGTTCAGTTTATCAAAGAGCATAGATTGAAATGCCCAGTTTCCATCTTCCAAAGCCCTGCCCAACCAAAGTTCCAGTTCCGCTTCGTCCATACAGTCCGTTAAAGTGGAGAAAAACGCCATTTCTTCATCGGTATATGCCTTTTCTGCAAAGTCGGCAAGCAGAGAAGAATTTGAGTCAAGTCCGCGCACAGCAACAGAGAAGAAAGCGAAATCGCTCTCGGCATAGAGCTTTTCAAGCCATGTCCTTTGAGCATTTTCGTCCAGCCGGGAGAAAGTGATTTCAAACAGAGGCAAACTGTCGGCTTTATAATACCGCTCTATCTCTGAAGAATTATCCTTAATGCTCACGGCTGCTTCTTTGGGATAGACAAAATTATCATAGGAACGGCTCCCTTGTCCAATCGCAAGGACTGCTCCAACCGACTTATTAGCGGCATTTTTTCCCGCACTCGCGATGTCATAGTCCCGCAGAGTAATGTTGTAAATATGTGCTTTTTTCGCAACCCCAAACAGTCCTATAATCTCTGCGTCCGGGTCGGTCATGGTGAGGCCCGTAATCTCAAAGCCATTGCCGTTATAGGTTCCTGTAAAAGGGTCATCCCATGTTCCGATGGGAACCCAGTCACCTGCGGACAAGGAAATATCCGCTTGCTGCATATAGTTCAGGTTCATGCCATACTTGCCTGTGCCAATCGCTCTGAGCTGGGCTTCATTATAAACTAAATAATATGATGTTCCCTTAAAATCCAATGTTTCCATTTCTAACGAATTGTCTGCATGTATCGAATTTGGCACATCTGCGGCAGCGGCAGTAGAATAAATCCCAACGAAAGCGGCACTGAAAATAATACACAACGTCAGCATACCAGTCAAAAGCCGAATTGCTTTTGATGTTTTCTTAAAACTCATTATTGCTCCTATCCTTTCTTTTAACAGTTGTTTATTTTCGCTTAAAGTAACAGCGCCGAGATTTTCTTTGTATCTCCCAACTGCGGCCATCGCGTCAAGCAAGGTTTTCCCGTAGTCCTGCGCGTTGCCGCTCCCCATTTTGGCAAGGACGGCTTCATCGCAGGAAAATTCACAAGCCTTGGTAATTTCCCGGCTCATAAGATATACAAGCGGGTTAAACCAATGCAGGCAGACCGTAACCTGTACCAGCCACTTATAGAACATATCCCGCCGTTTGTAATGCGTCAGCTCATGCAGGATGATATAGCGAAAATCTTTTTCAGGAATATCTGCGCTGGGCAGTACGATACACGGACGGAAAAAGCCAATCAGCAGAGGGGAAGAAACCAACGGGTTGACGCATAATTCAATGGGCTTTTTGATGCCCGACTGCTCCGCGACAATAGAAAGTCCGTCTAACCGCTCAATGTCAGAAACCGGGGTCAATCCAGCACGGATATACCGCATAAAGCCCTGATAGATTGTTATTTTTCGTATCAGCAAGCCCAGCGCGGCCACCAGCCACACCAGCCAGATCTGATTGATTAACAACACTCCAATATCTTGAAGTGGGTGGGCAGTTGTTACATCATCTGTCGGACTACTTACCGTTTCATTGTGATGTTCCGTCCCAATAGCGGGAGCAAGATTGCTTCCCGGAACGTTTAGTGGGGGCTGTTGCTGCGGCGGTAAAGGAGCGGTCTGGGATATTGCCTGATCGACAGCCTGATATGCCTTCCCCATCAGGCTTACTTCCGTCCCGAACGGGAGCAGCAGCCGCAAAACAACAACCAGCCAAATGTAATACTGCCATTGCCGGCTGATTTTGTTTTGCAAACACTGTTTTCCCAAAAGTAAAGCCAGAATAAGTAAACTGCCGGAAAAAGACATGGACAGGAAAATCTTCAAAACTGTGTTCATTGCTGCCCTTTTCCTTTCTCCAGCAGCCGTTTCAATTCCTCATATTCCTCGTCTGCCAGCAAATCGCCCATAATCAGATTGGAAACCAGACCTTTTGCGCTACCCTCATAAATCTTGTCCAGGAAATTTTTTGTCTGCGCCGTCTGGTACTCCGCTTCCGAAACAAGCGTGGTATATTCATTGCGGCGTCCGATTTTCTTTGCACTCAAAAAGCCTTTGTTCATCAGCCGCGATAGGAGTACAATCAGGGTGTTCTTTTGACACGGCTTGCCTCTTGCTGCCAGCCCGTCCATGATATAAGGAAACAGTGTCACATCCTCTGGGTTTCCCCATACGATTTTCATAATTTCAAGTTCGGCGTCGGAAATTTGCTGTACCACGTTTTTATCCTCCTTAATGTATAACATCGTGTTGATGTTTAAAATATAACACGATGTCGTCCTTCTGTCAAGTCCATAATTTTACAAAAGAGATTAGGAATACGCAGTCTCCACTATTACGCAATTCTGGGGGAGCGCACAAACGGCAAGCAGGGCAAGTGTATAACACTTGCAATTTTTGCTTCGTAAAAATGCTTGTTGGGGTGCCCCCAAACCCGCCGGAAGCCTCTGGACACGGTGTCCAGAGGCTTCCATGTCTGCGGCCCCGTCGCTGACGCTCATGGGCCTTATGCGCTTACAGCGCCACCACCTCCGAAAGTTTCTTCAGCAGTTCAGAGAGTGGCCTCCATAAATCCTCATAATCTTTTTGCAGAGCTTTGATTTCTTCGGGGTAAACTCCGCCACAGGTATTCACCCTGACGGCAATTTGATTGAGATTATTTGCACACCGCCTTTGCAGAGAAACGATCTCTTTGACTGGCGCAAGATCAACATGGAGCACATAGCCGTTGAGAGCCATTTTTCTCATATATGCTGAAAGATTGCGAATACCCACGTCTGCCATGCGCTCCCGGATTTTTGCCTGTTCATCCGGTGACAGCCAGACACAGACGGACGTACTCCGAATACGCTTTTTCCCAGCGACCAGCGTTGACTGGGTTTCAGGGCTGCAAGGCATTGAATTTTGACCGTTCATAGATACCTCCCACAAATTCAGATGTTGACAATATTTCGATAACTCGGGCCTGGGGAATGATACTATACCCCCCCGCAAAACGGGACTGGAAACCCTTGCAGGGCAAGGCTTTGAGATTGCTAATTTTCAACACATCAGCCGTGGAAAGACAGCGGTTTGAGAGGAAAGCGATTCGACCCTATCCCCCCGCCCTTTCCCTATCCAGGGAAAGGGGGCGGGTCCCTTCTGGTCACGGTGTCCAGAAGATATACAAAAACACCGCTCCGATTTTTGTCGGAAGCGGTGTTTTGCGTAAGGTTGACAGCCCATTAAATTGTTGTGTTTTTGTATGCTCTTGTTAAGAGAAGATAGCAGAAGAAGATGACGAGAAAGCAGATGCAAAATTGTCGAATCGTTCTTCTATAGCAGTGCTTATTTCATATAAAGGAATAAAACTTTTATTTCCTGGGGACTGTGCAATTCATTTTTTTGAGGACATGCTTCCAGATAAAATAGATATTGTGAAACTCCCTCATCATGGTTCGGGGAAAAATACAGATAAAAATTTTATTCAGAATACCTATGTGAGCTACTGATATTGTCAATATTGGTTGACACTTTTTTTGCAAGGATATCAATGCCTAAGCAGCAGTATCCAGAGCTTCATAATATCTCTGCCGCTTGACCATAGGAGGAAGCCCATCATTGGAAGAGCATATCCTCCTGTTGTTCCAATAACTGATGAAATATCTCCAGATGAGGGTTTTCAGTTCCTCTACTGTCATTTTTTCTGTGTCATGCCTCCCATAGATGAGTTCTTCCTTCATCCGAGCCCACATGCTCTCGCAACGGGCATTGTCATGGCAGCGTCCGCCGGCGCTGTTCATGCTCTGGAGAATGCCATACTTTGCTACTGCCCTGCGGTAGGTCTCACTGGTGTACTGAGATCCACGGTCAGAATGGATGATGGCTCCCCTGAGCGCCGGGTAAGACCGGACCGCATTGGTAAGCGTACGCTCGCATAGTACGGCTTTCATGTTTGTATCCATTGCCATGCCCAGAACTGCAGCATCGAAACAGTCAAATATGGCAGATACATAGAGTTTTCCATCTCTTGCTTTGATCTCGGTTATGTCCGTGATACATTTTTTGAGTGGTTCCCTGGATTTGAAATCCCTTTTCAGCAGGTCCTCAGATTTACGCGCCTCACGATCTGCTTTGGTGATCCCATTTGGTCTGTGTTTCGGGCGATGGCTCAGCCCGATCTCTTCCATGATGCGGTAGACAGTGCGTTCACTGGGAAGGTGGACACCTTCCGTCTGTTTTAAAAGAAGCGCCTGATACATACGGATCCGTCCGTAAGTGTCGTTGCATTCATCCTCAGACACGACTGTCCTCATGGCATCAGCTAACTGCTGGTATTTCCACGGACGGTCTTTGTCTGCCAGATATTTATAAAATCCCTGCCGGGTTACTTTCAGCATCCGGCAGTAGAAAGAAATCTTTCCCTTTATAACGCCGTCCTTGGTTTTTATGGCAAGGAACATCATTCTCTGCCTTTTGCAGACTTCCGACGGCTGGCGGCGAAAAAAGCGCTTGCCTCTTCGAGAAATTCGTTTTCCTCTTTCAGGCGGCGGATTTCCTTTTCCTGCTCCTTGACCTGTCTGCGTAGGAGAGCCAGTTCTTGTGCAAGATTCAAGGCAGTTTCCGGAGTATGTGAGCCGGAACCGACATTCAGTCTTCCCTCTCTGGCAGCCTTTGTCCACGCATATATAGTGTTTTCAGGGATACCTAACTCGGCTGCAGCTTTTGCACCGCCAAGCTCTTTTGCTAATTTTACGGCTTGGATTTTATATTCCATGTCGTATTTCCGTTGTTTTTTTGCCATTGTAGTTGCCTCCTTATTTCTCTTTGATTATACATCAAATCCTTGAGTGTAAGGTGTCAACTAAAATGATACAACATCAGAACAGCAAAGACAAATGGGGCTGTCAACGGTGGGCGAAGTGAAGCCCATTTACTTGCCGTTGACTGGCTCGGTTGGGTTTGCTATTCATACTTCTTTAGCAACTGCTTAAATATTACGATACCTATTACAATTTGAAATAATAAATAGCCGCCCAGATATAGCACTATTAAGCGTGAATTATCAATGATTTCAAGTTGTCCCAGTATGAAGAAAATGATTATTGAAATACTAACTGTCATAAGCCCGATAGCATACGCATAGCGCCCGGATTTATCTCTTAATTTTGATTTTAATTCATCGTGAAGTTCAATTTTTTCATTTTCTATTTTTTCTTGATAACGCTCTTTGTTTTTAGATGTACTCCAATAGAAGTATTTACAGGTCATAAAAATACCAGAAGAGATAGTTGCGGCAGCAAAACCAATAAGCAAACTGTCCAGCACACTATCAGTCAGTAGTGCTACACCCAAAAGAATAATGCCTGTCAAAACAAACAAAATACCCTCTAATAAATTACCTTTTTTCATCTTTGCAACTCCTTTCATGAATAAAAATATCTTCAATTTGCTTACCGAAAAAATCTGATATTGTAAAAGCTAATTCTAAAGAGGGATTATATTTCCCCGTTTCTATTGAACTGACAGTTTGTCTTGAAACTTTAAGTGCTTTTGCAAAATCTTCTTGATTCATGCCTAACCTTTTTCGTAATTCTTCAACCCTGTTTTCCAAATAATGTCACCCCCTGTTTTGACAAGGTTCTTTTACATTTCCATTATAGCAGCATAGGGCGGTTTTGTCAAGGTTCCTTTACAAAAGTTTTTCTTATAATCTGTATAGAATAGTGGGGGGGCTACCTAATTAAAATCATTGCGCCACTGTCTCCCCCTCACCTTTGGGACAAAATGTCTCAAAGCACAGCCGTCCATGTTAGCTTTTGTGGAACGAATAGGGCGCAGGACATATAAACATACCACCCCCCTGCTGAACGCGCCCGGAAACCCTTGATACAAGCGGCTTTCAAACGCCTAAATACTAACAGTCCAGCCGTGGAAAATAAGCGGTTTTTACAGCGCGTTCAACCCTATCCCCCGCCCTTTCCCATTCATGGGAAAGGGGGCGGCTCTGGAGGATATACCACCAGAGCCCCTATGTAAAAATGCGCGGGGACAACGATTGCTTTGGGACATTTTGTCTCAAAGTTACCATGCGATAATTCAGACTTTTCGGGTGGAATGGCCGGGGTCTGCTGGGGGCCGCCTTGATAACCAAAACAGGGCGGCCCCCAGTGGACTCTGGCCATATCGCGCAGAAAACCGCCCCATTTTCAAGGACGGCTTTCTGCGTAATGTGATAGTTTCAATCTGTTTTCTTGTGTTTTCGTCAAAAACCTTGCGTTTTCGTGTTCCTAATAAGAGTTAATCATATGGATACAGTGTATTACGATAATATTTGGTATGTATTGAATTTGTGTGGAAATATTGGAGCTCTTATAGGGAGTGATAGCTATAAAACAGGTTTAATAAAATTGAGTAATGTAGAGGTTGAAAATATCTATGAAAAAGATGTCTATGAAAAATATATAGCTCCCAAAATAGAAATGCAGAAAGACACAGCAGAAACAGAAGCAGCAACAGAAAAAGCAACAGAAGCAGAAATAGAGACTGAGGAAGCTGTGATTGATTAGAGATGGCTGCATTGGTGATCGGTGTAGACGGTCTTGGCGGTAATTTTTTTAACGACAGCATGAAGGCCGGTATGGACGAGGGTGCTGATAAGAACCAGTGTCTGCTTGATCCGGATGTTATTATGGTTTCCGGTATTCGTCTGGTAGACGTTACAATCTGCAACGGTATCGGTGCAGCAATTGAGGGTACGCTGGAAGGCGGAAGTACAACAGAAGGTTTGGCTGAGGGGGCACTGGCTTATACGTATGAAGGTATCAGGAAGTAAGGAAATAACAAAAAAACTTAAGAAAAAGGCACTTGAAAATCCCGTAGAATAAAGGTAAACTGCGAAAATAAAACCAGTATACAAAAAAGGGGGAAAAATATGTTTACAGCATTGTTTGCATTTCTTATGATCGTAGTATTTGGAAAGTTGTTTCTGTGGGGAATCAAAGCAAGCTGGGGGATTACAAAGCTGGTGTGCAGCGTTGTAGTGTTGCCGCTCATTTTGATTGGACTGGTAATAGGCGGGCTGTTAGTAGTGGCGCTTCCGATTCTTTTGGTGGTTGGGGCAGTGTCGCTGTTCTGTTTCAGAAAACCGTGGTAAATTCGAGGGCAAGGAGACAGGAGGGGATCAGCTGATTGCAGTGGCAGATTCCAACATGATTGATTTTTATATGAATGAGCACTATACTTATAACATTAAAGTAAAGGAGATAACACGTTATGGCAGTTAATAAGATAGATGCATAGCAAAGGCTATGTCTGAAAACTAATATAGCCTTTGCTAATTCTAAAGAAATCTTAGGAGGTGCACATTGGGCTATTACAAAGCAACGGATGTTTTGCCGCCAAAAATACTGGAAATTTTGCAAGATTATATTGATGGAGAATATATGTACATTCCGCGAAAACCAGAAAATCGAAAGTTTTGGGGGCAACAGACAGACTGTAAAAAAGTGTTTTCTGAGCGCAACATTCAGATTTATAAAGACTATCAAAATGGAATGTCACTTACTCAATTAGCAGATAAATATTTTCTCGTTGAAAAAAGTATCCAGAGAATTATCAGGCAGGAAAAGCAGAAATAATTTCAGGTGTGCCATATTTATGTGGCACACCTTTTTTCTGAAAGGATTTCGTGGTAGGCCTATTATGTTATAAAAAATATAATGTATTTATCAAAAAAAGAGAGGAGAGCAATATGCCATATTTTGAATACGATTTAAATAAAATTTATTTATGAAGAAATGGGAACTGGATTTCCAACTATTTTTCTTCATGGAAATACTGCTTCTTCCAAAATGTTCGCAAATATAACTCCTTTATTTTCATCAAACTTCCATGTAGTTCTTCTGGATTTTGCCGGGAATGGATATTCTGATAGGCTTGGTTGTTTTCCAACAGATTTATGGTATGAGGAAGCCTTACAAGTAATCAGGTTAATTGAAGTCAAGAATTACAAAAAAGTAAATTTGATAGGTACGAGCGGCGGTGCGTTAGTTGCAATCAATGTCGCTCTTGAACGTCCTGATTTAGTAAATAAAATAGTTGCAGATAGCTTTGAGGGAGAATTTGCGCTTGATCATTTTGCTTCCATATATTCAAATCAGGGAATCACCCAGCAATGATTTCCAATGCAACTAATTTTGCAAATCTTGTAACAGAGTTTTTGAATGAATAAAAATATTGGATGATTCAGCAGCCGAAAACCGACGGAGAGCTTGCTAAATTGCATGGTATGGGATATGATGATTTGACAATAGGAATAGAAAGAAAACGTGATTATTATCTGTCATATAGATGCTGTAGTGAGGAGAAAGGAACGATCTATGAATTCAGAAAAAGTATACGCAATGAGTTTTGCCAAAGTTTATCCGCTGCTGGTTGCCAAGGCAGAGCGAAAGGGACGGACTGCAGATGAGGTAAATGAGATTATTTGTTGGCTGACTGGTTATAATGAAGAAGAAATACAACATGCAATCAAAGAGGCAGTTGCTTACAGGGACTTTTTTCAGAATGCCCCTGCACTAAATCCGAACAGAAGGTTGATAAAAGGAGTTATCTGCGGGGTTCGCGTAGAGTCGATCGACGATCCGCTTATGCAGGAAATCAGATATTTGGACAAGATGGTGGATGAATTGGCAAAGGGAAAGACGATGGATAAAATTTTACGCATAGAAAGCTAGAAAATGAATCTGAAAAGATTGGAAGGAGAAGCTGCGGTTATGGAGAGAAAACGATATGAGTTTCAGGCAGAGATAGAAGCTGTACCGGATAAAGGCGGTGCATATATCCGTTTTCCGTATGATATACGGGAGGAATTTGGGAAAGGGAGAGTAAAGGTAAATGTAACCTTTGATGGTGAGGCATACTGTGGAAGTATTGTGAACATGGGGGTAAAAAACGAGGATGGTTCTGTCTGTTATATCATCGGAATCCGGAAAGATATTCGCAACAAAATAGGAAAACAGCCTGGTGACACGGTTTGTGTTACAGTTGAGGCTGTTGAGATATGACCAGGGAGGAAACATGATGTGGAAATGTCCGAAATGCGGCCGTACGTTTAAACATACAAATCAGGATCATTATTGTGGTGTGGCTCCGGCTACGATTGAAGAATATATCGAGCGTCAGTCAGAGGAGGTACAGCCATATCTGTGGAAAATAAAGGAAACAATTCATGCTGCAATTCCCGATGCAATTGAAAAAATAGCATGGAGCATGCCTACTTACTGGAAAGGACACAATTTGATTCAGTTTGCAGCTTTTAAAAAGCACATTGGGGTGTATCCCGGGCCGGAGGCAGTAGAAAAGTTTGCAGACAGGCTCATGGAATATAAAACAAGCAAAGGTGCCATCCAGTTTCCTTATGAGAAGCCAATGCCTCTGGAATTCATTGCAGAGATTGCAAAATGGTGTGAAACAGGGGATTGAGCGACAACTTGGATTGCACGTTATTTGAGAAAAAATGAAGAAACTATGGAGAAAGAAATTGTTCCCCGGTCTTGGTGTTAAGATCGGGGAATTTTTGTGATTTTTGTTACAGACGGGGATTTGAGCGGAAACTTAAAATAAATTTATAAAAAAGATACAGCATTTCTGCAAAGATCAGAAAAGAGGAACGCTATGAGAAAACAAAAGGAAAAAACGTTGTATGCCAGGATCACAAAGCCGGTGCAAATGCTCTGGGTGGGCGCAATTGTACTGATGATGATTCTTATGGAAGTGTTTATTCATGGCGCTTTTCAGCCAACGATTCAGGAGCTCAGCCTGGATATGCTGGAGTCGAAGGCAAACAGTATTTCTGTATTTTTGGACGCTCAGATGAGTCAGCTGATCAAATTCGGAGAAATGCTTGACACGTGGGATGGCAGGGAAGCGTGTATACGTGAACTGCGGACCGCGAATCAGGTGAAGGAAGAATTTGGTATTATCGGCCTTGTAGCTAGAAATGGAACGTGCTTTTCAACAGGCGGCGATTCGTTTTCCATAGCCGGAGAGAGCTACTATCAGCAGGCAGTCCGCAAAGGCCTTACGCGTGTGCTTTCTGCGCCGATGCAGATGAAGAATACGGACGGAACTTATATTGTCATGCTGGCAGCGCTTCGCAATGATACGGAGGATATGGAATACATTCTGGGCGCAGTTTCCGTTACCGCAGTCAGGCAGATGATGGAACAGTCGAATACGTTTGATTTCTGTACAAAGATTGTGCGCGATGAAGACGGTTACGCGGCAGTGCAGGTAGGAAAATCTGTTAAAGACGAGGAGAAGGTTCAGGAGTACAGTAAGCCTGTAAAAAAATGGCCAGGCTGGAGTCTTGTGCTGGAAATTCCTTCCTCTTTTTTCTTCCGGGAAATGAATATACTGACAGGAGCTGTCGTGTGCGTGGCAGTCTGTATTCTGGTGGTCGTTATCTTTTTGCTGAAACGGATTACCAACAGGGCTGTGGTACCGCTGAAGCGTCTTACTGAGGCTATGGAAGACCGAAATCTGCGTCAGCTAGAACAGTATAAAGGAAGTGCGAACACGCTGGAAATCAAACAGCTTGCGGAAAGCTTTAACCGGATGGTGGCGAATACAGAGAATCTGATGCAAAAGCTGGAGCAGGAGGAGCTGAAAAAGAAAGACGCAGAATATGAAGCTCTGATTCAGCAGATCAAACCGCATTTTCTTTATAATACACTGGAGACGATACAGTCGATGTGCCTGGATTACGAGGATGACAGAGTGGAAAACGCCATAGGGCTGGTGGCGGATTTTTTCCGGAGCAGTCTGAATCACGGCCGCTTTTGGGTGCCATTGCAGGCTGAGCTGCATCAGGTGGAGGATTATCTGAAAATACAGATGCTGCGGTATGAGGAACAGTTTGACTATGAAATCGTAAATATGGCCGGGGATACGATTCCATTTATGCGTTTTACTCTTCAGCCGATTGTGGAAAATGCTATTTATCATGGGGTGAAGCGCAGCAGCAGGAAAGAGAGAATACGTATTTTTTGTACCACAGAAGGCGCATATCTGAAAATCAAGGTGGAAAATACGTGCGAGGCGTACGACAGGAAAAAGATAGAATGGCTCAATGACTTGTTTTCTACAGATGTTGATGCGTCAAAGTATCCAGGATATGGGCTGTACAATGTGAATTGCAGATTAAAGCTTCATTTTGGGAAGACCGGCTGTCTGCGGATTTGTGGTACTGAGAATGGGGTATGCGTGACTGTACGGCATCCGATTTTACAAGAAGGGGAACTATCATGCCGTCCATAGGAAAAACGGAAGAGGACGAAGGGGGATGCAGGGATGAATATACTGATTGTAGACGATGAAAAACTGGTACGTGAAGGGATTGAAAAACGTATACGGAAATATGGTTATCCGGTAAAATGTATTTTCCAGGCAGCCTATGCCAGGCAGGCGATGGAAATTCTGGAACAGAACCCGGTGAATCTTGTATTTGTGGATATTAATATGCCTTTTATGAATGGGTTGGATTTTGTGGAAAAGTATCAGGATAGCGGTATTATTTTTGTGATTGTCAGTGGTTATGATAATTTTTCCTATGCGCAGCGTGCGATTTGCCTGAATGTGTTCCGGTACATATTAAAACCGATACAGCAGAAAGAATTTCAGGAGGTTATGGATGAGGTTTTGAAACAGCTGCAGCACACACAGGAACGCCATGAATACGGCTCTCTGGCCGGTGAGATCATGTCGTGTATCAGAGACAATCTGGCAGATACGGGATTCTCACTGGGAAGCTGCGCGGCTATTTTGCAGATATCAGAGAGCAGCATCAGCAAAACTCTGAAAAAGAATGTGGGAACTGGTTTTACGGATTTGCTGAACCGGCAGAGGATTGAGTATGCGGCCCGCTTGATTGAACAGAGTGACGGAAAAATACGCAGCTCGTCTTTGGCTGGCCAGTGTGGTTTTGTATCACAGCAGTATTTCAGTGTGGTATTCAAAAAAATCATGGGAATGACGCCGAGCCAGTATAAGGAAAATGTAGCAGAAAAGTAAATATGCAGGATTCCGGAATTTTAAACAAAAATACGTTCATTTGAAAACCTTTTTCTTTAAATTTGAACTAAAATAGAGTCATGAAAGAGATCTTAACGTTAAGAAACAGCTTTTGAGGACCTAATCGAGTATGAAAACTTATGAAGGAGGAAACAGGATGAAACGGAAACAGGCAATGAGTATTTTCATGGCAACAGCACTTTGTATGGGTATGCCGCAGCTGGCATTTGCACAGGAAGCAGCAGGAGAAAGTATTACATTTTCAGAGGAAGAAATTCTCAACAAAATGAAAGGCGGCTGGGTCGGCGAGATGGCTGGCGTGACGTGGGCGGCCCCGACGGAATTTTATGATTTCGGTAAGTTTTTTGAGATTGATCCGGATATGACGATTATTCCAGATGACCTGGTACCGGAATGGACACCTGAGACGATTAATGATGCGTTTAACCAGGATGACCTGTATGTGGACGTAACGTTTCTAGACTGCCTGAAAGAGAACGGAACACAGACAGACTGGAGTGTGTATGGAAAGTATTTCGGAGAATCCCAGTACCGTCTGTGGCATGCAAACCGGTGGGGACGTGACAACGTGCGTGCGGGAATCGACGCGCCCTGGTCAGGCCACTATTCGAACACGCTGCATGCCGATGATATTGACTGGCAGATTGAGTGCGATGCGATTGGAATGGCATGTCTGGCCATGCCGGAGGCAGCAAAGGATCTGGCATGGAAGATCGGTCATGTCATGAATTATGGCGATGGTGTATACGGGGGCGTTTTCGTTTCTACCATGTATGCTAAGGCGTTTACAGCGACGAGCATTGAGGAGATTATTCAGGCCGGCATGAATGCAATTCCGCAGGACAGTCAGTTCTGGCAGACGCAGAATGCTGTGCTGGAGTGCAAGGAAAACGGCATGACTTGGGAAGAGGCAAGAGAGTATGTTGCAGACAACTATTCGAATCCGCGCTGCCCGAACAGTCTGTACAATGAAGACAAGTTTAATATTGATGCGAAAATAAACTCCGCATGGATTACACTTGGTCTTGTATATGGCGAGGGAGATATTGAACAGTCCATGTATATTTCTATGCGTTGTGGCGGTGACAGCGATTGTAACCCGGCATCAGTAGGCGGTATTCTGGGATGCTATTACGGATATGATGCATTTGAAGAGAAATGGACGTCCGCGATTGACTGGGATGGCATGCAGTTTGAGTACACGGATTATACACTGAATACGGCAATTGAAGCAAATATGGACGCTGCGAGACAGGTAGTGGAAGCGTATGGCGGAAGCATTGAAAACGGTGTATGGACCATTCCGGCAAGCGATACAGAAGGCATAATTATTCTGGAACAGTGGCCGAAAGAATTGAATGAGGCTCCCGAGTTTGACTATGTAGTTTCGACAAATGGCGAAGGCAGAACGGTATACTTTGAAGCAAAGGCAACAGATGCAGACGGCATCGGCGACTACCAGTGGTTCTTTGATGATCTGTCCTTTGCAAACGGACAGAGTGTATCACACACTTACCGGGAAGACGGCGCTTATACGGTACTGTGTTACGTGACAGATGGAATCGGAAATACGAGCTGGCGTCAGATTGACATTCTGGTACATGAATAAGAGCTGGATCTTGTTTACTTTCTTTTTCTAAAAAAATTGTTGTAATAAAAAATGAGAAGGGCCCTGTGCGGATGATGCATGGGGCTCTTTTCATTTTTTGATTAAAAGATGTGTAATCTGGAGATTATAAATTATGCCGTAATTTTTTTACGGATAATAGTTGCACAGAAACATAAGTTCGTTTATACTATAATTTAATAGTACCATGCTATAAGTTCAGAAAGGGCAGTATGAGACATGTTGAAAAGATTTGTATTAAAAAATTATAAAAACTTTAAAGAACAGATATGTATTGACTTTGAAGATATTGCGGGGTATCAATTCAGCTCAGACTGTATTACAGAAGGTATCATCAGTAAAATGCTGATCTATGGCAGAAACGCTACCGGAAAAACGAATTTGGGAAAGGCTCTTATTGATATATGTTCTACTATGTTTCGCAGTCCAGGATACATGAGAGAAGGAAATTTCCTGAATGCAGATGCAAAAGAAAATTCAGCAATGTTTTCCTACACTTTTCAATTTGAAGGTAGAGAATTGATATATCGATATAATCGTTTTTCAGCGAATGTACTACAATATGAGGAATTAGTGATAGACGGAACAAATATTTTTAATTGTGATTTTATGAGTCAAACGTATAATTTTGATAATTTGAAGTACGTTGGTGCGGAAACAGCTAATATAGAAAGATACTTAGTGTCTCTCAATGATGGAGAAGAAATGGATGAAGCTGTGAACACTAAGCTTCCGTTTTTAAGATGGCTGATCAGTAACGTGGCTTTAGAAAATGATTCTATTTTAATCAGGATGGCTAACTATGTCCGAAGAATGACTATGATTACAGCAAATCATGCTACAATGCTTCGTACAAGAAGTTTCAATGATAATTTTTGTGAATTTTTAGAAAAAACACAACGGGTACAGGATCTACAGGATTTTCTGAACGCAATGGGAATTAAATGTAAATTGAAATTAAAGATACTTCCAGACGGGCAAAGAGAATTGTATTTTGCACATGAAAAATTGGTATCGTTTTTTGAAAATGCCTCAAGCGGTACTTTGGCTTTGGTTCATTTATATCGAAGAGTTATATCTGTAGCATCGGATTCTTCCTTATTATATTTAGATGAATTTGATGCATTTTATCATTACGAAATGGCTGAAAATGTGGTTAAATTTTTAAAAAGGAAATATCCGGGCTGTCAGGTCATAATGACGTCGCATAATACAAATCTTATGACAAACAGGCTAATGCGTCCGGATTGTTTATTTATATTATCACGAGAAGGAAAATTAACTGCACTTTGTAAAGCTACGTTAAGAGAGCTGAGAGAAGGACATAATCTGGAGAAGATGTATATCAGTGGGGAATTTGAAAAATATGAGTGATTATATAGTAGGAATGAGACAAAGGAATCAAAGCTTGCTGATAGTAGAAGGAAATCATGAGAAAAATAAGCTGTTTTGGTTAATTTTTAACTGTTTTCCAGAGATGAATATTCATATGGACGACATCTGGATTTACGGAACTAATATTTATCTGCTTTATGACGATATTGAAAAAGAATACGGCACTGGTTGGGGAGAACTGAATGATGATATAGACCTGCCATTTGTGATAAGCAAAAAGCAGCATATGGACGAACTTTGCTATAAAGAAAATTTTACAAATATTTTTATAGTATTTGATTATGAGCGCCATGATGTTAATTTTTCAGAAGAGAAAATAGTAAAAATGCAGAAATATTTTTATGACGAAACAGATATGGGCAAGCTTTACATTAACTATCCTATGATAGAATCTTATCAGCATTTACGAGTATTGCCGGATTATGAATACATTGATAAAAAAATACCCGTATCTTTACAGCCAGGAAAAGAATACAAGACTTTGGTTAAAGAAGAAACAGCAATTGCTAAACTTGTTGAATTTCCACATAGACTTGAGGACTTGCTGAATAGGCATTTTGGAATTTGTGACGTGCAGAAGAGACGAAAATGTTGTAAAAGGATTTTAGATATTTCTGATGAACAAAATTTGGAGAATAAAATTCAAAATATATTGTATGGAGTAATAGAGCATGGAAATTTACAAACAGCAAAATATCAGCTTAGGGACAAGATAACCAGGGCTGAATATGTGCATAATGGACAGACATATTGGGAGTTTATGCGGAGGATTTTTAAACAGATTATCTGTCATAACATATGTAAAGCAAGTAAGATACAAAATAATCAATACCCAATAGAGAATGAAACATACAGGCAGAAGTTTGAAACACTGGATTTAATAAAGATTCTGAAAGTACAAAATATTGCCAGCCGGGATGTTGAGACGGGATTTATTTGGGTGTTGAATACATGTATATTTTTAGTGGCAGAATATAATTTTGCCTTAGTGATGGAATGATTTGAATGAAAAGGAATAGATTTATTGTTCTGTATTTGTGAGGTGAAACCGTGAATTTTTTTGACTACATAAAAAATGATTCGTTTTTTAAGCCATTGACTCTGAAGTACCGGAGAATCTACTACGACTGCATTCAGATCCTGATTGAAAAGATGAAAGAACTGCCTGTGTTGTACGAATCGGATGCAAAAGACAGTATTACGGTTTATCTGAAAAATGCAGAGATCGACAGGACAAATCGAGATACATCGATCAGTTTGAATAGACTAGCAGCAGGTACATCCGAGACAAATGCGATATCAGATGAAACCGTACCGGCGGAAGATACCGGGGCAGAGCTGCAGGCGCCGGAGATTCTTTCTTTGTTTCGCGAATGTGGGTGGGTTCTTCCGCGGGAAATCGGACGAAACGGAGAGTATGTCGTGAATATTTCGACGGATTGCCGGCGTTTTATGGATTTCCTGAGAAAGATGACGGAAAAGACAGGGGAAGGCATGATGTCGAACCGTATTTTTTCCATGTATGAAATTGTAAAGTCTGCCTTTGAGGAGGATTCTGTACGAAAGGAAAGGCCGTATACGAATATTCTTGTCCCGTTAATTGACAATGAAACGGAATTGAAAAACGAGCTTACTGATTTGAAGGACAGTATCTCCGGCATTATGAAAGCGATCATTGTGTTTCAGGATATCAACAGCTTTGGGCAATTTATTATGAAAGACGAGATGCTGGACCGCTTTTTCAGCGAATACTTTTTTGTGAAGAACAACGGCCTGATTCCCACGCAGATTTCGTACATAAAAGCAAAGCTGCGCATACTGAGGCAGGATGAGCTGTGCGGGAAGATGGTAAAGGAATGTGCAGAAAAGCTTCAACTGGGCCATGAAGAGGCACAGGAGCGTGTGGAAGCATATTTCGCGGAGTTGCAATATTTTTTAAGCGTTGAATACGAGGCCAATATGGAGCTAATTGACAGCCGGATCAATAATTACTACAATCTTGCCAATACAAGAATTATGCTGATGGCAAGCAACGGCGTCAGATTAGAAGCAGTGCTCAATGATTTTTTAAACACCATATCGAAACTTCCGGAAGAAGCGCAGGATGCTGCCATGGAAAAGGTGGCGGACTGTATGCGTATTATGAACCAGAAATACGTTGGGGTGAAATCATTCGAAAAGAATAAGCGGGTGAAAAATGAAGGCGAAAATATCGGACTTGTCACTGAGGAACTGTCAGAGGAAGAAAAAAGGATACAGACAGAAAGACTGTATCAAAGCTCGCCCAACCGGTATTCCGTTGAAAGGGTAGGCAGTTTTCTGGATGCACAGCTGGGCAGCGAAAAGAGAATAAGCGTGAAGGAAAAAATGATTCAGACCAAAGAAGAGATTCTGATGTATGCGGCGGCGATGCTATATGCAGAAAATAAAGAGTTTCCGTATGAACTTCAGTGGTCGGATGAGACAGTAAAAACATTGCTGGCGGATATTACGAATGTGACTGTGGCCAGAAAAAGTGGTCTGAGAACCGAGAAAGCAGTCAAAAAGCAGAGAAGATAGTTCAAGAATAGAAGAAGTGACCCGGGAACAGCAATGTGATCAGCAGATAAAAGAGGCGGTCAGCAGATAAAAGGAGCCTGTTTATGTATGATTTCAGTTTTATGAAGAAAATGAGTGAAGAAGACGCGTATTTATTTAAAAGATGCATTCGGAAAATGCTGGACTGTACCTTTATTGTGGCGGATAAAGATGAAAAGCTGTATGATTTCCTGGCATCAGAGTCGCATCAGTATGATGTCAATACGTATCTGTCTGCAATCGGATATAAGGTGGTTGTGGAAGAACGGATGAATGTGGCAATGTTGCAGCAGGCGGACGAGGATGTGGAAACCGTGGGGCTGAAACGCCTCAATTTATATCGCTTTGATGCAAAGCAGACGAAGCTTCTGATGGTGCTCTGGCTTTTGTTTCTGGAGCGTATGGGGTATGCGGACCCGGTACATATCACGGTTGGCGATATTATCGACAAATGCAGAATCTACCAGATCAATATGAAGCCAGGAGATTTTAAAGAGGCATACCGGATCTTTAAAAGATTCAGTCTCATTGATTACAGCGACGATATTACAACAGAAGAAGGAAGAGTGCGGCTCTATCCTTCCCTGCAGTTTTGTATGGATATCGGCCAGCTGAAACAGGTGATGGCAGAATATGCCCAGGAAGAGGAAAATTCGGAAATAGATAATTCAGATACGGAGCAGGACGCATTTTTGGAAGGTGAGGGTACGGATGAATAAGACGGTTTTGCGGAACATACGGCTGGTAAACTGGTATGGGTTCAGCAACAGGACAATTCCGGTTGCGGAAAATCTGACCCTGATTTCCGGGGAGAATGAATGCGGGAAATCCACGATACTGGATGCAGTGAAATACGCGTATACGGGGGATACGCAGTTCAATAAGGCGACGAGCGGTTATAATACCGGGGTGGGAAAACGGAATCTCGTTTCGTATACCCGCTGCCTGGTGGATGCGAGCGCCGGAATTTATGCGAGGCCGGCAGATAAGATACCGGTCGTGTACACGCATATTGCGCTGGAATATTTTGACCAGATCAATGAGCATCCGTTTGTGCTGGGCGTGGTGATTGAAACGGCGGTAACGGATATCAGGGGAACGTACTGGTACGCGATGGATGGGAAAACGCTTGCGGATATTTCTTTCGTATATGAAGAGAATTCTGTGCTCAAGCCGTATGATGCATCCGGCTTCCAGAAAAAACACGGGGTGCAGATGAAAAATAAAAAAGAAGGCATTACGCTGTTTATGCAGATGACAGGGCTCAAGCTGCCCTATCAGGAGGTGCCGAAATACCAGCGGAAGCTCAGGAATATTATGGCATACAATCCGGCTGCGAAAATTCAGGAATTTATCAAAGAGTCCGTGCTGGAAGAGCATGACGTGAACTTTGACAAGTTAAAAGAAGCCAAAAAGAATATCGAGCAGATCAACAACAGCCTGGAGCAGATCAATCAGGAGCTGCAGGATCTGGATTCGATATTGGCGGATTATGACGAGCATGATAAAAAGGCGTTCCGGTTAAAGATCGACGATATTAAAGCGAAATATAAAAAGCTGGTGCAGTATCAGGACGCGATCCGGGAAGCGGAGGAAATCATTCAAAAGAATACGATCACCTGCGCGGCACTGGCAAAGACAATCCGTGAGCAGGAACAGGAGATCGACGAGATTGACAACTATTATTCGGAGGCAAAACGGGCTTTGCATGACCTTGATGTGTCAAAAGCAATCCGAGCCTCGCAGGATGTGCTGCATACGTATGAGGAGCAGTTGGCTGTTTTGCGCGTGGAAATGGACAGGCTGGAAAGCTTTCAGAGACGGATGCAGGAGATGCTCTCGCTGTTGAAAGCTGCCGGGGCCAAGGTGCAGGATGACGCGATGGCCGGCCGGCTGACGTCAAAGGAAGCGGAAATAGCCGAGAAGCAGAGATTTCTTGACTTGTTAAAAGAAGAAATACGAAAATGCCGCGACAGACTGGTGGCAGAGAATGCCTTGCTGGAAAGAGAATTAAGCGGTATTCAGGAGGAATGTACCAGGCAGAATGAAATTATTGAAAACTGCAATAAAAACAGGGCGGATTATTCGTATGTTCAGGAACAGATGGAATTGATTAAGGAGATCAACCGAGAATTCAAGAAACAAGGGCTTTCAGAAGAAGCCCATATGGCATGCGAATATGTCGTAGAGCTGAAGGATGAAGCCTGGCGGGATGCGATCGAAGCATTTTTGGGCATGCACCGCTATGCGATTCTTGTTTCCAGAGAAGCGTTTGACGTGGCGAATGCCGTCCTGGATCAGTCGCAGCACCGCTATGTAGAGCTGGTCAATACGAAGCGGTTGATGGCAAGAGATATGGAATGTGAGGAGGATTCGGTTTTTCATTATCTTCATATCCAGAATGAAACAGCGGCGAATTATTTTAAGTTCTGGCTGGGAAGAATCCACGCGGTTGAGATCGGGCGGGTGCCGGATTTCGATAATGCCATGTCAAAAGAAGGAAAGCTGAGCCGCAACATGGCAGTCACTTATATCAATACAAGAAAAATAAAAAGCTATTGCCTGGGCAGCGAGGCAGTTGAATTAAATAAGAGGGCTGCCCAGAAAAGGCTGCGCGAGCTGGAAAACAGAGAAAAGGAGATCTTTTTAGAGCAAAAGGGTCTGCGTGACCAGTCAAAACGCCTGCAGGCCGGCCTGGACTGTTTTAAAGAGTACAACCTGAACGCGCACAGGGAGGCGGCAAAAACAGCGGAAAATCTGAATGAAGAACGAGGCCATTATCAGGAATTGCTGGAAGCACAGAAAAACAATGCGGAATTTATGGCCTTGAACGAACGGGTGACAGAGCTTGGAAAACAGCTGGATTCCAAAAAGAAGCTCCGCACGGAATGTGTGACGAAAAAGACAATTCTGGAAACAACGGTATCGGAAAAACAGAAGTCAATCAGAGAACTCCAATTCAAAGCAGAGGCGAGGCAGGCGGAACTGGAGGAAGAACGCGCATGCAGCCATTTGGCGGTGGAAAAGGCCATGGAGGAGTACGATGGATTTTTATCCGGCGCTTATCCAAACGGCGGACTGATGCAGTATGAGACGAAGACAAGGACAGACCGCAGGGTCCGGGAACTGGAAGCCAATATCAATGGAAAGCAGCAGGCCTACAACAACCGCAAGCAGGAAGTGGACAAATTGCCCATGGGATTGGACTGCGAGGCGGCTTACCAGAAAAGAAGAGGCAAGATCTGGATTGATGATCTGCAGGGAATCCAGCAAAAGCTGAAAGAGCAGACCATCACCTATGAGAGAATTTTCAAAAGGGAATTTGTCCTGAATATTTATGAGACTGCGAAGGACGCAAGAAGCGATATTTCTGATATCAACAAAGAATTGCGGAAGCTTCAGTTTTCCACCAAATATCAGTTTGATGTGAAAATGCTGAGCGACAGCTCCGATTACGCAAAAATCCTGCGTTATGCGGAATATCTGCAGGAAACCAACAACATGTCCGACGGGCAGATGACGCTGACCGGATTGATGGGATATGAACAGGACGAGGTGGAGACGAGAGAGAAGGAAATAAGGGATATCATCAATAAGATTATTGATCACAATGACATTGCGGAGATCAGGAAGTTTGCAGATTACCGGAATTATATGAGCTATGAAATCATAATCAACAATGCGGAGGTAAAGGACGGCAAACTGTCCAAGCAGGTAGGCTATAATTCAGGAGCCGGAACACAGATCCCGTATACGCTGATTCTTTCCGCTGCCCTGTCCATGCTGTATAATGTGAGGGTAAATTCCGTGAGGCTGATTTTTATTGACGAGCCGTTTGAGAAGATGAGCGACCACAATATAAAGCTGATGCTGGAGTTCTTTAAAAACCAGAATTTCCAGGTAATATTCTGCGCGCCGCCGAACAAGCTGGAATCTATCGGCAGCGAGTGCGGTGTGATTATTCCGGTCCTCAAAATCAGCAATGACAATATGCAGATCGGAAAGGTGAGATTCCATGAGCAGTAAGGATGAGAAAAAGGCGATCCTTGACCGTCTGCTGAAAAAATACAACAGCCGGTCCGCAAAAAACATTGATACAAACAGAAGAATTATTGTAAAGCCCGCAGAAATATATAAGAATTATCCGCAGAACAATGCGGAAATAGCTAAAAAACAATGCCTGAACGAGGCAGCATCCAGCCTGCTTGAGCTTGGATTTGTGGCAGTGGATTATCTGAAGTTCAGCGAGGATATCGAAAAGATATATCTGTGCGAAGAAAAGCTGGATGCAATCTATGAGTATCTGAAAAAGGAATATCAGGTTGTCCCTCAGAGCGCTGTTTCAAGGCAGATACAGGAGACTGTAAAAAAGTACCGTGTGGCAGGCGGCCCTATGGTACAGAGATATTGTGAGGAAGTTCTCAGACAGGCAGAGGACCCGAGGCTTACAATGGTTCCGGAAAGAATTGCGGCGAACCTGAAAATGATTGATTTTCTGGAGCAGAATCAGGAGAATCTGTACGCGCGCGAAGCCTCCATGCTGGTGTATGGCGATTCCAAGTGGTTTGAAGACAATAACCGTGAGGAGGTGTGTACCTTCTTAAGAGGCGCGACAGAAACACCCAGGGAGGACAGCGAAAAGAACGACGCCATATTGGGACTTTTTTACATTGCACCGGCAGAACAGGAGATTTTCATAAAAGGCAGCTGGAACATCGCGTGGGAGCAGTACAGCCTGGAGACCTCAAAGCTGCAGGGCGGGCTTGCAATCACGTCAGGCGATCTGCAGCGCATTCAGAGAATCACCGTCACGTCCCCCGCAGTGCTGACTGTAGAAAATAAGGCGTCGTATCAGCGCATACAGCCGACAGACTGTGCGATGATGTATCTCGGCGGGTTTGCCGGCCGTCATCAGATACAGTTTTTGCGCAAGGTAATTCACGATAATCCGGATGTAAAATATCAGCATTTCGGGGATATTGATGTGGGCGGTTTCCTGATTCACAGACATCTGTGCAGGGAAACAGGACAGGATTTTGCGCTGTACTGCATGGGTATCGAGCAATTGAAAGATGCGCGTTTTCAAAATTGTCTGAAAGCGTTAACCGATTCTGACCGAAGCAGGCTGGAAACGCTCACGCGGGATGCTTCCTATAGCGGGGTTTTAAATTACATGAAAGAACATAATGTAAAACTGGAACAGGAAATCGTAAGCTACTATCTGGAAAAAGACAGAGGAACACTGTAAAAATGAAATTATTGATTTACAGAGTGTTTTTTGGCAAAATGAAACAGGGAACAGTCTGTATGCATGGAGGTAGGTATGTCGAGTTATGAACGGCATTACGAGGCGCTGAAATATGCGATGGAAACGATTGCAGAATCGCCGGTGGCAGGTTATGTGAAGGAGCTGTATCTGTATGGAAGCTTCAGCCGCGGTGATTATAAATGGAACAGCGATGTGGACCTGCTTCTGACACTGGATGAACAGGTGGAAAAGAAATGCAGGCGGGAAATTCATATGCTGAAGAGCCAGGTGACCCGGGACGTGCCCGGCGCGGTGGAAGTGGATCTGAAGATTGTATTTGGAGATGACTGGAAGGAAAATAATATGACGTATTATCAGAATATCCGGAAGGAGGGAAAAAAGCTTTGGTGAGAAAACTGGAAAGTTACTTTGATTTTGCAGAAAATGATTACATGTATTTTCAGGAATGCTACAAAGCTGGCATGGTATTTAATCAGATGGGAGCCATTGCCCAGGGAATCTGTGAAAAGTATATGAAGCACATAGTGGAAGAATACGTAGTTCCGGACAGCGATGAGGAATACAATGAGAAAGAACGGGTGCTCCGTACGCACAGCCTTACAAGGCTTATGCGCTATATACAGGAAAATCTTCCGGAATTTCAAGTGGACAGGCAGAAGCTCCGGATTATAGACGGACTTTATTTTGCTACACGTTATCCGGGAGACGACAGTATCAGCATCGGAAAGGAAGAACTGGACGAATGCCAGGACGCGGTACTGGAATGCAGGGAAAAGACAGTCTGTTTTATGGAAGCACAAAAGCAGCGCAGCCCGGCGCGGCAGGAAGAACTGGCGCAGGACATGGCTTGGCTTCCCGGAAGACCGAATGGATGAGGGATGAAAGGAAAACAGAAGGTTATGCTTGCCTATGGGAAGTTAGCGTTTTACGGGTGGCCACAATTTGATTTATTGTAAAGGATATATTATTATAATTTTGTAGTTTTGTATAAAAGGAGGAACGATGGTATGCCCCAGATGATCCATACACTGCTTACTCAATATTTATCAGAAGTACAAAAGATTTATGGCGCACATCTAAAAAGTGTTATTTTATATGGTTCCTATGCAAGAGGTGATTATACCCCTGATTCAGATGTTGATATCATGTTATTGGTGGATTTGGTAGCGGAAGAAGCGGATGTATACTCGGATGCTTTGTCAGAATTGGGATATGAGTATAATGTAAACTATAATATCTGGGTGATGCCTGTTGTGAAAAATCTTCAGCATTTTAAACAATGGGTAGCAGCATATCCTTTCTATACCAATGTACAGAAGGAAGGAGTTACTTTATATGAATCAGCCTGATTCACTAGATATTGGAACAAAAATGGATGTAGTTCGTCATCGTTTCAATGTTGCAAGAGAAGATCTGGATACTGCTTATCTTACTTCCGCGTGAGTTGGGAAGAAAAATTGTAAAGGCTGAGGAAATCCGTCATGCAAGCCATTATGATACCTTTTATATCGCCTCCAAAGAGATAACTGCACAACAGATTGAGACTTCCGCAAAGATTTTAGAACTTGCAAGATAATACTTGCTTATAGAGGAATATGATGTTAGTCAATAATCCGGTTTTTTTACGAAAAAACCGGATTAATTACGCTCATGGGCCGGATTCGTTGACGGTCTTTTTTTCGTTTACTATAATCGGAACCGTACTGACGAAGTGAGATGCATGCAATCAGAAATAGAGCAAAGGTCAGACGAAAGGAGAACGAGGATATGAAAAGAAGAACAGGGTATCTGAAGAAAACAGCGGTTGTTACGATGGCGGCACTTATGGCAGCTTCTGCAGCCCTGACGGGTGTTTGCGCAGCGGAGGCACAGGAAGAACGCGTATATGATTATGAGAACAAGTATCTGTGGTACGTTCCGACGGAAAGCTTTACATGGGATAATTATGGCTGCCTTGCAGACCACCACAGCAAGATGGGCGGAACAGCGGTTGACGGTACGGAGTTTGATTTTGATGCGTTTGTCAACAGTCCGCTCGGCGAGAGCCTTGTGACGAATACGAAGAATTTCATTTTGTATTCCGATGAATACGGTGAGGATGAGTATGCTTACTGGGAAAGCCTTGGAATCCGCAAGGAAATGCATGATTTTTCGGATAAGGCGGGCAAATGGGCGACTTTCACACCAATGGATGTGTATGCGGAAGAAAATGAAGGAAAAACATGGCCGGTACTGTTTGTGTTCCATGGCGGCAACAATCCAATCTATGTTACAGAATCTTACGGTTATGCGCAGCTGGCGGCAGAGGAAGGTTTTATCTGCGTGATGCCGTGGGCGGCAAACGGCGGTTCTAAGGATGAGGAAGAGGGAACAACGCTTGATGCGGAGATGGACCGCATTATGGAAGAGCTTCGTGCAGAGTATCCTATAGACGAGAGCAGGATTTATGCGTGCGGTTATTCTCTGGGCGGCCGTTCTACGGTTCGTGAGACGGTAAAACACCCGCAGCTGTTCGCGGCTATCACAGTAGGCGGCCATAATCTCGGAGGAATCCGTCAGGGAGAGACTTACGTATTTCCTGAGGAAGAGTGGAACGCTCTGAAAGAGACGCCGGTTCTGCAGCTTGAGGGCGATAACGAGATGCGTGTGAAGCTTCCGTACGGCCATGGCGTAACGGGCGAGGATGCAACGAATGCGCTGAACAGATGGTTTAAAATCAATGGAATTGACCGTGAGGTAACGCTGGAAGGCTGCCAGGAGCTTGTTGATACGACCGAAGATCCGGTGCAGAAGAAGATTGGTCTGGAAGCAGACAGGCTTTACACGCAGTATTACGAGGGAACAGAATTCTATACGGCTGATTTCTTTAATGAAGACGGCGTAAATATGATCAAGATCATCAATGTGGAAGGTATGATTCACTGGATGACGCAGGCGATGGCGCAGAACGCATGGGATTTTATGTCTCAGTACGCAAGAGATACGGAAACTGGCGAACTGATTGTTTTGAACCAGGACTATACGCCGCAGCTTGAGCCGCAGGAGATCGAATACAAAACGCAGGGAAGCTTCATCCAGGAATATACGCTGGAAGCAGCGAAGGGAGAGCCGGTTACTGTCACAGTCAAGGCGTCTGCGGATGTGAAAGAGTACAAATTAACGTTAAAAGACGGAACGCCGCTGGCAGTTGAAAGTGAAGTGCAGGCAAGAGAAGACGGTTTTAACGACTGGACACTGACAACATCTGTAGACCGTGCAGGAAAGGCGATGCTTCAGCTGATTCCGATTACCGAAGAGGGAGAGCAGGAAGCTCTGGTACTGCCGGTACTGGTACAGTAGAATAAGGGCAACAAAACAGGAAAAATAAAATAGGAAAAAATCCCGGAAATGCTGATAAAATGGGCGTTTCCGGGATTACTTTTTAAAATTTTGATTTTTCGTAATTGTATGGAATACTTGTACCAACAACGACATCCTCAATTTTGTCTATTATGAGCCAATCGTCCATATTACCTTGATGCTCAAAATTAAGGGGCTCTATTTGTGTGACATTTTCGAACTCCACTAAGCATAAGCATTTTTTATGCCACCTTACTTTTTGTTTTTCTGACAAATTTAATTTACTCTGGTTTTCTTCTAGAACTTTTGTGATTTCATCATCAGCCAGCTTCACAAAATTTTGAACGTTTTTTACAATTGCCGTTGTCGTTATCAAGGCACTTCCTTTTTCCATGAAATAAAGCCGCTCACCCTCAAAGACCCTGCTATGTGGAATTTTTCTGCCTGAGGCGCCGCGGATAACCATAGTCTTTGTTCCTGCAAGAATTTTGTCTAATACCTTTTCTCCTTTTTTTCCTGCGTTATCACAATAAACTAAATGTACCATTGTTCTATTCCTCCTCTATAATCGGTATCCATATTTGACTTAAATAGTTGGCATTATAAGTATTTCCGTCACTATACCATTCTAATTCTGGATAAGGGGCGTGTTTAAAAGGATATTTGATCAGCCATTCTTCATTGAGATATTTCCAGCCTTTATGAATAGACTGTGGTATCATACCAATACAGTCAAATATTGCCCAAGTCGTTTGCGGTATCACAATTTCCGTAAATTCGTCTGATACATCTACATCTGATATAACCATAATAGAATATTCTATTTCATTGGAATTTTCATCATAATAATCAAATAATCCAAAGGTACCTTTAGGATTGCCATGATCCAGAGATACTAATTTTGCAAAAATACCGTTTCTCTGGCAATCACTCCAAAATTCAGGAATTTTTGAATAATGTTCATTATTTACACATGAAACTTTGATACTTTTTCCAACCAAACGTAAACTTGGCTTTCGTTCTAACCTCCAAGAATACCTTTGTTTATCTCCTATCTGCATTTTTGGCATGACAGCTAATTCCATATTTTTCTCCCGTGCCTCTTTCGGTGAAATACCATGAAATTGCTGAAACGCTTTTGTAAAAGAAGTAGGCGAATTGTAACCATACTTATAGCTGATATCTACAATACGTAAGTCTGTACTTTTCAAGTCATATCCGGCTAAAGTTAATTTCCTGGAACGAACATATTCAGCAAAACTGATACCATTCATATAAGAAAATACTTTTTGGAAAAAGCCAAAAGAACAGCCAGCCATTTTTGCTATTTCATTATTATTGATAGGTTCTTCTTTTCTTTGCAGATGATTTTCAACGTAATCAATAATATTTTGTAATTTTTCGTTCCACTCCATATTTAAATCCCCCTTGCTGAACTATATTTTATCATGTACAGATATAGATTTCAGCTCATTTTAGGTACTGATTGGATAGCATGCCGAATTATTGTAGAAGTATATTACTTAAAAACATGATTTGTGATATGATAAAAATATGGTTTTGCAAGACAGAATTTATGCTGGGAGGTTTTGGATGAGGGTCAGTTGGAAATGGTTTCGCAGCATGTACCGGGCGATTCTTTTTCTTCTTCTGTTTGTCCTGTGCTGTGCGGGAGTGGCTTGCGGGATGGAAGAATGTGCAGAAAAGAAGGAAGGCAATGGCGCAGGCCAGCTTCGGTGTATTGCATTTTATTCCAGCGTAAATGGGGTAAGCAGTACGATTTTTCGTGTGACTTCAAGCATTCAGGAGCATCTGGGAACGGATGAAAGGATTTTGCTGAGTGTGTACTGTCTGCCATCCGATTTGTACGAATCACTTGACTATAAGGTCAAAACGGCTGCGGCGCTGGACATGGATGTCATGATTGTATCGAATATGTCGGGTGATCTGGATGAAGATAATCTGGAAGAACTGCAGGAAAATCAGATTTTTGTGCTCGCAGTAGACGGACAGCCTTCGGCATATGAGCTCAGCGCCTGCATTGGTGCAGACAATCGAAGCGCCGGAAGACAGGCTGCCCGGCTTGTTGCTGGTATAGAAGGAGAACACTGTGCAGGAATACTTGCCACTTCCTTCCGGGGTGGCAATATATCGGTAAGCAGACAGGAACGACAGGCAGGCTTTGAAGAAGAGGCAAAGGGATGGGATTGTATTGAAATAATTCCTCGTTTTATCTGTACGGCAAATACGCTGGAGGCCATGCGAAGTGTCCGGGAGTACCTGGAGGAAAATCCACAGATGGATGTGCTGTATTGTCTTGATTCTGCGTCCGGTGTGATTGCCTCGAAAGTTCTGGCAGAACAAGGCAGGACGGATGAGGTGTATGTGATTTGCTTCGATCAGACGGAGCAGGTGCAGCGTGAAATGAAAGAGGGCGGAATTGATGCAGTCATTGAACAGGAGGCAGAAAAAATCGGCCGGGAATGTGTGGATTTTCTGCTTCGGATAGCAGCATGCGATGATATACAGGAAATGGGTCAGGAAGAGCGGGCGGTTCCTTGCAGAATTATAACGCGGGAATAAATCAAACTAAAGAACATAAAGGCTGATTTTGCGGGCAGGTATTTCTGCGAAAAGAAAGCAGCACAGGGAAATCGGGGAGGATATCGTGTGTGAAGAAACGGGGATTTCGGTCCATTCAAAGAAAGTTCCGTTCTTTTAGTATCGTATTGACGGCGGGGCTTTTGGCGGTATTTTTTATCATGCAGCAGTTAGAGCAGCGGTATCAGGAAAACAGTGCAGCTGTCTCTGACCATTATAACAGATTTTCGCGGTATTGGAACAAAATGCAGGAAGCGGACCGCACGCTGTACAGCTATGTGCAAACTCCCGTGAAAGAACAAAAAGAAGTGTGCCGAGAGCAGCTGGAGGAACTGATGGAGCATGCGTCTGTGCTCGCAGGGGTGCAAAAGGCGCATGAAATGCAGGATTTAAGGCGCCTGACAGAGAAATATCTGGACGCTGGGGAACAGATTCTGGATGATAATGCAGGGACGGAAGAACGCGCCGCACGGTACAATACACTGAATGGGTATAAGTGGATTCTGGACGGATTGTACGATACGCTGTATCAGGAGATGCAGGAATACCTGGAAACAAAGCAGGAAACTCTCGCGCAGATGCGGAGAAATCTGAACATTGGTGTAATGGCGCTGGAAGCATTGATGCTTGCTCTGATTGTACTGTGGCTGCGCCGTCTGGCGAAAAAGATAACATGGCCGGTGCAGGAACTGACCATGCAGACAGAAGAGATTATCAGCGGCAACCGCAGGATTGAGATGAGATATCATCCGGAGATCAGGGATGAACTGGACATACTGAATAATTCTTTTTATCGGATGGTGGAGACAAACAACAGAAATTATGACAGTTTGAAAAAGCAAAAGGAATTGGAGGAAAGGCTGGCGCGGACACGGCTGCGGCTTTTGCAGTCACGGGTGAATCCTCATTTTATGTTCAATACACTGAATCTGATTGCAGGTCTTGCGGCTGAGGAGGAAGCGGAGAAGACGACAGATATGGTGATACAAACTGCAAGGTATCTGCGCTATGCTCTCGTCTGTCTCGATAAAGCAGTAAGGCTGGAAGATGAGGCAGGCCATGCAAAGGATTATATGAAAATTCAGAAAGCACGGTTTGAGGAGCGCTTTGAGCTGGAGTTCCAGATGGAAGAGGAAAGCAAAAATGCGATTGTTCCGTCCATGATTTTGCAGCCGCTTTGCGAGAATGCACTGGGATACGGAATGGAATCCATGAAGCGGACAACGGTTATCCGGATCTGTGCGGGCGTGAAAGCAGGACGGCTGACTGTTGCGGTGGAAGACAATGGGGCAGGCATGAAAGCAGAGCGGCTGCAGGAAATTCGCGGGCGGCTGGAACATGCAGACAGCTATGATGATACGGAAGGAATCGGAATCGTTAATACGTATCAAAGGCTGCAGTCTTTTTTTCGGGCAATCAAGGGGGATATGGATGGAGGCGTTGCATTTGAACTGGAAAGTGAACCGCAGGTGTGCACCAGGATTGCGTTCACGATGCCTTTGATTGACATGGCTCCGTCAAAAGCCCAGGAGATGCTTCCGGATGAGGGGGGAAAGGAGTAGCTATGAAGACAGTGATTGCAGATGATGAAAGAATGGCGCTTTTTATGCTGCGTAAATACACGCAGTGGGAGGCGCTTGGTCTGAGCCTTGAGGGTGAGGCGAGAGACGGGGAAGAGCTGCTGTCCTTAATTGAAAAGACGCGGCCGGACATTGTGGTCACTGATATTAAAATGCCGCATTACAGTGGTCTGGAGATTATCGGAAAAGTGCTGGAGATGGGTTTGAAGCCCTATTTTCTGATAACGAGCGCGTACACGGATTTTGCACATGCACGTCAGGCTATGCGCCTTGGCGTGGAGGATTTTCTGCCAAAACCGATAGAAAAAAAGGAGCTGAATGATGCGCTTCGGCGTATTACCCAAAAGGGCAGTGAGAACAAAAATCTCGTATCAGGCCTTGTGCGTAATGCATGTCTGTATATCGAGGGGCATTATGGCGAAAAGCTGTCATTGGAGGGCATTTCCGGGCATTTTTACATCAGTCCCAATTATTTTTCTTCATTATTTAAAAAAGAGATGGGCATGAATTTTGTGGAATATCTTACAAATGTGAGGATGCGGGAGGCTGAAAAGCTTCTGGCAAATCCCAGGTATTCCATCGGAGAAATTGCGGAGATGACGGGATACCGGGATGTCAGCCATTTCAGTTCTAATTTTGCCAGAACATACGGGATGACGCCTTCTGCGTGGAGGAAACAATAAATCTTGATTTTTATAGTAGCAGCAGTCAGGGCTAAGGCGTTTTTCGCATTCTTTTTTATATAGTTGTGGCTGCTGTTGCGTGCCGGAAGCCAGAAAGAGAGGAGAGATATTTATGGACATGGACAAAAGAATGGAGAAGGAATGGAAAGAAGCCTTATATGCAGGCGAGCAGGCTCTGAAAAGTCTTTATGCTGCGCGGGAGGAACTGCGAAGGGCAAGAAACTGGGGCATTTTTGATATAGTAGGTGGAGGCTTTTTTGTAAGTATGCTGAAACATTCAAAAATTAATCGGGCCTCCTCGTATATGGAAGCTGCCCGAAATGACCTGCAGGCTTTTGAGGGAGAATTGCGGGATCTGGCGCTGCAAAGTGAACTGAAAATAGAAATTGGTGATTTCCTTACTTTTGCTGATTTTTTCTTTGATGGTTTTATCGCTGATTTTATGGTTCAGTCTAAAATTGCAGATGCAGCGCAGCAGGTAGAGCGTGCGGTTTTTGAGGTACAAAATGTGATGTCGCGGTTGCGGGGCATATCTTTGTAAACAGGTGGTTAAGAATTGATTCTGAAAAAGAATCTTTCAAAGAAAAACAGAAAGAATCTTGACTGGCATCCAGGATATCAGTAATATAGACAGAGGAGAAGCTGGATAAAAGCAAAAATATATGCAAAAGAGGAACTTACATATGAAAACCTGGAATGATGTAGTGCTGGTGCCGGAATTTGACGAGCAGGGTGTTGCCTGTTACCGGCTGGATGGCGGAGATTATCTGAATGAGTATTATATTGTATCGGAGGCAGAGACAAGAAAGCTTTTGAACACACCGGAGATTGTGGGGTATGAGGTGTATAACTGTCTGATTCCGTCCACCTCTCAGATGCTTTATTATCTGAAAGAGCAGAAAAAAGTGACGACAGCGAATATTCTGTCGATCCTGCGGGGGGCGTTAAATTATCCGCTGGAAGAGAGCTGCTACAGAGAGCATATCCGTGTGCATGATATCAGCTTTCTGTCAAGCGAGCGTGTATTTGACAAGGAGGAGATCGTGGGGCTTGAGATCAAATACAGCAAGCTTACGATGGTTCCAGACAGTACGCTGATGATCGGAGACATTATTGCGAGCGGCGAGACGCTGATTCACTGTATGCGCTATGTGATTGATTTTTACAGAGAACATGGAGCCAAGCTGCGCAATATCATCATTTTTACGATTGGCGGTACGAAAGGGATTGAGATTCTGGAGGATCTGACGCGGGAGATTCGCAAGTTCTGGCCTGATTTTGAGGGCTTTATTACGATCTATTATGAAGGAATTTTTACCACCTATCAGGACAAGGGCGTATCAGGTATCAATTTGCCGGATGTCGATTTTTACTGGAAGGGCGGGATTGTGGCGCCGGAGTTTCGAAGAGAGACACTGTCCATGTGCAGTCCGCTTTTTGAAAAATGTATTATTTATGATGGCGGTGCGCGTCGTTATGAGATTCACGAACATGTAGAAGAAGTGTTGGAATTCTGGCGCGGAATTGCAGAACGTGCAGATCAGATTGATTTCCGGGAACTGCTGGAAGAAAAGCTGGGTTATGCGCTGCCGATCAGTTATGAAGACTGGCTGATTGCCAACCACTACGAAAAGATTCGTCCGGCTGATACAAGATGGCTGTACCGACAGGAACAGGGTTATGCGGAGAGTATGAAAAATATTACGCTGAAAGAACTGGCAGACCAGAGAATTGCCGAGTTTACAGATGCGTTGCGTAAATATATTCTGTAAAAGAAAAAGGGGACGTGGCTTGTGAAAGCTGCGTTCCTTTTCTGTACGTGAAATGGAGATATTCAGCTAAATTGGGCCGCATTCGGTATGCGAAATGTTTTCTGTTTGATGAAGTCATAGAGGATTCACAGGCGCAGCAGGATATGCTGAGCATTATTTTCGGTAGGCAGATACCAATTATAACACAGAAACGTGAGGAGGTACCGGAGTTCGGACTGAACGACGGAGCTGTTCGGATTTTTTTGAATACCCGTGGAGAAAATGCGGAGAAGGTCTCAGAAGAATTAATTGATTTGTTGTATTATCTGGAACATACGACAGACACAGCGGCAAATGGTTCAGAGAGTGAAAGAATCCATCGAATACATGAGCGGGTACGTAAGGTAAAGTCCAGTGAAGAGATTGGAGTGAAATATATGCAGGCTTGGGAAGAGCGGTATTACGGGAAAGAGGAAGCAAGGGAAGAAGGAAGAAAAGAAGGTATTGCAGAAGGAAAGTCAGCAGCTTTCTGACAGCTATGGAAAATTTGAAGATTGGCGAAATGGCATCCCAGTTATCTTTCCAATGTTTCATGGAATTCGGATATTTCAGCGAATTGCGCACCTGATGCAGAATACAGTGCTGATATTCGGTCTGTTGGAATGCTGCGTTTCGATAAGTCCATCTGCGCAGATGATCAGGATGCCTTTACACATCAATTTCCATGGAAGCAGCTGCTGTTTACGCGCTTTGTCTTGTATCCGTTACGATAATCATTGCTGTCAGAACACTGAGACTTTTCATCGCCGAGGAGTTCATCCATCTCTTCCTCCATCATTTCCTTAATGGTGCCGCCGAGCAGGTCCTTAAGCGCATCCTGAATATCTTCGGCAGTCCGAATTTCGTACTCTTCCAAGAGCTGGTGGATGATGTTACGTTTTCCTTCTGTCATTTGTACTCTGTGTACTGGTTTCTTTTCTCTCGCCATAATAAAAGGCCTCCTTATGATAATTTATTTTATCATAGAAGACCTCTCATAACACTATTTACAGAAACAGTTTGACACACTCTATTTTATTTATCATTATTTAGTAAGTGGATTAAAGTATATACTCCAATGAATAATACTACACTACCAACTCCCATCATAATGATCGGTGGTAAAACACCGATCTTCCCCGAGATAAATGCTGTAGTCGCTCCATCGTTGCCGTGAAATATCATTGACCATGTACCATTTATGAAAAGATATACTGCATACAGTACCACACACAAACCAATGATAGTACAAGAAAAGCTCAATAATATTTTTTTAATCATTTTATTTCTCTGACTCTTTGCAATATCAATGCTTGCTAAAATACCTATATCTGAATCGTCTGAGGACTTATTTGCTTCATAGTTTCTCGCGCATTTCATCAATTCTGATAAGCTAATACCTAAGGAATCTGCAAGTGGTTCCAATGTGTTTATATCTGGAAATCCCAGACCTCTTTCCCAGCGGCTTACAGCTTTATCCGTTACATTTAAGCGCTTTGCCAACTCGGCCTGCGTGATTTGCTTTTCTTTTCTAAGTGTGGCAATAAATAAGCCTAATTCGTTTGCTTCCATTACTATGTTCCTCCTTTTTTGATAAATAAAAGATAACACTTAAGGAATATACTTTGTACCGATGAATACTTTACAATCGAACATGGGAACTCTATGATTTGTTTACCTACTGAACTCTTAAATTTCTTCCGTTTAGTATGAATCAGGAGCCGTTTTTGTGGATGTGATACAGATCTGATTTCAAATAGTAACATCCAAACGCCACCGAACTGAGCGACCAGGTCAGCGGATATGCCCAGAGTACAGATTCAATCACGGGGAAAAACCGTACAATAACGGTCGTGTACGATACGCGGATAACACACCAGCAGATCAGCATGACAAGCATTGGAACAGAGGATTTTCCTGCGCCGCGCAATAGACCTGCCATGCAGTGAGAAAACGCGAGCAGAAAATAAAATAACGTGACAATATGCGCCTGTTTCACGCCATACGCGATAACGGACGGATCGCTGTTAAACAGAGCCACGAGCGAAGGGCCGAAAAAATAGATTGCAACGCCGATGAGTTCAGAAAGAAGGGCCCCGCATGTAAGTCCGAAGCGCGCTCCTTTTTTCACACGGTCATATTTACCTGCTCCAAGATTCTGACTGACAAAGGTGGTCAGGGCCATAGAAAAGCACGTAACCGGGAGGAATGCAAAGCCTTCTATCTTGGAATAGGAGCCGCACCCGGCAACCGCAATTTTCCCAAAGCGGTTGATATTGGACTGGATGACTACATTTGCGATTGATATAACAGAATTCTGAATGCCTGCGGGCAGTCCGTTCCGGATGATCTGTCTGAGCATAAAGCGGTTCAGATGAATGCGACGAAGCGATACACGGTATTCTGCGGGGCATTTTCTGGTCAGATGATACAGGCAAAGAGCAGCGCTGACAAACTGCGAAATAACCGTTGCCGCTGCCGCTGATCCGACTCCGAGATGAAATACACCGACGAACAGAAGGTCAAGGACAATATTTACGACGGAAGAAAAGATCAGGTAGTACAGCGGGTGACGGCTGTCACCGACCGATTGCAGAATGCCGACAAAATTGTTGTACAGGACAAACGCCAGAGAACCGAGAAAATAAATGCGAAAATACGTAATGGATTCCGGCAGTACATCAGAGGGTGTTTTCATCCAGATCAGAACGTGCGGTGTGAACCAGATTCCAAATATCGTCAGAAGGACTCCCGACACAATACCGAAGCCAACGGTGGTGTGAATAGCCTTATGTAACATTTCAATATTTCGGGCGCCATAATATCGGGCGATCACAACGCCTGCGCCGATTGCAATTCCATTAAAAAATCCAACAAGAAGAAAAATCAAGCTACCAGAGGAGGTAACGGCAGCTAATGCATTACTGCCAAGAAAATTGCCGACAATCAGAGAGTCGGCGGTATTGTATAGCTGCTGAAACAGATTTCCGAAAAAAAGAGGAAGCGCAAAAAGGATCATTTTTTTCCAGATAGCGCCTTCTGTCAACAGTGTTTTAGAAGAAATGTCAGTCATAATAAACTCCGTTCTGCCACAAAATCAATGGCATACATACAAAAAGTCAACAGAAAATCAGGAACAGCGGTCTGGTCACTGCCGTGGCTAAAAATCTCCGCGGTACATTTTTCGCAGTTCGGAGGGCGTGTAACCAGTCAGAAGCTTGAACATGCGCAGGAAAGAGGATAAATTGGAAAAACCGCACTGGAATGCGATCTCCAATACGGGGAGGTCGTTATCGAGCAAAAGCTGCTTTGCATGTGCGATACGTTTCTGGTTCAGGTACTTGTAAAAAGTCGTGTCCGTATACTGGCGGAACAGTCTCGAAAAGTGATATTTGCTGAATCCCGCCATGGCAGCCGTGTTCTCCAATGTGAGCGGTTCTGCAAAATGTTCATTGATATGGTTGCAGATAAAGAGAAACTTTTCCATGTATTTCTGCCTGGTCTGTTGCGGAGCTTTGAGATTCGGGTGCGCAGCATTCAGATAATGGCGGCCTGCCAGCACGAGAATTTCTAAAAATTTTGAGTAAACAGCGGATTCTGCGTATGGAAGGCTGGAAAAGTATTCTTCCTGAATTTCAAGCATCAGCTGCCGTATCCGGTCATGAATTTTCGGGGTTTCTTTTTCACTGATGACAACCGCGGGGCTGATTCGGGAGATAATCAGATCAAGTTCCTGGAACGGAAGCTGAGAGATAGCGGGCTGAAAGACGATCCGCACGCCTTCCGGCGGAGAAAACAGTTCATGAATAATGCCAGGGCAGATAATGATTGTTTCGCCTTCCTGCAGTATGTATTCCGTATTACAGCAGCGTACCGTATACGTACTTTTAATGGGCATAATTAATTCGAACGGGGTATGCCAGTGCGGTGGAAAGTTTTCGTACCAGTCGTTTATCTGAAGTCGCATCTGTGTGTCTTTTTTATAGTTTACAGTCTCATAAAGCCCAACAAGATTTTCAATCAAAAAATCACGCTCCTCACCGGTTTTTCCTAATCAAAATAGAAATATGCTTTATTATTATGCTATGCTGTTTTTCATCTGTTCTGAAGGAGAACAGATGAGTATGAAAAATTGCTCTTTAGCTGTGTACACTATATCAAAAATGCGGGAAAAACACAAGAAATACCGGAATTGGCAGCAATAATTAAGCGTGTATTAATAAGAATTGTATGCGGTATTGGTGAAAAACAGAGTGAGAACCTGAAAGTATATACTGAATAACGAAATGGAACTTCCGAAAAGACCGATTATTTTTTACAGTTACGAACAAGCAAAGGAGCGAACAGGAGGTTTGTGAAAATGAGACAAAAACAAGTTTTTTGCATTATAGCAGCAATGGCGGTAGCTTTCGGAAGTTTTGTAAATGCCGGTGCGGCAGAAAATGATAACGCGAAGGAAACATCAGTGGTTTACATGACGGCGGACATCAGCCCGGAAGGATTGATGAGCGTTTATCAGTCGCTTGGCTGGACACCGAAAGGTGAGGTGGCAGTAAAACTCAGCACCGGGGAGCCTCCGGCCAGCAACTATCTGGATCCTGAGCTGATTAAGGAGCTGGTACAGTCAGTAAATGGGACGATTGTGGAATGCAACACGGCGTATGGCGGTGCCAGAATAGAAACAACCATGCATATGCAGGTAGCCGAGGATCATGGATTTACAGCAATTGCAGATGTGGATATTTTGGATGCGGAAGGGTCTATGTCATTGCCGGTAGAAGGAGGTATGAGACTGTCGGAAAATCTGGTGGGTTCTCATTTTGGAAATTATGATTCCTATCTCGTGCTATCTCACTTTAAAGGCCATGCTATGGCAGGATTTGGCGGAGCAATTAAAAATATTTCCATTGGCCTTGGGTCTCAGGAAGGAAAATGTCTAATCCATACAGCTGGCGAAAGCCATGACAGCCCATGGGGCGGGGACCAGACCGGATTTACAGAGTCCATGGCAGAAGCGGGGAAATCCGTATCTGATTATCTGAATCAGGGAGAAAATATTGTTTATGTCAATGTTCTGAACAATATATCCATCGATTGTGACTGCAACGGGAATCCGGCAGAGCCTGACATTCATGACATCGGGATTCTGGCATCCACCGATCCAGTTGCCATAGATCAGGCAAGCATTGATCTGACATTTGCTGCGGAGGGAAGTGAATCCTTGCAGAACAGGGTAAATGCTTTTCTGAAAAGGGAATGCGGGATGACTGGCTTGCTGCTTTCATGATGGCATCCATTCTGCTGAACCCACAGCTTATGATATACAGTACAGCACTTGGCATGGGCGCGTTGGCAGTCAGGATTGTTTCCTGCTCTCTGTGCGGTGTTACTGTCGGCTTGTTGGTTCATTTCTTTTATAAGGATAAACCATTTTTCAATTTTGACGGATTTCACGCAGATGTAAGCCGCGATACCGATCCGCATCTTTTTCTGAGGTTTTGTAAAAACTTTGGCCGGAATGTAAAAGCAACGGGAATCTATTTTCTGGCTGGTGTTTTGCTGTCTGTCTTATTTCAGCGATATGTTCCTTCGGATCAGTTTGCGGAATTATTCGGGAAGCGTAACGAGGGGTTCGGTGTGCTGATGGCAGCAACGATAGGAGTACCGTTGTATGTCTGTGGAGGCGGAACCATCCCTCTTTTAAGGGCATGGTTGTATGATGGCATGAGTATGGGAAGCGCGGCGGCATTTATGATTACCGGACCAGCTACGAAAATCACGAATCTGGGTGCAATGAAAATTGTGCTGGGGAAATGGAAATTTGCTGTGTATCTGGGATTTGTGATGGTCTATGCATTTTTGAGCGGGATTTTGACGAATATTCTATATTACCACGCCCTCGGATTTGTGCTATAATGGAGAAGACAGAGCGATTAATCGGAAGTTGTTATGAGAAGTTATTGGAGGAGTACTATGAAAAAAATACTGGCAGGAATAGGATTTGAAATTACAGGAGTATTGATGCTGTTATTTTCGTCTCTAATAGCGAGCATGAGTTTAGAAAATACAACAGAGTGGAATACCCAATTGGGAAGATTTTGGCAAACAGTATCTAATCTAGGCTTGTTCCCTGTGTTCGTGACAGGTGCTATTTTGCTTATAACAGGTATTGCATTTTCTTTATGGGGCGTTTTTTCGAAATCGGATAAGTAAGTTTATGAGCAGACAAGACAAATGAATCTGGAGAAATGGAACCTGTCATTTCAAACGCATTATAGCGTTGTGGCAGTTGATGATAAAATCATCGTAGGTTTTGGGGGCATAGATAAAACAGGGTATCCTGATCGTCTATATGTTCATGTGGACGATCAAAGAAAAGGGATTGCTTCTGATATTTGAAATCTTCAGGGCCTGCGTATATTTAGTTCCTTGTAAACTGACCTGAACAGTATAAAATTATAGAATGAAATGATTAGACCGAGGCCTCTTTGGAGGGCTCGGTTTTTGTGTAATTAAGTATGGCGTTTGGAACGGGTACCAGAATAGAAATACAAGTGGCAGGAAGAAAAATGTTTCTTCAGATATCGGGCGAAGCGGAGATGTCAATTCAAAGTTATTGTGACAGCCGCAGATACTGCAGCGAAATGAATCATCGCTCAGTTTCAAAAACAAAATTATATTTTATGCATATAATTTATTATACCCTCCGGAAATCCAGCATGACACACTTCTTCGGAGCGGTTGTAAGAGGGGATGATAAATGTATTATCACTCAGTACCGAATAGGAATGAGGTGATTTTAATTGAATAATTATAATGCTAATTGGATATTTAATCCGGCGAATCTGTTTGGCATGGGAAGGAATTTTAACAGAAACTATAATCGAAATACAGCTCGGCCTCATCCAAATAGTGTATCTGAGGCAAACACGGATGTTTCAGATTCTTCTCAGCATACAAACACAACAGAATCAGAGGAATTTGACTCTTCATGTTGCTGTGAGCGCGGGCCGATGGCATCTGCCAAATTCCATTAGAGAACATATCAAAGAACGCCCCCATACCCGAAGATACAAGAGCGTTATCAAACTATTAAGGGCAGAGATATTTTTTCATCTGCGTCCTTATCTTTTCTTTTGCGATAGAAATAGATTTACCCACCGAAGAAGCAGTACAATGCTCCATTTCAGCAATCTCATAGTAATTGAAATCGTACTCGTAATAGAGCAGGAAACGCCGCCTCTGTATCTCTGGAAGAGCGGCAATGGTACGGTGGAGCAGTTCGGAGCATTCCTGCTCAATAATCAGCTCGTCAACACCTTTCGGCGTAACCCTTGCCCTTTTGTTAAGGGCTTCATCGGAAAGCTCAAGAAATTCTTTGTGGCGTTCATCTGATTGCAGCAGGTTACGGTTTCTGCGCTCCATTTGCTGAAACTCTATAAAGAATTGTTCGGATACCTCTAATTCGTGATAGCCGCCTTGCCCGTCCTTAAAGCTGATAAAATACCTTGTGCCGTTTTCTGCCGCTTCCTCCCGAAGCGTATATGTCTTAACTCGGTATGCCATTATGTTTTTCCTCCTGCGAAAAAATAGGGCGAAAGGTTTTTGACCTCTCACCCCATAGCCCGCAGGCGAATGTGTTTTTCTTCCCTTACCGCTTAAAGGCTTTCAGCTTTTTCCGCAGGTGTCCCATCCTTGCATAGACAGCCCCCGTTGTCAGACCGACAATCGGGGCAATCTCCTTTGTGGAATAGCCCTGCATTTTTAGGAGAACGATTTTCAAAGTGCGCCTGTCTACTGTAACCAATGCAAGGTACAGATTTTCGTTTTCAATCTCGTCCAGCAAATCAGCCACCGTTCTAACCTCCGTCTGCTTCTCCCTGTCCGCCATTCCCTCAAGGTATTCCCCGACATCATTCAGATAGCGGTAAAACCGTCTGGCGGCATTAAAATCCGCCCTGTCATAGATACGGATTTTCTCAATGGTATCCTCGTCAACACCGCACCTCCGTAAAATCTTTTCCTCAGCTTCTTTCCAGATACGCCATTTGCGTTCCTCCCGCCCGTGGTTATATGCCATTTCTTTTCCTCCAATCGGGATTCCCATAAATCCAAGATTGAGAGGGCAGTATGAAAGCCCCCTCGATTTCCCAAAGGAAAAATCAAAGGGGGCTTTGCACTTAAAATCTGCTTTCCATTATTTTTCTGAGCTTTGCCAGAATTTTGAGCTTGTGTCTGTTTACCGTACTCTGGTCTACATTTTTCATCCTTGCAATCTCTTTCGAGGAAACACCGTCAAAGAAGATTGCCCGTATCAACGCCTGCTCATCGTCCGACAGCAAGAGCAGGGCGGCGTTAAGCCTGTCCAACATCATGGAATGGATAACTGTTTCCTCAACGCCTGCCGCTTCATCAGCGATAAAGTCCAGAGCGTTACCCTCGCTGTCAACAAAGCCGTCCAATGAAAGCAGGCTGTTCTTCGTATCCAGTTTCTGAAGATAACGCCACCGCTCTTTATCCCGATAGAAGTCCGTGTACTGTTCCCGCACAACCTCAATCAGACAGCCCTGCACAGGGATAAAAAGCTTGTCCGAATATGTACGGTCTGCTTCTCTGCGGCGGCAAAAATCCATATAGGACAACTCCGCATAGCTGCCATTCTCTTTGATATATACCTTTCTCGGTGCGTATTTCACCGTAGACACCTCCAATCTGAATTTTGAATATCGTTAAAATCCAGATTGAAAGGCGGGGAACGGCAGCCTACGCCAGAAACCGCTTTACGGCGCATTTCTGCAAAAAGTGACAAAAGAAAAACCGCAAAGGCTGTCACACCTTTACGGTTTAAGGAGAATTTATTTCTATTATGTAGAGATTTGACTTCTACTTTTGAGGTACAAAGCCCCCTTGCGATGGCGAGGATTTTTTTAACAGGTCATCCACCCATCCTCTAAATGATATATGTAAATGCAAATGAAAGCTGCTTGCAGGCAAAAGAAATCCCTCCAAACTTCAAAAAGCGAAGTCGGAGGGATAGCAAAGCATGGGATAGCAGCTCACCGAACATCGTTTTTTTTATTCGGTGAGCAAACTTTATATTTTATTGTTCCATAATATAGAGCATCTCAGTTGCCGCCACTGTATAGGTTTTACCTTTTTTATCATGGACGACTATTTTTTCTGTGTTAATCTCATCAATGGTCACAGAACAGAAGCTGATAGGCTTAACAACAGAAAAAGGTAGTTGCTGCCGTTTTTTTAGATTGCATTTCATATCGGTAAAATAATCTGCCAAATTCAAAGTAACATCCTCAGATGGAATTTTGGGGAGTTCCTTATATTTCTCCTTATCTGCATCCGTTATACTTGAAATTGCAGAGATATTTAATAACCCTCTTTTTCCTTTATCACCAATAAATAATAAGAAATTTTCTACTTCGGCAACGATAGCGATACAATATAATCCCTGGAATTCTCTATCATTTAAAAATATTTTCACCCATTTTCCCAAATACGGAGCACAAACCGAGGTGGAACCTATTTGCTCCACATTCATTTTTTGGGCTTTATCCCGTAAAAGATAGTCTAAATCCGTATCCAATAAATCACAAAGTATCAATAGCTTCTCCGTTTCGGGATAACCTTGGCCCGTTTCCCATTTGGAAACAGATTGTCTTGATACATTGCATCGTTCGGCTATATCTTCTTGAGATAAGCCCTTATTTTTTCTTAATTGTTGTAGAGTGTCTGCAAATGCCATAACCCTTCCTCCTTGAATAATTTGATAACTCTATGATAAAAAAATTTATGAACATATTCTACCAACTTTATCGTGCTTTTCCGCAACTTGAAGTTGCAACAGTATTTTCATGGGGTATGTATAGTATAATCGTTTTATTAACCTATTACAATGAAACATAAAACTTAATCCATATAGACAATTTCCTCGTTCACAATTTCCCTCGCACAAGCCCGTATGTTATTCATCCTCCCGACCCATTCTAAGGCGTTTTCAGCCTTTAGCCGTTCCGTGATACCCTGCGCCTGTTTCATGCCCTCTATGAGCCGTTCAAGGCGTTCCTGCGCCTGCCTGTCAATGTCGGCAAGGTAGGAATTGAGTCTGCCGCTTGTGAGAAGATTGAGGTATGTAACCCTGCGGTGCTGTTTCAGATAGTCCAAGTGCCGCCGCCCGAATAAGCCAATCGGCTGCTCCTTTTCGGCGGGTAATGTAATGCAGGGGATAAGGTAATCCCCCCTGCCGCTCATATCTGCCGCCCAGTTCCTCAAAAATTGTCTTTGCCATGTCTTTCTACCTCCGTATTTTTAATTTGACCGTCTTTGCATGGGCGAACTTGATAATCAATTCGTCCACGCAGTCCGTATACCTGCCCTCTGCAATCAGCTTGTTTCGGAAATCATTTAAGCAGAGGATTATCACCCGCCGCTCCGTTTCATCAAGATACAAATGATACTTTTCCATTGTCTTTCCCCTCGTTTCTGCGGCGCATCTCCCAGCCGCCCGTGTTCCTTAAAACCTTTGCCTTGAAGCGGCGTTCCCCTATGTAACCGCCGAAGCGGTAACAGATTTTAATTGCCTGCTCTGTTCCTGCTTCGGTTTGTGTGCGGTCAAACACCTCAATGCGCTCCACCAAGAGATTGAGGTTTTCGGCGGTCAGTTCCTGTATCCCCACATATTCCGCCATCAGAGCCGCCCACTGCACCGCATTAGTCTGGCTGTCCTTGACCTCCTGCAAGGCGTTTTCAAGGCTCTGTATCTGCTCTAAAAGCTGTTCCTGCTCCGTCTGGTACTTGTCAATCAGACGGGCAAAGTTGTCATTAGAGATACGCCCCGAAAGGGAATCCTCATAAAGCCTGTCGAATAACCTCGTCACTTCGTCATAGCGTTTCTTCGCCTGCTTCAGCCTGCTTTCGTTGGATTTCCCCCTGCTCCCGTCCGCCTTTGTGTTCATCTTCACCGCCAGAGCCACCGCTCTGTCCCTGTCCTCATAGGCAAGGCGGGCATGGTACTGGATATCGGCAAGGACGGCATTGTATAAATCCTCGTAGAAAATACGGTGGTCTGAGCAGGCTTTTGAATTATGGGCGTAGGTGGTGCAGATATAAATACTGATATTGTCAATATTGGTTGACACTTTTTTTGCAAGGATATCAATGCCTAAGCAGCAGTATCCAGAGCTTCATAATATCTCTGCCGCTTGACCATAGGAGGAAGCCCATCATTGGAAGAGCATATCCTCCTGTTGTTCCAATAACTGATGAAATATCTCCAGATGAGGGTTTTCAGTTCCTCTACTGTCATTTTTTCTGTGTCATGCCTCCCATAGATGAGTTCTTCCTTCATCCGAGCCCACATGCTCTCGCAACGGGCATTGTCATGGCAGCGTCCGCCGGCGCTGTTCATGCTCTGGAGAATGCCATACTTTGCTACTGCCCTGCGGTAGGTCTCACTGGTGTACTGAGATCCACGGTCAGAATGGATGATGGCTCCCCTGAGCGCCGGGTAAGACCGGACCGCATTGGTAAGCATACGCTCGCATAGTACGGCTTTCATGTTTGTATCCATTGCCATGCCCAGAACTGCAGCATCGAAACAGTCAAATATGGCAGATACATAGAGTTTTCCATCTCTTGCTTTGATCTCGGTTATGTCCGTGATACATTTTTTGAGTGGTTCCCTGGATTTGAAATCCCTTTTCAGCAGGTCCTCAGATTTACGCGCCTCACGATCTGCTTTGGTGATCCCATTTGGTCTGTGTTTCGGGCGATGGCTCAGCCCGATCTCTTCCATGATGCGGTAGACAGTGCGTTCACTGGGAAGGTGGACACCTTCCGTCTGTTTTAAAAGAAGCGCCTGATACATACGGATCCGTCCGTAAGTGTCGTTGCATTCATCCTCAGACACGACTGTCCTCATGGCATCAGCTAACTGCTGGTATTTCCACGGACGGTCTTTGTCTGCCAGATATTTATAAAATCCCTGCCGGGTTACTTTCAGCATCCGGCAGTAGAAAGAAATCTTTCCCTTTATAACGCCGTCCTTGGTTTTTATGGCAAGGGACATCATTCTCTGCCTTTTGCAGACTTCCGACGGCTGGCGGCGAAAAAAGCGCTTGCCTCTTCGAGAAATTCGTTTTCCTCTTTCAGGCGGCGGATTTCCTTTTCCTGCTCCTTGACCTGTCTGCGTAGGAGAGCCAGTTCTTCTGCAAGATTCAAGGCAGTTTTCGGAGTATGTGAGCCGGAACCGACATTCAGTCTTCCCTCTCTGGCAGCCTTTGTCCACGCATATATAGTGTTTTCAGGGATACCTAACTCGGCTGCAGCTTTTGCACCGCCAAGCTCTTTTGCTAATTTTACGGCTTGGATTTTATATTCCATGTCGTATTTCCGTTGTTTTTTTGCCATTGTAGTTGCCTCCTTATTTCTCTTTGATGATACATCAAATCCTTGAGTGTAAGGTGTCAACTAAAATGATACAACATCATTCCTGTTCCTGCATGAAAATTTTACACCCAAATCCATTGCTGGCTGTGTCCTAATCGGAATAGGAACATTGCTTATGGTACTGTAATCTTTGCTTACGGCCAAAAGGATGATTTGACATAGATTTTACAAAAGGTTTCTTTTTCATTTTACATTCGGTTGCTATCATAATAGACGTAGGCTACAAAAATAAGTGTAAATCAGAAAGGAATCTTAGTTATGAAGAAAATCGCAATTTTTTTTGTTTTGGCAGTAATGACTGCCAGCATTTTTGCAGGCTGTGGGCAGAAAAGTGATAGCGGAACAGTTTCGACAGACGGCTCCACATCTATGGAAAAGGTAATTGGAGCGTTGGGGGAAGCCTTTGAACAGGAATATGACAGTGTAACTTTTACATATAACCCAACAGGTTCCGGCACAGGCATACAAGCTGTTTCCGAGGGAAGATGTGACATCGGTCTTTCCTCCAGAAATTTGAAAGATGAAGAAAAAGAGCAGGGGCTTAGCGAAACGGTTCTGGCTTATGACGGAATTGCTGTTATTGTGAATCCCGAAAATGATGTAAGCGATTTAAGCGTTGAAGACATTGCCAAAATCTATAAAGGTGAAATTACAAACTGGAAGGATGTAGGTGGAAAAGATGGGGAGATTGTCCCCATTGGACGTGAAGCAGGAAGCGGCACAAGGGACGGTTTTGAGTCCATTACAAAAACAGAAGACGCTTGCAAATACCATCAGGAACTTACATCAACAGGAGATGTAATTACAACAGTGGGAGGTAATCCAAACGCTATTGGTTATGCATCGCTGGCATCTGTGTCAGACAGTGTAAAAGCAGTATCTGTAAACGGAGTAACACCAAGTGAGGAAACTGTAAAAGATGGAAGCTATGTTGTACAGCGTCCGTTTGTTCTGGTAACAAAGGAAGATAAAAAACTTTCAGGAACTGCTCAGAAATTTTTTGATTATGTTACATCAAGTGATGCGTCAGACATTATTTCAAAAGCAGGGGTTGTTCCTGCAAAGTAAAGGAGCCTTGCTATGAAGAATAAAAAAGCGTTTGAAAATATGATTCATGGCATATTCCTTATGCTTGGCTTGATTGCTGTAGGCTGTGTTTTGCTAATCACTGTTTATTTGGTTATAGCGGGAATTCCTGCCATACGGGAAATAGGCTTGTTTAAGTTTTTATTCGGAAAGACGTGGGAATCTACATCGGCAAATCCGTCTTATGGAATACTGCCATTTATATTGACGAGTATATATGGAACAGCAGGCGCTATCATAATAGGAGTTCCGATTGGTTTTTTGACGGCGGTTTATCTGTCAAAAATAGCACCACAAAAAATAAAGGCGGCAGTTGGGACAGCAGTAAGCCTGCTCGCGGGAATTCCGTCGGTAGTATATGGATTGGTTGGTATGCTTGTCCTTGTGCCTGGAATCCGTGAGATTTTTCATTTGGCGGACGGAGCAAGCCTTCTGGCAGCAATAATTGTTCTTGCCATCATGATACTGCCATCAATTATAAAAGTATCAGTTACGGCACTTGACGCAGTTCCAAAAGAATATGAAGATGCTTCTCTTGCTTTAGGGGCAACTCCAGTTGAAACCTATTTTAAGGTTTCCGTTCCAGCGGCAAAAAGCGGTATTGCAGCCGCTGTTGTGCTTGGCATCGGCAGAGCTATTGGTGAGGCAATGGCTGTAATGATGGTATCGGGAAATGTTGCAAATATGCCGGGGTTATTTCAAAGTGTCAGGTTTTTGACAACTGCAGTGGCAAGTGAAATGTCCTATTCAAGTGGCCTTCAAAGACAGGCGTTATTCTCAATCGCACTTGTGCTGTTTTTATTTATCATGCTTATCAATGCGACTTTGAATTTCTTCCTGAAGGGCAAAAAGGGGGATTAAATATGCAGAACAGCAAAATTTCTAAAGCACGAAAAGCATATATAAGCATTATGAAAGCACTTATGTGGCTTTCTGTTGCAGTTACCTGTTCGTTAGTGGCATTTCTCATCATTTATGTATTTGTAAAAGGGATTCCTAATATTTCATGGGGACTGTTATCTGAAAAGCCGAGTTATTTATCAGGGAAGATTGGGATTCTGCCCGATATTTTAAATACAGTGTATATTGTAATAGCTACATTGCTTATTGTTCTTCCTATAGGAGTTGGGGCAGCAATCTATTTAACCGAATATGCACAAAATAAAAAATTAGTGAACATTATTGAATATGCCGCAGAAACACTTTCAGGTATCCCGTCAATTATTTATGGATTGGTAGGAATGTTGTTCTTTTGTCAGTTTTTGAATATGAAAACGTCTCTCTTAGCAGGTGCATTGACTTTGGTCATCATGAACCTTCCGACAATTATGCGTACCACACAGGAAAGTCTGAAAACTGTGCCACAAAGTTATCGCGAGGGAGCTTTCGGTCTTGGTGCAGGCAAATGGCGTGTTATCCATACAGTGGTTCTTCCAGGTTGTGTTGATGGAATAATAACAGGCTGTATTTTGTCAGTGGGCAGAATTTTGGGAGAATCGGCGGCACTTTTGTTCACTGCGGGATTTGCCCATGCGCTGAACGGAATAATTGATGGGCTTTCAAGTTCCGGTTGTACACTTACGGTTGCGTTATATGTATATGCGAAAGAACAAGGAGAATTTGGGATAGCGTTTGCAATAGCAGCTATTTTAATGATACTGACTTTAATTATAAATTTGTCTGCAATGCTTGTAGAAAAGTATTTCAGAAAAAGGAGAAACGTATGAGCAATATCATAACAGTAAAAGATATGTGTCTGTGGTATGGGGAGCATCAGGCGCTTAAAGATATAAATATAGACATTCCGTCAAAAAGTATTACCGCTTTCATAGGACCGTCAGGCTGCGGAAAATCCACTTTTTTGAAAAGCCTGAACAGAATGAACGATCTGATACCAAGTGTAAAGATTACAGGCGATGTTAAGTATAACGGTAAAAATATTTTTGGATCTTCTGTGGATGTAAATGAACTTCGCAGAGAGATAGGAATGGTTTTTCAAAAACCAAATCCGTTTCCTATGAGTATTTATGACAACGTTGCCTATGGTCCGCGTACACACGGTGTTAAAAGTAAAGCAAAGCTTGATGATATCGTTGAGCAATCGTTGAAAGATGCCGCCATTTGGGAGGAAGTAAAAGACAGGCTTAAAAAGAATGCCTTAGGTTTATCAGGCGGCCAGCAGCAAAGGCTTTGTATAGCAAGGGCTTTAGCCGTAAAGCCTGCCGTTCTGCTTATGGACGAACCTACATCGGCTCTCGATCCAATATCGACATCTAAAATTGAGGAATTAACTATCAAACTGAAAGAAAACTATACAATCATTATGGTAACACATAATATGCAACAGGCAGTGCGTATCTCAGACCAGACAGCATTTTTCCTTTTAGGAGAACTTGTTGAGTATGGAAATACAGAAACTCTGTTCTCTACTCCAAAAGATAAAAGAACAGAAGATTATATTACAGGGAGGTTTGGATAATGAGGAGCAGATTTGACGAGCAGCTTGCAATTTTAAATAAAGAAATGATTGAAATGGGTGCTTTGTGCGAAGAAATAATTTCTAAGGTTTTGAAAGCATTAACCGATGAAGACAAAGATTTTTTGAATGGTATTTCGACTGCTGGTACTGAAATTGACCGTAAAGAGCGTACAATAGAAACTCTTTGTTTAAAACTTCTGCTTCAGCAGCAGCCAGTGGCAAAAGATTTAAGACAGATTTCGTCAGCTCTTAAAATGATAACAGATATGGAGCGCATCGGCGACCAGGCTGAAGATATCGCAGAAATAATACCATTTGTTGAAAACCGTCCTGAAATGGCAGATACCCTTTTACACGAAATGGCAAAGGCAAGCATTAAAATGGTGACTGACAGCGTTGACGCGTTTGTTGAACATGATGTTGAACTGGCAAAAAAAGTTGTGTCGGACGATGATATTGTTGATAAATATTTTGACCTTATAAAACAGGAAATAATCCGTGAAATTATATCAAATCCAAAAGACGGCGAATGTTCTATTGACCTCTTGATGATTGCTAAATATTTTGAACGAATCGGAGACCATGCCACTAATATTGCAGAATGGGTAGTCTTTTCTGTTACTGGTATTCATAAGGAGGGTTAAATATGATTTGGTGTGTAGAGGATGATGCCAGCATAAGAGATATTGAAGTTTATGCTTTACAGTCAACAGGCTTTGAAGCCCGTGGCTATGAAGATGGAAATACTTTTTGGCAGGAACTTCAGAGTGAGAAGCCGGAACTTGTTGTCCTGGATATTATGCTGCCTGGAATGGATGGAATCCAAATACTAAAGAAAATGAGGGAAAATAAAGAATTTCAAGCTATTCCGGTTATCATGGCTACCGCCAAAGGTGAGGAATACGATAAAATACATGGACTTGATCTTGGAGCTGATTATTATTTGGCAAAGCCGTTCGGTGTTATGGAATTGGTTTCCTGTGTCAAAGCTGTTCTCAGAAGATGCCAGCCTAAAAGAATCGATCATCTGCTTAAGACAGGAAATTTGATCGTGAATTTAGATGAACATACAGTAACTGCAAACGGCGAACGCATATTGCTTACATTTAAGGAATTTGAAATCCTGCGGCTGTTTCTTTCCCATCCAGGTATGGTGTACACCCGTGACCAGCTTTTTAATGATATATGGGGTATGGATTATTGTGGTGAAACGAGAACTGTGGATATGCATATCCGTACCTTAAGGCAGAAACTTGGGATTTATGGAAAAATGATAGAAACAGTGAGAGGGGTAGGATACCGTTTGGAGGCAATAGAATGACAAGAAAAATATTTAATTCTATTATCATAGTGGCAGGAACGATTTTACTTTCAAGTGTTATTATCATTATGGGATGCTTATACAATTATTTTGAAGATGTAAGGGAACGTGGCCTAAAAGATGAACTGAAACTATCAATGGCTGCCGTAGAAGATGACGGAGTCCACTATTTAGAGAAAGTTAAGTCTGACCGTTACCGTATTACCTGGATTGCAGCTGATGGAACTGTCATATATGATACAGCTGCAAACAGTGAGGAACACGAAAATCATCTGGAACGCATGGAAGTTAAGAGTGCATTGGAAAATGGAGAGGGGGAAAGTAACCGTTACTCTGATACGCTGTTTGAAAAGACAATGTATTATGCAAAGCGGATGAATGACGGCAGTGTACTGCGTATTTCTACAAGCAGTGCAACTGTGGGATTACTGGTTCTTGGTATGCTGCAGCCTATTTTGATAGTGGTTGTTATAGCTTTGATTATGTCAGGTATATTAGCGGGCAGACTTTCAAAAAGGATTGTTAAGCCGCTGAATGACTTGAATCTGGAGAAACCGCTGGAAAATGATACATATGAAGAGATATCTCCCCTGTTACTCCGTATAAGCAGACAGAACAAAGAAATTAAAGCGCAAGTTAAGGCGATTCAGCAGAGAGCTGCAGAATTTGAACAGATTACAGGCTGCATGAATGAGGGTCTTGTTTTGATGGACAAGGACGGAATCATACTAAGCATAAACCCGGCAGCAAATAGGATTTTTTCATTAGATGAAAGCTGTGTGGGCAGGGATTTCCTCACGGTTTACCGTGACCATGAAATGAATCTATGTATAAAAAACGCAATAGAGTCAGGGCATTGTGAAATACAACAGACGAGATTTGGAAGGGAATATCAGTTCGATGCCAGCCGTATAGAATCAGACGACGAAATGATTGGAATTATTCTCCTGATATTTGATATTACCGAAAGGGTTCAGGCAGAGCGTAACAGACGTGAGTTTACAGCTAATGTTTCACACGAGCTTAAAACACCGCTTCAGGGTATTATCGGCAGTGCAGAACTTATCGAAAACGGTATGGTAAAGCAGGAAGATTTGCCACGTTTTATTGGACATATACGAAAAGAAGCTTCAAGACTTGTTATACTTGTTGGAGATATCATACGCCTCTCGCAGCTTGATGAAAAAGCAGAGCTTATAAAAGAAGAAATTAATCTTTTACAACTGGTGGAAGAAACAACTGAAAATTTAAAGGACATTGCAAAAGATAAAAATATTGAAATCAGTATTGACGGAAAGCAGGTTATAATTTATGGTGTTAGAAAATTACTGTATGAAATCATATACAATTTATGTGATAACGCTATAAAATACAATATCTACGGTGGCAATATAAAAATTTCTATTACAAAAAATAACCAAAATGCGGTACTAACTGTTGCAGACACAGGCATTGGTATTCCACAGGAACATCTTGACAGAGTGTTTGAACGTTTTTACAGAGTTGATAAAAGCCATTCAAAGGAAACGGGAGGAACAGGGCTTGGGCTTTCTATTGTAAAACATGCAGTGGCATACCATCATGGAAAAATTGATATAGAAAGCAAGGTGAACAATGGTACAACCATCACAATCAAATTTCCGATGTAATGTAAGGAATACCAAACATAAGTTTCGATGAAAATAATGTGTGGCATCTATTAGGGGGTGATAAGCTAGTGGACGGTTATTAATAGCAGAATTTTCGGAGAAAGATAATTCTGTTTTTGATGAAGTGATGGAATTTCTCAACCAATATCCATGTTTTGAGCATTTACGAATAAAAGATGAACCGATGGTTTCGCTTCCGGGTCTGGAGATTTACCCCAATCGGCACAAAATATACCGTGACAGGCGGGAAATCAATCTGACAGCAAAAGAGTATGAGATACTGGCGCTGCTTGTAGCAAACAAAGGCCGTGTACTCACCTATGACCAGATATACCAAAAGGTTTGGGGCGAAGAAGGGTTTGGCAGCGAGAATAACACGGTGGGATGCCAGGTTCGTAATCTTCGTGAAAAACTGTACGAGGCAGAACCGGACGCACCATTTTCAATCCGTTGTGTGCGTGAGGTTGGCTATTGTTTTGAAATAAATTCAGAGGAAAAAGATGCTACATAATAACGGCTTGGGAAACTGAGCCGTTTCTTTTTTTTGCGTATCATAAACCGTTAAATTCTGTATATTCTCCCAAAATCAGATTTTGTACATCATTTTTCATTGTACCATGTCGTAACTTGCGGTTTCCTACTGCATTTCTACTGTTTGTCTACCGTTGTTCTACTGTTACGTTTTGTATAATTTCCCCCACAGACAAGCTGTCAGGGGAAGGCTGTACTGAAGGCTGCGTATCCCCGGAAAGGGGACATCATGCATAAAATACGGACAGGGACAAGATGTCCGCCGACGCTAATCATACATATTTTTTTAATACAAACCGTAGTCTTTGAGGGGACTGCGGACTTTTTTTATTCGACAAAGTTATTTCCATCTCTTGTACATATTCCAAAATCCAATCATATTTTTAATACAAGCGCATCTGCCTTACGGTGGGTGCGCTTTTTCTTTGTCATAAAATGTCTGTTCCTGACATCTTATCGTTCCCGCGCACCACCCTTTGGTCTTGAATTTTTAACTTTCAAAAATCTCAAGACTGGAGGAAATCAAAATGAAAATTAAATATGAGTTTGCAGACGGAACGGTGTCAGAGGTCGAGGTGGAGGAATCTGTCGGTGCTGTCATCGTCGAGTCCAGGCGCAAGGAGGACAACCTGTCACGCAAGGAACGCTACCATTGCTATTCCCTGGACTCAGCACAGTTTGAGGGTATGGACTTTCCGCAGCGGGAAAGGAGGCAATTCTCTTTGTTTGTGATTTTCAACAAACTTTGTTGTTTTTTGCCGAAAAAAGAAAAAAAGAGATCTGTAAAAAGCAACGGGAAACTGGAAAGCAGGGCTTGTAAGAAAGGACCGCGCACACTGGAGATTCAGTGTGGCGGTCCCATTTTTGAATTATAGAAAGTTTGTTGTTTCTAAATTGGTTAGTTGCCTTTTTTGAGCAGCAGTTCTTTGCCGGAAATGCCGGGTTCTGTCATATGTATCGGATCGAGGATACCTTCGAGGTCTTCCTCGGACATGATACCCTCCTGAAGAATCAGGTTCCGTACGGATTCTCCTGTCTTAAGCGCTTTCTTTGCAATATCGGCAGCTTTCTGATAACCGACATGCGGGCAGATTGCGGTGATGATGCCGACGCTGTTCTCCACGAGATAACGGCAGCGTGTTTCATTGGCCGTGATACCGAGTACGCAGTTGTCGATAAAGGTCTGTACGGCATAAGCCAGTGTGTCGATGGACTGGAACATGCAGTAGAAGACGATCGGTTCGAAAGCGTTCAGCTCAAGCTGTCCGGCTTCCGCAGCCATTGTAATCGTCACGTCGTTGCCGATGATATTAAAGGCAACCTGATTTACAACCTCCGGGATAACCGGGTTTACTTTTCCCGGCATAATGGAAGAGCCGTTCTGCTTTGCAGGGAGGTTGATTTCGTTAAAGCCTGCTCTCGGTCCGGAGGACATCAGCCGCAGGTCATTTGCGATTTTGGACAGAGTAACGGCACACGCTTTAATTGCACCGGAGACAGCCACGAACGGGTCGAGGTTCTGTGTTGCGTCGATCAGGTCGAAAGCCTGTACGAAATTCATGTTTGACACTTCGCTTAAGTTCGGAACGATGCGGAGCAGGTATGTTTCATCAGCGTTGATGCCCGTTCCGATAGCGGTACCGCCCATATTAAGGGCGCGCATTTCGTCCATGGCTTTATCCATACGGTGAATGTCGCGCATGATGGCTACCGAGTACGCGCGGAACTCCTGGCCGAGACGAATCGGGACAGCATCCTGCATCTGGGTACGGCCCATTTTGATGATGTGATCAAATTCGTCAGCTTTCATGGAGAGTGCTTCATGGAGGCGGAGCAGTTCTTTTTTCAGATTCGCAAGAAGCCGCAGGGACGTCATTTTACCGGCAGTCGGGATTACGTCGTTTGTGGACTGTCCACAGTTGACGTGATCGTTCGGGTGTACGATTGAGTAATCGCCCTTCTGGCCGCCGAGAATTTCGATGGCACGGTTGGCGATAACCTCGTTTGCATTCATATTGAGGGAGGTGCCGGCGCCTCCCTGGATCGGATCTACAATAAAGTCATTGTGGAATTTTCCGCCGATAATCTCATCACATGCCTGCACAATCGCATTTGCTTTTTTCTTATCAAGCAGGCCGATTTCACAGTTTGTGATCGCGGCAGCTTTTTTGATATACGCAAGGCTGTTGATGATCTCCGGGTGCATATTCAGCCCCGTAATGTGAAAATTTTCTGCAGCACGCAAGGTCTGTACGCCATAGTATACGTCTTCCGGTATGTTTTTGGCGCCAATGGAGTCTTTTTCTGTACGAAAATCAGGTGTTTTTTTCTCTTCCATGTGTAAATTCTCCCTCATTTTATAAATGTGTTTCAAAATCTGTACATTAACGTTATTGCTATTATATGCAAAGTGTAAATCAGATTCAAATACAAATATGCGTATGACAGTTATAGGCGTTTGTCTATATGTATGTAATTACTATAGCTGTTTGGCTATGGCTTCTGATTTTTCAATTCAGGAAAGGAGAGGGACTTTGCCAGAAATGTGCAGATCTTCCGGAGTGATCAGGATGAAATGTTAACGTTGAATTTTTTAGGGTATTTGCACACTGGCTTTTATCTTAGCCGGCTGTTTCGAAAGAAAATGGGAATGACAGCGGGGGAAATGAAAGAATATTTACAAATGCTGTGAAGTCTGCCGCAAAAATAGATGAAGTATCCGACATCTATGGAGCGGCAGCTCTTTGTTTAATTGACTTTTATTTCCTTTTTTTTTATAATAAAAGTATTATTTTGGATTGAAAAGAGAATAAATATTCAGGAAATGAGGAGGAGAGAGGCATGTATCATTGCCATATTCAATTCTATTTCGTGGGAAAGTCATGCAGGGTATTTGAATGCATAAAAACACTACAGCCTCAGGAGCATTTTACACATGCATTTTCAAAAAGCAGTCAACCAGAGCAGACATTGACAGCCAAAGCAGACGTGATCGTAGTTAATTTGCAGGATGCGGATGAAAAACAGTTGTTGAGGACGCTGATTCGGGAAAAATCTGAAAAAGCCGAGCTTTTTGTGCTTGCTGAGAAAGAGCAAATCATGCTTTTGGCAGATGTGCTTCCGGAGATAAAGGATATATGGGTGTGGCCAATGTCTGATGAAGAGATAAGCTTTCGTTTATTGAGATGGCAGCAGACTTACAAGATGAGTAAGGATTACTGGCAGACCAGCCATTATCTGGAGGCAACTATCAATAACGTCCCAAATCTGATCTGGTATAAGGATAAAAACGGGATACATGAGAAAGTAAATGACAGTTTCTGTAAGACCGTAAATAAGACCAAGAAGCAGGTAGAGGGACGCGGCCACGCTTATATATGGGATGTAGAGCAGGATGATCCGGCCTGTATAGAGTCAGAGCATAAGGTTATGACCCGGAAAGAAACCTTTACGTCGGAGGAAATCATCAGGGCTGGGGAGGGCATGAGGACCCTTATGACTTACAAATCTCCGCTGTATGATCTTGACGGGAGCGTCATGGGAACGGTAGGCGTAGCGATTGATGTGACGCAGGAGCGGGCCTACGAACAGGAGATCATGCAGAAAAAGAGAACGCTGGAAACGTTGTTTACGACGATGGACTGTGGAATTATGTGCCATACTATGGATGGTTCACGTATTATCAGCATCAACAGAGCTGCTCTTGAGATTCTTGGCTATGATTCTCAGGAAGAGATGATGTTAGACGGATTTGACATGATTGCTGCTTCTGTTGCCGAGGAAGATAAAGAAAAGCTGCGAGCTTGCATTCAGAAGCTTAAAAAGGAGGGGGACACAGTCAATCTGGAATACTGCGTCAATAACAAGTCAGGGGAAATCCGTCATGTAATGGGAAATATCAAGCTCATAAAAGAAAACGGCGAGTTGCTTTGTCAGCGTTTTCTTCTCGACTGTACTGCGCAGAAGCTGAAAGAAAAGGAGAAGGAGAGGCAGCAGGCGGAACTGATCTATGCGCTGAGTATTGACTACAATTTTGTATATTTTCTGGATTTGAATACCGGCTATGGGACACAGCTGCGGCTGGATGAAGAGAACGAGTGTCTGTTTGGAAATATCTTTAATGAAGAACTTCTATTTGAAGAAAATATGGAGCGTTACATAAATATTTTTGTCTGTGATGAGGACAAAGACCAGCTTAAGCAGGCGGTTTCCTGCGACTGGATGCGAAAAGAACTGTCCGAGCGAAAACAATGTCATGTAAATTATCGTACCGAAAAGGACGGAGAAATGAGATATTTTCAGATGAAGCTGGTGCGCACAGGGGTCTGGGATGAAACTGGGCGCGGTGTTGTTTTGGGCTTTCGCAGTGTAGACGAAGAGATTCGCAATGAAATGGAACAAAAGAGCCTGCTGGAGGATGCGCTTTTTGAGGCAAACCGTGCGAGCCAGGCAAAAAGTGTCTTCCTTTCGAACATGTCGCATGATATTCGGACGCCGATGAATGCGATTGTAGGTTTTACGGCGCTGGCGATCAGCCATATTGATCAGAAGGAGCGGGTGGAGACTTATCTTGAGAAGATAAAAACATCGGGCAATCATTTGCTAAGCCTGATTAATGATGTTCTGGACATGAGCCGTATTGAAAGCGGAAAGATGCGCTTGCAGGAACAGTGTTGCAATCTTCCGGAGCTTTTGAACGGACTTCAGAACATTGTACAGGCAGATGTCCACGCAAAGCATCAGCAGTTGTCGGTGGATGCGTCAAATATTCGCAATCAGGAAGTTTACTGTGATAAACTGAGGCTGAACCAGGTGCTATTGAACCTTGTCGGGAATGCCGTCAAATATACGGAAGAAGGCGGCTCAATCTCGCTGAAAGTCACGGAAAGAACAGGCGCGGCAAAAGGGTGCGCAAGTTATGATTTCTGTGTGAGAGATACGGGGATTGGTATGAGCGAGACATTTGTGGCGCATATTTTTGAACCGTTTGAGCGAGAAAAGAATACAACGATCAGCGGCATTCAAGGAACCGGTCTTGGAATGTCAATCACAAAAAGTATTGTGGAAATGATGGACGGTTCGATTGAAGTAAAGAGTAAACAGGGAGTCGGGTCAGAGTTTACGGTTTCTTTCACTTTCCAGTTAGTAGCAGGGCCAGAGTCTTTGGCAGATCCGAATAGTTTGTATTTTGATATCATAGAAAAAAAGGTTTTGCAGGAGGATGAACAGGAGGAAGATACAAAACAGGCAGAAGCTGGTCAGAGACGTATTCTGCTCACCGAGGATAATGAGCTGAATCAGGAGATTGCCGTTGAGATTTTGAGCGGCGCAGGATTTTATACGGAGGTTGCGGAGAACGGGAAGGTTGCCGTGGATATGTTGCGGAGATCGAAGCCGGGTTATTATCAGCTGGTACTGATGGATATTCAGATGCCGGTCATGAATGGCTATGAGGCGACACGGGCGATTCGGGCTTTGGAGGATCAGGAGCTTTCTTCCATACCGATTTTGGCGATGACGGCGAATGCATTTGAGGAGGACCGGCAAAAAGCGCTGATGAGCGGGATGAATGGACATATTGCGAAGCCGATTGATATAGATCGTTTACTGGATACTCTGGGACAGATCTTAAAGTAAAGAGTAAAAAAAGATAATTTTGAGGATTAATTTGGAAATGATTGATAATCGTGATTTATGTCACTGATAAAAAGGGAAAAATAAGAGATAATGCAGCTATCAAAGCAATACAGGCCTAAATTGCGTGATAAAACAACGTATATTTTAAAGTTTAGAGGTAACTATTCAGAGCCAACACTATTCAAAGATGAAATTAGGGTGGCCTGAAATTGCATTTTTGATTGCTTCGTAAGCATTGTATCCCTGCTTATGTGCCGTACCAACGTAGGACATGATTTTCAGATAATCTCTGGCGCCTTCTTCAGTTCGGAAGCAGCCGGATACTTTGGTCTTAACCTTTATCATCCGAAGATCACGCTCTGCCTGGTTGTTATCAAACGGAACCATGAAGTTATGGATAAAAAGGCAGACCGAGGCCTTGTGATTCGCAAGGCGTTCTACCAAGGCAAGGATTTTTCCCTTTTTCTTCCGTCCACGTTTTTTCTCTGTGGTTTCCAGAAGAGGATTTTCTTTCCTTGCCAGTTCGAGGAGTTCATCATACTTCTTATCGAACTTATGATAGTGATAATAGCTCAGAGAGTCCTTGCCTTTCTCTATCGCTTTCTCTTTGACCTTTTTCATTTCCAGTAAAAGGTTTATAAACGCAGATGTCCATTTCTGGTCAGGATGATTTTCATTTATCCCTGTCAGCTCACGGAGTAGATGGGCACAGCAGACTGCATGCCGTATATCCAAGTAGTTCCAGTAGGAAGCCCAGCAGTCATGCATGGCAATCCCTCTGAATTCTGGGAGAACACCGCATTGCTCCATGCCTTCGGTCCCACGTTTGGGACTGATATCAAGATAGGTATATTCACAGTTTGAGGCATCATGAACCCACCAGAGCTTTTTATCCACTCTGGTTCCGGTTTCATCGAAATGTCCAAGTGAGGAACCGATCATCTTATCCTTTATCTTACCGACTGTTTCACTCAGGCTGTCAGCGCATCTTTTTACCATGCTGCTGATCGTTCCTGTTGCAATCGGAATGTTAAATACTCCGGAAAGAATCTCATGAGTGCGTTTGATGCTGACTGCACCCACGGTGTTTAATGCGACAGATAGTGCCTGCAGGTTTTCACCATATTGTACGGTTGCTTTTACATCAGAAGGGAATTCTCCTCTGCGGGTGTCCCCATGCAGCATACAGATTGGAAGTTCCAGTGCCTGATGTTCTGTTACATTGACTGTAACAACCGCATCAATCACATGGCGTTTTTCTGCGATGCATGCGGTGCCTTTACACATCTGATAGTGCGGACATCCTCCGCATGAGGATGGCATATGCCTGACGATTTCGTCCGGAGCTGTTATCACCGCCAGATGTGTTCCCTGGTGTCCGCTCTGCCCGCCAGCTTTTTTCCCGGATGGCTTCCGGAGACTCTTTGGGGCAGGCTTTTTAAAGCCATCGCTGGATGGCGGTTTGGAACTGTTTTTGGAATTCTTGTTAAGCTGTTCCTTCAGTTCCTGTATGGTCTGATTGAGTTGGGCAATCAACTGAGTCTGAGCAGCGATAGTTGTTGATAATGCTTCATTTTGTTGTAATAACTGTTTAATCAGTTCATCGTTTGTCAACCGGACCACCTTCTTCCGATAAAATTTGATACTTCTATTTTAACGGAAAATGAGCCAAAAAGCGAATCATATCGTTTTGGTGTACTGTCAAAATGACGGTGGATAACCAGAAAAAATCAGAGATTAACTGCCGATAACTCTCGGATAAAATTGACAAATAGTCCATTATTAGGCTGTGATCAAGGATTGATGATGCCATAATCCACAGGCCAAAAGCACTTGGCAGTTATATTGAAAAGTTATCCACTTTTCGTGATAAAGTAATGGTAAAACAGAAATTTTATTTTCTCTGTTTTGACCAAAAATCAATATGCACTAAACGGGGTGCTGAATAGTTACGTTTAGAGAAAGAAGGTAAAAAATATGAAAAAAGCTTTAGCTGCAGTTCTCACTGCCGGTATGGTATGCTCTATGGTATCTCCTGTAACAGCATTTGCTGCACTGGAAGATTATAATATTGTAACATCTGCTGATACGCACAAAGTTATCTTTGATACGGATATGGGTTATTTTCAGGATGATACGTATGCGCTGTTTATGCTTCTTCAGGCAGATGCAGCAGGTTATCTTGATCTGTTGGGCGTGACATCTGTTGGCGGAAACTTGACAGTTGCAGAAGGAACTACAGGTATCCTGAATCAGCTGGAAGCAGTTGGAAGAGAAGATATCCCGGTATACATGGGAACAGATATTCCGATCATGGGTCTGCAGGATGACGAGACAATCGCAGCAAACGGACTGAAGAGAATCAAGAGTATGGACAAAGTTCTGAAATACGGCGATACGATTTCCTATGATAACCTTGGCGAGCTTGAGAACGAGACATGGGGCTACAGCAGCCTGAAACCGCAGGAAGACAAAGCATGGGAGTTCATGGTTCAGGCAGTAAAAGAGAATCCGGGTCAGGTTACAATCATCGCAGTAGGCGCTTGTACAAACGTAGCACTTGCAATTATGAACGATCCGACATTTGCAGAGAACACAGCTGGTATCTATTACATGGGTGGCGCAATCGACGTTCCTGGAAACGATACACCGTGTGCTGAGCGTAACTGGTACTACGATCCGGAATCTGTAGATATCTGTCTGCAGGCTGATTTCCCGGTACAGGTAGTTGTTCCGCACGACATTTCCTACAATCAGGTTCTTACAAAAGACCTCGTAGAAAAGCTTATGGATGGCGAGACTGCTTTCAACAAGCTGGTTGAAGAGCATGCATATCCGACATTTGTAGAGGATCCGGAGCGTCGTCAGAGACTGTGGGATGCACAGGTTCCAGGTATCTTCCTTTGCCCGGATCTTATCACAGTATCAGATGTACGTGACATCGCAATCGTATCAGATATGGGTTACGCATACGGCGAATCTGTAGCATGGGCAGAGGGGACTGGCCCGGCTAAATCTACAACATGTACAGTTGTATATGATGTAGACGGAGAAGCATACTGGAACTTCGTAGCAGATCTGTTTAGTGCTCAGTTCTAATTCAGGTTTTTCATTTAGTTTCACTTAAGATACATGTTTTTCATTAAAAACTCCTAATGGCTGTCGTCCGGTTAGTGACCTTTAACCGGGCGGCAGTTTTTTTGTTCTTTTTATAATGATAAAAAAATATGCTTTGAAATAAATATTCTGAAAATAACTACAAAAAATTGCCCCAAGTATTGAAAAATCAGGAATGAAATGGTACGATATAAGGTGATAGTAAATCCATCGAATTGATATGGAACATATAAAATATCGATTGGATTTTGGTAGATTTTATAAAATAAGAGTAATAAAAAAGAGAGGGGAAAAAGTAATGAAAAAAAAGTGGTGGACGAGGTTCGACAGAGGCATAGAAGTGCTTTTGGCTGTTTCATTGTTCATGACGCAGACTGCGGTTCCGGCGTTTCCGGTGGCAGCCGAGACATCCATAATAACTGAGCAGATCGAAGAGGTGCAGATAAATGAGGGGATTTCTGCATCAGGGGAAGATGATACGCTGATTGTTGAACCGTCTGGTGATCAGACGGATATTATTGTGGATGGAGACGTTCCAGAAGGCGGAGATGACCTTGTAATCAGCGAGGTGGAAGAAATTTTGATTGAGCCGGATAATGCAGAACCGGAAACCGTTTTTGAGACAGAGACTGCAGATTCAGAAGTACCTGATCTTTCAGGCGCAGATCTGATGGTTGAGAGTATGGAGGAGATGACATATGCTTTAGGCCTGGAGGACAGGGCGGGTAGTATTGAAGAGCATCCGGTGAACTTTTATTATTCTTATATCAATGGTGGTACGGTTGTGACGGACGTTAACGGAAATCCTGTGCGCAACCAGGCGTTGCTCGGACATGGGGAGCACAATGCGGTTACACTTGATTTAACGGCGTCTTCGCAGCTGGGTTCTGGTGAAGGCCGCGGCATGTTTTTTGAGATGGATCTTCCTTATTTATATTATGATGATAATGGGGCATTGCGCATTACGCACAATGTGTTGGACGTGCCAAGCGATCAGCTGCCGGAAAACAATCCGAATGCGATGTATGTTGGGGCGCGGATTTCGCCTCCCGAGGGCTGGGAAGAAGACATTGACAGCGATACGGTATACTATGGAAAGAACCGGTTCCATGCCAGCGATATCAGCATTACGGACGCAAAATCCATCACACTAAGAGCGCAGATTTTCCTGGTGGGAAAAATCCCTGAGAACACGGAGATGACGATCTGGCTGGGCGGTGGCTATGATGTATATGTGGATGCGAACGGCAAGGAAGGGAACGACTACTATTTTGAGCCTGGTGCGAAAGATGAATATATTTATCATCTGATCTGTTCGAATCTGCAGTGGAATCCTGCGATTAAGGCCGTCACACCGAAAAATGTCAAATGGGACAGATATAATTATCTTGTATATAAGGCGACTGTGGAAAATACTTCGACGGATGATGCCAGCCATATCAAGGAGGTTGACCCTCTTAGTGTGAAGGTTCCTTCCTGGGAGGATGACTCGACAGGCTGGGGTGTTCGTACGGAGGATATCATGCGCTGGCGTTATAATCCGGATGGTGAGCCGACCGAGAATACGGATTATTCAGACCTTGCAAAAGAGGAATCCTATATCGGTATTCCGGGGAATGGCGGAGCACTGATTTATGATGTGACCGGTATTTCTGATGAAACTTTGGCGAAATGGGATCTGTCGTCCTTTGATAATATTGTAAATGATGAGGGGCAGAAGCTAGAGCCGCTTCCGTACCATTTTACATCAGACTGTCGTGTATCGTTTCCGACGGGGGAGCATGCGATTCATATGAATGAGAAGCGGGAATATTATTTTGCGATTCCACTTGGAACCGATACGCAGGAGACAATTATTTCCGCACAGCTTCTTGCCAATGTAAAGTTTGGTGCAAACTACGGCTGGACAAAGTTTGCCACGGATCTGACGAATGGTTTCGTGGCCCCTGAGATCGGAGCAACACACAACCATTACCTGTTGGACGGAGACGGAAACAAAATCAGAGAAAAGACAGTGGCGATTGGTTCGAAAGTCGATCACCATCTGAGTGGTTTTGGCAATACCAGTAATGTGCCAGTATTTAATTTCTCTGCGACCGAGGCGCTTGACGAGCATTTTATTTATGATGGCGTTTCTATTTTAATGAACCATGAGGAAGACGAAAGCGTTGCATTAACAGACTGGTTCCGGGAGAATGGTACGGCAGAGTTTGAGTTTACGATTACGGATGCACAGGGAAAAAAGACAACAAAATTTGTACCGCTCGGTGCGTTTTCACCGGATGCAGACCGTACGACATCAACGTGCACTGCATGGTCTATGGATGCGCAGCCGGTAAAGGATTACATTGCGGCAAATACGTCAAAAACACAGTCCTGTACTTTTACGAACCGTGTGAGAATTCGTTTCAAGGATCGAATCAGCGCCAATACTGCATTTGACGGAGAGATTATTGTCACCGGACTGGCAAATGAAAGCCGTACGTACACGAATAATCTGGGTACTTACTATGAGAACTGGACATGGCTTCCGAATGAAGGAGACTACTTAAAGACAGGACATGATCTGCCGACAATTCCGGTAAAGATTGTTGCAGCAGCAGCGACGCCAACGGTTGTGACGGATGTATTCCACAACGAAGACGGAAAACTGGTATACAATGATCCGCTGTCTGTTCCGGTAAACACGCCGGGCGTAGGATTCCGTTACAGGCTTTACAATGATAGTATTTCCACATTGATTCCGGGTGTATTTAAATCCGGTGATCTGGCAAAGGGAACGATTGACGAACCAGAAGGCTTGATTGTAGAGCATGTTGTGCTGTCATCAAAATTGCTTGCGGACAGTATACCGGAGAGTATTACCTTCCAGACGCTGTTTGGCGAAAAGGTTGTGATCGACGGTGATGAGTTTGCAGCTTTGCTGGCTGGTGCTATGGCGGCTTCGCAAGATTTGGTATTTTCTTCAGAACTGTGGGAGGAGTACGGCGCACTGCATGATTTCAAAGTAGTGTTCAAATCTTTCTCGGAGAATACAAAGCTTGATGCTGATCGTTGTATAAAAGTGGATGGCCAGGTAAATGTGGTGAAAACCCAGAAACCTGTCGGCGTATTTTCTACTGATTATGAAAATCCTGATCTGAACAGAGAGTCAAAGGATGAGGCTGTGATGAATGTCACATCTATTCAGCCGGTATTGACCGGATACAGCTATCAGGATGATACAAAGTCTGCGATCAATACAGCGAATAGCACGCAGGCACAGCAGAAAGTGAATTCTCTGACAGTTCCGAACAAGCAGGAACATACGGGATATGAGTTTGAACTGACGAATAAGGCCGTGGCTTCTGTCGGAGAGATGAAGATCCGGATTGATCTTCCGTCCGTTGCGAATAAGTCTGGGGATGACAGCAAGCCGATTGTCAAAGGATTTGACACGGAGCGTATTTTACTCTCTGGTTTTAAGGTGGGAGATAAGGTGGTGGCAGACATTAAGGCCATCCATATCTATGACTGGAATCACTCGCCTGATTCAGATAATCCGGACGCTGTGATTCCTGCTTCTGCGATTATACCGGAAGCAGATGGAACATTCACGATTGAAAAAAGTGCGCTTGTGGATGCCGATGGCAATCCGGTGAAGCTTACGATGATCCGTTCCATTGTATTTGACTGCAACGAGTTTAATGGAAATAAAGCGGGCAGCATGACGATTCGGCTGGACGGAAAGACAGACTGGTTTGATGATCTCGATGCAAAGCTGACATTTGCACCGGAAAATGAGACTATGAAAAACTGTACGACGGTGTTGACAAACCGCCTGCATGTCGATCGGCCTGTGCTGTCTGTACACGGTGATGTCGAATACTTTGCAAACAACAAATCCGTAAGCTCTACCTATACGGCAAATACGGATCAGAATCTGATGTCTTTGGCTGTTCCGTATGACAGAGATTTTAGCTATCTTGTAAATGTGGAGAATACCGGTGTATCGGTACTGGATGACGTGGATTTAAAGGTCACACTTCCGATTAATGACAGCTCTGCAGGAGCAGAGGCAAATACAGGTTTCCACACGACAGGCATTGAGATCAGCCGTGCACTTTTGGAGCAGTTCCAGGAGATCGAGTCAATTACTTTCTGCGATGCAGATGACACGGCAGGAAAGAAATTTATTTATACAAAAGCGGATGGTGCGACATCCGGCGAATTTGTTCTGGAAAACGGAACTGCATCATTTGGAAGCGGCAGCGGAGATATTGCGCTTGCTGAGGCAGACCTGATTGCCTGGTGTGGTATTCATAATCTGCGTTCTATTTTGATTACGGGAAAGAAATTTCAAGTCACAGGGGCAACAAAAGAACTGTGGATCAAATTCCATGGCTTTTCTGATTCCGTGTTCGGTACGACCAATACCATGGTGATCGATGGTATAAACTATCTTGACGGGCTGCGCGATGTGGCGGCTTTTGCGAGCAAGACCATTGACCGGGCAAATGCTTATGTCAGCAAAATGTATTTTGACACTACGATCGCAGCCGGTTATACGACTGAGACCTCGACAAACCGCTTTGAGCGCGTGAGTACCGCGTGGGAGCATGTGAAAATACATCGGCCTTATGGAGGAGATACGCCATACTGGGATGACAACTCAGAGCTGGATATCGGCTATAAGGCACTGGGTTCTTATATGATAGATTTCCGTCAGTATCTCAATGTTGGAAGGTCCTATCCGGCTATGCCTGTGCGAGGCGTATACAGCCAGGAACACCAGGATATGAGCTATGTGTATACCGAGTCATTAAATACCGCAGCCAAGGTAGCGCTGCATATGACGCTTCCGGCGGATGCGTTTGATGCCTACTATCTGAAGATTGATCCGAGGGCCAAAGATTATATCCAGTCCATTCGGGTTACGAGGGCAGACGGCACAGTGCAGACCATTTTGCCGGATGAGTGGCAGGACAATTCCGTGGCCAATGCGGCCGATGGAAGGAAATACTTCCGCGTTGATCTTGTGGAAGGCGGAGAAGAAGCCGCAGAAGGCGAAACAGGGGATGCGGGTGATACAGTGGCCGAGTATTACAAGAGTCCTGACGCTGACTATACGGCAGAAAACCCGGTGACCAAAGTTGAAGTGGAGCTTGACATCAATGAAATTGGCGATGATGGAAAAAATGCGTTAAATCCGAATTACGGTACGTGGTACCATGCAAATGACCAGAAGACCATGTATATGTTTGAGGTCACGGGAAGATTCTATAAAGCTGGAAATTATACGGCTTCAGTGACGTCTGACCTTGAGGTTGGAGGAAGCACGAGAGACGGTGTAACGGCAGTTGCGAAGGTCAGAACTCAGACGGGAGCAACGACGGCCCGCTCAGAATGGTCTTTCCACAACTACTATCAGTACTGGTGGTACAGCGGCTGGTACTGGCACAGCGACTGGGCTGAGTATGATGCGAGAGGGTTACAGTCCTCTACAAAGGTGAGCGTTTATAAAGAGAATAATGCAGTATTAAAGGGCGTTCATACGAATCCGAACCAGACCGGGGATAACAGTGTCACCTTTGGTACGTATAATGAATTTGCGGTTGGCTTTTACCAGGGAATTCAGGGATCTTCACATGATTATCTGAACGGTGTGGGTTCTAACTGGGTGTACCAGGATTACTTTGATTGGACCGGAAAACATGCGCATACAGATACCGTTATTCTGACAGATACGCTGCCTGAGATCCGGCCTGACAGTGAGATGAAATACTATGGTTTCCGTACAGAAGATATCTACCTGTCGTCACAGCTTTATGAGTATCTGGATTACGTAGAGATCACCAAAAAGAAAGTGACGCGCGACGAGGGAGAGACAGAGACCTATACCACTACGGTTTTGTCAGATAAAGCAGATCTTGTAAAGATTACCAAGGAAGAGCTTCAAAAGGCGACGGGAAGCCATGCTGGTTTCTATCATATTCCGGTGATTTATCCGGAGAAGGAAGAAGAGCCGGAGACGGAAACAGAGACAGAGACGGAAACAGAGACGGAAACAGAAACAGAGACACCGGAAAGCGGTGAAACACCACCGGAAAAGGGCAGTGTTGTCCTAGGAGAGGATGAGTTTGTTTACAGCTATACCATTCATCTGAAAAATATTTACGGACACGGTGATTACGCATCTGAGTTGAGTGATCGGAAGAGTGAACTGAAGACCTGGACGAATCAGGGCGCAAATACAGACTGTGATATCTTTGTAGGTGGCGGTGTGTATATCGTTAGACCTGCCAATAATACGGTCCCGAAGGATGCTTATAACAACCTGAACGCTTCTTCTTATATGGAGAGTGTGGAGAGTACCTATTATTCTCAAAAAGATGACGCGTACATGATGGGATATCGTCTTCCATTTCAGGCAGGCCATCTGATTGATGCAAATCCGGGCGGTTATATCTGGGATTATAAGGCAGATAATCATGAGGCTACGGTAGCTCCGTTTGAGGTGAAAATCTGGAACCGTGCTGATACCAACACGTCAACCGGAAAGTCGGCACGCATTAGCAAAGCAGTGACGACAAACACGATGAATGCCAGCTATCGTCTGAAACATATTTATATTCCGGAAGAGTTTATTGAGGGAACCTGGTACAATCTCCATACACTGACGATGAAATATGGTTCCGGAGGAAAACATACGGTTACCATGAGCCTGGAGAATCTGAAAACCGGCGGCACGTATGCAAAATATATGACGAAGGACGCCGCAAAAAACAGATATGTGTTTGATGTGAATCAGTTCTTGATCGATCATATTGAGGAGCTTGAAACGTATACGGTGAGCAACCAGGATGCGGGGGATCTGTATGTAAAGGAATTTGTACATTCATTTACCATGGATTTACGTGCCGTATCCCCGAAAGACGACGGACTCGACGGAGGAGAATACTTAAGTGCCACAAAGGCAAATCTTCCGGCCTATACGTATGACGGCGTGTACGTAGACCGTACGAAGGAAGATATGAAAGAAGACGAGTGGACTCTGAAATCGAGGCCCACGGTTCTGTATTCGGCGGGGTATGATTACTGGGATGATACATGGTATCGGAATTATCTGGAGGTAAGCTTTACCTCTTCCGATGTAAATGCAGAGAATTACCAGGGTGACTTGAGCGGAACGACGACGGAAGATTATTATCAGATTAAAAATCTTGTCGGAAATATGCAGGTTGGTATGAGCAGAACAACTGCGCTTTCCGATACGCTCTCTTCATTTGCATACGATGTTGATCTCGATGCAGACGGCAATAATCAAAAGCTGGGAGTGGATGAGGCGCATCTTTTGCCGAATGACTATATTGAATACCATCTGACGATCGGCGCGGCGGATGACAGTGCGCTTCCGATTTATCGACCAGAGCTGCGTTTCACGGTTCCGGATGGACAGAGAATCATTGGCTGGAAGATTGGAAGCAGATCAGATAAACTGGATATCAAAGATGAAGATATCACTGCTACCGCGATTGCAAAAGGCGAGACACAGCCTGTTGTAATGAATCGTGATAAGCTGTACGCGCTGGAGGAAGAAACGACTCCAGCTCCGGGCGGAGATATTCTGCCGGAGGAGCCGGAAGCTACGGAACGCATTGGCGAGAAGACAAATTATAAAAGAATTGATCTGGTAATCGGTACGCTCAAGGATCGCGAGACAGATATGGATGCATCCGTTGCTTCAAATTCTTTTGACAAAGGGGAGCGGCTTGAGATTATCGTACTTACACAGCTTACGGATGAGCTGGAACCTTCTGAGGGAAAAAAGACAGGTGAGGCGCGTTATTATGCGGCGGCTCAGCCGATTCACACGTATTCGGACTACAAGATCAATGGAAACGCCAGAAATAACGGCGGTGCATCCTCTTCCTCCCGTTATACAACCTCCCAGAATGCGGATTATTACCGTTATGTGGGCAGTTACTGGGGAAGAACCGGAGAGCAGACATATCTGTCGGATATCCGCAGCAGTGTGACGTTCTATGACAGCCGGAATCTCTCAGTTGTGGCAGCTTATGATAATCTGGCGCATCAGTATGACAGCCAGCCAATGACGATAAAGGTGACAGGAGCAGATGGAGCAAACGCGGAAAATGACGCGCTGCATACGCTGGATGAAGCCACTTATACGCTGGCTTTCCTGTCAAAAGCAGGTGCAAAGTGGTTTAAAGGTTTTGACCTCACAGAGAAACCGGAGTTTTCCTATCCGGCAAATATGGATGCATCAGCCGCAAGGCCGATTAAAGTGGAATATTGCTATTTCGGCAATATTGGCACCAAAATCGGAAGCTATACGGAAGCTGAAATGAAGAATGAGATCTGGCTGGAGGATGAGGAAGTTACCCTTTCAGATGGTACAACCTGCAACCGGATTGTGGCAGATGCAAAAGAGCTGACGCAGGAGCAGAAGGACGCGGGATGCCGGCTTCTGAAAGATGCAGTAAAGATTCGCTGGACTTATTATGATATTCCAGCATACGGGACAGATGGCAACCGGGTTGTGTTTGCATCCAAGGGAGATGAGTTTACCCTCCACGGGCTTGCACGCTACCGGGACATCCGAACAGATGCAGAGCGTCAGACAAAGGTGATTGCAGACCGTTTTGACATTCTGATCAGTGCCGATGTTGTGTTGAAACACAAGCATCATGAGATGGTGGCGAATTCATTGACCGGAGATGACGCGGCAGATGTGGCTGAGGAACAGGAGTTTCAGGAGGTATCGAAGCTTCTGGGTACAGGAAGCGTGGGAGCAAAAGCGGCGCTGGAACGTCCGGTTCTGAATCTGCATACACAGATTTTTGAGGAGGAGACGCAGGCACAGACACCGTATGATGCGGCGGCAAAGCAGCAGCTTGGTTATCGACCGGGGGATACGGTATGGTTTAAGACAAGCATCTCAAATATACCGGCAGCAAATGCCGCGGTTGGCATGCAGGGAGCACTTCTGGAGCCGGTTATTTTCGATAAGATTCCGCAGTATATCACAGCCTGCGGTCTCGATGGTGCAGCTGGTATTACCGGAGCAGGCGATGGTGCGGAAGACCCTGATGTGGCGGCAGGAATCCATGTAGTATGGTACGATAAGGACGGAAATCCGAAACCGGATGTTCCGGATTATACGGTAGCTCTTTCTGATACGTTTGAAGATATACCGGATTATGGCGGCGATATGGTGACTGTCAAGGCAGACAATGACGGAGTCGGAATGGGAACCGGCCATGCGTTTGCTGATATTGTGCTAAGTGGAAACAATAAGAATACGGAATGTACAGAGATTTCTTATAATCTTTATACTATTTCGTTTGCGGCGAATACGCGTCTGGAGATCGGAGAGCGTATTGAGGTATGGTATGCGGCGAGAATTGACGAGGAAAATCTTCCGCTTGCGTATACAACCAGAAGCGGAAAGACCTTCATGGACTACTATCCGAAGATGGGAGAGTATTACCAGATCGGGGTCGGATACAGCAGCTACACTGGCTATACGGCAGCTTCCTATCCTTATGCGGGAAGACTGAGCTACCATGACAGTGACGCGGAGGGAATTACCTCGGGAGATGAGTACTACAGCTTCCGCAAGCAGTTCCAGAATTCAGCAAATATGATGGATATGAATTTCCTCTGTCATGATGTGGGCGTCAGCGGAACGAGAAATTCAGGTATTGACCGTTATGATTATCTGAAGGACTCTACGGTATATATGCCAGGAAACGGTGTCGATAACGATGCCTATGGCGGTTCAAACGGTGTATTGAAGGATTATGATATCAATACGGCGCACAACCAGCAGCAGGCGAAGTATGTACCGACAATGACACGAGAGCAGTTTGACGAGCTTCCGGTGAGTGAGCAGTATGTTCATACAACAAGTGGAAAAAACAGGGATTATTTCCGATTGTTGCTTGCATACCGCAACCGAAGTGCAGACTGGCAGAAAGCAGAGGCAGAAGGCGGACATGAAGATGCCGTAATTTGGGCACAGGCCCGTATTCATCTGCAGACAGCCTGGCTGGCGACAAGCTCCAGAATGTACGGTCTGGAAAGCGATTATTTCCAGAACACGGAATACCTGCCGACGGCATACTGGAATATGAGAACAGACCCGCATCAGGAACGTTGTCCGAGTGGACTGAGTTATTATGCAGACAGTGGCGTGTTGCGCTGGCGAACAGCGCTGTATAACGATGACAGCATTACTGCTCTGGAATATGACCAGAATTTTATGGCACAGATCGGTGCGTATAATTACGGTGACTGGGATCTGACGGATGGAGTGGAATTCATTTATGTCATGCCGGAAGGCGTTGAGCCATCAGATCTTGGAAATGTGCAGGCATATCTGATGACAGGCGGTGATTCCAAGACTCCGCAGTATACTGCGGTTGACGGGGCAGAGGTATCTGTACTGCAAAGTCCTGGAGGCGGCGGGTATCTGACACCGAATATTATGAGAGACCCGCTTCTGAGCAATTCTGCTCTGAACCGTACGGGAGACAGCTATGTCGGCAAGAATCCTTACCAGGGAAGTAATTCTTACGTGCTTCGTATCACTGTAAAACAGCCTCTGAAAAAGTGGTTTAACAGAGGCAGTGATAAGGGCTATATGATGCTGGTAAATATCCCGGCGCATGTGTATGCAACGCCGGCAAGTGGTTACTGGTATGATGAGGTAATGGCGCGTCCGCTTGATACTGAAGCGGAGGACAGCAGATATTATCAGATTTATGATATGACGACGCTTTGGGGCAATAATTATCTGCTGGCTCTCTCCGCAGGGCTGCAGACGAGCACACAGTACTGTGGCATGGATTATCTGTGGAACAGTTATTATCGTCAGAACTGGAACGGCTATGTGAACAACAACCGTTATGGAATTGAAGACGGCAGGTATTATCTGAACGGCTCGCCGAATATGCCATATATTAACGGAATGAACATCTCAAATCTTGAGGTGTCCGCACAGGGAAGTGTGGATGACAGCGGTGGAAGAGAGAAGTTCATGAGCGGAAAACGTACAACATACGCAAGTACGGGAACGCGGGCACATATGCGCAGGCCATTCATCCGTACATGGACGACGGTAGGAGAAAACAATCTGGAGGGCTCGGCCGGAGATTGTTATTATCTTGATTCACAGGGTGATTCTTCTACTATGAATGTGATTGTGGAGAATAAGTACTGGCTGCATCAGCTTGCTCCAAACCGTCGGTATGATATCAACGGCGACGATATTTACCAGTACTACAAACATTATCACAATTATGCGACAGACGGCGGAAATAAGGGAACGCTTTACTATCCGGTTGTGACAGACGTGCTTCCGCAGGGAATTGTGCCGATTGACTCAGAAGGACTGCGTTTTACGCAGGACAATGCGTACAATGCAACCAGAACGCTGGACTGGAGCATGTATACGGCAGCTTACAGCGCTGCAACCAGTTCTGCATTTGCACTTGCAGAAGATGAAAAAGCGCTGTATCAGGCAATCGTAGAATATGTTGTACTCGAGAGTGACGGCGGGGAGCCGCAGGGCCGTTATCAGATTACCTTTATGCAAAAGGAGACACCATCCATTGGAAATGCCGTAAAAGCGAAGATTTCTTCAGAGCAGAGACGATGCTTTTCCTTTAAGTTTGTTACGATGGGACCACCGGATGCAACGACGAAGGATGGAGATATTGATGGACGCCTGACGACACAGTATGGAAAAAATCATGTATTTGTAAGCAGTCAGCTTCCAAATTATCGCTTCCTGCTGGACGATGAAATCACTGAAAACCCATACTGGGTAGGAAACACACAGGTAACAAACTACCAGAACTGGGCTTATCAGAAATATGTAAATGGTACAAATTATGATGCGCGCCGGGACGTGGCAGGTCTTGTGCTTCCATGGGTACCTGTGTTGAATGATGTAGGTACGCAGTCGGCGATTGATCCGACGGATGTGGGTGGAAATAAACGTTATTCCGAAGCAGAGCCGATTGAGTTGGAGGATTACCCGACAATCAGATGGAGCCAGAAGCTGGCAAGTCAGAATTTCAATAAAAATGGAATAAGTACGGAAGTCGGTGTGCATGCCACAAACAGAATCCGTATCAGCTATCCGTCAATCGAAAATCAGAGTTATGTGTCAAATCATGAAGCAGGAACGATTACAGATCTTGGCGGACGTTCACCAGACGGTTTGGCGGGCACATACACGTATTATCCGGACAGCAGCGATAAATCTAAGACGGTACAGTATGGAGACAGGCTGTACTACAACGTCAGAATCAGCAGCAGTGCGTCGGCTAACAATTATCTGTATCACGGAGATATTGACCATGCAGTGATTCGTGCGACAATCGTGTTGCCGAAGATCGTCAGCTATTATGAGCAACAGGATGCTGACGGTAATTTTGCAGGACCTTTCTATCTGTATTATCAGAAAGGCGGAACGACAAAGCGGTATACGTTTGAGGAACTTGCCGAAGCAGGTTACCAGGTTGAACTGGAACAGCACCATGAAAATGAAGATGGAACAGAGACACTGGTGTTTAAGATCCTCACTGCTGGAGACAATCTTAAGAATCCAACCTTTGTCGACGATTACCTGACAAACAAGAGAAGGCTGCCAGGTTCCTTTGAATACGGTGATGTACTGGTATTTGGTATAGAGACAGAGTTAGACTGTGCAGGTGAAGCGGACAACATTCTGGAGGGAGACGACTACTGGGATCAGGCATATAAGGCAGATACGTACGTGACCCTTGATGATGTGAGTGGCGAATATCTGCAAGAGATGTATCCGGATGGTGGTTTTGAAGAGCTTGCCGAATACGATGAATCTAAGATCGGATGGACACGTAAAACGAGTGACAGCGAAGAGGATCAGATTGACTGGGATGAGGACGGCGTATATGAGGATAGTTATACGCAGGATGTTTCGGCCGTGGTGACTGTGAGAAAGCCGGGAGCCATTGTCCGCGTTGATACTTCGGTGCAGCGTGTACAGATTATTAATCCGGACTTGACCGGCGGAACAACTACCGTAGTGGAAGACCCGTCTGTTAAGGGCGCGGAACGTATGAAGATCTATGTGGATCAGGTCGTAAACACAGGCAGCGCTGTTTCGGATTTTGTTTTGGATTACCGAGTGCCGTACCGTGGAACAGATGACGGAACGCGAGAGGAAGCTCCTGCGGATGGTAAGCAAGTAGAGAGTAATGTATATGCAATTGGTACAGGCGTATGGGAAATGCCTGGAGATCCGACCTCTCCTGAATATCAGGCCTATATGGATAAGCTTAAGCTTCATGTATATGCACTGTGCAGTAAGAGCAGTCGTGGACCAGCAGAAGAAAATGCACCTTATGAAGAACCAGGAAGTGACGTTGCATCAGATGTTGCCGATTGGGTTGATCTGACGGCGCTTATGGGGGCGAAGGATGGCCTGAGCCTGACGGAGAATCATATTATTGATGTGACGGCTCTGTCCCGTACAGAGAGGAATCTGAACCGGCGTATCTATCAAATTCGGTTTTTGATTTCCTCGGGTGACCGGGCATATCCGGTACCGGAGGGCTTCCGCCTCGCAATAGATGCAGATCCGGATACTGACGGCAATCAGGAAATGGATGTGATTGATCCAAAACATCAAAATCTGAATCCGCTTCCAGATTCGATTACATCAACGATAGGTTTCGGTGATGGAAATCTTATTGATCCAGACCAAACAGAGACAGGAAGTGCAGCGTTTGTCATGGTAACAATGATAAACAGCAATGACCGGAAACAACACGTAAATCATTTTGCAGCAGCCTGGGCGAAGTTTGACAGCAACGATGCGCATGTGGGTCAGACCTCAGAGCGTTCACGTGCCGGGTATTATATCAGCCGTGAGATGCCTGTGCTTCAGGTAGACCTGGAGGCGAAATACTTTAAACGCCAGCAGATTGGAAAGGATGAAAACGGAAAACCGATATACGGCTATAAGTGGGACAGTGACCTGACGATCACGGATTCAAGCCAGATGCTGAAATACAGGGCATCTATTTCCGACCTTTCAGAAAAAGCGATTGAAGACGCAGGTCTGGAGGCAACGGCAGACAATGCAACACACGTACAGATTTCAACAGTGCTTCCATATATCCAGGCGATTGATTCGTCAGTGGAGGATCCGGATGCAGAAGAACCGGTATATCCGAAGTATCCGTATACGACGTACGAAGAGGATACTCCGGTACATGGAGAGTACAGCTCATCGACAAGGTTGTATCCGGAGCAGGCACAGTGGAGCTGGTATGTGGAACGCGAAGACGGCACCATTGCAAAATCGCACGGTATTGATAATGTGTCCATTGTAATGTACGATAAGGTTACTGACCTCAACAGTCAGCTACAGCGCCGCGTTATGACATGGACTGCAGATGGATATCTGGAGCCAGGACAGAAGCTGGTTATCGAGTACCTCGTGCCGGTTAATACAGAAAGTTCAGGACTCGACAGCTCAGACCTTCTGACGTGTAAGGCGTATGCGTTTAAGCCAGGCGCTTTTATGCCGCATATTCCGGTTGTAGAGGGAAGTTATGCGACGTATGCATTTGAGCTTGACAAGCGTGATATCAACAACAATGGGTTGAAAAACAGCGAAAATACGCTGGTAAAAACAGTTGGAGGTATTGGATTCGGAACAGGACGAAGTCTGACGCGTATGAAAATATCGCGTTCAGAATATGGAAGCGGATTAAACGCGGAGGGTAATAATGACAAGCACCCGTCGCTGGTACCGGAAGGTTCGGAGTATTCCTTTGCTTCAACGGCGCTGAATCCGACAGAGACAACGTTTGACCAGCCGGTTATCTACGATGTGCTTCCATATGTGGGAGATACGGCGATTATGCCAAGAAATGCAGAGCATACGCAGGCAAACCCCAGAGGTACCAAATGGAGCGGTATCTTAAATCTGGATTCGGTACAGGTATTACTTGGAAGTAAAGCACTCACAGATGGCAAAGATGTGACAATCTGGGTCGGACCGTTTAATTACGGGGCAAACGGAGTAGGTATTGTCAAGATACCAAAAGAATCCCTGCCAGGTCTCAGTGATACGTGGAACAAGGCCTTCTATGATAACCTTCGTAAGACAGATGCGGCAAAGCGAAAATATTTTGTAAAACTGAGTGATCTGAAAAAACTGAAGGGAACAGACACATATGAAGATCTGGAACGTTATGTGCAGGCGATCTATGTAGAACCAAAGGCAGGCTTTGAGCTTGGCATGATGACGAAGCTGGCACTGTCGTACCAGATGAAGGCACCGTTGAACCTGCCAATGTATCCAGGTTATACGCCGGAGAGCAGTCCGGGCGCGGTACTTTCAAGTGCAGTAAAAGAATTTTGTTCGTTCAACAGCTTTGTAGTACAGGCGCAGGGAGAAGAACCCACAGAGTCCGCATTTGTCGGTGTGTATCTTGATGCGCCGGGGGACAAAGGATATATCGGACATTATGTGTGGATGGATGAGGATTACAGTGCGAAATTTACGGATGACGCGGAATACGTGCAACGAGACGGCCGGTGGATCCGGTCAGGCGGCGCAGACCCCGGAATCAATGGTGTAAAAGTAGAGCTTCTTTCTGAAAACGGATATCCGGTTAACCGCCTTGGAGAACCGGTGGTAGAGTATGGCGGAAAGTACTGTCTGGTAAATGAAGAGACAGGAGAATTGCAGCTCGATACTTCAGATAATCCGATCTACACGCTTTATGGACCTGAGTATTATATTACGGAAAATGATGCATACGGAAATCAGGGTTACTACGTACTGTCCAATCTGACGCCGGGCAATTACAAACTGCGCTTTACCTTCCCGGAAGGCGTTTACGATGAGCATGCAATCACGACAAGGCTGCTCGGAATGACGCAGACGGGCGTACAGGTATTCCGGCCGAATGACAGGCTTCCGGATCTTGGGACAAAGGGAAGCGGTGTCGTACCTTCTGACAATGCAGAGGTAAAGAGTCTGACAGTTCAGATGAAAGATGCAGTACGTGTTGATGCGATCGGAACTGATCCGTCTACGTATGCGGACTATGATGAAAGAATGACTTCCTATGATCTTGGTATTGCACCGGCCTATATTTATGGCGGATATGCATGGAAGGATGAAGGAGAAAAAGTAGATGGCAAAGGAGGAACAAACGGATATATTGACAGCAATGAAGAGCGCCTTGAAAAAGTCCGGCTGAATATTTATGAGATTCTTTCGGACGGAACGAGAACGCTAACCTACGATGGTGACGGTGAATTGACCGAGGATATTTTGACAGATAAGAACGGATTCTTCCAGGTTTCGTTGTATCCATATCGCAGCTACGTTATTGTAGCTGATACCGGGCTTTTGGATACCGTATATGAACCGACTCCGGTTACACACAGTACGTATCCGATGGAAATGTCAAACGATAACGACCTGGTGTTCAAGACGACGGAGATGGAGATGGCGACATCGATGTTTACGTCGGGGCCGGTGTACAAAGACGATAAACCGATCATGAATGACAAAGGAAGCCACGGGCCATTTTTGAGTATTGGTCTCGGATTTGTCGAAGTCGGAAAAGGTTATATCGGAAAATATATTTTCAACGATAAGAACTATGACGGTCTTCGGAATATGTACATCAACGATGAAGGCTATCCGGCTACAGAGCCTGGAGTTGACAGCGTTCGTCTGGTACTGGAGCAGTATTATTACGACAATGGCGAGTGGAAGTTTATAGACGATATACAGGAACAGTTCAGTGATGGTTCTTCTTATATCTTCTCCGGTGTTACTACAACGTATACAGCAGGAAAGAAGAAATATCTTGCAGGCTACCGGGTTAAGATAGATCTGAACAGTTTGCCGGAGGACTTTGTTCCGTCAAAGTATTGGATGGGAAATGGAACATCGGACAGCGATCTTCCGACCGTTGATTTAGGCAAGGAGCCCAATCAGGGATCGCTCAGCAGTGAAGAGGGTGGCGATTACCGGTATATGAATCAGCAAATTCTGGTTATTTCGGATTTCGCGACAGATGATACGCTGGAAGAGTACAAGCTGACAGTAGAAGGTGTGACCTATGATCTTTCTAAAGCGCGGACCGTACTTGATACAGATGCTGCTTTGGCTACTGTGGATTATGCAGTAATTGAAGGCGTCATTTGGGACGATAAGAATTATGACGGCCAGCGGGGAACGTACAAGGATGAGGACGGAAATGAGGTGTCTGAACCTGGTATGACCGGAATTAGTTTACAGCTTGTGCCGTACGTATATGATGGAGGCAGCTGGAAGCTGCTGCGGTCAAAAGATCTGGATGATCCGGATGAGTATGGCCGTTACGTGCCAATGACCGTAACAGGCGGAGATGGCGCTTATGTGTTCGATCATGTGGTTTCAACCGCATACGTTGGTGGAAAGCGACTGCTGACAGGATATCGGGTTCAGATCATAACAAACTTTGCAGGTAAGTGGTACGGAATTACAAAATACCGTCAGGGCAATCCTGAGACCGACAATGATCTGCGCAAAGAGAATGGAGCATTGATGTTTGGTGAGTCTGACGAGATTATCGTTGTGGCGCGCCAGGTTAAGGAGAGCGATCTGCGCAAAGAGTACGGAGATATAGCGCTTCGCAATCAGGAGCAGATGGTAATTCAGAATGCGCTTGGCTATTTTGATGTCAATAAAGTGGTTGACGATCAAAAGGGTGGCGATGCAGGCTTGACAAAGCTTCGTCGTAATTCAATATCAGGCCGCGTATGGGAGGATACAAATTATAATGGTATTCTTGATACCGAAAAAGGAACGGACAGCGAGCCGGAAAAGGGAATAGAAGGCATTGAGGTAAGCATTCGCCGCTACTATCTGAAAAAGGTACAGAGCAGTGAGGAAGCTGGTACCTGGATGGAAGATACCGAGTTTAATGATGAAGACAGGACCGTTACAACAGATGCGGACGGAGCTTATTGCTTCGAAGATCTGGAGGCACAGGTTTACAGAGAAGGTATCTATTATCTTGCAGGTTATAAAGTCTTTGTAAAAGAACATCCGGATTTGTCTGTCTATGCAATTACGCGTTACCGACAGGCAAAAGAGGAGGGGCAGATTGACAGCGACCTCAGACCGGATCGCAGTATGAATGAGGAAAAAGAATACATTATACTGTCAGAGTCATACAGCGAGGCAGAAGCCCAGGCAATGCTGAAGTACAGCACCTATATGGTAAAACACGGAGATCGTTATTATGATATGGTGACTGCGCTTCCAAGAGGTGGATATGATGCTGGATACCATAAATATCCGATGTCCAGTATTTCCGGATTTGTATTTGAGGATCTGAATTATGATGGTGTCCGCAATACAGACACGGGGGACCCGTTGCAGGAGGAAGGATATTCTGAACAACTGCGTAAGGTGCTGAAAGATACGGGAGAACAGATCGTTGTGACAGCAGTCGGTTATTACTATAATGATGGCTGGAAGCTGTATCTGGATGAAGATGGCAATCAGGCAGAGTATACGGCGGAGATTGGGCCGGAAAGTGACGGTACGTATAAACTTGAGGTTCCTACGAAATATCACGTAGATGGTGTAAATTATCTGGCCGGTTATAAGATTACTGTGAACCAGGTTCCGGAAGGTTATCATACAACCAGGTATATGAGCAATAAAGGGAAAGAAAATGACAGTGCGCTGCTGCGGTTTGGCAAGAATGATTACCGCCTGACAAAGACCGATAAAAAGCAGGTGTACCGTGGTACTTCCCAGGAAGAGCTGAAAGGGTTTGCAGTGCCAAGTGCGGCATTCAAAGAGGAAGAGGCCAAAACAAGCTTTAATATGTCAGCCGGATATGATATGGCAGCAGACCGGCCGCTGTACCATTACAACATGGGTTATAAAGAATGTAAGCCTTCGTCGATTGAAGGAATTGCCTTCTTTGATAAGACAGATAATGGTCAGTATGATGCGGTGCCTGAAGAGGGCGCCGGAAACGGGGTTTATGATGCGCCGATGGCAGGAATCCGGATTGGTCTGAAGCGTTATTTGTGGGATGCGACGAATGACACATGGGAACTGGCGCAGGACGAGCCGACGGACCCGGACGATCCGGATCAAGCGTATTTCCTGATTACAGAAACAGCAGATGACGGAAGCTATTGCTTTGAGGAGCTGCTGATTCATGAGGATATCGGAGACCGAAGCGAATTCACATCTTTGTACGGTTATGAGATCTGGCTTCTTGATATGCCAGAGGATGAAGAGGGCCGACAGATGGCGGCCACGTACTATCAGACGAATGAAAACAGTCTGGACAGTGCTCTGGTGGCAGGAAACTGTCAGGTAGTTAAACGCCAGGGAAGCGCAAGCCTGGCAAATGGTGAGTGGAAAGCAGGATTTATCATGCTTGCTTCGCAGATCACAGAGGATATGGAAGAGTATGAGTATTCTTATCTCATAGACGGATATGACTGTGTTGGAGCAGAAGTGCGTGATGGCTACAATCTTGGCTTTATCCGGTACCAGGAAGGAAGCATTTCCGGAAATGTCTTTGACGATGTGGATTATGACGGTATCCGTGGCAGCGGAGACGGCAGCTTTGCGGATGTGGAAATCGGCCTGAAGCGGTATTATTATAATGCTGCGAAGCATAGCTGGGTTCAGGATCATCCGGAAGACAAGGAATACTTTGAGACTGTCAAAACGGATCAATCCGGCAATTATCGCTTTGAAGGCTTAAGTACCTACAAACATGTAGATGGTACGAATTGTCTGTATGGCTATGAGCTGTGGATGGTTCATGGAATCGAGGAAAAGGGCGGCTATGCAGTTACGCGGTACCAGGAACAGAAGGGTGTTGCGGACAGCGCACTTACGCAGGATCGCCGGATTATAAAAGCAGATACGAGTCTGGAAGAAATGAAGGATGGTATGCTGGTGGTAGCCAGAAAAGCGGACCCGGAAGAAGAAGGCGTGGATAAAATTTATCTTGTGGAGGGCTACGATATTGTAAGGTCTCGGAGCCTGAAAGATTACAACGCCGGTTATACTGCATATAAGCCAGGAAGTATTGAAGGAATTGTCTTTGAGGATGTGGACTACGATGGTGTTTACACGCCGGGTGTAGACCGACCGGCAGCGAATGCGCATATCGGTATCAAACGGTTCTACTACGATGAGGCAGCGCGCAGCTGGATCCAGGAGCTTCCGGAAGATGAAACAGAGACGGAGGAAACGGAAGACCAGACGGAAGAGACAACGGAGAAAGAAACCGAGAAAGAGACGGAAAAAGAAACCGAAATAGAAACAGAGGGAGCAACCGAAGTCGAAACGGAAACTGATACGGAAGACCAGAGTGAAACCCTGACAGAGGGATCGAGAATCCGGATGCAAGAAGATACAATATTGCAGATGCAGGTACAGGCAGGAAGTCGGAAGGCTGAGACAGAGGATATGAAAGAGTATATTCTGGATGTATATACAGACCAGAACGGACGGTACAGGATTACTGATCTTCCGGTATTTATGGATCAGCCTGAAACCGAGGAACCGGAAACAGACGAAACCGGCGAGACCGAAGAAGTCCATTCGAAGCGACAGGAAGATATACCTGCGGGACATTATCTGTATGGCTATGAGCTCTACCTGCTGGATGATGAGCGTTATGCGACAAAGTATCAGATTGGAGAAGGAACAGAAAGTGCTCTCAAACCGGAAAATCGTCAGATAATCAAAAGTGACACGGAACTTCCGGAAATGAAGAATCAGCTTATTGTGCTGGGGGAGCGGACAGAGGAGCAGAAGAATCCAAATCTGCCGTATATTGTGGACCATTATGATTATGTCAAAGGTACACAGCTGAGTCAGTACAATGCAGGTATTGTTCCGGAGATGCTGCACAGCATCAGCGGTATTGTCTGGGAGGATAAAGATCAGAATGGTATCCATGATGAGGATCGGCCGATGGCAGGGATTACTCTGAAGCTGGAGCGTCTGTACTATCAGAATGGCTACTGGCAGCAGATGGATGAAAAGGAAGATCTGGAAGCAGTCACAGACGCTGCCGGGCGCTATTCCTTTGACGGGCTGAAAGCAGTCGAACGGAAAGAAGACCAGACCATCGTCTATGGTTATCGACTGAAGCTTGAGGAACTTCCGCCGCAATACGGCGTAACACAGTTCCGGGCAGACCGCGGAAACAATGACAACAGCCTGAATGAAAAGACAGGATATCTGGAAGATGTTGAGGCTCCGTTTGTGCTGGCAGACCGCGCTGATTCAACGACTCCGGCTCTGTATATTGTAGGTGGCTATAACGTTTCACACGGGCATTCAAAAGGGAATATGGATGCAGGTCTTGTTCCTTATGGAGCAGGAAGTATTGAGGGAATCGTTTTTGATGATGAAAACGGAAATGGAATCTTCGATAAAGGGGAGACCGTGTTGAAGGGCGAAACGGTTTATCTGGACTATGTGGTTGCAGGTACTCAGGGAGCCCGAAATGCCGGAGATGGCTTTGAGTCCTATAATGGCACGGCTGTAAAGACGGACAAGAATGGAAAATTCCGTTTTAAGGCACTTCCGATTGTCAATGAGGAGAATGAACCTTATCAGTACAGACTGCGTATGAACAAGCCGTCAGATACGAACTTTACGAAAGTATTTTCTCTGGAAGAAGGCTGTAAGCAAAAGGCAAATGTTCTTTCGGCAGAAGGTGGAAATAAGGATTCCGAAGTGGGAGTGAGCCCGTCCCTTCAGCTGGCACAGGCAAGAGCAGAAGAGAACTATTATGAACTCAGATGGCAGCTTGCAGGCCAGGAATACGAAGATGTCTGCATTGGCTATAGTAGACAGAAGCAGACAGAGGACGACAACACGCACGACGAGATAAAAAATGACACAAACAATGACATCATGGTTGAAGACAGCGGAAGCGGTGTGAAAACAGGCGATGAAACGCCAATTCTGCTCTATCTTCTGCTTCTGGCCCTCTCTGTGGCAGGTATGCTTGGCACTGCACGATATGCCGGAAAACGAAAGAGAAATGACGAGTAGTAAAATGGGAGCGTTGCAAAATAGATGAAATCATCTATGGAGCAACGCTCCATTTTGTACCAGGCAGACAGCAGACAATAGAAACGGGTGAATTGCTCCATGATCAAAATAGATCATAAAACGATTCACCCGTTTTTACAGTTCAGAATTTTATAACATTTCAAAATATTTATTCACATACGTGCTCCAGGCCCTGCATGAGGATGGTCGCTACGTGGTCGTCCGCAAGAGAGTAGTAGATGGTCTTTCCGTCGCGCCGGAATTTTACGAGTGCGGACTGCTTCAGGATCCGGAGCTGGTGAGAGATAGCACTCTGTGTCATTTCAAGTCCATCTGCAATATCCTGTACGCATAATTCTTTGTCTGAAAGCAGATGGAGAATCCGAATCCGTGTCGGGTCACCAAAGATTTTAAATAGTTCGGCAACGCGGTACAGAGTTTCCTCATCGGCAAGGCAAGTCGTATTTGAAGTAATCATAAGTTTCTCCTATTCGTTCCATTCAGCGAAGAACCTGGTATCAGAATGTATTTTTGCTTTACCGATATATTTTAGCGGAAAAATATAAAATGGTCAAGGGTAAGACCGGATTTAAGTTTTGGCAGGATATTTTTATTTTTTATAGAGAATCCGGATTGAGTTCAGTACGCAGAGCATAGCCACTCCAGTGTCTGCAAATACGGCCATCCACATATTTGCGAATCCGGCAAGACCGAGTGCAATTACAATCAGTTTGATGATCAATGCAAATACTACATTTTGCATGGCAATCCGGCTGGTTGAACGCGCGATGAAAATCGAATCGGGGATTGCTTCCATGGCAGAAGTCATAAAGACTGCGTCTGCCGCTTCGATGGCTGCGTCTGCGCCACTACCCATGGCAGCACCTACATCGGCGCCTGCGAGCACCGGAGCGTCATTGATGCCGTCGCCGACGAACATAACGGCGCCGTGTGCTGTTCTTACCTGAGAAAGAAGCTGCAGTTTATCCTGTGGCAGAAGCTTTGCGTGTACTTCATCAATCCCGGTTTCACGAGCTACGGCGTCAGCTGTGGCCTGGGAATCTCCGGTCAGCATGACGGTATGAAGTCCCTGCGCTTTCAGCTTTCGAATAGCGGAAATTGCATCAGGCTTGATCGTATCTGAGATTACCATACAGCCCGCAGGTGTTCCGTTGATTGCAAGGAAGACTTCCGCACCGTAGGAGGCTTCAGGCATTTTCGTCAGATCAATATGAAAACGTTCCATCAGCTTACGATTACCGCACAGTACATGACCTTCCGCTACCGTGGCGCTGATACCATGGCCTGCGATTTCCTCAAGCGTTTCTGGTACGGCAAATACAATTCCTTTTTCCTTCGCTGCTGCTACGATGCTGACTGCAATTGGGTGAGAAGAATTCTGTTCGCAGCCTGCGCAGATGCGAAGCAGATCATCTTCACTCCAGGTACTGCACGTTGTAATGCGTTGCAGTCGGAAATCCCCTTTTGTGACGGTTCCGGTTTTATCCATTACAACAGAGTGAACAGAACCAAGCGCCTCGATTGAGACACCGCCTTTAAACAGGATTCCTTTTTTAGAGCCGGCACCGATTCCGGAGAAAAATGCCAGAGGCACGCTGAGAACCAGAGCACACGGACAGCTCATAACGAGGAAGGAAATTGCAGTGTAAATCCAGTAATGCCAGTTTCCGGTGAACAAAGAAGGTAGGATGGCAACTGCTATTGCGCCAAACACAACACACGGAGTATAGACTTTGGCAAATTTTGTAATAAAACGGTCAATTTTTGGTTTGCTGGCAGCAGCGTTTTCCACGGAATCAAGAATGCGCGTGACCATAGATTCCGCAAGCGGTTTTTCTACCCGGATTTTTAGCTGGCCGGAGGTGTTGACACATCCGGAAATAACTTCGTCTCCGCTATTTACCGTAACCGGAACAGGTTCACCGGTAATCGGTGATGTATCAATACGGCTGCTTCCTTCGAGAATTGTTCCGTCGAGCGGAATGCGATCACCTGGACGGACAAGAAGAATGTCTCCCGGCTGTGCATCCCGGGCGGGAATAATCTTTGAACCTGTCTCGGAAACAAGATTTACAGTTTCCGGTCTCATATCAACAGCGCCCATGATCTGACTGCGGCTTCGCTCTACTGCCTTATGTTCAAAAAATTCTCCCACACGATAGAAGAGCATGACACCGACTGCTTCCGGATAATCCCGGATTGCAAAAGCCCCAAGTGTGGCGATGCTCATCAAGAAATTTTCGTCAAAAATCTGACCGTGCGAAATGTTTCGCGCAGCTTCCAGCAGGATGGGTCCACCGAGAATCAGATAGGCAATCACAAACACAGGAAGCCGGAACGGTTCACTAGATCCGGGGATGAAATGCTCTGTGAGGACACCGGCAAGAAAAAGTACAGCTCCGGCGATAATCCCGGCCAGTTCGAGAAGTTCTTTTTTCGTTTCTTTTTTTACAGAATGCTCATTGTCAGCAATATCGTGTGTATGCGATAAATTCGATCGGCCAGCAGTTCCCTCCGGTTCATTTTTTCGTACAATCACCTGCGATTCAATAGAAGTACAGATCTGCTGAATCTGAGGCAGCAGTGCGTCCGGATTCGGCGCATTTAAGCGCAGCTGCTTTGTGGCGTATGTAATCGTTGCAGATTCAACACCATTCAGCGCATTAATTTTTTCTTCCATTTTAGAAGCGCAGTGCGCACAGCTGAGGTTTTCCAGTACATAAACGGCCTTTGCGGGTATAAGACTGTTGGCGGTTGCACGTGGTTCGGCAGAATGTTTATGGTTGTGATCGCAGTCGTGTCCATGGTGTTCATGGCTGCAGTCACAGTCGTGTTCATGGTGTTCATGGCCGCAGTCACAGTCGTGTTCATGGTGTTCATGGCCGCAGTCACAGTCGTGTTCATGATGTTCATGACTGCCGCCACAGCTACAGTCATCGGCGTGGAAGAAAGGAATTTTTGTATTTTTGAAAATAGCGTTCATAATAGCTCTCCTTTATATGAATAAATGCTCATATGAAGATTTAAACACATGAAAGGCGGTTTGTCAATAAAAATTTATGAAATACAAAGACTTTTCATGTTTGGGAATCAGGTGGAAAAGGATAATTGATTGGATTGACAGAGATAATGGGAAAGTTTATACTGATTGAGATGAAAAACGAGAGATTAGAAATGAGAAAGGAAGATGGGGGATGGGAAAGCGTGGTGGATCTGTAAGGGAGGATAAGCTGGCTATTTACTCACAGGTTGCCCATATGTATTATGAACTGGGGATGATGCAGCCGGAGATAGCTGAGAAGTTATATTTTTCGAGATCAAAGGTAAGCAGGATACTTCAGAAAGCCCAGGAACTTGGTATTGTAGATATTAAGGTAAAACATTATTTATCCCGCGTTCATTCTTATGAAAATGAATTGAAGGAAAAGTTTGGGATCAGCAATCCGATTGTTTTGACCAGCTTTGAAGGGGATCGGACGTCGAACGCCATTGAAGGGCTGACAAACTATGCAGCATTATATATTTCGGATAAATTAAAGGGAGACTGCGTGTTTGGGATCACCGGAAGTCATAATGTGACGGGGACGGTACATATGTTGAGAAAACAACATGACTGTAACTTAAAGGTGGTACAGACCATTGGGGCGAGCATCAACCAGGATATGTCAGCAGAGCTTGTAGATTTTCTGGCGAATACATTTGACGGCAAAGCCTATTTTTTGAATACGCCGGTCTATGTGGACGATCTTGGCGTGAAAGATGAATTGATGAAAGACGCTTCAGTGGCAGAGGCTTTGGCTCTGATGAAAAAATGCGATCTGATGCTGATGAGTATCGGAACGTTCGACGTCAATGGCAATATGCCGATCTGGTGGGGATATATGACGGAGCAGCATCGGATTGAGCTGGAACAGTTGGGAGCAGTGGGAAGCATATGTGCGCAATTCTTTGATATAAATGGGAATTGGCTGGATTGTGATTGGAATCGTAAATGCATCAGTATTCCATGGGAATATCTGAAGGTAGCGGAAGAAAAAATTGCGATTGCGCACGGTCCCTCAAAGGTAAGCGGAATTCTCGGAGCGCTGCGGGGAAAGCTGATAGACGTTCTGATCACGGATACGATAACGGCTGCCGCCGTACTGGAAAAGCAGGACAAATTGTTATAAATAGATAGAAAGAGGAACGAAGAACGAAAGGCTGGCTTATGCCGGTCTTTTTTTGTGCCATAGCATACGCTTTAGAATACATTTTTGAGCATTCTTTTTAAGTTTGCGTTTGGAAGAAATATGATAAAAATGAAATTATGACACAAAAATAATGATAAAATAGTTTTAAAATAATAAAATTGCACATAATTTCATTGACTGAGGAAAAGTGATATGGTATACTACGTATAAACTTCAGGACAAATGGGGTATGGAAGGTGACAAAATAATCATTGTATCACAAGATTGGAGGAGGGTTTTATGAGCGCATTTGATGAAAAAGTGGCAATCCGTCGTTACGAGGATACTGTTCCAGACAGCAAGGGAACGGGCGTGCCACGTAAGATGACCAGAGAAATCTGGCTGGAGGAATGTTTTCCGGAATGGCATTGCATGCTGAACCAGCAAATTGAGGAAGCGCAGTTTCCGGAAGGAGCTTTTGGCTTGTGGATGTTAGGCGGGCCGAGCTGGGCTTACAAATCAGCAGGAGGGGCTACCTTTCTGGTTGATAATTATTCAGGATCTTCTTTATGCAGCAACTATGAATATTGCGGTGTCTGCCGTACGACCGGGGCGCCAAAGCTGCATTGGCTGAGAATTAATCCGCATGTCATTGACCCGTGGAAATTAAAGACTCTGGATTACGTCTTTGCGACGCACCACCATCAGGACCATGCAGATTACTATACGGTTCAGGCAACGTTGCAGACAACGGACTGTAAATTTGTAGGACCGAAAAACACCTGCAAATTATTCAGACAGTGGGGCGTACCGGAAGAACGCATCCTTGAGGTAAAACCGGGCGACCGGTTCCAGTGCAAAGACGTCACGGTGAAGGTAGAACGCAACTACGACAGCATGGCCTGTATGACCGGCGATTATCAGCCGGGCGATCCGCTGGATTTTGATTCGAATGCGGTATCTTTTATTTTTGATACAGGTGAGCATTCCGTTATTTTCCTGGGTGATACGCTCTACAATGACGGATATAAGGCTGTGGGTCAGAGAAATAAGATTGACGTTGTTATTACAGATATGGGGTACAATGCACCTGGCGGAACCGATAAGATGAACCCGTGGGATGTTATGAGAGTAACGGAAAATCTTGGCGCAAAGGTGGTTATTCCGGATCATTATGAAAACTGGGCGAGCAGCGAAATTGACCCGCATCAGCTCCAGCGTATTGTTCAGGAAAATCATCCGGGAATGGTTGCCTGCGTTATGAAAAGCGGTGGTCTGTATGAATATCCGAGAGACGCTTCTATGTGGGAATACAAGTATCCGGACTGGCAGGAACGGTATGACTGGGAGAAGAGCTATGTCTATGGAAACGCAGGCAAAGAAGAGGTGTAAAAGGTATCTAAACGAAGAACCTATCCGGTAAAACGGAGAAAAATAAAAGGAGGGTTTACTTTATGAAGAAATTAATAGCAATTGCCGCAGCGTCGATGATACTTACCACACCCGTCATTGCAATGGCAGAACCGGTTGCTTTCAACGATCCGGCTGCGCAGAGACCGGAGAGCATCGAGTATCCGGTTCAGGGACTTTCCTGGAATGTGACGACAGACCTTAAAGCCAATGAAGAATACACGATTGCCATGATCGTGAAAAATAATACGAATCCGTTTATGAACGGCGTATTGAACGGCTTCCATAAAGCAGCAGAGGATATTGGGTTTGAAGCAGTGTTGCTTTCTCCGCAGACTGCGGACAGCAACGAGGACCAGGTCCGTCTGGTAGAGGATATGATTCAGCGCGGGGTTGATGCAATCTGTATCCATCCGGTAGATTCAAATGGTATCGTTCCGGCTCTGGAAAAAGCATGGGACGCGGGAATTCCGGTGCTGGTACAGGGGACGAAGGCCAATACAGATAAGATTTACGGCTGGTACGGAACCAAATATGCGGACGAGGCGACGCTGATTGCAGAATATCTGGCAGAAAAGCTGGACTATAAGGGAAATGTTATTTACATTACAGGCCCGCAACAGGCACAGAATGCAATTGATGAGATCAATGCCACGCATGCTGTGTTTGAGAAATATCCGGATCTGAACCTGATCGAAGAGCAGCCGGGGAATTTCAACCGCGCGACCAGCATGAGTGTTATGGAGAATCTGACACAGAAGTACAGCGAGGATGAAATTGACTGGGTAATCGGCGGAAATGACGAATGTGCTATGGGCGCAATTGCAGCAATGGAAAATGCAGGCTGGCAGCTTGGCTTTGAAGACGGCGGCATTGGCGTATCTGGCATTGACTGTAACAAAGATGCTTCCTACGCAATGCAGGAAGGAACACTGACGGTTTCAATCAATCCGGACCCGGTATCCCTGGGCTATATCGGAGGAGCGTTCCTGGTGAAGTACCTGAACGACGGCGATCTGTTCCCGGAATACGTGGCATGGCCGGATTTCATGAATGCGGAGGACGTTGTGAATGATGCATCCACAATTGATAATTATATTGAGAATATGGCATGGTGGATGGATGCTAAGTAATTTTAAATGAGCAGATGGGGCTGTTGCAAAACGGCGAATCCATACATGATATGGCAAAGATACAAAAAACATCGAAGCCATATGCTGTTGGAACGCTGCCTTTTGCAGCAGCCCCATATTTTAATATGCTTCAGAAGGGGGAAATGCATATGATGCCATTGATGAAACTGGAACACATAGACAAACAATTTCCAGGTGTGAAGGCATTAAGCGATGTGAGCATTGAGTTTTACTCCGGAGAGATTCATGCATTAGTTGGAGAAAACGGTGCCGGAAAGTCGACAATGATTAAGATGATCCTAAGCGCTTACAAACCGACCTCGGGTAAAATCTATATGGAGGGGAAAGAAATTCAGCTGGCTAGTCCGCTGGAGGCTTCAAAGGCCGGAATAGAAGCAGTCCATCAGGAACTGATGCTGGTGCCGTGGCTGAGTGTGGCGCGCAATATTTTTCTGAATCATGAGCTTAGGCTTCCGGGGACAAGGCTGTTTGACATCCGGCAGATGGAGGTGCGTTCTAAAGAGCTGCTGGATAGTTTTGGAATCCATATTGATGTGACGCGTCCGGTGAAGGAATTCAGCGCCTCGGTCTGGAAAATGATTGATATTGCCCGGGTGGTGAATCTGAAACCAAAACTGATTATTTTTGACGAACCTACTGCAATTTTATCCGAGCGGGAGGTAGAGAGCTTGATGAAAAAAATTCTGGAGTTAAAAGCACAGGGAGTTGCTGTGATCTACATATCCCACCGATTGCAGGAAATTGAAAAACTGGCGGACAAAATCTCTGTTTTGCGTGACGGACATCATGTGGGGACGATGTCTGGCGAAGGAATGAATGAAGATGAAATTGTCAAATGTATGGTGGGGCGTGATGTCTCCAGTTTTTACAGCAGGAATATAAATGCTCCGGGAGAGGAACTGCTTCGCATGGAGCATCTGAATCTGAAAAAAGGTCAGAGAGACATTTCTCTGAGTGTCCACAGAGGGGAGATTGTCGGGCTGGCAGGGCTTGTCGGGTCAGGGCGTACCGAAGTGGCGGAAAGTCTTTTCGGAATGAACCGGATTTTATCCGGCTCTATTTATTACAAGGGTGAAAAAATCAAACCACGTTCGGTGTCCTCTATGATTGACCGCGGCGCTTATCTGGTTCCGGAAAACAGAAAATACGAGGGTCTGATTTTACGTTTCAGCGTGGCTTCCAATATCGCATTGAGCGCGTTCAGGCATTGGAGCCGTTTTTTCTATAACCGGAAAAAAGAAGGAGAGTATGCGCAGCGGATGATCAAGGCTCTGTCCATTAAGACGCCCGGACGGGCGCAGCTGGTCGGGAATCTGTCCGGCGGAAATCAGCAGAAGGTCGTAATCGGCAAGGCGATGGTAACAGAATCAGAGTTTCTGATTTTTGATGAACCCACGGTTGGCGTAGACGTAGGCGCAAAAGAAGAAATCCATAATCTGATGGATGATTTTGTGCAAAAGAACGGAGGAATCCTGATGATTTCCAGTGATCTGCCGGAAATCATCGGCATGTGTGACCGGGTGTATATTATGTATGAGGGCAGTATTGTCAAGGAACTGAAACGGGAAGAGCTGTCGGATAAAAACATTGCAGATTATATGCTGGGATCGAAAGGCGGGGATAGACAATGAAAAATAAGAAACCGCGAAAAGGCGCGCTTCAGATCGTCGGAAGTATTGAGCCGGTTATCTGGATGCTTGCGATTATCATTATTACCTTTTCTTTTACGGGAGAGAAGTTTCTTTCATGGGGAAATACAATCAATATCATCAAACAGGCTTCCCCGTTTCTGATACTGGCTCTGGCGGAAACAATGGCTGTGCTAGTCGGGCAGATTGATCTGTCGGTTGGCAACAATATGGCTTTTTGTACGGTAATTATCGCCCTGCTGATGAGAAGCGGAATGCCGGTATGGCTTTGTGCGGTAGCCGGGGTACTGACCGGGGCGTGCTGCGGCCTTTTAAACGGCATATTTATCGCGAGATTTAAAGTGCCCGCCTATATCACGACGTTTGGCTTCGGCACGATGTTTTACGGCGTGGGTTCTCTGATTACGGGCGGCGTTTCGATTCCGGCGATGGAAGACCATTTCCGCTTCCTGGCAGACGGCAGCGTGTTCGGAATTCCGATGGTTATGATCATTGCGCTGCTTGTATTTGGGATGGTATGGCTTCTCGTGTATCGAACGTCGTTCGGGAGAAACATGTATGGTCTTGGAGGCAACCGCGAGGCGCTGTTCTTGGGAGGCGTTGATCCGGTAAAAGCGGAAGTCATCATCTTTACGATTATCGGTGTTCTGGTTGGAACGGCTGGTATCCTGTTTGCCGCACGCTCCGCGTCGGGACATCCTGATTACGGAAAACAGTGGGAATTCAATGCAATTGCGGCTACGATCATCGGCGGAAATTCGTTTTCAGAAGGAAACGGAAATATTTTCAAAACCATGCTGGGCGTACTGTTTATCCAGATATTGAAGACAGGACTGAATATTTCAGGGGTTTCGCCCCAGTCGCAGTCCTTTCTGTTAGGCCTGATTGTTGTTGTGGCCATCTCTACGGATGTGCTTTTGAAAGCGAGAAAGGAGGCGTAATCATTATGGAGAAACGGAAAAAAGATTTTTTTGGTATCTTCTTTGAAACCGGTATATATCGGGTCGGCATCCTTATCGTTATGTGCGTGGTGATGTCGTTCATTTCCAGGGATTTCTTTAAGGTAAGTAATTTCCTGAATATTTTCCGCCAGTCCTCTGTCTTACTGGTGCTGGCTGCCTGTGCGACGGGCTGTATCCTGACGCACGGTATCGACAACTCTATCGGCGGAGTGATGTCGCTGTGCGGGTGTGCGTGCGGCTATTTTCTGAACCATCATGTTTCAATTCCAGTTGCGATCATACTGACTATCCTGATTGGCATGAGTTTTGGCTGTATCAACGGATTTCTTGTCGGCGTGGTGAAAATACCGCCCTTCGTGTCTACCTATGGAGTAAGCTACATAGCAAACGGCCTGGCGCTGATTCTGATGGGTTCGGATATTTTTTCCGGCTTCCCCAAAGAGTTCCGTATGCTGGCGTCCGGAAATGTCCTGGGCTTTCCGCTGATCACCATCATTGCTCTGGGCGTGACATTTTTGATGTATCAGCTGTTCCAGCGCAGCAAATTCGGGAAACAGGTGTACTGCGTGGGAGCAAATTACACGACGGCAAAGTACTCCGGCATTAATACGCTTCTGACTTTATTCCTTGTGTATATTATCAGCGGCTGCGGGGCTGCGATGGGAGGAATCCTCCAGGTTGCGCGCCAGAGCGCGGCGCAGGCCGGCATGGGAGATACTTTCCAGATGACGGCTATCGCTGCAATCGTAATCGGAGGCACATCAATGGCAGGAGGAGAGGGAAGCGTATTTGGCGCAGTGATCGGCGCGCTGATTCTGACACTGATTGTAAACGCTATGAATCTTCTGGGCGTGCCTGCGCTGGCTCAGTCGATTGTCACAGGAGCGATCATTGTACTGGCTGTACTGCTTGATGTGCAGATGAAAAAAATACAGGCGGCCCGGGCAGAGGCGACTGCCTGAGCAGAAAAGGAGCGGAAAGAAAATGAGAATTGATAAGCGTAAAATTGTTGACCTTCCAATGGTGTATGTGACAGGCGAGATATTCCTGCAGGGAAAGCGTTATCTTGCAGCAGTGAGCGAGGCGAGAGATGAGAAGGCCTATATCATTGATTCAGAGACAGGCGAATATGCGGAGCTCTGGCGGGGAGATACCGGAGTCATGAATGTGATTCAGATTCCGGGCAGGGAACAGTTACTGGCGATTGTGCGTTTCTATCCTGTTTTTCAGTCTAAAGAAGCGGCAGTCTGTCTGCTGGAGCCTGGGGAAAACGGTTATATGAGCCCCTGGAAAATGAGGGAGGTGCTGCCGCTTCCGTACTGCCATCGGATCGGGATTGTGGAAAACAGAAACGGGCTCTTTGTTCTGGGTTGTCAGTTATGTCGGGACAAGGATTTTCAGGAGGACTGGACAAAGCCGGGCGCTCTCTGGATGAGCCCGGTTCCGCAGCAGCCGGACGGAGAATGGAAGTGGACAAAGCTGTTTGACGGTCTGACAAAAAACCATGGTCTATTCATTGAAAATGGAAATCAGGTCTATATCTGCGCGGAGAACGGCATACTGCATTTTGACCTGTCCAGCTACTGTGAAGCAGAGACAGCAGTTCCGGAACTTCTGACAACGAGGCCCACGAGCGATATTTCCATTGCGGAAATAAACGGACGGAAATATGCCGGCGTCATAGAGCCGTTTCACGGGGATACGGCCTCCGTATATCAGTTGTCGGACCAGTCTTATGAACGCCTGTACAGCTATGATATTAATTTTGGCCATGTAATCTGGATCGGGGAGCTGTTTGGCAGGGGTTCTCTGATTGCGGGAAGCCGCGGAGGGGACAGGCAGATTGAGATCATTGACCTGGAAACGGGAGTACGTATACTCATTGAATCGGAAGTGGGACCGACTCAGATCAGCGTATACGAGGAAGGCAAAACGGTTAAGATTTTTTCAGCGAACCATGGGTCAGGAGAGGTAACCCTGTATACCTTATCGGAGGACAGTCAGGGGAAATAGGTATGGAACGGGAAACTGGCAGGAATTTTCCTTGCGAAAGCGTAATGTTTGCCCTATAATGTTGTGAAAAGAACGACAGAATGGGGAAGATAAAGTGACAGAAAAAGAAACAGAAAGAAAAAAAGAAACAGTTGGATCGCTGGAATGGCTGAACAGGTACGAGGAGGAGCTGCGGGACATGCGCCATGAGCTGCACCGCTATCCGGAGCTTGCCATGCAGGAACAAAGGACAAGTCAGTATATTGTGCAGAAGCTGAAAGAGTTTGAAATTCCATGCCGGATGACCGGGGAGACGGGAGTGATTGCTGGGCTCACGGCAGGGGAAGACCTGCCGGTGTTTGTGGTGCGCGCTGAGATGGATGCACTGGCGATTGAGGAGAAGACGGGACTGCCGTTTTGCTCTGCATATCCGGGGCGGATGCATGCGTGCGGCCACGACGCCAACACAGCAGTGCTGCTTTGCCTGGCCCATGTTTTGTCGCGGAATCGGGAAAAACTGCGATACAACGTACGTTTTATTTTTGAACCGGCGGAGGAGACAGGAGAAGGGGCGCAGTTTATGCTTGATCACGGAGCTTTGGAAAATCCGTGTCCTGCCGGTATTCTGATTTTTCATTTTGCGAATCAGGAGACGCGTGCGATGGAAATTCAGAAAAGTATATCAACGGCTGCGATTGGCGGCCTGCGGGTTGAAATCAAAGGCAAGGCAAGCCATTTCTTTCAGTATGAAGAGGGAATAGACGCGATGTACGCGGCATCAAGGCTTGTGGTTGCGGTCAGGGAAATCAACGATACCTTTTTGGGAGAGCATCCGTTTGTTCTTGCTTTCGGATGTATGCAGGCCGGAGCAGGGCGGAATATTGTTTCCGACCATGCGGTTCTGGAAGGGTCCTTACGGACATTTTCAAAAAAAGATTTTCAGGGGATTCTGGCTGTGCTGGAAAAAAGAATCAAAGAAATAGAGGCAGATACAGGAGCGGAAATTCACCTGGAAGTCACCGGGGAGATTCCTCCGTTTGTGAATGACCATGCACTTGTGGAGAAAGGAATGCTGATTGGCCGGAAGCTGTTTGGTGACAAATGTTACCTGGGAGAAAAGCCGTTTCTGGCAGCGGATAATGCTGCTTTATATGCTGAAATTGTTCCGGGAATGCGGGTGGTATTTCTGGCAGGAAAGGAAGGAGAGCAGGCTTATCCGGTACATAACCCGCGCTTCGATATCGACGAGGCCGTTATGCTGGATGCGGTGAAATTTCTTTTTGCATTTCTTACAAAGGACGGAGAATAAAAGAGTTCCGGGTGCTTTTCAGAGAAAAGACCCGGAAATTTTTGGCTTTCTTTATCGCTAATTTTAACTCTTCAGGTTCTTGTTTGCAGTTGACAGCATCAGTTTGATGCGGTTGAGCTGATTGACTTCGCTTGCGCCCGGATCGTAGTCGATGGCTACAATGTTGGACATCGGATACTGCCTGCGCAGCTCTTTGATGACCCCTTTGCCGACCACATGGTTCGGCAGGCAACCAAACGGCTGCGTGCAGACGATATTGTTGACGCCAGCGTGAATCAGTTCGAGCATTTCTCCGGTGAGGAACCAGCCTTCTCCGGTCTGGTTACCGAGGGAAACGATGTCTCTGGCCATTTCTCCGAGATGCTCAATGCGGGCCGGGGGATCAAAGCGGGTACTCTTTTCAAGTGCATCCGCAGCCGCGCCGCGCAATTTTTCCAGAACCATAATTCCGAAGTTTGCAATCATCGCAGACTTCTTTTTTGTTCCGAGATAATCGCTTTTAAAGTTCTGATTGTAAAAGCAGTAGAGCAGGAAATCCAGGAGGTCCGGAACAACCGCCTGAGCTCCTTCTGATTCAAGCAGCTCCACAAGATGATTGTTTGCTGCCGGCATGAACTTTACAAGGATCTCACCCACGACTCCCACCTTTGGCTTTTGTTCATCGGTGATCGGAAGTGTATCGAAATCCTGAACAATTTCCCGGCACATCTTTCGGAACTGGCTGTAGGAAGGCTTACCGGAGACAAACGTGCAGCAGCGGTCTTCCCACTGGTGAAACAGGGCGTTGGCAGAACCGGGCGTCTTTTCATAGGGGCGCACCCGGTAAAGGCAGCGCATGAAAATATCGCCAAATACGAGTGCAAACATGGCGCGTTTCACCATCTGATAGCTCAAAGAGAAGCCTGGATTGCTCTCTAGGCTGCTCAGGTTCAAAGAGATGACAGGAATATCCGGAATCCCTGCTTTTTGCAGAGCGCGGCGGATAAAACCGACGTAATTCGAAGCACGGCAGCCGCCTCCCGTCTGTGTCATAATGACAGCAGTACGACTTAAGTCATATTTACCGGAGAGCAGAGCTTCCATAACCTGACCGACTACCATCAGAGATGGATAGCAGGCATCATTGTTTACGTATTTCAGTCCTACGTCCACGGCTGTGCGGTTGTCGTTGCGCAGCAGCTCAATGTGGTAACCGGAAGCATTCAGTGCGGCTTCGACCATTTTAAAATGAATCGGCGACATCTGCGGGCAGAGGATGGTATAATCTCTGCGCATTTCCTTTGTAAAGACAACGCGGTTTATGTTTGCCGGATGAATCTGGCGTGGCTCCCGGGCGCGCTCCTTGTGCGTACGGATTGCAGCAATTAAGGAACGGATTCGGATCTTGGCGGCGCCGAGATTATTCACTTCGTCAATTTTCAGACAGGTGTAGATCTTGCCGGAGCCAGAAAGAATGTCATTTACCTCATCTGTGGTGACAGCATCCAGGCCGCAGCCAAACGAGTTAAGCTGAATCAGATCCAGGTCATCCCGTGTTTTGACGTAGTTTGCGGCAGCGTACAGGCGGCTGTGGTACATCCACTGATCAAGTACCATGAGCGGGCGTTCCACCGGTTTTAAATGTGAGATGGAATCCTCAGTCAGTACCGCCATGCCGAACGAATTAATCAGCTCAGGAATCCCGTGATTAATTTCCGGGTCAATATGATACGGACGGCCAGCCAGAACAATACCGTGACGGCCGGTTTCTTCGAGATATTTCAGGGTTTCTTCACCCTTTTGATACATGGCTTCCCGTGTGCGCGTCAGTTCCTCCCAGCCAGCCTTGGCAGCAGCAACGACCTCCTGAGCGGGAATATCCGGGAACGCAATTTTTAAACGGCTGGTCACGGTGTCCAGGTTTGTAAAAGCGATAAACGGATTTTCAAATCGAATTTGTTCGGTACGCAGGCCTTCTACGTTGTTTTTGATGTTTTCCGCGTAGGAGGTGACGATCGGACAGTTATAGTGGTTTGGCGCGTCCTGAAATTCCGTGCGTTCATATGGGATACACGGATAGAAAATATATTTGATGCCCTTATGAATCAGCCATTCCACGTGGCCGTGCGCCAGTTTGGCAGGATAACATTCTGATTCGCTTGGAATGGATTCAATGCCAAGTTCATAAATTTTCCGCGTGCTGGACGGAGAGAGAATGACCCGGTATTTCAGCTCTGTGAAAAAACGGAACCAGAACGGATAATTCTCGTACATATTCAATACGCGCGGAATGCCTACAGTACCGCGCACGGCTTCATCTTCCGGCAGCGGTTCGTAGGAAAACAGCAGTTTGTTTTTAAATTCGAACAGGTTCGGCACATGGTCTTTGTTGCGTGTTTTTCCGATACCACGTTCACAGCGGTTGCCGCTGATAAACTGGCGGCCTCCGGAGAAGCGGTTGATCGTCAGGCGACATTGATTCGTACAGCCCTTGCATTTGGCCATGGAAGTGGTGTATTCCAGAGAATTAATGCGGTCGATGGACAGCATGGTACTCACTGCGCCTTCCTGGTAGCGTTCTCTTGCAATCAGTGCAGCGCCAAAAGCGCCCATGATCCCGGCAATATCCGGCCGGATTGCTTCACAGCCGGCAATTTTTTCAAAACTGCGCAGAACACCGTCGTTGTAGAATGTACCGCCCTGAACCACAATATGACGTCCAAGTTCGGAAGCATCTGCTACTTTTATTACCTTATATAATGCGTTTTTAATTACAGAGTAAGCCAGGCCGGCGGAAATATCAGAAACCTCCGCGCCTTCTTTTTGCGCCTGCTTTACTTTGGAATTCATGAATACGGTGCATCGGGTACCAAGATCAATCGGATGCTCGGCAAAGAGCGCCGCTTTTGCGAAATCCTGTACCGTATAGTTGAGGGATTTTGCAAATGTTTCGATAAAAGAACCGCAGCCGGAGGAGCATGCTTCATTGAGCTGTACGCTGTCAACGGTGTGGTTTTTGATTTTGATGCATTTCATATCCTGGCCGCCGATGTCGAGGATACAGTCAACCTCGGGATCAAAAAAGGAAGCAGCATAATAATGTGAGACCGTTTCGACCTCCCCTTCGTCGAGCATTAGGGCAGCCTTGATCAGCGCTTCTCCATAGCCGGTGGAGCAGGACCATGCAATTCTGGCTTCAGAAGGAAGCTGATGGTATATGTCCTGGATGGCCGTAATGGTGGTGCCCAAAGGATTCCCATTGTTGTTGCTGTAAAAGGAGTACAGCAAGGTACCGTCGTCACTGACAAGCGCCGCTTTTGTCGTTGTGGAGCCGGCGTCAATACCGAGGAAGCAGTCGCCTTTGTAGGTAGCGAGACTTCGCGTTGCAACACGGTTACAGCTTTGCCTTGCAATAAAACGATCATAATCTTCTTTGGAAGAAAACAGCGGTTCCATACGGGCGACTTCAAATTCGAGATGAATCGGATGAGACAGCTTTTCGTTTAAAATGCCAAGTGTGGTACATGCATTTTCCTTTGCGTTCAGGGCTGAACCAATCGCTGCAAAGAGGTGGGAATTCTGCGGTATGATGGCATGTTCTTCATCGAGCTTCAGCGTACGTACAAAAGCTTCCCGCAGCTCGGAAAGAAAATGGAGCGGTCCGCCAAGGAAAGCGACGTGGCCGCGGATTGGTTTGCCGCAGGCCAGGCCGCTGATGGTCTGGTTCACGACTGCCTGAAAAATAGAGGCAGACAGATCTTCTTTTGTTGCCCCCTCATTGATCAGCGGCTGAATGTCCGATTTTGCAAAAACGCCGCAGCGGGCTGCAATCGGATAAAGGGAAGTATAATTCTTGGAATATTCATTCAATCCGGAAGCATCCGTCTGCAAAAGGGATGCCATCTGGTCAATAAAGGAACCCGTGCCGCCTGCACATACGCCGTTCATACGTTGCTCCACGCTGCCGTTCTCAAAATAGATGATTTTGGCATCCTCACCGCCAAGTTCAATCGCAACATCTGTCTGTGGAACAAAATGTTCCAGGGAGGAAGCCACAGCGATCACTTCCTGCACAAACGGGATCTCCAGATGATTGGCGAGTGTCAGCCCGCCGGAACCCGTAATCACAGGTAAAATTTCCAGATCACCGAGTTTTGTCGCAGCCTCAGATATGAGGGAAGAGAGTGTCTCCTGAATATTTGCAAAATGTCTTTTATAATCGGAAAACAAGAGCTCACGGTCCGGGCTAAGGACTGCAACCTTCACGGTAGTAGAACCGATATCAATTCCAAGAGTATGTAAAGATTTTGCCATATATATTCGCAGGGAATATCCCTGCGCCTCCTTTTACATGTGAATCTAAGTCTTATATGTCATTCTATGTTCTACGATATGTTACTGTTTACATTGCGCACAGAAACTTTCGCAAATCCATCTGAGATTTCTTTCATGAATGAGATTCGCCCACACCGGAATTATTTTCTCACGTATGTTGCAGTAAGTCAAAGTTCCTGGTGAACAGTAACTACGATTATACGACAAAAAATACAAAATTTCAAATTACTTGCATTATTAAATATTTCCATATATACTTATATTCCTGAGGAAATTCAAATAGAAAAGTAAGTACGATGACGGGGACAAAGAGAAAATGGCAGATAATTCCAGGAAAAACAAAGATTAATTTTAAATTTTATTAGAGTGTGAAGAAAAAACAGTTAATATAGTACAGATAAAATATTCATGGAAAATCTCTGGAAAATTTGTGGAATGTCACTATTTCAACGATCCCGGTGTTTTCCGAATGCGAGGAGGAGCAAAGTATGTATCGGATTATTACGCGTGACGGACTGGCAAAGCGTGCTGAGTTTACAACCGTGCATGGAACGGTTCAGACGCCTTTGTTTATGAATGTGGGTACGGCCGCAGCGATCAAGGGCGCAGTGGCAACGACAGATTTAAAAGAAATCGGGACACAGGTGGAGCTTTCGAATACGTACCATCTTCATGTCCGTCCTGGAGACCATATTGTAAAACAGATGGGCGGGTTGCACAAATTTATGAACTGGGATCGCCCGATTTTGACGGATTCCGGCGGATTTCAGGTATTTTCCCTTGCCAGTCTTCGAAAGATCAAAGAAGAAGGCGTTTACTTTCAGTCACATATTGACGGGCGGAAAATTTTTATGGGTCCGGAGCAGAGTATGCAGATTCAGTCCAACCTGGCCTCCACAATTGCTATGGCGTTTGACGAGTGTCCTTCCAGTGTGGCAGACCGGCAGTATGTACAGAATTCCGTAGACCGGACAACCAGATGGCTTGTGCGTTGCAAGGACGAGATGAAGCGTCTGAACGCTCTGGAAGATACGATTAATCCACATCAGCTTCTGTTCGGTATTAATCAGGGAGCCATTTATGATGATATCCGTATAGAACATGCAAAGCGCATCTCCGAGCTGGATCTTGACGGCTATGCGGTAGGAGGTCTGGCAGTGGGAGAAACCCATGAGGAGATGTACCGGATTCTTGACAGCGTTGTTCCTTATCTGCCCGCGGACAAGCCTACGTATCTGATGGGGGTGGGGACTCCGATCAATATTCTGGAAGCGGTAGAGCGCGGTGTGGATTTCTTTGACTGTGTATATCCGAGCCGGAATGGACGCCACGGGCATGTGTACACGAATGACGGAAAACTGAATCTGTTTAATGCAAAATACGAGCTGGATCAACGTCCGATTGAGGAAGGATGCGGATGCCCCGCGTGCCGCAGTTACAGCAGGGGCTATATCCGACATCTGCTGAAGGCAAAAGAAATGCTCGGCATGAGGCTTTGCGTGCTGCACAATCTGTATTTTTACAATCACCTGATGGAGGAAATCCGGGCAGCGATTGAGGCTGGCAATTACAGCCAGTTTAAAAAGGCAAAAATTGAGCGATATACACAAAATCAGGAAAAAAATGCTTGATTCAGGTAGAAGGATTGTGTATTATTAAAGATAGTTGTTTTGCAAGTTTATTATTTGAAAGCAGGAGGAAAGAAACATGCTGAATTTATTAGCAGAACAGGCGTCAGCAGGCGGAAGTATGATGCTTATGGTCGTTTATATTGTGATCATCGGCGGAGCGATGTACTTTTTCGCGATCCGGCCGCAGAAGAAGGAGCAGAAGAGAATGGCTGCCTTGCTTGCTGCAATGGAGGTAGGCGATACGGTTGTGACGACAAGCGGATTTTATGGTGTGGTGATCGACATTACAGATGAAGACTGTATCGTAGAGTTTGGAAGCAACAAAAACTGTCGTATCCCGATGAAAAAGGCTGCGATTGCAGAAGTGGAGAAGCCGGGACAGGAGTAATATTCGGCCCGGGAAAATATGACTTGTCGGAAAGGGCAGGAACAGTTTTCTGGAATCAAATTTTCTGGAATCAAATTTTCTGAAATCAAAGATGCAAAGACGCAGAGTATACCCCACAGGATGGTGATAAGCCATCTTGTGGGGTTTTATGTAAGACTTTACTTAATTAAACAGTTGAAATGTACGGGAAAATACATTATTATAGGTAGAACGAGAAATATGAGCGGCATATGGAGGATAGCCGCAGAAAGGACGATACAGATATGGAACATAAAATAGCAGTCATTCCAGGTGACGGCATCGGACCGGAAATTGTGGCGGAGGCATGTAAGGTACTGAATGCGGCAGCTGCAAAGTTTGGCTTTTGTCTGCATTATACAGAGCTTTTAATGGGAGGCGCCTCTATTGACGTGCATGGAGTGCCGCTGACGGATGAGACGATTGAGACAGCAAAAGCAAGCGAGGCTGTGCTGATGGGGTCCATCGGCGGCGACGCAAAGACCTCACCTTGGTACAAACTGGAGCCACAGCTTCGTCCGGAGGCTGGCCTTCTGAAGATCCGTAAAGCTCTGAATTTGTTTGCAAATCTTCGTCCGGCTTATCTGTACGACGAACTGCGGGCAGCGTGTCCGCTTCGGGATGAGATTATCGGCGAAGGGTTTGACATGATGATTATGCGCGAGCTGACCGGAGGGCTTTACTTCGGCGCGAGACAGACGGTTGAAGAAAACGGCGTGCGAAAGGCAACGGACACACTGGACTACAATGAGAATGAAATTCGCCGGATTGCGGTAAAAGGTTTTGAGATTGCCAGAAAACGCCGGAAAAAGGTATGCAGTGTAGATAAGGCAAATGTTCTGGACTCCTCCAGACTGTGGAGAGCAGTTGTGGAAGAGGTTGCAGGAGATTATCCGGATGTGGAGCTGTCCCATATGCTGGTCGATAACTGTGCGATGCAGCTTGTGAGAGACCCGGCACAGTTCGATGTGATTCTGACGGAAAATATGTTTGGCGATATTCTTTCTGATGAGGCGAGCATGGTGACTGGTTCCATCGGCATGCTTTCTTCTGCATCTTTAAATGAGACAAAATTTGGGCTGTATGAGCCGAGTCACGGCTCTGCACCGGACATTGCGGGAAAAGGCATTGCAAACCCGATCGCAACGGTGCTGTCAGCTGCGATGATGCTGCGGTATTCTCTGGATTTGGATGAGGCGGCAGATGCGATAGAAGCTGCTGTGAAACAGGTATTAAAAGAAGGGTACCGTACCGGTGATATTATGTCTGAAGGCTGCACGCTTGTTGGCACAAAGGAGATGGGCGATCTGATTGCAGCACGTGTATGACAGGGGCTTATAAAACTACAGAAGGAAATAAAAAGCAGCAGGATAAAGCAACACGGGTAAGAGGAGGAAAATGGTATGAGAAGTGACGCAGTAAAAACAGGTATTCAGCAGGCGCCGCATCGTTCTTTGTTTCATGCGCTTGGACTGACGGAAGAAGAGATGAAACGACCGCTGGTCGGAATCGTCAATTCCTATAATGAAGTAGTTCCGGGGCATATGAATCTGGACAAAATTACAGAGGCTGTAAAGATGGGTGTCGCCATGGCAGGAGGCGTGCCGCGAGAGTTTCCGGCGATTGCAGTCTGCGATGGTATTGCGATGGGACATGTCGGAATGAAATATTCTCTGGTGACGCGTGATCTGATTGCCGATTCAACAGAGTGTATGGCAATGGCACACCAGTTTGATGCACTTGTGATGATTCCGAACTGTGATAAAAATGTGCCGGGACTTTTGATGGCAGCGGCTCGTCTCAACATACCGACAATTTTTGTCAGCGGCGGTCCGATGATGGCAGGTCATCTGAAAGGAAGAAAGAGGAGCCTTTCCAGCATGTTCGAGGCAGTGGGAGAGTACACTGCCGGAAAGATGACAGCGGAAGAAGTGACCGAATATGAAGAAAAAGTCTGCCCGACCTGCGGTTCCTGCTCCGGTATGTATACGGCAAACAGCATGAACTGCCTGACGGAAGTGCTTGGCATGGGACTTAAGGGGAACGGAACGATTCCGGCTGTTTATTCAGAGAGAATCCGCCTTGCAAAGTTGGCAGGTATGCAGGTGATGGAGCTCTGGAAAAAGAACATCCGTCCGCGCGATATCATGACAGAGAAAGCGTTTATGAACGCCCTCACCGTGGATATGGCGCTGGGATGCTCCACAAACAGTATGCTGCATCTTCCGGCGATCGCACATGAGGCAGGTGTGGAGCTGGATGTGGACATTGCAAATGAGGTCAGTGCGCGCACGCCGAATTTGTGCCATCTGGCGCCGGCTGGTCCGACTTATATGGAGGATCTGAACGAGGCAGGCGGTGTGTATGCTGTCATGAATGAGCTGACAAAAAAAGATCTGCTGCATCTGGACTGCATGACCGTAACCGGAAAGACTGTGGGTGAAAATATTGCAGGATGTACGAATCAGAATCCGGAGGTGATCCGTCCGGTGGAGAACCCGTACAGCGAGACCGGCGGTCTTGCGATCTTAAAGGGCAATCTTGCGCCGGATTCCGGCGTTGTAAAACGCTCTGCGGTAGTACCAGAGATGATGGTACATGAAGGACCGGCGCGTGTCTTTGACTGTGAGGAGGATGCCATTGACGCAATTCTCGGAGGCAAGATCAAAGCAGGCGATGTGGTAGTAATCCGTTATGAGGGGCCCAAGGGCGGTCCCGGTATGAGGGAAATGCTCAATCCTACGTCTGCGATTGCAGGGATGGGACTTGGCTCAACGGTTGCGCTGATTACAGACGGCCGTTTCAGCGGCGCATCGAGAGGCGCGTCCATCGGCCACGTTTCTCCGGAAGCGGCAGTGGGTGGACCGATTGCACTGGTAGAAGAAGGAGATCTGATTCAGATTGATATTCCGCAGTGCCGTCTGGATCTGAAAGTCAGTGAGGAAGAGCTGGAGAAGCGACGGGCGAACTGGCAGCCGAGAGAACCAAAGATCAAAACAGGCTACCTCGCGCGGTACGCGTCACTCGTGACATCAGGAAATAAAGGTGCGGTTCTTGTGAATCCGCTTGATAAAACAGAGGGTGGTCAGGTATAGTGCTCCTGTACTCTCAGGATAAAAAAACGGCAGAAAGAAAGACACTGTAAAGAGAAAGGGTTTTTAATATGAAGTTAAACGGTTCAGAAATTGTCATCGAGTGCCTGAAGGAGCAGGGCGTGGATACGGTGTTCGGATATCCGGGCGGAGCGATCCTGAATATTTATGACGAACTTTATAAACACAGCCATGAGATCCGCCATGTGCTGACCTCCCATGAGCAGGGAGCCTCTCACGCAGCGGACGGGTATGCGCGTTCGACCGGAAAGGTCGGCGTGTGTATGGCTACCTCCGGTCCTGGAGCAACGAATCTGGTGACTGGAATTGCGACTGCCTATATGGATTCCGTTCCGGTTGTGGCGATTACGGCAAATGTCGGCGTTTCGCTTCTCGGCAGAGACAGTTTTCAGGAAATTGATATCAGCGGTGTTACGATGCCGATCACAAAGCATAACTTTATTGTAAAGGATGTAACAAAGCTTGCAGATACGATTCGATGGGCCTTCCACATTGCGCAGGATGGCCGTCCGGGACCGGTCCTGATTGATATTCCGAAGGATGTAACGGCAGCGGTGACGGAGTATGAACCAAAGAAACCGGAGCCTGTAGTAAGAAGCACGGAATTTATCAAAGATTCAGACCTGGAAGAGGCAGTAAAGCTGATTCATAAGAGCAAAAAGCCGTTTATTTTAGTCGGCGGCGGCGCCGTAATTTCCGGTGCGCAGGAGGAACTGAAAGAGTTTGCAGAAAAGGTGCACGCTCCGGTGGCAGATTCGCTGATGGGAAAAGGCGCTTACGATGGAAACAGCGAACTCTATACAGGAATGCTGGGGATGCATGGTACGAAAGCAGCCAATCTCGGCGTGACGCAGTGTGACCTTCTGATTACGGTGGGCGCCCGGTTCAGCGACCGTGTAGTAGGGCAGGCAAAAGCCTTTGCAAAGCGTGCAAAGATTATCCAGATAGACGTCGATGCAGCTGAGATCAACAAAAACATTATGGTAGACGCTGCGGTGATCGGCGACGTGAAGGAGGTTCTGAAGCGCCTGAATGAGCGCATTGAGGAACACCGCCACGATGAGTGGGACGCGGCAGTGAAAGAGCTGAAAGAGAAATATCCGCTGAAATACAATACAGAAGGCTTGAGCGGCCCGTATGTGGTGGAAGAGGTTTACCGTCAGACAAAAGGCGATGCGATCATTGTCACAGAGGTAGGGCAGCATCAGATGTGGGCAGCTCAGTATTACAAATATTCAAAACCGCGGACACTTTTGACATCCGGCGGACTTGGCACGATGGGGTACGGCCTTGGGGCAGCGCTTGGCGCAAAGATGGGAAACCCGGACAAAACCGTAATCAACATCGCAGGAGACGGATGTTTCCGTATGAATATGAACGAAATTGCAACAGCAGCGCGTTACAATATTCCGATTGTACAGGTAGTCATCAACAACCATGTTCTGGGAATGGTGCGTCAGTGGCAGACATTGTTTTATGAGAAGCGTTATGCAGCTACGGTGCTGGATGATAAGGTGGATTTTGTGAAACTGGCAGAAGCACTCGGAGCAACTGGAATCCGTGTGACGAAGAAAGAAGAGTTGGCGCCTGCGCTGGAAAAAGCGCTCTCACTTGGAAAGCCGGTGGTTGTAGACTGCGTGATTGACTGTGATGACAAGGTATTCCCGATGGTAGCGGCAGGCAAGCCGATTGATACTGTGTTTGATCAGGATGATCTGGATTAAGAAATCTGTTAAAAATGCGTAATTGCAAATATCAGGAAAAAGCTGAATTATGACAGCATATTGATATTTTTATAAAGAGGCAATGAGAAAGAGGAGGATGAAAAAATGAGCAGAATTTACAATTTTTCAGCAGGTCCGGCGGTGCTGCCGGAATCTGTGCTTCGGGAAGCACAGGAGGAAATGATGGATTACCGTGGTTGCGGGATGTCTGTGATGGAGATGAGCCATCGTTCCAAGGTATTTGACGATTTGATTCAGGAGACGGAGGCAGATCTGCGCGATATTATGCAGATTCCGGACAATTATAAAGTATTGTTTTTGCAGGGCGGCGCAAGCCTTCAGTTTTCGATGATTCCGATGAATCTGATGAAAAACCGTGTGGCAGATTATATTGTGACTGGCCAGTGGGCAAAGAAGGCATGGCAGGAGGCAAAGAAATATGGCCAGGCGAATGCGATTGCATCCAGCGAGGACAAAACGTTCTCCTATATTCCGGATTGCAGCGATCTTCCGGTCAGCGAGAATGCAGATTATGTATATATCTGTGAAAATAATACAATTTACGGTACAAAGTTCAAAAAGCTTCCGAATACAAAGGGAAAACTGCTTGTTTCAGACGTGTCTTCCTGTTTCCTTTCTGAGCCGGTAAACGTATCAGACTATGGAATTATTTACGGCGGCGTTCAGAAGAACATCGGTCCGGCAGGTATGGTGATCTCGATTGTCAGAGAAGATTTGATTACGGACGATGTCCTGGATTTCACGCCGACCATGATGAAGTTTAAGACACATGCAGATGCAGGCTCCATGTATAATACACCGAACTGCTATTGCATTTATATGTGTGGCAAAGTATTCAAGTGGATTCGCGAAACCGGCGGTTTGCAGGCCATGAAGGAGCGCAATGAGGCAAAGGCAAAAGTACTCTATGATTTCCTGGATGCCAGCCATATGTTCAGCGGTACGGTTGTAAAAGAGGATCGTTCTCTGATGAATGTTCCGTTTGTAACAGGAAATAAGGAACTGGATGCCAAGTTTGTAAAAGAAGCTGAGGCAGCAGGCTTTGTGAATCTGAAAGGTCATCGCAGCGTAGGCGGAATGCGTGCGAGTATTTATAATGCGATGCCTGCTGAGGGTGTGGATGCCCTGGTTGCATTTATGAAGAAATTTGAAGAGGTGAATGGCTGATGTACAAATACGCCTGTCTGAATCAGATTTCACAAGTAGGTCTGGATCGTTTCACAGATCAATACATACAGGTAGAAGAGATCAAAGATGCAGACGCCGTACTGGTGCGCAGTGCAAAGCTGCATGATATGGAATTTCCGGATTCTCTGCAGGCAATAGCCCGTGCAGGGGCCGGAGTAAACAACATTCCGCTGGAACGCTGTGCAGAGCAGGGAATCGTTGTATTCAATACACCGGGAGCAAATGCAAATGGCGTCAAAGAGCTTGTATTTGCGGGCATGCTGATGGCTGCGCGGGACATTATCGGAGGCGCCAACTGGGTGCAGAGCCAGGTTGGAAACGCTGAGATTGCGGCAGCCACTGAGAAGGAAAAAAAGCGTTTTGCAGGGAGCGAATTACAGGATAAAAAGCTCGGAATCATTGGTCTGGGTGCAATCGGCGTGCAGGTAGCGAACGCTGCGACACACCTTGGCATGCAGGTATACGGTTATGATCCCTATATTTCTGTGGATGCAGCCTGGAATCTCTCAAGGAGCATCAAGCATATCAACTCCGTGGAACAGATTTATGAGGAGTGTGATTACATTACAATTCATGTGCCGTTGCTGGATTCCACAAGAAAGATGATTGGCCGCGATGCGATTGCCAAAATGAAAAAGAATGCGGTAATTTTAAATTTTGCACGGGATCTGCTTGTGGATGAGGAAGCTGTGATTGAAGCAATTGAGGCCGGGAAGATCCATCGCTATGTTTCTGATTTTCCGAATCCGGTGACGATCGGGAAAAAGGGTGTGATTCTCACACCGCATCTTGGAGCGTCTACTGCGGAGTCCGAGGATAATTGTGCAGTTATGGCCGTGAAGGAGCTCAAAAATTTCCTGGAAAACGGAAATATCCGTAACTCTGTGAATTATCCGAACTGTGATCTTGGCGCCTGCAATGCTGAAGCACGCGTTGCAATTTATCACAAAAATATGAAAAAAATGATCGGGCGGTTTGCAGACATTCTGGCAGATACGAATATTAAAAATATGAGTAATACAAGCAAAGGCGATTATGCCTATACGCTGGTTGATCTGGACACCCAGGTGGAGCCGGATGTGATCGAGCAGCTTCGCGCGACAGAAGGCGTTGTGAAAGTGCGTGTGATTAAATAACAGGTGCAAAGGAAGGAGCTGTTTTGCAACAGCTCCGGATATTTTTTCGGGAAATGAGAGAACTGAAAGAAGAAAGGAAAAGAACATGGCAGATATCAAACCGTTTCAGGGACTTTGTCCAGCAGATGCGTATGTATCACGAGTAGCAGCGCTTCCGTATGATGTATACAGCCGCGAAGAGGCGTATGTACAGGCAGCAAAAGACCGCCTTTCATTTTTGAATATTGACCGTCCGGAGACACAGTTTGCGCCGGATGCGGATATGTATGCGCCGGAAGTGTATGAGAAAGCAGGCAGTATGCTTCAGGAGCAGATCAGGAATGGAGTTTTTGTGCAGGAGGGGCAGGAGGTCTACTATCTTTATGAGCTGACGATGGACGGCCGTGCGCAGACCGGACTGGTGGCCTGCGCTTCTATTGATGATTATATCGGCAATGTGATCAAAAAACACGAGAATACGAGAGCAGAAAAGGAGGCAGACCGCATCCGTCACGTGGATGTGTGCAGCGCACAGACTGGACCAATTTTTCTTGCTTATCGAAAAAATGAGATGATTCAGGCCGTGACCGAAACCAAAAAACAGGAAGCTCCTGTTTTTGATTTTGTTTCAGAAGATGGAATACGGCACAGGGGCTGGAAGATTGAGGATACGCAGAGTATCGCGCAGATACGTGCGGCTTTTGCCGGGATTTCTGAGGTGTATATTGCAGACGGGCATCACCGGGCGGCATCTGCGGTCCGTGTCGGTCTGAAGCGGCGTGAGCAGCATCCGGGCTACAGCGGAAGCGAGGAGTTTAATTATTTTCTCTCTATTCTGTTTCCGGATGAAGAGCTGATGATTATGGACTATAACCGTGTAGTCAAAGATCTGAATGGTTTGTCCGAGCAGGAGTTCCTCAATAAAATTTCAGAAAAATGTACAGTCCGCAGCCTTGCGGCGGATGATTCCGCAAAAGAAACAAAGCCGGAAGAAAAGGGTGAGCTGATGATGTACCTCGGAGATACTTGGTATTATCTGACGATCCGGGAAGAATACCGCAGTGCGGACCCGGTGGAGGGACTGGATGTATCAATTTTGCAAAAAGAGGTACTGGGCCCTATCCTTGGAATCGGAGACCCGCGGGTTGATGAAAGGATTGATTTTGTCGGAGGCATTCGCAGGTATGGGGAGCTTGAGCGAAGAGTACACTCGGACTGTGCCGTAGCATTTGCAATGTATCCGACTGCTATTTCAGAACTGTTTGCAGTGGCAGATGCAGGGCTTTTGATGCCGCCGAAGTCAACCTGGTTTGAGCCGAAGCTTCGGAGTGGCCTGTTTATCCATGAAATAGAAAAATGAAAATAAAAAATGAAAATAGAGAAGAGCTGGGCAGGAGTCCAGCTCTTTTTTTGTGTGAAAGTTGTGCGTGAAATAGAAAATATTTTTGCATATCAGTCTGAAAATATCCTTTTTAATAACGATTTTATAAAATCTAAAGATGGCATATTTCTGGTTTGTAAAATTGTATGTTTTTATATTTTTATTTAGAAAAATAATTGTTTTATTAAAAAAAATTTATATATAAAAGAAAAAATAAATTATATCATCTTTAAAGTTGGAAATTTTAGGGGGGGGGGGGTAAAATTAACATGAAAAACAGATTTTTTTTGAATTTTTTAAAAATTATAACAAAATCATGAAAAAAACTCGAAAAGGGTCTTGATTTTTAGCAAAAACAGGAATAAGATAACCAACATATAAAGTTTCGGCCACATTTAAGATTTCAAGAGCTTCCTTGTTGTTTGCTAAGTAAACAGGCCGGGGGCTTTTTTGCTGCAAAAAGAGAGGGGTAACTTTTTGTCAGACAAATATTCTCTAGGTGAGGCTGTAAATTTTTTATGGAGCTGAAACGAACAAAACTATTTGCCAATAAAGAAAGAGAGGAGTGAAAGATGTGCGTAATGCATGGAGAAGAGTAGTTAGTTTTGTTGTAAGTTTAGCTATGTTTCTGGGGGTATTTCATGGAGGAGGCCTTACTGTTTTTGCGGCAGGCATTGGCAGTAACCCGAAACCGGTAGTTGATATCGCGGTAAATGTACCGGAAGATTATCCTGGCACATTCCTGGATTTCAAGCAAGAACTTACAGAAAAGCTGATCAGTCAGGGTATGGATCCGTCGACGTTTCGAATTACGACAACGGCGGCAAAGATCGATACAACAAATTTGAACGGTTGGTATGTATATGATCACTATTATAATCAGGCGCAGTACGATAGCCTGAATTTGTCCGCGGATCAGAAGTTGAAGCAGCCGTTCAGGGCAGCGGATAACTCGCATATCAGTGGCGGTGTCACTACGATAGAGGCAAGTGGGGCGCGTACCACAAATATTTCAGGCTGTCGAGCTTTCAAACAGCATATTGATTCCTTTGCAGATGCAAACGGCAAGGCAAATATGGTATTTGCCGGTTATGGAACAAATCCTTTGATGGACTATATGTTTTATCCGGCCACAAGCGATTCCAGAAGAACGATCAGTTTTGATATGGATGCGAGTGCCGTAGGTCCGCATACGCTTGCAGGCGCAGGCTTTTTGCTGAACTGTGGTATTGTGAATGGAAATCTGACAGGTTATGTTCTGTATTTTACAGGCCTTACCTCACAGACACCTACAGCAGTAATCCGTGCGATTACTTTTCCGGTGAATTCAAACGAGCCTTCGATTCAGTCCGGTACTCAGCTTGGAAGTACAACGATAAACCTCGGCGCTCAGAAGAAGGCAAGACTTACGATTGATCTGAGAAAAGACAGAGTATCTGTTCAGTCACAGCCATACAGTGGCGGCACGCTCGGTACGCTGGTAACGAATTTTAATTCCATACCATTGACACCGAACGGACTGAATGGCTTCGGACCAGTGGTTGGATATACAAGCCATGGTTGTTCAGAGCTCACCATTTACCGTTTTATGGACCTGGAGATGCGTTATGAAGCTTCTGCGTTTGATGCACTGAAGCAGGTACAGTACTATGAAGGTGCGGAGTACAAATATTTCATCAACCTGGTAGGAGCTAGCAATAACCCGCAGGTACCGGATGAGAAGGATCCGACTTATGCAGACGGTATTAACCGTATGAATGAAAACGAGATTTTCTATGTCAGTAACGGAAATGATGGAAAAGTAGTTACAGATTCTACGGAGGATCATCTCGGACTTGGCGCTGGAAACGGTTTTTATGCAACCGGTGATGATTTCGTTGAAACAATGGCACAGTTCATTGCAACTAATTATTTTGAAGGAAATCATTTTCAGCAGGCGCAGGTAAAGAGTGAAATTCCGCTGGCAAATTTCTATATCAAGGATGCAAACAGCGGTGAGCAGGTCATGACAATCCACAAGCAGCATCTTGTGAATTCAAATGATACAGTTACAGTAAATATCTTTGATAAGTCAAAAACGGGTACAGGCGGAGAGAAGATTTCACAGTGGCAGCTGAAAATTTACGATCCAAATAACACTATCGTTTATGATTCCGGATGGAAAACAGATCCAAGCCAGATCGAGAATTTCGTTTATGATAAGACCAAGCCGGATGGCCGCTGGATTTTTGAACTGTCGGTTAAGGATGATAAGGGAAATGAATCAAAAGCGTTCCAGACCTATCTGACTGCATTTCTGGATGACGTGGAGCCGGAGATTGCAGGAAGCAATACAGGAAGGAATGAAGCAACAATCACTCTGACCGATAAGGGTGACGGTATTGATGAAGACGGTATTACACTGATTGAGGATGACAGAGGTTCCGGTGTTTCGGCTTATTACATTACCGATGACCCGAATGGCCCTGAGCCAGATGAGAGCGAGTGGATTTATCTTGATGCACCTGTTCATACATATGATTTCAAAGTAGATATCAGCGAGTATGTCGGAAAAGGAAAATCTCTTGTCATCTGGACAAAAGATGAGTGTGAAAATGTTGGAAACAAGGCAGTATTTAAACCAGTACATGTTATTGTTCAGAATCCGGACGATCCGGATGATCCTCTGGACGATTATTATGTAATTGGTGACAAGGAGATTATCGTACTTCCGGAACCACCGGAACCGGATGATCCGGAATCAGAATTCCAGGTATGGAAGGATGATGATGGAAATCCGATCACGCCGGGAACCCCAATCATTCCGCCGGATGATGATGATGAGCCGACGATTATTATTACACCGACCTATACAACAGATACCGGAGTGATTCAGTTTGATGCAAACGGTGGTAAGATTGGTGATAGTGAAAACAAAAAATATGTGGTAGCAGCATTAAGCAGTGTTCGTGAGCAGGTAATAAAATATAACCATGTACCTGTGCGAGAGGGGTATTTATTTACAGGCTGGACCATGGAAGACGGAACTGCGATTACAACGCAGCAGGTCGCAAAGGATCTGACAACTGTCGTAAAAGCTCAGTGGCAGATTCAGTCTTACAAGCTGAAGTTCAATGCGAACGGTGGTTCTCTTGGCAGCGTGAAAGAGAAAGAACTTACTTACGGTACTGCAATTAATCCAGAAGTGACTAAGCTGACTGGCCGAGAACTTCCGAGTAAACCTGGTTACATTTTCATGGGATGGAAAGCAGACGCTGCTGGAACTACGGAAATCGGAAGTGCTACCATGCCGGCATCTGATTACACAGTATATGCACAGTGGCAGGCAGATGGCTCGAAGTTTGTAGTTCACTTTGACAGCGACGGAGGAAGCCGGATTTCAGATCATGCGTATGTAACGGCATCGGCTACCAATTACGATAACTTCCTGAAGCCTTCGAAATCAGGTTATACGTTTGAAGGGTGGTTCTATAAAAACGACGATGGAAGCGAGACAAAATATGAGGGCGGCGAGCCGTTCATCAAGAAGTCAGAGCATACCTTTGTCGCACACTGGTCACCGAGAGCAGATACGCGTTACAATGTAGCTTATTATGTGAGAACTGATTCCAAGGATGCGGAAGGCAATTATACATACCGTAAAGTGGCCGAGGAAACTGTTTCTCATACAGGTACAACAGAGAGCAAGATTAGCATCAATGATTATCCGGAGGACCTGAAACAGACGCTGACGGTAAACGGCGAGGAATATTGGTACAATGCAGAGCTTGAAGGAAACGTACTGGAAGGTACGATTGTAGGAGGTACACCGACAGAGCTGAAGCTGTACTACAGTAAATATTTTAACCTGAATATTACCTCAAAAGGGGAAGGTAGTGTTGTTCCGGCTCTGAAACAGAAGGAAGGAACGACCCCGACTGTTACGTGGAAAGCCGCAGCAGGCAGTCATGTAGTAAAGGTAACAGTAGACGGCGTGGTTCGAGATGACCTGATTGGAGCAAATTCCTATACGCTGCAAAGAGAGATTCATGAGAATCACAGTGTTTATGTTGAGTTTGAAAAAGATCCGGTTGATCCGCCGATCGTCCCGGCTCCGGGGGAGGATGTACCTAAATTTTATCAGGTGAGGACCGTATTAGAAGGCTGCACAGACGGTTCCTGTGATATCACACCGACAACGCGTCTTGCAGAAGGTGAAGATTTCACAGTTGCCTGGACCCTTGGCGAGGGCTATGGCGTTGCTGCAATTGTAGTGGACGGAGTGGCATACACAGACCTGACAATAGCTTCCGTGGACTTTAAGGGACTTCAGGCAGACCACGAGGTTATCGTAAAAGTGTCCAAGCTTCCGACAATCGGTGGCCAAAAGACAGACGGTCAGTATACGGTGACAGTAAACCGTTATGGGGGAGATGCAAGCAGTTCTGTAAGTGGAAGTGCAACGGTTGCTTACAATGATTCGTATACGCTTACCTGGAATGCAGGAGACAATTACCAGCTTTATCGTATCTTTGTCGATGGCGTGGAAAAGACAGAGAGCAAATTCCTGGAGGATTCTGGTTCCTGGAAATTCAAAGTGAAACAGAATACAGTTATTGACGTATACTTTATTGACAAGACGCAGGACAAAGAGACGATACCGACTTATGATGAGGATCAGTACGTGAAGGTTACGACGCAGATTGTAGGCGGTCCTGGTGAAATATCAAGTGGTGCGGTTATTGAAGCGAACGGTAATTATGAAGTAGGTTGGGGAGTAACAGCAAATACAGCAGATCCGACTTCTGACGACTATACTTACTATGAGGTGGTCGATGTTCTTGTAAATGGAGAGAGCAAGGGAAGCGATCTCGATAAAGTAGAACTGAATAATCTGACTGAGGATGCGCATGTTGTGGTACAGGTGGCTCCGGTATTTTATGATATCGATCTGTACAAGTACGGTGCAGGAACGATTTCCTCATCAAAAACTGTTTATAAAGGACAGAGTTATGTGGGGATAAATGCTGCTCCGGAAGCTGGATACAGCATATCCAAAGTTACGATTGACGGAAAACTAGTACTTGATACAGTAGAAAAAGAGACTGAATCAGAAACGGAATCCGAGACTGAATCAGAAACGAGTTCGACTCGGATGCCGGCCCGGGCGCCACAGATGTCCAGACCGAATCTGGCTCCGCCAGCAGCGCTTCCGGATGAGACGACAGATGTTCCGGGTGCATGGGAGCCGGGGGCAGAAGAAACGGAATCGGAAGCAGCTGAGACAGAAGAGGAGACTGTAAAAGTACCATCAGAAGCAGAGTCTGATGAAGTATCTGAGGCTTTGGAAAAATCTGAGGTATCCGCAGAACCGGAAACAACAGAAGTCTCAACAGAATCCGAGGCTACAGAAGGAACGGTAGAACCGGAAATGACGGAAGTATCTGAAGAGGTGAAGCCAGAAGAAACAGCGGCAGAACCGGAGACAGAACAGGCATCCGAAAAACTGGAAACAACAGAATTATCTACAGAGCAGCAGGCAACGGAAGGAACAGCAGAACCGATTACAGAAGAAGTGCTGAGCACTGAGGCGATTACCGAGGCAATCTCAGAGGCAATTACGGAAAAAATGTCAGAGATGCCGGGACTGGTTCCGGTACCGGAGGCGATAGAACAGTCTTTACAGGCGGCAGCCTATGCTGCAGAGACAGCGGGCGGACCGGCTGTGTATGAGGAAACTCAGGACGAGGAGACAGCTCCGGAAGTTACCGGTGATGTCATTGTCGGAGAAGCTTCTGGTCAGAGATCTGCTGCGGAGGATTCAGACAGTTCACTTTTGTTTGATATTGATGAAATCTCAGTGGTTGATTTGTCTGTTGGAAGCTATCATGCGGAAAACAGTACTGCAACAGAAGCGACGACAGAGACTGTAACCGAAGCAGTGACAGAACGAATAACAGAAGCGGTATCTGAAACGGTAGTCGAACCGATGACAGAAAGCGTAACAGAAGCAGTATCCGAAACCGTAACGGAACCAGTGACAGAAACTGCAACCGAAACCGAGAACGTAACGGAGGCAATGACAGAAGCTGTAACGGAAGAGGAGACAGGAGCCGCAACAGAACCGGTGACGGAAGCCGCAACAGAAATCGTAACGGAAGCGACAACCGAGGCAGTGACAGAAGTTACGATGGAAGACGGAATTATGTTGATTGATGATGAGGAATTGTTGGCAAATGCAGCGACTCAGAAAGATCTTATGCCGAAGGCAGAGGGAGACAAATCCTATGAGACTGTCGTAACGATTCCGGATTCACTGGCTTCGGATATTGCAGTGCGTGAGGAAAATGTCACAAAAGGCCAGTTCCTGATGATGGTTGACCAGGCACAGGCTGATCATGTGATAGAGGTATTCTTCACAAAGAATGACGATGCTGACGGTCCGACACCGGCGCCGAAACCGGGAGATCTGCACAAGGTTGAGGTTGAGCTGGTTGGTGGTCCTGGTAGTGTAGAGAGTGGACAGGGATACTTTGCACCGGGCGATGATGACACAGTATCATGGAATGTTCCGAGCGGATATGAGATACAGGGTGTTACGGTAAATGGAGAGCCAATCGAGGCAAGTGGAAATAATCTGCTTCTTGCAGGAATTGACGGGGACAAGAAGGTTGTGATTGAGCTGAAGAAAAAAGGTCCTTCCAATGATCCGATTCCACCAACCTACAAGCAGGAAAAATTCTCGATTGAGACACAGCTTACCGGTGGAGCAAGCGGCACGATTACCAACAGCTGTACGGTAGATGCAGGTGTTTCCAAGAAAGTGGAATGGACAGTGAAACAGGTTGAAGGCCATGATTACAAAGTGAAATATGTTATCGTGGATGGTGTGGTAAGAACGGATCTTGTGACGGATGCAGCAGAGGGAAGTGTGGAGCTTCCGGCTAATGCAAATCACACAGTAGTCGTTGTTATTGATGAAAAGACCCCTGTGAATGTTGACACAGATGGAGACGGAAAGCCGGATATCAACAAGGATACGGATGGAGACGGAAAGCCGGATGTGGATATTGATACGGACGGCGATGGTGAGCCGGATATCAATAAAGATACGGATGGAGACGGAAAACCGGATGTGGATATTGACACAGACGGCGACGGAAAGCCGGATGTCAATAAAGACACAGATGGCGATGGAAAACCGGATGTAGATATTGATACAGACGGTGATAGAAAGCCGGATGTGAATGTTGATACAGATGGAGACGGAAAGCCGGATATCAACAAGGATACAGATGGCGATGGAAAACCCGATGTAGATATTGATACAGATGGCGATGGAAAGCCGGATGTGAATGTTGATACAGATGGAGACGGAAAGCCGGATGTGAATATTGATACGGATGGCGACGGAAAACCAAATGTAAACGTTGATACGGACGGAGACGGAAAGCCGGATGTGAACATTGATACAAATGGCGATGGAAAACCGGATACGAATATTGATGCAAACGGCGACGGAATTCCGGACGACGAGCAGCAGACAGAAACGAACCCGCCGCAGACGGAGACAGACAAACAAACTGAAACGGAGACCGAAACAGAGACAGAGACAGAAACGGAATCCGAGACAGAAAAGGGCGGCTCAAAAACAGCAGGTACCTCAGGTGCAGCGGGAACACCGGGCACAGCGGTAGCAACAGGAGATTCTACGCCGATCACAATGTGGCTGATAGCTTTTGCGGCATCTCTATGTGCACTGATAGCGGGAAGGTATACAGGTCTTCGCAGAAAGAAATACAATAAATAAAAAGCGGCAGTTTAGCAGTCGTGCAAGATGAAGCAACCGGGGAATGAAAATTCCCCGGTTGTTTTTTGCTCTTGTGTTTCCGGTACTAAAATGGTACACTGTTTTTATCCGGAGTTATGACAGAGAGGTGTTTTGAATCGCATGATAAAAAGGCATTCTGCATATCGAAATCTCCGGGTAAATTTTATGCCGTGGAGGGATACTGTATGGATAAAAAGCTATATGATTTAATGGACTGGGCAGGCGTGGAAGCGATTGTTTATTCGGAGGAAGATCATCCCGAGAAATATCTGGGACCACATCAGACAGACGATGGTATTACAATACAGGCATTTTTCCCGGATGCGGCGAAGGTATCTGTACAGGTGAAGGATACCGGGGAGATTTATCCGATGGATATGGAGGATGAAGCCGGATTTTTTGCAGTGCTGCTTTTCCAAAAGCAGATTCCGCAATATTCATATCTGGTTACGTATGAGGATGATACGGTAGAAGAAAAGCTGGATGCATATGCATATGCACCGCTGATTACAGAGAAAGAGGCAAAGCGATTTAACGCAGGTATCTGTTATGATATTTATAAGAAACTGGGCGCGCACCCCGTAACGGTAGGCGACACAGAAGGTGTTTATTTTGCTGTATGGGCGCCGAATGCGATACGAGTCAGCATCGTCGGGGATTTCAACTTTTGGGATGGGCGCAGGCTTCCAATGAGACGTTTCGGTGATACCGGAATTTTTGAACTGTTCGTTCCGGGTATTCAAAAGGGAGCACTCTATAAATATGAAGTGAAGGCAAAAGGAGGACTTACTTATCTGAAAGCGGACCCGTATGCAAATGCAGCGGAGCTTCGCCCGGATACTGCATCGGTAGTTGTTGACCTTCACGACTTTTCTTGGAATGACGAAGCCTGGATGGAGGAGCGAAAAAAACGCGATACAAAGACGGAGCCGATGTTTGTGTATGAACTGCATCTTGGTTCATTTAAAAAACCGGAGGATGGACGCCCGTTTTACAATTATCGTGAACTTGCGCCAATGATTGCAGACTATGTAAAAGACATGGGATATACGCATATCGAACTGCTTCCCGTAATGGAACATCCGTTTGACGGCTCATGGGGCTATCAGGTGACTGGATATTACGCTCCGACTGCCAGATACGGTTCACCGCAGGATTTCATGTATTTTATGAACTATATGCATGAAAATCATATTGGTGTAATTCTTGATTGGGTTCCGGCACATTTTCCCAGAGATACACATGGGCTGAGCAATTTTGACGGTACGTGTCTGTATGAGCATTTTGATCCGAGAAAGGGAAGTCATCCGCACTGGGGAACACTGATTTACAATTATGGTCGGCCGGAGGTATCGAACTTTTTAATTGCCAATGCGTTATTCTGGAAAAATGTGTACCATGCAGACGGGATTCGCATGGATGCGGTTGCGTCTATGCTTTATCTGGACTATGGAAAAAATGACGGTGAGTGGGTGGCCAATATCTATGGTGGGAACGAAAACCTGGAGGCCGTGGAATTTTTCAAGCATCTGAATTCCATTTTCAAAAAAGATGGAGACGGAGCAATTCTGATTGCAGAAGAATCTACCGCATGGCCCAAAATTACGGCTCCGGTTGAGGATAACGGTCTTGGGTTTGATTATAAATGGAATATGGGCTGGATGAATGATTTCCTGGGCTATATGCAGTTGGACCCGTTTTTCCGGTCTTATCATCATGGAGAATTGACCTTCAGCATGATTTATGCGTACAGTGAGGATTTTATTCTGACAATCTCGCACGATGAAGTCGTACATGGGAAGGCATCCCTGATCGGAAAGATGCCGGGCAAGCGGAAGGCTAAGTTTGCGAATCTGCGCGCCGCTTATGGATATATGATGACGCATCCGGGCAAAAAACTTTTGTTTATGGGACAGGATATTGCACAGTTTGATGAGTGGAGTGAGGAAAAATCTGTGGAGTGGGGTCTGCTCGATTACGAGGAACATCGGCAGATGCAGACTTACATGAAAGCGCTGATTAGGCTGTACAAAGAGCAGCCGGCGCTGTTTAGTAAAGACTATGATTCGCAGGGATTCGAGTGGATTAACAGTATTTCCGCAGATGAAAATATGCTTGTTTTCATGCGCCGAGGTGAAAAACAGGAGAATGACCTTCTCATTGTTGTGAATTTTTCACCGCTTGTATATGAAAAGCACAGGATTGGCGTTCCGTACAATGGTAAGTTCAAGGAAATTTTCAACAGTGACAGCACTGAGTTTGGCGGAGAAGGAAATACGAACCCGCGTGCAAGATCTTCCAAAAAGAATGTTTGCGATGACCGTGAAAATTCGATCGAAATACTGGTGCCGCCAATGGGAATTTCTGTATTTCAATGTACGGAAGTAAAGGAAACAGCGAGAAAAGCAACAGTGAAGAAAGCTGCGGCGGGAAAAACGGCAGTGAAAAAAACAACTGCACCGAAGAAAACGGCAGCAAAAACAACGAACGCAGCGGCAGAGCGAGAATCGGTGAAAGAAGACAGGGCAAAGGATCAGAAAAAAAGGACAGCAGGTAAAAAAGTGTCCGAAAAAAAGGATGTTAAGAAAAGGAATTAGATGTATGAAGGATAAGACGCGACAGGAGCATGTGCACACACACGTAACAGCAGATGGGGTTCCATATGAACATATCCATGAGGAGACGGAGCCACATGCGCACAGCTCGGAAACAGGAGTGTCCGTGCACAGCCATTCTTTGAAAGAAGGCCATGTGCATACGCATACACATGAAAATACCCGTGCTGTGTTGAACCGTCTTTCCCGCGTGATTGGACATGTAGAATCCATTAAACGTATGGTAGAAGACGGCAGAGATTGCAGTGAAGTCTTGATTCAGCTTTCTGCCGTGAAAGCTGCGATCAATAATGCGGGAAAAGTAATTTTGCAGGATCATATCAAGCATTGTCTGGTGGATGCGATTGAGTCCGGAGATATGCATGAAATAGAGGAATTGAACAAAGCAATAGACCGTTTTATTAAATAAAGCGGTCTATAAAAAAGATAGTGGATAAATTAATATATAAAAAAAGCCTTGCAATAGCAAGGCTTTTTTTCAGCCGGAAATGGGACTTGAACCCACGACCTACGCATTACGAATGCGTCGCTCTACCGACTGAGCTAATCCGGCATACATACGGCGTTCCAACCGACTAGAATATTATATAAAATTACTGGAAATTTTGCAAGTGTTTTTTTGTATTTTTTTAATTTCATAAAGGAAAAAATGTAAAAAATAGATGAAATAATTATTGACATATGTCAATAATAAAACTATACTGGGATTATAAAAAGGAAAAAAGAGAGGAAGGCAATGCCAAGACCATGTAAAAAAAGACGCATTTGTGCCGTGCCTTCCTGCCGCAGTTTTGGTCCCAGAGCAGAAAGGCCTGAGATGAAGCGTACGGCTATGACGCTGGATGAATATGAGTGTGTCCGGCTGATCGACTATGAGGGGCTGACACAGGAGCAGTGCGCGGTACAGATGGATGTTGCGCGAACGACGGTCCAGGCGATATACAGCAGCGCCAGATTGAAAATAGCTTCCTGCATTGTTGAGGGACGCATGCTTGATATAGCAGGTGGCGATTTTATCCTGTGTGCAAAGCAGGAGGGGTGTTGCCATCGTTATTGTAGCGATGGGATGCAGATGATTCACAGAAAAGGAGAGAAAAACACGATGAGAATTGGAGTAACTTACGATAACGGAGAAATTTTTCAGCATTTTGGACATACAGAACAGTTCAAAATTTATGATGTAGAGGGTGATAAAGTAACCCAGTCGCTGGTGGTTGATACGAACGGCAGTGGCCATGGCGCACTTGCAGGCTTTTTGCGGGCAAATCAGGTGGATGTTCTGATCTGCGGAGGAATAGGCGGGGGCGCACAGAATGCACTTGCATCGGCTGGCATCCGTCTGTACTGTGGCGTGACAGGAGCTGCCGATGCGGCAGTAGATGCACTGCTTGCAGGTACCCTTGCATATTCCACAGAGGCGAACTGCAGCCATCATGAGCATGGGCATTCGGAAGGCGCGTGTGGAAGTCATGGGTGCGGATCACATGGCTGTCATCATGAGTAAGGTACACAGAAGAACATTACGAGAAAATTTAGTTTTCATTGGTTTCAGGGCCTGAAGTTTGGCCTTATAAAGGAAGCTCCACGGTAAAGGAGCTTCCTTTTTTAATGCTACTTGCTATTTTTCAGTTTGTTTTACTGCATTTTAACCGAAAGAAATGGCATCTTAGCTCTTTTTGTGTTGTAATATTTTCAGAGAATGTTAAAATGAACAAAATGAGAAGAAGGAGGAGCTTTGATGAAGCTTACGTTACATCAGATCACGGAGGGAGAGGACGAAATCGTGATCTGCTACCGGAGCATGACGCCGAGAATAGAAACTCTGGTGGAATTTGTACGTGGAGATGTGCAGAAGATACCTGCGGTCTGGGAAGAACAGACGGTTTATCTTGCTCCGGAGGAGATTTTTTATCTGGAAAATGTTGATGGGATAACGTATGCTTATCTGGCGGATAAGGTAGCAAGGATTTCTTCGAGTTTAAAGGCGCTGGAACTGCGATATACCAGAAGAGGCTTTTTTCGATGCGCGAAAGCAATGATTTTGAATATCAATAAAATCAGTTATCTGAAAAGTGAACCTGGAGGTCGGATACGGGCAACGATGGAGAATGGGGAACAGGTAATTATTTCGCGGAAATATGGAAAAGAGCTGCGGAGGATACTGAAAGGAGGCGAGGAAGATGTGGAATAGACTGGGGTGTTATTTCGAAGCGCATATGAGGTGTTGGAGGAGATTAAAACGTTATTTAAGTACAGAAATTATGATTGAATACAGAGCGTGTCTGTATTTTTGCTGTATTTTGTTTTTTTACTGCTGCTATCTTGGGTTGCACGGAGATTTTTTCGCCAGGGTTCCAGTTTTGGTAGAGATGATTTTGCTTACGTATGCGATGTGTTATCTGCAACTTTATGTGTTTCAAAATTTTGACGAGACAGATCATCTTGGACGGTGGGGCCTGGCCGGGATTTTGGTTTGTTCTGTCTGTTATACAGCGGCCTCCTGGATTTTTCTATGGTTTGACCGAAAAAAAACGGTGACGGCACTTTTTTGTATTTATATGGTGATGGTTTATGTGAGTGTCCGTCTGGCAAACAAGATAAAGCGGAGGATTGATACGGAGCTGCTGAATCAGATGCTGGATAAATATAAGTCAGAGCAGAAGAAGGGCGGTCAGGAACCGGAAAAAAGTGCTGTGTCATAACAGGCAGTTGTGAAATTTCGTGAGATAAGAAGAAACACAGAACGATTGTTCCACAATGAGAAAGGGAGACTGGATATGGAATATGCTGTAGATATCAATCATCTGACAAAGTTTTATGGAAAACACAGGGGAATAAAAGATATATCGCTTCAAGTTGAAAAAGGAGATATATTTGGCTTTCTTGGTCCAAACGGGGCAGGGAAATCGACTACGATTCGGAGCATGCTTGGATTTTTGAGGTATCAGGAGGGAAGCATTCGGCTGCTTGGAATGGATGCTTCCACACAGCACCGGGATCTGATGCGGAGGGTTGGTTACATGCCGTCGGAGCCGTTTTTTTATCCGGATATGAAGGTCAAAGATGTAATTTCCTTTGCAGCCGGGGCACAGGGGAAAGACTGCAAGAAGATGTCGCATCGGATGTGCGAAATGTTTGAGGTGGAGCAGGAGAAGCGCATACGTGAGCTTTCGCTCGGTAATCGCAAAAAGGTAAGCATTGTCTGCGCCATGCAGCATGAGCCAGAGCTTCTGATTCTGGATGAGCCGACTTCCGGGCTGGATCCGCTTATGCAGGACGCGTTTTTTCATCTTCTTCTGGAATACAAAGAAAAAGGAACCACTTGTTTTTTGTCCTCCCATGTGCTTTCTGAGGTTAAGCGGTACTGTCAGAATGCAGCGATTATACGGGAAGGAGAGCTGATACGGGTAGATTCCGTGGAAAATCTCTCCAGGTCACGGGTTCGGCGTGTGCGTGTGTGGAAAAACGGGAAAGAGGAGCATTTTTCCTGGTATCAAAGTGCACAGGAGTTGATTCATAAGCTTGAGGAAGAAAAGGTAGATGACGTACTGATCGAAGAACCGTCGCTGGATGAGCTGTTTTCAGCATATTATGAGAAAGGAACGGAAAAATGATACTGTGGAAGCATGAACTGAGAATGAATAAAAAGGTGCTGCTCTTTTGGTCGTTTGGTGTGGGGATCATCTGTTTCGGATGCCTGTTGCTCTTTGAAAGCCTGGCAGATACGATTGCGCAGATGGCCGGATTTTACGCCAGTCTCGGTATGTTTGCAAAGGCGTTTGGCATGGATCGTCTGAATATCGGGACCGTAGAGGGATTTTATGCAACGGAAATTGCAATGGTTTTTTCAATCGGAGGTGCGATGTTTGCAGCGCAGATTGGAGCGTCTCTCTTAGCGAAAGAGGAGGAAGGGCATACTGGAGAATTTTTGCATACGCTTCCGTTTACAAGAACAGCGGTAGTGGGATGGAAATACCTGGCTATGCTTGCGATGCTTCTGGTGTTCCAGATGATCTGCATGCTCTGGGAGCTGGCAGGTATGGCGCTGATTGGAGGAATGCCGAATCTGAAATCGTATGTCTGGTATCATGCAGCGCAAATCCTGCTGCAATTTGAGGTGGGCAGTATTTGTTTCCTGATTTCAGCAATCAGCCGGAAAAAACAGCTTGGAGGAGTATTTAGCCTTGCCGTATTTTTATATCTTGCAGATATGCTTTGCCGTGTTATACCGGGAATTGAGTGGCTGAAATACGTAACGCCTTACTATTTTTCCAATGCGGCAGATATTTTTACAAAAGGCAAACCGGATGCTGTTCTGGCAGCAGTTTGTTGTGCAGTGACAGTACTAACCGGAATCGGGGCGCTAGTAGTCTACAAGAGGCGGGATTTAGCCAGTTAAATAAACATTCTTTCAAAATTAAAACCTGGGAGAAATACGTAAGCATAGGGTGCTTTTTGTTTTGGAACCCCACTTATATATTCCTCCCAGGTTTATCCTGTTTTATAAGATTTTACAACCTGTCCTTTGCTATAAAATTCAGAAAGGACTAAAATCCGTAATCTTTCAGAATATCGTTTGCTTTATCCGGATCATCGCAGACGCACAGTACAGTGTAAGAACCGGCGCTTTTGATAATAGCCTCATCGAGCTTTTTCACTTCGCCTTCATTGTAAGAAGCGTAAAGGCTGGACTGATTATCCACTCTTGTCTGGAAGAGTTTTTCTACATTGGCCGTATCTTTGGCGTCTTTACTTTTTACAACAGCGATCTCACATGCGGTAGCGCCGGAGCTTGCATATGCAGCGCCTTCTTCGATTACGCCGTCTTCAAAGAAATAAATGGAAGAAAGCATATCAGAAGCTGTCTCACTGAGTGTGTCTGAAGTAACTGCAGCCTGAAGCTCATTCGCAAGCTTGGCGGTGTCTACTGTGATGTCTTTTTCCTTTCCGCCGCCGCAGGCTGTCAGGCAGAGTGCCATGGAAGCGGTGCAGAGGATTGTGGTAAATTTTTTCATCATAAAGTTCCCCTCTCTATATGTTTGTTTCGCATCTGTATGCCGATATCGTCTGTTTAAACAGAATCATCAGCATCAGTTGTTGCCTCTGTTTCATCGGAAGATGTGTCGTCCGGCTGGTTGACCGGAATGTAATGGCTTTTGAGGTAATCGAGCATCTGTTTACAGTAATCCGGGTAAATATGCACTCCGTCACTGGAAGCACCGTCGATCAGAGCACCATAGCCATTGGACAGAAATTCATTCAAATTCAGATAATGATAACCCTGTTCCTCACAGATATCAAGCAGGATGGAGTTGATTTTGTCGACATTCGCATTGTTGACATACTGTGTGGAATCAACCTTGGATTCTTCTACATAAATAACGCTGCATATATAAATGAGCGCGCCTGGCTGAATTTCCTGGAAACGTTTCACTGCGGATACGAATCCGTCCTGGAAAGAGTTCCAGTCATATTCACCGAGGTCATTTGTGCCGAGCATGATATAGATTTTGTTGTAGGTTCCTCCCGAGAGTGCCGCTGCAACTGTGATATTTCCATCCGGTGTCTGGATGATATTTTCACTTCGCATGGAAGAAAGAGACATTCCGACGCTTGTGAAAAAACGGCCCTGTGTGATGCCGGAAGCGTTTCGGAAACCTTCCATTCTGGAGTCACCAATAAAAACGGCATCTGAAAAATAGGAATCATCGACAGGTGTTGAGGCCTTTGGAACAACTGCGTTGCTCGAAGGGGCCGATGTAGTGGAATGATCAGAACCTTCCGGAATACTCAGGTTCCCCGGAAGACCTGCAAGGGAAGCCTCCATGGAAGAAGATCCATTTGTCGTGGAAGCGTTTTCTGTCTGCTGCGATTCTGTCATACTGCCCGTTGACGAGGCAGATGTGCCTGACTGAGCAGTAACAGGGGAAGCATTTGTGACAGAACGGTATGTAAACATTGTCACAACGAGGCGGCCTTCAAAAACGACCAGAACTACCGTGACTAAAATCAGAAGATTTAGGATAAGATGATCCTGCTTCTTTGCGCGTTTGCGCTTCGGTTTACCCATAAATTGTCTCCTGCACTTCTTGTAATCTATAATATATGAACAGTAATTTGTTTTGATGCTGTCTGCAACTGGCAAAGGCAGGGATGTCCCTGTCAGGCAGGCATACGGATATATTATATAAGAAACAGGGGTAAAGTCAAGTGGTTCACAAAGCAGAAATCAAATTATAGGGAAAAAAGTCGCAGGAAAATTTAATTTGCTAATCTGACTTCTTTATTATATAATCGGCCTTAGAGCGTTCCGGACGCGGCGGTGGAAGAGTACTGCTTGCAGGGTCTGTGACGTTGCAGTAAAATTACAGGAGAAAAGATATGGTTTTCAGCAGTTTACTGTTTCTGTTCCGGTTTTTGCCGGCAGTTCTTGTTGTGTACTATCTGGCGCCGCGTTCTCTGCGGAATCTGGCGCTTCTGTTATTCAGCCTTTTGTTTTATGCATGGGGGGAGCCGGTTTATATTATTCTGATGCTGGTTTCCATTCTTGTGTCCTATATGGGCGGAATTATGGTCGACCAGATGAAACAAAAGAACCGCGAAAAGGGGGCAAAGTTTGCGCTTGTGGCGTCTTCCGTTGTCAGTCTGTCGTTGCTCGGTTTTTTTAAATATGCGGATTTTGCCATTGATACGGCAAACAGCCTCACAGGAGCCGGACTGGATCTTCTTCATGTTGCGCTGCCGATCGGAATTTCTTTTTATACGTTTCAGACCATGTCTTATACGATTGACGTATATCGGGGAGAGGCGCGAGTACAGAAAAATCTGATTTCTTTCGGGGCTTATGTCACGATGTTTCCACAGCTGATTGCAGGTCCGATTGTTCAGTATAAAACGATTGATGAACAGCTCAGAAGCAGAAAGGAAACTTCGATTCAGTTTGCAGAGGGTGTAAACCGTTTTATGCTGGGGCTTGGGAAGAAGGTGCTTCTGGCAAACAATGCGGGACAGCTCTGGAACAGTATTCAGACAATGTCCGTCGCGCAGCTGCCGGTACTTACCGCCTGGATGGGCCTTGCGGCGTATACGTTTCAGCTGTATTTTGATTTTTCTGCATATTCTGATATGGCGATTGGCCTGGGGCACATGTTCGGGTTCCGCTTTCTGGAAAATTTTAATTATCCGTATGTATCAAAAAGTATCACGGAATTCTGGCGCAGATGGCATATTTCTCTGGGCACGTGGTTTCGGGATTACGTGTATATTCCGCTCGGCGGCAACCGCGTGAGCCGACTGTTTCATGTACGCAACATTCTGGTGGTATGGCTTCTTACCGGAATTTGGCACGGAGCAAGCTGGAACTTTGTGATCTGGGGAGTCTACTACGGAGTATTATTGTTAATTGAAAAATTTTTCCTTGGGAAATATCTGAAAAAACTGCCGTCCGCCATTCAGCATGTGTATTGTCTCTTTTTTGTGATGCTTGGCTGGAATCTTTTTGTGTTTGAAGATATGGGAGCAGGTCTTGCTTATATGAGGGCCTTGTTTGGCGGCTACGGAAGTGGAGTCGTGAACCGGGAGTTTGTATATCTTCTATATAATAATGCGGTTTTGTTGCTACTTCTGATTTTGGGCAGCACACAGCTTCCGAAACGAATCGGCGGATGGATTTGCCGCGTACTTTCTGGGAATGATATTGCAGTGATCGTGGTCCGGAATCTGTTTTATGCCGGTATTTTTCTGCTCTCGGTGGCGTGGCTGGTGGATGCTTCATTTAATCCGTTTTTGTATTTCCGCTTTTAAGGAAATCAGAAACTTATCATTGAGAAATAAAGAGAGGTATTATGAACAGAAAACAGGCGTGGAATGTGATTACATTGTTCTGTATTATGATTTTTGGATTTACTGTTGCAACGTTTTTAAAACCGGATGCACAGCATTCAGAATCTGAAAACAGGGACCTTGCGCAGATGCCGAAGGTTACGCTGGAGTCGGTTTTGAGCGGGGACTTTGAAGCCGATTACGAGAAATACCTGACGGATCAGTTCGTGGGGCGCGACGGCTGGATTGGCCTTAAGACAGGTGTGGAGCGGGCGACCGGGCGCAGGGAGAGCAAAGATATTTATTTTGCGAAAGATGATTATCTCATTGAAAAACATACCGGTTCTTTTACGACCGATACGGCACGACAGAATGTGCGGGTGCTGGGGCAGTTCGCCAAGCAGTATCAGGACAGATTTGAGAGTGGGCATATGACCTTTATGGTGATACCGAATGCGGTGGATATTTTAAGCGATAAGCTTCCGCCGTTTGCGTCGCCGTATGACGAGGAGCAGTATTTGAAGGAGCTGGAAGCGGTTTTACCAGAGGGTATGTGGTTTGATGCGGCCGCTGTTTTGCGGGAGCATAAGGAAGAAGAGATTTATTACCGTACGGATCACCACTGGACGACGCTGGCCGCCTTTTATACGTACCAGGCGTGGGCAGGGCAGCAGGGGGGTGTGGTGCCTTCACAGGATGATTATGAGATAGAGACTGTGACAGACAGTTTTGAGGGAACCATTCAGTCCAAACTTGGCATTCGCACGGAACAGGATTCGATCGAACTGTATCAGCACAAAGAAGATATCTTTTATACAGTGGAGAAAAACGGAAATCCGGAAATCACATACAGCCTGTATGATTATCCGTCTTTGCGTACAAAGAGTAAATACAATGTCTTTTTTGGAGGAAATCATGCGCTGGTCAAAATTGCCACGCGCCAGAATACCGGAAAACGGATTCTTGTTGTCAAAGACTCTTACGCACATTGCTTTGTGCCGTTTCTGTTAGATGGATATGACCAGATTGATATGCTGGATATCCGTTACTACAATCAAAAGCTAAGTGAGCTGATTGCAGAAGGGGAATATACGGATTTTCTGTTTTTGTATAATGCGTCTGGATTTGCAGAGGACACGGGAATCAGCCGACTCATTTATTGAGCAGGCTTTAGAAAGATCAACTTAGGAAGACAGACAGGAGGATATTTATGAGTTACGCTGACAAGATTTTTAAGGAAATGTGCCTGGATATTCTGGAGCATGGTGTGAGTACAGAGGGGGAGAAGGTTCGTCCTAAATGGGAGGATGGTTCCAGTGCCTATACGGTGAAGCGATTTGGTGTGGTGAATCGCTATGATCTTCGCAAAGAGTTTCCAGCCATGACGCTGCGCCGCACGGGGATTAAAAATGCTTTTGACGAGCTTTTGTGGATCTGGCAGAAAAAGTCAAACAATATCCATGAGCTGAACAGTCATATCTGGGACAGCTGGGCGGATGAGACAGGGAGTATCGGGAAAGCTTACGGGTACCAGCTTGGTGTGAAGCATCAGTACCGGGAAGGCCTGATGGATCAGGTGGACCGAGTACTGTATGATCTGAAGAATAATCCGTACAGCCGAAGGATTATGACGAATATTTACGTTCATGCGGACCTGCATGAAATGAACCTTTATCCGTGTGCCTACAGTATGACATTCAGCGTGACGAAAGAGGCGGATGACGACCGCCTGGTTTTGAATGCGATTCTGAATCAGAGATCGCAGGATGTCCTGACTGCAAATAACTGGAATGTTGTGCAGTATGCACTTCTGGTGCATATGATTGCGCAGTGCTGTGATATGCAGGTGGGAGAGCTGGTACATGTGATTGCGGATGCGCACATTTATGACAGACACATTCCACTTGTGAGAGAATTGATTACGCGGGAAGAGCATCCGGCGCCGAAGGTATGGTTGACGCCTGGAATCAAAGATTTTTATGCATTTACGGTGGAGGATTTGCACGTGGAAGATTATGCAACGGGACCGCAGATTCGTAATATTCCGGTGGCTGTGTAGGTGCAATAAGGCTTCTGAGCGGTCAGTTTGAACGATATACTGGCCTGTGATGGAAAGGAACAGAGTGTGAAGATGCAGGATTTGGCTTTTATTTTATGTTATACCGAAGAGGATAGGAAATGGGAGCAGATTGAGGCGCTTTGCAGTCGCCTGGGATGCGGTGCAAGGCGGCTTTGCGCTGCGGATATTGAGCGGCGCGTCGGTGTTCTTGCCGGGATGAAAGCGGGCGAATTGCAGGGGGTGCAGGAGAAAAGAAAAGCGCCGGCCGTGTATCATCAGGCGGAAATTCTTGTGTTTGTGGCATTTTCAGAGGAGAAGCTGGATTTGTTTTTGCGAGCTTATCGGCAGGCTGGGATTGCACCGATTCCGCTGAAAGCAGTTCTCACGCCGCATAACTGTAGCTGGAGTGTTTACGAGCTTACGCAGGAGCTGATGCGGGAGCATATCGCGATGATGGAGAGGAGAAATACAGATGAATCTGATCGTGGCAGTAGATAAAAACTGGGGAATTGGAAAGGGAAACAAGCTTCTTGTGAGTATTCCGTCCGATATGAAATTTTTTCGGGAGACAACTTCCGGCAAAGTAGTGGTAATGGGGAGAAAGACGCTTGAGAGTTTTCCGAACGGACTTCCTTTAAAAAACAGGACCAATATTGTGCTGACAAAACGTCCGGATTATCAGGTAAAAGACGCGATTGTTTTGCACACGGTGGAGGAGGTTCTGAAAGAGCTGAAAAAGTATGAAAGCGATGATATTTATATTATCGGAGGAGAAAGCATTTACCGGCAGTTCCTGCCGTACTGCAACACGGCTCATGTGACAAAGATTAACCACGCGTATGAGGCAGACGTTTATTTTCCGGATCTCGATGCAATGGATGAGTGGGAGATTACGGCAGATAGCGAGGAGCAGACGTATTTTGATTTGGAATATGTGTTTTTGAAATATGAGAGGGTAGTGAAAGGCGGAGGTATGGATTAATCCGGACGCCCGGGAGGGGACGGCTGCCCCTCGCAAACGCGCTTTCGCTCCGTTCGGCACGCAGCGGTACTAAATTCGTTTGGCGCTTCGCTTAAACTCATGAAGTACCGGCGGCCTCACAGGGTTTGCGTTGAGCAGTCGTCCCCTCTCGGGCTGTTTCTGTGTTAAGAATTCAAATTGTTAAATTTTGTAGTGGGTGGTTTTTTAGTTTTTTTTGCGGGAGCTGCGGTATTTTTCTTCGCAGTACATGCAGCGGTAGGTTTCGCGTTCTTCGTCGGCGAGGAAGAAGATTTGGTCTAGTTCCTGTTCGATGGAGGTGATGCACCGCGGGTTTTTGCAGTGGATGATGTTGATGAGTTTTTTGGGTAGTTTCAGGTCTTTTTTTGCTACGATTGCGCCGTTTTGGATGATGTTGACTGTGATGCGGTGGTCAATGAAGCCGAGAACATTCAGGTCAAGTTCATCAATCGGGCATTCTACTTTGATGATGTCTTTTTTTCCCATCTTGTTGCTGTGGGCGTTTTTGATGATTGCGACACAGCAGTCCATCTGGTCGAGTTTCAGGTATTTGTAAATTGACATGCTTTTTCCGGCTTCTATGTGGTCAAGTACCACGCCTTCGTTTAATTGTCCGACATTTAACATACTTTTACCTCCAACAGTGTGAGAATCAGTGCCATTCTGACGTATACGCCGTATTGTACCTGTTTGAAATAGGCAGCGCGGGGATCGTCGTCAATATCGACGGAAATTTCGTTTACTCTGGGAAGTGGGTGGAGAACGATCATGTCCGGTCCGGCCAGTTTCATTTTTTCACGGTCAAGAATGTAGAAATCTTTCATGCGCACGTAATCTTCTTCGTTGAAGAAACGCTCTTTCTGGACTCTTGTCATGTAGAGAAGGTCCAGATCAGGCAGCGCGTCCTCGAGGCGGACGACTTCTTTGAAATTCTGGTGGTTCCGGCGCAGGACGTCCTCGCGGATATTATCGGGAATGCGGAGCTCTTCCGGTGAAATCAGGATGAAATTGACATCAGGGTAGCGGATCAGAGCCTGAATCAGAGAATGTACCGTGCGGCCGAATTTGAGATCACCGCACAGGCCGATCGTAAATTTGCCGAGACGTCCCTTGAGGGAGCGGATGGTCAGCAGGTCTGTAAGTGTCTGAGTCGGATGCTGGTGGCCGCCGTCTCCGGCATTGATGACCGGAATACGGGATTTTGTGGAGGCTACAAGCGGGGCACCTTCTTTTGGGTGACGCATCGCGCAGATGTCTGCGTAGCAGGAGATGACGCGGATCGTGTCAGAAACGCTCTCTCCTTTGGCTGCTGAGCTGGAATCGGCCGAAGAAAAACCAAGTACGCTACCACCCAGGTTCAGCATCGCTGCTTCAAAACTGAGTCGTGTACGTGTACTTGGTTCATAAAATAAAGTGGCTAATTTCCTGCCGGAACAGGCATGTGCATATTTTTCAGGATTTGCTTCAATGTCGTTTGCCAGATCGAGAAGACGGTCAAGCTCCTCTACCGAGAAGTCCAAAGGACTCATTAAGTGTCTCATGTTATCCTCCTTGCTTTATAGCTTCGGTAAAAAATACTCCAGTTTTCTTTCGCCATATCATACCGTATCTGAACTGGAAATTCAAGAGAAAAGATAAATTTTTTCTTGTCTTCGTTTTTGAAATACGTTATAATTTTCGAAATAAAGACAGTGTAAGGATTTGAATGCAGATGTTCCCTATGTATTTTCAGGGAACTGATTTTGAATGAGAGTTTCGCAATTGGTTCATATTCAGAGACAAGGAGGAATGTTATGTCATATAAAGAGAAAAAGCGGTGGGCTTTTCTGGGGCTGCCCCTGACATTTACCACTTATATAGTGCAGGAAGAGATCATTACTGTGAATTCAGGTTTTCTGAAACGGGTGGAAAATGACTGCTACATGTATAAAGTAGTGGATGTGCGGCTGGAGACGAGTCTTCTGGAGCGTATTTTCGGGTTGGGAACTGTGCATTGCTTCAGCGGCGATGTGACGGACCCGGATTTGCGTTTGATGCATATTAAAAATGCAAAAGAGATCAAAAATTATATTTTGAAACAGTCGGAGGAAGAGCGGCTTCGAAGAAAGACGCTGAATACGCAGAGCCTTGACGGGACGCCGGGTCTCGGGACTGAGGACAGCTGTGATTTCGATTGACAGTTTTGTAAAGCCCTGTTAGAATAAGCAGGGCTTTTAATCGTTTTATAAGAGGTCTGAAAAAAACAGTTGGAGGGAAATGCTGTGGGCAATATAAAAGAAGAGATTACGAAAAGACGGACGTTTGCCATCATTTCGCACCCGGACGCAGGAAAGACGACGCTGACGGAAAAATTCCTGCTTTACGGCGGAGCGATCAATCTAGCCGGTTCGGTAAAAGGAAAGGCGACGGCGCGCCATGCTGTTTCAGACTGGATGGAGATAGAGAAGGAGAGAGGTATTTCGGTTACTTCTTCCGTGTTACAGTTTAATTATGGCGGATACTGCATTAACATTCTGGATACTCCGGGACATCAGGATTTCTCGGAGGATACGTACCGCACGCTGATGGCAGCCGATTCTGCCGTGATGGTGATCGACGCTTCAAAGGGCGTGGAGGCACAGACGAGAAAGCTTTTTAAGGTCTGTGTGATGCGGCATATTCCGATTTTTACCTTTATTAATAAGATGGACCGCGATGCGAACGATACGTTTGAGCTTCTGGATGACATCGAGAAGGAGCTGGGGATTGCAACGTGTCCGATCAACTGGCCGATCGGTTCAGGTAAAAATTTCAAGGGTGTTTATGAGCGCGGGACGCGGAAAGTGACGACATTTACGGACACTCAGAAGGGAACGAAGGCCGGGGTAGCTACAGAGATTGACGTGGATGCGCCGGAGCTTGAGGAATTTATCGGCACACAGAATAAAGAAACTCTGATGGAGGAGATTGAGCTGCTGGACGGCGCTTCCGCGGAGTTTGACCAGGAACTGGTCAGCCAGGGTAAGCTGTCGCCGGTATTTTTCGGTTCGGCTTTAACGAATTTCGGAGTGGAGATTTTTCTGAAGCATTTCCTGTCCATGACAACATCACCGCTGCCCAGAACAGCAGACTGCGGTGTGGTTGATCCGATGGAGGAGGATTTTTCCGCTTTTGTATTTAAAATTCAGGCAAATATGAATAAGGCGCATCGTGACAGGATTGCATTCATGCGCATCTGTTCCGGAAAATTTGATGCCGGGATGGAGGTGTATCACGTGCAGGGGGAACGCAGACAGCGTTTGTCGCAGCCGCAGCAGATGATGGCACAGGAGCGTCATATCGTAACCGAGGCGTATGCGGGCGATATTATTGGCGTGTTCGATCCGGGGATTTTTTCGATCGGTGATACCATCTGTATGCCGGGCAAAAAATTTGCATACGAGGGGATTCCGACCTTTGCTCCGGAGCATTTCGCACGGGTGCGGCAGCTTGATACAATGAAACGAAAACAGTTTGTCAAGGGTATCAATCAGATTGCGCAGGAAGGCGCCATTCAGATTTTCCAGGAGTACAATACCGGAATGGAAGAGATTATTGTCGGCGTTGTCGGCGTATTGCAGTTTGACGTGCTCAAATACCGTCTGGAAAATGAATATAATGTAGATATTCGTCTGGAAATGCTGCCGTACGAGCATATCCGCTGGATTGAAAATGAGGAGATTGACCTGAACCGGATTGTCGGTACATCTGATATGAAGAAGATCAAGGATCTGAAAGACAGGCCGCTTTTACTGTTCGTGAACAGCTGGTCCGTGGGCATGGTGCTGGAGCGAAATGAAGGTTTGATTCTGTCAGAATTTGGCCGGTAAAGGAAGAATGCGAAATCTTTCTTGCCAAATATGATTTTGTTCACTATAATATAGGTTATGGAAAGCTGCAAATGCAGATCTCCATAAAAGGCATGGAACATGCCGCGCGTTTTGTTATATGGTATAATATAGACAATGAACAATTATAATTGATCTTTTGGAGGTATCTCATGGAAAATACAGAACTTCATACACATAAATTAGAAAATGAAGAGAAATTTGGCGAAGTTCGCATTGCAGATGAAGTGGTCGCTATTATTGCGGGGCTTGCGGCATCGGAGGTGGACGGCGTTGCCTCGATGGCAGGGAATGTGACGCGTGATCTGATCGCAAAGCTTGGTACAAAAGGACTTTCCAAAGGTGTTAAGATTACGATGGATGAGAATACGGTACACGTAGCGCTTGCTATCAATATTCACTATGGCTACAGCGTTCCGGCGACCAGCTCCAAGATTCAGGAAAAGGTAAAGACAGCGATTGAGACAATGACAGGTCTTGAAGTTGCAGAAGTGAACATTAAAATCGTAAATGTTTTAATGGATAAGAACTAAACAGAGGCTGCTGCACAAATCGTTTTTCATACAGACGGTAATAGATCAGAGGCTTTCCGGCCGGAGTTTTTCTATTCTCTATTCGGGAAGTACTCTGAATCGGTCTGCGTGTGAACATTTTGTGAAGCAGCTTTTTTATATCAAAGAAAAGTATTACGTGGCAGGATTCTTATTTCATAAGAGGAGAAAGAGCGGGATATGAAAAGAAGTGAAATCAGGGAGCATATTTTCAAACTTGTTTTCTGCGGAGAGTTTTACAGCAGCAGTGAGATTCCGGAACAGGTAGAGCGGTATTTTGCGAATTTGCCGGAAGCGACGCAGGAAGAACATGATTATATGACAGAAAAATTTGGGCATATTAAAGATCAGATCCCGGAACTGGATGGGAAAATCAATGAAGTGGCAAAAGGATGGAAAACAGACCGGATGGGAAAGACCGATCTGGCAGTCCTTCGGCTGGCTGTATATGAAATGCTGCATGACGATGAGGTTCCGGTAAAGGTTGCCATCAATGAGGCGGTAGAGCTTGCCAAGAAATATGGCGGAGATGATTCTCCCTCTTTTGTGAATGGAGTTCTGGCAAAGCTGGCATAACAGAGGTTTGACTTATATGCAGAAAGTTTATTCCGTTGGTCAGATCAACACGTACATCAAAAATATGTTTTCACAGGATTTTGTACTGAACAGAATCAGTGTCAGGGGAGAGGTCTCGAACTGTAAATATCATACGTCGGGACATATCTATTTTTCGCTGAAAGATGCGGTTGGTACGATTGCCTGTATTATGTTTGCCGGTGCCAGAAAGGGACTGGCTTTTCGGATGTCTGACGGACAGCAGGTGGTGGTGGAAGGCAGTGTAAATGTCTACGAGCGTGATGGCAAGTATCAGCTGTATGCGAATCGCATTCAGCTGGACGGTGCGGGAGTTCTGTACGAACGTTTTCTGGCGCTGAAACAGGAGCTCGAAGAGATGGGCATGTTTTCACGGGAATATAAAAAAGCCATTCCGTCTTATGTGCGCCGGATGGGGATTGTGACGGCTCCGACCGGAGCGGCCGTGCGGGACATTATCAATATCTCCACACGCCGTAATCCCGGGATTGAGCTGATTTTATATCCGGCCAGGGTTCAGGGAGAAGGTGCGGCGCAGAGTGTGGCTGACGGGCTTGCAAAGCTGGATGCACTTGGACTGGATGTAATTATTGTCGGGCGCGGTGGCGGCTCGATTGAGGATTTGTGGGCGTTTAACGAAGAACTTGTGGCGCGGGCTATTTTTGCCTGTCATACGCCTGTGATTTCGGCAGTGGGACACGAGACAGATACGACGATTGCAGATTATGTTGCGGATTTGCGGGCGCCTACGCCTTCTGCGGCGGCTGAGCTTGCAGTTATGGATGTACGTGGAGTGCAGGAACGGCTGCAGGACGAACGCAGGCGCATGGAACGGCTGCTCTGGTATCGGATTGAAAGCAGCCGGATGCGGCTCGATGAAAAGAGAATGCGGCTTGAGCATTTAAGCCCGGTACAGCGTGTCCGGGAATTGAGAATGCGTGCGGCAGATCTGGAGGAACAGCTTGAGACGCAGATGAAAATGTCGCTGCAAGAGCGGCGGCATCAGATGGCGGTCTATATTGAGCGTATGAAAGGACTTTCGCCGCTTGAAAAGCTGGCGCAGGGTTACGCGGCTGTGACAGATGGAGCGGGCAAACGTGTATTTTCCGTTGAGCAGGTCCATAAGGATGAAGAACTGGAACTGCTTGTGAGCGATGGCAAGATTGTGGCGCAGGTGATGCGGACCGAAAAGATTCGCTAGTAATGCGGAGGTGGGACAGCTATGCAGGAGCAAGATAAGAAATCGAAAGAGATGACGCTGGAGGAAAACGTGGAGCAGGGCAAAAAGACGGAAGAGACGATGCTGGAGGAGACCGTAGTACAGGGCAAAAAGACGGAAGAGTTGACACTCGAAGCGTCCTTTGCCCGGCTGGATGAAATGCTGGAAAAAATGGAAGACCGAGAGCTTCCTCTGGAAGAATCTTTCCGGCTGTATCAGCAGGGGATGGAGCTTCTGGCCAGCTGTAATGAAAAGATAGATGTGGTTGAGAAAAAAATACGTATCATGAATGGGGATGGTGGATTTGACGAATTTTGACAGTCAGATGAAGAAACGCGTGACAGAGATAAAGAGCATTATCCAGAGCTACCTTCCGGAGGAAAAAGGATTTCAGCGGACGCTTCTGGAGGCTGTGGATTACAGTATGCTGGTTGGCGGGAAAAAACTGCGCCCGCTTTTGATGCAGCAGACGTACGTCATGTTTGGCGGTTCGTCTGCGGTGATTCAGCCTTTTATGGCAGCGATTGAGATGATTCACACCCATTCGCTGATTCATGACGACCTTCCGGCAATGGACAATGACGAATATCGCCGAGGAAAGAAGACGACACACGTTGTTTATGGAGAGGCGATGGCGATCCTGGCAGGCGACGCGCTGTTGAATCTGGCGTATGAAACTGCTTCCAGGGCTTTTGATATGGAACCGGAGAATCCGGGAATAGGCAGGGCGTTTCAGATTCTTTCCGGGAAAACCGGATACGACGGCATGATTGGAGGGCAGTCTGTAGACGTAGAGTATGTCAATCAGCCGCTGACGCAGGAACAGCTCTATTTTATTTACCGGCTGAAGACAGGCGCTCTGATTGAGGCGTCTATGATGATCGGCGCGGTTCTGGCCGGAGCGTCTGAAGCAGAAATTGAAAAGGTACAGCAGATTGCAAGGAATGTCGGGCTTGCTTTTCAGATTCAGGATGACATACTGGATGTGATTGGAGAGCAGGAAACGCTTGGCAAACCGGTCAACAGCGATGAGAAAAATAACAAGACGACATACGTGACGGTTAAAGGACTGGAAAAAGCACAGGAGGATGTGGCAGCATACTCAGAGGAGGCCATAAAGATTCTGGATGAATTGTCCTGCGACAATGAATTTTTGCGGGAATTGATTCTGAATCTGATTCATCGCAGTGCGTAAGGAAGGATGGCGTTTATTCTGTTAGAGAAAATAAATGAAGTAAACGATATCAAAAAGATAGAAAAAGAGAAGCTTCCGGAGCTTGCGCAGGAAATCCGTGATTTTCTGATTGAAAATATCAGCAGGACCGGAGGGCATCTGGCGTCCAATCTGGGGGTTGTGGAGCTTACGATGGCGCTTCACCTGAGCTTTGATCTGCCGCGCGACAAGATGATCTGGGACGTCGGGCACCAGGCTTATACGCATAAGATTCTGACCGGCCGCAAGGATGGATTTGATAGTCTGCGTAAATTCGGCGGTATGAGCGGCTTTCCGAAGCGAAAAGAAAGCGATTGTGATGCATTTGATACGGGGCACAGCTCCACTTCGATATCAGCCGGACTTGGCTATGTCTGTGCGCGGGATGTGCGCGGCGAGGATTACTCGGTGGTCTCTGTGATTGGTGACGGAGCGCTGACCGGCGGGATGGCATATGAGGCGCTCAACAATGCGGCGCAGCTGAAGACGAATTTTATCATTGTTCTGAATGACAATGAGATGTCTATATCCCGGAATGTAGGCGGCATTTCCGCGTATCTGAGCAATATCAGGACCGCGGAAAAATATACTGGTTTGAAGCTGGGTGTGGAGAATACCTTGAATAAAATTCCAGTGTATGGCGGAAAACTGGTCAGAGGGCTGCGCAATACGAAACAGGGAATCAAACAGTTTTTCGTGCCGGGAATGTTTTTTGAGGAGATGGGAATCACGTACCTCGGACCGGTGGACGGGTATAACATTCCACGGCTGATGCGTGTTTTTCAGGATGCAAAACGAGTAAACGGTCCGGTTCTTGTGCACGTACTGACGAAAAAAGGAAAAGGCTATGCTCCGGCAGAGCGGATGCCGTCACGGTTCCATGGAGCGGAGCCATTTGATGTGGAGACAGGGCTGCCGCTTAAACGAAAGAAAAAAGCGGCGTATACAGATGTGTTTTCCACTGTGATGTGCAAGATGGGCGCGCGGGAGGAAAAGCTGGTGGCTGTAACGGCAGCGATGCCGGACGGTACAGGGTTGAAACGTTTCCGGAATATGTACCCTGAACGTTTTTTCGATGTCGGAATTGCAGAGGGACATGCGGTGACGTTTGCCGCTGGGCTGGCTGCGGGCGGTTTAAAGCCTGTAGTGGCTGTCTATTCGTCTTTTTTGCAGCGTGGATTTGACCAGGTGATTCATGACGTCTGTATCCAGAATCTTCCGGTTGTGTTTGCAGTGGACCGCGCAGGGCTGGTGGGAAGCGACGGAGAGACACATCAGGGGCTTTTTGATTTGTCCTATCTTTCCAGTATTCCGAATATGTGCGTCATGGCGCCAAAAAACAAATGGGAATTGGCCGATATGCTGAAATATGCCATTGCATATGATGGGCCGATTGCACTGCGTTACCCGCGGGGAGAGGCATATGACGGATTACAGGAGTTTCGTGCGCCTGTAGTATATGGGAAAAGTGAGATACTTTATGATGAAAACGGGCTTGCGCTTGTGGCGGTCGGGAGTATGATCGAGACGGCGCTGGAGGTTCGTGACCGGATGAAAGAGCTGGGCTATCATTGCAGTATTGTAAACGCCCGGTTTGTAAAACCAATAGATGAAAAGATGCTGGATTATCTGGCGCAGGATCACCGGCTGGTGGTTACAATGGAGGAAAATGTCAAAAACGGCGGTTTTGGAGAAAAGGTACTGGAATACTATCATGAAACCGGTGCAGATCTTCATGTGTTGCAGGTGGCATTGCCAGATGATTACATTGAGCATGGAAATGTGGAGGTGCTCAGAAAAGAGGCCTGCGTTGATGCAGATTCTATATTTAAGAAGATCATTGCGCAGTATCAGCAGTAGAAATAGGAGCAGAAAATGAAGGAACGATTGGATGTACTTTTGGTACAGCAGGGACTGGCGTCTTCCAGGGAAAAGGCGAAAGCGGTGATTATGGCCGGTAATGTTCTGGTAAATGGTCAGCGCGAGGATAAAGCCGGGACAATGATTGACATAAAAGCGGAGATTACAGTAAAGGGAAACCAGCTCAGATATGTGAGCAGGGGAGGTCTGAAGCTTGAAAAAGCAATGGAGCATTTCGGACTCTCTTTGGAAAGCTGCGTCTGTATGGACGTCGGCGCATCTACGGGAGGATTTACGGACTGCATGCTGCAAAACGGCGCTGTGAAAGTATATTCTGTCGACGTTGGCCATGGTCAGCTTGACTGGAAGCTGCGCAACGATGAACGTGTGGTCTGCATGGAAAAGACAAATATCCGGTATGTGGTTCCGGAAGATATTCAGGAAAGGCCGTCGTTTGTGTCGATTGACGTTTCGTTTATTTCTCTGACGAAGGTACTGCTTCCGGTGCGGGAGCTCACGACAGAGGATGCGCAGATTGTCTGCCTGATTAAGCCGCAGTTTGAAGCCGGGCGGGAAAAGGTCGGAAAAAAGGGCGTTGTGAGAGATCCGAAGGTGCATGAAGAGGTCATTTACAAGGTGATTGATTATGCCGGGACAATCGGTCTTTGCGCTTTGGCGCTGGAGTTTTCACCGATCAAAGGGCCGGAGGGAAACATTGAGTATCTGCTGCACCTGAAAAAGACAGCAGAATCGTCTGTTCTGGAACAAGGAGCTGTGGAGAAAATCGTAGCTGTGGCACATGAAACGCTTGACTGAGGGTACCGATGAATAAATTTTATGTGATTACAAATTGTCTGAAAGATCCGGAATGCAGGACAGCCGGATACATAAAGGAGTATCTGGAGTCTCGGGGAAAGACCTGCTATATCCACCAGGAGGAGCAAAGAGGTCTGTCTGTGCGGCCGGATGGAGAACCAGAGCAGTATACGCAAGAGGAAGGCAGTGGAAATAATGCGTATTACGGAGTTTCGTGTGGCTACCGCTATACAGATGCCGGTTGCATTCCGGCGGATGTGGAATGCGTTCTGGTGCTCGGCGGCGATGGGACGCTTTTGCAGGCGGCCAGAGATCTTGTGGAGACAGAGCTGCCGCTGCTTGGCGTAAATATGGGAACACTTGGATATCTGGCTGAGATTGAGCACCGCAGTATCCAGCCCGCGCTTGATAAGCTGATGGAAGGGGCGTATTCGCTCGAACACCGGATGATGATTCAGGGGGCTGCCTGGCATCAGAATCGAAAGCTGCTGGAGGATATTGCACTGAATGATATTGTGATTTCCAGAAACGGACGTCTCCGGATGGTTGATTTCAATATTTATGTGGACGGCGTTTTTTTAACCTCGTATTCCGCAGACGGAGTGATCATAGCAACGCCGACCGGTTCGACCGGGTATAACCTGTCGGCAGGCGGGCCGATTGTGGCGCCGCAGGCGTCGCTGATGCTGCTGACGGCGATTGCACCGCATACTTTAAATTCCAGGCCGATTGTACTGCCGGACGGAGTGGAGATTACGATTGAGATTGCTTCCGGTCACAGCACGGATGTCGACGGTGCGGAGGCTACGTTTGACGGAGATACGTCAGTGAAACTGAATACAGGGGATAAGATCGTAATAACGAAATCAGAACGCAGAGCTTCGATGGTTAAAATGAAAAATACGAGTTTTCTGGAAATTTTGCGTGAGAAAATGAATAAATAGAGAGGGTTTTGCTATGAAAATCGGAAGACATGCCAAAATTGTCGATCTGATCGGAAAATATGATATTGAGACACAGGAAGAACTGGCGGAGTACCTGAAACGTGAAGGCTACCGTGTGACGCAGGCTACGATATCCCGCGATATACGGGAACTGAAGCTGACAAAAATTGCAACGAACGACGGCAGACAGAAATATGCGCTGATGCAGAGCCAGAGCAGCGGAATGAATGAAAAATACTTGCGTGTTCTGAAGGATGGTTTTGTATCCATGGACATGGCACAAAATATTCTTGTGGTGAAAACGGTTTCCGGTATGGCAATGGCGGTAGCGGCCGCGATTGACGCGATGCACTGGGGCGAAGTGGCAGGGTGTATCGCGGGGGATGATACGATCATGTGTGCGATTCGCAGCGTAGACGATACAATCATTGTTATGGAAAAGATCAGCCGGATTGTCGGACGGAAATGAAAAGAAACGGTATGGCATAGGCCGTTCGGGAGAGAGCAGGGAAAGATATGTTAGTCAGTTTACACGTAAAAAATATGGCTCTGATTCATGAGGCAGAGGTAGATTTCGGCCCGGGACTGAACATCATGACAGGTGAGACAGGGGCGGGTAAATCCATTGTGATCGGTTCCGTCAATATCGCGCTTGGAACCGGGAATTTCAGGGATTATGTTCCGGAAGATGCAGATTATGCTCTGGTGGAGCTTCTGTTTTCGACTCGAAATCCCCGAGTGCTGAAGAAGATGGAGGAGCAGGAAATTGCCTGTCCGGACGGAGAAATTATTATCACACGAAAATATAAGAGCGGGCGCAGCGTCAGCAAAATAAACGGCGAGACGGTTCCGGTTTCTGTCGTGCGGGAATTGGCCGGTGAGCTGATTGATATTCATGGGCAGCATGAGCATCAGTCGCTGTTATATGCGAAAAATCATCTGGCGATTCTGGACGGTTTTGCGGGAGAACAGCTGGAAGAAAAGATTCGGCGGTGCCGGGAGCTTCACCGCTCATATCAGAAAGCGAAACGCGACTGGAAAAAGGCAAATGAGGACGAAAGTGCGCGCGCAAAAGAGCTTGATTTTTTACAGTTTGAGATTCACGAGATGGAGTCAGCCGCTTTGCGGCCGGGAGAAGATGAGGAGCTGGAAGGAGCCTATCGCCGCATGACAAATAGCCAGCGCATTATGGAAGCGCTTTCTGAGGCAGCGGCGCTCACCGGGGCAGACAGCTATTCAGGAGCCAGCGAAGAGATTGGCCGTGCTGCACGTGCGATTGGCTCTGTGCGGGCTTTTGACGGGCCGTTGGCAGAGCTTGACCGTATGCTGGCAGATATCGAAGATCTGCTTGGAGATTTTAACCGTAGTCTGTCTGATTACATGGATGAGCTTTCGTTTGACGAGCAGGAGCTCGGCAGTACACAGGAGCGGCTGGATCTGATCAATCATTTAAAGACAAAATATGGAAAAACGATAGAGCAGATTCAAAAGGTCGAGCAGGAAAAAAGGGAACGTCTGGAGATTCTGGAAAATTATGAAGGATATCTGGAACAGCTTCGGATTTCTTATGAAAAAAAGAAACAGGAACTTTGGAAATTAGCGGATGAAATTTCTAAAATCCGCAAATCCTATGCAAAACAGTTATCTGCAAGGATTACAGAAGCACTGGTTGATTTGAATTTCCTGGAAGTACGTTTTGCAATTGATTTTAAAGAACTTGAGGAGCCTGTAGAAAATGGAAAAGATGAAATCTGTTTTCTGATTTCCACGAATCCGGGGCTTCCGCTGCGGCCGCTGGGAAGCGTTGCATCCGGAGGCGAGCTTTCCAGAATTATGCTGGCGATCAAGGCTGTGATGGCAGATAAAGACGCGGTGGAGACGTTGATTTTTGATGAGATTGATACCGGAATCAGCGGAAGAACAGCGCAGAAGGTTTCAGAAAAAATGGCGGTGATTGCCGGAAACCATCAGATAATCTGTATCACGCACCTGGCACAGATTGCAGCTATGGCTGATCAACATTACATTATCGAAAAAAAGCCGGCAAACAGCAAAACCGTTACTAATATTGGACTGTTGTCCGAGGAAGAACGTATTTCAGAGCTGGCGCGTATTCTTGGAGGTGCAAAGATTACAGATACGGTACTGGAAAGTGCGCGCGAAATGAAAGAACTGGCAAAAAACGCAAAAAAATACTAGAGTGTTTTGCACACGAAATCCACATACTGAAAGCAGAGACTGAGAAATTGAGGGCTCTGCTTTTTTGATATGGAATTTAAAGTGAGGTGCAAAAGATGAATGTCAGGAAGAACTACAGAAAATTTGTTCTTTTTTTACTTATTTTGAGTATGATTGCGCTCGGATACAGTGGGGTAGAGCTGCTTAAAAATCAAATCCCGGATCAGATTCTGGTATCGGAGGAGGAAGAATTTTCAGCCATTTTTCCAAGTGTATTCAAAGGTCTGATCCAGACAGAGAGAGTGAGCAATAAGGAGTCGTCTGATTCTTTAGGCAAAGAAGCTTCTGGTGATGAGGCGGCAAAAGAAGCTTCTTTATCAGGCAATGAATCAAAAAGAAATGAGGCGGAAGAAGCTGTTCAGGTTTCTTGCAGTCTGCTTGGACAGATTCGGCTGAAGACGGTGAATGTGACGATGGTTCCCCGCGACCATGTTTATGCCGGAGGAACTCCGATCGGAATCTATTTGGAAACGGATGGAGTGCTGGTCGTTGATACCGGCGCGATTACAGGAATGGATGGCAGAGAATGTTGTCCGGCAGAGAATATCGTGAAATCCGGCGACTATATACAATCCGTAAATGGCAGGCAGGTATCCACGAAGGAAGAGTTGATTTCGCGTATTGGAGAGTGCGACGGTTCGGATGTAATTCTCGCAGTGGCTCGTGGAGAGGAAAAAATCAGCCTTCGCGTTACGCCGGTGCAGGACGCAGATGGAAACTATCGTGCGGGAATCTGGGTGCGAAACGATACGCAGGGAATTGGAACGCTGACGTATCTGGAAGAGGACGGAAGTTTCGGGGCACTCGGACATGGAATCAGTGATATTGATACCGGAGAAATATTGGATGTACGCGGCGGTACGTTGTACGATGCGGATGTGGTTTCGGTTGTAAAAGGACAGCAGGGAGTTCCAGGCGAGCTGTCCGGTGTGATTCATTACAGTGAAGGCTACAAAATCGGAGAAATCAAAACCAACTCTCAGAATGGGATTTTCGGGACAGTCAGCAACCTGCCGGGATTAATCGGAGAAAAGCAGCTCTACGAGACTGCCCACAAGCAGGAGGTTGAGACCGGCAAGGCCGCGATTTTGAGTTCTGTGGATGGAACCTGCCGTGAATATGAAATCATCATCAAAGAGATACGCCTGAATGGAAAAGAAGAAAATAAAGGTATGGTACTGGAAGTGACAGATGAGGAGCTTCTTGAAAAAACGGGAGGAATTGTGCAGGGCATGTCGGGGTCTCCGATTATCCAGAACGGAAGAGTGATCGGGGCAGTGACCCATGTTTTTGTGAATGATCCGACGAAAGGATATGGGATTTTTATTGAAAATATGTTGGAGCATTGAGCCGTGCGGCAGCAGACAAAAAAGGACTTTAATCGGGGAAAAGCAGAGCTTAATTGCCGGTTGTATATTGATATCTGTGCGTGTTACAATAGCTTAAATATAACCGGGATACCTGCGGTGCACAGGAAATTTATATAAAGAATAATTCTGGCTTAATTTCAGGATTCAGACCCAGTAAAGGAGGATAAGGTGAGCATCTGCAATAATCATCGTAAGACTGCAATCATTGTTTTCTTTTCGCTTATTCTCCTCTTATTTTTGTCTCTCCATTTTCATATCTGGAGCGGAAATTATATAGAGGGCGACCTGGAGAGTATGGTCAAACAGCATATGGACGTACTTGACAATGGGAGCACAGAAGCAGAAGCACTGGATCTAAAACCACATCGGGATTTTTTGGACACAGCGTATTTGCCTTACAGGGAAATAAATGCATGGTTCCAGTCTGTTTATTTGACGGAAAAGTGTTTTTCTTATTATTTTTTTCGTCCAAGTATCACGCTATGCAGCTTGTCGGTGCGTATGGATGATTGAATTTTTCTGATCTTTCATATTTTTTTCGCAAAAAGATAGGAATCGAATCAGGAGGATTCATATGTTAGCACTTCATGCAAGCAATATTTCAAAAAGTTATAAATCATCAGGTCAAACAATAGAAGTTTTGCGCCATGTAGATCTGCAAATTGCCAGTGGTGAAATGGTCGCCATCATGGGACAGTCCGGAAGCGGTAAAACGACGCTTCTGCATGTGCTCGCAGGCGTGGATGTACCAGATAGCGGAACGGTGGAACTGGGAGGGGAGGATTTTAGCGGATTAACAGAAGAGGAAAAAGCATTCTTTCGAAGAACGCATATAGGTATGGTTTTTCAGGATTTTCAATTGCTGGAGAGCCTGACAGTGAAAGAAAATATTCTGCTGCCTTTAATTTTGAATCAAAAGGACGTTTACTGGCAGGATAAGGCATTGAAAAAAGTGATGGAAGCACTTGAACTGGCGGAGTTTGCAGATAAAAGGATTGCAGAGTTGTCCGGTGGGCAGAAGCAGCGGGTAGCAATTGGAAGAGCATTGATTCATGAACCGGGAATTGTGTTCGGGGATGAGCCGACTGGAAGCCTGGATTTGAAAACGACCAGGGATGTTATGTGCTGCATGGTACAGATGAACCGGAAGTTCGGCAGCAGTTTTCTGCTTGTGACACATGATGCGTATGCAGCGTCTTATTGTGACAGAGCGCTCCTTTTGCAGGATGGAAAATTGAAATCAGAAGTCAGAAAGCAGGAGAGCAATGCATCATTTCGGGAGGACATTCTGAACATGTGGTGTTGTCTGGGAGGTGAAGCGGATGACTTTTTATGAGGTTTCCCAGAAAATGCTGTTGGCGAATTTTAGCAGATACCGGATATACTTTTTCAGCAATTTATTTGCTGCAGCTCTGTTTTACTGTTTTGCTTCCATTTTTACAAACCAATCATTTATGAATGGGAAGATTGTAAATCCATTGATATCCAGCAATATTTATTTTCCCAGCATTTTGGCTGCCCTGTTTTTGCTTTTCTTTCTGCCGCTTTCCTGCCAGGTGTTCGTTGCGGCCAGAAAAAAAGAGTATGGAATCCTGTTTTCCCTGGGCATGAGCCGGAGAGAGGCATTCTGGAGACAGTTTTGCGAGAATGTACTGGTAACGGCTTTGGCCCTGGCAGCAGCGTTGGCAGCAGGAACTTTGCTGTCATGGTTGTTTTTTGGAATCATTCGATATGGAATCAGCATTGTTGGAGTAAAGTGGGGATTGAGTCTGGAACCATATAAAATTACAGCGTTTCTATACCTTGTGGCTTTAGCGCCCGCGTTTATTTTTCATGCAGGTAGCATATTGCGTGAAAAAATCAGTTTTTTACTGAAAGCACCGGCTCTTTCCGAGAAGGAAGGAGTGCTTTATCGGATGTTATGCAGATGCTGTTCGGGATATATGAGGAGACATATGGCAGAGTGGTCCTTTCTGAGGCGACACAGCCGCGAATGGAGGATTCGCTCTGTGCTTGCATTTGTGATTGTTTCCTGTTCTGTTATACTGGTGAGCGTAAGTGTAACCATGAGCATGGCTTTTTTAAGAGATGCAAAAAGCTATTCACCCTACGATATGGTATATTCGGAAATGGACGAACGGCATCGGGTATTGGAAGGAAATGTAGCAGGAATTCTGGCAGAGTATGGTGTTGTGGTGGAACAGATAATTCGAATTCCATATGTGAGAAATGCCAGCTTTAATTGTTTTCCCGTGGAAAAAGTAAATCAATATTTTCAATGTGCGTATCAGGTCAAAGACGGCCAGTTCCTGAATCTGTTTCAATATGATTTGCAGGACGGATATGAGCATGAGATGCAGCCGATTTCTGAAATTACATACAATGGGAACAGGCAGCTGCGTTCGGCCGGAAGTGATGTGAGAATTTTATGGAATCAGAATCCGGCTTTTGCAGACAGGACACTGCTTGTCAGTGATTCTGATTTTGAAAAGCTCCAAAAGGATGCGGAATTTCAGGTCGGTGTGGCTCATTGGTTTTTGTTTGACCAGTGGGAGGACTCTTACGACGGAATCTGTGCAGTAAAAGAATATATGAGTGAAACGAATCAGAACGCAGAATCAGAGGCAGCCTATTATGAAGTGTCCTCAAAGGTGGAATATTATCAGGATGCACAAAAATCGGGCCGGTTTTTGATCTTTTTAATCGCATTCATAGTAGGGCTCATGATGATGGCAGAATTTTTGCTGATTCATTTTCGCATCCAGGCAGAACAGGAGGAAAATAACAGGGCGGTTCTCAGTCTGCGGATGATTGGCGTGACGGACCAGGAAGTCTTAAACGATCTGAAATATAAAAACAGGCTGCGTTTTATTCTTCCAGTGATTCTGGGGACTGTGTTTTCTTTTCTGCCGTGCTATTTTTTGAACGAAGCTTACAGTGCAGGCTTTCAGGGAGCATTTGCAGGAGCTGTATTTGGAATTGGAGCCGCGGGGGCAGAGGTTGTGATTTTAGGCTGGTATTCGAAAAGGGAATTTAAGGCAATGAAAGGCTGAGGCAGGTTTTGCGTTTTGAAAACAGGCTGAAGAACGTGCAAGGCAGCAAAGGGCTTTCCAACCAGGGAGGCCCTTTTTGTAAGAAAGTGGATGAAAATTCGGTGACAGGGCAGTGAAAATCGCTTATAATGAATTAGGAGACAGTTAGGGAATAATGATTAACAGATAAAATATTTGGTCTTGTATTCAAAGGGAGAACAAATGATAGCAGGTGGATTGAAAGAGAAGGGATTGTTTTATATGAAAAATTTTGAAATCTGCCTATCAAATCGGGATAATAAAAGACGAAAATATCTGGTTGGAGGCACTTGCAACAAGAAATAATATGGCGCATGCATATAATCAGGTGATAGCGATAGAGATTGTCAGAAATACAAAAGCAAAATATTACAATATGTTTTGCAAATTGAAAGAAGAAATAGAAAATAATTGGATTTAAATTTGGGCAGACAAGGCTGGCGCAGGATGATGGTACACAGAAAGTTTTATAAATTTTGATTTATAGCATGGCTGTGGCAAATGCTTAAACTTGCGGAAAACAGTGTGAAAAATGAGACAATTTTATGCGGGGAACAAAAATGGAAGCGAAATACAGGATCTCCAATTACGAAAAAATGAAAGATGATATGGCAACTGTGTTTTTACAGTACGATCAGGAAAAAATGATCCGAAAGTTTGCACTGGAGCACGACGAAACATACCTTTATATTTCTTTTGTTGGGAGAAAGTATCGCATTAATCGTCTGACAGGCAGTGTAGTCTGGTCGGAGGATGCTTTTCGGACAGAGCAAATGGCAGATTACAATGAAGCTATGACCATATATGACGTGCTGTGCTATTCCAAAGAATCGTGTCAGCCTGCAAATGAGTGGATCAATGTGGGAAGTCTTTCCGGCATTCAAGGTGGAACCCTGGCAAAAGGAAGCAACTTCTTTCAGGATGCTGGTGCATATTTTGACGGGAAAACACGATTGTTGATTCAGGCATGTGAGTCATTGGGAGGAAGAAGAGTAAAAAAAGGAGATGTGGCATTTGAACTGGATTTGTTTCCGTTTCTTACAATAGCACTGCATTTCTGGGAATCCGACGAGGACTTTCCCGCAAGTTTGCAAATTCTGGTGGATAAAAACATTCTTGATTATATGCATTATGAAACAGTAATGTTTGCGGTCACACATGTGCTTGGCTGTTTAAGAAGTAAGTGTGAAGTGCTTTGATCACTTTCCGGTTTAGGCAGGCAAATCAAAGACAAAATAGTTTTGGGGGTTATAGAATGAATTTGAAAATACGCAAAGCGGTACCGGAAGATCTTGAAGGTGTGGCAAAAATTTATGAAAAAATTCATTTGGCAGAGGAAAAGGGAGAGGCGCAGATCGGATGGGAAAGAGGCGTCTATCCGGAGAAGGCTACAGCACAGGAGGCTCTCGCCAGAAATGATTTGTTCGTTGAAGAGCTGGACGGCAATATCGTTGGCACAGCAATATTAAATCAGGCACAGGTCGATATCTATGAGAAAGCGAATTGGAGATATGATGTACCTGCAGAGCAGGTAATGGTAATGCACACGCTTGTCGTAGACCCGGATATCAAAGGGAAGGGACTTGGCAGAGCTTTTGCAGAGTTTTATGAAAAATATGCAGTGCAGCAAGGCTGCCATTATTTGCGGATTGATACGAATGAGAAAAACACAAATGCCCGGAAGTTTTACAAAAAACTGCAGTACGAAGAAATTGATATTTTGCCATGCACTTTTAATGGTTTGGAAGGGGTTAACCTGGTATTGTTGGAAAAAAGGATAGAATGAAGACAATGGATTGACTGATATAACGAGAAATCAAATAGATTCGAAAACGGACGCGTGGTATGACACCGGGATGGTGATGTGCCATGCGTCCTTGTTTTTGAAAAAGTCTGCAAAAAGGGAAAATAGTAAGCCTGGCTATCCGTTTGGAGAGTGGACTTGTTCATAAGGATAAAGTAAAATAAAAAATATATATAATAAAAAATCAGGGGAATTGTTACCAAGAATGTAAAAAGAAGGTGGGGGTAGTTGGATAAAAGCTATATAGCTCCGGAGGTTGCGCTTCGGAAACTGAGGGCTGCGCGGGGCTTGCAGCAGACGATATATATTTACGGAGCGACCGGCTACGGCAAAACAGAGCTTGTACGGCAGTATCTCTCTAATCGCAGATATCAGTATTTTTCCTGCAGGGAAGACAGAGAAAAACCGGAAGAAATATTTAGCTTTTGGCCGGAGCGTGAAAAGGGAGCTGGGAAACCGCGTGAAAAAAGAAACACAAAAGATCAGGCTTCCGTCATTGTAGTGGATGACCTTCATTTGCTGAAAAGCGAGGAGGGACGCGCGCAGATTCTGGAAACGATTGGACGCGGGGAGGTATGGCTGATTTTGATTGGCAGGAGTCCCATGCCGCTCTGGTTGATGCAGACCTATGTAAAAGAAGGCTTTCTGATTGTTACAGAAGAGGATCTGCGCCTCAAGAAAAAAGAAATTGCAGAATATTTCCAGAGGCAGCAGCTTTCTTTTACAGAGGAGGAGGCTGCGTACGTTTGGGAACAGACCCAGGGAAACGGCTACGTGGTACGGCACACGGCACTTAAGATGCAGGAGGGAAAACGGCCGGGCCCGCAGCTGACACAGGAGATTCAGGAAGCTTTTGTAGATTATCTGGAAAGCTGTATTCTTGTTGAATGGGACAGCGATTTGCTGGAATTTCTGATGAAGATCAGTGTGGTAGAAGAATTCACCTTGCCGATGGCGGAGCTGGTTTCGGGAGACAGCAGAGTATCAGAGCTTTTGGAACGGGCTTTGGAGGCGGGGAATTTTCTGACTTGTGAAGAAGGTGTTTACCGGCTCCGTCCGGAGCTGGTGGGTGCGCTCCGAAAAAGGGCGGCAAAAGTATTTGGTTCTGATAAGATGGCGGATTATGCTTATAATGCAGGGCTGTATTATGAAATGCATGATCAGATTGTACCTGCGCTTGTGATGTTTGAACAGTGCGGCAGAAAGGAACGCGTAAAAGATTTGTTGATTCGCAACGCGCGCTTGAATCCGGGTAACGGACATTATTTTGAACTGCGCCGGTATTATTTACAGATGCGGGAAGAAGAGGTAGAAGAAAGTGCTGTTTTAATGGCAGGGATGAGTATGCTGTATTCGTTGCTGTTGCAGGAAGACGAGAGCGAATACTGGTATGACAAACTGAAATTGTTTGTGCAGAAGACAAAAGGAGGCCAGAGGCGGGAAGCACTGAGCAGACTTGTTTATCTTGACATAGCGCTGCCTCACCGCGGGAGCATAGATATGCTTGAGATTATGAAACGGGTTCCTTCCCTGCTGTTTGAACGGGGCATTCGGCTGCCGGAATTTTCGGTCACGAGCAATTGTCCGAGTACGATGAATGGAGGAAAAGATTTTTGCCATTGGAGTAAAGATGACCGGAAGCTGGCAGTTACGGTTGGGAGACTTGTTGAGCGGGTACTGGGGCGTTACGGAAAAGGGCTTGTAAAGGCTGCCCTTGGCGAAAGCCTGTATGAAAAGGGTGGAGATACGTATGAAATACTGACTCTTCTGACACGCGCGCAGATGGAGACAGAAGGCAGCGGGATGATGGAGATAGAATTTGCCGCTGTTGGCCTGCAGGTACGCCTGAATGTTTTTCACGGGGAAATGCAGACTGCCAAAGCGCTGCTCGGCGCTTTTGATGGAAAGGTACGGGAACAGAGAGCCCTGCAGCTTTTGCCTAATATAGCGGCTTTGAAGTGCCGTCTGGCGTTGTATGAGGGTGACAGGAATACGGTGGAAACCTGGATGGAGACAGCACCAGATGAGAAAAAGGAATTTTATGTGATGGAGCGTTACCGGTATTTGACGAAGGTGCGTTGTTATATATTTGCAGGGGCTTATCTTGAAGCACAATCCCTCCTGGAAAAACTGAGGTATTACGCAGAGAAATTTCACCGTATTTATATACGTATGGAGGTCAATCTGCTTTCTGCAATTGTAAAGCAGCGTATGGGAGGAGAATGGAAAGAAGACTTTCTGGCAGCTCTCAAAGAGGCGGGGAAGTATCGTTTCTTTCGTCTGATCAGTGAAGAGGGAGCAGCGGTAAAAGCGCTGTTTGCATCTGCGGGACGGTCTTTTTTGGAGCAGGAGCTGCCAGATAAAGAATGGTTCTCACGCCTGTTATTGGAAACCGGGGAGGTGGCAGTGCGTTATCCGGTTTATCTGAAACGACAGCTTGCGCAGATGCCGGATTTCTGTGAGACGGCATTAGCCATTCTTCGGTTACAGGCAGAAGGACTGAGTGTGAACCAGATTTCGGAGCGGCTTTCCATGAAAGCAGCAACCGTGAAATATCATACAAAAGAGAATTACCGGAAGCTTGGAGTGTCGGGGAAAACGGATGCTGTGCTGGCTGCACGGAATCTTGGGATTTTATAGAAAACGAAACTAGGAGGAATAAGGATGCAAGAATCAGGAAAAAGGTTTCTGGCAATTCTGGTTAGCGCAGCTATGCTGACTGCAACAGCCGGAGCACCGGTTAGCGCGGCAGAAAAAGAAGAAATAGCGGCCGCATTGGAAAACGGGGAACAGAAGGCTACAGAGACGGCAGAAATATCGAAAGAGGAGGCCGTGACCTCAGAGACGAAAGCATCGGAGGAAACAGAGACAAAACCGGAGGAAACGGAAACGCCAAAGCTGCCAGAGACATCAGATACGTCCGAAGGACAATCAGAACCAGAGACACCGGAAATGCCGCAGCAGTCGGAAGTGTCGTCAGAAACAAAGCCGCCGAAGACAGAGGAGACATCAAATGTGTCTGAAGGACAATCAGAATCAGAGACTTTGGAAACACCGCAAGGGCCGAAAGAGCCATCCGAAAATGGGAAGCCAGAGACTGTAGATACATCAGATAAACCTGAAACACCATCCGAAACGCCGGGAATTTTGAATATGACACAAGCCCCGGCAGCGGAATCTGCCGGGCTGCCTGACACGGATACATCTGTACCGGAAGTTTCAGGAAAAACGGTACTTTCCGGTGAGGAGAATACATCGGGAATGATTGATGTACCAGAACCGTCTGAATTATCAAAGCCGGAGTTTTATGCGCTCAATGATGCGTTTGAAGTGGACGGAATCAAATATAAGGAAGTCGGAGCAGGCAGGGTTCGCCTGATGGAAGGCAAACAGGCAAGCGGGAACCTGGTTATACCGGAAATGGTCAAAAAGCCCGGAACACAGAAAGAATATCGGGTGGTTTCGATTGAAGGAAAGTACAGTTTACAAGGGACTACACAGGGTAGGTATCTGACGGGAGGGGTGCCGCCAGTCAGATTTTCCATGTGATGTTCAAGCTGTCGCTTGTGGCGGCTATGGTGGTGATCATCAAATCCACCACACGCCGCTTGTCATCAAAAGATACATTCTCCCAGGTATCGAGGTAGCCGGAAATCTGGCTGACCTGTTCCGGGCTGATGGCCTCCACAGTCAACTCCGCTATCCTTGCCAGAAGTTCCTGCTTGCGCCCGTCCAGTTCCGCTATCTTCACATTCACATAGGAGAACAGGACATTGTTTGCCCCCGTCAGACTGTCCACCAGCTTTTCAATCTCGCTGTCTACATGGGCAAGTTCCACTTGCAGGGCGGTGATTTTCGGGTTTGCCTTTGCCGCTTTCTTTTTTCCTGTCAGCGTCTTGTAGCTTGCCAGCTTCTTTACCATCTGCTGATAAACAACCGCTTCCAGTTCCGAAGTGATGATTTTCCCACAGCCAGGACAGCTTTTATTGTCCAGCCGTTTCGTGCAGCGGAGATACTGTTTGCCGGAGGGATTGTAGATACTCATAAGAGCATACCCGCAATTCCCGCACTTGATTTTTCCTGCCAGCCATGTGTGGGTGGCTTTCCGGGCAGACTGGATTTTCATGTTGTTCATCAGCTTCTTGCGGCAGGTCAGCCAGGTGTCGGAGGGGACGATACCCTCATGGGGAGCCAGTACCAGCATTTGGTCTTTTAAGTCGTTTTTCTTGCTGGCCTTTACATCTCGCCCTTGATACAGATAGCAGCCGTTCATGCCCGTAAAATCGGCAACGTCATTGACAATGACTGTACCTTGACTTTTGAAAAATTCGTACACATCAAGGTCTGCCTGCACATAGACAGGATTGCGTAACATCTGCGCCAGCGTGGGGCGTATCAGCTCTTTGCCATGGAACAAAATCCCCTGTTCGGCAAAGTACCGGGTAATGTCCCCGTAGGAAGTTGTGGGCTGGGCGTACATCTCAAACATCAGCCGGATATTGGCCGCTTCCTCCGGGTTTACCACCAGCTTCTTTGTGTTGATACCGTCCATCTTGATAGGCTCCGTATGGAAGCCGTAAGGGGCTTTCCCGCCCATCTTAAAGCCCCGCTGACTGCGGGAGTAGTAAGCGTCCGTTACCCGCTTCTGTATCGTTTCCCGTTCAAGCTGGGCGAACACGATACAGATATTCAGCATGGCCCGTCCCATCGGCGTGGAGGTATCAAACTTTTCCGTAGAGGACACAAACTCCACATTGTACTGCTGGAACAGCTCCATCATGTTGGCAAAGTCCAGAATGGAACGGCTGATACGGTCGAGCTTGTAAACCACGACCTTTGCAATCAAGCCCCGCTTGATGTCCCGCACCAGTTCTTGAAACTTCGGACGGTCTGTGTTCTTGCCGCTGTACCCTTTGTCTGTGTATTCCTTGCAGTTACCGCCTTTCAACTCGTATTTGCAAAATTCAATCTGGCTTTCAATGGAAATGCTGTCCTTTTTGTCTACCGATTGTCTTGCATAGATTGCGTCTATCCGATTGTTCATATTGTCGCTCCTTTTCTTAAAAAAGAAACGGAGCTGCTGACAGTTCTATTATACCGCCAGCAGCCCCGCAAATCAATGATGGGTTTGGAAAACCTTATGTCCCGGCTTCCTCACTCTCCCGCTTGTCGGCGTACTTGCGGAACACCTCATAAAGCTGCTGTTCCAGTTCCCGGCGTTTGGCTGCTTCCTGTTCCGGCGTGAACACCGGGGAGAGATTTTCCAGTGTGATTTCCTTTCCCTGAAAAGTCACGATTTCGATTTCCTTTTTGTATCTGATATTACTTATAAGATCACCTTTCCTTTCCATGCTGCCGCTGTTGCCGTTTCAGTTCCGCTAAAATCTCCGGCGGGATACGGTCAACCAGCCGCCGCATATCGTCCAGTTCGCTTTTTAACTTCGCCCGTTCCATCGTGTCATTCATCTTGCCTTTTTCGCTGGCCTTTGCCCTGACTTCCAGCTTTTCATTTTCCGCTAACAAGTCATTGATTGTGACCTTGTATTTTTTCAGTTGCCCGGAGAAGTTCTCCATCTGCGGAAACCACTTTTTCAGCATGGAGAGGGCTTCCTCTTTCTTCTTTCCGGCGTTCAGCGGGGTAATGCCGGAGAGAACCGCTTCAATGGCCCTCGCCTGTTTGGAGAGGTTGACCGCCTGTTTGAACAGCCGGGTGGGGATATGCTTCCGGCCCGTCTTGCTGGCGCTTTCCCCACGCTCCAGGTCGGGGTACTGCTCCACCATACAGGCGTGAAAATCGTCCTGCCACTTCGTCAGATTGGCCCGGTTGCCGATAATTTCTTTGGCGCACAGGCGGTTGTCCTTTGTCAGCGGCACAAAGACCAAGTGCAGATGGGGCGTTTTTTCATCCATGTGTACCATAGCCGAAACGATGTTCTCCCGGCCCACCCGGTCAATGAGGAAGTCCGCCGCCCTCTGGAAGTAGGCCGCTATCTCCTTTGGGGACTTGCCCTTGAAAAACTCCGGGCTGGCGGTAATCAGCGTGTCCACAAACCGAGTGCTGTCCTTGCGGGTGCGGCATCTGGCCTGCTCGATGCGGCTCTGAATGAAATGGTAGTAGCGGCCATCCGGCTTGACGATGTGGAAATTGTACTTGCTCCGGCTGGTGTCAATGTCCGGGTTGCTGGCGTACTGCTCCTTTTTCCGTTCATGGTGGGCTTCCAGCGGCCCCGCCGGGTGGCCCTTGTGCTTCTCAAATCGCAAAATTGCGTGTTGTGCCATTGAACTCCTTTCCCCATTCCATTCCTTTCCGGCGGGTTTTCCCGCCGAAAATATCTCTGATAGGATTGGAATGGAATGAATGTAAATAGATGGTTTTAATCTCTGTATTTCTATATACCGTCAGATTTCCGTACTTCAAGAGGATTGATTTTCGTACTCGCCAAGTACGGTTTTCAGCCCTCCGGCGTACCATAACCGGATTTCTTGAAGTCGGTGTTTGGAACCGCTTCATAGGATTTCGGGTAAATGCGGTTGGGTTTTCCACAGCCCTGTTTCTGGATTTCCACCAGCCCCGCATACTGCAACTCCCGCAGGGTGTTGACCGCTTTCTGCCGCCCGCAGCGGAGCAAAGCGACCACCTCGCAGATGGGGTAGTACAGGTAGACCCGCCCGTACTCGTCCGCCCAGCCGTTCTTCCGGGACAACTCCGCCCGGCGCAGGACAAAGGCATACAGCACCTTCGCTTCGTTGCTCAAGGGCTGGAATGTGGGTGCTTCAAAAAGGAAATTGGGGAGCCGGGTGAAACTGAACGCCTTTTCCGGCTGGTGAATATAAATCGTGTTTGTCATAGCGTGTTTTGTGGACGGTTAGAGGCCCGTTTTCCGGGGCGAATGATAAATGATACCAGCCGCCCCGGTTGAGGGCTTGCGGAGCCTTGCAAATCAAGGCTTTTCCCGCTCTTAACTGTCCACAGCAGACCTCCTTTTCCGTTCACTTTCTGTTTTCTGCCGCCTGTGAACTCTGGCGGCGCAGTCCGGGCAGTATTTGCCCCGGTTTGGACTTCGGGGACGAACACACCGCCGCACTCCGCACAGCGTTTCAAGTCCCTGTCCCGGTAAATCTCCGCTTCCAGCGTCCTGTCCAGCGGCAAGACCGCCCAGCGGAACCACTTGCAGCAGACGGAGAACGAAATCATCTGCGGACAGGCGCAGGTGTCGCCATCGTCCAGCGCAAGGCAGTTTCCGTCCTCGCAGTTGCAGCACTCCGGCGTATCAGGCCGCTGGCTCGTCTCTTCTGGGGCGGGTTATGCGGTAGGGGGAGCCGTCCGGCTGTGTTCCAGCGCGGCAGGTTGTTGATAGGGTCTTTTGCTCATGCGTCCCTCCGTTTTCTTTGGCGTGTTCTGTTTCCAAGGTGCTTGTCCATCGATGAACTATCCCAAGTCTACACCTTTTTGACCGGCCTGTGCCGTATTATCCAAGAGTAGGAAATCAGCCTGAAAAACTCCCTATTTCCACGCTCTCGGATTTGTGATATAATCAAAAAAAGATAAAAGACAAATTCAGGTTTCTGGTCTTCTTGCACAAAATAAAGGAGGAGCTATTATGCAAATTGTTTATATTCCAAGCGAATCAATGTCTGTTCAAGGTAAAAAAGATGAAATCTATAAAAGATATGGGAAAGACTGGAATATTAGAGAACAGGGGAGGAGGGTAACGGAAATTGGTTGTTGACCAGAAAAAGTGATGTGCTTGTAGATGGAAAAAGTTATCGTACTTTTGTACTTGAACACTACGGTAAATCCAAGCTGACAGCGAAGCTTGTTGATAAAATTTCGTGAAGATGTAGCAAATGGTAAAATAAAACTGTAAATGCCTATGCCGTTAGCTATGAGCATAGTACATAGCATAACGGCTTCTCTTTCGTTGAGCTAGCAAGGAGGGGTGAATATGTCTTTATCCATACAAGAGCGATTAAAAGACCTACGTGTGGAGCGTGGCTTGACGCTGGGGCAAGCTTGCGGAGCAGACCGGGCTTTCCAAGTCTGCGCTGGGCAGTTACGAACGGAAGACTTCAAGACATCAGCCACTATGCCCTTATCGCGGCTGGCGAAGTTTTACGGTGTGACCGCTGATTATCTGCTGGGGCTGTCTGAAATGAAAAATCACCCAAACGCCGATCTTGCAGACCTGCGTTAGAGATTGAAATGATTGACCTGCTGAAAAGCGGGAGGATAGACAATACCCTGCTGTGTGAGCTGGCGGCGCACCCGGATTTCCCCGGCTGATGGCTGACCTTGAAATCTATGTGAACGGAACGGCACTGAAACAGGCGCAGGGTGCAAACGCCATAGTGGACACGATGAGCGCAACTGTTATAAAAAGCATAATCCTGGCATGAGTGATACGCAGTTAAGACAGCTTATCACCGCCCATATTGATGAGGACGAGTTTTGCCGCTATGTGATACAACGGGACATAAACGGGATTGCCCTTGCTCTGCGGGAAACACACAAGGACGATTTTTTCAGCGTCCAGAGGATAACCCGCTAAAAGAAATGCTGGAAACTGCTGGTGAAATCGTCAGCCAGGACAGCGACACGGAACAAGATTCATGCTTGATGCTTACACGCCCTTCGACAATATACCGAAATGCTCTTGTGAATTTCACGCCGAATAGGACTTCTGCAATTGCGCTGTGAGGATGCATCGAAGAAATATCCAGTAATGCAACATTTCCGTACATACCCGGCTCAGCATAGACATACCCGCCTTCGCCAACTTCTTCATCGCGATAAGTGGATTTTCCATTTTCGAACTTGTATCCTGGAAAATATGGAAGGAGACTTCCTGCTTCGCCGTGAGTACGTTCCATCATTTCTGGACACGCTTCGGCAAGGAATGAATAGGTTTCCTCGTCCAAATCATGCACCGGTTCTGCCAGATTACGGTAGTGGAACTGATCCTGCGGCTTTCGGTTATTTCCAAATATAATTCTGGTAGTTAGGCTGTTCGTCGTGTCGTTGACGGTCATATCCGCCAAATCCGCCAGAATCTGCCTTGCCGTCCAATCCGCTTTCAAGTAAACAAAAGACGCCTCGGTAGCAATTACATCGTTATCACAGTATTCGGCAACCTTTGTCCAAAGTTCTTCCGGTACAGGTTGATCCCACGGTAAGCCAAGCTCCTGGTGATGGGTTCCCGCTTTGATGATTCTAATTTCGTCATCGGAAAACCCTTTCTTTTTCAGCTCCTTTTCTGTGACATTTCCCATTTCGATTTCCAACTTCTTCAGGCTTTTTTTGTTTCCGGCAGAAGCGAAGTCATAAACGTCTGTATAACTGACATTGTAGGCTTCTCCGAAGAAACAATTTGCGCTGCCATTGATAATTTTCTGGGACAGATTATAGAGCTGCTCGTTTGAATATCCCATAAGCCGGGCGTACAGAATATGATTGTCATACCTGCGGCAATTAAATCCAACTAAACGGAACCTCATTAAGTCCTCTATCTCAGATGGCGTCGGGTTAATCATCCGTACAACCGGCTTTCCCTCACCTTCGATTTTCCAGTTTACAAGAAACAGGTTGGGAAAGACCTCAACGTCATAAAATATCAGTTTCGCATTCTCATTTTTCACGGCTGTGGACGTGTCGGCAGATTTAAACTGCATCTTGTTTACCAACTTGATACAGTAATCAGCCTGATGAGAACTGTTCGCTGCAAATGCCAATACTGCATTCCTCATATCCGTGACATCATATTTTAAGTCACTGGAATATGCATCCTCCAGTATTTTGTAAATAAAGTCGATACTGGGCTTAGTACCCGGATGAATCTCTTTGTTGAGATTACGTTTTATCAGTGTTCTAAGCCCTTTCTCGCTTTGAACTGCTTCAAAATTTACCATTTTATTTTCTCCTTTCAGCGGTAAACCAGAGCTAATTGTCGCGATAGGCAGGTTGTTGCATTTCGACACTTTTCGTCTTAATGAACTGTTGCCTGTGAACACCTTAACTTCTACATGGTCATCATAAATGCGGCTCAGTCTTGCCGGATCTCCCGGTATAAATATAATGCAGATGCACTCCGCATCCGCTTTTACTGAGTTCCGCATAAGTTGGCGGCCATTTACTTGCTTCTTCTACATTCCTTTCAAAAGATTTATTTCCCTCCTCGTCCGGAATATCAAAATCAATTACGATATGGTTTTCGGGAACCTTGACATAGTGTAATTGTGAAGTATCCAAAGAGGCCAAGGTTGTTTTGACATTCGCCCACTTTTTCCCAGGCGTACCAGCATCTGTTCCGTATTGGGGCCGGGCAGGTTTCACATTCCTTGTCGAAAACAGATTCTGCTCTTTGAACTCGATGGATGTTGGTTTTTGTTTCCGCATTTTCACCTGCCGGATTTTTTTCGGTTTCAAATTTCTCAGTCCGAAATCCGGAATAGTAACTGCGAACCCGCGAACCATCTTCAAGATTGAACCGTTCCTTATAGTCCCGAAAATAGTTTTTCAATTCCTCCTTAAAGATTCTTTGGGAGAATGGAAAAGATACCTTTGCTTCGTCGCAGTAAGTCTTGTACATCTCCCATGCCGCTTTCATTGTCGTCCCGTCTTCTTTTTTGAACACATGGTATGAATCAACAATGAAGTTATAGAAATCATTGGACGCCCCAAGCATGGCAATCGGAATATAATCGTCATACATACCCGCGCGGATAAATATACTTCCTGACAGTGATACGCAATCGCCCCCAGTTCAAACCCAACCCGCTTCACAATGTCTTTGTAATCGTTCGGATTCAGTTTGTTACCTGTTGGCGAAACATCTATCAATCGCCGAATCAAACCGGATTTCGCGTCCGTAATCTTCACCGGTTTATTTGTCCCCATAAAGAGAAAACACTTGAACCGGTTGGAGTAGGTCGATTTAAACTTTTCGTTCACCGTCATAAGTTCATGAGAAACCAGACTGTTAAGCCTTGTGTTATCTTCAATTCTGGACAAGTCGCCCGTCATGCTGGATCGCCACAAGAGGATTGCTCTTAAACGCCTCCAACGCAAAAGAATTACTGGATGAACCCAGTGCTTTCGCATCAAATACCGAGTAATACCCTTCAAAGAGCTGCTGAATGATGTTCAGCACTGTGGATTTACCCGTTCCTGCGGCTCCATATAACACCATGAATTTCTGCAACCGTTTGGATTCTCCAGACACAATCGAACCAATCGCCCATTCAATCTTCTGCCGTTCTTCCTCAGAATATAAAGTTGACATCAACTTTTCATAAGCAGACAAATCGCCAGCTTCAAGCGGATAATTCAGCTTTTTACTGGCGTAATCTTTTTTGTTGGTCTCTGTGTTGGAAAATATAAGTTTTTCGTCCAGCATATGAAATGAATCCCGCATCTGTTTTTGACAATACTTGTGCCAAGAATCAATCATTCCGGATTCTGCATCCCACATATGCAGGACTTTTATATCGGAGTCAAAGCGCCGGCGGTTTTCTTCTGCATATCTATCCAGTTCGCAGTCAATGAGCTGCAAAGCATCCTGCTCGTCCGTAGACCATAAACCACGTTCCTCAATCCAGATAGCGTAGAAGTCACCACCTCGAATCATCAGATCGGAGCTTTTTTTTAATAATGAACTTCGGATAGATTTCTATTACACCACGCTTTGTACTACGTGTTGAAATCATCAAAAAGTCGATCATCGCATTTTTTACTCTCCTTCCGAGCGCTTTAATTCCTCAATCTCATTTCTGAGTTCCTTTATTTTTTTGTTCTGTTCCCGGCGGTCCAGTTCCGTAATAACCACATAAGCAGTGATGGCGCCGACCCAAATCCCAACATTGCGGTTAAACCTGCTCTGATACTTGAGTGTTCTGCGAATTTCTTTAATCGCCGTTTCCGATGACCGTAAATTTCCAAAAATATAACCAAGCATTTCGCACATCAGCCTTTTCCTCCTTTCATGTCCTTGATAAAACTTTTAACGGTTTCAAACCGCCAATCGTCTTTGCCGCCATAGGTAAATATAAACTCTGCTCCATTGGTCTGTCTGACCCGAATGCTGTTTTTACCGTTTGGAAACCATGCGGCGGCGTTCTCGCCCGCATAAAGCGGAAAATATAATTCAAACCATTTATACACTTCGTTGTGAGTCATACGAAACCTCCCAAACTATACGATTTCGTCTAAGTACCAGCACATCTGATACCAGATTTCAACCGTTCTTAAATCCCGTCGGCAATGTTCCACCGTAAACAGGCCGCCCTCTCCATTTCGTTTGTATCTCCGGTCTAAGAATCTTTGAACGATTTCCTCCGCATAATCCTCATCAAATCTCGCATCGGTCAGTTTCCTTAAACCAAGATTCTCAATCATACCCCAGAACCATTGTCCGGTCCGATTCCCGATATCCGGGTCGTCCATAATATGTTCTTCACAACGAATAGCGAGGGCAATCATCATTTCCAAAACGCTACAGGGACTATTATCCAAATAGCTTGAAATCATGGCGTTTTCGTATGAATTCTCGTAGCCAAACCGATACCGGAGATCTATCCCATCTTCTTCCCGGTTTCCATCCATTTCAATCGTGTAATTAAAATCCACGTTACGAAGAAACCGCAAAAGTTTTTGATAGGACAGACCTCTGGTATACCGGCGGTTGCATACGAGCCGACACATCCAATCGAAGTATTCGCTATTCAGCTCGCTCCTTGTCATCATACCTCCATCTGATGCGGCCTCTGTTTCATAACGTCTGAATAAGTCCTCTGGTCCAGAAGAATTTCATAGTCGCATTTCAGCCTGTCATTTCTGACAAATACCGAATCGTCCTCAAACTCCCCGAAATGGGTCAGAGATTCAAGACCTACAACATTATCCACATCGTCTACCTTTTCATCGTCTTCATCTGCCAGAACCTGGTCCACATAGTAACTGAGACTGATTCTCTCATAATCCTCAAACTCGCCAAATTCTTCCGGTGAGATTACATAGGGTTTAATCTCCATCGTTTCCTGCTCCTCTTTTTTCTGTTCGGCGCCCACGTTTGAATAGTTGGTATACCCATCCCGTTCCAGCCTTGCAGCATATTCGGTAATATCCGGTTTTTCCTCCGGCTTACCAATCTTTGCCGTCTGCGGCTTAGGAGCTGTAATTTCAACATCCGCAGCCGATTCCCGTCTGGAAAATATCTCCTTTACCGAATCAATTTCCTCCTGGGCAATCTGTTCATATTTTTTCCTGGTATACTGCCAGGTTACTATGGAGCCAATAGCCGCGCCCAAAACAAACATCACGAACCCCGTTGCTTTACTCATTTTCTTCGTCCTCCTCGTTTTTGATAGTCATTACCGTAAGCGCCAGTCCTCCGAAGAGTAAGGAAACGCTCAGCAGAATACCGCCGGTAATGTGCCTTTTTCTTTTTGTATCCAGCACATAATCGAGCATGGATATCAAATTCCCAATACCATCCACGATTACTGCTCCTTTCCGCCGGATAATACGGCAAGCCCACCGACAAAACAGATTCCGGCCATAGCAGCCAGTGTATAAGATACCAATGTTAAAAAACCGTTCATAAGAATCACCTTTCATTCATAACTCGAAAAATAATGGTTTTCTACCTGAAACATGGGAACGCCGTAATCGCTGTAGCAACCAGCGGTAAAGAATATAACATCGTAGTTTGTCCGAACCTCCAGTTCTTCTTGGACAAGCTGACAAATATCCTCCCTTACTTCACAGCGGTCTACACGTCCGTTCCACATTGAAGAAAACTGATACGGCTGATAAATAACATCATAGGTTGTATCAGGAAAATACTCTGAGTCCATACGGTTAAGTATGGTGTCGATTACCAATCGCTTTCCTTTTTCGCATTCTCCTTCAGCCTCTGCCATCGTTACTAACGCTATCAGCGAAATATCTTCCTCCGATAAAAGTTCTTCCTTTGTAACTTCTTCCACATTTGACTCTGAGATTCCCTCTATCGGAATATAAGTAACCACCGGCATAGATACCGGAATGATTTCTATTGCCTGTGAATCAGCAGGGATTTCACTTCCGGCAGAGTGTGTAGTGATTGAAAATATCAGAATCATACACAAAGAAAAAGCCGTAGCTATTGCAGTTATTTTTTTCATGTACATCTCCTTAAAAATATCCGGCTGCCCTCCGCCAGTCTTTAGAACCAAACCAAGGGCAGTCAGTCATGTCCCGATATGGATTTCCTGAGCCAAAACCATCCAATCCATCTGTCAGTCACATCAATTCCCAGATGTTTCCGTCCACATTGAAGTCGAGAAGGATAGCCGGATCAGCGCCGTTTACAAAGTCCGAATAGCTCAGATTATCCGCATACAAACCAAAATCAACATAGTTATCGCCGATGGGATGTTCGGCGTCATAAACCCATCCAACAACCTGGCCGGCCTTTGTCGGGGGCAGTCCCAGCATGTCATAAACATCGTTCAGGAAAAGGCGCTTCTTTGCCCGGAGCAAATCGTTGGCATACTTCTCCTGTGCTTTCAGGAACATCAGATTGTATTCATTGTTGCTTTCCCAATGAGGGTTCAGGACACTGTTTCCGTCTTCATCCATCGTATACTTCTCAAAGAACCGGGCGTATCCGCTTACATCAGACGGATTCACGACAAAAGCGGTCTTCTTCACTTTCTTTTCCTTGCCGGTTTCCTCGTCAATAACGGTTTCGCTTACCTTTTCCGCCTTGATGTTATACTTTAGTTCCCGGTCAATCTCCTTACCAAAGCGCTCAATAACCCGTTTCCGGTATTCTTTGAAGCTCTTGTCCACTGTCGCATAGGCCGCTGCCAGCGCTACATTCCGCTTACGAAGAATATTGTTCGATGCCAGAATGCTGGTGATGGATAAAGTTCCAAGAGCTACAGCCGGAGCATACAGCTTAGCCAATTTTACCCCGGTCTGAAGATAGACAACCGACAGATCCTTTTTGGAATCCTCGATTGAGTAATCCTCGCCAGCCTTTGTTACGCCCTTTTCTGTTGCATCGTGGATCTCATCCACGTCGTTCTTAGTCTTGTCGATGATTTTTCCGACCTTCGTTGTCGCCCGGCACGCCATAACTGTACTTGCCACCGTTCCAACGATACCCGCCACAATGAGAATCTCCGGGCTGTGTTTCTTCAACTGAAATCCGACTTTATTGAAGGTTCCGCTTACCTTCGTCACAATCTCTTCTTTTTTCATGGTTAAATAGTCTCCTTTTCCAAATTTTTAAGATGATCGATAAGATGCTGCGTGTACCACATGATTTTCTCTAAATCCTGGATTCCGTTCTTTTTCTTCCAGCGGCACGCATATTTGATGATGTTACCGGTATCCACTGCTTCGATACCCTTGAGATCAAATGTGAAAGCCTCTATCGCCTGAATCACTTCCAGACCTGTTTCCGACTGATAGTGATCCGGATGGGATACCATTTTATCGTTTGATTCATACATGATAACCCCTCCTTAATTCAGTGGCAGTGCCTTAGGTAATTTGAGAATATAACCATCTCTCACCCGAACAGGCTTGCATCCGCTAATATCTGTCCAGCCGTACTTATTCACGGCATAATTGTTTGTTGATACATCAGCGAGGTCATACAGGTCTCCAACACTGACAACTCCGTATTGACTGATAATGTCATTCATGGCATCGAGAACGGATTCCGCATCCCCACGGGTTTCAAATATAATGTCATCATAGTCATACCCGCTTCGGGTTCCAGACGAGCGATAATCCCGCCTCCGGTCCGATTCCCTGTCATAGAATTTTCCGTAGGATACCTTGGAAGCGGTTGAATTTTTCTTGGTGCGGCCCGTTTCTCCATACAGAATCATGTCAATCCCGTTTGTCACTATATCAGAGATGGCTTTCTTTACCGCCGGTACCAGCACCTCCATAATGATATAAGATTTGACATTCCCGACATCCTCGGAGATAAAGACATCTGCGAACTTCTGCATTTCACCTTTCTTTTTTGATTTCGCAGAGCCGGTGATTACTTTCCCCACTTTTTTCTCAGGCAAAGCATCGGATTCTCGCTGTTCCTCTTTTGATTTATGAGAATTCGGCTTGTACTCCTCCATTTACTTTCTCCTTTCCCTAGACAGCAATCAGCTTCCCAGGTAACGTAATTTTCGTATTAGGAAGTCTGTTGTGCTGCTTTTTAAATTGATATACAAGGTTACTCCTTGCTTTTTTCTCAGACACGGCATAGGTGGTTGATTTCCAACGATGCGCTACACAGTTTTCAAATTCCATAACCGGTCCATCATACGCATACTGGTTCATATAGCACCTCCTTGCAAAAAGGAAAAGGGAAAGCACCTTGTTTCAGGCACTCTCCCTCGTCCGAACCCTGTTTTCTAATCCTTATTCCGGATTTTCAACACTTTCTCCGCTTACGATAGCTGCTTCCTCGAAGTCATCGAAGTCGTCCTGCATAACCGTCTGCTTGTTCAGCTTGCGGGCCTTGATACGTGCTATCGTCGGGTCGATGATGTACTTACCAGCCACATAGCCGGCGATAAACACCAATCCGAAAACAGCCGCGGTCTTAAATCCGCTCACGGAACTTGCTTTAACGATTTCCTCAGTAGTGGTTTCCATAACCTCTTCGTTCGTCATAATTTCATTAGCTTCCATTTTTGTTCTCCTTTCATAGTTAGAAAAATAGGTGGTTCTTCCATTAAAGACATTGTTTTTTTCGCGTATTAGCCGTTGCTGAAATCGTATCTCGGAGCAATATGATACTCAATTACGAGACAGGGAGTCCCATCGTCAGCCAATTGAGAGCTGAATGACACATCAATATATCCCTGGTCAATATTCCAGCCGAGTTCATCGCCAAGGAGAGTCCCGTTCAAACCGATTTCATAATAGAACTCGTTCAGGGAAATATACATCTCGTCCCGCATCCGGAGATTAAGTTCATTGACAGCTTTCTTGATCTTGTCAATATCCGACTTAAAATATCGTCCAGACACGGTATCGTAGCAAAGAGTATTTCCTCGCTCAACGATAACCACTTCACGATTGCTTACTGGATTCTTCTCGATTTTGTCCTTGGCGACCGCATCCCGTATACTCTGTTCTTTCTTCTCTCCGATGGTCTCTACTACTTTCTCCTGATACTCTTTCAAAGCGGACTCCGAGAGTGTATAAGCCGTGGCAAGAGCAGCCCGACGCCTCATATTTACTGAACTGGCTCCGATTAAACAAGCTATCGAAACAGTTCCTATAACAGCCGTCGGAATATAACAAGCCCATGCAGCCTGAACGGTTTCTTTCGGTGTAAGTTCATTTACCTCCAGCTCATCTTTCTTTTCTTCAATAAGAATTAAAGCCTTTGGTGTAGCCCGGACCGCCAGTACGGTTGTTGTAATCATTCCGGCAATCCCGATTCCGGTTAGAATTTCCGGACTGTGTTTTTTCACGGCAGTTTGCATGTTTCGAATAGTTGCCGCTATTGTTTTTTTGTCCATTGATGTTCTCCTTTCGATTCTGGTCGCACATAAGCGCATCCCCTTTCAAAAATATAAAACCGCCCACAAGGGGCGGCGATTATTTAACCAACCAGAACTCCGGACGAACCCCACCAGAGGCCGAAGCGCCGCCGGAGCCCGTATAGCCACCGGCGCTCACACGAGCGAAATAAGCCGAAGAAATGTTTTTCTTAGTAGCATTGCGGAGCCACCACCAACACCAGTCATCCTCAAAATCACAGACTCTGTTTCCGCGCCGCTTCATAAGCTCGAACTGTTCATCATTATCCGGCTCAAAGTTTTCGTAAAAATCGTCATGGCCGAAAATCTCCCCGTATGTAGGAAGCGTAATCTCGCGGATTCTGGTTCTCAGCTTTTCCGGCATTTCCGGAAGAACCGTTTCGCGGAGCCACCTGCACATATCCGATTTATCGAAACCACCCTCATTGGTGTTGGTCTCATTCATCGGATGCCGGGCGATAACCTCGTCAAACAGGAAAAGAATTCCCTTGTCCGTCACTCTCTGAGCCGTGGCCGTAAACTTTCCGAAGCCGCTCAGCCTCACCGTAATCTGATCTCCTACACAAATTTCGTTTGTCTTGAACAGCACCTTTCTTGCTACCTTCATGATTTTTTTCTCCTTTCAATTTTGGCTAATTATTTCAAACATCTTGTAATTTCCAAGATGTCTGTTGCTATTTCATAGGCAACATTAAATATCTGCCTGTCTCTTTTATCAGCGTGGTCTTTCATAGAAAATTCTCGTGTCTTTGTTGCGAAGTCCGAAATGATATCAATTGGGTCTTGTTCCGGATTTTTGCGAATACAATTCAAGAGTTCGTTTCCAGCCCATCGTTGATAACTAACTTCCTTGAACCAATGCTTATCCCAACTTCGTTGTGGTTCTGTGAAATCGAAAATATAATCCTCAATAATCAAAATAACCTGTTCATACTTAGACATAGCTCTCCCCTTATAACAGAAAAGAAGAGTCCCTGTTAGGACTCCTCAATTTCGTCATCTCTTTTGGCAAGTGCTTCGTTTACTTTTTCTTCGATTTTTTCATCCATCTTCTGCTCGTTGACCCAATCGGTTACAAGCGTTGCCGCCACTCCTATAAAAGTCGCCGCCAGACCAAGAACTTTAATCAATTTACTCTTAGTAGCCATAAAGCGATTACCTCCTTTTCATAATAGAACTTGCAATTTTTGCGAACTAAGAAATATCCAATTTCCCATCAAATTTGTTAGGGTCCCAGACAGCGGATATCACACAACATTTCAAACCGTCTTCCATCACAGTGCGATGATTTTCAAAGTCAAGCCACATAATTCCACCTTCCATAAGATCGTCCATAGCCCAGGCTATTTCATCTCCGTATTTGATTCCGTCAAGACCAAGGAAATCATAGAACTCATTTATAGTTGTATAGCCTCGAAGTTGAAGATTTCGATTTATATGATACTGAGCGTTCACTATGGCGGCCATTGTTGCAGTAAAATATCTCTTGGAAAACATGTCATAACAAAGAATTTTTTCGCTTTCCGAGTCCATATCCGCCGAATAGACACCTAACCCGTCAGCCGAAATATAGGTTTCTTTAGCTATTTCAGCATGGATTTTGTTATCAGCATCTTCGCCATAAACTTTTTTGGCTGCTTGTTGGTACTGCTTGTAGGATTCGTTAAGCATAGCGTATGCGCTCGTCAAAGCCGCCTGATTGCGCTTGTCCATTACACCAATACCAACAATACACGTAACGGTGCCAATACCTATCAAGACTGACGGAATATAACATTGCCAAGTCGTCTGTACAAGTTCCATAGGTGTAAGCTTATCCGTTTCCAGCTCATCTTTCTTGGCTTTAATAAGCCGCAATGCTTTAGGTGTTGCTCGTACTGCCGTTACAGCCGTACCAACAACGCCGACGATTCCTAAAGCAGTTAGGATTGTCGGGGATGATCGTCGCAACCCCATTGTAAATTTGCCCATATGTTTTCTCCTTTCATTTTTGGCAAAAATAAAAGAGCCGTTGCCGACTCCAAACTTAAGAGAAGCAGATAGGACTCGAACCTATAACTTCCACGGGTGTGTGGCGCTCTACCAATTGAGCTACTGTCTCTCCATAATATAACCTGTAAATTTCGCGTAAAAAGAAAAAGAGCCGTTGTTAGCGGCTCACTTCCTTCGCTTGATAATGTATCTAATAATGATAACTATTAGACCGATACATATAATCACATCACCAAACATCAGTATAAATACTATTCCACATGTTCCAATCGTGAAAATAGCACATACACTAAATACCAGTAACAGAATCAATAACACCGTAAATAATATCATATCGTTACACCATCCTTTCATAATACGCAATGTAAATATCGCGCAAAAAGAAAGAGCCCTTGTTAGGACTCCACTCCTGTTAAAAATAGTGTTCTTTCGGTATACCGTTCCATCCTTCGATCTGGTTAATTTCTTTCCCAATTTGTTTCAGCATTCTTACGATTTTAAACTGCGTCCCCAAAATAAGAATCCCCGTAACCAATAAAATAATAGTAAGCATACTTTCATCCTCCTTCTATTTTTTTCATAAAAGAAGTTGTATTTTATGCGAAGAAAAAAGAGAACCCGTTTAAACGCATTCCCTTTTTACATTTTTGCTAATCGTTGGTATCGTTTCTACCTTTTATCAGAATTAACACCCCAATCAAAATCAGTGCACATCCTAATAAAGTCATAACTCTTCACCATCCTTTCATAATACGCAATGTAAATATCGCGCAAAAAGAAAGAGCCCTTGTTAGGACTCCACTCCTGTTAAAAATAGTGTTCTTTCGGTATACCGTTCCATCCTTCGATCTGGTTAATTTCTTTCCCAATTTGTTTCAGCATTCTTACGATTTTAAACTGCGTCCCCAAAATAAGAATCCCCGTAACCAATAAAATAATAGTAAGCATACTTTCATCCTCCTTCTATTTTTTTCATAAAAGAAGTTGTATTTTATGCGAAGAAAAAAGAGAACCCGTTTAAACGCATTCCCTTTTTACATTTTTGCTAATCGTTGGTATCGTTTCTACCTTTTATCAGAATTAACACCCCAATCAAAATCAGTGCACATCCTAATAAAGTCATAACTCTTCACCATCCTTTCATAATACGCAATGTAAATATCGCGCAAAAAGAAAGAGCCCTTGTTAGGACTCCACTCCTGTTAAAAATAGTGTTCTTTCGGTATACCGTTCCATCCTTCGATCTGGTTAATTTCTTTCCCAATTTGTTTCAGCATTCTTACGATTTTAAACTGCGTCCCCAAAATAAGAATCCCCGTAACCAATAAAATAATAGTAAGCATACTTTCATCCTCCTTCTATTTTTTTCATAAAAGAAGTTGTAAATTTTGCGTATGTAAAAGCGAAGAGACCGTGTTTCCACAGTCTCAACTCTTTATAAACCAATCGCTGCCAGGAGCTTTGTAAGCTCATCTTTTCCCAATTCCGCATCTATATTCAAGTGAACATGAGCCGTTCCGTCTGTAACCGTTGCGGTGAATTCATTCAACTGGATATCCACTTCATATCCGGCTTTTTTCTTTACCTCTCTTTTTACAAACTTGGCAATCAAGTTCCTCAAGAATTTTGAGTTGATTTTCATTTCGTCCATACTCCTTTTTCTCCTTTCCAAACGTTGGTTTTTCATAAAGGGGGTTGTATTTTAAGCGCAAAAAGAAAGAGCCCTTGTTAGGACTCTCTCTCATACTGTAATTTCTGTAATGATATACGCATCTTTGCAAGTTCACTTCTGAGTGTTTCCATTTCATAGACATTTTTACTTCGTAGCAGCATATCCTCAAATATGCGTATCTTACTGCTTAAATGCTTTTCTGTTTTGCTCACTTTTTTTCTCCTTTCATAAATGCATAATTTTCCATAAAAGGAGCTGTAAATTTTGCGTCTAAATATCACGTCTGTCAAAGACCGTTTCCCACCGTTCTCTCGCAATTGGCTTCATCTTCAACGCCCACATAATCTGCCGGATGGTAACAGTAGGGTAGAGACCATCTTTACATTCTCCAGCTCGTTCGTCAAAGTATTTCTTGAATCCCGGATGCAAATATAAATCATCTGTCAGCCATGGGTCAACTTCACTCCACCACGTACTCTTTGTCTCTGAGTCATATCGTTGCTGAATGACGGCTAATCCTTTATCACTAATCTGAAAAAGAGTGCAACTGTTATAAACTGGATGTTCACAAATATAAAGTTTACCATACATCGAAAGATAAATAGCAGGCTTTTTGTAATGGTATCTCATGCCAGCCTCCCAAAAGCAAAAGAAAGAGCCCTCGTCAGGACTCCCTCTTGTGTTGATAATTCTTTAATCGTCAAATAGTTTACATGACGTTTTGCAATGCGGATATGGACCTCCGCAGGCTCTGCATCCTGCCGGTGGAATATCACCTCCAAAACTCTTATGTACGCTTGATGTCCATTCTACTTCTTCGTCATCTTCGTACTCATATTCCATTTCATCCACTTCCCATCCACATGATGGGCAGGCGTAAATATCACATCCACCGTTTAGATCTTCTCTGCGGTCCATTACAGCCCCACATTTGTTGCAAATCGCATACCCGTTATTCAGGTATTCTACCAATTCCATACCTTCGGGTCTGATAATTTTTTGGCTCATAAAGTCATTACCTCCTTGATAATCCGAAAGTAACAGCATTATTGTACGGTTACTCTCTATATTAAGTCAAGAGATAAAGAGCTCTTTTGCATCTCCATTCCATAATAGGGACTGTAAAAATCACGTAGAAAAACGAAAAGGACATGCTTTTCACACGTCCTCTCGTTCCGAAACTCTCAAATTCCTTATTTCTTCGTCGGTCTAAAACGGTTAAATAATCCTCTGAATGTTGTTGAGGTGTATGTTCCGCTTTCCTCGAACTTAAATCCCCTGCGCATCCAGATTGCATAGAACATCAACGGCAATATTAACTCGGCCGCTGCCGTACCAAGCCTGAAGTATCGGTCTTTGACCTGTTCAGCTAACTGGTTCTTCTTAAACTCATCATCGTTTTTACGATTTTCTGATTTCTCCTCGAAGTCCAGTGCTGTTTTAGTCTCATCGACCCTCAGCTTGTACAACGTTGCCAGATTTTCTGTCGCTGTCAAATGTTCTTTGCTCCCGAATTGCATAGAAGATAATGCTTCGATTTCTGCTTTAATCTCCTCGTCCAATAAGTTGCGGATTTCTTCCATTTTGTTTTTCTCCTTTCACTCGGTTTTATCAGTTTCCATAAAAGGAACTGTTATTTCTGCGAAATATAACTTTTGAGGTTGACTTTAAGAATTACATACTTCTTGGATGCTACGGCATCTACATCCTTGGACAGTTCCAGAAACATAAATGGTCCATCCGGGTCAGAGGTATCGATCCGTAAAGTGCCAAAATCCAAAGGTTTGGTTACCATTCTGGTTATAATCGAGCCAACCACGATACCGATTGCAAAGATGATTATAAGTTCCATAGAGTTCTCCTTTCAAAATGTTTTTCAGAATCTTCCACCCGGGAATTTTTCAGATATCAAAATACCACGTTTTTCCGTCACCTGCGTACTGGATTTCTAAGCTAGGATAAAAAGAAAGAGTCCTTGTTAGGACTCCTTCCTGCTTTTATGTCGTGATACGAGTTTTATGATACCATAAACAGTGACAAAACAGATTGTAGGCCACATGATGGACGAAAGCATTTTGTGAGTATGGCAAAAAAATATGGCATCGATGAATACGCCATCAAATATATGGTCGGACATAAGATTTCTGACATCACTGAAAAAGTGTACACAGCAAGAGAGTTTGACTGGCTGAGAGAGGAAATAGAAAAAATAAAATAGAATGTCTTTTGTGTAGGAATATTGGTATAGGAGTGGTGCAGGAATAATATATGATTTACATACATTTCCCTGCTTTTTACCACTTCTAACCGCTTTTAAAAGTATTGATTTTACTGGTTTTTTCGCAAGTAGTCAGCTTAGGAAGTTTTTATAATGAAATTCTGCAAAAACTCGGCTGCAAAGCTGAGGAATGTCTGATGGTTGGAAATGACATTGGCGAAGATATGATAGCGGAAACACTTGGCATGCACGTATTCTTGCTGACAGACTGCCTGATCAACAAAAAAAATGTGGATATCACAAGATACCCACATGGAAATTTTTCAGATCTTCAAAATTATCTTTTCAGTCTGTAGTTCCTGCAAGATGAACGATCTCACGAAGCTGCATAAACGAAGGTACGACTTAAGCAAGCGACTTTTGCGATTATGCGGCTTCCTCCGTTTTATTACCGTATCAGTTTACTCAATTTTCTCCACCCGCACCATCCATGGATCAGTAAGCTCTCCCAGATATTCAATACGCAGGCAGTCGCCCAACTCACATTCAATTGGTTTGGGTGCACGTCTGCGTCTGACCGAAACCTGCCCGGAACCTATGCTTAAAAATATACAGTCATCGGCGTCTTCTTCAAAAATTCCCTCTATAGATTATATCTCACCACACAGAGACTCACGAGAAGACAGTTTTTTCATACGCCGTATGATTGGAGCTTCATACAAATTTCCGAATAGGATTCTTCGGATATTCTTCATTAAAATTGCACCACAGTGAACACAGAACTCCTCTTGTCTTTTCTTCACCCGTTCCGTATTTCTCCCATGTTTTCCGCGAAGCGCTGTGGAAAAAATTTACATGGTCTTCAAATACTTCTATCCCATACTTTCCTTCCCACTCTGCCGGAAGCATCAGTTCCACTTCTTCAAAATCATACACCGTATAATTTCCTTTTTCACGGTGCGTTTTTTCATAATTCCAGATTGGATATTTCCCTTTTCCCGGCATCCCTGACGCCAGACAGATACCAACTACAGAAATGGTCAATACAAACAGTACGCCCGCAATGGTTCCCACAATACGCTTCATCTGATTTTCTCCTTTTTTTATAGCATAACGAAATATCACATAAGAAGCAATATCAAATTTTGCGTAAATACCTGCTTTCAATTCCTATTTTTTTGAATGCTCACCCTTGTATTCATACTATTTATAGACCAAATGAGTACCATAATATTTCCGTTCACCGTTTCCTTCATCGGCAAACCAACCTGCGGCGGATTGATTCCACGCCCGCTGTTTTACACACTCAGTTTTCTCTCCATAATCCATCCAGTCACAAAATACATGACTATGACCATTACAAAGCACGCGCCAATAATCATAACATACTGCACCATCAAATCACGAACCACAGGAACAGCATTCAGAACTTTTGATGCAATATAGTCGATCAAAAGAAAAATCAGAAAACTCACAAGACCGCTGAATTTTTTCCCTGCAAACACCGTTGCGGACAGCACAATTGCAAGGTCGCCTGATACAACCGTCATCAACCAGCCTGCCAAAACTGCAAAAAATGGCATCAGGATTTGCTGCGGCGTAAGGTTGATATTAATTTGAATGCTGATCATCAGCTGATTCAATAAATCAAGAAATTCCTTCACACCACCAATGTACAAAATGCCAATTGACGCATCCACTGCAATCAGAACTGCAAAAAATACACCTGCCAGGAAAATAGACAATCCATTTTCCAGTATCTTCGCCCCCAATACCTGATAACTGTTCTTTGGTGTCAGGAAAAGCATATAACTCTGCTTCGTATTCAAATCTCTGTGAAATGAAATGAGGCTGTCAATTCCGATATAGAAAATACCGATCATCATACACATCATCAGGCCAATCGCGCCAAATGCCAGAATCTGATCTCCCTTATCTGTTTTTAAAAACACGCCGACCAGATAGGCAATCTCCGCCACTCCTGTAATGCACAGAAGCACCAGCTTGGAAAACATGGTTTTCCGCAATTCATATTTCATCAGTTTCAGCATAACTCTTCCCCTCCGTGTCCATAGATTTCACGATACTTATCTACAATTGATTTTCCCTGCTGTATGCGGACTTCTTCTGCACCGCAGACCTCCACAAGGTGACTGTTCTTCATAAAAATAGCGGTATCCACAATCTTCTCCAGCTCATCTACAAGATGACTGGAAATCACCAGCGCTACATCTGAAGAAACGGCTTCCAGCACGCTGCTAATAATCTGATCGCGTGCCAGCAAATCAATCCCGTTGAGCGGCTCATCCAACAGATAAATCTTTGCATCTCTGGCCATCGTAACTGCAATCTTAAGCTTTGCCATCATACCGGACGAAAGCGACTTAGCCTTTAAATCTTCCGTCAGCTCCATACGTGCCAGCAAATCCCGGTAACGCTTCATCGAAAAATCCTCGAAAAAGTCCTCATAATATTTTCCGATATCCTTCGCTGTCATCCATGCATAAAAATATGGTTCCGTGGACATATAAGCAATCTCTTTGCGGCTCTCAATGCCGATCGGCTGCCCCTTATAATAAAAAGCTCCTGCGTTCGGTTTCACAAGACCTACTGCCATTTTCATCAATGTCGTTTTTCCGCTTCCGTTCGGGCCCAGCATCGCATAAATCCGCCCCGGCTCAATCTTCAAAGATACATGATCCACCGCTGTCTTTCTTCCGTAATTTTTTGTAATTTCCCTGCATTCCAGCATACTCTGATTCTCCTCAATTAATCTCTTTTCTATCCTAATCTGCCCTGTCAAAATTTTTGAAGCCTATATTTTTACCCTGATCCAGAGCTTTGGTGTATCAGCTCAATCGCTTCTTTTGCCGTAATCCCAAGCTGTCCCATGCCCTCCAGAAAACCAGACACCAGTTCTTGCGCCATCTCTGCGCGCATCTGGCAGATTTTATCCTTATCCTCCGTCACAAAAGTACCCATACCTCTCTTTGTGTAACTGATACCTTCTATCTCCAGTTCCCGGTACACACGGCTGACTGTATTCGGATTGATCGCGTACTGAATCGCCGTATCTCTGACAGATGGCAGTTTATCACCTGGTTTTAACGTGCCGTTCACAATATCCCTCTTGATAAATGACATTACCTGTAAGTAAATAGGAAGCGCTGAATGAAATTCCATAGTCCTCCTTTCGTCCGCTGTATCTGTGTACTAGTTGAATAGTACACTATGTTTCTATGTCTGTCAAGAGGATTTTTTTATTTTTTAAAATATTGCAGCGTTACTTCAGACCGATTTCTTTGCCCTGTTCCAGTATACTGCATCTGCCTTTCTGATCTACCTGGAGCCTGTAACCATAAGAATTCTTTTCATCCACACCTTCGTAAGTAATCCACACGACATGATAATCCGGATCATCCTCAAAAGAACTGCTGCTGCACATCCGGATATCCTCGGGCTCAATCTTACAGTCCTTTAAAATCTGCTCCATCGCATATTGCTGAGCAGCCAGAATCCGCCCGGACATTTCCTGAAGATCAGCCTCCCTTACGCCGTGTCCGTTGGCGATCGGAAGCTGCCAAAAAATAATTGCGGCCCAGATCAATGTGTATACAATCACACTGCCTGATGCCGCTGCCGCCGGCAGTTTTCCCCTTCGATAACATCGAACTGCCCATAATACAAATGCTGTCGTCACTGCAACCCCAAGCATGACACACAGCATCGCCATCTCCTCCCTCATTTTCTCCCCTCCTAGCATGAAAACTTTATCTCTACATAATAAATGAAAATGCTAAAGAAAAATTGCAAAAAAACTTAAATAAATCTTAAAAGCATATGCCCTCCTTTCCCGTACATTTTCACAACAGAACAAAAGTGTGCTTCGCACACCTCGCGCGTCAATAAATTTCAGAGCACAGCTTTGGTTCCGCGCGCGAAGCTGCGCATCCTGCCGGAGGCTTTTATCGTATGGGAGACGAAGTTTCCTATACGATAAACAAAAAGGGCGGTTCCCCGCCCTCAAAATTGTTCCTGGTATGCTAATCCATCCGTTTTATGCTTTTTTCTATATACGCAATTTCTTCCTCTGTCAGGCTATACTTCGCATACAGCCTTTCATCCGTCCACTCCTCCCGGAAATCCTGCACCGGAACAAACCGATACGTTTTGGCCGTCCCATGCTGGCTGATCTTTGCCAGACTCAGCAAAAATCTTGCAAACTTTGTTCTAAGGTAATCGGCCAGATGACGGCACATCTTCTCATTCAGATAAAGATCATGCCCTGCCATCAGAAACGTCTCGGTACATACCGATTCCGGCTCCCCAATAAAGGTATTTTGATTATCATCGTTCAGTTCTGTTCCGATATTGTTCGCGTAGGGCATATAGACCTTCCATCGGTCAATCCACTCCGTATGCGCTTTGATCAGATCCCGCTCCACATATCCGACTGTCCTGGCCTTTCCATAGCATTTAATTGGAACCAGCGCATCTTCTGAAGATGCGTAAAATTCCGGAGATTTTGTAAAATTACCGTCCAGCGCAAACGGCCTTCTTGGAGAAATATGCGCCGACATGACATCTGTGCTTTCATCCGGAATAACTTTATCCAGAATGCTCAGAGCCTTGCTGTTTCTAATAAAAATATCAAGGTCACGTGTCTTCAGCGGACGGTCTGCCACAATATACCGGCCCTGGGCCTCATGTGTTACAACTCTTGTGCCCGATCTTTGGTTATCGTACCTGGCATCCCATAAAAAATAACAGATTCCACCACGGTTATTGGTATCTGGAAAGATCTCTTCCGGATGCAGACAGTCATGCAGCTCCTTAATATGCACATCATTCAGCATGGAGGTTCGGAAACTGTCCAGATGCTTTCCTCCGGCAAACCACCTTGTCGGAATAATGACAGAAACGTAATCTGGAGCCAGTTCTCTGGCGATATTCACAAAATAAGGATACAACGCCCTGGCACTGGCCTGTGCACCGCCGTCGCTTTCCTGGTATGGTGGATTTCCCACAACTGCATTAAATAACATCTTATTCCCTTCCCCATTCTCTCCCTCATCGAGAGCAATCCCGCTGAGGGCTTTCCTCTGCGACAGCATCCCTGCTATCTTTTTATAATCAACTTTGCCATCGGCGGTCACTACATTGAGTAAATCATATGCGTGAAATTTGCCAGCAATAGTCTCTGTACTCAGTCCAAGTATCTGATACATCTTTCTCGTAAACTCGTATGCAACGGATGACGTCGGAATCGACCATACAGAACCCCGTACCGCTTCTGCCGGAATACCTAGTTGCCTGCACCGCTCGCAGATTGCAATCGCAAATTCACCCGCCTTACTGGCCAGATCCAAAATCCTGCGCTCTCCTTTCACAAGTTCTTCAAAGCAGGAATCCGGAATCAGACGAAGCATCTTTGCGGCAACGTTTACCGGAGTCGTAACCTCGGATTCTGACAGCTTTCCGAACTTGTTCATAGCAATCAACGCCCTGTCAAGAGAAGGCACCGTATCATCATGCGACAGCTTATTGATGTTCTGAATTTTATAATCAAGAGCGTTCAAAATAAAAGGATTCATGTGATTTCGCATAAGCTCCAAAACACTGCCGTCTAACTGCAAATTTCGCATGATTCTGGTATTATCCTCAGAATCTGCGCAGGCCAGAATATCATCCAGAGACGACACCGTTTCTTCTGTCAGAAAAGCAAAAAACAAAACCCGGGAATAATACGTCTTAAACTTATTCTCAAGAGACTGTATCTCTGCTTCCCTGTCACGCTGCGATGCACCTGCTGCCTGCTCATTTTCTGTATCCGTCTCCTGCTCCTTGCGCCCTGCGTTGTCCGACCCATGCTCCGGCTCTTCGAGATCAGTCCCGTCCGTGTCATTCCTGTGCGCCTCGGTCTGTAAACCGCCCTTTGAGCCGATTTCTGCCTGGCGCTCAATTTCGCGTAAAATCTCTTCGATCGAAAAAAGCGCCGTATCAACCGGAAGATCCTGTGCTTCATCGCGAACGCCTCGGCTGCTAGAATATCTGCTGATTTCTGCCAGAATATCCACAGCCGTAACCTGCTCGATTCTGTTTTTATTCAGCGTAATAATCGGAGAAATGCGCAGCTCTTCCTCCATGCGCTGCCTCAGATTCCCGTTGCCGGCCGCCTTTGTATTGGCATTGTAAATCAGTGACTTCTGCTCCTGCATTACAAACATTCTGTGTGGATCAAAATCTACCAGCAACGTCTGCGGCTTCATATTATAGCAAATCGTCTCACCTGCGTTGTTTTCATATTTTCGTATGTACTGATTCTGTAACCTAAAAATTGCCTGGTCATATTCCTGCGGCGAAGCCGTATCTTTCAGAAAGATCATAGTGTCCCACTGCTCCACTGTACTTCCCGTCAGCATACGGTTGACCGTTAACGTAATCGTTTTCTGATCGTTCTTCTCACAGTCCGCAATCGCTTTTTTGACCGCGGTCACATTTTTATACTGTTTCTGCCTGTCTATATCGGAAATATTGATGACTTTATACTGGCCCAAATTTTTAAAAGAACTGGCATGACGTACCAGCAGGCTTTCCAGTGCGTCGCACGATGCGCAATAAGGAAGCACACATACCATATGGCGGCACATCTTTCCTTCTTTGATTCTGTCATAATCGAGAAATCCCAGTACACCGTCGTCCTGTCTGCTGCCGTCAATCGCCTCAAATAATTCAAGAACTTCTCTTTCGTGGACAAACCGCTTATGGCTGCCGTCCTTTTTCTTTGATAAAGACTCCGGCTTCAGCAAAGCAGAGAACGCATACGTCATGCCGCTACTCTTCAGACTCTCCAAAAGCGCCAGCGCAGAACTGCTCGGTGCAAAAGCAAAACGCACCATCTGAGGGAATCCGAAGTACGGATTCTTCCACTCTTCTTCCTGCTGTCCCTCAGGAAGGGCATCGTTCTTTAAATCCCACGCTTCCTGCTCCTTTACAATATCCGAAAACTGGCAGAAAGTAATGATGTCCTCCTCGGAAAACTCACTCCCCATCAAAATACGGTACGGCGTACCTGACAGATGGAGCGTGATTTTTACCTGCAATTCTTTGAGCTGTTCCTCAGCTTCCTCCAGCTCTACAAAATCCTCGTCCAGATATCTGTCCCTGACATCTTCCTCATAACCGGCTGTGCGGAGAATTTTTCCGTAGCTTTCGGCCCTGGCACCATAATGCGTCTCGTCTACAATCAAAAGATCTATTTGTCTGGAAAAAACCTCCCTGTGCTTTTCTTTGATACTTTCTCCCTGCAAATCCTGCAGCGTCAGGAAAATCACAACGCCTCTTTCCCGCTCAAGCTCTCTCTTTATCGCATTTTCATCCCTGTTCAGCTCCTCCGCAGTCAGAAATGCATAATCTTCCCGAAAATTATCCGCACTCTGTACGGTTTTCTTCCATTCCTCACGCACATCCGCTTTGGCTGAAACCACTAAAACAGTCTTTGCCGCCATCTCCTTTGCACAGCAAAGCGCTGTAAATGATTTTCCAAAACGCATAACCGCATACATCAGCAGATTGGTACGGCCTTTCCCGACCGCTGCTTTAAAATTCCGAACCGTCTCTGCCTGCATCGGTCTTGGCTCCCACCATCCGGAAGAAGCATACGTGTGTACCTCCGGCAAATTTGTACCGGCATGATAATACTGGTATCTGTGGCCGCCATCCTGATGGTTTCTGCGTATATCATGGATTGCCGCCTCAAGCTCCGGCACTTTGGTATCCTTGAAAAACTCTTTTGAATAATACGTTTCTGCCGGAAGTTCCCCAAGCGTCAGCCGATGCTTCCCAAGTCCAAGCTCCAGAAACTGGTGAACCGAAAAGTCCCGGAAAAAAATATCCGGAGTTACAGCCGCTGTTTCTTCAAACGCCTTTACCAGATCCGGAAAATGTTTTTTCCATTCTTTCAGACGCACAGAAACAGGGCGGTAAGTATCTCCCACCTTCAGGTAACCGGGAATTGCATCCGTTGTAAACGCATATATATGCGGTTCTACACGCCCTGTAATAAAATTGTCCAGCAATTGGAGATTGTCCATGGAAAAGCCTCATTTTCTTTCCACTAATGTACGGTACTGTAACGTTTTCCTGGAACGCCAGTCACGTATTTTACAATAAACTTCCTTTTTTTCTATATTGTCCCTACTGCCCGTTGCATGTTCATCCCCCTGCACGTCCGTTTTTCCAAAAGGAACAGCAAAGGAAAGCCCGTCCATCTGCCATACGTTCCACGATATCACAAAGGCCACCCGTTTCAATTCAGACGGTTGGGGAGCTCTGTTCCACTGATTCTGCATATGCTCCACAAACGTATACAGCAAATTCTCTCTGGCCAGCAACAAACTGTCTCCCTGATACTCAAATCCATATATGCTTTCATATGCACGGAAGGTCCATTTCAACCATTCCGATTCATCTTTCGCGTTTTCACTGACCACTCGCAATTTTCGATCCAAAAGTCCGATCCGGTCTCTTATTTCAATCGGATTTCCCGTTACCATATCGTACCTGCTGGTCAGATAAGGAGCCTCTCCGCAGGTGATTTCCAATCTCTTTGCATCCACATAATCCTTCCACCTGCGCCCCCGTTTGTCTTCAAACGATATAACCGCACTGTTCGTTTTCCATCCCTTATTCGTGGAAAAATTAAACACATCCGGCCTTCCAAACCATGCGGCGTCAATCAAATTGTTCTGCTCATTGCACATCCATGCAGGCGTAAAGACCTCTGCCCTTCCTTTTGTACGGCTCATCCGGTCCGATTTAGTCTTCGTCGTCCGGGGCTGAATCAGCTTCGCATTTTCGCCGGTAAGCAAATCCATCGTAATCGGACATTCCGCCCTATAAAGCTCCCCGCAGTCCTCATAATCATCCGTTGCCCACACGATGTTTCTTCTTGTCGTTCTGTCCGTAAGAAGAATCCTCATGACCGCCGCATGGAATCCATTCTCCCGTCCTTCGCCTGCATTTGTATGAATTTTAAGGTCCACCATTTCAGGCCTCCTCATTCACTGTCATAGCCGCCTCCATCTGTCCTTAAATCACCTTTTCTACTTCTGTACAACAACGAAACGCTTAGGAAAGTTCGTACAGCTCTGTATATTTCTGAGTCAGATAATCCGTATATGCCGTCGGGTCAAAAACCCCACAGGCATTTTTTATAATTTCACCCGGCTCCATCATACACCCGTACTGATGAATTTTTTCTTTCAGCCATGCCGATACCGCGGACAAATCCCCGCGTGATACCGGACCCCAGACGTCTATTTCGCGTTCCATATGTTGCAGCATCTGCGCCCCATACGCGCTTCCCAGCGCATAGGACGGAAAATAGCCAAACGAACCGCCGGACCAGTGACTGTCCTGTAAACAACCGCGTCTGTCATCCGGCACATCAATGCCAAGGTATTCTCTGTACAACCGGTTCCATACCTGCGGCACATCTTTTACCTCCAGACTGCCGTCTATCAACTGTTTTTCAATCTCATAGCGAATCATAACGTGGAGACTGTAAGTCAGTTCATCCGCCTCGGTACGAATCAGAGACGGCTCCACACGGTTCACGGCACGGTACATCTGCTCCGCTGTCACATCTGAAAGCTGTTCCGGGAAAAATTCCTGCATCTTTGGGAAAATCGCCTCCACAAAAGCTCTGGAGCGTCCGATTATATTTTCATAAAATCTCGACTGACTCTCATGCACGCCCATCGAAACGCCTCCGGCCAGACATGTATACTGCAACTCATCACGAACGCCAAGCTCATATTTTGCATGACCGCCCTCATGAATCACAGAATACATGGATTCCCCCACACTGTCCTCCTTATAATTTGTTGTAATCCGCACGTCCTTGTTGTTAAAGTCAAGTGTAAACGGATGCTCTGTCTCACCGATCGTACAGTGGCCGCGGTCCAGCTCCATGACATCCATCAGATAATCCGAAAATCTTCGCTGCGCCTCTACCGGATAATGGCGATGCAGAAAACTGTCGTCGATCTGCGGTGCCTCTGCGATTTTGTGAATCAGAGGTACCAGACGCTCCTTAATCACAGCAAAAAAGTGGTCCAAATATTCCATATCCGCGCCGCGCTCAAATTCATCCAAAAGCACATTGTACGGTTTTTCCGATGGATTATAATATCCCGCAAACGTTCGGTTAAATGCCACAAGCCGCTCCAGCACTGGACGAAACAACTCAAAATTGTCCGTCTCCTTCGCCCTGTGCCACACATCGCTCGCCTCATTCGTCAGCATTGCGTACTCCATATATTCCTCTGCCGGTACCTTCTCAAGCCTCTGATAATCACGCCACAGCACCTCCACCTGGCGTTTTTCCAGCTCTCCGAGTTCCTCCAGATGTTCCCGCAAAAAAGAGAGCAGTTCTCCTGTCTCCTTCCCTGCTGCCAGCTTCTGCCTCTCCCCGGCTAAAATTCCCAGCGCAACCCCGCGCCCCTTGGCTGTATTCCTTGGCGCCACTGTCACACTATCCAAAAACAGCGAAGAGTCCGCACATCTGTACGCATACAACTTCTTCTGAAGCAAATCCAGCGCTTCCAAAGCTTCCCTAATTTCCATCTTTCTTCCTCCGTTATGATTACTTTCCAAAATCCGTCTCAATCACCGATCCTCTTCAGATAATAAAACCCGTATGCCGGAATATCGACCCCTACCGCCTTTTTTTCCTTGCCGGAAATCAGATCCAAATACGTGCCGTCCGTTTCATTGATCCAGGCCGTCTTATCATGCTCGCTGAAATTAAAGAGCCCGATTATCTTCTCTCCCTCAAAACAGCGTCCTATGCAGAGCACCTCTTTTTCCCAGGTCTCAATCGTCCACATATCTGCATTCGTCATAAAAGCTTTTTCTTTTTCCCGTATCTGTTCCAGCTGACGCAGGCCGCCGAATATTCTGCCCTGCACGCTTTCGGGAATCTCAATATTTTTTACAAGCTCCCAGTTCATTGCGCCGCGGTGCAGATACCTTGAGTCCGCAGCCTTATCGGGATTTTCCTTATACGTATAATCATTGACCTGCCCGATCTCATCTCCGCTGTAAAGCACCGGAATCCCCGACTGCATAAACATATATGCGTGCAGCATGAGATCGAGACGGATTGCCGCATCCATCATTTCCTCATTCTGTTCAAAGCCGGCCCGCTCCACACCGCACATGGACGCTGTCGTTCCGCAGAACCGCGCGTCGCCGGTTATCAGATCCTCATTGTACAACTCTCCGCGGCTGTTGCTGCCGCCCGTATATCCGCGAAAATAATCATTCAAATATTTTTTATGTGAAACCTCTCCAAGCCCTTCCTGCCCAAGCGTCAGATAGTCCAGTCCCCAGCCAATGTCATCATGGCAGCGCAGATAGTTCAGAAATACGTAATCCTTCGGCAGGGCGCTCACAATGTCCAGCTGCTTTTTCAAAAGACGCACATCCCTTGTCGCTACCGTATGCCACGTGGTTGCCATCGTCGTTACATTGTAGAGCATATGGCATTCGGGTTTTTCCACGGTTCCGAAATACGGAACCACTTTCTCCGGCTCCATCACGACCTCACCTAGAAGCAGAATCCCCGGACAGACAATCTCGCTGATCATGCGCATCATACGCACGATCGTATGAACCTGTAAAAGATTCCTGCACTGAGTTCCGAGCTCCTTCCAGATATAGGGTACCGCGTCAATCCGGATAATGTCAATTCCCTGATTGGCCAGAAACAGAAAATTGTACATCATCTCATTGAAAACCCTCGGATTTTTATAGTTTAAATCCCACTGATACGGATAAAATGTGGTCATCACGTAATGCCCGATCTCAGGCAGCCATGTAAAGTTCCCCGGCGCAGTTGTCGGGAAAACCTGCGGCACCGTTTTTTCATATTCTGAAGGAATGGAAGCATTGTCATAGAAAAAATAACGGCTCATATACTCGCCGTCCCCCTGGCGCGCTTTTACTGCCCACTCATGATCCTCCGAGGTATGGTTCATCACAAAATCCATACAGACATTGATTCCCTTTTTATGACAGGCAGCAGTCAACTCCTGCAAATCTTCCATTGTTCCGAGCGTTTCCTGTACCTTGCGAAAATCAGAAACGGCATATCCGCCGTCGGAGCGGCCCTTTGGCGTATCCAGAAACGGCATCAGATGAACATAATTGACGCCGCACCGTTCGATATAATACAGTCGGGATTGTACCCCTTTCATGTTTCCTGCAAAATTGTCAATATAAAACATCATGCCAAGCATATCGTTTTTCCGATACCAGTCTGGCCTGCTTTCCCGGTACGCATCCTGCTCTTTCAGATCTGTGCCCCGTTCTTCATAAAAACGACGCATTCCATCGCACAGCTCTGCATACATAGAATCATTTCCATATAGCTCCATGTACAGCCAGCGGAGTTCTTCCTCATGGCGCTTCAAACGCCTCTCGTAAGTTTCATATCCCGTATTATTCTTTTTCATAAACACTCCCTGCCCTTTTCTGTCTTTTAGGTTCCTAATTCGAATGCCCCTCAAATCGTGCATCCGCATTCGTCACATATAATACAAAACCACGGACATCTGCATATACTCTTTCTTCCGCAGTTATCCGTGGTCTTCTGCCAAAAATGGGGTAATTTGCTCCCTGATACGTGCATCATCCGAATCATAGCGCAGCCGCAGCGGCTTCGACAGATCGAGCGTTGCAATACCAAGGATTGATTTTGCATCCACCGTATGCTTTCCAATACCAAGCATAAAATCTGCATCAAATTTGTCAATCAGGTTCACAAACCTGTTCACCTGCTCTAAACTGTCAAACTTTACATATACCTGTTTCATCTACTTTTTATTTCCTTCCCGGAATTCTGATTCCGAATTCCGTTTCATTATAAGCTTGTAGTTTACAGCTGTAAAGTGGCAACCCCATGTTTTATTGTTTTTTTCTTCGTTCATATTGGCGGAATTTCCTGTTACTTCCAATTATGCCTGGTTCATTCCGCTTTTACTGTTTCCGGCATTGACTGCACGGTTCATAAAGCTTCCTTCCTGACCGTTGCCTAGTTATTGAGAATATCCATGAATTCTTCGCCTGTAATAGTCTCCCTCTCATAGAGAAACTGTGCAAGCTCGTCGAGCTTTCCACGGTTTTCAAGAAGAATCTGCATTGCTTTTTCGTGCTGCTTCTTAACCGTAGCCACAACCTGTTGGTCAACTTGCGTCTGTGTCTGTGCAGAGCAAGCAAGAGATGAATCTCCGCCAAGATACTGGTTGTTTACAGTTTCCAGGGCCACCATATCAAAATCCCTGCTCATTCCGTAACGCGTGATCATTGCGCGCGCAAGTCTCGTGGCCTGCTCAATATCATTCGAAGCACCCGTCGTTATTGTACCGAAAATCACTTCCTCCGCCGCACGGCCTCCGGTCAGCGTCGCAATCTTGTTTTCAATCTCTTCCTTCGACATCAGATAGTGATTGCCTTCCTCCACCTGCATGGTATAGCCAAGTGCACCCGATGTACGCGGAATAATCGTAATCTTCTGGACTGGTGCAGAGTTCGTCTGCTTTGCAGCAACCAGAGCGTGACCGATCTCATGGTAGGCAACGATCATTTTTTCTTTTGTGGTCAGAATTGCATTCTTTTTCTGATAACCTGCAATTACAACCTCAATGCTCTCTTCCATATCAGACTGTGTAGCATAGTTTCTGCCATCCCGCACAGCGCGCAGCGCCGCCTCATTTACGATATTGGCCAGCTCCGCCCCCGATGCGCCGGATGCCATGCGTGCAATTTTGTTAAAATCTACATTGTCCGCAATCTTAATCTTCTTTGCATGTACCCGCAGGATTTCCTCCCGTCCCTTCAGGTCGGGAAGTTCCACCGGAACACGCCGGTCAAAACGGCCCGGCCTTGTAAGCGCCGGGTCCAGAGAATCCGGACGGTTTGTGGCCGCCAGAATAATCACACCGGTGTTTCCTTCAAATCCATCCATCTCGGTCAGAAGCTGATTCAGCGTCTGTTCCCGCTCGTCGTTTCCGCTGATCTGTCCGTCACGCTTTTTGCCGATTGCATCAATCTCATCAATAAAGACGATACACGGCGCTTTTTCTTTGGCCTGCTTAAACAGATCACGTACTTTGGATGCGCCCATACCGACAAACATCTCCACAAACTCGGAACCGGACATGGAAAAGAACGGAACATTTGCCTCGCCTGCAACAGCCTTTGCCAGCATCGTTTTACCTGTTCCCGGAGGGCCTACAAGCAGGATTCCCTTCGGCATGGATGCACCGATCTCCTTATATTTTCCAGGATTGTGCAGGTAATCCACAATCTCCGCCAGATTTTCCTTTGCCTCGTCCTCTCCGGCTACATCCGAAAAACGTATGCCTTCCGAGGACTTCACATAAACCTTTGCATTGCTCTTACCCATACCGAACATCATGGAATTTTGTCCGCCGCCGGCCTTATCCATGAGCTTCTTCGCCAGAAACTGTCCAAGCATAATGAAAAGCACCATCGGCAGAACCCATGACAGAAGAATACTCATAAAGGGGGACATTTCCTCCACGATTTCCCCGGTAAACTCAGCGCCGGAAGCATGCAGACGTTCTACAAGCCCCAGGTCCTCCATTTTACCTGTCTTGTAAATCTGCTTCCCATCACGATCTGTAAACAGGATCTGATTTTCCTGCACCTCTACCTGGCCGATGCTTTTTTCCTCCGTCATCGTCATGAAGGTACCGTAATCGACCTGCTGTATTCTGCGCTGTGTCATATACGGTACGAGCAGAAAATTCAGCACAAACAGTACGCCCAGGACAATTAAATAATAAAATGCCAATGGTTTTCTAGGTTTTTTTATCTCGTTCACAAATATCCCTCCTCTTCAAAATCCTCTAGCTGCCCAAACGTGACTGCCGCGAAATTTTAATCTCTGTGCTCTTTGAAGCTGCCTTTTCCAAACGCTTCTCCAAGTACATCCTTCACGCTCTTTACCGGTATAATCTCAAGCGCTTCCTTTACTTCCCCGGCAACCTCCCGCAGATCAACCGTATTTTCAAACGGAATCAACACCTTTTTGATGCCCGCCCGCTGTGCCGCCATCAGCTTTTCCGGCAACCCGCCAATTGGCAGGACGCTTCCCCGCAGCGAAATTTCGCCCGTCATGGCCAGCTCCGCACTCACGGATTTTCCTGTCAGCAATGACACAAGCGCCGTGACAAGCGTGATCCCCGCTGACGGCCCGTCCTTTGGCACGGCGCCCGCCGGAACATGAAGATGCAGATCGTGTTCTTTCAGCGTCACGGCCTCCCTGGGATACATGGATTTGACCAGACTAACGGCAATCTGAGCGGACTCCTTCATTACCTCGCCAAGCTGTCCCGTGATGATCACCTTGCCGTCTCCCGGAATCAGACGCGACTCAATAAAAAGAATTTCTCCGCCTGCACTGGTCCAGGCAAGCCCCGTAGCCACTCCCGGCCCGGCCTCTTCCAGCCTCCGATCATGATGTCTTCGCTGCGTACCGAGGTATTCCGGCAGCCGCTTTGCCCCGATCTTAATGCTTTTTTGTTCCCCTCTTACCAGCTTCACTGCTGCCGCGCGGCACAGAACCCCAATCTGCTTTTTTAGACCCCGGACTCCCGACTCTGCTGTATATTCTTCAATCACCCTGCGAAGCGCTTCATCCGTCACCTTCAGATTGCGCGGCCGGATTCCTGTTTCCTCCATCACCCTCGGCAGAAGGTATTTTTTCGCAATCTGCATTTTTTCAAGAGCCGTGTACCCTGGAAATGAAATAACTTCCATTCGGTTCAGCAGCGGTTCCGGAATCGTGTCAACCGTGTTTGCCGTACAGACAAACAAGACATCCGAAAGATCATACGGAACATTCATGTAATGATCGGTAAACGTACTGTTCTGCTCCGGGTCAAGCACCTCAAGCAGCGCGCTGGCCGGATCGCCTCCGTAATCCCTGGTCAGTTTATCCACTTCATCGAGCACCAGAACCGGATTGGAGGTCCCGCAACGCTTCATGCCTTCCATGATACGCCCCGGCATTGCTCCGACATACGTCCTGCGGTGTCCGCGGATCTCTGCCTCATCCCGAATACCGCCCAGGCTGATGCGCACGTATTCTCTTCCAAGGGCCGCGGCAATGCTCTGACCGATACTTGTCTTCCCGGTTCCAGGCGCGCCGACAAAAAGAAGAATGGAGCCTGACTGCTTTTTTCGAAGAGCCATAACGGCAATCTGCTGCAAAATACGTTCCTTTACACGCGCAATCCCATAATGGCCTTTGTCCAGCACTCCTGCTGCCTGATCCAGATCAATTTTCTTTGCCTCGGCTTTTGTCCAGGAAAGCTTCGTCACAAAATCGAGGTAATCGTACAGCATGCCATACTCATGCCCGTCCTTTCCCTCCTGTTTCATGCGATTCAAAACCTTCTCAGCCTCCCGGCGCGCCGTTTCATTCATGCCCGACGATGCCAGCCGTTCCTCAAACACTTGTATCTCTGAGCTGCTTTCAGGGTGCAGCTCATCTAACTGACGCTGCAAAATGCTCAACTGCTTGCGGATGGCCGCCTCACGGTAGATCTGTTCCTGGCTCTCCTGCTGTGCATCCTGTGCCTCCTGCGCCACCTTACCTTCTTCGATAAAGCCTAGAATAGCCCGCTCAATCAGCTCATTTCTTTTCTGCATGGAACTCTCTGCCATGATCGCATACTTTTCCGGCCACGGTAAATTCAGATAGCCTGCACTGACACAAATCATCTCCTCCAGACTGTTCCACCGCAGAATCATGTTGCGTGCCCACAGTCCCCACTGATAATTCTGAACAAATTGCAGATATGCATTCCGGATTCTTTCAAATTTATCCTTTTCCTCCGCCTCAGAGATATCCAAAATCTCCGGACAGTTCGTTACGGTAGCAGAAAATATACCATCTTCGTTCCTAATATCCGAAACTTCAGATCTGCCGCATACCTTCATCTGCGCCATGCCTTCTGCGTCAATTTCCACCAGCTCTGCCAGAAATCCCACGGGATAAAAATCCTGCGCAGTGCACGTTTTAAGTTCCTTCGGCTCCTTCTGCAGTAGAAACAGCGCTGTTTCACCTAGTTCAAGCTTTTCCAGTCCCCACTGATCGTATACCTCTTTTTTCAGATAAAAACGGACGCCGGGCAGTAAAATCATATCATAAACTGGTACTGTAATCATAAAATCCCCTCTTCTGTCAGCACTCTTATGTGTCGAGTGCTAATTTCTTTGTAAAAAAAACAGCCTGAAACTCTGCATGCCCTCATTTCAAGCTGTTATTTTCTATATTTATTCTATTACAAAATCCCTGGAAGTCAATAGCTTTATACAAATTTTATGATTCTGTGAATCCGCGCCCGCAGCTGCCCCTGCTCATACAACCAGTCACGCGTACGGTGTTCCTCGCTGATGCAGATTTCCTCCCGAATCCCCTCGCCCGGACGCCCGAGAATTAAAATACGGTCTGACAGATAAATTGCCTCATCCGTATCATGGGTAACCAGGAGAATTGTGCGCTTCAAATTCGTGCGCAGCTCACAAAGCCAGTCCTGCATATCCCCGCGTGTAATTACATCCAGCGCCCCGAACGGCTCATCCAGCAGAAAGATCCCGGCATCGCATAAAGCAGTACGAAGAAACGCCGCTCTCTGGCGCATACCCCCGGAAAGCTCATGCGGGTATTTATCCTCACAGCCCTCCAGCCCAAACCGTGCAAACTGCGCGCCCGCCTTTTCTTTCATCTCTTCTTTCCTCTGATGAAGCTCTCCATAGAGACAGACATTATCCAGAATCGTCCTCCAGGGAAATAGAAGATCATTCTGCGGCATATACGCAAACTGTCCGCTGATTCCGTGAATTTCCTGGCCATCTGTCAAAATCTGACCGCTTTGCGGTTTCAAAATTCCGGCCAGGATATTTAAGAGCGTGGACTTGCCGCAACCGGAAGGCCCTAGAATGCTGACAAATTCTCCATCCCTGACAGAAAAAGACAACTCTTTCAGGATGGGTTTATCGGTATATGAGAAATTCAAATTTGTAACGCTCAGCTCCATGCGCACACTTCCTTTCTGCTACGTCACAGACGTATGGTGCATCTGACTGTCCTGGTTCACACTGTTTCTGTAGTATCTCACTGCTGAAATGACAACTGGCTTTTCTCCGATTTTCCTATTGCGGCAAAAACTCGTTGGTATAGCATACTTCTGGGGCAGGAACCTCTTCAATTACACCATACTCCTGCAAAAAAGCAGAGTAATTATTCCATATTTCATCCTTCATACTTCCCCAGACATCCGTATCCTCCATAAATTTCCCCGCCAGATACTCCTGAGACTGCCTCAGCATCTCCAGATCATAATCCGGCGCGTAGGAAAAAAGAATCTCTGCCGCCCCATCCGGATCTGCAATCGTATCGGCATATCCTTTTGCCGTCGCCCGCAAAAATGCAGATACCATCTCCGGATCTGTCTCCAGAACGTCATTGGCCGCGATTATCACCGGGGTATAATAATCAAGGCGTTCATCCAGCTGTCGGCACTCCATATAGTTCAGCTCGCAACCGTTTCTTGCAGCCATGATGTTATCCCAGCCCTCAAAAAACCACATCAGATCACAGTTTTTTCCAAGCGCCTCAAAACCGCTGCCATCCGAAATCACCATATTCAGCTTTGAAAAATCGCTGCCAGTCTGTGTCATGCATGCCTCAAGCACTGCGGACTCGCCAGGTCCTCCCCAGCCCGCGTACGTCTTGCCTTCAAAATCCGCCGGTGACGTAATCCCGCTGTCCGCCAGGCTGACAAACCCGGAGGTATTATGCTGAATCAGTGCAGCGACTGCTTTAATCGGAAGCGGGTCCTGCGCGGTCAGCGCGATTGTCACATCCTCCTGATAGCTAATACCAAACGTCCCCTTCTGCTGTGCCACGAGCGTCGCCGTTGCCCCGTCCGTCGGCTCAATAATCGTAACAGCAAGCCCTTCTTCCTCATAATACCCTTTATCCAGTGCCACATACATGCCTGTATGATTCGTATTTGGCACATAATCAAGGATTACCGTCACTTCCTTTTGCCCTTCTGCTTCCCCTTCATTTGCAAATACACTCATATTCATGGTCATTCCCGCTGCCATAAAAATAGCTGCTGCTTTTTTCCATCTGTTCTTCCTATGCATGATCCTCGCCTTTCTGTTTTAATTTCTATCTTATCCTTTTATTTGTACTTATTCTCCGGCGTCTTGCTGACGGCAGCACTGCATAGCCGAACAGCTTTATCACTCCATTCATCAGCAGGCTCAGCAAAATGATCATCAACACACATGCAAACACCTTGTCGAGCATATATCCGTTTTTCGCCCGGATCAGATAGTAGCCAAGACCGCTTTGTGAAGCAATCCACTCGCCTACCACAGCTCCGCTGATGCTGTACGTTGCCGCTACTTTAAGGCCCGACAACAGTGAAATCATGGCCGAAGGAATCTTGACAATGCGATATAGCTGAAAGTTTGATCCTCCATACGTGCGTACCAGATTCAGATAACCTTCATCCATCTCTCCCAATCCGTCGCTGAAGCTGACCACGATCGGAAAAAAACACATCAGCACAACCGTCAAAATTTTCGGTGCGTATCCAAACCCCATGTAAATAATGAAAATAGGGGCCAGAACAATCACCGGAACCGTCTGGGTAACGACCAGTATCGGATATATACATTTTTTAAAGGTCGGCATTGCATCAATCAGCACACCCATCACGATTCCCACTACAAAGGAAATCGCCATTCCTGCCACAGCTTCCAGCACCGTAATTCCGGCGTGTCCCATAAGCGTCGGAAACTCTGATGCAAAGCTTTTCAGCATATCACTGGGAGCTGGAAGTACGTACAGCGGGATCCCGGCTGCTCTTACAATAGCCTCCCAGCTTGCCATCAAAATCAGAATCACCGCCACCGGCGCTGCTTTGGAAAGCTTATTCATGTTCGATTCCTCATTTCTTTTACTTTTAAAAACAAGGGTACTGGTCTGAAAGAGACACAGAATATTTGATAGCAAAGGAAGTTCGCGCGATTTTCCAGGCAACAAAATTTTCTGTGCAATAAAAAAGCCGGCCAAATATGCCGACACCAAAAATAAGGACAGAACGCGCAGCTTCCTGCACATCTGAAAACATATTTTCCTTCGCCAGCATTATCTGTATCAGGTTCTAAGGGTCAAAACCGCTCGGTTTACTCTCAGGCCGCCATGGCCTCCCCGTTTTCATTACCAGTATACTACAATCTTTTGATTCCTGCAACTGCAAAAATATTTTTCATTTTTTACTGCCCGTATTGCATTCCTGCTCATCATAAATTCCGCATAAAACAACATTTATCTCTTGTTTTTCCTTTGCAACGCGGTATAATAACGTAACGGATGCCGCGGCACGACTGCTGCGGCATCCGTAAAGTTCATCGAAACATTTGTGAAATCCGGCTCCCAAAAGGCAGCTCATTCACAGCGTTTTGCAATGACTTAAAAATTCACTACAGTAAAGGGCTTCGTTATGTCTCCAAATTTCAACAGACTTAAAAAAGCAAACAACAATGCTTCCGGCTATCTGTTCAGCAACAATGACCTGAAAAAGCTGATTATTCCCTTGATTCTAGAACAGGTTCTGGCTATCACAGTCGGTATGGCTGATTCCATGATGGTTGCAAGTGCCGGAGAGTCCGCCGTATCGGCCGTTTCTCTTGCAGACAGTATTTTTATCCTACTGATTAACCTGTTTGCGGCGCTCGGAACCGGAGGCGCCGTGATCTGCGGACAGCAAATCGGCCGCCGGGAACCGGAAGTGGCATGCCGCGCCGCCAATCAGCTTCTGCTTTTTACCGGAAGCTTTGCGGTCGTTATTATGGCACTCACCTATATTTTCCGGCCGTTTATTCTACACGTCGTCTTCGGAAAGATCACGCAGGAGGTTATGACAAGCTGCAATACTTATCTTGTCATTGTCGCAGCCTCGATTCCGTTTATCGCCCTGTACAATGCAGGGGCCGCCATTTTCCGTTCCATGGGGGATTCCAAAACCGCCATGTATATGTCGCTCGTCATGAACGGCATCAATCTTGTCGGCAATGCTATCCTGATCTTTGGCTTTCATATGGGCGTCGCAGGCGCCGCCATTCCGACGCTTCTTTCACGTATGGTTGCTGCGCTCGTGATCCTGCGTCTGCTTCTGAACCAAAACAAAACCGTACATATTTCACTGCCGTTTTCCTTTCACTTTGATATTGCGCTGCTCAAAAAAATTCTTGGCATCGGTATTCCAAACGGCCTTGAAAACAGCATGTTTCAACTTGGGAAAATCATGGTGCTCTCCATCGTTTCCGGCTTTGGCACCGCCTCTATTGCGGCAAATGCAGTGTGCAATAACCTTGCATCCTTCCAGATTCTTCCCGGTATGGCAATGGGGTTTGCCATGCTGACCGTAGTCTCGCAGTGCGTCGGAGCCGGCGACTATGAACAGGTTCGTTATTACACCAGAAAGCTTCTCTGCATCGCCTACGCCTGCATCGCCGCAAGCAGTGTTCTTATTTTTCTGGCACTGCCTATGCTGATCCGTCTGTACCACCTCTCACCGGAAGCGGCTGAATATACAAGAAAAATTATTTATGCGCACTCAGCAGGCGCAGTCACGATCTGGCCTCTGGCCTTTACCTTACCCAATGCCCTGCGCGCTGCATCAGACGTAAAACATACGATGCTATTATCCATTCTTTCCATGTGGATTTTCCGGATTGGATTCAGTTATCTGCTTGGTATCTATCTTGGTCTCGGTGTATTCGGCGTTTGGATTGCAATGGAAATTGACTGGATCTTCCGAAGCATCTGCTTTGTTCATCGGTATTTCGGGAATAAATGGCAAAAACACAAAACCTAAAGATGAAAAACAGGACAAAACAAAACTGCTGTAACATGCATCAGAACACCGTCTCAAAACGGATCTTTGCGCTTTTACAGCAGTCTTTTTCTATCTTTTTTGATTCTGTCTTTTAATTTTGTCTGCGAAGTGTTCCTTTTATACCAGCAGGCGCTTGCGGCTTACACATTCCTCCCTGTGGGACATCCATTCCCGCAGCTGTGGATAAACCTTTTTGCCCATTTCATATCCATGCCAGTAAAAGTCCTCCAGCTTCTCCAGATCACGCTCAGTCCGACCGACCGTGGAAACTTCCGGTCGAATCACAAACACCTTTCCCTGTGCTTCCAGGCGCGTGATCAAATCCATCTCCTGATTATACACATGATTCCGCTGTAACATTGCCCAGGCAAGCTTCGGATACTTTCTGTAGTACAGTTTCACCAGCCGCATCATCGACGTACTGCGCTCGTTCTTATAGTACCCCTTTTTTCGCGTCAGAATCACAATATTGTAATCGTATCCGTCCGCAATTGCCCGTTTTACTGGAACAGAATCCGCAATGCCGCCATCCAGCATCGGAATACCGTCCACCTGCACCATCGGCGAAACAAACGGCAGACTCGAGGAAGCCCGGCAGGCCGCCATCATCCGTTCTTTATTTCTGTATTCCTCAATGAATTCTGCACGCCCGGTCAGACAGTTTGTCGTTGTCAGCAGACACCGCGTCGGCGATTTTACGTAAGCTTTGAAATCAAAGGGATAATCATGGTTCGGAAACTGATCAAAGATCAGATCCATATTCATAAAATACTTTGTCTTCAGCATAGTGCGGACTCCGTACAGCTCGTGATCCAGCTGTGCATCCAGCATACATTCCTTTGTCCGAAGAATCTGCCCCGATACGTAATCCACCGCATTACATGCTCCCGCCGAAACACCAATCACATACGGAACCATGAATTTTTTCTCCATCAGGTAATCCAGCACACCACTCGTAAAAATACCGCGCTGACCGCCGCCCTCCAAAATCATTCCCGCTTTCTTCATGCCGCATCTCCTTCCGGTAATGTTTGCAACAACTCTATTCTGTCTCCGTTTCTTCTGCTCCTGCTTTTGTTTCGTCCTGGCCTGCCGCAGTCCCGTCTTTCTTTGTTCCTGCTTCATCTGCCGCGGATTCCGGTTCTGTCTCTTCCTCTATGATTGCATGTTCCATCAGGAAATCCAGAACCTTATTCTGAAGAACGCTGATGCGAATCTGGTCCTCTCCATAATACGCAATAAGTTCTTCTACAGTCTCGAATCCTGTCGTTTTCCGATATTCTTCACAGCCGGCAGCATAATCCTCGTCACTGATTTCGATTCCTTCTGCCTCCGCAACCGCTTTCAGCAAGAGCTCCTGCTGCATGGTCATCTGAACCTCAACCGCGGCCTGCTTGCGGAACTGCTCCACGGTCATGTTATTATAAGCCATAGATAAAAACTCTGCAAAATCCACGCTGTAGGCTTCTGCCATTTCACGGTATGCACTCTCCATGAGCGCAACGCCATAATCCACCAGTTCCTGCGGATATCCCTTCACCTCAGAAGTCTCTGCAACCCGCACGAGAAGATTATATTTGATCTCAGACTCCCGCATCTCGCTCAGACCATTTTCCAGATCTTCCTTCACAGAAGCACGATAGGAAGCCACATCCGTGTATGCTCCCTCGGAAAGAGTGCTGACCAGCTCGTCGTTCAGCTCCGGCATACGCTTGATTTCATTTACCGTAACAGTAAAAACTGTCTCCTTGCCTGCCAGCTCCGCATTGTTGTAGCCCTCCGGAAATGTAAGTTTCAGGTCAACCGTCTCGCCGACTGCCACCCCAATCAGCCCGTCCTCAAATCCCGGGATAAACTCCCCGGAGCCGATATTCAGATCAAAACCTTTTGCAGTTCCCCCGTCAAAAGGTTCTCCGTTCAGTTTTCCCTCATAATCAATATTCGCAATATCACCGGTCTGCACCTTGCCCTCTGTCAGCGTTTCCATCAGATCACCCTGACGAATCGCAGCCTGAATCTGCTTCTCGACGTCGTCTTCCGTGATATGCGAAAGCTGAACCGTCACCCCTTTGTATTCACCCAGAGTCACATATTCGGATGCCTTATAATCCGGTCTTTTTTCCGGAACTTCCAGGGGCTCCACATCTTCAGCTTCTTTTTCTGTCACATGCTCGGTCTCTTTTTCCGCGCCTGCTTCTTCTGTGGCAGCTTCTTCATTATCTTCATTGCCCGTGGCAGTTTCTTCTGTTCCTGCTTCCGTGGCAGCTTCTTCTGTTCCCGCTTCTGTCACCGCTTCTGTCTCTCCTGCCATAACAGTTGCCGGAGATGCCGTTACCATTGTCATAGAAAGTGCACAAGCCAGCGCTGCCATATAATTTCTTTTTCTCATAGTCGTTATCCTTTCTGAATTTTAATTGTAATCATAAATCTGATCATAAATTACTCTCATGGATACAAAGTATAGCATATCCAATCTCATTTGGCACAAAAAAATATAATTTTAAGAAAATATCCATAATTCTTGCTATTTCTTCCAAAGGATGATAGAATGTATCTCGAAATCTGAGCTGGAGGAGGTACATATGTCCTTTTTAAATGTTTTACTTATCATATTAGTGATACTCGTCATTGCACTGGTTGTCCTGTACTTTGTGGGACGGAAAATGCAAAAGAAGCAGGCGGTACAGCAGGAGCAGATGGAAGCAGCCAAGCAGACCGTTTCCATGCTGATTATAGATAAAAAACGACTACCCATCAAGGAATCGGGACTGCCACAGATGGTCATTGATCAGACGCCTAAGCTTATGCGCCGGTCCAAGCTTCCCATTGTGAAGGCAAAAGTCGGACCGAGAATCATGACCCTTGTCAGTGACGCTGCTGTATTTGACCTGATTCCCGTGAAAAAAGAAGTAAAGGCTGTTGTGAGCGGCATTTATATCATGGAAGTTCGAGGGGTCCGCGGACCGCTCGAAACGGTTCAGAAGAAAAAAGGCTTCTGGGCAAAAACAAAAGAGAAATTTTCCAGACAAAAATAACATGGAGCTGTTGCTTCGATAGATGTTCATCTACCGAAACAACAGCTCCTTTTTTGTTGTAAAAAATATTCTGATCGGGCTAGTCCAACCGGAATAGTCCGCTGTCCTTTGCCATCACACGGATCTCGATTTTACTGTCCGCAATGTGCTCATAATTTACTTCCAGCTGATACTTAACCTGAATAGCAAGCAGATTCTCATCCTCTGTCACATGCATATCCGTGACCCGGATTCCTGCCATCAGATCTCCGAACGGTGTATTGTACCAGCTCATATTTTTCCGGTCCTGTTCAAATGTCATCTGTGAATGAACCGGCCCTGTCTTTCGGACCTCCAGGCAGCCGTCTTTGAGCGTAATCCGGCTTTTTATGATTTCAGCGCTGTCCTCCGCCTGTTCCTCATACAGAATATAATGTTTTCCGTTTTTAAAGTAATACTTCCCCGCAGAAAACACCTCAATCTCCTGGTCATCTTCTGTATTTTCCAGTGTATGAAACCCCTTTACGCTGATCAAAATATCCTCTGTCATGATGTTCAGTACTCCTCAATGTTGATTTTCCGGGTGGTTTCAATATCATAGGGGAGAATCGAATTTGCAAAATGCTTGAATTTATCCGCTGCATCGCTGACAAAAAAGCGGTAAGGCTCTTTTCCCGACGCTTTTTCACCACGATTGGCTATCCCCTTTTCTTCCAGCAGCAGTCCCAGTTCATGGGCCGTCTCATATGCAGGGTCCACAAGCCGCACACGCTCTCCTGCCAGCCGCTCAATCAAAGGCCGCAGAAGCGGGTAATGGGTACACCCAAGAATCAGTGTATCAATGCCCTTGGGAAGCAGTTCATCCAGATAACGCTTCGCCACCTGCTCTGTTACCGGATCTCCAAGCCACCCTTCCTCCACAAGAGGCACAAACAGCGGGCAGGCTTTTCCATACACTTGGATATCCTTCTGATAACTGCAAATAAGCTGACTGTACATATGGCTGTTGACCGTGCTTTCTGTGCCGATCACACCAATCCGGCCATTTCTTGTCGATGCCGCGGCAACCTTCGCTCCGGGCTTTACTACGCCGATAATCGGAATATCCAGCTCCTTTTCCACTTCCTCAAGTGCAAGTGCGCTGGCCGTATTGCAGGCGATCACAATCGCTTTGACATCCTGCGTCCGCAGGAAACGGATAATCTGCCTCGAATAGCGAATCACCGTATCTTTTGATTTGCTTCCATATGGCACCCTCGCCGTATCGCCAAAATAAACAATCCGCTCATTGGGAAGATTTCTCATAATCTCCCTTGCTACGGTAAGGCCGCCCACACCGGAATCAAATACGCCGATAGGAGCCTTCCCTTTTTTATTTTCTGTATTGCACATAACTTCTGATATTCCTTTCTGCTTCGCAGGCTGCCCGTACGGTCAAATATCGTTCTGATGATTATTCATCAAAAATCAGCGGCTCCCCATCCACAAACGCAAAACACACCGCATCCTCTGCAAGAAATTGTGTCCTTCCGTTCGTTCCCTCCGTCACGGCCTCGCGGAGCTCTTTTACCTGCTCAAGCGGTACCAGCGTCTCCACTGTGACAGTATCAGTATATTCGGAATCTGTAATTGTGAGCCCTCTTTGTCCCAGCAGATACTGGATTTTTCCAATTCCATTGTAATCGGTCTTCATGCGCAGCAGAGCACCGTTTCTTTTTTCAATGATCGTACTGCCGTGAAGCCCTTCCTGTACTGCCTTCGAATAGGCCCGTACCAGTCCCCCGGTTCCTAGCAGCGTTCCACCGAAATATCTCGTCACCACAACGGCCGCGTTGTGAATCTGCTCACCGAGCAATACATCCAGCATCGGACGTCCGGCTGTTCCCTGTGGCTCTCCGTCATCACTGCAGCGCTGGAGCTCATAATTCTCTCCCACGACAAAGGCAAAACAGTTGTGCGATGCGTTCCAATACTTTTTTTTCATTGCTGCAATAAACTCCAGTGCCTCATCCTCGCTGTTCACCGGAATTACCGTTGCAATAAAACGGGATTTTTTTTCAATCAGCTCTCCCTCGCCGCCTTTGTATACAATCTTCATCTGCACTTCCCGCCCTTAAATCAGACTTTTCAAAATTCCTGTTAAAATACCTTTTGATAGTACCAAAAATATACCTCTTTGTAAAGCCACACCCCTGCATTTTTCCGGCAAAAACTGGCTTATCAATTCCCCGTGGATTTTTACCGGTATCTGTGCTATTCTGAAACGAGCAGATCACGATCTGAATCAAAAAGGAGAATACACATGGATATTGCAAAAAAAATTGACCACACTATGCTGAAAGCGGACGCTACGTCTGAGACGATCCGCCGTTACTGCCAGGAGGCCCTGGAAAACGGCTTTGCCTCTGTCTGCGTCAATACCTGTCATGTACCGCTTGTTGCAAAAGCATTAAACGGCAGCGACGTAAAAACCTGCTGCGTTGTCGGATTTCCACTCGGCGCTATGCTGACTTCTGCCAAGGCATTTGAAGCCTCTGAAGCTGTAAAGGCTGGCGCACAGGAAGTCGACATGGTTATCAACGTCGGCGCAATCAAAGATCAGAACTGGGACTTCGTTCGCAACGATATCAAAGCAGTTGTCGAAGCTTCGAAGCCTGCCATCGTCAAGGTGATTATTGAAACCTGTCTGCTGACAGACGAAGAAAAAACAAAAGCCTGCGAACTCTCCGAAGAAGCTGGAGCCGCTTTTGTCAAAACCTCCACCGGCTTTTCCACCGGCGGCGCAACACTCGACGATATCCGTCTCATGAAAAAAACAGTAGGCGACCGTATGCAGGTAAAAGCCAGCGGCGGCATCCGCACGCCGGAATTCACCAGAGAACTGCTGGAAGCCGGCGCAGACCGAATTGGTGCCGGAAACGGACTGGCGCTCATCTAAAAAATATGGCGGCGGAACATTTTATACCCACGGTTTTTCTCAAATCCGCCTGTATAAAATGTTCCGCTGATCTATCTTCCGTATATTTTTCATTTCTACGCGGAATACTACCCTCCAAATAAGTTAATTGCGAAACAATTTCCAGGATTTCACACTGTTTCAGCAATGATATCCATTCAAAAGTCAGGAGGTGGTCTTCCATGAATACTCATTCCGATTCCAGGAAAAACACGCCGCGCCCGATTCCATGGAAACGGATCATAATCTACGCAGCAGCAGCGCTTGCTGCTGTTCTTGTTCTGTTTCTTGCCGGTATCTGGTATCTGATCGCGACGGCGCCTGATATAGACACCATTACCGTATCCCCTACCGAATCTGCCACCTATATCTGCGACGCACAGGGAAACTATCTGCGCAAGCTCACGCTTGCTTCTTCAAACCGTGATCTTGTTACGCTTGCAGAAATTCCAGACGCTCTGCAAAAAGCCATCATTGCAATTGAAGATGAACGCTTTTATGAACATGGCGGCATTGATATACGAGGAATTGCCCGGGCAATGTGGACCGGTCTGACCAGCGGTTCTTTTTCAGAGGGAGCCAGCACGATCACGCAGCAGCTCATTAAAAATAATGTCTTCACCGAATGGACACTGGAAAATTCCTTCCTTGACCGTTTCCGGCGTAAAATACAGGAACAATATCTGGCCCTCCAGCTCGAAGACCGGATTTCCAAAGAGGAAATTCTTGAAGATTATCTCAATACCATCAACCTCGGAGCTGGTTGTTACGGGGTACAGGCGGCATCCCGGCGATATTTCGGCAAAAATGTCTCGGAACTTTCGCTGTCGGAGGCTGCCGTGCTGGCTGCCATTCCCCAGAATCCCTCCGGTTTTAATCCCATCACCAACCCGGAAGAAAATGACAAGCGCCGCAAAACTGTGCTGAAATACATGGAAAACCAGGGCTACATTTCGAGAGAAGAAAAAGAAGAAGCTCTACAGGACGATGTATATGGGCGAATCCGTAAGTTCAACGAACTGAAAGGCGATGAAACAGCGTACTCCTATTATGAGGACGCATTAATTGATCAGGTTCTGAACGTTTTGATGAATGAAAAAGGATATACGTATGACCAGGCATACCGGGCAGTATTTTCCGGCGGACTGCGTATTTTCTCCGCTCAGGAAGCACAGGCGCAACAGATATGCGATGAAGAATTCCAAAATCCCGCGAATTTTCCGGAAGGAACTGAGTTCGGTATTGATTACGCGCTGAGCGTCTCCGACTCAGCAGGGCTTGTCACCCATTATGGTTCGGAATCTCTGCGCAGCTACATTCGCCAGGAAATCAATCCTTCTTTTGACCTGCTGTGTAACTCACAGGCAGAAGCGCAGCAATATGCGGACGCCTTCCGGGAACACATTCTGTCACAAAATAGTCAGACTCATGAGACTTTAGAAAGTGAAACCTCTGAGGATGACAAGGATGACGAACCTGAAGATGATTCAGAAAACGGCGACAGCGACCAAGCACTCAAAGTTGTCGGAGAACGGCTGTCCCTCTCCGCACAGCCACAGGCTTCTCTTGTTCTCATTGATCAGAAAACGGGCTTTGTCCGGGCAATCGTAGGAGGCCGCGGAGAAAAGACGGCAAGTCTCGTCCTGAACCGAGCTACGGAAACGTACCGTCAGCCCGGCTCCACCTTCAAAATTCTGGCCGCATATGCACCGGCGCTTGATTCTTTCGGACAGACACTTGCCACCACTTATGAAAATGAGCCATACAACTATGAAAATGGTACTCCGGTCAGCAACTGGGATATCACCGATTATTCAGGAACCGTTACCATCCGGGAAGCGATCACCCGTTCCATCAACGTAATTGCTGTGAAATGCATTACTGCAATTACGCCGCGTGCCGGTTTTGATTATGCCCGTAACTTCGGAATCTCCACTCTGTATGAATCTTATGAGTCAGGCGGTAATCTTTCCTCTGATATTGTACAGCCGCTTGCACTTGGCGGTATCACGCAGGGCGTTTCAAATTTGGAGCTTTGCAGTGCATACGCGGCGATCGCCAACGGAGGAGTACACGTCAAGCCGAAGTTTTTTACAAAAATTCTGGACCGGCATGGCGACATTCTGATTGACTATTCAGAACTTGAAAATTCCTCCGAAACAGATACAGATCTTTCAGGCTCCACCCGTGTGATCTCGCCGGAAACCGCATTTTTACTGACAGAAGCCATGAAGGACGTCGTTGCTTCCCCGCAAGGAACAGCCTACCAATCCATCTTTGCAGCCGGGCAACCGGTGGCAGGAAAGACAGGCACCACTTCGAATTACAAAGATATCTGGTTCGTCGGATATACGCCGTATTATACGTGCTGCGTGTGGGGCGGCTATGACAACAACCGCGACCTGCCTCTGGCCTCCACGTACCACACCTACAACAAGGTTCTGTGGTCAGCCGTTATGAACCGGCTTCATACCGGACTTCCAGCCGCTGATTTCACAAAACCGGAAACTGTAAAATCGGTGACTCTGTGTAAAGAATCACATTTACCTGCCATTTCGAATGGTTGTCCGGAAACCTATGAAGAATACTTTGCCAAAGCTACCGTACCCAAAAAGAACTGTCCGCTGCATGAAGTGCCGCCGGAAACAGAACCGATCACCATTTACCCGGATCTTTTCCCGGAAACTGAGACGCAAAGCGAAACTCAGGCGGAAACAGAAACAGCAACGAACAGCACCGAGATTCCGCCAACGGATACGGAATCACCGCCAGCGGATATCATTCCCCCGCCTACTTTGCCGGAAACCCCTCCGACCGTGTCTCCCCCTTCGGAAACAGAAACGGGACATCCTGCGGAAAGTGAGACAGGACAGACAGAAACAAATTCCCTGGAGGATCTGATGAACCGTCTGACAGGACTTGGAAGCCTCCCCTAAATCTTCTGGCTGAAAAGGGCGCATCATATTTGCAGAAATAAAAACAGGAAGCATTTCCTTAAATACGCGCAGTAAAATAGAGAGTCTCGTGGAGATTCCGGGTTTTGAAAAGACCCGAATCCCATGAGACTCTCTGTCATTGTTTTTTGCTTGATTCCTTTAATTTATTAACTTTATCTTGGTATGTTATCTCGTTACTGTATAACTACCGTACTTTCGGGTGTCTCGATCTGCGGTGTGAACTGCATGCCCCAAATATATGCATTTGCTGACATTTCACTTACAAGTGCAACCAAATCTTCCTGTTTCAGTTCCAGAATTACCCTTGCATCAGCAGGAGCTGCAACATCACCGGGCTCTGCCTTCAGGCTAACCTCTCCCGATACACCAAGCTTTTCGCCATCCACAGACATAGACAGCTCATCTACGGTCAGAACGAAGCCCTTTCCTTTTTCGACATTTGAGAATGTACCGTCAAAGTTCAGTTCAATCCGTGTATCTTCATCCTCCACCAGAATCTGTGCATCCAGATCTCCGGTAGCCGCATCAAAGCGCTCTGTGTACACCGGACCGGAATAAAGGGTCTCGCCATTTTCTTCCAGATTCATTGTAATCGTAGTGACCTGTGCCGTTCCGTCCTGCTTTGTCGCAAAATCCATGTCCATAGAAATGGAATCTGTACCGGCATCGTCGGCCATCTCAACATTCACTGTAAAGCCTTCCTGCGGTTGTGCCGGGTTGGAATAAACGATATCGCAGAAAATAGTTCCCTTGAACTCGTTTTCTACCTCTACCACCGGCTGTGATACCTCTGCAGAAGGAACCGTCTCCACATCTGCCACTGCATCAGAAGCCTTTCCAGCAGGGGCAAGCGGTTCCACAGTGACAGAAGTAATCACTTCCTCTGCGATCTGCTGCTGTCCGCTGGAAAGCTGATTCTGTGCCTCCACAATCTTCGCTGTATCAATCGGCATCTCAAAATACATTTTCTCTACGAGATGATTCCGCACCTCGTAGTTCACAGTCAAATCCTCAAGGATGCAGGCAGACATCACAGATACCATCTGATCAACCATCTCGTCGACTGTCTGCTCCGGGTCTGATCCTGTGTCAAAGACTATCCCTGCACCTGTAAATACTTTCATGTATTCCTGAAACAGGTCTTTGTATAAATCCATCAGTTTGTCACGGCTAAACGTAACGCTGTATGTCGTGACACCATCTGCTTCCGAAGCCTCTACAGCCGCACTTTCCTCAAGCTCCGCTTCCATGCGTTCGCTGTAGTCCTCGAACCCATCCGTACCATCGTCGTCCGAATAAAAGTCCATTTCAATGTCCGGTATTTCTGCTATGTTTTCCGGAGTCATTCCCAAAATAGCAGCAAGATCGGAATTCATAATCTGCTCTTTGAGATTGCCGGCATTCAGTGCAACCGTACCTGCATAAAACTGCGGCAATGCAAGCGCAAGCTGTTCGTGTGATCCGTACAGCGCTGCATCCAGAATTGGGGTCTCTCCAAAACTTCCTGTAAGCACCCATTTTTCAAGTTCCGGATCTAGCTGGAAACCGAACCGAACAGACTCATCGGCAAATTCTTCACCTGTCAAATCCAACAGCTCCAATGTCTCCGGGAGAAGTCTCGCCGTCATCTGAAAATTCAGGCCCTCCTCTTCCATCTGCTCTGCCAGATCAGAAAAGCCTATTGTCTGCTCCAGAAGATTGTCCCCGGCATCCTCCATCTGTTTTTCTATAATCTCATTCAGCTCATCAAGCGGACCTGCCAGGGCCGTCCCCTGAAACATCATCGCCGCTGACAGGGCAACAGCCATGGTCCTGCCAGTAAGTATTTTGAATTTACGCATAAAGCACCTCCATCTGAATTATTTAACTTCAATATATCATACAAAATTTTTATTTACAACCAACGAAACTGTGATTTAAAGAAAAGATAAGGAATGTGCTTTTATTTTCCTTCTGCTGTCCCGCATATTGCTTTGACACAAGGAGAAATACCCATTGCCGAGCTGTCGAGCACCAGGTGATAGCCCCTTTTGTCATCCCAGGCCATACCGGTATTGGCATGATAAAAATTAGAACGCCGCCAGTCGTATTTTTTCAGCGTATTCTCCGCATTCTCCGGAGCAATCCCGTACTCCTCCACCGCCCGCTTCTTCCGGTATTCACGGTTTGCATGAATAAAAACACGAAGCACATCCGTACGTTCCCGCAAAATCCATCCCGCGCAACGCCCCACAATCACACACGGGCCCTGCAACGCCATGTCCTTGATCACACGTTCCTCCGTCACATACAACGCCCCTTCTTCTGAAAGGCCGTCGCGCTCTCCGGTCATCACCTTCATTGCCATGCCAAGCGAATACAACAGACTATTGGAAGTCGTCTCTTCCAAATGTAAAAGACGATCCTGCGACGTTTGCATCCGTTCTGCCGCACGCCGCAATACCTCCTGTCCATAACACGGAATACCAAGCCACCGCGCTACTCTCTCACCGATTTCATTCCCCCCGGATGCATACTCTCGTTCAATCGCAATTATGTTATACATCATGTTCATCCCCTCCTGTATGATCATGCCTCTGCCGCTGCTTCTTTCACACGCTCAAACTGACTGTTATACAATCCCGCATAAAATCCGCCGTCTCGCATCAGTTCCTCGTGGTTTCCCTGTTCAATGATATCCCCGTCCTTCATGACAAGAATCAGATCTGCATCGCGGATCGTCGACAGGCGGTGGGCAATGACAAAGCTGGTTCGTCCCTTCATCAGTGCATCCATTGCCTTCTGAATCCGCGTCTCCGTACGCGTATCGACGGATGACGTCGCCTCATCCAGAATCAGAATCCGGTTGTCGGCCAGGATTGCACGGGCAATGGTCAGAAGCTGCTTCTGTCCCTGTGAAACATTATTTGTCTCCTCATTCAGTACCATCTGATAGCCGCCCGGCTGCTGCATGATAAATTTGTGCACATGCGCCGCCTTTGCCGCCTCAATAACCTCCTCATCCGTAGCATCCAGCCGCCCGTAACGGATATTTTCCATAATTGTCCCGGAAAACAGCCACGTATCCTGAAGAACCATCCCGAACATCTCCCGAAGCTCACTGCGGTTAAAATCCTTTACGTCATGACCATCCACACAGATACTGCCGGAATTCACATCATAAAAACGCATTAACAGCTTCACCATCGTTGTCTTGCCGGCTCCAGTCGGCCCGACAATCGCAATTTTCTGACCATCCTTTACCTTTGCTGAAAAATCGTGGATAATTACATGCTCGGGATCATAGCCGAATTTTACATGGCTGAATTCCACATTTCCGCGCAGATGCTCCGTATCTGCCGGCTCCGCAACCGTCTGGTCCTCTTCCGTTTCTTCCAGATATTCAAAAATCCGCTCAGAAGCCGCTGCCGTAGACTGCAACATGTTCGTCACCTGCGCAATCTGCTGAATCGGTTGTGTGAAATTCCGGATATACTGGAAAAACGACTGAATATCACCGACCTCAATTGCATTTTTAATTACCATAAATCCACCGAGAATCGCTACCATGACATAGCCCAGATTACCGATAAACTGCATCACTGGCATCATGATTCCGGAGAAAAACTGAGATTTCCACGCCGTATTGTACAACTTCTGGTTGACTTTCTCAAATTCTGATACAACGTCTTCTTCCTTATTAAAAACGCGCACTACATCATGACCGCCGTAGATCTCCTCAATCTGGCCATTCACCTCTCCGAGGTACTTCTGCTGTCCCTGGAAAAATTTCTGGGATCGCTTCATCACAACGCCGATAATTAACACGGAAATTGGCAGAATCACAAGCGCTGCCAGCGTCATCCATACATTGATGCTGAGCATCATAATAAATACGCCGACAAGCGTGGTCGTCGAAGTGATCAGCTGCGTCAAACTCTGATTCAGGCTCGTCTGTAGCGTATCTACATCGTTCGTCACTCTCGAAAGCACCTCTCCTGTCGTCTTGCTCTCGAAATATTTGAGCGGCAGACGGTTTGTTTTCTGCGAAATATCACGCCGCAGACTGTATGTGACGTCATTCGAAATACCGCTCATGATAAAACCCTGAAGAAAGGAAAACGCCGCGCTGCAAAAATACAGTCCCATTACAAACAGCAAAATCTGGCCAATCTTCCCAAAATCAATGCCGCCGGTTCCCCCAAGCTTTGCAACCAGGCCGTTAAACAGCTCAGTCGTCGCTTTTCCAAGGATCTTTGGACCTACAATATTAAAAATGGTTCCGGCCATCGCCGTCACTGCCACCAGCGCCAGACGCACCTTATATTTTCCCATATAGCGCAGAATTTTCTTCATACTGCCCGAAAAATCCTTCGCCTTCTCGCCGCCAATCATCCCATGACCCATTGGCCCCCGTCTCGGTCTTCTCGTCTCACTCATCCTGCTAATTCCTCCTCTGACAACTGAGATGTGGCAATCTGGCGGTAAACCTCGCAGCTCTTCATAAGCTCCTCATGTGTTCCCTTTCCAGCAATTTTGCCCTCATCCAGTACAATGATCTGATCTGCATGGAGAATTGTGCTGATACGCTGTGCTACGATCAGCGTTGTGGTATCTGCCGTCGCCTCTTTTAACGCGCGGCGAAGCGCAACATCCGTTTTATAATCCAGTGCCGAAAAGCTGTCGTCAAAAATCAAAATCTCCGGCTGCTTTGCAATCGCACGCGCGATGGAAAGCCTTTGCTTCTGCCCTCCAGATACATTCGTTCCGCCCTGCGCAATCGGAGCATTATATCCCTCTTCTTTTGTTTCAATAAATTCCGCTGCCTGTGCAATCACTGCGGCTTCCTCTATCTCCTGCTGCGTTGCGTCGGCTTTTCCGTATCGGATATTCGAATCAATCGTTCCTGAGAAAAGAATACTCTTCTGCGGCACATATCCCAGGCGGCTGCACAAATCCTTCTTGGTCATATTTCGCACATCCACACCGTCCACACGCACGCTGCCCTCTGTTACATCGAAAAAGCGTGGAATAAGATTAATCAGTGTGCTTTTACCACTTCCGGTACTTCCGATAAAAGCAACCGTCTGCCCTTTCTCTGCTTTAAAGGAAATATCCTCGAGTACCTTCTCATCTGCATCCGGATATGCAAAAGATACATGGTCAAATTCCACGATTCCTTTCCTATTCGTATCCGGAGTTTCTGGCTGCTGCGGATCATGTATCATAGACTGCGTGCCAAGCACCTCCGCAATTCGCTTTCCTGCAACATTTGCCCTCGGAATCATAATGGACATCATTGTAATCATCAGGAAAGACATGATAATCTGCATCGCATACTGGATAAATGCCATCATATCACCGACCTGAAGGCTGCCGCTGTCCACTGCATACGATCCCTTATAAATAATCAGAACGGATACGCCGTTCATAATCAGCATCATAATCGGCATCATAAATGTCATACAGCGGTTTACAAACAGATTCGTCTTCATCAGATCGCAGTTTGCTTTCTCAAAGCGCTCCTCCTCATGCTTCTCAGCGCTGAAAGCCCTCGTAACCATAATACCGCTCAGAATCTCCCGCATAACCAGATTTACCCGGTCAATCAGCGACTGAAGCTTTGTAAAACGCGGCATAGCAACCTTGAAAAGCACCAGAATTACCAGCAAAATCAACGCTACTGCCAGCGCAATAATCCAGCTCATGGATGCGTCAGACTGAAGTACCTTGAGCACACCGCCGATTCCGAGAATCGGTGAGTAGAGAATAAGCCGGAAGCCCATTGCCAGCAGTATCTGTATCTGCTGAATATCGTTTGTACTTCTTGTAATCAGCGACGCCGTGGAAAAATGATTGAATTCTTCACTGGTAAATCCGATGACTTTCCGGTACACATCATTTCTCAGATCATGCGCCACAGCTGCTGCCACACGTGCACTGCAGAACGTCACAAGCACCGATGCCGCCATGGCAAGCAGTGCAAGCAAAATCATGCTGCCTCCTGTCCTCATGATATATCCAATCTGCTGGCGGTCCAGATCAACCCCCATTGCTTCGTATTCACTGGAAACAAATTTTATCGCATACTGCCCGGTCATCATTTCCGGAATGGTGTCCACCTTCTCACCAATCCCTGTAACAATCTGCGTGCGCACAATTTCCGGCAGGGATTTTATCGCATCCAGAGCTGAAACGCCTTCCGGAAGCTCCATGCCCTGCATTCCCGCAAGCCCTTGACCGTTGTTCCCCTCTTCCGGCACAGGACCGCTGCCTTTTGACGAATCCGAGAGCATGGGCATATCATCGTTCTGTGTCAGCATCAAAACAATAATTTCTGCTTTTGTCAGAGCCTGCTCTAATGCCTCCCGTTCATCGCCGGACAACTTTTTCAGCACATATTCATCCCCGTTACGCTCGTAGCTTTCATCCAGGGTCCTCTGCTGTGCTTCATCCAGAAAAAGCTTCAGATTCTCTACCGTCTCTGCGCGGAGTTTTTCCGGTACGCCATCCTCAATTCCTTTTTGCTGAATTCCTTCATTTACAATTCTTGATGTGTAATCCGGCAGAGCCAGATCACAGTACGCCTGAAGAAATAACAGGCCTACGATTAATATCAGGAATCCTGTTGATTTTTTCAGATATTTTGCAAGTTTTGCCATAATTACCTCCTACTGTTCTGTCTGAATATCCGCTCCTGCATCCACCAGATTTCCCACAATACGCTGAAAATAACTGCATAAGGTCGTCAGCTCCTCTTTCGAAAATCCCGCTGTCATTGTACACTCATTTTCATCCAGTAATGCCCGGATTTTGGCCTGGATATCTTTTCCTTTGTCTGTCAGATAAATGTGGTTGACTCTCAAATCTGTGGGGTCCGTTTTTTTATATACCAGCCCTGCCTTTTCCAAACGCTGCACCGTCACAGTCACCGTCGGTGGTCGGACATGAATCTTTTTTGCCAGTTCCCGCAGACTGATTCCCTCTTCCTCATACACGCTTTTTAAAACCGGAAGCTGACCGGGGTGCACTCCCAATTCCATAAATTTTTTAAAACTGAGGGAAGAGTAACCATGGATCATACGAACCAACCAGAAATTTACGGTGTCTTCCCTGAAGTCTTCTTTCATGTTCTCACCTCACAATCCTGTCACAAAACTGCGCAACTTTTTCCAAAGCAAACACTTAGTTAGCCAGCTAATTATTAATTAGCTAATGGGTAGTATATGCTTTTTCACAAAAATTGCAAGGTGATTTTGTGCAATTTATAAAAATTTAATTGTTCTAAATCACATTTTACCTTTATTTATCTTTTGCAAACTTATAAGTTTGCATCTTTTAAGTATGTAACTTTATTAACCAGAATGCTTGACAAAACCTTTAAAAACCTGTATAGTTAGATAGTCCGTGCAGCCGGGGAGTTAGCGGTGCCCTGAACCTGCAATCCGCTACAGCAGGGGTGATGCCGAACTGAGGGCGTTCTGTTGTAGAGCTGCCCCTGATAAGTGATGTTGACATCTGGGTCTTGCGCAACAGGAATCCGTGAACCGTGTCAGGTCGGGAACGAAGCAGCACTAAGCGGAATCTCCTGTGTGCCGCAAGGCAGCCTGGATCGAGTTAACTGTCAGGGTAACGTCTATGGCATGCGTTCGAAGGGAGGCGCACGGATTTATCATGAAAGGATGTTTGAGATGGTCCCCATGCCGGAGATATCTGCAAGCGCAGATGAACGTTTTATGAAAGAGGCGCTCCGCCAGGCCAAAAAAGCATATGCACTGAAGGAAGTTCCAATCGGATGCGTGATCGTATACGAGAACGAGATTATCGCCCGCGGCTACAACCGCCGCAATACGGACAAAAATACCACCTCTCATGCTGAGATCAACGCAATTCGCCGGGCCAGCAAAAAGCTGGGCGACTGGCGTCTGGAAGGCTGCACGATCTATATTACGCTGGAACCGTGTCAGATGTGTGCCGGTGCGATTGTCCAGTCCCGGATTACACGCGCCGTCATCGGCAGCATGAATCCCAAGGCGGGCTGTGCCGGTTCTGTTCTCAATCTCCTTGAAATGGCTGAATTTAATCATCAGGTATTTGTGGAACGCGGTGTTTTAAAAGAACCGTGCAGTACGCTGCTTTCCGGCTTTTTCCGTGAGCTGCGAGAACAGAAAAAACTCTTAAAAGAAGCAGTTGACGAGTGAAAAACCGTGTTCTATAATAAAATACAGCAAATTTTATATGGAGATGTACCCAAGTGGCTGAAGGGTCCGCACTCGAAATGCGGTAGGCCGGCACTCCCGGTGCGAGGGTTCAAATCCCTCCATCTCCGCTTACGAATCACCGTAATCTATACAACGATTGCGGTGATTTTTCGTGGAAAAAATTTTCTATCAGATACTTATTGACAAATTTCTTTTTTATGTTATTCTGTTTTTAGAATTATTCTAATTCTTATATTTAAAACGTTTATGCGGTTAACAGGACAACTGTTTAGCTATCAACATTGAAACAGGCAGGAAAAATATCATGACGAAAAACGCCGCATATATCTTGGAAATGATCAATGCTTCCACAGATCATCTGACAGCGGAACAGATTTATCTCCAATTAAAAGAACAGAATAAAAAAACAGTTCTTGCCACTGTGTACAATAATTTATCTTCTTTATATGCACAGGGGCTTATCAGAAAGATTTCTGTTCCAGGCTATTCGGACCGCTACGATAAAATAAAACGGCATGATCATCTTGTATGTCAGAAATGCGGAAAACTGTCCGATATTACACTGGACGATCTCACAAAAAAGATCCAGGAGCAGACCCGCATTTCCATATTGTCCTATGACCTGAAAATCAATTATCTGTGCAGCGAATGCCAGAATCAAAATCATAATTTTTCATAACGAAGGGAGAACAAAAATGGAACAGAAAAACAACAAATACGCCGGAACACAGACGGAAAAGAATCTTGAGGCTGCTTTTGCAGGAGAATCTCAGGCCAGAAACAAGTATACGTATTTTGCCTCTGTGGCAAAAAAAGAAGGTTATGAGCAGATTGCCTCTCTTTTCCTCAAAACTGCTGACAACGAAAAGGAACATGCAAAACTGTGGTTCAAAGAGCTCAAAGGAATCGGCGACACCGCACAGAATCTTGCTGCAGCAGCAGACGGTGAAAACTACGAGTGGACAGATATGTACGAAGATTTTGCAAAGACCGCAGATGCTGAAGGTTTTCCGGAACTGGCCAAAAAATTCCGCATGGTCGGTGAAGTTGAGAAACACCACGAGGAGAGATACCGTGCACTTCTGAAAAATGTGGAAACCGCCGCTGTATTTGCCAAGAGTGAAGTAAAAGTATGGGAATGCAGAAACTGCGGACACATTATTGTGGGAACCAATGCCCCTGAAGTATGTCCGGTATGCAATCACCCACAGAGTTATTTTGAAATTCACGCAGAAAATTACTAGAGCTTATTCTAAATAACGTATGCATCACACATTACTGTGACATTAAAGGAGGCCGTACAGTTTACAAATTGTACGGCCCCGCTTTTTTTCGTTCCTTCAAATTTCCGGTTTTGCCTTCCATAAAAGCAGATGATTCTGAAACACTGTTTCCAGGTCCCCTCTGTCCTTCAGCCAGGAAAGATACGAACGGATGGTGCTTCCCACCAGAACATACTGTTCAAAATTCATGCTAAGCCCATAGGCCTCAAATATTTTCTGCAATATCTGCTCAAACGTCAATGCTTCCTGACAAATTTTAATCAGACGTTCTGCGATTTCATGTACTTTTTCCCGGTTATACTGTACAAGCTCCCTGACGTCTGCACACGCTTCTGCATGCGCCGGAACAAACATCGAAGCCTTCATGTTCTCCACCAAATCCAGTGTTTTTAAGTAAGCCTCCACATCGTAAATAAAAGAAATCGCATATTTATCCAGGGTTGCTCTGCTGCTGATACAATCTGCAAGAAATACCGTATCATCCGGTGTCCGAAATCCCACCATATCAAAAAAGTGCCCCGGCAAAGGAATGACTTCGAGTTCTTTCGGAAAATTTTCATCCGAAAAATCATGCACTTCGCTGCTCTGTGCCAGTAAAAATTTGTGACGCAGCTCTTTGCACGGATAGCCGCCGTATAGAAACGACGGTTCCAGAATCGGATACTGTGTAAAAGCTGCTTCAATTCCGCTGCCAAAAACCCTGCATCCAGTCTGACTTTGCAGATAACGGTTTCCGCCGATATGATCTGCATTGGAATGTGTATTCAGAATCCCTTTCAGCTGCCAGCCGTTCTTTTCCAGTATCTGCCGTACCTTCCTGCCGGCATCCTTGTCATTCCCACTGTCAATCAGATAGACCTGATTTACATTTGTAACGTAAACTCCTATTTTTGCAGGACAGTTGATATAAAAAGTCTGTTCACTGATCTGTACCAATTCATACATAAATGTACCCTCCTGTTATTCCTTCTGCATCTGTACTACAAAACGGGCGCCCGCATTTTCATACAGAGTGCCCGCTTTTATCTATCGTTTATCCAATTCTTACACTGTCCCGGACAGTTTTTGCCTCATACAGCAGTGCATCTGCCCGCTCTACCATAGTTGGCATCTCTGCAGGCCCGTATGCTCCGCCGATGCTGACGGAAAATCCGAGTTCCGAATACTCTTCCATTACAAGCTTACTTACCCGTTCCCGTATCAGTTCGAGCTTTGCTTCAAAAATTTCGCGCGGAATTGACCGGAATGCAACAATAAACTCATCCCCGCCAAAACGCACAGTGGCGTCAGAACTTCGCACACAGGAAAGAATTGTCTTGGTGATAAGCCGCAGTGCGATATCACCAACCTGATGGCCATGTGAATCATTGATCAACTTAAAATGATCCACATCCAGCATAGCCACTGCATCCACACATGCAAGGCCTTTTAACTGGTCCTCATAATAACGCCTGTTGTATATTCCTGTCACAGGATCTATGTACAGCTTTTTGTTATGGCTCGAAATGGATTCCACCAGATCTTTCTTTCCATACGCACTGATCAGCGTCTCATCTGTCAGCTTTGATACCATTTCCAGAGAAAACGGTTTTCCCTCTATTTCCACGTACATAGCAATCACATGGTAGATATCTTCGCCCACAAATTCAAACTTTGTTACTTTGTTCTTTCTCGCAAAAACCTTTGCGGAAATACAGTCCTCACAATGCTTCACCTTTTTCCACAATGCATAGCATTGATATGGTTCTTTATGCAGTTCACCATTATCATCAACCACATATTGCTCGTTTATCTCGGCATCCACAAATCGTACCATATCAAACACAAAACTCAGGTTCCGGACAAGCTCTTTCACCTCCGCTTTGTTCAGCGTAAAGTAACCTCTTTCGTACTCTTTCGAAAGGCTTGCCGTCATAGCATAGGAAACAGCGGCCTCTCTTCCTTCCTGCACACGTTCGTATTCCTCATGAATATCAAAAATCCGTCCAATAAGACCCATGTATTCAGGCTCTTCTGTCTCAGTCCACATGGTCTGACATACGCACCTGCACAGCTTCAGGCTGCCTCCTATCATCATTTTGCAGTCCAGCTGAACCATAGGGTCTTTCGGCGTTGCCCGTTTTACACGGGTTAAGAGCCGATCCACAATCTCCTCATGGAGCTCGCCTCGCTCAGGGACATTTTTCAGCGGATCAATGACTGTCTCAGCAAGCCCGAGCTGTCTTGCACTAAATTCGGTCATAGAAAGGATTGGCGGCGTATTCATATAAGTAAAAACAATTTCCTCACATGCATTTGCAAGGAACTGAAATTTTGTCCGTTCACATTCGAGAAGCCGAAGCACACGTTCGGAAGCAACTAATTCTTCCTGCTGCAGCAATTCCTTGGTCATCGTCTGCATTTCTTCCTTGGTGCGCTGACTCAGAGAATTATTCTGCAATTCCTTTCGAATCACCTCTCCAAGCTCACTTAAACACTCAAGTAACAATGGACTGAACGCGCCACACTGCCCATCCAGAATCATCTGCAATGCAACGTCATGTGAAAACGCTTTCTTATAACAACGCTCACTTGTAAGCGCATCATAAACGTCAGCCAGCGCTACAATCTGCGCAGAAATCGGAATTTCTTCGCCCTTTAGATGATCCGGATATCCGCCTCCGTCATATCGTTCATGATGCCAGCGGCAAATCTCATATGCTGTTTTAACGAGAGGCTCCTTCTGATAAAAAGGAAGCTCAGCCAGCATTGAAGCTCCAATGACAGAATGACCCTTCATCACTTCAAATTCTTCTGCGGTCAATCTGCCCGGTTTGTTCAGAATCTCATCCGGAATCGAAATTTTACCGATGTCATGCAATGCTGACGCTGTACCGATCAATGCAATATCACTTTTCTTCAGATGATAGCGATCCGTCTTCTGTACCAGATGCTTCAGCAAAAGCTCCGTCAACGTACTGATATGCAGCACATGCAGTCCGCTCTCGCCATTTCGAAATTCCACAATATGGCTCAGAATCGTAACCATGAGATTGTTACTCTTTTCTTTCTCATGGATCTGTTCCGCTACCATATCGGTCAGTTTTCTCTGCTTTGCATAAAGCATGATCGTATTTGAAACACGCCGATGTACGACTGCTGCGTCAAAAGGACGGCTGATATAATCCGTAGCGCCAAATTCGTATGCCCGGTCAATATACGACGGCGAGGTCTCTGAGGATATCATGATAACCGGCACATCGTCAATCCAGTGATAACGGTTCATGTAGGCAAGTACTTCAAACCCGTCCATCTCCGGCATCACAATATCAAGAAGTACCAGGGACAGTTCTGCCGCATGCTCCTGCAGCACAGAGATCACCTGTGCTCCATTCTCCACTTCTATAATATCAAATTCATCCTCGAGCATTTCTGCAAGCAGCTCACGGTTCATCTCCGTATCATCTGCAATCAATATCTTATATTTAGCTCTATGATTACTCATAAAATCTGCACCTCTTTGTATCCCCCTTGTTCTTTCCTAAAACCCGTTTCTGGTCACAGATTAATAATTTGTCTAAATTTTAATATACTTGATTTCACCTTTTTATGCAAGTATTTCTAAACCCATTCCGCCTTTTTCTGTCGTTTTTAGCCGTATTAATTAAAATAAACAAGATCCTCATCCGGCGGCCCTGTTAATTCATACGTTTCCCCATACAAAACAGGTCCTACCTCTCCGTAATCCTTCACAAACTCATATTTCACAGTGGCTGTCAGCCATATCCACTGACGCGATTTCAACTGATCTGCAAAAGCACTTTTACAGATATAACCGACAAAACGAATGTCGTCGGCACAGCACGTCATGGCATTGCGTCCAGGCACAAAAACACCGTCCGGAAAATGACGGTTTTTCATGACCTTGGCGCGGAAGCGAACCTTTTTTCCTGCATAGCGGTCCTGCGCCTCAAACGCATCCAGATACCAAAGCCCATAATCAATATCCTCAATCTGGATTACATCTGCATTCAGATCATAAGGCGGCTGGTCCATACCAGGATCAATCGGTTCTCCTTCTTCATCCTCGAAATACACCATTGCCCGCGGATTCAGACCGCGCACAGTCCGGCGGAAGGACTGCAACTCCATCTCTTCCGTACACCGGTTAAATACAACCATCTCTGTGTATAAAAACAGATTGCTCAAAATGCTCCGCATGTTATTCAGATACACAGAAAATGTACTGCCATCCACGACTGTAATGACCTGCGCAATGTCAAGCTCGTACGGCATCTCATTCCCAAACAGCCATTTACAGTCCCACATGCCGTTCATCTCAATAAAAATTCGCTTCGGTCTGTAATGTTTCAGGCACATTTTCAAAAAATCCACATGAAACTCTGCCTCTTCCTCCACGGTAATCACAGAAATGTTCATCTCCGCCAGCATTTTTTCATCGTACTCTTCCTCTCCCTCTTCGCAGAGAATCAAAAGCCCGCACTGTCCATCGTCAAAATCTCCGCCTGTGAGCACATCCGAAAGAAACGTCGTTTTACCGCCTTCCAGAAAACCTGTAATCAGATAAATCGGTATCTGCTGCATTGCTCTCCCCTCTTTCTATTCACAATAAATTTGCAATAATTTACAGGCCAAACAGTTCCGTCAGGGCCTCCTCCTGCAACTTAGAACCAATCACGCAAAGTCTTCCCGTATAATCGGGAGCCCCTGTCCGGATTTCATACTCCCCCGGAACCATATCAAAATGAATCCAGCTTCCGTCCTCACACGGAACCATTCCTTTCGCCCGCAGCACAATCCCATAAGCTTCTGAATCACTCAGTGTTTTCAAAATACGTTCCACTTCATCCTTGTCATACTGCCTCGGCGTCTCTCTTCCCCAGGAAGTAAACACCTCATCTGCATGATGGTGGTGGTGATGGTCGTGATGATGGTCGCAGCTACAATGCTCCTCATGATCGTGATGGTGGGCATGACCACAGGCCTCATCGTGGTCATGGTGATGCTCGTGTTCACAGCCACAAGCCTCGTCATGGTCATGGTGGTGCTCGTGTTCACAGCCACAAGCCCCGTTGTGATCATGGTGATGCTCGTGCGCCTCCTTCATCAGCATCTGCGCCAGCACATCACTGCCTTCCATCGCATGCAGGATCTGCTCCCCTGACAACTTGTCCCACGGCGTTGTCACAACCGTTGCCGCCGGATTCTTTTCACAGATCATTTCTGCGGCCTTCAGCTGTTTTTCTTCAGAAAGCTTCTGTGTACGGCTCAGTATCACGGTTGCCGCACTCTCTATCTGGTCATTATAGAACTCGCCAAAGTTTTTCATATACATTTTTATCTTAGATGCATCTGCCACTGTGGTCAGAGCATTGAGTACCAGCCCGGCTTCCTCTGCCGCGTCCTCCACAGCTTTTTTCACATCAGAAAGTTTCCCCACTCCGGACGGCTCGATGATGATGCGATCCGGTGAGAATTTCTGTGTCACTTCCCGAAGCGCCTTGCTGAAATCTCCAACAAGAGAGCAGCAGATGCACCCCGAATTCATCTCCGTAATGTTAATCCCAGCATCCTTCAGAAAGCCTCCGTCAATTCCAATCTCTCCAAATTCATTTTCAATCAGTACAATTTTCTGACCTGCAAAGACTTCCTGAATCAGCTTTTTGATCAGCGTTGTCTTTCCAGCGCCAAGAAAGCCCGAAATAATATCTACCTTCGTCATGATACCCCTTCTTTCTTACCATTCCTAATCTCAGTATACCCAATGCAGCACACATTTATCTGTGCGCATCGAACGGCTGCCAGGCTGTCTGTATCAAAATGTTGCAACAAACACCCTCTGTTACTAATAAAATATAGTACAACAATTTCACCTGCAAGTCAATTACAGCAAACAGGCATACTCAGGCCAAATTTCAGGATTGGAGAGTCCTTGTAGATGAAAGCATTTGCTTTTTTAAAGGTCGCCTTCAACTATTCTGATATCACAGCAAATTTCTTGCCGCCCGGCGCCTTTCGCATCCGAATCACATACACTGGAATCAGAGGAACAAGAGCTGCAATCCAGGCGCCCGGATCGCACAGGCAAATACCTGCGAAGCCATACGGTCCTGCCAGAAGCGTTACCATGATTGCACGGGCGATCAGTTCAAACACGCCTCCAAGCATTGGAAACAGGCCGTCTCCCATCCCCTGAAGCGTATTGCGGTAAACAAAGATCAGTCCAAGCAGCGGATAGCACCACGTTGTCAGATGAAACATGGTTGTACTGATCTCCAGAATCTCCCCGGTCGGATCTTTCACAAAAAATCCAGTGGCCGCACCGCCGCAAAAGAACATGAGAAGCCCGCAAATCACACTGCCTGCAACTGTGATTACAGTCGCATAGCGAACACCCTGCCGGATTCTGTCCCATTTTCCGGCCCCCATATTCTGGCCAACATACGTAGCAAGCGTGATGCCGATCGACGGAAAAAGCTGCGTTACAATATTTGCCACTTTACCACACGCCGAATAAGCCGCAATGTAGGCTGGTCCAAGCAGATTAACCGCAGACTGCACCATCATCGTTCCAATTGCCGTAATGGAGAACTGCAGTCCCATCGGGATTCCCATCATCAGAAGCCTTCCTGCGCTGCGCCATGAAAAACGCCTCTCCCCACGCTGTGCGCGCAAAACCGGATACTTTCTGTATACATAAAAAAAACACGACGCTACTGATACACTCTGTGACACCACCGTGGCGTACGCGGCTCCCGCCACACCAAGCGGAAGCACTGCTACAAACAGAAGATCCAGAAAAATATTCAAAACAGAAGATACCATAAGAAAAATCAGCGGCGTCCGGCTGTCTCCGAGCGCACGGCTGATACTGAACAGCATATTGTAGGCAATCGTCACCGGAAGCCCTGCGAAAATAATGTCAATATATTGCTTCGTGTCTGTAAAAATTTCATCCGGCGCATTCATCATCCGCAGAATCCACCCATTTGCGGCCAGAAGCCCTGCCGTGAGCAGGAGCGCCATTGCAGCGCACAGATAAACAGACATCACCGTATAATGGCGCAGCCTTTTTTCATCGGAGGCTCCAAAACTCTGTGCCAGAAGAATCCCAAATCCACTGGCCATCCCATTTACCCAGCCAAACACAAGAAAGGTCAGCGTTCCGGTCATCCCCACCGCCGCCAGTGCATTTACACCAAGAAACTGACCTACAATCACAGAATCCACCAGGTTGTAAACATTCTGAAACACATTGCCGATCAGTACCGGAATGGTAAACAAGATCATAAGCCGAAGCGGACTTCCATTTGTCATATCATTTTTCATAGAATTTCAGCCCTTTTTTCTCTATCTTATTTTTTATATTTACTTTTTTATTTTTGCTCGGTTTTCCAGCCCAATCTATCGTTTTTGTTTGGGTATGGAGACAGACTTTTCGGTAAACAGAACAATGATTGCAGCGCCGAGCAGACCTGCTGCCGTGGCGATTCCCACCATCACATTTACACCCGCCATGTCAATCAGGCTGCCCCCCAGGAAAGACGCAAACACACTGCCCAGCGTACATGTCATCGCCATATAAGCCTGTCCTTTAATCGCATCCTCTTCTCGTACGGTCTGATTCGCATAATAAACCGGTGCGACAGCCAGCAGGCCCCATCCGAACATCTGGAAAATTTGAATAAAGTAAAACAACGTCAGAGATGGCACAAGTAGCGTTGCCGCAGCCTTCAGCGTGATAAAAACTCCGCACACCTTATACCAAGTGCCACTCTCTGCTTTTTTCAGCATGTAAGAAAAGAAAAACAGAGTCGGAAGCTCCATGCATGCACACAGTGACATGACCAGCCCGTTCTCAGCACTCCCGCCGCCCTTGGACTGTATAATTTGATACAAAAATGTATTGATCAGATGGTGGCTGAGATACAAAAGCGTTGTACCGGCCAGAACGGCTGTAAAACGCGGATACTTTTTCAGAAATGAGGTCTGTACTGTACTACCGTTTTCTGTGCGATCGCCCTGTTCTTCCAGTTCCGGCCTCCTGCTTTTCTGAAACGGATAAATCATGACCGTAACCAGCAGCAGCACGTAACACACGAAAATCGAAACCGGAATAGATACAATTCCTGCTTTTGCCACCAAAATGCCCAATATGTAAGATACTGCGGCGTATGCAGCCGAACCAATTCCCCTTGCCAAGCCCCAGTTCAGTTTTTTCCCCTGACTGATCATTTCCGTTCCGAGAGAGTTCACAAACGGAAGCAAAAATTGCAGAAGAACGACACATCCGCCATAAAATAACCCGGTCAACATAACAGATCTTTGTGAAAAGGCCAGAAGCAGCACAGTTAGTATTGCTGCCACCACACATCCTGCGCTCACTATTGTTTTCAGTGATATGGCAGAGGGACGGTCCGCATAGTCTGCCACAAACGGCTGTGCCGCTGCTGCCACAATTCCCGCAACTGCCAGAATCATTCCAATCTGCGCGCTCGTCAGTCCACATTCCAGCAGATAAACACTGGAAAATCCCACAATACCCGCATAGTTCATCCAGAAAAAGACCATAATCAGCGAATAACAAAGAGTAAGTCCCTTTCCCGTTCTTTTCATTTTGAATGTTCCTCCCTCAATTTCAAACGATATGCAAGCGGCGTAACGGAAAATGCCTCGCGGAACATTTTTCCGAACCGACTGCTACTACCAAAGCCACAGGCCAGCGCAATGTCCGCAACGGTATCCTCTCCCGATGCCAGCAGTTCTGCCGCCCGTTCAAGTCGCCAGCTCCGGATATACTGCACCGGCGTCATATGCAGATACTCCTGAAAGCTTCGGTAACACTCACGCTCACTGCAATGACCCGCTTTTGCAAGATCCGTGATATCAATCTTTTCACTGTAATGGTCATAGATATACGACAGTATATTTTTAATCGCCCCATCGTCTGTCTGGCCCAACTTTTCTGGAGCCTTAGGCGGGCAGATTTCCAGAAACCGAAGCCAGATTTCCGATAAAGCGGCCCGAAGATGAAACTCATACCCATAAGAAGACGCCTGTAATTCAAAAGATCTTCGAAGCAGCTCCACAACCTCTGCCTCCCCCTTCACATCCGGACGCAGTATAAGCACCCCCTGCCCTGCCGCATCCAGAAACGGCGATACGTATTTCTGATCAATCAGACTGCCTGCCCCGCCTGACAAAAAAACCGGCTCAAACAGATGGAGCAGCGCAAGATTGTGATGGCATGCTTCGGGCAGGGCAGTTCTATGTAGTACACTGGCTCCCAGGAATCCACAACAGCCTTCCGCAATCACAAACTTTCCTCCCGGAGTAAAATATTCAACAGAACCTTTTTCCATATAGAACAACTCCACCGATCTGTGCCAGTGCCACGGTGCTTCCATCCGAAATCCTTTATCCATTTTGGAGCAGATTGCATAATATGGAAATTTCTTCGTAAAGCCCGGCATATATTGTTCCCGCGTTCCGCCCTGGTACAAAAGCTGATCTACAATATCCATTAGCTGCCTCCTCACTCTTCTTGTTTCCGAATGAATATATTTGTTTTCCGCCATCCCAATCCTTTCAGGATTATCTGCTGAAAACGGATTTTCTCCTGATTTTTACTACTTTTTTTCTGCATTATTATACGCAATACCTTTTGTTTTGTATATCTCTTTTCTGCCATGAAATATCCTTTTTCTGCCCCATTCTCGGTTACAACGACGTTGTCTGCCTGGACTGGACGCTTGGCCTGACCCAGATCATGGACGGCGAACAGGTGCTTGCTGAAAAATTGGAAACGTAGACAAAACCCTGTATCTTTGCTGCATAAAACTAATCTCAAGCCCCACCAGCTTACTGCGGGGTATTTCACTTGCGTAGCAGCTCCCGCATCTCCCCCACCGTCATTCCCGTACTCTTTTTGAATACCTTATAAAAGTACGTCCGCGACGGATATCCGACGCGGCTGCCGATATCCTTTACGGTAAAATCCCCGTTTATAATCAACTCTATCGCATGTTCGACACGAATATCGGTCAGAACTTCCACAAAGCTTTCCATTGTTTGATGTTTCAGCAGACGGCTCAGATAAAACGGGCTGACCCCCACGATCTTTGCCACATCCTCCAGGGAAAGATCCTCCATGTAATTCCTTTCCATATAAAGCAGCGCTTCCTGTACGTATCTCTTTCGGATATCCTGACTGTCTGTTTCCTTTTTTTCTTCCTTTAAAAAATGCGGGACTGCCTCAAACAATGCATCCGGCGTTCGGCACTCCCCAACCTGCCGCCACACTCTCTTTGCAAAAAGGCTCTCCGATGTCCCCTCAAAATAACCCGGATCCAGCCGCCGCTTACATTGCAGGATCAGCCGGAAAATCCATAGCTGCAGTGTTCTGCTCTGTCTCATATTGGCTGATTCTTCCGCGTATCTCAGCTTCCAATTCGCTCCACGCTCCGCCTGCCGCCAGCTGTTCCAGCCCTTCCAGAGCGCCCTCAAGCACGCCCAGTTCCTTTTCTTTTCCCGCTGCCTCAAAAAAATGCAGGGTACTGCCTTCCTGATTCCGCAGTGCAATTTGGCACTCGTAAAACGCCTCCGACATTTTTTCAAATTCATATTTCCAGCTGCTCACACCGAACACACAATGGCATCCCGCCTCATCCTCCACCGTCTTTTTCAGCAGATCTCCCACCCATTCCTGATAGTGAGACGTATGAACTGTCGCCCCGGGAATCAGAAACAGATACAAAATTTCCTTTTTCGGTCGCACCAGGCACGTACAGTAGCGTGTGACTGCCTGCTCAATCGCCTCCCGGGCCGCTGCCGGGCAAAACTTTGCATCGCCGACAGAAGCCGCCGCCACCATCACGCCGCCGAAATAGTCGCCGTTCAAATGCTCAAATAAGACTGCAAATTCCTCCTCATTCGGGCTTCCCAGAAAAATGGAGGACATAATCTCTGCTTCTGCAACCTTGCGGAGCTGTTTCAGCTTCTGGGAGGAATTTTCTGCTCTGGCGTCTTTCTGTCTTTCTTTTTCAATCGTCTGCAGCACACGTCCAAACGCTTCTCTAAATTTCTGCTCATCCATCGGTTTCTGAAGATAGTCCGACGCTCCCAGCACAAGCGCTTTTTTTATATAATCGAAATCATGATAAGCTGTATTTATTATCACCTTTGTATCCATTGATTTCATACGCAGAATTTCGACTGCTTCCAAACCGTTCAGGCCGGGCATATTAATATCCACAATCGCAATATCCGGCTGCTGTTCCCTCACACTTTGAATCAGATCCACGCCGCTTGCCACACTTGGCAAAAGCTCGACATTTGAAAAAAAGGTCCGTATCATCCGTTCCAGCCCTCTGCACTCAATTACTTCGTCATCTGCAATAATCACCCGATACATGTTCCGTCTCCTCTTCTTTTACCGGAAGCAGGATACGTACTTCCGTCTCCTGCCCCGGTTCGCTGTACAGTTCTATTTTCATCTCATCATGGAAAACATTCTCAAGCCGCATATACACATTGCCAAGGCCGATTCCCTCTTCTGCATTCCAGCCCTCGCCAAGCCTTTTCCTCTCTTGTTCCAGTTTTTCCGATTCCAGCCCCACACCATTGTCAATCACAGATAATATGCCCATCCCTTCTGATTCCTGATACCGCGTGCGAATCAAAATTCTTCCGCCGCTCTGATACATCCCCACGCCATGGCTGACCGCATTTTCCACCAGAGGCTGCAGAATCAGACAGGGAATCTGTATATGATGGAAGCGCTCATCCAGATCAAACTCAAATTCAATCCGATCCCCAAACCTTTTTTCCTGCAAACAGATATAGCAGTCCAGAATTTCCAGTTCTCGTGCAAGCGTAACGGATTTCCCCATGTAATCCAGGCTGTACCGCAGAAGCTCCGCTGTCTTCTGCAGCAGAAAAACAGTCTCCTGCACATCTCCGAGATACGCTGTTTTTGCAATCATATTCAGCGTATTAAAGAGGAAATGCGGGTTCATCTGCATCTGAAGCACCTTCAGTTCGCTCGATCTGAGCTGGTTTGTAATTTTCAGATTCTCCAGTTCCTTCACATGAAGCTCTGCCTTCGCCTCCGCGGCCTCTGTCGTGGCCCGAAACTGTTCCTGAATTTTATCCAGCATTTTATTAAATACCGCAATCAATACGCTAAGCTCCTGACTGTCGGCCTCCGGAATGTCCACTGCAGTATACTGCGCCATATCTCCATCCCGGATTTCAGCCGCCGCTTCTGTCAGCTTCTGAATCGGATCCGCAATTTTGTCTGCAAGCCTGCGTCCCTTTGCAATGCTGAGCACGGTCAGAAGCAGAATCGCAGCCGCAAATTCGATCTGATACCGCAGCTTTTTCTGTCTCAAAACTCGCATCCGCTCACTCGCAAAGCCCAGCAGGCTCACATGAAGATTTTTAAACTCCTGATCAATCTGTTCAAAAATTTCCTGCGACTGCTCATAGGACTGAAGCATCTGCGCCAAAAGCTTTGATATGAATTCCTCTTTTCGATTCTCAATATACTGATCCTTAATCCCTGCGGAAATCTCCGCGTAGGAATAAAGCATTTCCCGCACATCCTGCACATCACGCACAAATACCTGGCTCACCGCATGTTCCCCAAGTCCTTCCAGGCACTGTTTTGCCTCTTCCACTGCTATGCAAAACCCCTGAAACAACTCGTCTTCCCCGCTGCGCACATAGGTGCTCAGATTATGGTTGGCTTCCTCCAGACTGACATAAAACTGATTCAGGCTCTGTACCTGTGCCATCGCCATCTCGTACTGACCCACATTCAGCCTGTGGAAAGCCACAGAAAACAAATCCAGAAAAACTGCTGCCCCGATTACCATAAACAGATAACGGTACATGTTTTTCCGTATCGTATTCTGCCTGATACTTCTCAATAAATATGCCATATTGCTTCTCCATCCCCATAACGGCTCATCTCTTCGTAATTCTCCGGCTGCAGGCACTCAATTTCCACATAACAGTCTTCATACTTCCTTTGCTCCTCCATAGCTTGTTTTAGCATTTGTGCAGCCTGTCTGCCCAGCCCCTCTGTATCCTGTTGTATGTTTACATCAATCAGCCCGTTTTTCAGAAACTCCTGTACATAAATATCTCCATCAAACCCGACAAGCTTCACTGTGTCATACTTCTTAGCCGCCTCGCTCTTCAGCCTGCCCATGCACAGCGTCCCATATCCCTCTGCGCAGAAAATTCCGTTGATCTCCGGATGTTCCTCCAGGATTCGGACCACTTCATCGCGAATATAAATTTCATTTGAATTTCCCTCCAGAATATCTGCAATTTCCATTCCTGCATTTTCTTCCATAATCTCCTGAAATCCTTTTACCCGCTGAATCTGGTTGCAGTTATCCATATTTGAAACAATAACCAATATGTTTCCGCTTGCTTTACATGCGGCCGTCATATCCCGTCCGGCCTGCTTTCCCGCCGCATAGTTATCCGCCCCCACATAACAGCTCCGCCTGCTGCTCTCCATATCGGTATCCACCAGCACAACCGGAATGCCTGCCTCCTCTGCCTGTGCAATAACACGCTTTACATCCGGTGTATCCTTAATTCCTGCTGTAATAATCCCGTCCACGCCAGACCAGATGGCGCTCTCAACTGCCTCCACCTGTTTTACGGGCTCCGGTTCCCGAAAAGAGACGCACTTTACATCCATTCCGTCCGTTTCCGCAGCCTTTACAATCTCCTCTGCAATTCTCGTCCAATATCCGGGATCTCCATTGGGCGCGATAAAAGTAATCCTCTTTTCCCGCTCTGAATAATACGCTTCCTGTATCTGAAAAGCTTCCAAAAAACCGCCCGCCAGAACGGCAACCACCGCGCACGCCAGTATCTTCCTTTTATCCACTTTGCACCTCCTTCTGCATGGAAGCAGACATTCTCTTTCCTGAATACGCCTGAATCAGACAGCCGCGCAGGTAAAAATTTTTTTCTTCATCATACCATATCTGGTCTGCAACAACAAAGGGGCTGCTGCACACCTACTGCCCTTTCAGACACATCGCACAACAAGCCCCTCTTTACTTTCCTATTTATTCCTGCTTTTTATTTCCACAATGTCGTTGTTACATAATCTCTGATTACCTGCGGCCAGTTAAACCAGTCGTGCATACCCGGAACAATCTTCGTACCCTTTCCGCCATTGTACGTAACGCTGCATGCATCAAGCTTCTCTGCAAAGCTTACGACCATAACATCTTCGTCTGACCCATAGTTTTCCCTATCGTTTACGCAGTAATCTGCCCAGCCGCCGGACAGATAGATATTTACATCGTCATACATACTGTAATCTTCAAGCTCCGGCCATGCATACGTTGCGGAACAGCTGAACAGTCCGAAATATGCGAAATCTGAAGGATTACTTACCAGCAGATTACCTGTAACAACTGCTCCGGAAGACAGGCCTGCAAAAGCTCGGTCCTTTGCGTCTTTGGATACGTTGTAATTCTCTTCTACATATGGGATCAGATGGTTCATAATATTATCTGTGTATTTCTCAGCATCCCATTCAATCCACCATCCGCCTGACGGATATACTGCATTATTCATTGTTACCATAATAAACGGCTCACATGCGCCTTCTGCAGTCAGACGGTCCACAATCTTTCCTGCATGGCCCTGATAAAACCAGTCGCCCTCGTCTCCACCGCCGCCATGTGACAGGTACAGAACCTTATACGGCTCCTTACGGTCTGCATCATAGCCTGCCGGAAGATAAATCTCTGCATTTTGATCTCCGTCAACACCAGCGTAGGTAAATCCCTCCAGGCTTCCTCTGTCCTCTTCTTTTTCTGCCGGCTGGCACCATGACCAGTCGTCCGCCAAATCCTGTTTCTCGCTGTCGTACGGTACATAGAACTGGCTTCTTACCTGCTTTGCACCCAGCTCATTGCATGCCGGAAGGTTTACCGGATCCGTAACTACCTCATAATTTTCCTTATTCTCCGCATCCTCAAATACCTGATATACATACAGATAATATCCGCCCGGGAGATCTACGGAGTATGTCCATGCACCGCTCTTCTCATCCTTTACCATATCTGCGATGTAGCCTTCATCTCCGCCATGGACAAGCCCCTTGCCCTTTTCCCAGTCTTCCGGATTCACAAGATAATTCTCTACCGCATCTCCCTCTTCCAGGTTAATTCCGCCGCAGTATACTTTTTCGTCTTCATCATAATAAAACTGGAAACCGCCCTTGATCTGTACCTTTGCGGCGTCCTCATTATAATATTTGAAGGTTGCCGTATAACCCGTTTTGGAATTTTCGTTTTCCTCAACAAAAACCCCCGCGTCTTCTGGTATCGCTTCCCCGGCCATAACACCCATTCCCATAGCTGCCAGAAGCGCCAGCGAGGCACTGCCTGTTATTACTGTTTTTCTTACAAGATTTTTCTTCATACATGCTTCCTCCTGTTTTTTCTTCCCACGAAAGTACACATCAGCTAGACATGCCGACTGTATCCCCTTCGTATACACTGATTGTAACAAGAAGCTATCTGTCTGTAATCTCAACTTATCTGCAAATGCGATATCAATCCTTGCACCGGATGTATCATATTTTGCTGTGGTATCCTTTCTTGTTCTGTTTTATTTGTTCCAGACATTTTATTTATCTGCATCATGCCTGCATATATTTCGCTCCAATCTCTTCACTGGATCTCACCTTACATACCCGCTCATGGATACGGCATATCCGTTCACTCTGTGATCCGTCAGCTACTGCATCTGTTGTATGCTCAAGATAATGCAGCAAATGAATCAGCTCCTCTGATACTTCTTCCCGGTTTTCCCCACGTGTGTTCAAAAAAATCCGCACCGTCTTCCAGTGTACATTCCGGCACTTCTGCACACCTTGGGGCAAATGTGTAACGGTATTTTCCATTATATCTATTGCTTTTACACGTTGAATTTTCCTAAAAATTCCTGCATTCTTGCATGTCCCGCATCAAAGACCTCTTCCGGTGTACCTTCCAGAGCAACCAGACCTTTATCCATAAAAATAATCCGGTCGGAAATATCGCGGGCAAATGCCATCTCGTGCGTAACGATAACCATCGTTATTTTCAGATCAGCCAAAGATTTAATCACACGCAGCACCTCGCCGGTCAGCTCCGGATCAAGGGCTGAAGTCGGCTCGTCAAAAAACAAAATCTTGGGATTCAGTGCAAGGGCACGGGCAATCGCCACTCTCTGGCACTGCCCGCCCGAAAGCTGACAGGGATATGCGTCCTCCTTATCCTCCAAGCCCATTTTTTTCAGAAGCGCGCGCGCTTCTGCATAAACCTCTGCCTTTGCCCGTTTCTGTACGTGTATCGGCGCGTCTGTAATATTTCTCATAACAGAATAATGCGGAAAGAGATTGAAATTCTGAAAAACCAGGCCAAAATAACTGCTGATCTGTTTCCGCTTTTCACCTTTTACATACAGCTCTTTTCCATCTTTCACACTGGCTGCTATCTCACCCAGATACGAAATCTCCCCGCCGTCAATGTGTTCCAGCATCGTTGCACACCGAAGAAGCGTCGATTTTCCTGAACCGGAGGGGCCTATGACAGAGAGAATCTCCCCCTCTTTTACTGATATGGAAATATCCTTCAGCACTTCAAGCCCGTCAAAACTTTTCCGTATATGCTTCATCTCCAATAGATTCATTGCGCTTCCTCCTAATGATAATAATTCAGCTTCTTCTCAAACAGTTCCATCACCCATGCTACCACGAAATTGAATATGTAATAAAAGCCTCCTGCAATCACAAAAGGAAGAACCGTTGTCTGTGCCGCCGCAATCTGCTTTGCAACAGCAAACATTTCAATATAAGATACTGAATATACGAGAGACGTATCTTTTACCAATGTAATGACTTCATTTGTCACGGACGGCAGCACGATCTTGATCACCTGCGGAAGAATAATCTTAAGGAACGTCTGGCTTTTTCCGTATCCGAGAAGCTGCGCTGCCTCATACTGCCCTTTCGGAATCGACTCAATACCGGAACGATATATTTCAGCAAAATATGCGGCGTAATTCAACGAACATCCCAAAATAATGGCTGTAAATTTGTAACCGCCGATATTCATTTTCCACAGATAAAACGGACCAAAATACCAGATCAGAAGCTGCAGCATGAGCGGTGTTCCGCGCATAATCGAAATATAAATTTTCACCAGCCAGCTCACCGGCTTGATGCGGCTCACTCTGCCAAAATACACTACCATTCCAAGCGGCAGCGAAAACAGCAGTGTCAGCGCAAAAATCAGGCAGCTCTGCCCGAATCCCATTGTAAGTTGTCTCAGCATTACGTTTAAACTCATCCATTCTCCTCCCGGAAACAAGCACGGGGACTGCCGTGCGCCCAAGAATGTGTCTGTGCCAGATGAAATAACTTTTACCGGCAACACCCCTTCGGCTCTCACAGCAGTCCCTTATCGTCGTGACGCTTTTTGTTCTTCTTTATTCTTCTGCCTTCAGAGATACCATATCTGCAATCTCATATTTTTCGGCAAGCTCCTGAACCGTACCATCATTCGTGAGCTTCTGAAGATCTGCATTGACGATATCACAAAGCTCCTGATCGCCCTTTTTAAAGCCAATCGCATACTGCTCTTTGTTCAGAGTCTGATCCAGTATTTTGAATCCTTCTCCTCTGGAATTCAGCTGATATTTTGCAACACCGATGTCAATCGCCAAAGCATCCAGCGCACCTGCCTGAAGCTCAGTAAATGCGGTATTGTAATCCGCAAACGGTCTCAGTTCTCCAAAGGTATCTGCCAACGCCTTCTGTCCGCCTTCTTCCTCACTGTTTAACAGCTCTTCTGCTGCGGAAGCAGCCTGCACGCCGACAATCTTTCCTGCCAGTCCTTCCAGATCATCAATGCCGGCATCCTCTGCCACAACAATCACCTGGCTGTTGTCCACATATGGAACAGAAAACGTGTAATCATCCTCACGGCCATTCATAGTAAAACCGTTCCAGATGCAGTCAATGGCTCCGGAATTCAGCTCCATATCCTTGGAATCCCAGTTGATCGGTTTCTTGACAAGCTCCCAGCCTTCCATTTCACAGACTGCCTGTGCCAGCTCCAGATCGAAACCGGTATATTCCCCGTTGTCATCCATATATCCATACGGCGGATATTCCGCATCAAACCCTACGGTCAGAGACGTTCTCTCGCCTGCCATACAAACAGTGCCAATCATCATAGATGCAGTTAATGCAACCGCTGTCATTGTACAAAATACGCTTTTTTTCATAATATATATCCTCCACTTCCGGCAGCGCAAGCCGCCTACTCTCTGCTGTAGTAGCACTCTACTACGCTAAACTGCACGTTTATCTTACCAGACAACGTAGCTACTGTCAAGTAAAAAAAGCTGCTGTCCCATTGTTTGAAGGACCGCAGCCTAATCTATACGATTCTATTTTGTATACTTATGAGATCACGCCTCGTATTCACGCATTTTTCCTTTGTAAAGGAAAATCCACAAAGCAAACAGAAGCATCCATCCAATACTTCCTGCTCCGCTGATGATATTGGCAATCTCAGAATTCACGATACCGGAAAGCAGATTGATGACAGCCATAAGCGCCAGAAGGATATGAACCACTGCCACATAAACAGACACACTTCCATACTCCTCGCCTGCCTTACTGTTCAGACGGCAGGTCTTCAGTGTCGCAAGATAACAGAAATAGTACATAATCACAAACATGACCACTGCAATCAACAATACCAGCACAACGCCAGATATCACCATCATCGAAATGCTTTTTGATACCCACGCAGCAATCACAACTGCCACAGAAACAATCAAAACGGCCAGCATTACAACACAAGAAATTGCCATATTAATGAGAACAGTTGCCTTTAAAAATCCAAAGCCAATACCCGACATCTCATCCTTTGCCGTCATCGCCATGACAAAAATCAGCCACAGACCGATGCAGAACAGCAAATCCGGAATGTGAAGGACAAGGTTGGCAACAATCGCTCCGGAATCCAGTTTGGACAAAAGCGAAACCAGTGTCTGAACATACCCTGACACCTGACCAGGCAACGCCATGCCTTTAATCAGGCGAACTGCCTGAGAATAATTCAGCTGATTCATGAAAACGGCTGCAACAGAGCCTGCCAGAAATACGGTATGCAAAATTGCAAGAACCAGAAAAATCGGAGATTGCAGCATCTCCCTGGCCTGATCCATAAGCTGACGCGACTGATAACCGCCGGACTGTGCATCCGGACGCATTCCCTGCATTGGACGCCCTGCCGGATTCGGATTCTGGCCAAACGGTCGATTCACCACAACCGGACGGCCCGTCTGCCCCGGCGCCGGATTGATCGGGCGATTCTGACCTGCCATCTGATCTGTCGGCCTTCTTTGAGGACCTGCTCCCGGATTCATCGGACGGCCCTGACCCGCCATCTGCTCAAATGGCCGCCTTGACTGTCCTGCCTCCGAATTTCCTGGACGGTTCTGACTTGCCATTTGATCAGCCGCTCGCCTCTTGGACCCTGCTCCCCGATCTGCCGGAGGCGCCTGGTCTCCCGGCCTTCTCTGCGTATCGGCTCCCGGAATTGCCTGGCCCGGTCTCTGATCTGCCGGTCGCCTCTGTGCCCCAGCTGCTCCCATTGGTTTACGTGGGCCTGACGGCGCTGTATATCCCGTACTCTGCGGTCCACCCGAAGGTCTTCCCTGCACATTTTTACGGATCGCCCCCTGCTGATCGTACGCCGCTCCTCCTGGAGTCAAATCGCTCTGCCCATAAATCTGCGGCTGGCTTTTCATTCTGCGTGACGAAGGACCCACACGTCCAGGCTGTGCCGGTCTCCGGCTGCCGGTCTCTCTTCCCCTGCGAACTTCTGCCTGCACAGGCGCTTCTGTCTCCGCGGATTCCTCTGTATATCTATCTGTATAGGGACTGCCGCATACGGTGCACGCCGCAGCATTGTCGTCTCCCTCATTTCCACATACCATACATCGCTTCATTTTTTTATCTGTTCCTCCTGCTTTTTTCCACAATGTCTGTGGTTCTCTGCCCTTTTCGGACATTATACCTTATTATGGGAATGAGGGCAACCCCCTGCTTTTTACTGCTCCAGAAGTTTTTCCAGGCTGACAAGCTTTACACTCAGGACAAAAATCTTTGCGGCCTGCTCCAATTCCTCCGGCGTTGGAAAGGAAGGTGCAATACGGATATTGCTGTCTTTCGGATCTTTTCCATATGGGAAAGTAGCCCCTGCTCCTGTCATTATCACGCCTGCATCCTTTGTTCTTGCCACAATCTTTTTGGCACAACCGTCCAGCGCGTCAAAGGAAATAAAATAACCGCCTTTCGGTTTCACCCAGCTTGCGATTTCCAGACCGCCAAGCTCTGTTTCCAGTACGGACAGCACAGTCTCAAACTTGGGGCGAAGAATCGCTGCATGTTTTTTCATATGTTCACGTACGCCATCCATATCTCTGAAAAAACGGACATGCCGAAGCTGGTTCAGTTTATCATGACCTATTGTCTGGTAAGACATCGCCTTTTTGGCATCCGCCAGATTTGCCTTCGATGCCGCCATAACTGCGATTCCCGATCCAGGGAAGCTAACCTTCGAAGTCGAAATAAACTGATACACCAGATCCTCATTGCCTGCCTTCTGGCATTCTGAAAAGATCGGAAGAATTTCATCCTGATCATTGTCATACAGATGGTGAATGGTATACGCATTATCCCAGAAAATCCGAAAATCCGGAGCAGCCGGTTTTAGCTGTGCAAACCGACGAACCGTCTCATCGGAATAAGAAATTCCGGTAGGATTCGAATATTTCGGGACACACCAGATTCCCTTGACCGACGCATCCTCAGATACAAGCTGTTCCACCAAATCCATATCCGGTCCGGTCGCAAGAAGCGGAACCGGAATCATCTCAATACCGAAAAATTCTGTAATCCCAAAATGTCTGTCATACCCTGGCACCGGACAGAGAAACTTCACCTTTTCCAGCTTTCCCCAAGGCGTATGTCCACATATCCCCATATACATTGCACGCGCAATCGTATCAAACATCACATTCAGGCTGGAGTTTCCGTAAACCAGAATATTCTCTTCCGGTACTTCTGACATCTCAGCAAACAGTCTGCGCGCCTCCGGAATGCCGTCCATAATCCCGTAATTCCTGCAATCAATTCCTGACTCACAATTCATATCCGAGTCACCTTTCAGCACATCCAGCATTCCATTTGTCAGATTCAGCTGTTCTTTTGAAGGTTTTCCCCTGGACATGTCAAGCTTCAGGCCAACTCCCTTTATTTCCTGAAACTTCTGTTCCAGCTCGTCATGTTCTCTTTGGAGTTCTTCCCGGGTCATTTCTTTGTATGCTTTCATCATGTCTCCTCCTAGTATAATAATGATATAGCTACAAGAGCTATAGAGTTAATAAGTTACAAGGTCATATCTGATGAATAACAGAAGGAGAATTCCCTCTCCATCAGAAGTTATAAACATTTACCGTGTCTGAGGTTTCCTTAATGCACCAGACAAAATATAGAGGTATAATCACCGAGGCAGGATCATTGACGTTTCCTCCTTGGGAACCAGCAGAGCCTCTGCTGGCGAAACCTTAAGATAAGTCTGTCAGTCCATTCGGTGGTGATTTATGTTTTGGCTGGTTGGGAGGCCTCAGGCTATACCTGTATAAGCCGCTAGGTTGTGTATCCGCCTTTTGGAATTGGATGCCTGCCGGAAAGGATAAAAACATGCAATACCAAAAAGTACTTAAGATGCTTGAAAACACTCCCTATCTCTCAGTCGGGCTTGATGTCGGGGCAGACTTCACCTGGATGTCCATCATGCTCCCTAATAGCACGCTTACCGGGAAACCTTTCAAGATCGTTCATTCCGATCCCCAGTCCCGGGAGCTTGCCGTCACAAAAATAAAGGAAGCACAAAAGGCGTATTCTCTTGAAAGCCGCTGCTTCCTTGAGTCCACCGGGATCTACCACATCCCGCTCCTGTGCTTCCTTCGCGATAAGGGTTTTGACTGCTCGGTCATTAATCCTATCATTACTAAGAATAGCACAAACATGAACGTAAGAAAACTGCATAATGATAAATTTGATTCTAAAAAAGCTGCCAAAGTAGGGCTGGATGCTTCCCTGAAGACTTCCGTCATTCCGGATGATGAGGTCATTGACCTGCGCAACCTGGTACGGGACTATTATTACTTCAAGGACCTGCAGTCCGCTGTCATCCTGAAGCTCACGGCGGAACTGAAAGTATCTTTCCCCGCATACCGAAAGGTGTTCAGTAAGGTCACCACCCAGACTTCTTTAAAACTTCTGGATGCGTATCCCCTTGCACAGGAGCTTCTCGCCGCACCAAAGGAGACGGTGGTGGAAATGATCCGTTCCACAGCACGCTTCGGGGAAAAGTACGCCCTGGCAAAATATGACGCCCTGCATGACGCCGCAGAGGATGCAGCTGTTTTCGGGCGTGCCCTTCAAAGCAACGCCCTCCGGATCCGGCTATATATAAAACTCTACCGGGAATACCAGGAGCATCTGGACAGCATGCTCGAAGAACTGCATAAAGCTGTCGAAAGGCTGGAAGGAACGCCGGTCCGTGGCCGTATCTCCCTCCTCCAGACCCTGCCGGGTGTCGGTTTCCTGAGTGCGGTCGTCCTGATCGCGGAAATGGGCTCCTTTGACCTGTTTTCCTCACCCAAAAAACTTTATGCTTACTTTGGGATGGATCCCGGTGTAAATGATTCCGGCAAGTTCCACGGGGACAGGGTCCATATGTCCAAGCGGGGCTCCAGCCTTGCCAGGCGTATCCTGCATATGGCCGCCATCAACAACCTGAAAGTAGATAAAGCAGCAAATGCGCCCGTGAACCCTGTCATTTATGACTATTACATCCGCAAATGTGCCGGCAAGAAAAAGATCGTTGCCGTTGGGGCTGTCATGCACAAAATCTGTAACACCATTTTTGCCATGCTCCGGGATAATAAGCCTTTTGAACTCATTACACCAGAGGAACACTGCAAACGGTACGCAGCAGAACACTCAGGAACTATGAACGCCGCTGCATGATAGAAGTCGGAATCAACTTTAAAAAATCCCATAACAATTGGGTTTATTAAAGTTACCCTTTTTTAGATCAACTGCTCGAAAAAAAATTTTTAAACATTTTTCAATTTACCTATTGACATTTCTTAGCTGGACTTGTATTAAGATGTCTTTGTATCGCAAACATTTGTCCGTATCAAAAGTCTGCGGTGTCTATTCTACCGCCTGATATGGATTCCGTCAAGTCTTTTTGTATTTGTTTCTGGTACCGATACTGCGATATCTCCACCGCATCCTCAATTTCCAGATCGTATTCGCCGGCCAGCGACTCCAGATGATGGCGAAATTCATGTAATAATACTTTGCGAATTCTCTCCCGCAGCTCCTCCTCACTGCTGTATCTGAAACATAGTTCAAAAGAACCATAATACAGCACAATAAAGCGCCCCAGAAAACGATCCACATGATACTCGCCCAAAACAAAAAGATCATGGTCCTGCGCCGCAGGGTGTAAACGCCTGTGTCTTCGAACCATGATCCCTCCATTCAGTTCCCGGAAAAGATCTTCCGGGAACGTTTCTGCAATTTCCAAAGCAGTCTCTTCAAATACCTCAAATGTCATCATTTTATCTGCCCCATCAAAAGACAATCTTTACTATGTTCACACTTTCCATAACAACAGTCAGAAGAAATCAACTCCTGACTTCCATCTGCCCGTTTTTCCACTTCACAGATCACGATTCGCGTCTGATTCTGCAGTTTACAGAAACCAGTTATAAATTCTTCCATGACCATACCACTATCACCACTTTTCTCAATGATAAACGGAAGCTATCGTTTTCGGGAAATCTTTTCCATGAGACTCTGCTTCAGTTCTGTAAACGTCTCCTTATGCCATCTGGAAACCGCTCCCGGATTCCTCTTTAAAAGCCCACGAACCGACCTGCCATACGTATTGGCAAGACGCCCTTTCAGTTCGCCCATTTTAGCTGCCAGCTCCTGCATTTCCGAAACAACCTGGTCTTTTGCATTCAGCGCTTGCTCTTTTACAAACCCTACCTGTTCCTTTGCAAGAAGCGCCTGTTCTTTCACAAAAGCAACCTGCTCTTTTGCCCTCTCTCCCGTATCCTGTGCAAACTGTTCTAGCTCATGCAACTTCTCAGAAAGCTTCCGCAACTCTTCACGAATCAACTCATTCTGTACAAGAATATCGCGCAGATGAACTGCAGCATGGAAGGAGGTTATAAGATCTGCCAGAATAAAAGGCGTCATCACCATCACTGCCAGCTTCACGTATTTTTCATCAACGGCAAAGACAAGCTGTTCTACATATTGGTGTCCGAATTTTACAAGAACCACTGTCATAAATCCCCAACATACCGTTGAGCCGAGGCAAATATATCCGTTGACATTCAGAAACTTATCTGAATAATCCCAGTACCGTACCCGAAACAGGCATTCCATCACAGCCCCTGTGACATACTCGAGAAGCGTGGGCGCAACCATACCTGCCAAAAACATCAGCACCATATGATCCCGCAGCGGAATCGTCACAATCAGAATACAGAGCGCGCCACTCCCGTAAATCGGAAGAAATGGCCCTTTTAAAAAGCCTCTGTTTACCAGCTTTTTCTCATGAACGGATACATAACAGCACTCCCAGATCCACCCCAGAAAGCAGTAGATGTAAAAAAACATGACCCACTGTGAAACAGTATACATTTCCATATATGATTTCCTTTAATCCTCATCCTCTTCTTCCGCAATCACACCAGACACCATACTGATCGTGCTCACAGAAACAATCACTGCAACAATTACAACAAAAAGTATTAAAACGGTAAGAAAAACTCCCATATCCTGCTCCTTTCAACTCTGTCCTGCTATTTATTCTATACTTTTACACACCTCTACATGGCATATACGGTTGCCTGCACCTATCGGTGGATCTCAAGAAGCTTGTTCTTCAACTCAAGCTCCATTCGGTTCAGCTCTTCCTCAGCTACACGGCGCTTCTGACGCCCATCCTCCTGAATCCGGATTACTTCATCAAACGTAGAGATCAGAGAGGCATTTGTTGCCTTCAAAGTCTCAAGATCAACGATTCCGCGCTCTGATGCCTTCGCACTCTCTACTGTGGCCACCTTCAGGGCATCCGCATTTTTGCGCAAAAGCTCATTTGTCATATCTGTAACTTCTCTCTGTGCCCTGGCTGCCTGGTTTGCGTGCTCAACGCCCAGCGCAATCACCATCTGGCTCTTCCACAGAGGAATTGTATTAACCACTGTAGATTGAATCTTCTCAATCATCAAGGAATCGCTCGACTGCACCAGACGAATCTGCGGCGCTGTCTGAATCGCGATCATTCTTGTCAGCTCCAGATCATGAAGCTTCTTCTCAAAACGATCGCAAAGTGATTCCAGGTCTTTGGCTGCCTGCGCATCTTCCGGAAGATTGCTGCGGTTTGCTTTTTCAATCAACTGGGCAAGCTCTGTCGCACGAACTTCCTGCAACCGCTTTTTCCCTGCAAGAATATACATAGAAAGCTCTTTAAAATAGGCAAGGTTCAGTCCATACATCTTATCCAGAACAGCCACATCCTTCATCAGCTGCATCTGATGATTTTCCAGAACTTCACAAATCTTCTCGACATTTACTTCGGCTTTTTCATACTTTGCTTTCATCGCGGTAATTTTGTTACCTGTCTTCTTGAACAGTCCCAGAAAACCTTTTTCTTCCTCATCCGCATCGAAGCTCTTCAACTCCGTCACCAGAGAGGAAATCATATCTCCGACCTCGCCAAGATCTTTGGTTCTTACATTTTTAAGCGCATTCTCAGAAAAATCTGCCATCTTTTTCTGCGTTCCGACGCCATACTGCAAAATACCGTTTGAATCATGCAGATTAATCTGACGGCTGAAATCCTCTACCATCTTCTTTTCCGCGTCCGTCAAAATATCTTCCGTAAGCTGCGGCTCCGCTTTTTTCTCGGCCTCTTTTTCCTGCTCTTTTACAGCCAGCGGCTCTTCCTTCTGAAGTTCCGGAGTACCAAATGCCAAAACGGGCGCCGGAGCCTCCTGAAACTCTTTAAATTCATCACTCATTCTTTATCCCTCCTGTAGCTCTGCCAAAATCTGTTCCTGTAAGCCCTTCCTGTGCCAGCATGGTATTCAGCACAGAAATATCAGAAGAAATATCCCATGCCTTCTCTTCATAAAAACTGTCCAGGAAATTTTCAAACGCTGTGTTGATGGTATCCAGCGCCTTTTCTATTTCTTTTTTTGTATTTTCGATGTTCTGTCCTGTGATCGGCTGTGAATCCAGCTCACAATATGCATTCAATAGCTTGGATGTCGTCGGAAGATAATAGCTCATCATCTTCTTCATATCAGAGACCGAACCGGGATCCTTTTCCACTTCGCGGAAAATCCTTGTAATCACAAGCTCCAGACGGTCAAGCTTCGCAGAAATCACCTTGCCTGATATCTTTTCATTGCACTCATGAATATGACGAATGTATTTCTTTCCCTCTTCCATAAGCTCCCGGCATTCCGGTGAAAGATGCCCGGCACTCTTTCCGTGACCGTTTTGCTGTTCGTGTTTTTCCTGCTTCTCCTGTCTGCTTTGCTGCTCTTTCTCTGAAAGCACTTCCTGCATCATCTTATCTGCATGGCCGACACTCCGTTCCATCTGACGGCGTTCGTATTCCGTCTGCGTATCAAGGTACTGTTGATACGTGGTACCATCTGTTATCAGAAGTGATTCCTGCCTGGCCAGATATCCATCTTTAAAAAAGCCGCGGCCAATCATTTTTTTCAGATCCTTCTGAACAAATTTGTCACTTTTCCCGATGGCTGCCGCCAGCTCCTCGACCAGACAATACGTCCGATTCCCAAGCACCGCTCTGTACCTGCGGAAACGGTTGGCCAGCCTTACTCTTACACTGCCCAGGTTTCCAAATGCCATAAATGCACTGAAGCAAACCGCCAGAATCCCACCTGGAACTACAATGCTCATGCCTGTCCCATAAGCGACAATCGCAAGAATAGCAAGAGAAAATCCGCACATACTGCCAATACTGTAACCGGTCCATTTCATCACCTGTCCTGAAATCTCGCCCGGAACCCGCAGCTTCACTGTTTTTACGGCGTGTGTACGGTCTTTTTGTTGTTCTTTATGCGTCACGTCCCCGGAAGAAGCATACCCCCGGAACTTCGCTTTCTTTTCCTCCATTTGCGCAGCCCGGCGGCGCCTTTCCTGCACGTTGCGGCGAATCTGCTCCGCGGCCCGGCGGTTTGTATACTGATACACATCACGGGCTTCCTCTTTTCGCCCGGACTTCTCTGTACTCGCAGATCTATGAGAAAGATTTTCCCTGATCGCGGACTGCACACTGTTTACGGTATCGTTCACCACATTGGCAATCGTCGCACTCAATTCTGAAAAATCCTTACTGTCCACAGCATCCTGTACCAGCTTTTTAATCTGGTCTCCGGCATCGTACCAGTCATTTTTCTTCATAAGCCTTGTCTCCTGAAACCTGTTTGAGCCAAGTATACCACCATCACATTTATCACGCAAGAAAAATTCAGCGCGGAGTAAGGAAGGGAGCCCACTGTTACCAGTGGACTCCCGTTTTATCTTTTTAATATGTACTTACCAGTATCTTCTCGCACTGACCGGTGTTCGGTAACTGTAATCAGAAATGATAATACCTGTATCTGAAGTGCTGGCATGTACCACCTGGCCGTTGCCCATGTAGATGGTTACATGTCCGATTCCACCGCCGCCTTCATAGAAGAGCAGATCGCCTGCCTGAATTTCGCTCAGGCTGACCGGTGTGCCGCCGTATGCCTGATCCGCTGCCACACGCGGAATGTAAATGCCAAAGTTTGCCATAACTGACTGTGTAAATCCGGAACAGTCTGCTCCGTTTGTCAGGCTTGTACCGCCCCATACATATGGACAACCAACATACTGCACTGCAAAATCAACAATCTGCTGACCAAGCGTATAGCCTGAAGATGGCGGCTCCGGTTCAGAATAATCTGGTTCGGAATAGTCTGGCTCTGAATAATCAGGTTCCGTGTAATCCGGCTGGCTCGGCTGCTCTGGCTCGGTATATACCGGCTCAGTCTGCTGTTGCTCTTCCTGAGCTGCTGCATCTGCTGCTGCCTGCTGTTCCAAATATGCCTGATATGCTGCCTGAGCCTCATTCGCAGCATCAATCACTGCCTGCTCATCTGCCTGCTGTGTCGCTGCGTCTGCCTCTGCCTGTGCATCCAAGTACTCCTGATATGCTGCATCAGCGGATGCCTGTGCGTCCTGAGATGTCTGGCTGGACTGCTGGGCCTGCCACTCTGCATCCCATGCCGCCTGCTGCTCTGCTGCTTCCTGCTCTGCGATTGCATCCAGGTAAGCCTGCTCTGCTGCTGCACGCTCTGCTTCCTGATCTGCCAGATAATTGAGCCATTCCTGATCAAGCCTTGCCTGCTCCTCCTCCAGCGTCTCAGCTGTGGGGTAATACGTATCGTAATCTACATAATATGCATTTACATAACCATATACATCGCCACCAAGCGCAACCTTCATCCAGTCGCCTTCATACTGAACAACCTCAAGCTGGTCAGAGCTGTATGCCATACCGATCTGCTCGGAATCCTCGCTTGGCTGGCTGCGAACCACAAGTGCTTCCGGGTGAACCGTGGCAACATTGTAAGCAACCTCATCGGCAATCGACTGTGCATGTTCACCGATCACAAAGAACTCTGCCTTTACGTATCCGGTAGCATTTCCGGACTGTACTTCGTACCAGTCTCCTACCTGACTCAGAATGGTAACAGAACCATTATTATATACTTTTCCAACAACCTCGCTGTCTGCGCTGGCGCTGCTTCTTACATTAATATATTCTTCACACTGTGCAAAAGCAATCTCCCCGCTCATGCTTGTATCAACAACCGGCTCTGTCTCCGGTGCTTCTGTCTGCACTTCTGTCTGTGCTGGTGCGTCATACGACACATCTGTCTGTGACTCAGCTGCGGTCTCTGCTACCGGCGGCTCTGTCTGTACAGATTCTGTTTGGAAAGCCTCTGTTTCAAAAGTCTCTGTCTGCGCCACTCTATTTTCAACAGTCACTGTCGATATGCCGGAAAATCCTGCCAGTGTCACGTCCTTCGCTGCAAACGCCACAGTGGTCATTCCTGTAAACGTCATCCCAGCTGCCAGACAACACGCTGTGAACTGTAATACTCCTCTTTTCATTACTTATCCCTTCCTCCCAAAACAAATGCTTCGTATTTGTTACGAATTTATTACATTTATTACACGCTTATCATAACAAACACGCGCTCTTATGTCAAGCATTTTAAATATTTTTTTAATTTTTTCAAAAGAAATAAGTAACAATATGGTAATAATTGGATTTATAGTGTGTTTAGATAGCCCTGAACTGACGTAATTACATTCGCTCCATCCGCTACAGCCGTCACAATTTGACGTAATTGTTTCGTTCGGATGTCGCCTGCCGCAAATATTCCGGGAATTTCCGTCTTTCCATCTTCTGCGGCAACGATACACCCGTTATTATCAAGATGTAATAATTTTGTAATGATTCCGGTATTTGGTATGGTTCCGACGGCAATGAACACACCGTCAACTTCCAAAACACGTTCGGATTGATCTTTTTTATTGCGTATTCTCAATCCCTCTACGTGATCTTCACCCGGAATGGATACGACTTCCGTGTCCCAGAGAAATTCTATATTATTACATTTTTCAAGCTGCTCCTGCAACATCGCCGCAGCCCGCAGTTCATTTCTCCGATGGATGAGATATACCTTCTCACAGCCCCTGGCCAAAAACAACGCATCCTCGACAGCCACATCGCCGCCGCCGACAACTGCAACAGTTCGGCCTTTAAAAAATGCACCGTCACAAGTCGCGCAGTAAGAAACACCCATTCCTGTCAGCTCCTGCTCGCCCGGCACTTCCAGATGGCGGTATCTGGCCCCCATTGCCAGAACGATCGTACGTGCACGGAATTCTTCTTGCTCCGTATATACCGCCTTTATTTTTCCTTGATCTTCCAGAGCGATATGCTTTGCTTCTATATTAATAAACTGCGCGCCAAGCTTCTCTGCGTGCTCCCGCAGCTTCATCCCAAGTTCATAACCTCCAATACCCGGAAGTCCCGGATAGTTGTCCACCTCATACGTATTCAAAACCTGTCCGCCACTCACATATTCCTTTTCCAGAACAACCGCAGACAATCTGGCTCTCTGTGCATAAATAGCCGCTGCCAGACCGGCCGGACCGGAGCCGATGATAATTACATCATATATCATATTTGCCCTCCTTTTATTTACTGCCTCCTCTATCATACCCCAAAATACTCCACTTGAAAAGAATTGACACGGTATTTTCTTTCTGCTATATTAAATATTGATAACTATTACTGTTTTGGAGAGGATTATGAGTACTTTAAAATACAGCAGGCAACGCGAAGCAATCAAAACATTTTTAAAAAATCGTACAGACCACCCGACCGCAGACACCGTTTATACCTGTCTGCGGGAGGCGTATCCGAATATCAGTCTTGGCACCGTTTACCGCAATCTCTCACTTTTAGAACAGCTCGGGGAAATATCCAGGATTTCCACCGGAGACAGTGCGGAACATTACGACGGCAACATGGACCCCCACCAGCATTTTATCTGTTCGCATTGTCACAAGGTATATGATGTCCGGATTCCGGAGATCCATTCCCTTCTTGGCAAAGCCGTTGAAAATGTGCCCGGTAAAATAGAAGCGTTTCATGCTAATTTCTATGGGGTATGCCACGAATGCCAGAAAGAACCTATTACTTTGGAGCACAATCCATAAAATATGTAAGAATAGAAACTGGAATTTTTTGTAATAATAATATTAAAATACACTTGACAATCTAAAAATCAAATGCTATATTAAAACAGTAATCATTACTGATTTTAATATAGGGTTATGATAAAGAAAAGGAGATCACAATTATGGCAAAATTTGTATGTAATGTTTGTGGCTATGTTTATGAAGGAGATGCAGCTCCGGCACAGTGTCCGGTATGTAAGGCACCGGCTGAGAAATTCACTGAGATGACAGGTGATATGACATGGGCAGCAGAACATGTTGTTGGCGTAGCTAAGGGCGTATCAGATGATATCCTTGCTGACCTTCGCGCAAACTTTGAAGGCGAGTGTTCTGAAGTTGGTATGTACCTCGCTATGGCAAGAGTTGCTCACAGAGAAGGTTATCCGGAAATCGGTTTGTACTGGGAGAAAGCTGCTTACGAAGAGGCAGAACATGCTGCTAAATTTGCAGAGCTTCTCGGTGAAGTTGTTACAGACAGCACAAAGAAAAACCTTGAAATGCGTGTAGAAGCAGAAAACGGCGCTACTGCTGGCAAATTCGACCTGGCTAAGCGTGCAAAAGCTGCAAACCTGGACGCAATCCATGACACCGTTCATGAGATGGCACGCGACGAGGCTCGTCATGGCAAAGCATTCAAGGGGCTTCTGGAGAGATACTTCGGCTAAGTTGCAGGCCATGCATAATCATAAAAATAACGCCTGGGGAACTTGTTCCCTGGGCGTTTCTTTTTACCATGCATGTTTTCCTGTTGCAAGCAAACTTTCAATATCCAAACTCCCTCTGTCAGGGATGCGAACGAAGCCCGGTCTGAAAGCCTTCCACACGCTCTGCCTGATTTGGCGCTTCCTCCATCGCATAAGCACTGTAGCCCCAGCTTAAAAGACAGACAAATATGAAACGCCGCATTTTACCCCCTTTGCAACCGTCAGTTGCGCATTTTCCTGCTCTGATTGGTAGCACGCAACCGCAAAAAGTGCTATGATAACCCCTGAAAACAGACGTCTGAACAATTATAACTATGGAGGCTTTTATGATTTTATCAGAAAAAATACTTACCCTTCGAAAAAAGAACGGCTGGTCTCAGGAAGAACTGGCTGAAAAATTAAATGTAACAAGGCAGTCCGTCTCGAAATGGGAGATCGCTGCCAGCATTCCGGATATCGGAAAAATCCTGGAGCTGGCACAGATTTTTGATGTAACCACTGACTTCCTGTTAAAAGATGACATGGAGGAAATGCAGTACGCCCCGGATTCGGAAATCCATGAAACTTCCCGCGGCCCCAGGGTCTCCGTGCAGGAAGCAAATGAATATTTTACCTGTAAAAAAAGAAGCGGAAAATCGATGGGCCTTGCTGCTGCCCTTTTCATTCTCTGTCCGTCTCCGCTTCTGGCCCTTATGGGATTTTCGGAACTGCCTTCTTTTCCTTTATCGGATGAGCTCAGCGCAGGACTTGGTGTCATTTTGCTTCTTTTGCTCGTATCAGCCGGAATCGCAGTTTCTGTTTTTGACGAATCCCGCATGAAACGTTTTCATTATCTCAAAAATTTTGATTTTGAGCTTGAATACGGCGTTGCCGGAATTGCAGAGGAAAAGAGGGAATCTTTTCGCGAAACGTATACCCGCATGCAGGTGATCGGTATCTCCCTGTGCGTTATGTCTGCTGTTCCGATTCTGATTGCCGGCTTTGTGGATGCGCCCGATGCAGCTGGCAGCTTTACCGTTATTCTTCTGCTGATTTTCATTGCAACAGCTGTTTTTATTTTTTCAGTTTCCGGCTGCATACAGGATAGCTATGACCTGCTTCTTGAAGAAGGAAAATTCTCCCCAAAAGAGCGTGCCAAAGACCGCCGTATTAAAATATTCAGCCGTTTTTACTGGCCAATCATCACTGCCGTCTATCTCGTATGGACACTGCGCGAACGCCAGTGGCGCACCACCTGGATCGTCTGGGTCGTAGGCGGCCTCCTTTATGCAGCCATAGCTGCTGTCTTAAAAAAGGAGGACTAAAAAAGCATCCAAGTAACAAAATAGCAGGCTGCTGCATGTATCATATAAAAAATGCGGCTGCCTGTTATTATATTAAACATCTCCCTATCAGCTGTTCCTTCTCCTTCCGCGTAAGCCGCTTAATGCGCGCCTCCCGGCTCATCGCCTCCTCTTTTGATTCAAACTCCTCATAATAAACCAGCTCCACAGGCCCTCTGCTCCTCGTATACTTCGCTCCCTTCCCCTCATTATGCACCCGAATCCGTTTTTCCAGATTGTTTGTCCACCCCGTATAATACGTCCCATCACTACATTTTACTACATATGTATAATTCATAACATGTCCCTTCCCCTGCTCTATGTAGCGGAATGGCCAGCAGAAGCCATACAGCAACCGCAAACCACCCCTTGTATCTGAAGCAGCCGGCGCAATGCAAAAACGCTGCTGATCGTCACTTTTCCCTGTTTCAATGAAACAGGCATCAGCACCATCTGGTGTATCTCGCCCAAAACCGGCGGCGCCACATCCTTTCCAGAATGGCCACCGCCGGTGCAAAATACTGCCTGTAAAAATCCGGCTGCAGATTCTATACAATATATTATACTCCCTGCGCGCAAATCCGTGCAGATAATTTTCCGGATTTGCTGTCCTTCTTCTGGCAGCCGAAAGCATTCCTGTTTCTGTCCGGTATCTTATTCCAGGTATAAAACCGGATCTACCGGAACATCGTTCTGTGTCATTGCAAAATAGAGGTTGCTTCCTTCCTGACTGTAGTACTTGGTCGGTTCGCTGACATATCCAAGCAGAGCTCCCTCTGCCACAACATCTCCCTGTGCGACCGCCATCTCTTTCAGCTGACCGTAAGTAAGCTTATATCCGCCTCCAATATTCAAAACCAGTGTATTTCCTGTCTCTTCATCAATATATACCGACTCTACGATTCCCTTTGCAGCTGCCAGAACCTGATTTCCCGTATCGCTGCCAATCACAATTGCCGGATTATATTTATACTGGTTCAATGTCGGAAAATAGATACTTCCATCCATGCTGTAGTCCAGCAAAATTGTTCCAGCTGCCGGCCACATCAGAGAATTATCATCTGTGAAACTGATGCCCTCTGCAACCAGTGCCTGCTCCGAAATAATCTGGCTGGAAGATGCCTCTGCTGCTGATGTATCTGTCATTCCATCCTGGCCTTCTGCAGAAACGACCGGTGTACCGTCTGCCTGACCATTCGCGGAAACCGCCTGCGCTGGATCTGTCTGTCCATCTGAGGAGGCGGTCTGTGTGCCGTCTGCCTGACCATCCACGGAAGCTGTCTGTGTGTCGTCTGTCTGTCCATCCGCGGAAGCTGTCTGCGCATCCTTGTCATCCGCCTGACCATTTGCGGAAGCTTCTTTCGCCATATCTTTTGCCATCTTATCCTCAAGTGTCGGGAACAAAGCATCCTCGATGTCATCCGTTGGACCTATTTCTTCTTCCAGATACGCCAGCTGATCAAGCTCTGTTTCCTGCTGCGTGTCTCTTTTCTGTCGTGTCTGATTTACCGCTGCAATACCGCCGAGCACCAGAATGCCCGTCATGCAAAGACTGATTGTCCAGATACTGCTGCGCTTTGTAATAAAGTTTTTAAATGCTCTCTTATCCATATCATTCACCTCATCATTATGATTCCTCACCGGTTTAATGATAGGATTGCCAGAAAAGCACAGTTTATACAGAAAAAATCTTGTACAGAAAAAAATACTGTAGCAGACACGCCAGCTCACATACTGTGTAAAAAATAACAGTCCCTCAAGTTACGTTAATTTCTGTATCAACGAAAACAAGGCCGCTGCATCATCGGCAACAACCTTGTTTTATCATCTTATTTCTTAAACCTCAAACGACTCCGGATCTACCTCAACTTTTACTTTGTCCAGATGCCAGATTTCATCCACATACTGCTGAATCGTACGGTCGGACGTAAATTTTCCACTGCAAGCCATATTCAAAATCGCCATCTTTGCCCAGCCTGCTTCATCGCGGTATGCTTTTTCCACGCGCTCCTGTGCTGCGGCATAGGATTTGAAATCTGCCAGAATAAAATACGTATCCGGTTTATCGCTGCTGTTTGTGTTCAGGAGTGAATCATAGATATCGCGGAACATCTCGGTATCTCTGGAATACTCGCCGTTAATCAGCTGCATCAGCACGCGGCGGATATCCTGGTCGTTATTGAAATAATCCGTAGGATGATAACCGCCTTCATTTTCATAGCGAATTACCTCATCTGCCGACAAGCCAAATATAAACGCATTCTCCATGCCGACTTCCTCAACGATCTCCACATTCGCGCCATCCATCGTTCCAACCGTCGGAGCGCCGTTCAGCATGAATTTCATATTGCCGGTACCGGAAGCTTCCTTGCTCGCTGTTGAAATCTGCTCAGAAACATCTGCTGCTGCAAAGATCAGCTCTGCGTTCGATACACGGTAATCCTCGATAAATACCACCTTCAGCTTACCATTGATAGATTTATCGTTATTAATTACTTCTGCCACACTGTTGATCAGCTTGATCGTCAGTTTTGCACGGCGATAACCTGCCGCCGCCTTGGCGCCGAAGATAAACGTTCTCGGATAGAAATCCATCTCCGGATGGTCTTTGATTTTATTATACAGATACATCACATGCAGGATATTCAGAAGCTGACGTTTGTACTCATGCAGACGTTTTACCTGCACATCGAAAATAGAACGGGGATCAACCTCGATTCCATTATGCTCTTTGATATATTTTGCGAGACGCAGCTTGTTCTGGTATTTAATGTTCATAAACTCCTGCTGAGCCTTCGGGTCCTCCGCGTAAACCTTCATCTTTGCAATCTGCGTCAGGTCTGTAATCCACTCATCACCGATGTGGTCTGTTACCCATTCAGCCAGAAGCGGATTTGCGTGAAGCAGGAATCTTCTCTGTGTGATACCGTTTGTCTTGTTGTTGAATTTCTGCGGCATCATCTCATAGAAATCTTTCAGCTCCTGATTTTTCAGGATTTCCGTGTGCAGCCTTGCAACGCCGTTTACAGAGTAGCCTGCTGCAATCGCCAGATGCGCCATCTTTACCTGTCCGTCGTAAATGATAGCCATCTTCCGGATTTTTTCCTGATTGCCCGGATATTTTCTCTGGATCTCCTCAACAAAGCGGCGGTTGATTTCCTCTACGATCTGATAAACACGCGGAAGCAGTCTAGAGAACAACTCAATCGGCCATTTCTCGAGCGCCTCTGCCATGATCGTATGATTCGTATAAGCACACGTCTTTGTCGTGATCTCCCATGCCTCGTCCCACTCAAGGCCTTCCTCATCCAAAAGAATACGCATCAGTTCCGCAATCGCTACCGTCGGATGCGTGTCGTTTAACTGGAAGGTCACTTTTTCATGGAATTTGCGGATATCGTCATGTGTTCTCTTATATTTTGCAATCGCTTCCTGCACACTTGCTGAAATAAAGAAATACTGCTGTTTCAGCCGGAGCTCTTTTCCTGCATAATGATTATCGTTCGGATAGAGCACGTCCACGATATTCTTTGCCAGATTCTCCTGCTCTACTGCTTTCTGATAATCACCTTTATCGAAAGAATCCAGATGGAAATCTGCAATCGCCTCCGCATCCCAGACGCGCAGTGTATTTACAACGTTATTGTTGTATCCGAGAATCGGCATATCAAACGGGATTGCCCTTACAGACTGATATCCCTCATGAATAAAATTGTTTCTCCGGTTCTTCTCGTCGTATTCAACGCGCACGTATCCGCCAAATTTTACGGTCTTTGCATATTCCGGACGGCGCAACTCAAACGGATTTCCGTTCTTCAGCCAGTTATCCGGGACTTCGATCTGATAACCGTTTTCAATTTTCTGTTTAAACATTCCGTAACGATAACGGATTCCACAGCCATATGCAGAATAGCCAAGCGTAGCCAGAGAATCCAGGAAACAGGCTGCCAGACGTCCAAGGCCACCGTTTCCAAGCGCTGCGTCCGGCTCCTGATCCTCGATCACATTGAGGTCAAAGCCCATTTCCTCCAGCGCTTCCTTTACCTCTTTGTAAGCAGTCAGATTAATCAGGTTGTTTCCAAGCGCACGGCCCATCAGGAATTCCATGGACATATAATAAACCGTTTTCGGATCGTCGATTTCGTACTGCTTCTGCGTTGCCAGCCAGTTGTTGATAATTTCATCCTTTACAGCGTAGGACACTGCCTGAAAAAGCTGCTGCTGATCTGCCTCCCTGATGGTTTTTCGGTAAAGCGTTTTTACGTTATCTTTTACTCTCTCCTTGAATACTTCCTTGTCGATTAATTTATTCATGGTTTGTTTTCCTTTCCATTCTTCGCTACCCCTGGACCTACAAGGCATCCGGCTGGCAACCCCTCACCAGCCGGATGTATGATCTTAATAACTGATTTTACCTGCAAAAAAACGATACCCTGATCTCTGCTCCACGCTTTGAAGTCTATGGTGCGGTCTGTTACAGCTTCTCAACGCCAAGCGTTACTGCTTCTCCGTTGATGCTCCATTCTTTGCTATATCCGACGCTCGTTTCGTATACAATTTCATCTGCCATAACGTCTGTCTGAATCTCTTTTTCAAACTTCTGCATCACAGTCTGAATCTTTTCATTATCTTTTACCGATACGCGGATTTTATCCATAACTTCAAAGCCTGCCTCTTTACGCATGGTCTGAATCTTGCTGATCAGCTCGCGCACAAATCCCTCTTCAATCAGTTCCGGTGTCAGAACCGTACTCAGGACAACCGAAATATCTCCATTATTCTCAGAGATATATCCTTCTGCCTGTGCCGTCTCAATCAGCAGGTCTTCCGGCGTCAGAAGCACCTCCTCGCCGTCAAACACCAGCTTCAGAACGCCGTTTGTCTTTAAATCAGCCATGGCCGCATTGCCGTCCAGCTCCGGAAGCGCCTGGCGAATCTTGCCGAGCAGCTTGCCGTACTTTGGTCCCACGGTCTTGAGCTGCGGCTTGAAATTATAAGAAGTATACGCACTAACATCCTGCGTAAATTCCACGTTCTTTACATTCAGCTCATCACGGATAATTTCCACAAAGTACTCCGGAAGTGCATGCGGCGCTTTGATAAACATCTGCGCAACCGGCTGACGGTTTTTGATATTGGCAGTGTTTCTGCAAGCACGGCCCATCACAACCACCTTCAGCACCTCGTCCATATCCTGCTCAAGTTCTTTATCAATGCGTGTCTCATCCACAACCGGGAAATCACACAGATGAATACTCTCCGGTGCGGATGCATCAACAGTGCAGACGATATTGCGGTAAATGTCCTCTGTCATAAACGGAACCATCGGCGCTGCCGCCTTACACACATTAACGAGTGCTGTATACAGCGTCATGTAAGCATTGATCTTATCCTGCTCCATGCCCTTTGCCCAGAAACGCTCACGGCTTCTTCTGACGTACCAGTTACTCATGTCATCCACAAATTCCTGCAGCGCTCTCGCCGCCTCCGGAATCTTATAATTGCCGAGATCGGCATCTACTGTCTGAATCATGGTATACATCTTGGAAAGCAGCCACTTATCCATCACCGGGAGCTGCTCATAATCCAGGGTATAGTTCATCGGATTGAAATTGTCAATGTTGGCATACAGCACAAAGAATGCGTACGTATTCCACAAAGTTCCCATGAACTTACGCTGGCCCTCCTGCACAGCCTTCCCGTGGAAACGGTTCGGCAGCCACGGCGCGCTGTTGATATAGAAATACCAGCGGATCGCATCGGCTCCGTACGTCTCAAGCGCATCAAACGGGTCCACTGCATTTCCTTTGGATTTACTCATTTTCTGGCCGTTCTCATCCTGCACGTGGCCAAGGACGATTACATTCTCATACGGCGCTTTGTTAAACAGAAGCGTTGACTCTGCAAGCAGGGAATAGAACCACCCTCTTGTCTGATCGACTGCCTCGGAAATAAACTGCGCCGGGAAATGCGCCTCAAAATATTCTTTATTTTCAAATGGATAATGATACTGTGCAAACGGCATTGCCCCGGAATCAAACCAGCAGTCAATTACTTCTGGCACGCGGTGCATTGTTTTGCCGCAATGCGGACATTTGATCGTAATCTCGTCAATATACGGACGATGCAGCTCCACCGTCTTTGCTGCCTCGTTACCGCTCATCTCAAAGAGCTCCTGGCGGCTTCCGATGGAATGCATATGACCGCAGTCCTCGCACTCCCAGATATTCAGCGGAGTACCCCAGTAACGGTTTCTTGAAATACCCCAGTCCTGCACATTCTCCAGCCAGTCGCCGAAACGTCCCTTGCCGATGCTCTCCGGAATCCAGTTGATGGTGTTGTTGTTTGCGATCAGATCATCTCTGACCTCTGTCATTTTGATAAACCAGGATTCACGCGCATAATAGATCAGCGGCGTATCACAGCGCCAGCAGTGCGGATACTCATGCTCAAACTTCGGCGCGTCGTACAGCTTGCCTTCTTTTTCCAGATCAACCAGAATCGGCTTGTCCGCATCCTTAACGAACAGGCCCGCATACGGTGTATCCTCTGTCATATTTCCTTTGCCGTCTACAAACTGTACAAACGGGAGGTCATATTTGCGTCCCACACGTCCGTCGTCCTCACCGAAGGCCGGAGCGATATGAACGATACCGGTACCGTCTGACATCGTAACGTAACCGTCACATGTCACAAAATGGCCTTTCTTTCTCTGTTTTGCCGCAACCTCATCGGCGCATGCAAACAGCGGCTCATACTCTCTGTATTCCAGATCTTTTCCTTTATAAGTTTCCAGGACTTCATAAGCCGGAATTCCCTTTTCCTCATCTCCCAGACGGCCCAGAACCTTATCCAGGAGCTCCTGTGCCATATAGTAGGTGTAACCGTCAGCTGCCTTCACCTTGCAGTACGTATCCTCCGGATTAACACAGAGGCCGACGTTCGACGGAAGTGTCCAGGGCGTCGTCGTCCACGCCAGGAAATACGCATCCTCGCCAACTGCCTTAAAGCGTACAATCGCAGAACGCTCCTTCACCGTCTTGTACCCCTGCGCTACTTCCTGGGCAGAAAGCGGTGTCCCGCAGCGCGGACAGTATGGAACAACCTTAAAGCCCTTATAAAGCAGCTGCTTGTTCCAGATTTCTTTTAAGGCCCACCATTCGGACTCAATATAATCATCATGATATGTCACATACGGATCATCCATATCTGCCCAGAAACCAACTGTACCGGAGAAGTCCTCCCACATACCCTTGTATTTCCAGACACTTTCTTTACATTTATCAATAAACGGAATCAGACCGTACTCTTCAATCTGCTCCTTGCCATCGAGACCAAGCAGCTTTTCCACTTCCAGTTCCACCGGAAGCCCATGCGTATCCCATCCGGCCTTTCTCGGAACGATTTTTCCCTTCATGGTCTGGTAACGCGGAATCATATCTTTAATCACGCGGGTCAACACATGACCGATATGCGGCTTGCCGTTCGCGGTCGGCGGACCGTCATAAAATGTGTAGGTCTCACAGCCTTCCCGCTGTTCCATACTTTTTTCAAAAATTTTGTTCTCTTTCCAGAACTTTTCCGTCTGCTTTTCACGTTCGACAAAATTCAGACTGGTAGGTACCTTATCGTACAGCATCGTCTGCCTCCTTTAAATAATCGGATCGTTTCTATTATACCGAATAGTATATTCATACATCACAAATCCGGCTGCCGGAACCATCCCGCGGCTCCGGGCATACACGTATCATATAATTATAGCCCACCACCGCTTCTATTGTCAATTTACGAATCGTTGAAAATACAGGAAGTTGCGTATTTTTTTCGTGGAAAAACGACAGATATTTATATGCTCCGCTATTCTGCTGAAAATCCGCTTATGGTTTATATATATTTTATTTGTACGGCTCTGACAGACATGGTAAAATAAAAACAGAAACCCATGCCAGTCGGCGCATGGATTCGAAGCTGAAAAATATGGTATCCCGGAAAAAGTAGTTGAAAAATATTTATAGAATACCCTCCGTCCAATACCTTATTTTAAATATATACAAAACAAGAATCCCCAAAAAGCCCGGCCCGCAGGTTCCTTATTTGTTCCTGCGGGCCGGGCCTTTTTTTGCTTATTTCGTTTTACTGATTGTTTCCTGATCTGCGTCTTCTTCGTCTTTCCTCAAGAATCAACAGTATCAGTGCTGATGCTGTCAGCAGCAGCGCAAATCCAAAGATCGGTGTTTCATCTCCTGTTTTTACGCTCTTTGTATTCATCTTTGCCATTCCGGCGCTTTCCACTTTCTGTCCATTCTGCTCAGTGTTTTCAGACGAATTTTCGATCACAGTGTCGGTATACGCTTCATCCTGTTCCACCACAGTGTTCGTGATTGTCACAGAAGCATCTGTCGTATCGCTCTCTACAGTAACTATCTCATTTTCTACTTCCCAGTCATATGCAAAGTTCGCGATCTGCTCCACCGGTGTTCCGTCTGCGGATACCTCGGTAATATAGAAACTTCTCTGTCCTTCTTGTGGATTTGCAACCTCAATGTTTACGGTTGCCTCGGCATTCCCTGACATGCTGATCGGAACAATGCTCTGGCTGACGCCATCGTCTTCCGTCGCAAGCCTTGTATGCGCCTCATCCAAGAACACACCTGCATAGAAGGTCTCGTTTGATTTCTGTGCCCTGCCCTGGCTGCTGCGTACGCGTTTGGTAATCGCAAGGTTCGTTACGTATGCGTAGTAACCGCTCGGCAGAACAAGGAACTGATTCGAGAATTCAAACGCGGCGTTTGCTCCGTTCTGCGCAATCGTAACCTGCTGTCCGTTCGCATAAGCCGGTGAGAACAGTCCGCCTTCGTGCTCTATATTTGCCCTGAGCACATTACCCTGCGCATCTGTCTCTGCCACGTAGTATACGCCACGCTGCAGTCCGTCAAAGGTTACGCCAGAGGTTGCCTGTGTGTCTGTAAAATTGATTGCTCTGACATCCCCTACACGTCTCGTCAGCGCTTCATCTTCAAACAGTGATACGTAGAAGGTTGCTGCGCCAACTGTAACAGGATTTTCAAACGCATCCGTGAGCTGCTTTGTCACAACAATGCTGCTGTCTGACGGATCCTCAGTGACAACCGGCACTTCGTCCTCATTCCCCGGGTTCGGGTCCGGTCTTTCCGGATCAGGATTCGGTACTGCGGGCGCACCGGATGCCGTAACTGCATTCACAAGTTCACCGCCCAGATCCTGCTCTGTCACAATATAAGAATACGTCACGGTTACTTCTTCGTTCGGTGCAAGGATTGCATTTTCAAATGCCGCCAGCACATCCTCAAAGCCACTTGGTACGACTGTACCATTATTTTCCGGTCTGGTCAGAGTGTCAAGTACATCGAGATCCTGCATTGTCAAGTTACCGGTATTGCGTACCGTTACCTGATACGTGATTTCTTCTCCAACCACATATTTTCCGTCTGCCGCTGCCGGTACTGAGGTGACTGTCTTCGTAACCTCAAGCCGCGGATTGCGCTCCTCCGGTATAAACGGAACTGGATTGCTCGGAACTTCTTTCTCCCCGAGCGTTGCTGTCGCAACGTTTTCCAGATCTGTCCGGTTCAGGTCAGCCTCTCCGACCGTATATTCTGCACGAATCGTAACGGCTTCCTGTTCCTCCAGTGTCACAATCGCTGTATTCGTCTGTGCATCAACCGTATAACGTCCTTCCGGATCTTCTGCAAATACAGCCCCCGCGATCTCGCTTACCGTAAGGTTTTCAAGCTTTGTATTACCGGTATTGGTTATCGTGATATCAAACTGTGCGGTTTCACCAAGTACAAATGCATTGTTTGCTCCGGTTCCTTCATTTACGAGCTGTTTTTCAACCGTCCAGTCCGGATTGTCCTCCACATCGGTCGGTACCTGCTTCTCCGGATCTTCCGGCTCGCTTCCTGCACGCACTGTATTGAGCAACTGGTTATCCGTTGCTTTTACCGTATAGACAGACATCAGAATCGCTGTCTCGCCCGGTGCAAGAGTAATGCTTCCATTTTCATAAATGCCCTGGCTTTCTTCTGTCGGATGCAGCTGCGGACTCGCCTCTTCGCCGTCAATCAGAAAGACATCTGTTACCGGCTTGGTGATCGTTACATTTCCCGTATTCGCAATTGTTACAAGATACGTCAGTTCATCACCCACGCGTGCACTCTGTACGCCATTCTCACCCATTGCGCCTGTCATTCCGCTTACAGTCTTATCAACTGTCCACTCCGGATGATATACAGTTACGCTGTCTGTATTCGTCTCCTGCCGTGCATCTCCCAATGTGATTTCGGCCCGGTTATCAAGAACCGGATTAGCCGCCGTCAGAGCTTCCTGCGTCACTCTGGCCGTCACATTTACCGTACCGCCTGTAAATGGAGCTACCTGTTCAAACGTCCATGTGACTGTCTGACCGGAAACCTCTGCTTCCGGATCTGATTCCACATATTCCAGTCCTGTCGGAAGTGTATCAGTGATCGTCACATCAGCCGCCGTATTATTGTGATTATAATACGTAATTGCATACGTAACGGTCTCTCCGACCTCTACCATCTGCGTCGTTCCTTCTACCTGAATCTTCGGAGCGGTATGCGTCTTTGTCGGCTCAACTGGTGTTTCATCACTCCTTACATTGACAAGCGCTGCTTCATAGCCTTCTGTGATCTCTGCCGTCTTTAAGGTCGCCTGTACGGTTTCTGTTCCTGTGAAACCTTCGATCTGCGTTTCTCTTACGGAATAACTGTACGGTGCTCCTGTCTCATCATGCGTCGGAAGACCTTCGATACGATAACTCCATCCATTTGCATCGTTCAGCACCACCGGCTCCCCATATGCCACGCCCTGACGAAGCAGCGTTACCGTAAGTTCCTCTGGAATCAATTCCTCAGCCAGTGCATTTCCTTCTCCATCCTGCCAGCTCTTTGTAACCTCTACTGAAGTGGTCTCTGCCGTGTTCGTCAATGCTGTACCATCTTGCGTTTTCGTGTAGCCCGGTACGTCATTTTCAGTTACCGTATAGACAAATGCATGACCATCGTATGCGCCCGTATAGCCGTCAACCGTTCCTACTGCATACTTCGGAAGGTTTTCAAACGTATACGATGCCGCACCGTTTTCCAGTACCTGGCTGTCGACCATCACGCCATCACGGAGCAGGTTGACTGTAATCGCCGGGTACGTCTCACCCTCGAGCATATTCCAGGTCTTCGTTCCGCTTACGACTACGCTGTAATCCTGATTGATGGTGTTCGTAATATCATTTCCATCCTGCGTTCCGGTATAACCTTCTGCCGACACTTCTTCCACCGTATATTCATACACATGGCCATCCGTTAAATCATATTTCGGCAGTCTGTCAAACGCATATTCTGTCTCGCCATCTGCAAGCGTCAGGCGCTGTATCACCTCTCCATCACGGAGAAGTTGAATGGTAATCTCCGGATGAACCGTGCCAGCCGGGTCAACCCAGGTTTTTATACCACTAATTGATACACTGTTATCCTGTACAATCGTGTTCGTAATGTCAGTTCCATTTTGGGCACTGGTATAGCCTTCTACCGCTTCCTCTTCCACTGCATACTCGTATACATGGCCGTCCGTTAAATCGTACTTATCAAGGTTTTCAAATGTATACGCTGTCTCGCCGTCTGCAAGCGTGCGGCTCGCAATCTCCACGCCGTCCCGCAGCAAATTGACCGTAATGTTCGGATGTACCGTTCCTACCGGGTCAATCCACGTCTTCGTTCCGCTCACACTCACACGCTTATCCTGTGCGATTGTGTTTGTGAAATTGTTTCCGCTCTGTGCGCTCGTATATCCCTCTACCGGCTCTTCTCTTACCGTATAGTGATATACATGACCGTCGGTCAAGTCATATTTTGGAAGATTTTCAAATACATACTCTGTCTCACCGTCTGTAAGCGTTGTTGTTCCGACCTCCACGCCGTCTCGCAGCAGCGTAAATGTAATCTCCGGATGCTCTGTTCCTTCCGGATCAATCCACGTCTTCGTTCCGCTTACCACAACACTGTGATCCTGCGCGATAGTATTTGTAAAGTCGTTTCCGGTTTGTGTACCCGTATAACCCTCTACGTCTTCCTCTTCCACCGTATATTCATATACATGGCCATCGTTCAGATCATATTTCGGAAGACCCGTAAAAGAGTAACCCGTCTGTCCGTTCTGCAGCGTCTTCATATCGTACGGTACACCGTCGCGAAGCAGATTGATCGTAATCTCCGGATGCTCCGTTCCTACCGGGTCGATCCAGATTTTCGTTCCGCTTACTGATACGCTCATATCCTGTACAATTGTGTTTGTAAAATCATTTCCGTTTTGTACACTCGTATATCCCTCTACCGCTTCCTCTCTTACAGTATAACGATATACATGACCGTCGCTCAGATCGTACTTGTCAAGGTTTTCAAACGTATACTCTGTCGTTCCGTCCGCAAGCTGGCGGCTGTCAATTGCCTCACCGTCTTGCAGCAGTGTCACCGTAATCGTGGGATGAACCGTTCCTTCCGGATCAATCCACGTTTTCGTTCCGCTTACCGATACGCTCTTATCCTGTGCAATCGTGTTTGTGAAATTATTTCCGTTCTGTACACTTGTATAACCTTCTACCGCTTCTTCTTCCACAGTGTATTCATACGCATGCCCGTCTTCCAGATCGTAACGCTCAAGCTCTGTAAACGCATAGCTCGTTGTTCCGTCTGCAAGGGTCTGACTGTCGATCTTCACACCATCCTGAAGCAGATTGATCGTAATCTCCGGATATTCCGTTCCTTCCGGCGCTATCCACGTCTTGATTCCGCTTACGCTTACCGTATTGTCCTGATTGATTGTATTTGTAAAGTCATAACCATCTCGGACAGAAGCATAGCCTTCTACCGGCGCTTCCTCCACGGTATACTGATATACATGACCATCCGTCAGATCATACTTATCAAGGTTTTCAAATACATACCCTGTCTCGCCGTCTGCAATTGTCGTCGTAGCAACTCTCTCACCGTCACGAAGCAGATATATCGTGATTTCCGGATGTTCCGTGCCAACCGGATCAATCCACGTCTTCGTTCCGCTTACCGATACGCTCTTATCCTGCGTAATCGTGTTTGTGAAATGAGTTCCGTTCTGTGTACTTGTATAACCCGCTACGGCTTCCTCTTCTACTGTATACTCATATACATGGCCGTCACTTAAGTCATATTTGTCAAGTCCTGTAAATGCATAATCAGTCGTTCCGTCTTTCAGTGTAACAGAATCTAATTTCTCGCCGTCGCAAAGCAGGTTGATTGTAATATCCGGGTGAACCGTTCCTTCCGGATCAATCCACGTCTTCGTTCCGCTTACCGATACGCTGCTATCCTGGGCGATCGTATTCGTGAAATCATTTTCGCTCTGCGTGCCTGTATAACCTGCTACCGGGTCCTCTTTCACACGGTACACATATACATGACCATCCCTCAGATCATACTTCGGAAGGTTTTCAAATGCATATTTTGTCTCACCATTTGCAAGTGTAACAGCATCTACCTCTTTGCCATCACGAAGCAGGCGGATTGTGATTTCCGGATGTTCCATGCCTTCCGGTGCAATCCACGTCTTCGTTCCGCTCACTGATACGCTGATATCCTGCGCAATTGTATTCACAAAATCTGTTCCGTTCTGTCTACGGGAATAACCTTCTACCGGTTCTTCTTCCACCGTATATACATATACATGACCGTCCGTCAAATCATACTTATCAAGATTCTCAAAACGATATTCCGTTGTTCCGTGCGCAAGTTCCCTGCTGTCAATTTTCTTGCCGTCACGGAGCAGATTGATTGTGATCGTCGGATGTACTGTTCCTACCGGGTCGATCCAGGTCTTTGTTCCGCTTACAATTACGCTGGTATCCTGCGCAATTGTATTTGTAAAATCGTATCCGTTTTGTACACTCGTATATCCCTCTACCGCTTCCTCTCTCACAGTATAACGATATACATGACCGTCGCTCAGATCATACTTGTCAAGGTTTTCAAACGTATACTCTGTCGTTCCATCCGCAAGCTGACGGCTGTCAATTGCCTCACCGTCTTGCAGCAGTGTCACCGTAATCGTCGGATGAACCGTTCCTTCCGGATCAATCCATGTCTTCGTTCCGCTTACCACTACGCTGGTATCCTGGGCAATCGTGTTTGTGAAATTATTTCCGCTCTGTACACTCGTATAACCTTCTACCGCTTCTTCTTCCACAGTGTATTCATACGCGTGCCCGTCTTCCAGATCGTACCGCTCAAGCTCTGTAAACGCATAGCTCGTTGTTCCGTCTGCAAGGGTCTGACTGTCGATCTTCACACCATCCTGAAGCAGATTGATCGTAATCTCCGGATATTCCGTTCCTCCCGGCGCTATCCATGTCTTGATTCCGCTTACGCTTACCGTATTGTCCTGATTGATTGTATTTGTAAAGTCATAACCATCTCGGACAGAAGCATAGCCTTCTACCGGCGTTTCCTCCACCGTGTACTGATATACATGACCGTCGATTAAATCATACTTCTCAAGGTTCTCAAAGGTATACTCCGTCTCGCCGTCTGCAAGTGTCGTCGAAGCTACCCTTTTACCGTCTTGCAGCAGATAAATTGTGATTTCCGGATGTTTCGTTCCAACCGGATCAATCCACGTCTTCGTTCCGCTTACCGATACGCTGTTATCCTGTGCGATCGTATTTGTAAAATTGTTGCCGTTTTGAACACTTGTATAACCCGCTACAGCTTTTTCTTCTACCGTATACTCATATACATGACCGTCTCCCCCGTTATCCAGAGCATACTTCGGAAGATTCGAGAACGTATATTCTGTGGTTCCTGGTTCCAGTGTCACAGAATCAATTTGCACTCCATCTCTCAAAAGATTGATTGTGATGGACGGAACCTCCGTGTCTGCCGGGACTACCCAAGTCTTTGTTCCGCTTACCACAATACTGTGATCCTGTACAATTGTATTTGTGATATTGTATCCCTGATACGTCGTTGTATAGCCGTTTACTGCAGCTTCTTCAACCGCATAATCATACGGATTTCCCTCTTCATCAAACTGATCAAACTTCCCGAAAGAGTATTCTGTCTGTCCCGCAAGAGAAACCTCCTGAATTTTTTTGCCATCCCTCAACAGATAAATGACAATCTCCGGATGCTCGCTGCCCACCGGAGCAATCCATGTTTTTGTACCTGCTATATTGATCTGACGTTTAAAATATACCTTCAGCACAGTACTTCCATCCGCTTTTACGATAGCTTCATAAATCTTCTTGTCATTTGTACTGTCCTCTGTATAATTCGGATAAGCCGCATCCGGCGTCTTATCTGCACCCGTCACACGTGCCGTCCGATCTGTTACCCCGTAACGCATACTACTTGTCAGCGTCGCTTGGTCCGGATAACTCCCGTCTTCCTTCTGATAATAATACTCCACCTTGTAAGCCGTATTATTATTTGGTCTCCAGACTGCATACAGAACAACGTTTTCTCCTGGCATCGCGAACGTATTCCCTTGCACATACTCAGGTTCTGATGCATACGGATCCCTTGACCAGCCTAAAAATGTATAGCCATCTCTTTTCAAATCTGTGCCAGAAACAGTAACCCTTATTCCCTGCGCATACTGTGCTCCGATTGGAACCGTTCCTGTATATTGGCCTTCCAGAGCATTTGGATTATAGATCACATTATACAAATTCTTCTTCAGCAATACACCGTCAACATGAATACTCTGCTTAATTACATACCAAAGCACATAATACTTTTCTTCAAATTCACTATCCGTCTGACATGGAATATAACCGCTTCCATCTCCAAAACGAATCTTACTAGCCTTCGCATTGCAAGCTTCGCGGATAGCCCTGGTGCTCGGAATTGTTCCAAGATGGTCATTTACGCCATTAATTGTATCAGCATAAAAAGTGTCATATTTGACAATTCCTTTCATGCTTTCTAACTCATCCGTATAATCACTTGCTCCATAATTTCCCGGTTCGTCCGGAATGTTTCCATCCAACCTTACAAAATAATATGCCTCTCTGTTTTTCTGAGCCCAGACTGCATACAGCGTCTTATTTTCCTCAATCAGCCACGTATATCCGGCAGGATAAATTGTCACATCCCCGCCATTCGACTGATTTGCCATACCGGACTTTTCCGTTTCTCCCCAGCCCATAAATGTATAGCCATCGCGTCTCATACTTCCCTGATCCGGAAGAATGACCTCCTTGTTTTCTGCATCGTACGCTACTGTTATTGCGGAAGGAGCATTTGAACCGCCATTCGCGTGAAATGTCAAGGTATACTCAGTTCCCACTACTGTTACCTGGAAAGTTTCACTCGTCCATTTTTTTCCTTTATTATACCTATGTGTGATTGTAACTGTCCCTGCGTTTATTCCTTGTACCGTTCCGGTACTTCCGCTTCCTGAAACAACAGCTATATTACTATCTCCGGTTGTCCATTCATGACTGTTCCCGTCCGTAGTCCCATAAAGCTTCTGCGTCTCACCAATCACAATGGTCTCTGCGTTGTCAGCTGCCGCCATAATTCCGGCCTCTGCTGCTATCGGTGCAAGAGCAGATCTTGCCGCTGCTTTCTTTATGCCATCCTGCCCCTCTGCTTCCGAAATCACTGCCTGCGTTTTTACACGCACCACAGTGTCATCCGTCAGGATTCCTTCTATAATATAATTATCGTTCTCCCTGGTCGCCTGATTGAGCCCGGCTTTTCCGGTTCCTTCAACCAAAACATCCGTAACCTCATAGCCCTCGTCTGCAATTACTGTAAACTCAATGGCTCCATTCTTTGCCACTGCTATTGTATTAGTTGCATCCACACCATCTACCGTAACAACAGCTCCCTCTGACACTTCAAATGCCACCGCATGTTCTACCATGTCTGCCTGTGCTTCGGTCATTTCTGTTTCCGGCGCTTCTGGCTCCTCAACACTCTCTGTTTCCGGCGCTTCTGGCTCCTCACCATTTTCTGTTTCCGGCGCTTCTGGCTCCTCAACACTCTCTGTTTCCGGCGCTTCTGGCTCCTCACCATTCTCTGTTTCCGGTGCTTCTGGCTCCTCAACACTCTCTGTTTCTGGTGCTTCCGTCGCTGACTGCCCGGCTGCCGTAACCGTCACCTCAAAGGTTTCCATCCGTATATCACTCTCGCCGTTTGCCACATAAGAATGTGCAATATATACGATTCCTTCTGCATTGGCCTTCAGTTCTGCGAGCGCTCCATCTGTACTTACGACAGATATTATCGTTTCATCCAGAATATCCCATGTGTGCTCACTTCCTTCCTGACCCATAATGTAGGACTGCTGTCCAACCGTCAGTGCTGCACGCTGAAATCCCTGTACCGTATCATTTGTCTCCTGACTCTCTCGCTCCTTATACGTAACTGCGATTACTGTGTCCCTCTCAACCGCCGCTATTTCATACGTATCCGTTTTATCAGCTACCCTGGGTATCTCCTGATTATCTGCCGTCACCCGGTCCACTATATAGCCGTCGGCGGCAGTTACCTGGAACGTATATTTTCCGTTACCCTTAACCTCTTTTTTATAGGAAGAAAGGGCATCTTCATTCAAGTCCGTTTTGCCCACACGAATCACGCCATGATCTGCAGAATGCGCATCAAAGGTCACTGTAAAAACAGCATCCTTCTGTGCTTCTGACTTTGTTATATCTTCTCCTTCGATGTTTGATTCAGTCGTAACCGATTCAATACTGATCTCCGGAAAATCCGATTTCTTTGATTCTGTTTCCTTATTTCCTGATGATTGCCCTTCGTGCTCTACGATAATCTCAGCCTCAGTTTCCCCGGCAGAAACCACAGTACAGCTTTGCAGCATCATCGAAACTGCAAGCATTACCGATAGCGCCTTTCTCCATTCAGGTCTTTTCTTCATTATCTGTTCCTCCCATTCCTCAAATTCAAATCTAAAAACAACCCTACATTTTCTCAGACTCTTTTACGGATTCTCATACTCCTATCTATGTCTTTCGTGCCATAGCAAGGTATTTCAACAATTCCATCTCGCTTTGAAACTCCATCGGAGGCCGTGCATCTTCACAGCTCAAAACGCCCTGCCACCCCGCTCTTCTACGGCTGCGGACCAGAATATCAACCGTGCGACATACACCGCACTGTTTCATAACCTCCTCATCCTCCCGGCGCACTTTCGGCCGTGCATAATGTGCCGTGCTCGTTTCATCCTGAAAGCTCCTCTTTTCCTGAAACGTCTGTGGATATCCACATTCGTCAAACAGCTGATCTGCAATGAGAAACATTTCTGTACAATTGCGGAACCTTAACGGCTTTGCACTCATTTTGCTGTATATCCTGCCTTTCAGATCTCCGTTTTCTTCGTCGATACAGACTCGGATCGCATTCATCGGATATACTCTGCCATCTATCTTTTCTTGCTGCATATATCGTTCCTTTCCATTTTCTATCCAGAAGGCGAAAGCTCTGCGAGTTCATACAGCAATTCCAGTCTCCGTTTCCCGATACTCTCCCGGAAATTATTGCAGATCCGATCTGCCACCTGGACGCCTGCTTCATACGTACAAATAGGCAGGAGCACCGCCACCTGTATCGGGCTATACTTTGCTGCCACATCTCCCATTCGCAGAGAAGCACGAACTACCCTCTCAAGAATATTCATCCCTTCAATCATTCCGTGATCTATCTTTTCACCAGTTTGGATTCGATACTTTCTCCGAAGCGTAAAAAGTATAATGAACTCAGCAATCCCAAGGCGATTAATACGTCTCATCTCCATCTGATAAATCTGACGGAAAATCTGGTAATCACAGAAAAAAGCGCCCTGCATTCCAATCTGTTCGCCTGCCTCCTCCAGAAATTTCCCGATATCTGTCCTTTGTTCCCCTGTTTCTGTCGTTATTTGACTAAATACCACCTGAAGCTTTTCCGGATTTTGGATTCCCATATTTTCATAAAACAGCCGGCTTGCCTTTTCGTACTGTGTAAGTGCCAGATCGTACTTTTTCTGTCCACTCAGACTGCGAATCAGATAACAATGAATATCCTCATCCAGAGCATCTACCTGCAATGCATGATGGCATATCATTTCCACTTCACTCCAGCGTTCTTCTGGTCCCAGTATGGTACATAACTGTTTGACTGCATCCAGATACGCAGACTGATACCAGATCACCTTCGGCAATATCCAAGATTCATCCGCAATCTTTGCCGTAATATTGTTTTTATATCCGGCAATGATGCTGCGGCACAGCGTTTCCTGCTCTTGCTGGTCGACTGTTGCGCGAAGCTTAGCTACCATCTGCTCAAAAGCTTCATAATCAGTTTCCACCTCAATCTCAGGATTCCAGCGGTAAGCCCCCGGCACTGTACAGATAAACTTTTCCTTTCCAAGCGCCTTAAGCTCGTTTCGAACCCGGTACATCATATTTTTCAAAGCCCCTTCCGGATTTTTACCGGCATCTTCCCAAAACACCTCAATCAACTGATGATGTGTCAACGCACTGCCCCGGTGAATCAGAAGATATGCTAAAAGACGTGTCAGTTTGTTGGAACGAAGTTTTTCTTCCCCCAGGTTACCACTGTCACAACTCAGCAGAAGACTTCCAAATAACTGCATTTTCACTTTTTTCATATGTCCTCATCCTACTCATTTATCAGCTCAGTTTCTTCGTCAAGAGCAGGCGGCGCCTCGTCACACACAACAGAATCAATTAAGCGCAGCAACTCCATAACACTCCGAAACGATTTCTTTTTCTTTCCCTGCACCCATTCCACATTTCCCTGCCAGCTCTGGCGTTCCGTACTGTTGATTTCAAGAACAAATACCTGTTTCCCTTTCATTCCCTGTATCTCCTCCCCGACTCTATCAAAAAGACAAGCACACGCAAAAAACCATTCAAAGCGCACGAACCCCAAATGGGTTTCGCATCCTCTGAATGGTTTTGTTCCATATAACTGCTTTTAACTTTTTAGGCCAAAAGCAAACGAATATTTGCCTGTCAAAATAGCATTTTAATTTCATTCTTAATAAAATCCTTTTCTTATAACAAGTTTACTAAATGTATGATACACTGTCAATGTCACAAAATGGTAACGAAAATAAATTTTATTATATTTATTTCTTTCAAATGACCACCTGTAAAATGACTGACCGTCCGAAAACTCTTTCGGAAAGCCAAAGAACTGCTCGTTGCTTTTTTGTCCAATATCCCCTATAATGAGGACAGTAATTTTAATTCAACCAAGAAAGCGAGTGATTTTATGCAGAATATTTTTAATATGGATAACGCCTTTTTCCGTGCAATGGGCAGGCTTGCAGATCTGATGATTCTCAACCTCATTTTCCTTCTCTGTTCGCTTCCTGTTTTCACCATTGGCGCCTCCACAACGGCCCTTTATTATGTAACTCTGAAAATGGCTGCAAATGAGGAAGGATACGTCGTTCGCTCTTTCCTGAAATCCTTTCGGCAAAATTTCCGGCAAGCGACTATCATCTGGGTTGCACTTTTGTTCGCGGGAAGTGTTCTGGGACTTGATATCTATATCCTAAACCATTCTGACAATTCCTTTGGAGCAGTGTTTCTCGTACTGATCTCTGCAATCACGATTCTTTACGTGATGGAGCTTATTTACATATTTCCGTTATTATCCCGATTTGAAAACAGCATTGCTGTTACCTTCCGCAATGCATTTATCATGGCAATCGCCGATTTCCCGCGTACCCTTGTCATGATGCTCCTCATCGTCGGCTCCGTTTTCCTGACATTTTGGAATGCGTATACACTCTGGTACGGAATTCTAGTCTGGATTGTGTGCGGGTTTGCATTGATTGCATTTGCTAATTCTTTTTTCCTGAATCGAATTTTTAAAAAGTATATGCCTTCTGAAAAAACTCAATTTTCGTCGGACGATGATACGCAATAATTATATTTTATAAAATAAAAAAACTGCCGCACAACAGATCTGAACCTGAGCATATCAACCCTCAGAATCTCTGTTGTGTGGCAGTTTTTTATGACAGCCTGATCCGTACTTGTATATCTAGCACCTGTAATCATTCTGCTTTTCACACGAACCAGCAAAAATATTTTGTAAAGCAGTTATCAATTTATCAATTTCAATCGGCTTACCAAGATGCCCGTTCATTCCCGCATCAATGGCACGCCTTTTATCCTCCACAAATGCATTCGCAGTAATTGCAATAATCGGAGTCTGCGCAAGCGCCTGATTTTCAAGGCTTCTGATCGCTGCAGTCGCCTCATACCCATCCATCACTGGCATTTGAATATCCATTAAAATAACGTCATACGTGCCCGGAGCTGAGTTCTTCATTTTTTCAACTGCAACTGCTCCGTTTTCTGCTACGTCGACCTCAAACCCGGCCTCCTCCAGAATCGTCATTGCAATCTCCTGATTCAGCTCATTATCCTCAGTCAGAAGAATGCGTTTCCCACAAAACGACACCTCTGCTTCATTTTTCTCTGGCTTACAATCCGGTTCACAGATACACTGCGGCACCCGGAACAAAAAGCAAAGTGTAACCTCTGTCCCTTTTCCTTGTTCACTGTCTATTGTGATTGTGCCGTTCATCATATTTACAATATTCTTTGTAATTGGCATACCAAGGCCGGTTCCCTGAATGCCACTGACCGTAGACGTTCTCTCACGCTCAAACGGTTCAAAAATATGCGCAAGAAATTCACGGCTCATACCAATCCCCGTATCCCTCACCCGAATTTCATAAGACACATATTGCTCCTGCCTCTCACCTTTTTCCGTCACACAGACATGGATACAGCCCCGTTTCGGTGTAAACTTTAAAGCATTGCTGACAATATTAAGAAGAACTCTTGTCAGCCTTAGCTTGTCACACAGAACTACTTCATGCTCCACATTGACTGTATCAATTGAAAATTCCAGCTCCTTTGCCTGTACATCTGCCTGTACAATCGTCTGCAAATCACGTAATATTTCCAGAATGTTGCAATCCTGCTCCTGAATCTGTAGCTTGCCGCTCTCGATATGGCTCATATCCAGCACATCATTAATCAACTCCAGCAAATGATTGCTCGATACCATAATTTTCGACAAATACTCTCTGACCTGATCTCTGTTTTCCATATGAAGCAAGGCAAGATTTGAAAAACCGATAATCGCATTCATCGGCGTGCGGATATCATGTGACATATTGTTGAGAAATACTGTTTTGGCCTGATCGGAACGCTGTGCCTTCTCAAGCGCCTTCTCCAGCTGCTTCTGTTTTTGGATCAGCTCCTGATCCAGCTGCTTCTGCGCAGTTATATCAACAAACATTCCGACGTATGTAATTGGCGACCCATCCTTGCGTCTGGAAAGCATACCCGTAGCGCGATACCAGTGATAACCACCCGTTTTTGTCAGAAGACGGTACTCCACATCATACTTTTTCTGACCCGTATAATCATGAATCGTGTCATAATATTCTTTCAGAACCCGCTCTTTATCCTCTTCATGCAGAAGATTGCTCCACGCTTCCAGCGTGTTCGGAAAATCTGTTTCGTCATGATAGCCAATCATACGCCGGAACTGTTTACTCCAGAGAACGCGGATCATCTTCCCCTGTTCATTAAATTCCATGCTCCATTTGCCAGATCCTAGCATCTCATGAACAATATTCAGCGAAGTCGTCTCATGCGCAAGCTTCTCCAGCGCTCCAAGCTTTTCCTGCATCAGAATTTTCGCTTCTTCATCTTTTTGTTTTTTTAAATATTTTTCTGTCGCATCTTCGAGAAATACGTAAAAAATATCCCCATATTTATTGGTATGTACAAAATGCCCGTAATCCTCCATCCAGCGGATTTCCCCGTCTTTGCGGACAATCCTGTATTCTACAAAATCAAGGTCTTTTTCACTAATTTGATGACGAATGCTCTGTTCTACCATTTCGAAATCTTCCGGATGAACCATCCCGCGGAACGTATAGCCTGTATACTCTTTAAAATCATCCAGACTTTCACACCCGAACATGCGAATAAGCGCTATATTTGCATAGATCAGCTTTTCGTTCTGATCTGCATGATAAATAAAGAAGCCACCCGGCATCCCTGCTGTAATCTGTTCAATTACAGGAAACGCCTGCTCATTTAAAATCAATGAAAACACCCCACTTTCTTCCAATTCCTGGTATATGATTTATTATACTTTTGTTTACTTTTTCTTGTCAACCAGACAAAATACACTTTGCGAATTTTGTTAATTTACACTTCGCTTCAATCACTGTCAAATGGAATTACAAACTGTTCTCTTTCCTATTTACGCATGAAAAAGGGCTGCTGCAAAACGATTTGGTTTTGCAGCAGCCCTTTTAGATTCTGTTTTGTGATTTTGCGCAGACACTTATGACTGCCATACCGTCTTATATACATTCCAGATTCTTGATACCTGGCTGTCAGTCACCTTGGAAAGTGCGTTCTGTATTGCCTTGTAGGTCTCCGGTCTGGAAGCCTGAAGAGCAGCCGGCTCTAACGTATAATTCTTGAAAGACTCTGCAAAATATTCAGAGCTGTTAGAAAGCACGTATGCTTTGTTGAATGCTGTGTATTTCGATTTCTCACGGTTGTAAATATTCTTGAACTCTGCCGACATATCGTAGTTTCCTGCAATGAACGCTAGGAAGTGTCCAAGCTCGTGGTAAATCGTGGAATCTGCTCTTTTCAGAGTAATGGAGCGGCTTCTCGCATCAAACAATCCCGAATAAGAAACACTGCTATTCATCTTAATGGAAAAGCCAAGTGTATTAAATGCATTTGCAACGCGGCTGTCTACAAGCGGAGCCAGTGTTGCCACTGATACGTTGCCTGAGCTGGATGCCAGCTCTTTCTGCAAAGTCTCTGCCTGCTGAGACATAACAGTCTTTGTAACAGTCGTCTTTGTCGTTGTAACCTGTGTGTTCACCTTAGAACCTTTCTTATACTGGTTCATTACATTCGTTGCAACAACCGTAACCGTTGTGGTGGAAGTACTTCCTGATTTGGATTTCTTTGTACTTTTCTTTGTGGTTGATTTTCCTTTTTTCTTATATGTTTTCTTGGAAGCCTTTTTCAGTTTGATTTTCTTTGTTTTCTTTTTCGTCTTTGTAGACTTTGTAACCTTCGGAGCCGCAAGCGGAACTCCATCCCCCTCAATTGATACACTTCCGTCTGTATCTACAAAGGTCACGAGCTCTGGCACCATATGATTCTGAGAATTCACAGCCCACAGGCTTCCTGCTACAATCGCTGCTGCAAGTACCACACTTCCAATCTTAACCGATGTTTTCTTAAATAAATCCTTTACGCTTTTCCCCTTCATCGTGATCTCCTCCTGATACATCTTTTCCTTTATATAATATATAATAATATAGCACTCGACATAAAAGCTAAACGCAAAAATAACCACTAAATATATATATTCAGCGGTTACCAACTACGCATTCTCACTCGACCTGTCAAGAATCCAAAAATCACTCAACAATGTCAGACCCATACGATATCTATCACATGCATCAAAGAATGTGGCAACCGGCTATCATAGTCCGCAGACCTTAGACCCCTGGCTTTGCGTCCCCGCTTTTCAACGGGTTTGCCCTTATATCTGATTTATTTACATTTATTCTAATCCCCATTTCTTCAGCTGTCAACCACTTTTTCCAAAATTATTCCAAAAAAAGAATCCGCTTCTTAACACTTGACATCTCCTGCAAAAAACTGCAAAATAATAACAAATTCTACTATATTGAAGGAGTACTTTCTATTAATAATATGAAACGAATCTGTTGCCGCCGGGTTCTTTGTGCGGCGCTCGCATTTCTGATCTGTATCTGCTGCTGCAGCTGCGGACAAGCCGGAAAAGATAAAAAATCAAACGAGGTCGGCGCATACAAGCCCGGTGTCACACATGTGCTTGTACCTGTATCCGGTGATCAGGATACTGTGACTGCCGGAGCTCTTACACTTGATTTTACCAATGTTTCGGACGGCTATTTTACAGGCAGACTCTCAGAACCCGGAAAAACAATAAACATACAGGTGACCGGACCCGATCAGGTCATTTATAAATATTTTCTGGACAACGCAGATGCTCCCGCTGTCTTTCCCTTAACTGCTGGAAACGGAAGCTACATTGTCCTTGCTTTTGAAAATGTCGGCGGAGACCAGTACGTATCGCTGCTCACTCATTCACTGACGTTGGAACTGAAAAGTGAATTTCTTCCTTTTCTATACCCAAATCAGTATGTGGATTTTTCCGAAGACAATGAGGCAATTCACCTTGCTGCAGAGCTTTCCGCAGACGCCAAAACAGATCTGGAAGCACTGACTGCCATTTACCAGTATGTCACGGAAAATATTACATATGACGAGGAAAAAGCTGCCACCGTAGAATCCGGTTATCTTCCGGATGTGGATGACACCCTTCGCACCAAGACAGGAATCTGTTTTGACTACGCAGCACTGTCTGTCGCTATGTTGCGGTCCCTGTCCATTCCCGCCAAACTGTCCATCGGCTACAGCGGTGAAATCCACCATGCCTGGATTGACGTCTATATGGAATCCATCGGCTGGGTAAAGAATGCCGTCGAATTTAATGGCAGAGAATGGAAAATGATGGACCCGACCTTTGCCTCCGCACTCGGTGAAGAACAAAATATCCGCGACTACATTGGAGACGGAAGCAATTATATTCTGCAATATGTCCGCTGACACTCGCATTACCTGCATACGCTGTCCAGACAACCTATACAGATTCCATAGGCCAGGAATCTCATTCTTTACAGGAATCTTACAATATGATCGAATACAAAACAGGGAGGACCTATGAAGCAAATGTTAACAGACAACGAGCTATCTGCCTTTTCCGGTCAGCTGGCCATGATTCTTCATTCCGGTATTTCGGTGCTGGAAGGTGTTTCCATCATGCAGGAGGATATGCCGGAGGGAGAGGGACGCAACATAATAAGAGCCATTTACAGTTCCCTCGAAGAGACGGGTGAACTGGCTGAAGCACTGCTTACAAGCGGTGTTTTTCCAGAATATTTTATAAAAATGACAGAGATCGGAGAACGCTCCGGCACCCTTGAGGAGGTCATGTCATCGCTTTGTGATTATTACAAACGGCAGGAATCGCTCACCCGCAGCATCCGGGAAGCGCTGACCTATCCTCTGATTCTGATTTGTATGCTGTTTGCGGTACTGCTTGTTCTTATGACACAGGTAATGCCTGTATTTGGCGAAGTCTTTGAACAGCTCGGTATTGAAATGACCGGCGTATCTTCCATGATATTCCGGCTTTCCGGTGTGATGCAGGCGGCTGCCACTATTTTGCTCGTTATGATTGTACTTTTGGCCCTTGCATGTGTTCTGGCGCTGCGTTCCAAAAAGGGCAGGGAAATGCTGATTCTTGTGATTACAAAGTTGCCGCTTGGACGCAAAGTCATGGAACGCCTTGCACGTTCCCGCTTTTCGGATGCGCTGTCACTGGCGCTGCACAGCGGGCTTGACATGGGCGAAAGCTTTACGCTCGCTGCAGGCCTGACTGATCAGAAACTCTTTCAGGGAAAAATGGAAAAAGCTGCCGCTCTGCTTGAGGAAGGCAGCGATCTCGCAGATTCCCTGCGCGATGCCAGTATCATTACCGGCTTGAATGCGCGGATGCTCTCGATTGGTTTTCGCACCGGCTCCGCAGAGGATGCGTTGAAGCAAATCGCTGTAAGCGAACAGGAAGAGGCCGACAACCGTATTCAGAAAGCCGTTGGGGCGCTGGAACCAACCATGACAGCCGTACTCTCTCTTTTAACCGGAATCATTCTGGTGTCTGTGATGCTTCCATTGCTCAGTGTCATGGCAAACATCGGATAACCGGAACAGACTGGCACGTACGCAACGTCTGTACTCTAAAAAGATGAAAGGAATCTTATGAACCGTTTTACACAGAAAAAATCTTCTTCTCATCTGCTGCGTCGTCTGCTCGTCACGGTCGTTCTATTCAGCAGTCTTGTCACTGTTCTGCTTTTCGGGACCTCCAGAGTCCAAAAGACGGCAGGGGACAGTCAGGCCGAAAGCCTCCGTCTCGCAATCCTGCACAGTGCAGTTCACAGCTATGCGATGGAAGGCAGATACCCGGAAAGCATTGATTACATCCGCGACCACTACGGCATCAGCTGGAATCTGGACAAATACCTCGTCAGCTATGAGATTATCGGTTCAAACCTGATGCCTGATGTCAACGTTTTTCAGCGAACCGATACAAAGAAATAAAAGGAGGGAACCATGAACGCCAAACAGAAAAATCATTCCATTGATTCTCTTTTTTCGTTTCTTTTGCTGCTTGTTTTTTTTCTTTTTACCGTTTTTCTCGCACAGATGGGTTCCGCGATTTATAAAAGCGGTGTATCACATCTAAATGAAAACTACACCTCGCGGACAGCAATTGCTTATCTTACCGAAAAAGTACGGCAACATGACAAAACCGGCAGCATATTTCTGACCTCCGTCGAAGACCTGCCGGCGATTGCTTTTTTCGATACGACCGAAGAGGCAGAGGGAAAAACCGGTGCGTTTCTCACCTACGTGTACTTTTCTGACCATGCACTGTATGAGCTGTTTGTCCGCGAAAGTACTGTCCCTGAGAAAGCGCTTGGCACCCCCATTGTAGAGCTGTCCGATTTTGACATCAAAGAGATAGAAGAGCCCGGTACGGACCCTCTCCTCTCCGTCACTGCCGTCAGCCCAAAAGGTGAGCAGCTTTCCACTCTGATTCCCATACGTAGCCGGTGAAACAGACCGATCCGAAAATATCTGATACTTTTTTATGAGAATCCGACTTGCGGTTTCTCATAACTGGCTTCTTATCATTGCAACAGGAGGCGTTATGAATCGAAATTCCAGGACAGGTTCCCGCCTGTTTTTCATTGAGTTTTTGATTGTGCTGTTTTTCTTTCTGATCATCAGTACCGTCTGTCTGCGTCTTTTCGTTAAGTCGCACACAATCACGCAGCATTCGGAAGCGCTCTCTCATGCCCAGGCAATAGCAGCCTCTGTTGCCTCAGTCATCGAACAGGGCGCAATAACACCAACGGAGGCAGCCTCCTTTTTTCCAGATGCTTCCGTTACTTCCGATGGTTTTTTCATTACCTACGATCACGATTTTCTACCTTGTTCCGCGGAACATGCATCTTATGCGCTGACCGTCGTAATGGAGCAGGAAGATCATACGCTCCGGGCAGAAATCCAAATGGAAGACAGAAAACATGAACTGATTTATCAGCTCCCCGTATCCTTTCACCTTGCTCTGACACGAAAGGAGGCGCTGCAATGAGAAAAACATCCGGTGTTTCCCTGATGCTTCTTATTTTTCTGTCCCTGTGCCTGATTACCTTTTCTCTGCTCTCCCTCTCAGGTGCCACAGCAGACGAAACATTAAGTCAGAAGTCTGCAGACCGGACGACGCAGTATTACGCTGCCGTAACTTCTGCGAATGAAATAATTTCCCGGATTGACGCAGCGCTCGCCGGCTATTTAAAAAAAGCCGAGACCGCAGACGATCCAAAGTCTTCCTATATAAATCAGTGCGCCTCTATCTCTGCACTGGTCAGTGAAGCCGAATGGAACAGCGACGCACTTTCGATCACCTTTTCCGTACCAATTACAGAAAACCAGGTAATCTGCGTCTCCCTCCATCCGGAATACCCGGACCGTACGGAAGATACGCTTTTTCATATCACATCCTTTGAAACCGTGAATACCGGCGAGTGGACGCCTGATAAATCCGAAAACCTGTATCAGCCGGGGTGACAGAGTTGCCGGAACCCCGTTTTTGTACATGCTGCAAGGCGGCGTCCTCTTCCCAACCCATTACAAAAAATCATTTTTAAAGGAGATTTCCATATGAGTGACACAAATAACGCGGCAGCCTTTCTTCAGTCCGCCACATCCGCAGGGGCCTCTGACATCTTTGTTGTCGCCGGTCTTCCGATTTCTTATAAGGTGAATGGCATCATGCACACGGAAGGTGAACGGCTGATGCCGCATGACACAGAACTTTTCATCCGCAATATTTATGAGCTGGCCGGGAATCGTTCGATTGAGCGTTTTCTTGAGACCGGGGATGATGATTTTTCTTTTGCGATTCCAGGGCTCTCCCGTTTCCGTGTCAGCACGTATAAGCAGAGGGGATCTCTGGCGGCTGTCATCCGTATCATTGCGTTTGAGCTGCCGCGTCCTGATGAAATCGGGATTCCGCCTGCTGTTTTGTCTCTTACCTCTATGACAAAGGGGCTGATTCTCGTGACCGGGCCAGCGGGAAGCGGGAAGTCTACAACGCTCTCCTGCCTTGTGGATCAGATTAATTCCACCCGGCAGGATCATATTATTACGCTGGAAGATCCGCTGGAGTTTCTGCATCGTCATAAAAAGAGTATTGTCAGCCAGAGAGAAATATCCACGGATACGGATAATTATCTGACGGCGCTTCGTGCAGCGCTGCGCCAGAGTCCGGATGTGATTCTGCTCGGTGAGATGCGTGACCATGAGACGATTCAGACTGCCATGACGGCCGCTGAAACAGGCCATCTGGTGCTTTCCAGCCTTCATACCATCGGGGCTGCCAGCACGATCAGCCGTATTATTGATGTCTTTGACCCGTCCCAGCAGCATCAGATTGCCATGCAGCTTTCCATGGTTCTGCGGGCCGTTATTTCACAGCAGCTTGTTCCTTCGATTCAGGGCGGAATGATCCCGGCTTTCGAGATTATGATTATGACACCTGCGATCAGTAATATGATCCGGGATAACAAAACGCACCAGATCGAAGGAATCATTTATACCTCCGCCAAGGAGGACATGATCTCTATGGATAACAGCCTGCTGCAACTTTACAAGGCGGGCCGTATCTCACGTGAGACGGCGTTGCAGTATTCTACCAACGCGGAAATGCTGAAGAAAAAGCTGTAATTATCAGGACAACAGAAACCCCTGACATAACGTATGCATGTTATGCCAGGGGTTTTCACTGCCTGTATTATTTTATGCCTCTTTTCCATTTAGCATAAGATCTAATACGGTCTCCATTTTGCACTGTTATTACTATCTTCTGCGCCTGCGGGAAAGAACAGGGATGCCTGCCATGAGAACTGCTGCAAATACAAGCAGAACCACGTACAGCATGATCGGTGTGTTGTCTCCGGTCTTTACTGCTTCTTTTTTCTTGTCATCCTTCTTGTCGTCTTTCTTATCATCTTTTTTGTCATCCTTTTTCGGATCGTCTTTCTTTTCTGTTTCTTTCTCCGTCGGTTTTTCTGTCTCGATCTCTTCCTCTTCCTTCTGCGTATTCGTAAGTGTCAGCTCCGCTGTTCTACGGTCAGTCAGGTTCAGAGTTACCGCGCCTGCACCTGTCATCGTGTACGCAAAGTCAGTGTCCTGTGTCACCGGTCTGCCGTCTGCGTTTACTTCTGTCACATACAGGGTCGTTTCTTCGCCTTCTGCCATATATACTTCTACCGTAGTACTTGCGGAAGATTTTCCGTTCATATCAATTGCAACCATGCTGTCGCCGCTGTCAGTTGGTTGCGTATAAGCTGCATCCTTAAACAGACCAAAATAGAAAATCTCATCGCTCTTCAGTGCTTTTCCATTGCTCTTCTTTACCAGTTTCGTAATCGTCAGCTCTGCGTTATCGTATTTCGCTGCACCCATATTCAGGAAGGCATTTGCAAATGTAAATGCTGCAACCTGTCCGTTTTCTGTGAGATCTACCTTCTGGCTTCCGTTTTCGCCGTAGTATACCTGGTATTCCACACCGTCCAGGATACCATTTGTTACTACAGCACCTGCTGCATTTGTCTCTGCTACGTAGTAGCTTCCCTTCTGCAGACCGTCAAAGGTCACAGCTGCCGATGAATTCTCACGGTTGAAGGAAAGCGCCTTTACGTCGCTGACTCTCTGCGTCATTTCCGCATCTGCAAACAGCGCTACATAGAATTCTGCATTTTCTACCACGTACGGTGTATCTGCAACTGCCTCTACCAGATTCAGCGTTACGTTTACTGCGCAGTTATACGGATCTTCCGTTGCGACCGCTGCTGCTTCCACAGACACGCTCAGAGCCTCTGCCTCACTGTCTGGAACCGGTTCTGCACTACCGGATACGGTTGCCTTGCAGATCAGCGTATTTCCAAGATCCTCTGCCGTAACGACATGGCTGTACGTAAACGTTCTCGTCTCGCCAACTGCCAGAACTTCCAGGCCTTCTGCCTGTCCGTCCGGAGCGACTGACATTCCGTCTGCACGACTCAGAACGCTTTCTGCTACGATATTCTTCAGCGGGATATTTCCTGTGTTTGTTACAGTTACCGTATAAGTAATTGTTTCGCCAAGCTTATAAACGCCATCAGCACCCGGTGTGGATGTAATGTTCAGGGCTGCCTCAAGCTTCGGTTCATGCGTTGCCGCTACGGCAATCGTATGGTTTGCACTCAGATCTGCAAACGTATAGGAGCCGTTCAGAGCCTGAATCTCTTCCTTGCTAAGCACTACATCGTCTACAGTCACGCTTGAAATACCATAGCCTTCATTTGCTGCAAAGGTTACTGTGTAATCAGAGCCTGCCGGGGCCTTACCGGATTCGCTGATGGTTACATTTTCACCTGTCGTGGTGATTTCATATACCTTCGGAAGTTCCACGGTGAAAATCATTTTTCTTGATCCGGTTGTCTGCAGAACGCCTTCCTGAACGACTTCGCCTTCCGCATTCTTCATTTCCATTGCATTTGCTTTTTCATACGTCAGCGTATATTCCTTAATTTCTTCCGGAATAAAGTAGCCTTTATTTTCAATCCTTGTAATTACAGACTGATACGAAAGTACTGTCTTTGTCTCATTCAGATTGTTCTTACCAGTTGTATAATCAATTCTTGTTCCATCTGCGTCCACAAAATCTACTTCCCAGTTCATGATAGTGGACGGAGCTGCAATCAGTGTGTAAGTGCCATCCTCTGTCGGGATATATCCTGTCATCGTTCCTGTATCCGGTGTACGATTTCCATCCGGAGTCGTCCAGTAAGAAGCGTATTTCCCACTTCCTATTTTTTCATATCCCGCTGCTACTTTTACGCTCGGATATTTAATCTGAATGCTTCCCGGAATTGTACTGGTCGGATATGTGTAGGTAACCTTTACAGTAGATTCATCAATCTGCTCTGCTTTTGTACCTCTTCCCTGGGCTTTTGTAAGTGTCGCCGACCCCGGTTCCTTCACCACAAAAGTAAGCGTAATCGTTTTTGCCTGGAATACTGCATAATATACCTGATCCTCACCGGTTGCCATAACCGCAGCGCCAAGTTCAACAGCCTCTCCGTTTGCGCTTCCTTTTTTCCAGCCCTTGAACTCATAACCGGTCATCGGTTTTGTCTCAGGTACCGTAATTGTTGTACCATTCATCAGTTCTTCGTAGCTGATATCTCTCTTTGTTTCGCCATCTACAACAAGCTCTCCGCCGTATCCTGCGTGGAAAGAAATAGAAGATACCGGTTCTGCGTCTACACGGATCTGATGATCTCCCTGCACGTTCTCAAATGTGTAAGCGCCATTCAAAGCCGCGATTTCCTCTTTGCTTAATTTTTCTCCGTCTATAATCACACTGGAAATTGCACAGCCTTCGTTTACCGTAAAATGTACAGTATGAGCAGAACCCGGAGCTACCTTCGCAGTCTCGTCGATTGTTACATTATCGTTGCTGGCTGTTTCAATCGTACATGCTTTCGGAAGCGTCACTGTAAAGATAAATTCCCCTGTTCCTGTGAGGGTTTCCACAACTTCGCCCGCAGCATTCTTCAGGTCTATTGCGTTGGCTCTGTCATACGTCACGGTATATCCCATAACGTCTTCCGGAATAAAATAACCTTTTTCTTCAATCCTATTGATTACAGAAGAAAACTGCATTACTTTTTCCGTCTCATTCAGATTTACTTTTGTGGAGCTGCTGGTAATCTCCTCGCCGTTCGCATTCAGGAACTTAATGTAATAATCCCGTGATGATTTTGGCATGGCCACCAGATAGTACGTTTCGTCTTCATTTGAAACAAACGTCATGGTACCGCCGCTGTCTCTGCTTCCGCTCGGTCTCTCCCAGTAAGACTTAAAGCTCTGTGCCGCGCTTAAACTTTTTTCATATCCGTCCGCTATCGTTGCCTTTGGAAAGTTAATTTTTATACTTCCCTGTATATAATAATTAGCTGGATAAGTAACTACTACTGTTTCCGGATCAATCTGCTCCGCCTTTGTCTGGCTGCTTCCTTTTAGGGCTGTAAGCGTTGCCGAACCTGGTTCCTTTACTTTAAAGGTAATCTTAACTGTCCTTCTCTCATAAACTGCATAGTAGGTCTGGTCTGACTCTGTTCCCACAACTGTCTCGCCAAGCACCCACTCCGGCCCTGTAGCGCTGTCTTTTCTCCAGCCTGCAAATTCGAAATAATTGTCTGCTTTTACTTCCGGTACCGAAATCTCCTGACCTACCGTTACATCACTGTAGGTAACGCTGCTTTTTTCTTCTCCATCAACAACAAATTTGCCGTTTGCACCACTGTTGAACGTGATCGTTCTCTTTACTTGTTTTTTCGGAACTGTCACGGTAAGCAGAATTGTATCGCTGCCATTAGTACTGGTTCCTGTAAAAACGGTTTCTCCGGCTGCATTTTTGATTTCTATGCAGTTAGCTTTCTCATAATGTACCGTATAAGCTTTCATTTCCTCCGGAATTTCATATCCGGCTGTGTCCGCTGCATCCGTCACATAGCTGCTGATCAGATCTATTTTCTGATTCAAAATCATTGTCGGATAAGACGTATAAACAACGGTTCCGTCTTCCCCCCGGAAAATAATCTTACCGTTTCTCTTTGTAACCGGGCTGACAACAAGCGTCATTGTCTCATTCTCTGACGGCAGAACAGAAAGTTCTTCCTTTCCGATTCCCTCGCTTCCGTCTTCATGACGCCAGTAGGTTCCCTCGCCTTTTACAAAAGAGGTGTTATATCCAGCAGCAATCGTTGCCGTCGGATACCATAATTTCACTCCTCCGTTTGCATACGGATATTTATAGGTAGCTGTCATCGTCTGTGCATCAATCTGCTCATACGTAATGGTTGAGCTGGCTCCGCCGAAACCTGTTTTCGGTTTGCTGAGCGTCGCTGCATTCGGGTCTTCTACTGTAAAAGTAATGACAATGGTTTTTCGGTCAAATGTTGCATAATAAATCTGATCCTCTTCTGTTGCTGTCACAGCAGAACCAAGATCAACGGCCTCTCCGCTTGCGCTGCCTTTTCTCCAGCCCTTAAATTCGTAACCGGTAAACGATGATACTTCCGGCACTGCAACCGTAGTTCCTGCTGCCACATCGCTGTACTCCACAGGATTCTTTGTCTCTCCTTCGACTGCAATACTTCCGCCGGCCGTGCTGTAGAATTTGATATTTGTCGTTACCGGTTCTTCTTCTGTAAGCTTCACATTCAATACGAGATCGTCAGAATCCAGAACTGATGTCTGCAATACATTTCCTTCTTCGTCCAGCAATTCCAGTTCATTTGCCTTTACATAACGAACCTGATAAGCTCTTGCTGCGTCCGAAACAGTATAACCCTTTTCCTCAATTTTGCCGATCGTGTAAGAACTAAATAATACAGCAGTCTCATTCAAATTTCTTTTACTTGTAAAACTATACACCTCTGTTCCGGCTGCATTCAGGCACTTTACTGTAAAATTACGACTGCTTTTCGGCTGCGTAATCAGGGTATATGTCTGATCTTCAAACGGAAGCGTACCGGTCATGTTTGTTGTATCCGGCGTACGATTTCCATCCGGCTTTGTCCAATAAGATTTATAAGTACCTGTACCCGTTCCTTCATATCCGTCCGCTATGGTTACAGTCGGAAATTTTACTTTTACAGAGTTTTTATTATACTTATAAACAGCCTTTACCGTATGGTCATCAATCGTTTCATAAGTCACCATATTACTGGTACCTGAATTCTTGATGGTTGCCGTTCCCGGCTCCTTCACTACAAATGTCAATGTAATTGTCTTTGGAGTAAAAAGTGCATAATACGTCTGATCTGTATCTGTTCCCGTTACCTTTGAACCGAGTTCAACCGGTGTTCCGGATGCGCTCTTTTCTCTCCAGCCCGCAAATACATATCCGTCAAACGGTTGTACTCCCGGAACCTGAATCTCCTGTCCAGCTTCTACATTTTTATATAAAAAATCAATTCCTGCTGTCTCACCGTTTGTAACGTATCCATTTCCATTTGAGCGGAAATAAATTTCTGTAGTTGATGCTGTTTCTTTCGCCGGCGACTTCAGCACATTCTGCGTCGGCGCTTCTGTCTGTTCCTGTTCCAGCTTTTCTGTCTCTTTCGGTATCTCTGCCGATGCCTCCGTCTGTTCCGGCTTCTGTGTCTCCTTCGGTGTTTCTGTCTGTGCCTCCGTCTGTTCCGGCGCTTCTGTCTGTACTTCTGCTGGTTTCTCTGTCTCCGGTGCTTCTGTCTGTACTTCCGCTGGTTTCTCTGTCTCCGGCGCTTTTGTTTCTGCTGTTGTCTCAGCCTGTGTCTCCGGCGCGGTTGTCTCTTCTGTGGTCTGAGCTTCTGTCATGGCTTCTGTAGAACCCTCAACTGCAACAGGCGTTTCAGCAGCTAATGCATTGACTGGTCCCCCCCACAAAGAAAATACCATACTCACAGCCAAAACCTGCGATAATATTTTCCTACCTAATCGCTTCTTTGCCATATCCCTACCTTCCTTTCTTGAACCTTTCTAAAAATAAAAGTTCCTTTATTAATTATTAATACATAGTAAATTATACACAATTTTCCAGTAAAAGTAATTACATTTTCTTTTCCTATTTCTTATATTTTCTTTGTTCTATTCATTTATTTTTTGTAATAAATGTCATTTTTTTAAAATTGCATCAAAAAAAGCATTGTGCAAATAATCAAATCATGCTTCAATGCTTTTTTTGACTTTTTTACTTTGTTTTTCTTTACAGTTACTTTGTATTCTTTTATTCTGCAACACAGATTTCTGAAAAAGACATGGTACATGCCGTCAATCTGATTACAGCGTTCACGAAGTAGTTCCTGTGATATATTTCATACCAGTGTAAATTCGTTTATAAATCTGATATTTTTTGTTACAGATCGCTGCCATTTCCGGATCTGGCTGGAAACATTCTTCTACATGGATGGTTTTCTCAACAATTCTCGTATAATCTGTCGCCTTGCCGTCACGATGTGCCGTTAACAGCGCCATACCATAGGCAGCGCCAATCATTCCATCCATTCGTTCTATCGGAAGATTCAGGACATTCGCCATAATTTGCAGCCACACGCTGCTTTTTGATCCGCCTCCGACTACCTTCACACTTCCATAATGTGCAAGTGGCAGCTCCATTTTTTCAGAAAGCTCCCGGAATCCAAAACAAAGGCCTTCCAGAACAGAATACGTCAGATCTTCCTGTTCACTGTCCGCACTGATGCCAAAAAAAGAACCCCTCAGCGCCGGGTCTGCATACAGCGTTTTTTCTCCTGCAAGATGCGGATAAAAGATAACAGAATTTCGTTTTGCCCTTTCCAGATCAATCCCTTTATCTATGTAAGAAAAATCCTTTTTTTTCAGTACCTTGCGAAGCCACCATTCCATCGTACTGCCATTTGACTGGACGACGCCCTGCACCAGATTGTAATATTTCTGATTATCAAAAGAAAACAGAATTTTTTTCCCATATGGATTGTCCCGGTCTGGCTCAACCGGTATTACCAGCACACCCGAAGTACCAAGTGAAATCACTGGATAGCCCTTTCCGAGACATCCCGTCGAAATTGCCATGGCCGGGTTATCCCCGGTACCGGTCAGTACCGTAACCTCTGTGGAGATACCAAGCAGCTCCGCCATTTCCGGCGTCACAGTTCCACTCACATGCGCACTCTCGTGGACGTCAGGATATGCTGATTCTTTCAGGCCAAGAAACTCCCGCATCTGTGCAGACCATCTCCGGTTTCTGATTTCGTAAAGACAGGAGGTCGACGCTTCACAATAATCAGTACCGTAACAACCAGTCAGACGATACACCAGATAGTCTGCACCGATCAGGAATTTTTCAATTCTGGAGAAATTCTCCGGCTCGTACTTTTTCATCCAGTAAAGATTTGCAGCCGGACTGCCGGTTGATATAATCCGTGAAAAATATTCCCCGTCCTCAAATGACCTCATATTCTCTTTCAGTTCTACAATCAAGTCCTTTGTCCGAAGATCGTTCCACATCAATGCCGGCCGAATGCACCTGCCTACCCCGTCCAGAACGAGCAGTGTGTGCATCTGTCCCGTAAGCCCTATGCTGCGTAGACCCGATGCATCCCGGCCTTCCAGGACTTTCCGGATTCCCTGTACCATACGTTCAAACCAGAGTTCCTGATCTATCTCGCTCCACCCTGCCTGCGGACTTGATAACTGGTATTCCTCAGTAGTCTGTGCCAATACCTGCTTCTGTTCATCCATTAACACTATTTTCATGGCTGACGTGCCAAGATCAATACCCAGATATAATCGTTTCATTCTTCTGCACCTGTTAAATATGATTGTCCTGTATTAATGCTCATTGATCATCATAACGAGCTCTTTAACTCTGTCCGCAACATTTTTCACTGCATCAATACTCAGATGTATGACATCGTGTTCATTATGATTTGCCTCATACGCTTCGCCAAACGTTCGAATATATTCCCTGCGAAGATCTGAGCCATAATTAATCTTAATCAGCCCATGCTTCTTTGCTTCCCAGATTACTTCTTTTGGAATACCGGAGCCGCCGTGAAGAACGAGCGGTACCTTTGAGACCTCATGAATCCTGGCAAGAAGCGGAATATCAATTTCTGGATTCAGGCAAAGACCATGTACATTTCCAACGGAAACAGCCAGAACATCGCACCCGGTGCCTTCCACGTAAGATTCCACCATATCCGGGTCCGTCTTACACCCGCTCTCATCCACTATATCCTCTTCCTTTCCGCGAAGCGCACCCAGTTCCACCTCCACCGGAATCCCATAAAAATGACAGTACTCCGCAGCCCTTTTTGACTCTCGTACATTCTCCTCAAACGGAAGATGAGACATATCAATCATAATTGAAGTAAATCCTGCATCTACACAAGCCTTCACATCTGCAAAAGATCTGCCATGATCCAGATGCAACCCGATCGGCGTCTCTGATTTTTTAACCGCATCCCTCGCTATGCCCGCAATCACCTCCGGATTAGAAAGCCGCAGATTATTCGAAGAAATCTGAATATATCCCGGCAGATTCGCCTCCATCAAGCCATTCGCAATCGCATACGTCATCTCAAGATTCGTCGTATTAAACGCCGGAAGCACATACCCATATTTCTTCGCAAATTTCATTAAATCGTATCCATTCACCAGTTTCATTCCTAGAAATCCTCCATTCTCCCATCCACACCAAAACGTCTCGGCCTTCTACATATCGCCTTTCGCAAGACAGCCCCTCAAAATCTATTGGATTACCGAACCTTCGTCCTCCTCTCTGCAAAGAAAGTACGGAAAAACCCCGCTGAAACAGCAAGGAAAAGAACAACACCCTGGATAAATGTCTGCCAGTAAGACGACACTGCCAGCAGATCAAGGCTGTTCTGAAGCAGACCAATGATAAACACGCCGAGGAAGCACCCGATAATCGTTCCTTTCCCGCCACGCGTGACACTGGCTCCGCCAAGCACACAGCAGGTAATACAACGGGTATCAAGTCCCTGTGCAATGGAAACTGCAACGGAATTCATACGGCCTGTCACGATGATACCGGCAGCTGCACACAAAAATCCAGCCAGCATATAAACAGAAATAATCATCTTGTCATTGTTCACGCCTGCAACTCTGGCCGCCATCGGATTGCCGCCCACCGCGTATACCGTTCTTCCAAAGCATGTCTTGTGCAGAATTACAAAGAAAATGATATAAAGCAGAATCGTCCACCATACGGACATCGGCAGATTCAGCAGCTTACTTGCACCGATATTCAGGTAGGTCTGTGAAAATCCGGTCAGCGGAGCACCCTGTGCCAGCCCGAGATGCATACCTCTTGCCATCTGCTCTACTGCAAGCGTTGCGATCAGCGGAGGTATATTCAGTTTCGTAACAGCCAGTCCGTTAATCAGGCCGACAAACATTCCGACCAGAACACAGACAAGCACGGAAACAAACCACGGGTACCCTTTCAGCATCAGAGAACACCCTATGTATGCGGAAATCGCCAGCGTACCGCCAACAGACAGGTTGATACCGCCGGTCAGAATCACCAGCAACATACCGATTGAGACTATTCCGTATGTACTGACATACTGGATAATATTCGTGATATTAGAAAATGTAAGGAAATACGGTGATGCGATCGACATTCCGACAAAAAATGCAACGATAATCCCAAGTAACACCACGTATTCCGATAAAAATGATGAAATTGAACTCTTATTTTTCATGTTTGGACCTCTGTTTTTTATTTTCGTAATTAGCTGATCATCGAAAGAAGCTGTGCCTTATCGGTTTCTTTGGCAGAAACGCGTCCCTTTATCTCACCGCTTCGCAAAATAATAATTTCCGTACACACAGACAGCAACTCTTCCAGCTCCGAAGAAAAGATCAGGACTGTTACGCCTCTGTTTGCCATATCAATCAGAATATTGTAAATTTCTGTTTTTGCATAAACATCAACGCCCCGTGTCGGCTCATCCAGAATAAACAGATCCGGATTGCTTTCCAGACAGCGGCCGATGATAACCTTCTGCTGATTTCCACCGCTTAAGCTTTCCACTTTCTGCTGGTCAGACGTCATTTTTACGGTTACGTCTTTTGCAATCCGAAGACTCTCGGCTGCCCGTGCTTTTTCTTTCATAAAACCAAGCTTTGTGGAAAAATTACGGAGCACGGACAGGGTAATATTCTCGCTGATCGACATCAGCGGCGCAAACCCCTCAAGCTTTCGGTCCTCTGTCACGATGGCCACATGCTTTTTCATCATCATTTCCGGTTTCGGACGCCTGATTACCTCACCCTTGTATACAATCGTACCGCTGTCATACGGATCAAGGCCATAAATCGCCCTTGCAATCTCTGATTTTCCGGCTCCAAGCAGGCCGCAGACTCCAAGAATTGTTCCCCGCTGCACTGACAGATTAATGTGACTGAACTTCCCGGCACTGCACAGATCTTTCAGTTCCAGCACCGGAGCCGCATCACTTTTTTCACTGCGTTCCACACGCTCCCGCTGCACTGCATTTTTACCCATCATCGCAAAAATGAGATCATCCTTTGTCGCATGCTTGGTATCAAATTCACCGTTGTTCTTTGCATCCTTCAGTGCTATCGCACGGTCGCTGATCTGAAGGACGTCCTCAAGGAAATGCGAAATAAAGATAAACGATACTCCCCGCTCCTTTAAGGTTGCGAGCAGATGAAAGAAAATAACTTTCTCCTTCTCACTTAAAGAAGAAGTCGGCTCATCGAGTACCAGTACTTTCGAATTTAAAGTCATTGCTTTTAAAATCTCAATAATCTGCTTTTCTGCTGCTCTTAAGTCGCCGACCTTATCGGTTGCCTTAATATCAATTTTCAGCTGATCAATCAGCTCCTGTGCAGCCTTGTATACTTCTCTGGAATTATAAAATCCAAACCGGTTCTTTTTTAAATGACCGATAAAAATATTTTCCGCTACTGTTAAATCCGGACACACGTTTAATTCCTGATGCACAAAACGGATACCCAGTTTTTCCGCATCCTGCGGCTCGCTGATTTTTACTTTGTTTCCTTCAAAGAAAATTTCCCCGCTGTCCGCATGGTAAATACCGTTAAGAATTTTGATCAGCGTAGACTTTCCTGCGCCGTTTACCCCGAGAAGCGCACACGTTTCTCCCTTATGTAAGGTAAAGTTCACATGGTCAAGCACTACATTATCGGAAAATGTCTTAACTATGTTTTTCATTTCAATAATTGGTTCCATGTTTATTTCTTCCTTATTAAAAAGCGGCCTGAAGACCTCGCCGTTTTCAAAAGTCTTCAGGCCGGATTGTCATGTTAAGCCACCCGGGAAACGGGCCAAATAATTACTTATCGAACAAGGTCGCCCCAAAGTGTTTCGGTTCCAAAGGATTCAATGTTTGCACACGTTACAACGTCTCCGCCATAATCATAAGTCGGTTCCATCTCACCGCCTTCATAGTACTCTTTGATCTTGGTAACTACGTCTGCTCCAAGCGTGATCGGATACTGAGAGTAAACGCCATCACAGGTACCTTCTCTGATCATATCCAGCACGAAGCCTTCACCGTCAACAGAGTAAAGACCAATATGGCCTTCCTCGCCAACCTTGCCTGTGTGGCCGGCTTCTGTGATTGCTGCGTATGCGCCCTTCAGAAGTGCGTCTGTATCAAGGAAAATAACGTCGATATCCGGATTGCTCTCCAGATAGTTCTTAACGACTGACATCGCCGCTTCCTCGCTGTACTCGCCTGCAGACGGGTCGCCTACGAGCTCAATACCCGGATACTCTTTGATGGTATCTTCCACACCTGCTGTTCTGTCAATGGTCGGCTGATCGGAAAGAACGCCCTGAACGATCAGAAGCTTGAACTCCTCGCCATAATCTGCAATCATCTGTTTTGCCATATCAACGCCTGCCTGATAGTTGTCCGTTGTCAGCATAGATACAACGTCTCCGGAACCTTTTCTGTCAATACAGAATACCGGAATGCCCTGTGCATTGATCTGATCAACCGTTGGTCCAATCGTATCTTTCTCAATCGGGGAAATAACGATTGCGTCTGCTCCTGTAGTCGCCTGGTTGAGCAGCTGGCTCATCTGAAGCTCCGTATCTCCGTTCGGGTCAAGCGTAACTGCCTCGTAACCGTACGCTTCACACTGATCCTCAAACCCCTTCATACATGCTGCCCAGAAGGTTGAAAACATCTGCGGAATAGAATAAGCAATCTTCAGCTCTTTTGCTTCCTGCGCCATTGCAAGGTTTCCGCCCGCCAGTGACAGTGCCAGTGATGTTGCCAGAACGCCTGTTAATAAATGTCTCTTTCTCATTACAAAATCCTCCTTAAATATATATAATTTTTTGAGATCCTATGAAAACAAATGCCCGATCAGTCAAAGAAGCTGACAATTAATTTATTGCTTGTCTTTCCATCTGCAAAATCCCGGAAGACCTGTACCGACTCTTCCAGACTGACCACCTGGCCCACAAGCGGACGAAGATCAAGCGCGCCGCTTTGCAGCATGGCAATTGCCTGGCCCAGCGTTTTTTCCAGCGCATAAGAACCAATGATCTGAAGATCCCGGAAATAAATATCAAACGGGTCAACCGTTATCTGGCTTCCAACCGGACACGCTCCGAATACAATCATTTTCCCCGCGTATTTGACAAGTCGGATTCCCATCTCTACACACTTCGGAACACCGGTCGCATCAATTACAATATCAAAGCCCTCCGGTGCAATCCTGCGAAGCTTCTGTTCCACATCCGCCTCAGACTTAACTGTAAAATCTGCCCCCAGCTCTTTTGCTTTTTCCAGCTGTGTTTCTTTGATATCTGTCATAACAACGCGCGCTGCACCACGTTTTTTCGACAGCATCATCTGCATCAGGCCGATCGTCCCGGCTCCCATAATCAACACAGTGGAACCAATCGGTATTTCGTATTTGTTATGGCTGTTTATGACACAGCCAAGTGGTTCTGCCATGGAAGCCTGGATAAAATCAAGGTCTCCGATGTGAAACGCACACCGTTCCGGCACTGTCACATACTCGGCAAATGCGCCGTCCCGCAGGCTCCCGAGAACGGAAAGATTCTTACAGTGAATCTGATGATTGCTCTTACAGGCATCGCAGTTCTCACAAAAGACATTCGGATCTGCGGAAACACGGTCTCCCACTTTAAAATTCATGACCTTGCTTCCGACTGCCTCAACCACTCCGGAGAACTCGTGCCCCGGAATCACCGGATACTTCTGCACATGTCCGCCTTTTAGAATATGTATATCAGATCCGCAAAATCCGCTCGCCGCCACTTTAATCAGCAGCTCGTCCGGCTGCGGCTGTGGTACCTCCACATCTTTCAAATAAACCGTGTTTTCTTTTTCAATATAAAGTGCTTTCATACTTCAATACTCCTTTTATCGCTTACGTTCAGCTTTCTCCTTCACGGAATGTTTGATTTATGTTTGTTTTGTTTGTTTAACATGTTATCATGTTTATTTTATTGTTTCAAGTGTTTATTTACACAAAATATCTAACATATTTTTGTGTATTTTAAACAACTAAGAAATCAGATGAATGTCATTTTTTACTGCATCGCACCAGTTTTTAAACACATCCATCTCCAGAACTTCAGGATTCAGTACACCAAAATTTGATATGCCGTGAATCACGTTTGCGGTTCTCTGAAATACGAATTTCCATGAATTAATCACAGCATCCCGCGTGCTTCCTGCAAGATGAGCAGAAAGCGTGATATTATCAAGCTTTCGAATCGGATCGTCCGAATCCAGCGGCATTTTGGGATAAACATCCGTCGCCGCACCTGCAATTCTATGTTCCTGCAACGCTTTTACAAGTGCGTCATAATCCACCATGGATGCGCGCGCCGTATTGATAAAATAGGCGGTCGGTTTCATCATACGGAACTGCTCTTCTCCAAACGTATGGAAATTGTCGGCTGTCTGGCGTGCATGAATGCTGATAAAATCGGATTCCCGGCACAAGGTTTCGAGATCCACTTTTGTGACATTCCATTTCTTCATATCCTCTTCTGAAACAAACGGATCTACTGCTATTATATTTACATGGAATCCGCTAAGCTTCTCTGCCATCAGCCTTCCAATATATCCAAAACCGAAAAGACCGATTGTTTTACCGCAAAGATCCGGCAAGATCGCATTATTCGAATAAATGGCAGTCAGTCCGCCCTTCTTCATCAGCGCATGCTGTCTTGCTATATTTCTTGATTCTGCCAGCATCAACCCGATTGCATAATCAGAAACGGCATTTGCATTTCTTCCTGCTGCATGAACAACGAGGATTCCGCGCTCTGTGGCTGCCTGAATATTTACATTTTCCGTGCCCGTTCGCGAAATGCCGATCACACGCAGATTTTCAAACACATCCATCATCTGACCGGAAACCGGAGAAAACGAAACTGCCAGCACTTCTGAGTCTTTATGTTCCAAATAAACAGGAACTGTCGGCTCTGGCTCCGGTCCGAACTTTTCCAGGCGATAGATATTTTTAATAAAATCCACCTCCGGGTCCGGATCTGTATACTCACCCACAATAATAGGACCATCCGTAAATTTCCGTGCATATTCTTCCGAATAGGCAATCTGCTCTTTGTAATTTTTATACAATCCATCATACATACATAAAACCTTCATACTGCTTCCTCCTCCGAATTGCTACTGCTCAAAATGTTTGTTTCATGTTTGTTTATTGTGTTTGTTTTAAACTTTATTTTACAATAAATCAATTTATTTTTTTCGTCAATAGTTCATTTTTTCTGATTTATCCTATATTTTAATGTCCTATTTTTGTTTATTTTACCGATATCTTCATTTTGCTTGACTTCCCATGATGTTTTATTTTATACTAACCATAACATGTTTGTTTGAATTTAATCCAAATATCAAACATTTTCTATTTCAGCTTCTCTACATAAAACGCCAACAAAGTGACATCCAGTTCACAGTGTTTTGCCGGCTCGCATACAGCGGCAAATGGAAATGCAAACATGTTTACTTGAGTTGTACTTTCATGGAAATGAAAAAGGAGCGGCTGATACTAAATCTGTATATTTAAGGTGGTGTTTCTATTGATAACAAAAGACCAGCGTCTTGATACTATTTTGGAACTTCTTTCTCACGAGGGAAAGGTACAGATTCATGATCTGGTACGCCGTTTCAAAGTAACTGATATGACAATCCGCAGAGATTTTGACTGTCTCGTTGAAAAAGGAAAAATCGTGAGAACGCATGGCGGTGCAGTCCTTGCAGAACAGGAGGACGCTCAGGGAACGCTCAAACTGGAGCCCCCTTATGTTACGCGTATGGCAGAGCAGGCCTCCAGCAAACAGGCGATTGCGCAGACCGCTTCGCGGATGATTCAGCCAAAACAATTTGTTTTCCTGGATTCCGGAACAACTACGTTTTCTCTTGCCAAATCCGTTTCTCAGGACATTCCCTGCACTTTTATCACAAACGGGGTCAATCTGGCCGCAACCCTTTTGACGCACCAGTGCCCAAGTGTCATTATCATCGGCGGCGAAGTGGATCTGAATACCTGGTCCTCCCGCGGAACGCTTGCAGAAGCACAAATCAATAACTTCCATGCGGACATTGCCTTTCTGGCCTGCAACGCCATATCACCCGATGGAAACGTGATGATTGGAAATCTGACAGAGCTGGGACTGAAGCAGAAAATCATGAGTGTTTCTGATAAAATCTATCTGCTCGCAGATTCTTCTAAATTTGACAGTCACAGTCTGACCACGTATGCTTCCGTGAGAGATTTTGACGGAATCATCACAGACAGCGCGATTCCGGAAAAGATTCAGGCACACATCAAAAAGCTTGGAGGAAATCTGATTCTTGCAGAAACTGCGGTCGGTATCACAAAGTAAAATAATTGCAGGGCGAATCCGGATCGCAGATACAAAAATTTTCAGAGAAACAGACAGGGGGGGATATTATGGCGATTATAGGAATTGATGTCGGAACAAGCGGCTGTAAGGTATGTGCTTTTGATCTCCGTGGAAAGGTACTGAGCACAGCCGGAAGAAAATATACAGAACGACGCGGCAATGGTATCCGCGAAATTGAACCCGATACAGTTCGGGAATGTGTTTTTGAGTCTTTGAAGGAGGCGGTTTTGAATTGTCCGGAGCCTGTCCAGGCGATTGCTGTTACCTGCCTTGGCGAATCTCTCGTTATTCTCGATGAACAGGATCGTGTTTTATGCAATTCCATGGTAACTGGCGATAACCGCGGACAGGAGGGTGTTGATAAAATATGCCAGGAGTTTGGCGCAGACTATGCGTTTGCGGTGTCTGGCCTGATGCCAAGCCAGCTCTACTCGCTTCCGAAAATGATCTGGCTGTATGATCACACGGATGTGATTCCAAAAGCCCGCAAAATCTTTTTCTATGAAGATTATATCGGGTACCTGCTGACCGGAGAGCGCAAGGTCAGCTACAGCACGGGTGCCAGAAGCATGTCTGTTGATATTCACAATCTGAAATGGGATGAAAAACTGTTGGCCCTGGCCGGACTTACACCGGAGCATTTTTCCGAGCTTGTTCCTTCCGGAGCCGTGATCGGGTATGTAAAACATGATATGGCCGAAAGCTGCGGCATGCATGGTTCCATTCCGGTTGTCGCGGGAGCCCACGATCAGGTCTGCGCAGCGCTTGGATGCGGGTTCCTGGACTACTCGATTGCCGAAGACGGAATCGGAACATGCGAATGCCTTGCTCTGATGCTACCGAAAACGTACGATGAAAGCATCCTGAAGAAGTTTGATCTGCCATGTATGATCTATCCGCTTCCTGATTCGTATTTTACAACACTGGAAATTACGACGTGCGGCGCACTCTCAAACTGGGCGCGCGATGTCTTGTTTCAGGGAATCTATCAGACCTGCACTGCAAAGGGCACAGACTTTTTCCGGTGCATGGATGAGCGCGTAATGGATGCACAGACAAATGTGCTGATTCTCCCACAATTCGGCTCCTCGGGACATCCGGACCTGAACTTAAATGCCATGGCCGGTTCTATCTGCGGACTGACCCTCGATACCACTGCGGAAGACCTGTATCTTGCATTAAAGGAATCCATGATCTATCAGATCCGGCTGGCACATGAATACGCGGCGCCGCTTGGTCTTGATTTTGAAAAAATCGTAATATCCGGAGGAGCTGCAAATTCTTCCGTTTCCGCCCGCCTGCGCGCTGATATTTTCCGGAAGCCTGTCTACACACTGCAAAACAACGAAGCCGGAACACTCGGCTGCATGATCCTTGCCGCAGTTGCCATCGGCGCATATCCCGATATCGCCGCCTGCGTCCGTGAGGTTGTGCAGTATGCCACTGAGACGCTTCCTGATCCTGCAAACTTTGCGATGCATGAAGAAAAGTATGGGAAATTCAGAGAATTTTATGAAAAAATGCATGAATTTCGCGTGTAAAGTCAAAATCCATGTTTCCCGCAGAGTACTCAGAATGTCGTAAGCGTCAAATAAGAACGTGTAGTGAAATATTTGGCGTTCTCTTGTAAACTTAGGGTTAGAGTTTTTAGAGTCCGCTCTCGAAACTCTAAATCTAAGAAAAAGGGGCGAACCCATGGATATTTCATCTTTAACTCCTGATAAACAGGTAAAACTTCAGTACTGGCTGAACGTGATCCGGCAATGCAGAGCCTCCGGCCTGACAAACCAGGCATGGTGCGAACAGCATGATATCTCTTTAAAAAGCTATTATTACTGGATCGCAAAGATTCGGAAGCTGGCGCTTGAGGAACTGCCCCGAAAGAGTCATGGATGCAGGCCGGGTACACGGATATGAGAAAACAGCTGGACGGCCTGGTAGATATCATAAAATACAGCTTTCAGCTTGATCCTTACAGCAATTCCTTATTCCTTTTCTGTGGGAAGCGTGCGGACCGGATCAAGGCAGTCCACTATGAAGGGGACGGCTTCTGCCTTTTCTATAAGCGCTACGAAAACGGCCGTCTAAAGTGGCCGCGCACAGGTGAAGAAGCCAGACAGATCTCCCATCAGCAGCTGCGCTGGCTGCTGGAGGGTCTGAACCCGGAACAGCCAAAAGCAGTGCGCAAATGGGCTCCTACAAAGCCCGGAAAAACCGGGAATTCCTTATAAGTGCTGGAAAATCCTGCTGTTTTATGGTATAATGAACCTATCAGAAAAAAGAAGGTTTTCAGCCCATGCCGGATTTGGTGGAGGTCGAAAAACATCTGCGTAAAAGGAAATATGCCGGCCAGCGGGAGAAGCTGATAAAAGACATTCCCCGCAGCAAAGTGCTCCACACGATCGATGAGCGTGAACAGATCTGTGAAAGGTGCGGGAGCGCCATGGTAAAAGTCGGTGAGGAGTTTGTCCGTACTGAAGTACAGTTCATTCCTGCCAGCCTAAAAGTGGTCGATCATTACCGGGAAACTTATGAATGCAGGGCATGCCGAAAAAACGGAACACCTTATATGGAAAAATCTCCGGTGCCCTGTCCCCCGGTCATGCACTCCCTTGCATCTGCTTCCACGATTTCGTGGCTCATCCACCAGAAGTTTGAACTGGGTATCCCCTTATACCGCCAGGAAAAGGAATGGGAGGCCATGGGACTGTCATTAAGCAGGGCGACGATGTCGAACTGGCTCATGGTCGTCTATCGGGACTGGCTTTCCCATGTGGTCGGTCATCTCAGGCAGGAACTTCTGAAACAGGAGTATCTGCACATTGATGAAGCCCGCGGAAGCAGTCCTGCGGCTGAATAAGTTGTTTGAGATAGAAAAGGAATTGGACGGCCTTCCCCCGGAGCAGAAGAAAAAAGAACGGCTTAACCGCGAGAAACCGCTTCTCGAGGCTTTCTGGTCATGGGCAGAGATAAACTCTGTCGGAGAACTTCCAAAGTCGAAACTCCATACAGCTTTCCATTATGCCCTGAACAACCGGCAGGAGTTCTTCAACTATCTTGAGGATGGGAACTGTTCCATCAGCAACTCTTTAGCGGAGAACTGTATCCGTCCGTTTGTGATCGGCCGTAAGAACTGGCTGTTTTCGGGAAGCCCGAAAGGTGCTGCCGCAAGTGGGGGGATCTCTTGAAAATCCGGAATATCTGGATGATTATCTGCCATGGGATCCCATGGTACAGGAACGTTGTAGATAACCACTGCCCTTTTAGTATAGAGGGTTGGTGGTTATTTTTCTATCCACTATCTTATTTGACGCTTACGAATAAAGCCGATAAACTATTGAAAAATCAATTTTGTATGTTTGGTAATTGTAATTGCAATTATAAGAGTTATTGTTTCAGCTATAAATGGAGCAACCCAAATCATTTCTTTTCCGAATAGCATTGGAATACTGCATATTGCCATCGCTTTTATAATAATTCCCCTACTTACTGCAATAACATTTGATTGCTTTGTTCTTTTTGTCGAATAAAGAAACGATGTATAAATAAGGTTTAACGCCATTGGAATAAATGACAAACAGAACAAAGGCAATGCTTTAGATGCAGTCTGCACAAGTTCTGTATCGCTGTTGAAAATACAAATAACAGGTTTATCAAAGAAAAACAACGCACTGTAAATTAAGGCAGACAAAACTAAGTTGATGATAATTCCACAACGGAAAAGCCAATTTATTTCTCCAGTATCCTTTTTACCATAGCTGTTCCCCCAAAGTGGCTGTAAGCCTTGTGCAACACCCGAAAGAATTGCATTCGCAAGGGAATAAATAAAACTCAATACACTGAAAGTTGATACGCCAATATCTCCAACAAGGCTTGCTAACATAATGTTGTAGCATAATGCCGTTACGGGAGTTGTAAGTTGTGAAATTGCTTCAGGAACACCACGCTTACAAATTTTCTTAACAAGTGTTATCTCCAATTTTATTAAATTCAGTTTCAAGCGTCCTTTTTTGTTCCAAAAATGTGACAGCAGAACAAGTACAGAAAATACCTGTCCTAATCCCGATGCAACTGCTGCACCAATTATTCCCATTCCAAACGGGAAAATAAAAAGCCAATCTAAAAATATGTTTGCAATCGCACCAACACACATCCCAATGAAAGAGAGAGTCGGAGAACCGTCATTCCTCACAAATACGGATAGACAGGTACTCATGAGCATCGGAATAGAAAAGGCTGAATAATAAAGCAGATAGTCCGCCGCCATTTTTCTCATTTCATCACTTAACTTGCTTGCTCCACTTATATCCACAATTTGTTGTGAGAACACCATACCAACAATCATTAATAAAACAGACATAGCAAGTGTTAATGTAATTGCTGTCATAAACGCTTGATTTGCCCCCTTTTTATCCTCTCTCCCCATTCGTATTGCAACTACAGTTGCACCGCCCATTGGAAACATAGCGGCAATGGCTACAACAAAAGTGATAAACGGAACTGCAATATTTACTGCACCTAAAGCCGCCGAACCAACACCTTGACCGACAAAAATTCCATCAACAACATTGTAAAGATAGGTTACAAATAAGCCTCCCATAGCAGGGAAAATGTAACCGCATAAAGATTTTACTTTTGCATTCATAATATACCTCCATACAGGAAATGGGACAAAGCATGTTTATGCTTCATCCCATCTAAATAAACAAAAAGTGGGATAAAGCCCAATAGGTCTTATCCCACTTCAACAATCTTATTTGATTGCAAGTCCTCTGACAAGCACATTCATTATAACAAATTTTTATCAAAAGTCAAATCCCAAATCTGCTGTTTTTACTTAGAAAAAATAAGCTCCTCGTTCACAATCTCCCTCGCACAAGCCCTTATGTTATTGAGCCGCCCTGTCCATTCTAAGGCATTTTCTTCCTTTAGGCGTTCCGTTATGCCCTGTGCCTGCTTCATGCCCTCTATGAGCCTTTCAAAGCATTCCTGTGCCTGTCTGTCAGTGTCAGCAAGGTATACATTCAACTTGCCGCTTGTGAGAAGGTTCGTGTATATAACCCTGCGGTACTGCTTCAGATAGTCCAGATGCCGCTGTCCCCATGTGCCTATCGCCTGTTCTTCTTCGGTGGGTAATCTTAAATCTGGAATAAGATACCCATTTTCTACATGATACGTACCGCCTAACTGTTCAAATAGTGATTTCATATGCAAAAACTCCTTTTCTGTGTGTTTTGGCTTCTGCGGGGTATCTGCAAGCAATGTATCAGCAGGCTGTATGTATATGTTATCTTTAAGTTAAGTAATCCCCGGGTTACTTGTGACACTAATAAAGTTTTTTACCATGTCTGTAGCCGCTTTTTCCGGCACACCTAATATCGTTCCATCATCTAACACCCCCATGAAAATATCTCCACCAAACCTGTTCAAAAAAGAACAGACTGTTTCATAAGTATCCGATTCTATACCATTCCCACAACGCTTGAATTCAACTGCATAACTTTTTGTGAATCTACGAATTCTGTAAGTATTTTTTCCACTTTATCTAAACATAATATCGATTCTCTGTTAAATAATGTGTTATTTTCTTTCATATTTCCTTTTATACACTTTTCGACAAAACATTTTCCCTTATATAATCCTCGTTCAACCCGGATAATCTCACCTAAATCCACTAATTGAGCTATGGCACCTGTGAGCTGTGATTTTGTAAAACTTTTACTACTTTCTCTGGCAATATATTCACTAAAATCTATTATTGTATAAAGCCCTTGTGTTTTAACACACTCTTTAAGTAACACTTTTATTTCTTCTTAATCAATATTTTTGATTAAAATAATAACATTAAACAAATTAGTTTTCAAAAAACGCGCAACTGTTCTGCCCTCAGGCCCAACGATTGCGCGTTTTTATTAAATTATTATCCAGAAAAGATCCGTTCTCTTATTCTCTGTCCACCGAAAACTTCATCTTACTGTCGCAATCAAAATATGATACGGAAATTGCAGAGATACCTTGAATCTATACGGCGATTAGGAAAATCTTAACAATTTCTTATTGGAAAGTGCAGGATTGCTTATGTGCAATTTAGTAAAATAAAACAAAAGGAAAGGAATGGACTGATATGGAGAATAAAATACTGATTGTAGATGATGAACAGGAAATAGCAGACCTTGTTTCCCTTTATCTTGAAAATGAGAATTTTACTGTATATAAATTTTATAATGCCAAAGATGCAATGGCTTGTATTGAAAGTGAAACCCTTGATTTGGCAATTTTGGATGTTATGCTGCCTGATATGAACGGTTTCCAAATATGCAAAAAGATAAGGGAGAAATATCGCTATCCAGTGATAATGCTCACGGCAAAGGGAGAGGAAATTGATAAAATAACGGGATTAACATTAGGTGCAGACGATTATATTACGAAACCGTTTTTGCCTTTAGAATTGGTCGCCCGTGTGAAAGCCCAACTAAGAAGATATAAAAAATACAATGTGGGAAATGAGCCAGAGGAAGATATTTTGATTCATTCTGGTTTAGTTCTAAATGTGAAAACGCATGAGTGTACTTTAAATGAAAAGCCTCTTTCATTAACGCCTACGGAGTTTTCTATATTACGGATTTTGTGTCAGCAGAAAGGAAATGTAGTCAGTTCGGAGGAACTTTTTCATCAAATATGGGGGGATGAATATTTCAGTAAAAGCAATAACACCATTACTGTTCATATTCGGCATCTTCGTGAGAAAATGGGAGATTCATTTGAAGAACCACAATATATAAAAACAGTCTGGGGGTGTGGATACAAAATTGAAAATTAAGATTTCAAAGACAGCTACACTAATTGGCACTTGTATCCTCGGCATTGCTGCATGTTTTGGATTGTATTATCTGGTAGATAAGGTTTGGAACGGCTTTTTTGTGGACTGGTTCACGGCTAAGTACATGAACACGCATGAGGTTTATTCTGCTGATGTGGGAAAAGATATTCTTGTTACAGAGCCTTTGTGGTCGGAGCTGAAAGTATTTATCTTGACAGTTCTGATTATAATCGTACTTATCTGCATTGCAATTACTTTTGCGTTTGCAAATTTACATGCAAAGGCAGAAGTGAGAAAATCCATCACTGCGACTTCGGTGATGCTGCATGATTTTATGATAGAAGAAAAAGGAAATATAGATATTTTTCCAAAAGAGTATGCCGAAATTTCAGTCCAGATGTCCGAAATAAAATCCACGATGCAGCGGCATGAACAAATGTTAAAGGAAGAAGCAAGCAGAAAAAATGATTTGATTGCTTATCTTGCACATGATTTAAAGACACCGCTTACCTCTGTTATTGGATATTTAGCATTATTGGATGAAGCACAGGATATGCCGATAGAACAAAAAACAAAATATGTAAATATTGCATTAAGCAAAGCACTTCGTTTAGAAAAGCTTATCAACGAATTTTTTGATATAACAAGATATAATCTGCAACAAATTGATTTGGAAAAAGAATCTATAAACCTCTGTCATATGTTGGTTCAAATGACAGATGAATTTTACCCGCTGTTAAATGCTCATAGTAATCAAACAGAGGTATGTGTTGATGAAGATGTAACGGTTTATGGGGATTCTATGAAGTTAGCCAGAGTTTTCAATAACATTTTAAAAAATGCGATTTATTACAGTTACCCAGATACGATAATTAAAATATGGGCTGAAAGCACAGATACGGATGTTTGGATTTATTTTTGCAATAAAGGAAAGACAATTCCCGCAGGTAAGTTAAATTCTATTTTTGAGAAGTTTTTCCGTATGGATGAAGCACGTTCGACGAATACGGGAGGTGCAGGATTGGGGCTTGCGATTGCAAAAGAAATCATAACACTGCATGGAGGTAAAATTACTGCCGAAAGTGAAAACGAATCAACAACTTTCCGTATCTCTTTACCTGTAACACATTAGTAAAATATATAGGCTCTCTTAGCATTTTCTTAGGAATTAGAAAATTGAATATTAAAGTATGGATAGCTTCTGTTCAGTAGAATGAATACTGAATAGAAGCTATTTGTTTTGTATGAGAAGAAGTATAGAAAAAGGAGGACTTCATAATGAATCAACAAAAGAAAGTTGCCGTTTTTTTTGGCGGCTGCTCAACAGAATATGCCGTTTCGTTGCAGTCGGCATATGCGGTGATCAAGTGTATTGACACAAAGAAATATGTACCAATCTTAATAGGCATTGCCCCTCACTCTGGCAAATGGTACTGGTATCAAGGGGAACTGGAAAAGATAAAGGAGGATAATTGGCAGTCAGAAGAAAACTGTACGCCAGTATTTCCGTCTTTTGACAGAACAGTTCACGGGTTGTGTTACTTGGACAATCATCATTTAAAGATAATTTCATTCGATGTCGCATTGCCAGTTTTACATGGAAAGAATGGGGAAGATGGAACAATTCAAGGGGTTCTGGATTTGATGGGGATTCCTGTTATCGGATGTGGTTTATTATCTTCCGCTTTGTGTATGGATAAAGAACTGGCTCACCGTATCGTACAAATGAGCGGAATAAAAGCTGCACGGTCTTTTATTGTTAAGACAAATTATTCAGAGGAAATGGTTCAGAAAAAAGCCCTAGAGCTTGGCTATCCTTTATTCGTAAAGCCTGTACGGTCTGGTTCATCGTTTGGGATTTCAAAAGTCTTACATGAACAGGATTTGCTTTTAGCAATCGAGAGTGCCTCCCAGCATGATTCTACCGTTATTCTGGAAGAGATGGTTGATGGTTTTGAGGTTGGGTGTGCAGTTTTGGGGAATAAGGATTCCAATTTGATTGTGGGTGAGGTTGATGAAATTGAATTGTCGGATGGATTTTTTGATTACACAGAGAAATATACGTTGAAAACTTCCAGTATTCATGTACCTGCACGTATTTCTCCACAAAAGGCAAAAGAAATTAAAGAAACAGCTCTTGAAATTTATAAAGCATTAAATTGTTGCTGTTTTGCAAGGGTGGATATGTTTTTGACTCCCGCAGGGGAAATTTATTTTAATGAAGTAAACACAATCCCCGGCTTTACGGAGCATAGCCGTTATCCCAATATGTTAAAAGAAGCAGGTCTGCCATTTGATGAAGTAATCGAACGCTTGATTGAAATGGGGGTATCGAAGTGACACAGATTGACTTTATCTGCCCGCATTTTCCATATACGGGGATTTGTGGGGAGTTCAGAGCGACCGCTCCTCGATTTGGTTTTGTTGAAAGGTATGTGTCTGGGAAAGAACAGATAGCGGGTATTGGAGCAGAACCGTGGCATTTCCGTTATGTGGGGTATCCCCATTCTGTCATTATGGCAGAAAAGGATATGGCTTTAGAAGAATACATTTGCTTTTTAAAGGAAACTACCGATTTAAGGCATCCTTATATTTATAACAGTTCTAAAGCGGACAAAATCGAAATTTCGTATGTTTTTTTAGATGGCGGTTACTCTGTAAAACTTGATGTATCGGAGATGTCGCCGTATATGATTTCGGGTACAAACGAGGAAGGGGCTATTTTAAGTAGGTCGAGGGAATATTATGCGTCATAAAACATTTGCAGGAATAGATTATTTCCGCTTAGTGGCTGCTTTCATGGTAATTGCAATTCATATATCGCCATTGTCAGTCTGGAGTGAGGGAATTGATTATTTAATTACCTATTGTATTGGGAGAATTGCTGTTCCATTTTTCTTTATGACGACAGGATATTTTGTATTAGCTCCCTATGTGCTTAGCAATTTTAAAAAGAAATATCCTCTCCGTAAATACCTTGTTAAAAATATAAGGCTGTACCTCATTGTGACCGCTGTTTATATACCTATTTCAATATATTCTGGGAATATGCCAAAATCTATCTTGGAGTTTATAAAGCAGCTTCTTTTTGACGGCACGTTCTATCATTTGTGGTATTTTCCCGCCGCAATTATTGGGTGTGTACTTCTTGCGTGTCTGACAAAAAGATCAGTTCAGACAGCAGTTTACTTTTCGCTCATTGCTTATGTGATAGGAGTATTTGGTGATTCCTATTATGGTCTTATAGAAAACGTGCCTTTACTACGCACGTTATATACTGGCATTTTCTATGTCAGCAGTTATACAAGAAATGGTATTTTCTTTGCGCCAATTTATATCCTGCTCGGTATGTTGCTGGCTGTTCCCGAATTTCATTGTAGGGAACAGGTATGTAAATGGGGACTTGCGTTAGCATCGTTACTTATGCTTTTAGAGGGATGGATTACTTATTCTTTCCATATCCAAAAGCATAATAGTATGTATTTCTTTTTGCTGCCAGTGATGTATTTTTTGTTTCAATTACTGCTTGAAATTTCTGGGAAAGCTCCCGCTTGGATACGGAATGGCTCAATGGTGCTGTATATTATTCATCCTGCGGTAATTGTTGCCCAACGGTTAATCGCTAAAGTGACAGGACTTACAAAAATACTTGTGGACAATTCCTTTTTCCAATATATTTCGGTCTGTCTATTGTCATTGGCAGCCATGTTTATGATTCAAATATTTTTTGAAAGGGGAGATAGAAATGTATCAAAAAGGTAGGGCGTGGATTGAACTGGATATAGACAATCTGGCTTACAATATAAGGCAATTCAGAAAAATACTTTCTCCTAAGTGTGCGATTATGCCCGCCGTTAAAGCAAATGCCTATGGACATGGTGCTGTCCTTATTGCAAAAGCATTGCAGGGTTTGGAAATTAAAGATTTTTGCGTGGCATCAGTAAATGAAGCGGCCCTGCTTAGAAAAGCAGGAATTTTAGGGCAGATTTTGATTTTGGGATATACCTCGCCAAATCAGTTTTCTGATTTGGTGAAGTACAATCTTACACAAACCGTAGTTGATTATCCCTACGCAAAACTGCTGAATGACTTTGGACAAGCTGTCTTTGTCCACATTGGAATAGATACGGGTATGCATCGATTAGGGGAAAGAAGCGAAAATATAAAGGAGATTTGTAAAATCTGGGAGTTTGAGAATCTGAAGATAACAGGCGTATATTCCCATTTGTGTATGTCAGATGGAGTTAGTGATGCAGAACGGGATATTACTCTGAAACAAATTGAGGAATTTAATATGGTAATAAACTTTCTGCATAGAAAGGGAATACATCATTTTAAAACGCACATACAAGGAAGTTATGGCGTACTGAATTACCCCGCTTTAAAGTTTGACTATGCACGATTAGGAATCGCACTTTATGGTGTATTAAGCTCTCCGAAAGATAGAATTATTTCTAATACAAAATTGAAGCCAGTTTTATCATTAAAAGCTAGAATTGCGTGTGTAAAGCAGTTACATAAAGGTGAAGCACTCGGTTATGGTCTGACTTATAAGGCTGGAAAAGAAATGCAGATTGCTACTGTTGCAGTCGGATATGCAGATGGGATTCCCCGTGAATTGTCAAATAAGGGATTTGTTTTGATAAACGGGCAGAAAGCAGCCATTGTCGGTCGTGTTTGTATGGATCAGTTAATGGTAGATGTGACAGATATTAAGGGCGTATCTTGCGGGGATGAAGCCGTATTTATTGGGAAAAGCGGAAACAGTGAAATCATGGCTGCTGACCTTGCAGATAGTATAAACACTATATCAAATGAGATTTTAAGCCAATTAGGAAGTCGTTTAGGCAGAGTATCAATAAAAAAAATAGCGGAAGATAGCATTTTCTTATAGGCATAGCAGGAAGTTTAGAATAAGATTTTTGATTGGATTTATAACTCGTCAAATAAAAAAACAGCGTTTTGGCGGGTTGTATTTTCATGCAAATACCTGTTTTATCAATATATATCATTTTCTGTTATAATTACATAAATTAAGTGATTTTTGTGACCTGTTCTATTTTTCAACCATATCACAAAAACAGGACCCTCTTCTGAGAATCCTGCCTTGTTTTAACTACAATAAATACGGATTGCTTCCGCTGCAAATTTTGCCGTTCCTATCTGCGACGCCCGGTCTATATTTTCTGTCATTTCTCCACCGGCTCCATACATTGTTCCAAGTCCTCTTAAAATCTCCTTGGTACACGTATAAAAATGCTCCGTAATATACATCTGTAACTTTTTTACCTGCTCCTGTACAGCAGCGCTGTCCGGTGTCTGATCCGAAAGCTTTGCAAATCCCTGAAAAAGTTCCATCAATCCCCGATTTCTCTCTTGGACTTCATCCTTGGACTTACCTCTCGATTTTTCTTCATATTCCTGATAAGCCTCTGTATTTCCCCAGTTTTCTTTTGCCTGTTGTGCGTATTCTTCCAGTTTTTTTGTATCAAATGCTGTAAAATCCAATTTCTTCACTCCTGTCCTTCTTATTTCACGGGCAAGATCAATCAATTCTCCCAAACGCTCCTTTCTGAGCTCCAGTAACGCAATCTGCTGATCAAGAGCTCTGTTCCGATCAAAATTCGGACTGTCCAGAATTCGTTTGATCTCCTTTAATGGAAACTGAAGTTCACGGAACAGCAAAATACACTGCAAACGTTCCAGTGCCGTATCGTCATACAGCCTGTATCCCGACAGGGTTGTTTCCGTTGGATGCAAAAGCCCGATCCTGTCGTAATAATGCAGAGTGCGTATACTCACTCCTGTCAGCTTGCTTACCTCATGTACTGTTCTCATGTCTTCCCCTCCCCGTGTGACCTCATTATATGCTATGACGTAAGGTCAGAGTCAAGAGCTTTTTTCATTTTTACCAATATTTTCAAACGTATAGTACCTGCTGCACGATTGGAAAGCTTCCATCGAAATACCCTGTCACCGTTTATTTTTTTAGGTTATTTACCATAGAATAAGCTTCGTCACAATAGAGGCACAATATCGTTGTATTTGCATCTGTATGCATAAAAAGAAGACCAGCCACTGTGCAGCTGATCTTCCATTTCTCCTTTTCAGGAAATCCATACGAATTTTTTCTTATTTCTGTTTATCGCATTTTCGCCAATTCCTGACGTACCATAGCCTTTCGAAGTGCGATTTCCGCTCTCGAAAGATCAATCTTCGGATCATGCGCCTGCAGTCTGCGTTTTGCACGCTCTTCTGCCTCCCGCGCACGATTCTCGTCGATTTCATCCGGCCACTCGGCAATCTCAGCCATCACGGTAATCTTTTCCGGCAGAATCTCGATAAATCCGGCGTGTACCGCCGCTTCTTTGTTCTCTCCGTCCAGATGGATGGTCACAATGCCAGGCTCCAGAATCATCGTCATCGGAATATGGCGTTTGTAAATACCAACCTGTCCCTCTGTCGTATTGAGCTCCAGCATATTTGCCTGCCCCTTCCAGAAAATACGGTCGGGTGTGATAATTTCCAAATCAAAATTTCTCTCGTCTGCCATACTCAGTCACCCCCTACTTTACGCGGGCAACAACTTCGTCAATCGTTCCAGCATTCAGGAAATAGCTCTCCGGAATATCATCATGCTTACCTTCCAGGATCTCCTTAAAGCCGCGGATCGTCTCAGAAAGCGGTACATATTTTCCTTCCACGCCTGTAAACTGAACAGCTACGAAGAACGGCTGTGACAGGAATCTCTGAATCTTTCTTGCACGGCTTACGACAAGCTTGTCATCCTCAGAAAGCTCGTCCATACCAAGAATTGCAATGATATCCTGCAACTCTTTATATTTCTGAAGAATCTCCTGTACACCGCGGGCTACCGCATAATGCTCTTCTCCGACGATTCTCGGGTCGAGAATACGGGATGTAGACTCCAGCGGGTCTACTGCCGGATAGATACCAAGCTCTACGATAGAACGTGAAAGTACGGTCGTTGCATCCAGATGGGCAAATGTTGTTGCCGGAGCCGGGTCAGTAAGGTCATCGGCTGGAACGTAAACTGCCTGTACGGATGTGATAGAACCGTTCTTTGTTGAGGTAATACGCTCCTGAAGAGCGCCCATCTCTGTCTGCAGCGTCGGCTGATAGCCTACCGCTGATGGCATACGGCCAAGCAAAGCGGAAACCTCAGAACCGGCCTGTGTGAAACGGAAAATATTGTCAATGAACAGAAGCACGTCCTTTCCGCCCTCATCACGGAAATTCTCAGCCATCGTCAGTCCCGTCAGACCAACTCGCATTCTCGCTCCAGGCGGCTCGTTCATCTGTCCGAACACCATCGTTGTTTTATTAATAACGCCTGAATCCTGCATCTCATGATACAGGTCGTTTCCTTCACGTGTACGCTCGCCTACACCTGTAAATACAGAGTAGCCGCCGTGCTCTGTTGCAATGTTACGGATCAGCTCCTGAATCAGAACTGTCTTACCTACTCCTGCACCTCCGAAAAGGCCGATCTTTCCACCCTTCTGATACGGGCAGAGCAGGTCAACAACCTTGATTCCTGTCTCCAATACTTCTGTTGAAGTAGACTGCTCCTCAAATGACGGTGCTTCACGGTGAATCGGCATCTTCTTTACGCCTTTTGGCGCCGGCTTGTTATCGATCGGATCTCCTGTTACATTGAAAATTCGTCCCAGGGTATTCTCTCCAACCGGAACAGTAATCGGAGACCCTGTAGCCACCGCTTCCATTCCTCGAACGAGTCCGTCAGTCGGACCCATAGCGATACATCTCACCGTCTCATCACCAAGATGCTGTGCAACCTCTACTACCAGCAGCTCGCCGTTTGCTCTTGTAATATGAATCGCTTCGTATATAGCCGGAAGCTTTCCTTCCGTGAATTTAATATCTAATACTGCACCGACAATCTGAGTGATTTTACCTTTGTTCTGCATGTTTTTAATCACTCTCCTTAATTATATTTACCACGCCGTGCTGCGATGCCTCCTTGCACGGCTTTATCACGCCGTGCTGCGAACCTCCTTGCACGGCTCTACCACGCCGTGCTGTGAACCTCCTTGCACGGCTCTACCACGCCGTGCTGCGAACCTCCTTGCACGGCTCTACCACGCCGTGCTGCGAACCTCCTTGCACGGCTCTACCACGCCGTGCTGCGAACCTCCTTGCACGGCTCTACCACGCCGTGCTGCGAACCTCGATTCCGCTTCGCTTCATCTCGGTACGCGGGCTTCGCCCTATAAAATCAGCGCCTGATAACCCCGTCCGCCAGCGGCCAGGTTATCATCCTCTGATTTTGCACGGCTCATTGCCATCACGATATGGCATTCGCTCCCGCAATGATTTCGGTGAGCTCCTGCGTGATGGAGCCCTGACGCGCGCGGTTATACTGGAGCGTCAGTTTTTCTATCATCTCTTCCGCGTTGCTCGTCGCGGAATCCATTGCCTGCATTCTGGCGCCGTTTTCACTGGCAACTGCTTCTACCAGAGCGCCATATAAAATGCTGGTCATATATTTTGGTATGATAATCTCCAGCGCTTCTTCTTCCTCCGGCTCGTAATTCATCAGCGCATTAGACTTTGCAGCTTCAATATCCGCCTCGTCCACCTCCACAGGCAGAAGCTTCAAAAGCTTCGGCTCATGGACTACCGTATTTTTAAAATACGTATATGCCAGATAGATTTCTCCAACCTCACCGGATACATACAATTTCAGTACCTCGTCGCAGATTTCCTTTGCATCCGGGAACATCGGGTTCTCAATCACCTCGTTGTATTCCTTTGCAATGTTATAATCTCTGCGGGCAAAATACTCTTTTCCCTTGCTTCCGACGGTAAAGAGAACAACGTCCTCCTGCTTCAGGTCGGAACCTGTCACCATCTTGATCACATTGGAATTGTATCCACCGGCAAGTCCGCGGTTGGAAGTAATCAGAATCACTGCCTTTTTTGTAGAAGGCTGTGGCTTCAAATACGGATGCTCAATCATCCCGGATTTGGCCAGCATGGAGGTTACCGTCTCGTACATCTTATCGAAGTACGGCTTGGAACGCTCGGCGCGCATCTTTGTTTTCTGCAGCTTTACCGTTGACACCAGCTTCATAGCTTTCGTAATCTGCTGGGTACTGGCAATACTGTTGCGGCGCCGCTTGATGTCTCTCATTGAGGCCATACTGTCACCCTTTCCTTATTTGAAGCTCGCTTTGAACTCTGTAATCGCTGCCTGCAGCTTCGCTTCTGTCTCATCAGAAATCTGTTTCTCGGAAGCAATGCTTTCCGGAATTTCCGGATATTTTGTATCCAGGTACTCAAAGAACTCTCTCTCAAAACGGAGAATATCTCCTACCGGAATATCCAGAAGATATTTCTTTGTAGCAGCATAAATAATAATAACCTGATACTGTACCGGCATCGGCTGGTACTGCGGCTGCTTCAGAATTTCCTTGATGCGCTCGCCCTGTGCCAGCTTCTCTTTCGTATCATCGTCCAGCTCGGAACCGAACTGTGAGAATGCTGCCAGCTCGCGGTACTGCGCCAGCTCCACACGAATCGGAGCTGCAATCTTCTTCATAGCCTTGATCTGCGCCGAACCACCAACTCGTGATACGGAAAGACCTGCGTTGATAGCCGGACGGAAACCGGAGTTGAACATCTCTGTCTCCAGATAAATCTGTCCGTCTGTAATCGAAATAACGTTTGTCGGAATATATGCGGAAACGTCACCGGCCTGTGTCTCGATAATCGGAAGCGCGGTCAGAGAACCGCCGCCCAGATCATCGGAAAGCCTTGCTGCACGCTCCAGAAGTCTGGAATGCAGATAGAAGACATCACCCGGATAAGCCTCACGTCCTGGCGGACGCTTCAGAAGCAGGGAGAGTGTACGGTAAGCTGCCGCATGCTTTGACAAATCGTCATAAATAATCAGCACGTCCTCCCCGTTTTCCATCCATTCTTCACCGATTGCGCAGCCGGAATATGGAGCGATATACTGCAACGGAGCAAGCTCGCTCGCCGTAGCTGCAACTACCGTCGTATAATCCATTGCGCCGTATTCCTCCAGTGTATTCACGATGGAAGCCACTGTGGAAGATTTCTGGCCGATTGCAACGTAAATACATTTTACGCCCTGACCTTTTTGGTTGATAATTGTATCGACCGCAATCGCTGTCTTACCTGTCTGACGGTCGCCGATAATCAGCTCACGCTGTCCTCTTCCGATCGGTACCATGGAGTCAATCGCCTTGATACCTGTCTGAAGCGGCGTATCTACGGATTTTCTGGAAATAACACCAGAAGCTACACGCTCGATCTGGCGATATTTATCTGCATGGATCGGGCCCTTTCCGTCAATCGGCTGGCCAAGTGCATTAACAACACGTCCCAGCATTCCATTTCCTACCGGAACCTCAACTACACGTCCGGTCGTCTTTACGATATCTCCTTCTCCGATATCATCGCTGCTGCCAAGGAGTACCGCACCGACATTATCCTCCTCCAGATTCAGGACCATGCCGTATACCTCTCCCGGAAATTCCAGAAGTTCACCCTGCATTGCCTTTTCCAGACCGTAAATACGTGCAATACCGTCTGCTACCTGAATGACAGTACCTGTGTCAGACACCGCGATTTCGGAGGAGTATCTCTGAATCTGTTCTTTGATCACAGAACTGATTTCCTCTGGTCTTAAATTCATGAGATCTGCACACCTTCTTTCTCGCTTTCTAATGAAATCTTCATGAGGCTTCCGGTCAGAGCGCTCAGCTTACTGCGAATCGTGCTGTCTACCACACGATCGCCTATCCGGATCATCAGACCACCAATACTGCTCTCCTCTACCTTATAGTCGATTTCCATTGTCTCATAATGGGTCGTCTCCAGAAGCTTCTGTTCGATTTTCTGCTTCTGCTCGTCCCGAAGCGGAATCGCCGATACCACCTGGGCAATTCCAATTTTTTTGTATTCCTTCACCCTTGCAATAAAATATGCAAAAATATCCGGTAAATTTTCATATCTTCCCTTTGTTACCACAATTCTCAAAAAACCTGTGAGGGCGTCGGATATCCTTCCCTTGAAAACATTCTCAATCAGCTGGAGTTTTTTCTGCTTCGGAATCTCCGGATGCATCAGAATTTTTTCAAAGTCACTGTTTTCTTTCAGAACAGTTTGCAAAAAATCAATTTCCTGCATTAAACTGTCCGTCAGGTTCTGTTCCACAGCAAGCTCAAACAACGCATCCCCATAGGTTCCCGCGATCAGCTTTGCCATGTCTTTTCACCTATTTCTTTCAATGTATCATCAATTAACGAATCCTGGATAGTAAGATCAATATTTTCGCTGACTACCTTTCCAGCAATCATGGAAGCTACCGTAATGATCTCCTTCTTTATGTTGTCTTCAGCCTTCTTGACTGCCAGCTCCGTCTGCTTGTTGGCTCTTTCAATAATTCCTGCCGCCTCAGCCTTCGCATTCTCGATAATTTTTGCCTCAGTATCAAGTGCTTTCTTGCGCGCCGCACTTAAAATCTCATCCTCTTCGCGGTGAATATTGCGGAGCTTCTCCTCATATTCTGCACGAAGACGATCTGCATCTTCCTTTGCCTTCTCGGCTGAATCAATATTTCCTTTGATTCTATCCTCACGCTTTTTCAGAAATTCCCGCGCAGGATTAAACAGAAGATACGACAAAAACAGAAACATTACGAATACTGAAATTGCGAGAAGTACTGCGTCATGCAACAGCTGTGGGTCAAGATTAAACAGTCGTTCCAAGATTTCGCCTCCTTTCACTTGTTATTTTTATACCGCCGCTTGCAAATCTGCTGATTTTACATCCGGCGTTTTCCGCTATGTGCACCTAGAGTCTGTGCTAATTAAAGTCTTCCAATAAGCGGATTTGCAAATAAGAGAATGAACGCGATAGCCAGACCATAAAGACCTGTCGTCTCGGCAACAGCCTGTCCAAGAAGCATCGTAGATGTGATATCACCCTTTGCTCCCGGATTTCTTCCAACTGCTGATGCGCCGTGTCCTGCAGCGATACCCTGACCTACACCAGGTCCGATACCTGCGATAAGAGCAAGACCTGCACCGATTGCTGAACAAGCTAATACTAAACCTTCGTTTGTAATTCCTTCCATAATAATTAACCTCCTGTTTTATTTCATTTTTAATTTTACTCTGTACCTGGTAATTTATCTGACACAAATACCATTGTCAGCATACAGAATACATACGTCTGTATGGCTCCTGAAAATACATCAAAATAGATGTGCAGAAATCCGGTCCATCCGATTGCGATTCTGGACAGCAATGAGTAGATCAGCGACATCATAACCGTACCGGACAGAACGTTTCCGAAAAGACGCAGCGACAGCGAAAACGGCACCGCTATCTCTCCAATCAGATTGATTGGAAACAGAAACGGCAGGGGCTGAAAAAGCCCGGTAAACGCACCGACTTTGTTGTACTTGATATTGTTGTACTGTATGATCCCGAATGTGATCAATCCAAGCGGTAGCGTTACGCCGTAGTCCGCCGTAGGCGGCCTCAGTCCAAACAAACCTGAAATATTGCTGATAAAAATAAAAATAAAGATCGAACCGATATAATTTCGGAACTTCTTTGCATGGACGCCCATGCTGCTTTCAACCATATTGTCGAGCATCTCGACAATCAGCTCCACAACATTCTGGAAGCCGGTCGGATACTCACCTGCATGGCTGATCGCAATTCTCGCTGCAATCGCAAAAGCAAGGATAAGCAGCATGACGATCAGTATGGCTACATGTGTCGTTGTAATCCAGAAGGTCTGGCCAAACATCTCATAGCTGAAAACGCCATGTATCATAAAATCCACATCTGACCCCGAAGATGCCAGCAAATTTGCAGTCTCCACGTTTCATCCTCCTTTCCTTCAAAATAAATGGTTTTATCAAAATCGATCGGGATTCGACTGATTTTGACTGGAAAAATACAGCGTATTTTACCGATGGAATTTCTTCCATAATTTATGCATGAGTGGCTGCAGGAATGCTCCAAATTTCAGACAGAGCACTCCCAGAAATGCTGCCATTACATACCCTATTTTCAGAAAATAAACGAGCGCCGCCATCGCAAAAATAGCCACGGTGCGCAACAGATATGCCTTTCTCATATAACTCTCCGCATCACCTGAAGCCATATCAAGCGCACGGTCAATTGAACGGTACATATGCACTGAAAGCCCCAGCGCTGTGAAAATTCCGATCCAAAGCCCCAGCGCAAAGGAAAGCGGAGACCCGGCCCATTCCGGACATACCGCCACTACCACAAATTCCACAGCCTGAATCAAAACTCCGGCCACCAAAATACCAGCCATCAGCTCAGCCAACGTTTCATTTATTCTTTTTTTCATGATCCATGCTCCCCTTATGATCCGGCTTTATGACTCCCTTTACCAGAATCCAGGTATTTCTTGCCCCTGCCATAATTCCCAGTATCAAAAGCACTGCCGTAACAGACCATCCAAATCGCTCATCAAGCCACATTCCAAGAACTGCACAGAGAACCACCGGGGCTAGCATACTGATCCCCAGCTGTGTGACCATAGAAAGAGCGCGTGCAATTTCATTTGCATTCTTTTTCATTTATTAATTCTCCCAGAAGCGCATTTTTCGCACTATACACAGTTTAATGTATTTTTCCTATTCTGTCCACAATTTCTTTCATCAAGATGAATGATTTTTGGACCGATTCTGTAAAGCTCTGTAAGAACAAAATTGTGCTTCGCACACATCACGAGTCAATAAATTTCAGAGCACAGCGTTTGTTCCGCGCGCGAAGCTGCGCATCCTGCCGGAGGCTTTTATCGTATGGGAGACGTAGTTTCCTATTCGATAAAAAAGACGTATATCAACTGATATACGTCCTTTATAATCCGAGCTGTTTTCTGCCTGAATAAATACTGAATTTTTTTCCTTTTTACATAGATTAAATTTTCTAAATTTAAGCGACTCTTTTTCATCATCCTATTCAATCTCTGTTTTTTTATAAATCTCTCTTAATATTTCCATAACAATCAACAGCATCACCGGCCCGAAAAAAACGCCTGGTGTGCCAAACAGATAGAGTCCTACATAAACAACTACCACCATAACAAACGGATAAACTCCCAGCTTGGCGCCGATCAGACGCGGTTCCAGAAATTCGCGTACCACATACGTCAGAAGAAAAAGTCCGATATACCCAGCTGCAAGGCGGAAATTCTGCCGGAACATCAGAAATACCGACATAGGAATTAATACAGTTCCTGTTCCGATAAAAGGAAGTGCATCAAGAAGTCCAATCACGATTCCAAGTAAAAGAAAATACGGATTTCCAAGCGCCCAAAGTCCGGCAGTACAAAGAATACTGATTATTAAAATAATAATCATCTGCGCTTTCATGTACATTCCGCCCTGTTTCCATATTCTCTGTGATATATTGTGGAAATGCCCATAAAAGCTGTACCTTTTGAACTTCTGATTCATATCATCATAATCCTTCATCAAAAGAATGACAGATACAAACAACATTAAAAGAAATAAACCAAGATCTGCCAGTTTTTTCAGATAACGCACAGAATAATTAAAAACTCCCGGAATTATATATACTTTAATCTGTTCCGTAGCATGATTGATACTGGAATACACAAATTCTTTCACTGCATCCACACGGATGCCGAAACTTTTTTCCGCCATTAAGCAACAATCATCGACAATCCCGCAAAAACATGAATAATAATAATCAAAATTCATTGCTATTCTTCTTATCTGTACCATCAGCTGACAATAGAGCAGATAAAAAAGGAAAGTGAACACTGCCAGCAGAATCACCAGTAGCACTGACACGATAATCTCCTTCTTCCACCTCAATTTTGTCTGTATTTTCTCTACAACGGGATTTAAAACATGAACCAGAACATATGCAATTAAAAAAGGAATTACATATGGCAGTAAGTATTTAATTACAATATACACCGCCAATGTAACTCCAACTCCTGTGAGTATCTTCTTCGTTTCTACCATACCTTCGCACCTTCTTTGTCCTCTTCCGTGCGCCGTACTGCATAATCTTTTGATTTCTGTTGTTTCTCTTCTTTCTAAATTTTTGCACGGCTGCTTTTTTGATACTTTTAGTATGGTATTTTTAAAACTTCTTATTCTGGCAGAAAATATTACCAGAACGTATTTCTTTCTCACATTTCTTGCATTACAGATTTTCAAAAATCGCAAAGATCTTATTTTCCGGACAAATCGCAAAGTCCATGGTTTTCTTGGTCCGTGGATGAAAAAACGTAAGAGACACTGCACAAAGCGCCAGCTTTAACTGTTCTTCGTTTGTTAAAAATCTCTCCCATTTCTCATTATATTTCCGATCGCCGTAAAGTGGAAAACCTGCATGGGCCATCTGCACACGAATCTGATGATGACGTCCCGTCTTCAATTCAATCTCAGTGAGCAGTAATTCGCCATGATCCTCCGGCATTCTTTTTTTTGCCAGAACACGAAAAGAAAGTTCAGCTTTCTTTGCATCCCGTCTATCCTTTCCAGTAACTGTGGATACATTTTTTCTACCGTCTTTTACCAAATAATCAACGAGCTGATACCAGCTGCGATCTGAAGTCTCAGATAACTTTTCTAATTGATTTTCCGGCAGTCTTTGCTGTTTTAAAATAATTTTTGACTTGTTTTTATCTTCTGTTATTTCATGGCAGCACACAGCATGATATATCTTTTTCATGCGTCCGTCTGTTACCTGCTTTCCAAGCTCCGCTGCTGCCTGTTTCGTCTTTGCTAAAACAATGATTCCCTCTACAGGCTGATCGAGCCGATGAACTACATGAATCATATCTTTTCCGAGATAATTATTCAGCTTACTCACCAAGTCCAATTGTCCGATTACTGCACTTTGCACTGCAAGTCCTGCAGGTTTATGGTAAACGATAATTTCTTCATCTTCGTATAAAAGCATAATCTGGTTTTCTCCCGCCATTTCCGATCTTTTTTTCATTTTAACACGTTTTTTTTCTGCTGAACAGACCGTTTAGATACGCGGATAAACCTCTTTTTGCTGTGCTTCGCTAAGCTTTAGAAAATCTGAACAGGACATGCCAACGTAACGGCGAAATACCACTGCAAATTGTTTATACTGAGTAAAACCCACCTGATCTGATATTTCATTAATACGATACCCTCCGGCACGAATCCGTTTTAAAGCCTGATTAATTCGGTATTGATTCAGACAATCCAGAAATGTAATACCTGTTCCCTCTTTAAATTTTCGTGCCAGATAACTCTCACTGACGCCGAGCTCTGCTGCGACTGTGCGCAGTCCTAGCTGTGTATTATAACGATCATGGATAATCTGCAACGCTTTTTCCACATAAATATTACCGTTTTTAACCGGAAGTACATCTATAATCGTTTTTTCTTCTTTTTCCAGCCCTTTGTAAATTTCGTACTGCATGGAATTGTGCATCTGTAAAAGGCTGCTTTTTGCTTTTTCTACTGCCTCTTCCAGTTTTCTTTCATCAATTGGCTTGAGCAGATAATCCACAACATTTAATTGTATCGCTTCATGCGCATACTTAAATTCCAGATATCCTGTCAGAATAATCATAGAAAACCGATACAGCTCGTTCGCCTCCCGGAACATAGTAAGTCCGTCCATTTGCGGCATGCAAATATCAGCAATCACAATATCCGGTCTCTTTTCTCTGATTAACGCCAGTCCCACCCGGCCATTGTCTGCCTCTCCTGCTACCACACAATCCATGGAAGCCCAATCAATCGTATGCACGAGACCCATTCGTATTACAGGTTCATCTTCAATAATAACCACTTTATACATTTCCATCCTCCTCTGTCTTAACAGGCAGAATAACTGTAAATGTATTTCCGTCCACACTCGTACTGCGTCCACAGGTTACACCATATGTCTCTCCATATGCTAGCCTTATTCGTTTGTGTACATTGTACAGTCCGATATGAGATGTAATATTATAAGGTTGTTCCAGAAGCTTTCGGATTGCAGTAATACGTTCATCTGCGAGTGGATCGCCAAGATCACATACCTCAAGCCAAAGCTTTCCATCTATTATTTGACACTCTACGTTAACTGTACAGCTTCCATCAGACGACTTACCGTATAACACAGCATTCTCTACCAGAGGCTGCAAAATAAGTTTCGGAACAATACATTCCCCGGCTTCCGGTTCGACAGAAAGTTTATATTCCAGCCGATCCTGCAAGCGGGTTTTCTGAATCTGCAGATAACACTCCGCATATGATATTTCCTCCTGCAACCGGACACTTGTCATGGTATTATCAATACTGTACCTTAAAATGCCAGACAGAGCCACAATCGCCTCCCTGGCCTTGTCCGGATCCGTTTTTATAAATACCCGTATTGTCTCCAGCGTATTAAACAGAAAATGCGGGTTAAACTGTGCTTCCAGCTGTCGGATTTCTGAAACCGCCTGCCTTTTAGCCCGTTCCGCATTGTCATCTATCAGATGATGAATGTCCCGGCACATTCGATTGTATGCATCTGCTATTTTTTCCAGCTCATCCCCGGTATTAATGCAAAGCGGTTCATCCAATGTCTCATACTCGGTATGTTCCATCGTCCGTGCAATCCGATCTACCGTTTCCCCAATCCGGTCTGCCACCCGATGCGCCGCTGCCGACAGAAGTACCAGCATACCAACAAAAATTAATACAAGAATTGGAATCAGAATCCGGTAAATAGAAAGATATCCCGTTGTATCAGCATACGTATAAATCAGAACTTTTTCATGAAAAGCACTCTGACAAATAACAAAAAGCTGCTGTCCACTGTGCTCTGTTATTCCCTGTCGCAATCTCATCTTCTTTTCTATACGATGATACGAGTCCAGCAAAAGCATACTGTTGTTCCAGAAGCAATAATGATACTCATCTGTCATGACAAGATTGATTGTTCCGGAAAATTTTTGATAAAAAGCCTGCCACTGTACTTCAAAAACCACATAACCAGACGGATTCTCAGCTTCTCCTACTCCCACCGCAAACAAAAGCGACTTTTTTTCCTTGCTATTGTCACCTGCAATGGCAACTTCTCCATGGTTGCTGCGGATGCGCCTCCATATCAGGCCTGTCTGAATTCCTTCTTCCGTCAAATAGGAGGGGCAGTATGTTGTACTTCCACCCAGGAACTCAAAATTTTCATCTGTTAAATAAAATGCTGCTTTTACCGGAGCATCATTTACAAAATCATAAAGTTCCTGATACAGCGCAGCTGAAATATGGCGGTCTGATAACTCCTGACGAAAATCTTCTCTTCTGGAAAGCTGATTCAGCTTTTCTGTATAACATGTGTACAGGTTGTTTGTCAGCTCTACGGCTTCATTGCTGTATTTTTTTACCCGCACCATCGTAGAGCTGTATAACATTACCATGGTCAACACAATGCCCGAAACCGTCAGTATCAGCATCGGCAGAAGCGCATTATAAAATATGGCATTCTGAATGGATTGCCTGAAGCTGTGCTGTGATTTCGACCGCATTCATTTCCCTCCTTTTCAGCTAAACTGACACCTCTGTACTGCCTGTCAGCTTAAAGAACAAAAGCAGCGATAAAATAGTAGAAACCGTAAGAATTACCGATAAAGCTGATGCCGAACCATAATTTGTCCGTAAAATCTGTGAATATACCGTAACGGACATAGTAGCAGTTTTCCCGGTATAAAGCAGCATAGATGCACTCAGCTCATTGATTACCGTTACCCAGCTCAGAATAGCTCCTGAGAAAACACCAGGAAGCATCAGCCTTGCCGTAATTTTAAAAAATGTGCGTATTGGAGGGCACCCAAGACTGATGGATGCATCCTCTATGCTTGGATTAATCTGGTACAGAATAGCCGAAGATGAACGGAGTGTATATGGCATTCTCCGAATTACAAAAGCAAGTATAATAATATACGGCGTTCCTATCAGAGTCAGCGGCCCATGATTAAATGCTACCAGCAACGTAATACCAAGCACTGCGCCCGGAAGAATATATGGAAACATTGTAATTGTATCTATAATTCTTGTAAAGATATTTCTTCTGCGCATCGACGTATATGCCACCATCATTGACAGACCAATGATAATAACAATGGCAATCACACCATAAATATAAGTATTTACAATTGGCTTTGACAGAGAAAAAAAACCTTCTTATAATTTTCCAGTGTAAAACTGCTCCGGTACATGGAACTGTCTGATTTATACAAAGATGTATAAACTACAACCAGATGTGGCACACAGGACAGGAAAACCAGCAGGCCTATAAAGATATATGCTACTGCTTTTTTACCGGACGACAATTCTTTACTCTCGACCGGACGCGCACCGTTTGTTGTATATGACTTTCGGCTGATGTAATGACGCTGTGCCAGAAACAGTGCAGCTGTAACAAGCGCCATCACAGAAGCCAATGCCGCCGCAAAATTTCCGTTTCCGGAAACCTCTCCAATATATTCTTTATAAATCAGCGTCGTCATCGTTTGGACACCTTCTCCGATCAGCTGTGGTGTGCCAAAATCTGCCATTGCATTCATCATAACCATAAGCGCGCCAGCCAGCATCGTTGGCATAACTAGAGGAATTACCATCCTCCAGATCTGACGGCCCGGACGACACCCAAGACTGCTGCTTGCTTCCAGCAAGGACCCGTCCACCTTTTTCAGGGCGCCACACATATACATATACATAAATGGATACAATTTCAGCGTCATAACAAATATAATGCCGCCCATGCCATAGATTGTCGGCGACTGCAAACCAATTGCAGCAAACAACTTCGTAACAGCGCCGCTGCGTCCCAGCAGAAGAATCCAGGAATATGCTCCGATAAAAGGCGGAGAAAGCATAGAAATGACAATCAAAATTTCAATCAGTTTTTTTCCGCGAATCCGGTAAAATGTCATAATATATGCCATCGGAACACCAATCAGCATACACAGCACTGTTACTGCCAGCCCGATTTTCAGGCTGTTCAAAAGTGCACGCATATAATAACTGCGCGACATAAATTTCACAAAATGGTCCAACGTAAACATCCCTGAACTGCTTTCCCGCAATGCACTGGAAAAGAGTGAAAACAGTGGATAAATCAAAAATATTCCAAATACTGCCACCATAATAACTGTAATCAATGTCCAAAAATCCAGCTTACGTATTTTCTGCATTATGTATCATCACCCCTGTCCATCAGGCTTGTCCCTCCATCGTCTGTAAACACATTCAGCTTTTCGGCATCCGGCATTATACAGATTCGCTCTCCCTGCCTGTAAAAATGCCTGGCTGTACGGACAGATTCTACAAGTTCGTTGCCATCCTCTGTCTCAACAGCTATTTTATTTTCAAATTCTACTGCATAATTCATATTCTGGCCCAAAAATGTATCGGATTTGATTTTACACCAGATGCCTCCCTCCGATACGCAGGTGAAATCATCCGCACGCATAGAGACAATTACTTTCTGTCCATCCTGTACGTTGTTTCCAAGCCGCAAAACAGGCAGTAAACAGTCTCCGATCTGTACCTGTTTTTTTCCATCCTGTATTCGTACGGTTCCATGAAACAGATTCGAGAATCCAATAAAGGTCGCAACAAAAATATTAGCCGGATACTGATAAATCCGTCTGGGCGTATCTACCTGCTGGATGACCCCTTTATTGATAACTGCAATCCGGTCAGAGATCGCCAGAGCTTCTTCCTGGTCATGCGTAACGTATACGGTTGTAATACCGCCACAACTTTGTTTCTGTATTTCCCGGATGGTGCTTCTCATTTCTATACGCAGCTTTGCATCCAGATTGGACAGTGGCTCATCCATCAGCAGAACGTCCGGACGGATTACAATTGCTCTTGCCAGAGCAATGCGCTGCTGCTGTCCGCCGGAAAGTTTCGCCGGAAGCCGGTCGGCATATTCCTCCATTCTCACAGTTTCCAGAATTTCTTTTACCTTTTTATTTCTCAGCGCTTTATCAACCTTTCGCTGTTTTAATCCATATTCTACATTTTGTGCCGTTGTCATATGCGGGAAAATCGCATAATTCTGAAACACCATACCTATATTGCGTTCATGCACCGGTACACAGTCTATACGACGTTCTCCAAAATATATATGACCCCCATCCAATGGATAAAAACCTGCCAGCATACGCAAAAACGTCGTTTTACCACAGCCTGATGGACCAAGTAGCGTAAAAAGTTCCCCCTCTTTTATAACGAGAGACAGATCTGGAATAACCGTAGTTTCTTTATCAAATTTTTTAACAACATGTTCTGCAGTGATCTGAATACTCATAAAACACCCTCTTTTTTTCTTTAAAATTTGCGGACAGTTTCACCGCCCTGCCCGCAAAATGAATTTCTATCTGCAATTTACTGGTACATAAGTTCATTAAACCGATCAAGAATCTGCGCTTTGTCTTCAGAGCTTACCGCATATTCACCGATCGAATTTAATTCCTCTACATCTGGTAAGGTTTCCGGTGACGCTACATCTGTTCTTGAAGGACGAGTTGAATTTCCAATCATATAATTATTCTGACAGTCATATGACAACAGATAATCTACAAATAATTTTGCATTATCCATGTTTTCGCAGTTTTTAATAATTGCTACGACATCTTCTGCCACATAAGTACCTTCGGAGAAATACTGCGCATGTACCGGTGCTCCTTCTGCGATATAATTTGCAACATAAACCTCATGTGTCAGGCCAACCGTATATTCACCGTCTGCTACTCCACGCGGAGTTGCAGAGGAGCTTGAGAGTATCTTTCCGTCCAGCTGATCTACAAATTTTCCGACATACTCCCATGTAGCATCACTGAATACATCCCCTTCTCCCATATCGTACAGCATATTTACGAGAAGATTGTATGCATTTGAAGATGCTGCCGGATCTGCAAATGCAATTTTTCCTTTCAGTTCCGGATTCAGCAGATCTTCCCATCCTTCCAGCTTGATGCCTTCTGCAAGATTGTCATTTACGATCATACATACTGCAATAATAGAGGTTGTCGTCAGCAAACCGTCCTCTCTTCTGTATTCCTCTGCTAAATTCTCCATTTCCGGTGATATATATGATTCATAATAATTACTTCCGGAAAGATTTGATGTATAGGTTCCACCTAACAGGATATCTCCCTGCGGACTGTTTCCTTCTGCCTCCACACGTTTAATCAGTTCTCCAATACCTCCTGTTACAAGTTCAACCTCTACACCATATGCCTCCTCAAAAGCCGGTACAACCAATTCGATTTCTGAATCACTTCTCGCGGTATAGATAACCAGATTTCCTTCTGCACATACAGAGATGGAACCAAACAGTAATCCAACCATTGTCAGGCATGTTATTATCCTACTTCTTTTTTTCATGTTGTTTCCTCCTTTATTTGGTTTGTTTTGTGTATGTATCACAATTATAAATGTTTTATTTTTTAAAAACTATCCATTATTGCATAAAAACATCCTTTTTTTTGACTATTTTTATAATATTTTCGATAATAACAAGTCAATTTTAAAGATATAATTACAATTACTGGTATAGAGTTTTAATCTTCCGTCTTTTATAATTATAACAAAAAATAATCAATCAAAAAAACACACATATTAAAAAGGAGGTTTTAAAACTGTGTTAACTGCTCATTGTATTCCATCATCTTACCTTATAAATCCTTTTTCTACACAAACTATTTCTTATGCGTTTCATGATATTGACGGCACGCATTCCCTGATTCGGGAATGGGCACCTGTCATGAGTGTCCTGCTTGCAGATGTTATCACGTACGGGCTGCCAGACAATCTGGAAAGTGAAGAAAACTGTACCAGATTAATCAATCTGGCCGGTAAAAAGCCTTTTCCTGAAACAGACCGGTTCTGTGAAGAATCTGCCGGTTTGTCTGCTTTAACGCAAATGGAATGGGCAATCCGCAGAGCAATAGAAGAAAGACAGATTACCATATCTTGCGATATGTTTGTAAACTCCCAGAAAATTCAAAGAATCTGGAATGGAGAAGAAATTTCTGATGATTTACCGGAAACTCCGGAAATGCAACAGTTTCTTTCCGTCAATGCTCCAAGGCTCTTCCGCTTGTATGAAAGGATACTTAACGGTTATTGCCGTAATCATAATCTGGCTGTTGCCGCACATAGTCCTGAACTTTATCGTGTACCTGGGAGTTTGGCATTTCTGGAATATTTAAAACAAAATGGTGTAAAAAACTATTTTGTTACAGGAGCCGTTGTCGAAAAAGGAAAAGGAATGTTTCAAGAGATAGAGACGCTAGGCTATACCATCGGAAATGGCTGTCTCGCAGAAGATATCATTGGTTCTACGTGGGACGAAAAACTCCCAAAAAATGTTATTATGAACCGTTTGCTGCAAACTCTTGCTATTTCCGGAGATCAGGTACTTATAGTCGGAGATGGGCGTGCTGAAATCAGCGCCGGTGTTTCCATGGGCGCGGTAACAGTCAGCCGACTTCCGAAAACTTCATTGTATCAGCGTAGCCTGCATCAAAAACTAGGTACAAATTTGATTTTCCCAGACTACACAGACCCTATCTTATATAAATATTTTCAAAGAAAGGAATAGATTTTCATGAAACCTTCTTCACAGGCCATTATTGATGAATATATTGCACGCTATCCGTCTCTTCTTTCCTGTAAAGCTTCTATATGTTCGGCCGCGAATCTTCTGTTTACTGCTTTTTATTCCGGCAAAAAACTTCTGATCTGCGGAAATGGCGGCAGTGCATCAGACTCACTTCATATTGTTGGAGAATTGATGAAAAGTTTTACACTTCCAAGACCTATTTCACCAACAGAAGCTACATTCCTTCATAAGATTTCTTCCAATGGAGCGTTCCTTGCTGCCCATCTCCAGCAGGCACTTCCGGCTATTGCCCTTGTTGAAGAAACTTCATTACATACAGCCTATGCAAATGATGTTGCCCCACAGCTCTGTTTTGCACAACAGGTATACGGATATGGAAATCCGGGAGATGTCCTTCTTTGTATCAGTACATCGGGCAATTCTGAAAATGTCGTTTATGCTGCTGAAACCGCAAAGCTAAAACAAATGCAAACTATAGCTCTGACTGGAAGCTGCGGAGGCAGGCTTTTTCAAACAGCCGATATTTGTATTGAAGTTCCTGCAAAAAAAACACACGAGGTACAGGAATTTCACCTTCCGGTGTATCACTGTCTGTGCCTCGTGCTTGAACATGAATTTTTTGCATAATGATTTATGAAAGTAATTTTCTCAGGTCATTTAAAAACCCTTCCATGGACAGAATCTGAATTGTTTTCATTCCAAAGGCTCTCGCTCCTTCTATATTCTCAGCTCTGTCATCAAAAAACATGCATTCTTCCGGATCTGACAGGTATTTATCGCCGAGAGCCTGATAAATAGCCTGTGATCCGCATCCTCTCTTGAAAGACCAAAATCGATCAGCATATCTTTCCAGCGAAAGCTCAGAAGTACGTTACCCATATAAAATACAGTATTTTTAATTATCTTTCATTTTCCTTTTTACATCTTAAACCGATAGCCCGTTTGGACCACCCCGGAACTCCTCTTTTCACCACGTTTTTCCTTGGAAAAACCCTTTATTTATGGGAAGAATTCCGCTTTTTTCCTTTTTTATTTTTTTAATCGAATCTTTAACCTTTTTTGTTTTGGTAGGTTGTTTGGTAGTTTTTGCAGTAGTTTTTAAAAACTACCAGAATTTTCTTTAAATTTCACGTTTTTCAGAAAGTGCTCCGCAAGCGTCTGTATTATTACTCTTTTTCAAGTACAAATGAGGATACTATGCTTTCCGAAGAACACCCCACTTTGCACTTTACCAGAGCATTAGTCGCAGCGCTGTACTGGCTCCTGATCCTGATCTTTTACAAGCATTTTTTCAGCTCTTGCCTTGTATTCCATGAGCCGGAAAACGTAGTCTGGCATAGATCTTTTTCCAGCCTCCCAATCAGTTACTGTACGATACGGGATATCAAAGTATTCACAGAATTCTCTTCTGTTCATATTCATACTTTCTCTAAGTGACTTTACTTCCTTCTGAACATCCATGATTATAACCACCCCTATCAATAATAGCTTATCATATGTTATGCATTGCATCAATAAGTATTTCAAAAAACAATCCCAGAAAAATGTGACGCTTTTCCCTTCAATTTTTGAGTTCGTGGACAATTGTTCCACCTGCATAGAAATAACACCCACAGAGCCCATTATACGCGGTCTCCGAATGCCAAAAGCGTTACCTTTGATCCCCATAAAAATCCCTGCAATATCTCATCCGATATTACAGGGTATAAGTACTACTATCTCGGAATCACTAACTATACTCTGTCAAACAATATTTCATTCCGGATAAGAAACGTGCCATGCACGGAGACGGAAGCGCTATAATAGATAAATCAGTCTTATTCCTATCAGTCTTATTAATATTAGTATTATTAGTGTGTTTTTTGTGGAGGTCTAGACCTCTTTTCTATGGAGGTCTAGATCTCTTTTCTGTGAAGGTCTGGACTCTTTTCTGTGGAGGTCTGGATCTCCTTTTTGTGGAGATCTGAAATTTGTTTACAATCATTATATTATTCATCTACTCAAAGCATGTTATACCATGCCCAGAATGAATTGGAAAAAATCATATCTTTTACCGTAAGAAACAATTTGTTTTTATATTTATCCGGATAATTTATTTCTGCCATTTGGTTTATCTCCTTCCGTTACATTTCTAATTTCTAATAGTTTTTGTAGTTCCATCATTTCCCCTGCGCAAGACAAAACAGACATTATGATACGCTCCATACAGAGAAGCGATATCGCTATACATACATATATCAGTCTTATTCCTATCAGTCTTGTTATTATTACCCTGTTTTTTTAACAGGTATGGAACAGACTCCGTTATTATAAGTATGATTCCGACTATAATTTTACAAAATCTATTGCTCTTTCAGCCACTGAGTAGCATCACGTTTCAGTATTTTCCATAAATTATCCAACATGACTTTCACCTCAGCTATATCGTCAGGCGTTGCAGCACCCGTCGTATTCGCAACTTTGGCAAGCTGGTTTACATTCACGCCAATCTTATGCATCTCCTGAAATATTTCTTTCTGGTATGTCATATCAATATTCGCAATAATACCATCAATCGCCATTTTCCTGAGATACGCACCCATGTTATTTGTCTTTGCCATGTACATTTTTCGACGGATCAAATCCCTTTCATTCTGTGTAACCCAGAAACGTATCTGGATATTTCTTTTTCTGTTTTCCATATTAATTTGTCCTTTCTTTGATTGTGTTTTTTCGGAATTGGGCAGGGACCCAGTTCTGTTTTCGCCAGAGTGGGGCACCTCTGGCTGTCCTTGCTCTACTGAGTAATCCCTTCATATTCTAAGGACAAAGTTTTTTCCAAAAATAAATAAAGATTTGAAAATTATTCAAAAAAAATATCTCCGTTCAAAGCAACAGCGGCGCACCATCAGGTGCACCGCCGCATATATCTCCCGTATTCCAGGAATTTCATACATTATTAAATACGAGTTTTTATTCGAGTTAAACTCGATTCCCACTCGAATGAAGACTCACTCCAAACCATTTGCCTCTTATTCTTGCTTCGAGTTTTTTCGAGTGGTTTTCGAGTTTTTCTGAGTGGAACACTCGTATCATGATTTAATAAGAACATATTTTGAGGATTTACCTTTACCAATCATATCGATAATATTCTCTTTCCGCATTTTATCAATGGTTGCTCTGGCCTGCTGCTTTGTAAATCCGCAAAGTTCCTGGATCGATACATTTGTAATGGTACCATTCGTTTCCAAATAATCCACGATCATCTGTTTTGCCTTAATATACTGGACAACCTTATCACGCGTATATTGCACATCTGATTTTACCATCTCATATACTCTGGCAGTCAGCATATATTCTTTACCGACAGTTTCTATCAATCCCAATTTTACCAGATTAAGGCAACATTTCCTTGTGTCTTCTAAAGACAACTGCACCAGATCCTTTGCGTCAGACAACTTGATCTGCTTATTTTCTGTTACATATCTCAAAATCATTAACTCCGCTAATGATAAAATAATTTGCTTTTTCTCTTGCTCAGCAACAACAAATTTTACAAAAGACATATCTTCAACCGAACTGCGGAGCGTCAAAGAAACAGCATCACTAAATACATGATATTCTGGGTAAGGTTTTCCCATAGATACCATTTCCCGGTAAATAATATCCACACCCTGTCCTGTTCGCTGCACATATTTTAAATGCTGTAACGTCTCCGCAATTAGTTTGTTCCGAGGAGCCGAAGGATGTGTAATGATATTATTCTCCGTGATACCATCCAAAAAGCCACCTGGATTCTCGATCACAATTTTATCCGGGTAATGCTTTACATATACAGCACTCATACTCTGATAGTCCCTGTGGGACATTGCATTTAACAATGCTTCCTGAAATACTTTTTCCGAAAAATCCGCTATCTCCAACCGGAACAGTCCAATCTGAACATTTAAAATCCGGTTATCGTTTTGTATAATTTCTGTAAGTCGATCTAAGACTGATACGATCGGCTGCCGCAAATCAAGACGTGCATCATATTCTTCTAGATTATCTGCACTGTAATGTAAATAAATCACTTCTGCTGACGGCAATAATCTGCTTATGGATGACTGTTTTCCTACAAATAACAGTCCAGCAACTGTCAGCTTTTCGATTTTTCCATCTGCTTTTATCAATCCAAGATCCCGCAAAAATGCAAAATCTTCAGAATCCGGGAGTGTTGATTTTGGATCACGAACCCTGAGTTTCTCTTTCAGCGAATATACTTCCAACAGATTTACATCTTCCAGAGTGCTGTCTGCAACGATCTTTGAAGAGAAATCTGGAATATGTTCTCCATAGAATCGATTGCTCATTTCATCCGGAAAAAACGGTTTCGAGTTTTTTCCTAAACGCTTCAAAAAACGTCCATCTGTCGTTCCGTATGTTTTTCCGTCAGGCTTCACTGTTAACGCAAGAACTTTCATCCCTTGATAGGCGATCTCCTCGATCTCCACAAATAATGACGGTCTTGTTTTGTCATAAATGGATTCAATCAGATTCTGAGTATCGTATTTTTCACAGCCCGTAACAGTACCATTATCTTCAACACCAAAATAAACGGTTCCACCGACCGCATTAGAAAAAGCAATCAGTTCATCAACCGCAAGCTGAACCCGTTCTCGCATATTGGAAGCTTTCTTCCAGCTTTTGAATTCTACTGTAAGAGTTTCTCCCTTTTGGAGAATATCTTTAAATTCTTGTTCGTTCATATAGCTTACCATTCCTTGCTTCTGCTTCTTTTGTTATACAACTAACTACATTATTATTCATCTAAATCTTCGTAGATAATCTGAACATCATCAAAATCCAAGAGACTATCATGAATTTCTGGGATCCGGTCTAACGAATACATCGAGATGGGATTCATTATCACATCCATAAACTCTTCCGGATTATTTCGTTCCAAAGTTAATATATTCGATATATCCTCAATACTAATAACAGCCACATCGCTACTCATAGAAAAATAACTGGTACCAGTAATTATCATATATATTATTTCCTTTATCTCATGTCTGCTTTGAACTAGTTTTTCTCTTTTTAAATTCGAAAACAGAAGATTTTCATCTTTTGTTATCGCCTCTTTACAGCGAGAAATCTGAATATTTGCTTTTTCAATAGTCTTAAATGCTTTCCAAAGCTGATAAGGTTTTCTACCAGAATGTGCTGTCTTTACTTGTCCAAGAATCACCTTGCCATCTTTCCATGCGACTAAAGCAAAATCTGTATTTTTAACCTTTATGCTTGATGATAATGCTGTCCAACCAGAGCATCGAAATCTTTGTTTCACGCATGTTTCCAAAACACTTTTTCCGAAGTAATTTACTTCCTCTCCTAATTCTGATTTTCTTTGATTAAATATAATATCTCTTAAATCTTCAAAAATATTATAATCCGTATCAAACAAACTCGAAAAAAGATATATCTGAGATTTTACCTTAAAATACGGTCTGTCCATTCCAATAAACTTATAAGAATCCTGAATACCTATAAACTCTAATATTCTTTGGAAATCCATATTTGACATATCTTTTCCAAAACAGCAGTTTCTTTTTATATCATTTATTTGAATAACCCCATATCCTTGATTACTCAAAAGAATAACGAACAAATATTCAATATACAAATATAACAGCACAGAGACAAGATATATTCCTGTTTGATATTTTTTAGAACGGCAAATTAAAAAGTCCAAATATGTTTCAGATGTTAGCTGATTTTTCACCATTGAAATAATCCACTCTTTTTCATCTGCAGCAATATTCATGATGAAACACTTTTTACAGACATAGCACTTATAATATTCAAAGATTTCTGGTTCCGGAATAGTTTTCTCAGCTCTTTTACTCCATGCTAAAAGATTATACTCAGAACCCAACTTAATTCCATATGAATAATCTATGTCCTTAATACCGATCTCGAACACCATCTTGCCATCCTTAAAATCAGTAGCAAGTATTTCTTCAGACAAATAAGAAATAGCTTCATAACGTTCGTACATGCACCCTATTTCCATAGCTAATAAATAAACAACTTCCAATACATGTACCTTTTCTATAACGATGGCATCAGGTATCAATATTAAGTTGTATTCATCTTTACAATCTATATTACCCCAAATAGCGAATGCATTTTTAATTAATATATCTTTAGGGTATCTTACTAAACCACCCTTCATCAAAGAAAATTGGTTTAAACATGTCATAAACATAAATATCGAATCAAAATTTTTTCTAATCGTTTCCTTTATCGTATCATTTACTTTACGAAACTTATTCATAACATAGTCCGTAAACAATGCCAAATTACTAATCATCTCTGTTGGATACTGTTTTTGAATATCCTGTACTAATGCAATTTTTTGATCATCTGACAAAGCATTGTTACCCAGTATTTTCCAAAGCAACTTTTGTGCAAGAAAAGAGTCATACGATACCTTTGATATATTCTTTTTTATATATGAAATCACTTCGTCTTGAGTAATAGTCGAATCATCACTTAATAATTCTTTAATTTTTCTAATGATACCATTTTCCATTGATTTTTCATATTCCTAGCAGTTATATGGCAAACTGTTTTACTGCATTCAGTAAATAACCCATGTTCTTTTGGAATTCCTCTAATGAAATATTAGCTCCCCAGCTAATACGTACCGATTCTTCAATCTCATTCACCGGAATTCCCATTGCTTCCAAAACATAGCTTGGCGAATAACTCTTTGAAGTACATGCCGAACCATTTGAAATACTACAATACTGCTTGCTCGAAATCATAAGAGCTTCTGACATTACCCCTGGGAAACGAATATTAACCGTACTATCTACACAATAATTCTGATCACCATTAAAATAATGTTCTACACCCGATTGCTTTAATAAATTTACCAATTCCGCCTTGATGCTTTTCATAGAAATACAGTTAATCTGATATTCCTTTTCTGCAAATTCGCATGCCATACCGCATCCAACAACTAAGGCAACTGGAATTGTACCAGGACGGATACCATGTTCTTGCTGTCCACCATACATTATAGATTTTACAGGTGGTAATTTATATCGTCTTTTTCTAAGTACAAGCACTCCGATGCCTTGTGGCCCACTCAACTTATGAGCACTAAATGACAGCATATCATATTTAAGTCTTCGAATTTCGTCTACAAGCTTTCCACAGCTCTGTGTCGCATCTACATGAAAAAATACGTTCTTGCCTTCTAAAAATTCTCCAATTTCTTCTACAGGTTGAATAATCCCCGTCTCATTATTAACGTGCATAATGCTTACAAGAAGTGTATCTTCTCTAATCAACTCAATAACCTGTTTTGGATCAATACGCCCAGATGCATTGGGGTTTACAATATCTATTTCATATCCTCTCTTCTGCATTGCTTTTACAGTCTCTAATACCGCTTTGTGCTCAATTCCAGTCGTGATAATATGCTTCTTACCACTTTGATTCGAATATTCATCTAATCCCTGAATAGCAATATTATTGCTTTCTGTTGCACCACTTGTAAAGAAAACTTCAGATGAAGTTATCCCAAGAAGGGATGCCACCTGCTTTCTGGCATTCTCGACCAGAATTCTGGCATTCTCCCCATGGTCATGAGTTCTGCTATCCGCATTTCCATATGAATTTCTATATACATCGATCATCACATCAAGAACTCTAGGATCTATCGGCGCCGACGCGTTATAATCAAGATATATTCCCATTACTGCTCCCCAATTCCCAAATTTATTAAATCATCTAAGTTCTTTATAAAATTAGTTCCTGAAAGATGTGCTATTCCTCTCTCCAAATGGAGTTTGAAATATTTGGCTAACGTTTCTTCATCTGTTGGAAGTCCCATTTTAATGCACCAAGCTTTCATAAGCGCATCATACAAATCGCTGTATTCTCCGGCAAACGTATACCAGGACATTTCAACATTACTATCTGCAATTATTGGAACATCCGTCGGCATCGTATATTCACCCAGAGAATAACAAAAAGCCCACCTGCAAAGCACGTTCCAGTTTTTAATTCCTGTTTTTCCTTTCAATCTACTGAGTCTATCCTTAGATTGATTAGACAGTTTTATCTGTTTTACTAACATGCATTTTTCCTCTAAAACAAATATCCTTTTCTGATTGTTGTTTTCATATTTTCATCATCAAAAATAAGCGCAAACTCATCACCGATACTTGGTTTCATTAATTCGTAATACTTATGATCAATTTCCGAATCTGTTGATAGAATAATAGTCTGATCACTAGCATTTGGAAAATATGTCGTAATAAGCGCTTCCCTATGAATGGAATCAAGACGTGATAATGGTGTATCAATAATAACTGGTAGTTTCTTCTTTGAACAAATCGCTAATGCCCAAAGCAGAGATATAACCATTAATTGTTTTTCACCAGCAGACAACTTCTTTTTTTCTACCTCTTCGCCTAACCCGTTTAAATAATGCAAATCTAGCGTGGTAGAATCCATTTGGATTTCTTCAATCAAATGTTTCTTAAATGCAAGTTTTCTATAACATTCCGTCATTGTTTTAGCCAATATATCTGTTTTTTGCTCTTGAAGACGAATTCGATATCTGTTAATGATTTCCATTGCCATATGAGCATACTTAACAGTACGTTTGCCATCATCACTTGTTTCCATTGATGAAAGGACCTGTTCTGCCACTTTGCTAAATTCTGTTTCTGCAATCATCGCCGCACCATGCAATGTTGTTCGTTTCTGTTGCAATGATTCCAGATTTACTTCTTCAGTTATAATTTCCTTTTCAATTTCTTTTATGCGCTTAAAAATTCTATTCAGTGCCTTCTCATCAATATCAACAGATAAATAATTGTCTATTTCATCTACCTTGTGTTGACTGGCGTTTCTTCTTCTCATCTGCTCTTTTGTATGAGAAACACATTCATTCAACTCATAAGAATTTAATCTATGTATCTGATAGAGAACTGTATCAGACAATTTATATATTTCTTCCTGTTTCTGTGCATCATTATCGGCCTGTACATAATTAATGAATGAGCTAATAGTTGCTTCCGCATCTGGATATTTTATAATAAAATCTTTATAGAGATTCTTAACCTTATTGGTTGCAATTACAGACGTTTTATATGCTTGTTCAAGATTACCCTGATCCTCAATATCCCTTAATAATGATGATACAAGTCGCAATGGCATTGCTCCTGCTGCTTGTTCCAGAAAATCATCTTCATACCGTTCAAGCAAGGCAAGCTGCTCCGATCTTTGACGCATAAGATCATGTCTTTGCTCTACGATATCTCCGCCCTTAATAGCATATTCAGCATTTTTCTTTTCCACTTCCAAACGCAAATCTTCGATTTTTTCTATCACTCGCTGTATTTCATCATCGGTTGCTTTTAAATCATCGATAGCACTTTCTTTTTTTTGCCTTAATTGTTCCAGATAAATCAAATCTTGATCTTCTGAAGCAGCCGAACTCAGCCTTGTAATAATTCTGCCTAAATCGTTATTTATCAAATCGAGAACAGAAATGCCTAACAATGCCTTTATAGATTCCTTCATCTGATCATTAGTATTTTCAACAGCGAGTTCAGCTATTTTTTCACCGTCAAAAAAGAAAAAATTCGACAACGCACTTGGAAGAATATTCTCAACAAACATTGGCCAATTTTCAGTCAAGAAACCATTATCGATGCCGTTTTTCTTTACCCAAATTTTTTCTCGTATTCTCTGTGTATTGCCGTCCCATTCTCTATGAACAAGATATGTTTCCTCATCAGACATATCTAATGAAAATTCCAGCTCTACATACGTATACTTTGTACCGTCTGCCTTATTTACGTATGATTTTAAATACTGACCATACGTTTTATATTTACTTTCAGTATATGCAAATGAATTTGAGCCATATAATCCAAGTAGAACAGCCTCCAAAAAGGTGGTTTTTCCTCGACCATTCATGCCTCCGATTAATACTACTGGTTTTTCACCATGGAACTCAAATTGATTTGTTGATGCATATACTCCGAAGTTATGCATAATCAATTTTTTTAAAATCATTCTGTTGCATCCCCATCTTCTTCATCGTCATCATCTTCATTCAGATAATCATATCTTCCATCCAATGCCAACGGATTATATTTCCCGCCTAAGTCCTTTTTACGTACTATACGATCCATGTAATACTGTGTAGCATCATCCTCATCCTTATAAAATGTATTTTTGATGCAATTTTCAAGTGTGTCAGTAATACCTTTTCGCTTATTCAGGCTACTTGCTTGATTTTCAATATCAATCAAAGTGTATGCTAGTTCAAATGCCAATGTTTCACCAGGATATTGTTCATCAGTTACTTCTTTGACAACTTCTTCCAAGATATCCCACTCCTCTTTCCTAAAAGCTTCTGAGCCAACCCATTCCGGATCTTCGAATTTCTTACCTGTCACATCTTCGTATATGCCTGGTAACGCGTCATCAAATTCATGTTTATCAAAAACCCATATTCTTCTTATGCATCTGAGTTCAGGAAGCGTAATTAATTCCAGATCAGCAAACTCTTCTGGCCCATTCTCATTAATATCCTTTTGAATTTCCAGTAATTCCCTTAACCAACTCATACGCCATTCTTTTAAATATGGACCGTGATGCAATTGTTTGTAAGAACCTTGAAGAAATCCTTGCATTTTTCTAAAACTTCTTCTCTCTCTATCCTTTTCCTCGTCTCCAAAACGGCTACGGAATTCCAAAAGTGGTGTCATCCATGCTTTCTCATCATCGTTTGCTATCATCGCTTCCATGGATTTATCCTTTTCAACCATAGTACAAACCCAACATCCAAAACGACTTTTTCCACAGCTTGGTAATCCTTTTTCAACCATCATAGGACATTCATTATCAGCTGTTGCACCTTTATAAAGAGTCAATAAATCTGTATTGGAATACCCCCAAGGATTTCTATACTGCATAAGAAAAACCCAAACATCATTATCATTCCAATCTTCTAATGGAGAAAAAACTAATTCGTTTGCCATTGACGGATTTGGACTAAGCAATTCTCGCACACGCTTTTTTTCATAATATGCCATGGTCTTAGCTCGTCTTGCACTCTCTGCTTTTCTGGTTCCGATAACCAGAATTATTTCGCCGTGTTCTGCAATCTGTTCTTTGACGAATTTATTCACTGGTTGTATCTTTAAACGATCAGTACACCATCTTAATTTTTTTCTAGGAAATGGATAGCCTCTTCCAAGCAGATTTACCCAAAAAGTATTATCTGTTTCTGGGGTTAATCTATGCGTAACAAACGGTAACCCCGACTGATTTGATCTCATTGTCATTATTTCGAGGGAATTTTCAACCCATTTTGAAATAACAGGTGATTCAACCATCGTATCAGTGTTGATAACATGGATTTTTTTTGCATTCTTCAAACGTTCTTCCGGTAATTCTTCGATTGCTAACCAAACCAGTTGTAAAGTTGCTGTACTATCTTTTCCACCTGAATATCCGATTACCCATGGAATATCATCAGCAAGATACAAATTTCTTATGGTTTCTTTTAACCCCTCAACAGTCTCTTTATTTATTGTAACTCCTTGTTTATTTGCTTCGCAGCTTAAACACTTTTCTGCCATTGCTTCTCTCCTAGACATTTATACTTTCTAAATATCGCTTCTCCTTCAGTTTTTCTTCTGGCAGAAGTGGAATACCCAGTTCTTTTTTTATCTGGTTAGCTGTTAATAGTATTGCTTTATTACTCGTAAGAATTTTTCCATCAGATCTGATTACTCTATACTTCCAAATATCAGCACTTCTTTTCCAATCAATAGTTCTTAACCCACTTAACATTTCTTTCATATCAACATCCTGATTGTCAAAAAAATAAGCACCGACATTTCCTAGCGCTTGTATTACAACACCTTGTGTTACAATATAATTTTCTCGCAAATCAACTTTAGATATTTCTTTTCTTACGAGTTCGTTCCATTGTACGATATTGTCTGCAACATACTTCCAATAATCAACTAATAATTCCTGTACTTCTTCATCTATACGTTTCCCAGCTACCATTCTTTTAATAGAACTGTAAAATGTATTTAATGTGAACAAATTGGAAGAATACTTTCCCAAATTATCTTTTTCCTTATCCGTATAATCATTTAAAAACTCTACTCGAGAAACAACATTTCTAGTGATTACCGCAAGTTCATCTCTTGAATCATATAACTCCGAAATAGAATTTGACGTTTTTACTGCATGCTTATTAAGATCTGTAAAAATTTGCTGACTCCTTGACAGCCCTGAATCTTCATACAATACAACGGAAATCGTTTCACTTCCTAATTCAGGTTCCTCATTTAATGCATCAATAATGGCAGCTTTCCGATGTTGTCCGTCATTGATTAAAAATTTAGCATCCATCGAGACTTCCAAAATTCCAATATCAGCACCATCATGGCTTTGTACAAACTGAAATTCTCCATCTATAGATGCAGCTAATGCAGAAAAAACATAAGAATCCCTATTTTCTGTAATATAACGACTTATGACAGGAATTCTACTTTCATTTAATTTTCTTTGAGCTCGATATTCTGGAAGTACATATTCTTCTTCATTCGGAAATAGTCTTGTAAGCATTCTCAATGGTATCATTGCAATATAATATTCTCTTCCAGCTTGAATGCCTCTCACAACAGGAAACTTATATACGAAATCCATCCTCGCACCCCCAAAGCAAAAGTGATATACTTACGTATTCTACGTAAGTATATCACCTCGAATATTATGCGTCAAACAGATTTAATTGTTTTATAGAGTTCCCAAAATGCACGATCTTTGACATATATCGGCTTTTCAGAGCTGATTTTTATAATGCTATTGTGCTTCTGTAATTTTTTAATGTCATTATATAACATTTGGCTTTCTTGGCTTTTACTTTCTGTTTTGAAAACGAAATCAACATCACTAGATTTTAAGTCGGCAACATTATGGACTATCCACGTTAAAATATATTTTGCATAGTCATCGTCTCCTGAACCAAAATGTTTTAAAAACTGCGTTGACAATATCGTTCCAACACCAAATTCACGTCCTTCTTTTAAAATTTTCTTCAAAGAAGGAAATCCTTCGGACATAAAGTTATCTGCTTCATCAACCAGAATTAATTTAGTAAGCTGACGATACTTGCCATCAAGCTTGCTTGATCCAACTGCCTGCATCTGTGCATAGAACAAATCTAATGTAATCGCTACTATTAGGCTCTGAATGTCCGCATCGTACCCTGACAAATCAATTACAACCACTCCCTTTAATAAATCAAACAATGATTTTGTTTTACTTGGTGAATTTTCAAACACCTGGAACTGATGTAATTTATTCATAGCTGCCGCCAAAGAATCATTCTTTTTAATATCCTCGTCATTTGCATATCTTTGATATACTTGCTCAAATGTAGGCGCTTCGTTATCCCAGCTACTTGGATTTGCCGGAGAAATAACAGAATTGGCATATGTTTCTATTATGCACTGAAATAAGGCATCCTGTTGTTTTGGACCCAATCCATATACTTTAGAAATCGTATCCTTAAATGCATTTGCAGTATGTACTGGCAATAAAGGCTTAAATACTTTGGATTTAACTAAAGCCAACGGATTAAACGGTAACTGATATGGTTTTAATACGGTTGCTCCAGTTGCATCTAAGAAATCCGGTTTACTTTCATTGTAATCCCCTTTATAATCGAAAATCAAAATACCCAGTCCATCATCACCGATGTTTTTATTTCTCTCTAAGTATAATTGGGTAATTAAAGATTTCGTAAACTGAGTCTTTCCGGTACCCATAGTACCAATTATACCTGTATTAGTATGGAATAAAACATCTGTATTATTCGGTTCCCAAATCACATCCTTTCCATCCTGTTGGTTTGTTCCAAAAACAATATGCATACCTCGACAATCACAAACATCTTCTGACGGTTGTTCATATGTGTCTTCCTTTGATTCTTCAGGAACATATTTCTCTCCCGTATCTTGACTGTCTTCCGACAATTCTGTGCCCTGTTGGCCTTCAGTTGGTATATTTGTGTTTGTATCATCTTCCAACTGTGTTGTCTTAATCTTTGTTGTATCTCCAGTCAGATGATTTACTTGTAATTCTTCAAATACTAATAAATCATTATCTTTCTTGCTCAAAATCTCAGAATGAATATCATCTACGCTACTTAATATCAATCTAAATTCATCTTGTTCTGGCATTTCAATAAAATTGATTGTATCTGCTTTAAAAGAAGTACGTCTTGAAACAAGTGCCTGCCTAAATGATAATACCGCGCCTCGTCCGAGTACTTCCTGTATATCTGTAGAAATAACATACTCTTCATTGAGCAAAGCTGATCTGAATCGGTCTAATATGATATCCCAATTCTGCGAATCATCTACATGATATACCTTCATTTTCTTACAGCTAGTAATCAATAACTGCATAAGAAAATTTCGATTTACCCTATACATGATTGTTGATGACAATTCCTCACCTGGGTTCATAGCGCTTTCCAATCCTGCTGCAGTTGCTGAGACTTGCTCAAAGGCTTTCTTTATCACATCATTGGCATTGATTCCTGTTTTTACTTCAGTCGGATAGAGATATATCTTAGTCTGATCAGATGAATAATTTAAACCGACAAGAAGCAAATCATCGCTGGTTGGACCCTTTTCAAATCCTAAATTTTTGTATGACAAAAGCCCTTCGGTGCTTGAAAGTCCAGCGCCACCTGATACTCTAAGCATTTCTTCAAGAGAAATCGGGACCCAAACAATATCTGAGTGTCGTAAAAAAGCAAGCATAAATTTAATTGCAGCTACAATACTTATTTTTTCTCTCGAAAAAGTAGTGTCTTTATTTGCTCCAATCATTTTTTTCGATGAAACCAGTCTTAACAACCAGTCCCCATTAATTGCATTAAATAGATTAATGATTTTTGCAACATCTTTTAATTCTGCATTAACACCCTTTTCTTTAAGATACTCCTGAATGACCTTCGCGTATTGCTGTGACTTATGCGTTACTGTAATAGCATCGTATCCGCTACTAGACGTATATTGATCACTATAATGGATTATCAACAAGTCGCTATTTGCTTCTTTTTCACTGAAGAAATCTAAATCCACTTTCGGATCTACAAATACAACCCAATTTGAAGCTTTATAAATATATTCCATTTTATCTTCGGCAAGTTTATCAATCTGGGTGGAAATGCTAATGCCTGGATGATATGGATTTCCTGTATTACCAACTTCTACAAGAGAATTGTATTTTTCAGCCAATTCTACTACTGCAGTACGTTTAGCGTATTTCATTCCGAAACCAGTTCTATATTTTTGTCCATATTTACTTGATGGAACACCTGATACTACTCCTCCCAAAGATATTCCTGTTTCAATCTGATCCATGGATGCAGTTTCTGAAGTAATCTCCGATTCCATCTCATAAAATGAAATATGCGCATACTCATAATTTCTTCCATTATCTTTATGGAAATAACATTCCACATTCTTTGAAAGAACACCTTCCAGATTACTCATTGCCACACCATTTGCAAATGACAATTTGCTTGCATTCAAATACAGCTTAAGGCGAGTATACTCTTTAATATTAGAAAAAACATTTGTCCTTGCATTATCAGTGTAGATATGTAATTCAAATTTCATCAATTGATCTATATCTGGAGTTTTTCCTATTGCGTGAACATAGAATTGAGCAATTCCCATAAATACATCACAACAATCTCCCATATTAATCAGATTGATTCTGATTTTTTTATTATTTATATCTGAGAAAATATATCTAAAATGTGATGCAAATTCAGTTATCTTCTCTTCAATTAGCTTAGGAACAAATCTCCTACTTCCTCGATATCTTCTATTTTCTACCGGCGCATAATATTTCCATTCCATCGAGTACAACTGATCAGAAACTTTATAAATCTTCCGATTATATTTTGTATATGGCAACAAATACACTGAATTCAAGCGATCTATGACAATATCAGTTGCATTCTCAAATTCAGTTTCTGAAAGAAGTTCAATCTGATATGCCAAATTAAGCGGATGAAATGGCGTTAATATAACCTCTTCATCATCTTTTCCTACCACTAACGTTCCGAGTAAAAGAGAATTCTCCTGTTGTTCTGACAAATTACTACCATCATGTAAATCTGCAAACACTTCCGAAAATGCTTGCAAATATCGTGCAACTGCCTCGTGCAACTGCCCAGACAAATAAGCTAGTGTAGGAACTGTATTTCTTTGTTTAAATTCATGAAGCATATCATAATACGCTTGTTTTAAAGATAACGGTATGTTTATATCTTCTGCCTGAATTGAAACAGTCTCTGAACTACTCTGCTTTTTACATCGACCATATAAAATACGGTCGTTAATAATCATTCGCTCTATCCTAAGTTCTCTCAATAAATTAGCTTTTGCAAAGTATTCCTGGGAATCCTTATAAATATGATCCGCATCATCAAATTCAAAACTTTTTTTGCTTGCGAATTTATCTCGAAGAATTCTTCTTCCTATAATTTCTATGCTTTTAGATTCATCTGGATACAAAACAAATGGAACTATAATACCTGAGAAATTGATTTCAATATTAATCCCGCTTCCGTAATTTGATAATTCTTCCTCTGTAGAAAACAAATGTAATCTCTCATCATATTTGCATTGATATTGAGTATGATCATCCATTTTTTCAGAAACATTCGTAGCCCCATTAAGATTAAAGACTAAATCAGTCCCGACACCAAGAAGTTTCATCTTGCACTTCTTTTTCGTTGCCTTATAATCAACACCAAAATTACGACGTATAGTTCCTGCCAAATACTCGGCACTAATATCAACAATACAAATTTTAAAGATATACGATATATTATTTACCGAATCCTTTATTTCCAACTTATGAAACGATGTGATTTCACGTTGGAATTCAAAAATCAATGATTTTCCTTCTCTGCTGAAAGCTGAATCATCTGCTGAAATATCACTGTTAAGAATTCGCGCATTACACTTAATCCTAATATGTATTGTGTCATACTTATCAGGATTAAAAATAATCATACTTCTTGTTCGTTTTCTTGTTTTCATAGACCCTTCGTCTCTTATCAAAACCTTTTCATCAAGAGGTAATGAATAAAGTGGCATAGGACCATATACTTCTATATTTTCAGGATCAATTTTTAAAGGATTGTCTTTTTTAGATTGTTTCTTCTCCATTGCAGCCAGCATTTCTGCATAAGTATAAAGAATTGTCCAATGCTCAGGATCTGCTTTTCGATTTTTCTCAATTTGCACCAAAAATCCTTCTTCAAAATCATCCGCCAAATCGGTCTCTAAATTACCAAAACGAATACTTCGATCAATCTGTTCAAACAAATCATGATTTTCTTTTAATTTCTTATCGACTTGAGATTTTCCTTCATTCTGATAATCATTTTTTCCATCTACAGAAAATAATCTGAATCCCGGATAATTCTCCTTGGCGATTCTACCACTACTCATAATCGATAGTAAGTCACGATACTCATAGAGAGAGGCTTTATCGCTAAAAACATCGTTATCTCTTCGCCTTAATTCAAAATCAAGTATTCTCTTCTCCAATTCAGTTAACTGAGTGCTCTCTTCAGCCATTCTCCTTATTTCAGCCATTAAGTTATCAGCATAAAACGGCATACCATTAGCTGACATATCCCTTGAACCACTCTTAGCACTATCAATTGGATTAGCCGAAATCATTAACAAAGGTTTTCCAGCATCATTAGCAGCATTTCGCAAAGTTGCACAAAGAAAATCATTCGTCATTCCATCTATTTGAGAAGCTATAATGATTTCATCGTTTACTACCCTCAATGTAAATGTTTTATAAATGGAGCCATCCTTACACTCGTATTCATAATTTCCAAGATTATGGTCCTTTGTTGCCAAATCTTTCAATGCATCAGATACTTTTTGAACCGTTTCCATATCATCTAGCTTAAGGCAAAAACTCTCTCCCTTTTGAAGATAACCATCTGCAGATAATTCTAAAAAAAACTGATTTATTCTTTTGGCTATGAAATCATAAAATTCTCTTAACATACTGTGCATCTCCACTATCACTCTTCTTGTCAATAAGATTCAGCTTGGTAAAGAATTCCTGAAGATATTCCTTTGATGTATTATCAAGAAATATTCCTCTGTACTCATATTCTTTATATAAATCAATCAAACGAATCTTTTCTTTGTCTTTGATAGCTATCTTAGTCAAGAATATAATATCTCGTTCTGTGAGATTTAATACTAATCCCGACTTACGTCTATTCTTTATCCATCTTGCTTTACAGAATTCAATAAATTTTTCATTATAAAACTGATTAGCTCTTTTTCGGTCAGTATTCAAAAACTGTTCTTCAACACATCTAAAAAGATGTCTGATTGCTGCGTCTGTTTTAGTTCCACCAACTGAATATTTAATCTGATCAAATCTCTTATAATCTCCCACGCAAGAAACATAAGCATTTTCTGCCTTCTCGATTTCTTTTGCAATCTGCTCATCTTCTTCCGGATTCTGCTTCGCATATTCCTGAAGCTGGATGTAATCAAACATTTTTCCATTCATCGAATGCTGATTTAATATTTCCAGGGTGATTGCATGGCTAAACATATGATTTACATTGGTTTGTATTCTTTCCCAGCCTTCTATACAGCACCTTCGGTTTTTGCTAACCTTTTCCCAATCTAAAGCATAATATAAGCATAACGGATTCTCACGGCTTCCCATTCCAAACTGATCTAATGCGACACATGTTTGCGACATATAATAAAAATAGTAAACAGCCAATAGATTAGCAAAATCTTCCAATGTGGTCATTTCTGTATGTAACATGAAATGGAAATCTTTTTTAAATTTTTCCTGGACGTCAATAATGATAGGAAAATATGAAATTTCTGTATCTTTCTCTGTAGTTTTTGTCGCATTGATTGCTTCAACAACCATTTTCTCAATAACATTGTATTGATATTGATCCATAGCATTTCCTATATCGATACAATCATGTTGGTCTACACCTAAAATATTCAGCAGAAAACCAGCTAAACGCTCCTCGCTTTTATTGTTCATTCTGGTTTGAAATGGATATAATCCTAAGTTTTTTGCAACAAAATCTGAATCCTCGAAGAAAAGAGATTGAATTACATCTTTAAAGAATTCAACATCTTCATCTTCAATATCCATTTCTTCTATCAATGAATTGCATAAAGCTTCAAATTCAACAGGCTCTGTTTCCACCCCCAAGGCTTTTCTGAAAAACCCACTAACTATCCCATCCAGCTCGGTAACAATAGGTGCCTGTGCTTTTCCACTAGCCTTGTACGGGAATAATTTAAAACATATATCCTGCGTATGAGTGAGGCGTAATGAATCTACTGCTTTATCTGTTTTTACATTAAATGTTTCACAGAACTTTTCATAATCAAATTGATAATTCATTACTTCACCACCTTAAATTTATATCCAAATTTTGTTTTTTCAATGACAGCCTTCTTGTTGTCATCAGTGATAACTGTTAACTCTTTTTCCGATGATCCTGTTTTCAAGATTTTTTCTATAAAGCTGATAAAATCTGCATGATTATTTCTGTCGTCCGCAGTTTGAATATATCCTTTTTCGAGCCTATAAATCATCTCATACAATGAATAATCGATATCAAGCACAACTATTTCTCCCGTTTTTTTGTTCTCATATTTAACCGTAACAAACGGAAGAAAACGCTGCAATTCTTCACTGGCATTTTGATTTGGTAAGTCTTCCAAATATGGTTCGAAATCTATCTTTTCATAAAGTGTTATACCCTCATGTATTTCATCAAAACAGATATTACCGTCTGGAGTACTTCCACACCATTGGGTTATAGCAGCCTCAACCAAATTATATAATTCACCAAGTTTTCGGGTTTTTCCAATATTATAGTAATACAAGTTGCGCAAAAAAGAGGAATATGCCGCACCAACACTCATTCTATTCCTCATGGCATTGATTCTCACAAGCGCACTAAAAATCTGTGCTTTCAGTGTTTTATCGTCGTTAATTTTAGCGATTGCTGTATTTTTACACAGAATTTCCCCATACGACTCCTTACCGAAAGTATCGGTAATTTCTTTTCTTACATCTGATGACACATAATAAAATATAGCAGCTTCATCCGCTTCCTCAGATCTTTCTAATAACGGATCGTATTTCTTTAACTGATTCATTAAAACAGACATGTCTGTATACTCATACATTAGAGTAGGTGTAATATCTCTAACATATTCTTTTAAAAATGAAACTGTGTTAGTTGATGCTTGTGCCATTTTTTTATAATTAAACGAAGGCGCAACCACAATGTCATAAACATAATTTAGGATTTCTCTTGTTGTAAGAATTTCTTTATCTTTCACGATAACTTCAACAAGTGAGTTGGCAATAAACTCTCTGTTTTCATTCTTTGTAAGAAATTCAAAGTTATGCTTTACAGGACATTTTTCAGAAAGAGGACAAATCTGACATTCATTTTTATAAACAGTAAAAAAAGGATTCTTTTCCTCTTTGTTAAATATTCTACTTAGTATGGCCTCAAGATATACAGGGTGTATTCCATCTTTTGTTAATGAATACATGTGATAGTCTGAAAAACTCACATGTTGGAATGGACTGTTCTCAATATACCCACCTTCATTTATTTTATTTGTCAGAATATTACTTGAAACGACATGTTGGTATAATTTACGGAAAGATGCTCCATACTCAGATTCAATAAAATTACTCAATACACCAAGGTTAATTGCAAGAATAAAATTATTTCCTGGGTTTTCAATATTTTCATCCGAAAAATCCACAAGAGCTTCGTACAGTGTTTCAATAGCAGTTTTAGATGGCGCACTACTCTCTGTTGCATCATTGTAAACTGTGTAATTTTCCAATAAATGCAAATCATTTTTCAGATAAGATAATAAATGCGACTTTCCATCTCCAGCACTACCACACAACAACACTAGCGTTTTTTTACCAGAAAGTGCCACTTTTCTTAGTATTTCAATCAGGTCTTCTTCTGCCTTTCTTGAAACATGCATATACTTTTTGAAATCATCAAAGCTTCCAATTCCATCAATAGACTCACTTGACGATTTTCTCAATCTGTTTAATTCATCTACCAGCTTACAAATACCCATCATGCACCTCTCTGGTCAGAAGATATTACTATTACTACATCTTCTATTTTGCAATTCAGTGTTTCACATATTTTCAATATAATCCCTAAGGAAACAGGTTCATTATGTTTCATCTTGGACAAAGTACTTGTGCTAATCTCAGCCAACTCACACAATGTTCCTTTTTTCATTCCTTTATCAATTAATGTCTTCCATAGGTTATTATAACTTAAAGTCATGAGTATCTCCTCCGAGTCGTAACATCATAAAAACTATAATTCATACCAAAAATAATTATACAGATCGGCCAGATTTACATCAACAACTACATTGTCGAATTTTTCGAATTCGTGTTATTTTTACGTTGAATAAGATATTATTTACTTATTTGAAGAGTATCCAGTTATGACTTCTAAATTCAATTTCTGTCATGATATAAGAATGATATAAGAATTATTTCTATCTCATGTATATTTTCAAAAAATAGTGTAACGCTTTTTCCCCTAATTTTTGAACTACTGGAACATTTATCCACATCTACTAAATATCCACGTAAAGCTTTATTTTACACGTATTCTAAAGATAAAAAGCGTTACTCTTTTTCATACGGTTTCTCCAAAAATGTGACGCTTTCACCCCTCATTTCCAACTTTCTGGACAAATATATCATCTTCTTCATTTTCGTGCCCACAAAGCCTTATTCTACAAGGTCTCCAGATGCCAAAAGCGTCACATCTCACACAAAAAATCCCCTGTAATTCGCTTGAGAGATTTTACAGGGGCTGCTCTTATACTTGCTATTCTATATTCACTTGAATAATCTGATTTATTAAACCAATGATTTCCGACCTGTTACCATCATCATGCCAGTATGTAGAAACAGTTGTATTATTATCCTCTCCTGAATATGTGTGTCCACAATTTGCAGATACCTGAAACCTGTTTACTCCTCCATTCAGGCAAAGACTTATGAATGTATGACGCATATCATGGAGTCGGACATATGGCAATGGTTCCAGTCCATCTTTTCCTCTGGCTTTATTCACACGGTTTAGAAATTCCGAAAATCTCCGGCTGACTTTTCCCGGATGAGGAAGATATCCTCTAACCAGATTCTCTTTTGTCATATAAATATAGTCATCCGGTTTCACGGAACGCTGCAGATATTCTTCCTGCTGTGCTTTGATATGATCCAACATCTGAACCAGGATATCTGGCAATGCTGCATATCTCTGCTTTCGTTCTTCTCTGGTATGTCCCGCATCATTTCCTCTTTTCGGTACTTTCTCAATACTACCGGTAGAAATCTGGCATCTCTGATATTCCACATCAATCAGTCTGTTTTCAAAATCAATATTTCTCCACTTGATTCCGCAAAGTTCACCTCGTCTCATACCAGTCAGGACTGTGAATCCAATCATGCTCCACACAGAATAATCTGCCTCATAATTTATCGCAAACTGAAGCATATAATTGACCTGTTCAGCATTCAGAATATTGCCCTTGAATACCTGCACTTCTCCGTAATCTGCATCGAGAACAACATTCTCCGTAATACCATACCTGTTCTGATTCTTTTTCATATATCTCCAGAAATCTTTCAAATGTGTTCTGATTTTCTGAACGCTGTTATTGCTTAAAGGATGTTCAAACCCCAGCTGACTTTCTTTACACCATGCAAAGAATTTTTCGATGTCAAGTGTATCAATGTTGCGAACATCTCGATCACTGAAATATGCTTTCATCCTCTTCGCCTGCGATTGTTTCTGCATCATGTAGGAATCAGACCATGTACTTTTATAGTATTCCGTATATTCATCCAGCACTTGGTCAAATGCAATCCTTCTCGTAATACCGGTTGTTCTCCTAGTTTTCTTTAACGCATTATTTTTTCCCTGAATTGCTTTTGCTTCCTTCATGGTACTGACAGTTCTGGTTGTCTTGATCTGCTTCATTTCCATTCTTCCTGTTTTCTTGTTCATACGTAGCTGGCGTCCAAAATCAAGACTTACCACATACTTTTTAGTGATTACGTTCTGTTTAATTCCTGGTGTTCCAGTATCGACGTACGTATCTTTTTTCATTTTCTGATTGCTCCTTTTGGTGAATTGATATTAGTTCCTTCACCTTTTAAAGACAAAGAAAATGGTAAAAATAAAGGAACATCTCAAAAGTTTTTTAGAAATTTAAAAAATCCCAGACACCTTAGCATCTGGGATTTCAAATAATAATTAGTATTCACTCATATCCAGAATTTCCAGCTTCGCTGTAATCATCTTATCAATGAAAGCGATTATATCTTCTCTGTTGTTGTCATCATGCCAGTACACTGATACTGTAATGGAATTCCCTTTTCCGGAAAAGGTATGTCCGCAGTTTGCGGAAACCTGAAACTGATTAACTCCACCATTTAAACACAAACTGATAAAAGTATGCCTCAGATCATGCAGTCTCACCTGTGGGATTGCTTCCAATCCTGCTTTTTCACGAACCTTATTCATTCTATTCTGAAACTCCGAAAACTTTCTGCTAAGCTTTCCCGGATGTGGCAGATATCCATTCACCAAATTTACTTTTGTCATGTAAATGTAGTCCTCGGGAATAACCTCGCGTCTGAGATAGATCGCCTGCTGATCCTTGATGTAGCCAAGAAGAATTGCCAGAGAATCCGGAAGTGCCGCATATCTCTGTTTACGCTCTTCTCTGGAATTACCATCGTCTTTCCCGCCCTTCGGTACTTTCTCCAGACTGCCTGTAGAAATCTGACATCTCTGATATTCCACATCAATCAGTCTTTTTTCAAAATCAATGTTCTTCCATTTCACACCACATAATTCTCCCCGGCGCAGTCCACTGAGAAGCGGGAGACCTATCAATGCCAATATAGAGTAATCTTTCTCATTGTTGATTGCATACTGAATCATATAATTGACCTGCTCCGCATTCAGTATTGTTGCTTCAAACTTTTTGATATCTCCGACCTCAGCATCCAGAACAACATTCTCTCGGATTCCATACTTTTTCTGATTCTTCTTCATATATTTCCAGAGATCATACAGATGTGTTCTGATTTTCTGAATGCTGTTATTACTAAGTGGCTGCGAAAATCCCGGTTGTGGGCTTCTGCACCACTTGAAGAATTCCTCGATATCCAATGTATCAATGCTTTTTACATCACGATTTCCGAAATAGGTCTGCATCCTTTTTGCCTGTGACTGTTTTTGCATCATATAGGAATCCGACCAGTTCTCCTTGTAATGTGCAGTATATTCTGCAAGGGCACGAATGAAGATCACTTTTTCAGCCACTTCTGTCACCTTTCTTTCCTTTTTCTCCTTGTTATTTTTTCCCAGAAGTGCTTTCGCCTCTTTTAATGTGGTTACGTGTTTGGTAGTTTTTGCCTGCTTCATTTCCATCAGCCCTGTTTTCTTATTCAAACGAAGCTGACGTCCCAGATCAATCGTCACGATGTACATGTTATCGCTGATTCTCTGCTTAATTCCCGGGTATCCGGTCTCCTTGTACAATTCTTTCTTCATAAAGCTACTTTTCCTCCATCCTGACGCATTCGCGACATATTTTTCGATTTTGGTAGTTTTTTTGGTAGTTTTTAAAGAAAAAAGCCACTCCTTAAAGGTTAAAGAATGGCTTAAATACAAGGAAAATTGGCTTTTTTATTTACGAATTACACTTTAAACCGATATCCTACTCCCCAGATCGTCTCAATATACTGTGGCTTTGAAGAATGCTTCTCTATCTTTTCCCGGATTTTTTTGATATGCACAGTAACGGTAGCGATGTCCCCGACTGACTCCATATCCCATATTTCTTTAAAAAGTTCCTCTTTTGTAAACACATGATTCGGATTCTGTGCAAGAAATGTGAGAAGATCAAACTCTTTTGTTGTAAAGTTTCTCTCTTCTCCCTCAATCCATACGCGGCGGGCTGTTTTGTCAATCTTTATTCCACGAATTTCCACCATATCATTTTCCGGCAGATTACTGTTTACAAGCCTTTCATAACGTGCAAGGTGTGCTTTCACCCGGGCCACCAGCTCGCTTGGGCTAAATGGTTTTGTCATATAATCGTCTGCGCCAAGACCAAGACCGCGTATTTTATCAATATCGTCCTTTTTTGCTGAAACCATCACAATGGGAACATTTTTCTTTTCCCTTATTTGGCGACAGATTTCAAAACCATCGACTTCAGGCAACATCAAATCCAGAATAATCAGATCAAATTCCTCCTCCAAAGACCGTTTCAGGCCCGTATCACCAGAATTTTCCGTCTCCACCTCAAAACCGGAAAGCTCCAGATAATCCTTCTCTAGATCTGCAATCGCTATTTCATCTTCCACAATCAGTATTCTACTCATGAACAGGTACCTCCTGATATTTTCTTATTTCAAAATGCATAACCGTTCCCTCTGATACTTTGCTGGTTGCCCAGATTCTTCCACCGTGATCTTCTATAATTTTTTTCACAATCGAAAGGCCGATGCCGTTTCCTCCTTGCGCAGAATTTCTTGACAAATCCGTACGATAAAAACGATCAAAAATAGATGGTAATTCTTTGTTCGGAATTCCCTTTCCGTTATCCTCCAGTTCCACATGGATAAAATCCCCCATATCCATCACACGCAGCTGTACGTTCTTTTTCTCTTTCTCCATATATTTCACAGAATTTCCGATAATATTATTTACGACACGCTTAAGCTGCTCCGCGTCTGCGATAATGAGCTCTCCTGGTTCCACTGTGTTGATGTAAGAAAAAGTAATATTCTTTTCCCTGAGTTCAAGCCCCACTTCTTCGGCACAGTCGTCAAAATACTCTGACACGTCAATTTTATTGAAATTATAGGGAATACGATTTGTATCAATCTTGGAATAAAAAGTCAGCTCATTGATCAGCCGGTCCATGTCATTTGCTTTAATATAAATAGTTCGGATATAGCGGTCCATCTTTTCTGGTGTGTCCGCCACTCCATCCATAATTCCTTCCACATAACCCTTCACTGCTGTAATTGGCGTTTTCAGATCGTGTGAAATATTGCTAATCAGCTCTTTGCTTTGCTGATCAAAAGCACGCTTCTGCTCATCCACATCCTTTAATCTCTGCCTCATTTCATTAAAATCACGGCAAAGCTCACTGATCTCATCGTTGCCTTTTACCTCTATCTCAAAATCAAAGTCCTCTCCCTTAATCCGGTTCATACCCTCGCTCAGCTTCTTCAAAGGAGTGTGGATTCCCGTATAAATCCACATAATCATAATTAAAACAGTGACAATTAAAATAATTACGACAGAAATAATCAGATCACGCATCAGTTTCTTTGTCTGTGACGCAATCTTGCTGGATGAGGAAACAATAAACAAACTGACCTCAGAACCATCCTCCATACTCACATCAAGCTGTTTGATAAATGCCTGAACTGCCTTTCCAATATAAGAACCACCGTCTGCCGCACTCGTAAAGCTACGAAAAGCAGGCAGCTCTTTCAGAAGAAGATCTAATTTTTCCGTACTTCCATTGTAAAAAATCTCTCCATCTTTTCTCACAAGTAGAAATGAAAGCTTATCCTGAAGAACGCTGTTAACCTGTTTCAAAAAACGTTCCTCAAGAAATCTCTCTGGATTCTGTCTTGCCTGCTCTTTCATCCCCTCAAATATTTCCTGCGTGGATCTTCCGATCATCTGCATAGAATCCGAAAGATTTTCGTATGAAACAGAAACACCGTAATTTCTCTCGATCAGATCCATCTGATATTTTGTAAACCCGAAAATCGTCACTCCAAATAAAAGAGTAGGCACAAGAATAATAATCAGAAAAGCAGTAATAAGCCTTGTCTTTAATCGCATAAAATCACCTGTTTTAAACTTATTTTCCAGAAATACGGATATGAAACGTTTTCATTTCCTCATATTTTTTAAGTATAACACAATCCTTTTGTTATTTCACCTAAACAATATTGAAGGATTCTAAACTTTCTCTAAAAACATAGAAAAAAATCAGGGCTGTTGTCTAAATACAAGCTTTTAACAATGATTTAAAACAACCCTGATCTTTTTTCTATTCAGATTCTCATTTTTTTAAAGATACTTCTTTAATATTTCTACCTTATCCAGCTTTTCCCATGGGAGATCCAGATCTGTTCTTCCGAAATGTCCATAAGCTGCTGTCTTCTTGTAAATCGGTCTGCGCAAATCCAACATTTTAATGATACCGGCCGGTCTCAGATCAAAATTCTCTCTTACAATTTCTGTAAGCTTTTCATCCGAAAGCTTTCCGGTTCCATCCGTGTCGACCATTATGGAAGTCGGTCTGGCAACTCCAATTGCATAAGACAACTGGATTTCACATTTATCAGCAAGTCCCGCTGCAACTATATTTTTAGCCACATAACGCGCCGCGTATGCTGCGCTTCGGTCTACCTTAGTACAATCTTTTCCGGAAAAAGCGCCGCCGCCATGACGAGCATATCCTCCATACGTATCCACAATAATCTTCCGCCCAGTCAAACCGCTGTCTCCGTGCGGGCCTCCGATGACAAAACGTCCAGTCGGATTTACAAAAAACTTTGTTTCCCCATCAATCATATCTTTTGGAAGGATCACGTCAAACACATGCTTTTTAATATCCTCATGTATCTGTTCCTGTGTGACATCCGGGTCATGCTGTGTGGAAAGTACAACTGCATCAAGACGTGCGGGCTTTCCGTTTTTATCATACTCAACAGTCACCTGTGTTTTTCCATCCGGACGCAGATAGGAAAGTGTTCCATCCTTTCTCACCTTTGTGAGCTGCAATGCCAGCTTATGCGCAAGCGATATCGGGTATGGCATGTATTCTTCCGTCTCATTCGTCGCATAACCAAACATCATTCCCTGATCTCCGGCTCCGATCGCTTCAATCTCCTCGTCGCTCATAGCACTTTCTTTCGCTTCCAGCGCTTTATCCACACCCATAGCAATATCTGTAGACTGTTCATCAATCGCAGTAATCACTCCACAGGTCTCTGCATCAAACCCATATTTTCCTCTGGTATATCCGATCTCCCTTACGGTATCTCTCACAATTTTCTGGATATCAACATAAGCCTTTGTGGTAATCTCACCCATCACAAGCACCAGTCCTGTTGTCGTCGCCGTCTCACAGGCAACACGGCTCATGGGATCCTGTGCCAGCAATGCATCCAGAATTGCATCAGAAATCTGGTCGCACATTTTATCCGGATGTCCTTCTGTCACGGATTCTGAGGTAAATAATAATTTATCCATTGTTTTTTCCTTTCTTTTTCTGGCTGCTTTTCTGTTATTTCCGGGATAAGTAAAACGATGTATGACTCATTTTTCATTCTAAAAAACTTTTATACATACAAAAAATCCACCTGAAAGGCGGACTCAATTATATATCATCAAATCCCCTTATTGTTCGATTTTACTCGCTCAGGTTGGCACCTTCCTTTTCAGGGGTTGCCGTGGCTTCACAGATCCTTTGTATCTCCACCACTCTGAATAAGAGAAAAGCATTATTCAACTGTTCGAAGTATAAGTTACAGCCATTTGCGGTTTTTGTCAAGCTTTGTTTTTTGGGGATTTGTTTATTTATAGAGGACAACCAGAGAGAACCCATAAAAAACGGGGTTCCAACAAACAAGTCACCCCTTATTTTGCATGGGTTCTCTCTGGTCTGATTTTGATAAAATAAATTAATAGATACTGTTCATATTATTATTTTACAAAACGTTCCACGATGTATCGGTTTGCCTGGAGTTCCTGCTCGTCGTCGAGTGGGGAGAGATCGGATGTTCCGTATTTGCGTTCCAGCGCATTTTTGATCAGGTAATCGCAGATGTGAGGGTTTTTGGGTAACAGTGGGCCATGCAGATAGGTTCCGATTACGTTTTTGTAGAGAACTCCTTCTGCTTTTTCCGTTTCATTATTTCCGTATCCGAACAGAACCTTTCCCAGCGGTTTGTTATCTCCGATAAAGGTTCGTCCTCCGTGGTTTTCAAAACCGACAATCGGATAAGGGAACAGATCATTTTGTATTACAATATTTGATATAAGCCGGGGGGTTCCCTGTTCTGTGTATAAATCGACCAGGGAAAGACCTTCGATTCTTCCATCATCTGTATCATAATAGTGGCCGAGCAGCTGATATCCACCGCAGACTGCGATAACGACGCCGTTATCCTCCACATACTCCTTAAAATCCTGACGAATTGTTTTTAACTTTTCACATACGAGCATCTGTTCCCGGTCTGAACCACCGCCAAGCAAGACGATATCCAGATCCAAGAAGCTAATTGTATCCGTGATCTGAAATTCCTGCACTTCTGCATCAATCCCACGCCACTGCATTCGCTTTTTTAAGCATTGAATATTTCCCCGATCACCATATAAATTCAATAAATCCGGATATAAGTGTCCTATTCTTATTTTCATCATCTAATCCTCATTCTCAGTGACGCTTCGCTGTCATCTGTTTACTGAATCTTCAGTTTTTATTTGACCGATTCGTCTTTTTCCCTGCCATTTCCACTAAAATATTTCTGGTAGAAAACAGCGCTGTATAATTTACCAGAACGTATAAATTTTTACATCCGTCTTTAATTCTTGCTTCAATTGCAGTTTTGACATCACCAATCAATTCTGAGTAGATATCCACATATTTCATTCGAAGCAGCATGTCCTGACAACGAATTCCACTAACTGTTATGGAATGAATATGATCCTCTGCAAACCGGTCAAAATCAACATCCCAGAGCCAGGAAATATCGGTTCCATCCTGCGCATTGTCATTGATCACGATGACAATATCCTTTTCTTTTTCATCCTCCATGACTGCGGAGATATTCTGGTTAAATCCAGCCGGATTTTTGGCCAGATTCAAAATAACATGCGTTCCTTCAATCTCAAATTCTTCCATTCTGCCGTTTTGAGGATTAAATTCTGCAAGTACTTGATCAAAATGAGCAAGACTCATTCCTGCCGTTCTTGCCGCACTGTATGCTGCAAGAATGTTATAAATATTATAAAATCCCTTATAATCAGCTGCGACGCGACGTCCTTCTACCTCAAAACAAAGACCATTTTCCATACTGATTCCGGATGCTTCATAATCAATCACAGGTCTTGTAAAATCGCAATTTGGACAATCGTATTTTCCGATCTGGCTATAATGATAAAAATCATATTCCAGCCTTGCTCCGCATTTCTTGCAGAAACGTCCCTCCCGGATCTCATGTTCACTTTGGGAATCAAATACCTTTTCCGTTATACCGTATGTCTTATACGGATTTCCGCTTTCCATGGCAAGATAGGCGGACAGCGCATCATCTCCATTTACAATTACTGTCATATCCGGAGCCATCTGCATGGCTCTTTTTAGCATATCCATCGTTATATCAATTTCTCCATATCGGTCGAGCTGATCGCGGAAAAGATTGGTCAGAACCATATAATCCGGTTTGAAATGCGGGAAAATCCGAAGCGTTGAAGCTTCGTCAATCTCGATACATGCATAATCTGCATCCAGCTTTCCGTTATTTTTTGCCGCAAGCACAAAGGCGGCAGCCACACCGGCCAACATATTGGACCCTGTGTGATTACATACCAGCTTTTTGCCCTCCGATTCTACGGCGGAACACAGCAGATTATTTGTAGTTGTCTTTCCGTTTGTTCCACATACGACAAAAATCTTTTCCCGCACCTGACCTGCCAGATCTTTTAAAATCTGCGGATCAGCCTTAAGTGCAACTTTTCCGGCAAACGTAACACCCTGTCTGCCGGAAATTCTGCATGCAGTACTCACGATTTTTGCCATCCAAATGGCAATTAACCTTCGTACTCTCATTTTCTATTCTTCTTTCTTCAGTTCCTCTTCCAGTGATTTTAAGGTATCCTCTTCTGTTTTTGCCAGGGATTCTCTGACTCTGGCAATACTTGCTACTCTGGCATCTCCACTTAAATTCATCAGCTTAACGCCGCTTGTAATACGTCCAAGCACAGAGATATCTTCACATGACATCTGTATAATAATACCTTCTGTGTTGATCATCATAATTTCATTTTCATTGTTTACTGCTTTAACGCCAACGACATTTCCTGTTTTTTCCATAATTTTGTAACATTTTACACCTTTTCCTCCTCTGTTCTGAGGAGTAAATTCTTCCATGGAGGTGAGTTTACCCATACCGTTTTCTGATACGATCAGAAGATAATCGCCCTGCGTATCGAGCTGCATGCCGACCACCTCGTCTCCGTCTGAAAGGTTCATTCCGATGACACCCATGGAGACACGGCCTGTTCTTCTTACATCCGTTTCGTGGAAGCGAATACACTGTCCGTATTTCGTTACAAGGAAGATGTCTTTCTTATTATTTGTAAATTTGACCTCGATCAATTCATCTTCTTCACGGAGACTGATGGCAGCAAGTCCAGTTTTTCTCACATTCACAAAATCCGTAATCGGCGTTTTTTTGACAATTCCATTTTTTGTTGCCATAAACATAAAACGACCGTCTTTATACTCTTTGATCGGGATCAGCGCCGTTATCTTTTCTTCTGGCATGAGCTGAAGAAGATTAATAATCGCTGTTCCTCTCGCCGTTCTTCCTGCTTCTGGAATTTCATACGCTTTCAGACGATACACTCTTCCTTTATTTGTGAAAAACATCAGATAGTGATGCGTTGTCGTCATAAGAAGTTCTTCTATGTAATCGTCTTCGATTGTCTGCATTCCTTTAATTCCCTTGCCGCCTCGGCCCTGGGACTTAAAATTATCCGGAGTCATACGCTTAATATATCCAAGCTTTGTCATGGTAATCACAACATTTTCATCCGGTATCAGATCTTCCATGGAAATATCAAATGCATCAAATCCGATTGAAGTTCTTCTCTCATCTCCAAATTTTTCTTTTACGATCGTGATCTCTTTTTTAATCACGCCAAGCAAAAGATTTTCATCTGCAAGAATTGCCTTCAAATCTTTGATTTTTTCCATGAGTTCTTTGAATTCATTTTCCAGTTTTTCCCGTTCCAGACCGGTGAGCGCGCGCAGACGCATATCTACAATCGCCTGTGACTGTGCGTCCGAGAGACTGAAACGTTCCATCAGCCGTGCTTTTGCAGCCTGTGTATTCTGAGAACTGCGGATAATAGAAATTACTTCATCAATGTTATCAAGCGCAATCAGCAAGCCCTGCAAAATATGAGCGCGTTCTTCTGCTTTGTTCAGCTCATATTTTGTCCTTCTTGTTACGACATCCTCCTGATGTTTGATATAATAACTCAGCATCTGATGAATGTTCAGCACCTTTGGCTGATTTTTTACAAGCGCTAGCATATTGACACCAAACGTATCCTGAAGCTGTGTATGCTTATAAAGCTGATTGAGAATGACATTTGCGTTCGCGTCTTTTCTCAGCTCAATGTTGATTCGCATTCCTTCACGGCTTGACTCATCTGTAATTGCCGTGATACCGTCAATTCTTTTATCCCTTACAAGGTCTGCCATTTTTTCAATCAGACGCGCCTTGTTTACAAGATACGGCAATTCCGTCACAATAATATGACTTTTTCCATTCGGGGCTGTCTCAATATTGGTTATTGCTCGAACACGAATTTTACCTCGTCCCGTACGATAGGCCTCCTCAATTCCTCTTGTTCCAAGAATCTGTGCTCCGGTTGGGAAGTCTGGCCCTTTGATGATATCCATAATTTCTTCAATTGAGGTATCTCTCTTTTCCTCAATCCGGTTATCAATCATCTTTACAACAGCAGAAATTACCTCTCCAAGATTATGAGGCGGAATGTTAGTTGCCATTCCGACTGCAATACCCGTTGTTCCGTTCACCAGAAGATTTGGAAATCTGGAAGGAAGAATCACAGGCTCTTTCTCAGTTTCATCAAAGTTTGGGGCAAAATCCACGGTATCTTTATTTATATCAGCCAGCATTTCCATGGAAATTTTGCTGAGGCGCGCCTCCGTATAACGCATAGCCGCCGCCCCGTCGCCATCCACGGAACCGAAGTTCCCGTGTCCGTCAACAAGAGGATATCTTGTGGACCATTCCTGCGCCATATTGACAAGCGCTCCGTAAATCGAACTGTCACCATGCGGGTGATACTTACCCATCGTATCACCGACAATACGCGCACATTTTCTGTGAGGCTTGTCAGGACTGTTATTCAGCTCAATCATGGAATAAAGAACCCTTCTCTGTACCGGCTTCAGACCATCGCGCACATCCGGGAGAGCACGGGAAGCGATTACGCTCATGGCATAATCAATATAACTTTCTTCCATTGTTTTCTTGAGGTCTACTTCTTTTATTTTATCAAAAATATTATCTTCCAAAGTTTCGCTCCTCCTGTGATGCTAATCCAGAATCAGATGTCCAGATTTCTCACTTTCTTTGCATTTTCTTCAATAAACTCACGTCTGGGCTCCACCTGGTCTCCCATCAGTGTTGTGAAGGTCACATCAATCTCCGAAGACTGATTTTCATCCATCACAACTCTTTTCAAAATACGTTTCTCTGGGTCCATAGTAGTCTCCCAGAGCTGATCTGCATCCATCTCTCCAAGACCTTTATAACGCTGAATTTTGTTATTCTGATCACGGCCTACTTCATCGAGGATCGCCGCCAGCTGTTCATCACTGTATGCATACCATACTTTTTTATTTTTCTCCAGCTTAAAAAGCGGAGGCGTAGCCAGATACACATATCCCTGTTTGATCAGCTCCGGCATAAAGCGGTATATGAATGTCAGCAGAAGCGTCGCAATATGAGAACCATCTACATCGGCATCTGTCATGATAATAATTTTGTGATACCGAAGTTTTGAGATATCAAAATCTTCATGAATACCGGTACCAAACGCTGTAATCATTGCCTTAATCTCTGCATTTCCATAAATGCGGTCAAGACGCGCCTTTTCCACATTCAGAATTTTACCACGAAGAGGCAGAATTGCCTGTGTTGCTCGGCTTCTGGCTGTTTTGGCAGAACCGCCTGCCGAGTCTCCCTCAACAATATAAATTTCACAGTTTTCCGGATTCTTATCCGAACAGTCTGCAAGCTTTCCGGGAAGAGAAAGTCCGTCAAGCGCAGATTTTCTTCTCGTCAAATCTCTCGCTTTTCTTGCTGCCTCCCTCGCTCTCTGTGACATCAGCGATTTTTCCACAATAATTTTTGCTACCTGAGGATGCTGTTCCAGATAAATCATAAGCTGATCGGACACAATATTTTCTACAGCTCCTCTTGCCTCACTGTTGCCAAGCTTCTGTTTTGTCTGTCCTTCAAACTGTGGATTTTCAATTTTAACGCTGATAATTGCAGTCAGACCCTCACGAATATCATCACCGGAAAGATTCTGATCATTTTCTTTAATCAGCTTGTTTGTCTTTGCATAATCATTGAATGTCTTTGTGAGTGCATTTTTAAAACCGGTCAGATGCGTACCGCCTTCCGGTGTCGTAATATTATTGACAAAGCTGTAGCTTCCTTCCGTGTACGCATCGTTATGCTGCATCGCTACTTCTACGTAAACTCCGTCTTTTTCACCCTCTGCAAAAATGATATCCTCATAAAGGGGCGTTTTTCCTTTATTCAGATACGTTACAAACTCTTTGATTCCGCCTTCATAGTGAAACGTACGCTCTTCCGGTTCCTCCTCCCGGTCATCGCGGAGAACTATCTTGATCCCTTTTGTCAGAAACGCCATTTCCCGCAAACGCTGTTTCAGCGTATTAAAATCAAAAATTGTCTCCTCAAAAATCTCTCCATCCGGGAAAAATGTAACGGTAGTTCCTGTCTTTTCCGGTTCACACGTACCGATAATTTTCAGCTTTTCAACAACCTTACCTCTCTCATACCGCTGTCTGTAAATGTTTCCATCTTTGCAGATTGTTACCTCAAGCCATACAGAAAGAGCATTTACAACAGAAGCTCCTACCCCGTGAAGACCGCCGGATACCTTATATCCTCCGCCTCCGAATTTTCCACCTGCATGGAGTACTGTAAATACGACTTCCACTGCCGGAAGTCCTGCTTTATGGTTAATTCCAACTGGAATACCACGTCCATTGTCCGTCACTGTTACAGAATTATCTTTGTTTATTGTTACTGTAATATAATCACAAAAACCGGCTAGCGCCTCATCAATTGCATTGTCCACAATTTCATAAACAAGATGATGAAGACCTCTCGCCGAGGTACTTCCAATATACATACCGGGTCTTTTTCTTACTGCCTCCAGACCTTCCAGAATCTGGATTTGATCTGCACCGTATTCTGCACTCATCGAAACCCTCCTAACCTTTTTCCTCAACTGTTCCACATGAAACCTGAAACAGTCTATTTATTTGAAAATTATAACTGACAAAATCGTCCACGCCTGTACACGTAATCAATGTTTGGATATCATGAATATTCTCAAGAAGATATCGTTGTCGGCTGCTGTCAAGCTCAGAAAGAACATCATCCAGCAACAAAACAGGCGTATCCTTTATTTTTCTTTTAACAATCTCTATTTCTGCAAGCTTCAAAGACAGAGCTGCTGTTCTTTGCTGTCCCTGAGATCCATATTTCCGAATATCAATTCCATTAATCAGAAAACACAGATCGTCTCTGTGTGGCCCTTCATTTGTCACCTTTGTCCTGATGTCTCTTTCCCTGTTACCCCTTAATTTTTCTTTTAATTTTTCATAATCTGTATCTTTTTCATATTCAACAACTAAAATCTCTTTTTTTCCAGAAAGATTTCTATGTATATCCTGAATAATTTCGCATAATACTTCAACAAATGTACTTCTCATTTGAATGATTACCTGTCCGTATCTGACGAGCTGTTCATCCAGTACATCAAGCATGGTATTCGATTCCTCATAAAAGGTATAATCCTTCAGCAATCGATTTCGCTGATTCAGAATTTTATTATAGTTTGACAGATGATAAAGATATATTTTATCGAGCTGACACATCTCCATATCAAGAAATCTTCGTCTCTCAGCAGGGCCATTTTTAATAATATTCAAATCTTCAGGAGAAAAAAATACAAAATTGCCAAGTCCGATCAGCTCACTTGCCTTTCGAACCGGCATACCATTAATTGCAATCCCTTTTGTTTTATTCTTTTTGAGATGCATATCAATCCGATATGGAATCTCATTTTTTTTAATTTTCATGCAGATATGGGATTCGTCTTCTCCAAAATGTATTAATTCTCTGTCTTTACTTCCTTTATGAGACCTGGTTGTACCACAGAGATAAACCGATTCCAGAATATTTGTTTTCCCCTGCGCATTATCACCATAAAAAAGATTTGTTCCTCTGTCAAAATTCAGTTCGAGCTCATCATAATTACGAAAATGACAAAGCTTTATGGATTCAATAATCATCTTTACACCATCTTTTTATCTGGTTATTTTAATCATAATTTCTTCACAGATTACTTCATCACCTTCAAAAAGCTTTTTTCCTCTCTGAAATTCTTTTTCTCCGTTTACAAGAACCTGTCCTTCCAGAATCTTATACTTTGCATCCACTCCGCTCTCTGCAATACCGGCAGCTTTTAACGCCTGACCCAGCTTAATGTATTCATCCCGAAGCTTGATTTCCGTCATTTCCATAATTTTATTCTCCATACTTGTAACATGTAATTATGCATCTACAAAATTAACTGGCAGAATCAGATAAATATAATTCTGCTCCTCATCCCTTATAAAACATGGCGCTTTTGGATTCATGTAATAGATATCAATAGATTCATCATCAATGACACGAAGTGCATCAATCAGGAATTTCGGATTAAAACCAATTTTTATATTCTTTCCTTCCAGTTCAATATCAATAATTTCATCCATACTACCGATCTGAGACGAAATTTTAAGTTCCATAACACCTTCTGAAATATTCAAAATAATAGGTCTTTTATCACCTTCTTTTACAAGAAGGGTAGCCCTGTCAATACAATCAAGAAATTCTCTTTTATTGATTGTAACTTTTGTCTCGTAGTCATTGGAAAGCATTTGATTTACACGGAAATAATTTCCTTCAATCAATCTCGAAACAACAACCGTCTGATCAAATTCAAAAACAATATGATTATCCGTAAAATAAATATCTACGATATCTTCTGTTCCACCAATTAAAATTTTTGAAATTTCAATCAGTGTTTTACCAGGAACAATAACCTTTTTCTCTCCATAATGTGATTTAAGCTCTATTTTCCGAATTGAAATCCGATGACCATCAAGAGAGACAACTCTCATTTCATTTTCCTGAATCTCAAACAGCTCACCCGTCATCATTTTATTACTGTCGTTCACAGCAATTGAGAAAATAGTTTGTCTGATTACTTCTTTCAGAGTAAACTGCGATAAGCTTATCTTATAATCTCTCTCAACAAATGGAAGATAGGAGAAGTCTTCTCCATCTTTTCCCATAATAGAAAATTTTGCTTTTTCACAGGTGATCTGTGTATTGTTTTTTTCATCTGCAACAATCGTAACATCACTGTCAGGCAGTTTTCTGATAATCTCAGAAAAAAGTTTTGCTTCCAAAGCTACAATTCCTTTTTCAAGAATTTCACCTTCCACCTTGGTTTCAATTCCCAGTTCCATATCATTGGCTGTGAACTTTATGATGCCTGATGAAGCATCAACCAGAATACATTCGAGAATTGGCATCGTGGTTTTTGAAGGAACGGCCTTCATTACAGTATTTACACCTTTCAGAAGGTTACTTTTGCTGCAAGTAATTTTCATAATAGATATACTCCCTTCGTAATGTTGCAGATGATCTGAACGGAAATCGTTCTTTCCATCATTTTTTTATCAAAAAATATAAAGCTTACAAAAAAGAATCGGCTCTGCGAAGTGTAAATTGCGCGAAGCGCTTTAAATATATATATGAGAAAAATCCGCAGTAATCTTATTAAGGGCTGTGGATATGTGTAAAACCCATATAAGGCTTTATATTTACGGCATTTTTTAGATGGACAACGATGTGTAGTCACCTAAGAAACGATATGGATAACAGAAAGCTTATTCACATTTCAAATTTTTGAAAGGATAAAACGATCTGATCCGGAAATTGTTTATAAACACTCGTCCACAACTCTTTCACACACATTAAAACTGGTTATCATGTGGATAAGTGGATAACTTTGTGGATAACTTTATGCCGGACTTATCTTTTTTTTCAAAATTTCTACTATATTTCTTGTAGAATCTGAAGTTTTTATTTCAGAAGCAATTTTCTTGGAACCATGAAGAACAGTGGAATGATCACGATTTCCCATCTCGGAGCCAATTTTTTTGAGTCCGACGCTCGTCATGTTGCTGCAAAGGTACATAGCGATCTGTCTTGGGAAAACAACTTCTGTGTTACGTTTATTACTTTTAATATCGTCTTCTGTAATATGAAAATGTTCTGCTACAACAGAAATAATGAGGGAAGGGGTAATCTCTTTCTTTTCATCTGGGGAAATAATGTCTTTTAATGCTTCCTCAGCCAGACGTACCGTTATTTCTCTGTTTTCCAGGTTGCTAAGCGCAACGAGTTTATTCAGAGCTCCTTCCAGTTCACGAATATTGGATTTAATATTCATAGCAATGTATTTGATGACTTCATTATCAATGTCATAACCGTCGGTTTCTTCTTTTTTATGAAGAATAGCCATACGAGTCTCAAAATCCGGAGACGAAATATCAGCAATCAGACCCCATTCAAATCTGGAACGGAGCCTTGCTTCTAATGTTTCAATATCTTTTGGCGGTTTATCAGAGGAGATAATAATCTGTTTTTTGTTGTTATGCAGATCGTTAAAGGTATGGAAAAACTCTTCCTGCGTGGATTCCTTACCTATAATAAACTGGATATCGTCAATCAGAAGGACATCCACGTTGCGGTATTTTTCACGGAACTTGGTCATAGAAGTATTATTTCCATTACGAATGGAATCAATCAGCTCATTTGTAAAATACTCACTGGTCACATAAAGTACTTTCTTTTCAGGATTTTCATTCAAAATAAAATGAGCAATGGAATGCATAAGATGCGTTTTTCCAAGTCCGGCCCCTCCATGGATAAAAAGAGGATTATACATTTTTCCCGGCGACTCCGCAACAGCAAGTGCTGCAGCATGTGCAAATTTGTTGTTATTACCAACAACAAATGTATCAAAGGTATATCTTGGGTTGAGATTAGCCTTTTCTATGCTGGGGCTGTTGTCTACAAGATTTACAGGAGTGAACTTTTTTTTGCGTTCTTTTGCCTGTTCCGGAAGTATAAACTCAATGTCATATTCTTTTCCTGTAAACTCAGCGATTGCCACTTTAATAGGAAACATATATTTTTTTGTAATATAATCAATGCCCATCTGTTCAGATGGAACAAGTATTGTTACCATATGGTCGGAAACACTGTGTATTTCCAGTGGCTTGAGCCATGTTTTGAAAGAGATATCAGAAAGTTCATGCTCAGTTTTGACGAGCTGAAGGATCTCATCCCATTTTTCTTTTAGTATGTCCATGTTGTAATCTCCAAAAAAACCATTTTTTCCTACCATAATATTAAAACAAAATGGGTGATTTAGCAATGGTAACTTTTTTGAAAAAGAAAAAATGTAAAAA